>CAWIHF010000016.1:0-177684 GCA_963835885.1 uncultured Alphaproteobacteria bacterium
TGCGCGCGGAGCGCGAGCGGCCGAATAATCCGGACTCGGTCGACCTCGCCATGAAGGCGTGGGCGATAGCCTATTCGAATCCAACCCCAAGCAAGGCGACTTTGAACGACACGATTACAATGCAAGAGCGCGCACTTGCGCTTGACCCGAAGAATGTGCGTGCGATGGAGGGCCTTACGGCTGCGCTGGTTGGGCGTGTCGACCGTCTTATGAGCGATGACCCCGCAGGCGATATCGCTCGCGCGGAGCAAACGATCGACGCCGCCTTGGCCCTTGAGCCCGACAGCTCCTCAGTTCACTCGTGGAAGGGTTACGTCTACTATTCGAAGCGGCAGTGGGGATTGGCGATCGCCGAGGAAGAGAAAGCGATCTCGCTCGACCCGAACAACGCCCCCGCCCATGCCGCCGCCAGTTTTTAGAAAATGTTTCTCGGCCACAGTGAAGACGGTTTCGCAGGGGTCGAAACCGCCTTTCGGCTGAGCCCGCGCGACGGTTCGTACCGTTTTGGCAATTCCAATATGCCACCTATACACCCATCTGGCCCAATGGGAGCAGGCGATCAAATGGTGCCATAAATCGATTGCGAGCAACCCGCAGTGGCACCCTATGTCGATCTCGCCGCCGCCAACGCCTGGGCCGGACACAAAAAAGAGGCAAAGGAAGCCGCCGCCCAACTGCAGAAGCTTTATCCGGGCTTCACCGTGCAGACTTGGGCAGGCATCCACTGGACCGACGATCCGACCTTCAATGCGCAATATGCCCGCATCATCGAGGGCCGCGCAAGGCCGGGCTGCCGGAGGGACAGGCGAAGACGAATTGACCCGGCCGCGCGCTTAATGCGAGGGCGCTTTTGTGACGACGCGTGACGAGTGCTTCATTTTGGGCGCGCCCGGGGCGGGAGCCCGCTAGCCATGACTGCGCGCCGCCTCGCCGCGATCCTAGCCGCCGACGTCGTCGGCTATTCGCGCCTGATGGGCGAGGACGAGGCCGGCACGGCGAGGCTTGTGCGCGAGCGCCGCGAGGCGGCGGCGGCGTTCGTGCGCTCGTTCGGCGGCCGGCTGGTCAAGACCATAGGCGACGGCGTGCTGCTGGAATTCCCCTCGGTCGTCGCGGCGGTCGAATGCGCGATCCTGATCCAGAAGATGATGGAGGAACGCAACGCGGCGTTGCCGGAGGCGAAGCGCGTCCTCTACCGCATCGGGGTCAATCTCGGCGACATCCTGATCGACGGCGACGACATTCTCGGCGACGGCGTCAACATCGCGGCGCGGCTGGAGGGGATTTGCGAGCCGGGCGGGATCTGCCTTGCGGGCTCCGCCTATGAGCACGTCCGAGGTCGGATCGAGGCCGAATTCGCCGATCTCGGAGAGCAGGGCCTCAAGAATATCGCGCAAGCCCGTGCGCGCCTATGGGCTGTCGCCGGAGGCGATCGCCGCGGCGAAGATCGACGGCCCGGCCCCAGGCCCCGCGACCGAGAAGGCGGAGGGCGTCACGCTCCTATCCAAGGCCCGCGGCCTTTCGCCGGCATGGCGCGCGCTCGCCGCTGCGCTCGTGATCGCCGTTCTCGCGGCGGGCGCCTACTCGTGGCGCGCGGGATACGCGCCGCGCCTGCTCGGCGCCTCCGCCGAGGACAAGCTCGCGACCGCGCCGCGGCTGTCGATTGTCGTGCTGCCGTTCGAAAACCTCAGCGACGACAAGGAGCAGGACTATTTCGCCGACGGGATCACCGACGATCTGACGACCGACCTTTCGCATCTCGAAGGCAGCTTCGTCATCTCGCGCGGCACGGCCTTCACCTACAAGGGCAAGGCCGTCGATGCGAAAGAAATCGGCCGCGAGCTCGGCGTGCGCTACTTGCTCGAAGGCAGCGTGCGTCGCGTCGGCGAGACGATCACCATCAACGCGCAGCTCATCTCGACCGAGACCGGCGCGCATGTTTGGGCCGACCGGTTCAACGGCGAGCGCAGCAAGCTCGGCGAATTGCAGGTCGACGTCGTCTCCCGCCTCGCCAATTCGCTCGGCGTCGAACTGGTCAAGGCCGAGGCGTTGCGCGCGGAGCGCGAGCGGCCCAGCAACCCGGACGCTGTCGATCTAACGATGCAAGGCCGCGCGGTCGCCAACAAGGCCCTCAGCGAGGCCAACCTGAACGAAGCCATCGGCTACTTCGAGCGCGCCTTGCAACGCGACCCAAATCTCGTCGAAGCCCAAGTTGGACTAGCAATGGAGCTGGCCGTTAGGTTCTCCCTTTGGCCTGGCAATCACGTTGAAGACGGTGAGCGCGCCGACAAGTTGTTAACGAGCGCATTGACGGCCGAACCGAACAACGCCGTTGCGCACTACGCCAGGGGCATCTTGCTGCATGCAAGGAAGCAATTCGACGAGGAACAACAGGAATTGAAAGTGGCAATTGAAAATGATCGGAACCTCGTTGGGGCATATGCCTTGTATGGAGGGATGCATATCCATATTGGACGGGCGGCGGAAACGATCCCCTACGAGGAAACGGCGCTTCGTTTGAGCCCTCGCGATCCGAACCGCTTCGTGTTCGAGTATTTTATGTGTCATGCCTACACTCATATGGCGCAATGGGAGAAGACGGTGGAGTGGTGTGGGAAATCGATCGCCACCAACCCCTTCTTTTGGCAACCGTATCCAGACCTCGTCGCCGCCAACGGCTGGCTCGGCCGCCAAGCCGAAGCCAAGGCGGCGATCGACGGCCTTCTTAAGCTGATGCCCGGCTTCACCGTTCAGCAGTGGGCGAACATGAAATGGTCCGATAACCCCCAGTTTCAGCGCGAATACGCGCGCATCACCGAAGGCCTGCGCAAGGCCGGGCTGCCGGAGGGGCAGACGAAGACGAATTGAGCCGGCCGCGCGCTTAACGCGAGGGCGCTGTTATGACGATGTGTGATGAATGCTTCTTCTTGGGCGCGCATGGGGCGGGAGCCCGCGACCCATGACCGCGCGCCGCCTCGCGGCGATCCTCGCCGCCGACGTCGTCGGCTATTCGCGCCTGATGGGCGAGGACGAGGCCGGCACGGCAAGAATCGTGCGCGAGCGCCGCGAGGCGGCGGCCAGAAACTCAACCCCGGCTTCGCCGTTCAGACGTGGGCAACCTTGGGAAGGCGGGGGTGCCGGAGGGAAAGAAGCCAGCGGATGCGGCCGCGAGCAAGTCGAACTGAGGATGGTTCTAACCCACCAAAGCGCGTCATGCCGCGCCGGACCCGCGCCGGCAGCTCCCGTTGACATCATGAGGTCTTCACCCCAGCATCAAGACATGCGAACGACCCTTACCCTCGACGACGACGTCGCGGCCAAGCTCAAGGCGGAATCGCGCCGCGCCGGCCGGCCTTTCAAGGAAATCGTGAACGAAGCACTGCGCAGCGGCTTGGCGACCCGACGCGCTGTCGCCCCCCGGCGATGCCTTCAAGATTACCGCCCGCGACCTCGGCGATCTGAAGCCGGGGCTCTCCCTCGACAATGTTGCGGAACTTATCGAACAGGTGGAAGGCTCCCTGCATCGGTGATGCTAGTCGACGCGAACCTGCTGATCTACGCCTATCACCCGAGAGCGGAGCAGCATGAGAGGAGTCGAGCCTGGCTCGAAAAGGCGCTCTCCGGGCCAGAGCTCATCCGCTTCGCTTGGCTGACACTGTGGGCCTTCCTTCAGGATCCCCACCAACCCGCGCATCTTCGAGCGTCCGCTTTCCGCTGCGGAGGCCGAGGCGGCGATCTCCTCCTGGCTCGCTCAGCCGTCAGCCGGCATTCTCGAGCCGGGAGAGCGGCATTGGGACATCCTACGAGGCCTTGTGCGGGAGCGGCAGATCGCCGGCCCGCTTGTCACGGACACAGCTCTTGCCGCGATCGCCCTTGAACACGGCGCCACGCTTTATACGACGGATCGCGACTTCTCCCGTTTTTCAATGCTTCGATGGACGAACCCGCTGATCGCAGGCGATTGACCCGCAGGTTGCGGATCGCGGCGACGGCGCGCCCCGCCCAACGAGCAAGGCAGAGAGGAATCCAAATTCCGCCCCTGCCATCCGCTTTTCGGTGACGGAAGGCTGATCGATCAAGGCGGCGGCCCGCAAGTTGGGGGGCCGCGGCTTCGAGGGCTGCGCCCAGCCGGCGCAGACCAACGGCGTCACGAATGTCCGATGATCGTGTCCGCCTTCGTCCCTGGTCCGATGGTGAAACTGCTCGAGGTGAAATTGCCGAGGAAGTTGAGGGAGACGTTGTTTGTCCCGTTCGTCACGGTCAGGGTTCCGAGCGTGCCGCCGGAATTCTCGCTGAAGTTCAGCAGGGACCACGATCCGCCGAGGTCGACCGTGTCGTCCGCGGCGAAGCCGCCGATGTCCGAACCATCGTAGCCCAGCGGATTGGTCAGATCGAGCGTCCCGCCGCTGCCAGAGTAGTCGATCGTCTGGCTGCCGGCGAGCGTCGAGTTCGAACTCGAGGGTCGAGCCGCCCGAGATCGTGTCGGTTCCCGTGCCGGTGACGGCCGCCTCAAAGTCGAGCGTTCCCGAGGAGACGAGAAGGTTATCCGCGTTGGCGAAGCTCGGGGCGATCACGCTCGTCCCCGTCCCTCCGGTCTTCTCGAACAGGCCCGAGTTCGTGATCGACGAAGAGGTCGAGGGGCCGAGCCCGATCCCGCTGTCGTCGGTGATGTCCCAGGTCGCGTTCGGCGCGTTGAAGAGCTGGGCGGCGCCTTTGCGGCTGGCGTCCCCCAGCGTCACCGACCCACCGCTCTGCGTCACTGTCTTCTTGTTGTGAAAAGCTGTGTCCGCGCCGATCGTGAGCGTTCCGCCGCCGAGCTGGATCGCGCCGTTGTTGATGGTTCCTGCATCGAGCGTGAGGCTCGCGCCGCTCGCCAGCGTGATCGAGCCATTGTTCGTCCAAGCGATCCGGGCGAATTTGTCACCGAGGAGGAATTCGATGGTGACCGCCGAATTCGCCTCGATGGCCAGGAGGCTCGAGGCCGTCGTCGTGAACGAGGCTGTCGTCATGCTCGACGAATTCGTCACCGGCGCGATCGTCAACGAATTGCCGTTGGCGACGTCGATCGTGCCCCTGTTGGTGAAGGTCGTCGGCTCGATGTAAGATTTGCCGTTGGTCGAACTGAGCTCGATCGTCCCGCTGTTGGTGAAGGCATTCCCGAGAATGATCAAATCCGGGGAACTGCCCGTCTGTTCGATCACCCCATGATTGACAAACCCATCGCCCCAACCGCCCCCGTCGCTGATTTCCCCGATCCCGGTTGCGTCGACCGTGACGCTTGAGGCGAGGGTCAGGACCAGGTCGCCGGTGTCGGCCGGGTGATAAGCATAGAGGCCGCCCGCATAGATCGAAGTGCCGAGGTTGATCGTCTCGTTGCTGACGGTCTGCGTGCCGTCGAAATAAAGATAGCCGGCGGTGACGTTGATCGTCCCGGGGCCTGACCCGGAAGAGCCAACAACCCTCGCGCCATTGGCGAGATGGACGCTCGCGGTATAAGAGATCAAGTTAAGCGGCCCGTCGAAAGTCACCCCACTCAGCGTGCCGGCTTCGAGGTTCACCGTTCCCCCGGTCGACTTGATCTTCCCGCCGGCGATGGTCCCGCCGTTCAAGGTCAGGGTCCCGCCCGTCTGGCGGAGGGTCCCGCCGAGGTTGAGCGTCCCGCCGTTGTTGACGTTCAGGAAGCCGCCGGACAGGTCCAGCGGGCCACCCACCGTCAGCACGCCCGTGTAGAGATTGGAATACGCCGTGGCGAGGTTCAACGTTCCCGCGCTCATCGCGAGCGTCCCGCCGATCGTCAGCGAGGACGCCGCGCCCAGGGCGGCGCCCTGGTCCAACAGGGTGGCGTTCGCGCTGGAGAGCGTCAGCGAACTCGCGACGTCGGTCGAAGTGACGTTGACGACGTAGTTTTTGCCCGTCGCCGCGATCGTCGCGGAATTTGCCGATGTCGGCGGACCGCCGGCGGGCGTCCACCTGCTCTTGTTATGCCAATCGCCATTCGCCGCGAGACTCCAGGAATACGCCGTCATGCCCCGCCCTCCCAGTTCGTGTCGCTTCCTTAACCTAGGCGCCAAACAAGCGCATTGTCATGCGGCATGACTTCCGCCGACGCGGTTTGTTCCGAAGGGCGCGCACGCTCGTCGAGCCTGACCATCGGCGATCGGGGACCGATGGCGTTCGTCGAAGACTGCAAAAAGGATAGAAAATCTATCCTTTCTTGGCTCCTTTCCAGGCGCCGGCGAGGCCGCCGGCGAACCCGTTTTCAAAACCCCTGCACGCTTCCGCCGTCCGGAATCGCGTTTGCCTGTTATCGCCAAAACGCCGCCTGTTATCGCCCTGATAAGGGCAAAATCGCCCCCTGTTCCGCTCCTGTTATGCGCCTCATCCAGGCGCGCATCTTTTTCGTGTAACATAATTGTAATAATACGTTTTTCATTCGATAGTCGAGGCCGATCGAGCGCGCTTGCCCCTGTTTTCTCCCCTGTTAGCAGGCCAATCGCCTGTTCGGCTGGCGCTCTGCGCCGCCGTTCCGATCGCCAGCGGCTCGGCCTCGCGACGAGTCTTAAGGCTCATCGCGTGGGTTAAGAAATGGCGCCGTCACTTTTCACCCGCGGCTGATGAAAGCGGTGCTGAGCATCTCCCTCACCGCCGTCGGCTCGGCGAAGCGCAGCGTGACCGGCAGCGTGACCACCGCTTGCGCCTGTCGCCGGGTCAGCCGCACCCGGTCCTTCTCCGTCGTCGCGAGCAGCGCGCCGCGCCGCGCCGCCTCTGCGATCAGCGCCTCGATCTCGCGCTTTGAAAAAACATGGTGGTCGGAAAAGTCATGCGTCGCGACGATCTGGGCGCCGATGCGCCGCAACGTCGCATAGAATTTTTCCGGCCGCGCGATGCCGGCGAAGGCGACAACCTCCCGGCCGATCAGGGGCGCGGCGGCGAAGGCGTCCGGCTCGAGACTGGCGCGCAGGATCGGCTTGCCCGGCGCGGCGGCCGAGATCGCCAGCGCGGCCGCCTCATCGCCGTCGATCACGATCAGCGCCTGCACATGCGGCGCCTGCGCCGCGACCGGGGCGCGCAACGGCCCGGCCGGAATGCACAGGCCATTGCCGAACCGTTGCTCGCCGTCGACCACGGCGAAGGCGACGTCCTTGGCCAGCGCCGGGTTCTGCAGACCGTCGTCGAGCAGAAGGACCTGCGCCCCCGCCTCGACCGCCATCGCCGCGCTCTTGACGCGGTCCGCCCCGACCCAACATGGCGCAACCCGGGCGAGCAGCAGCGGCTCGTCGCCGACCGTCGTCGCGTCGTGGACGTTCGGGTCGACCTGGATGGGTTCCTCCCGCTTCGCGCCGCCGTAGCCGCGCGAAAGAAATGCGATCGGCCTGCCGTCGGCGAGAAGCATCCGTGCGAGCGCGATCGCCGCCGGGGTCTTGCCGGCGCCTCCGGCGACGAAATTGCCGACGCAGACGACCGGCGCTCCGGCTCTCCTGCCCGGCAGAGCCATGCGCCGGGCAGTCGCCGTTCCGTAAAGGGCTCCGATCGGCCGAAGGAAGCGAGCCAGCGCCGTCGGTTTGCCGGGGCGCCAGAAGCCCGGCGTCTTCACCGCGTCGGCCCGGCGACCGGCAGCAACGGCGCCAGCGCCTTCATCGACCGGTCGACCGCGCCGGCCCGCCGCTCGACCGCGTCGGCTGCAGCGCGCGCCATCGCGCGCAGCCGCGCCGTATTGGCGAAGAGGCCGATCAGCGCGTCGCTGAGGTTCGCCGGGTCGGCGATTTCCAGCGCCCCGCCCATTTTGTCGAGCGCCGCGTAGACCTCGGAGAAATTTGCGACCTTCGGTCCGTGCAATATGGCGGACGCGAGCCGGGCGGGCTCGATCGGGTTCTGCCCTCCCCCGCCGGAAAAGGACTTGCCGACGAACACGACGCCGGCCAGGCGATAGAAAAGCCCGAGTTCGCCGATCGTGTCACAGATGTAGATGGCGGTGCCCGGTCCGGGGCGGTCGCCGCGCGAGCGCAGGGCGCAGGCGAGCCCTTCGGCCTCGAGCTGCCTCAGGACCGTCTCGCCCCGCTCAGGATGGCGCGGGGCAATCAGCGTCAGCGCGTCCGGAAAGACTCGGGTCAGGCGCTTGTGCGCTTCAGCCGCGATCAACTCCTCGCCCTCGTGCGTCGAGGCGGCGATCCAGATCTGCCGTCCGGACGTCAGGCCCGAGAGTTCGGCGAGCTCCCGAAGATCGGCGGGCAGGGCCGGCGCGTCGAACTTGATGTCGCCTGCGACAAGCACGGTTGGCGCGCCGAGCGAAAGCAGCCGTTCGCCGTCGTCGTCGCTTCGCGCAAGACAGAGATCGAAACGCTGGAGCAGCGCGCCGATGAAGCCGGGCGCCCTTCGCCAGCGCTTGAACGAGCGCTCGCTCATCCGGCCGTTGATCATGGCGAGCGGCAGGCCGCGGCGCTTGGCCTCGAAAATCATGTTCGGCCAAAGCTCCGATTCGGCGACCATGGCCGCATCCGGGCTCCAGTGGGCGAGAAAGCGGCGCAGGAAAAACGGACTGTCGAGCGGGGCGTATTGATGCAGCGCGCCGGGCGGCAGGCGGTTCGCGAGGAGGGCGGCCGAAGTGACGGTTCCGGTGGTCACAAGCGCGGTCGCGCCCGACCGCGTGATCCGCTCGACGAAGGGCAACAGCGAGATGGCTTCGCCGACGCTGGCGCCGTGCAGCCAGACGAGCCTTCCGGCCGGGCGCGAAAGCCCCGGGCGGCCGCGCCGCTCGGCGATGCGCCGCGGGTCTTCCTTGCCCCGCCTCATCCGCATCGACAGAAAGGGACTGGCGAGCGGCGTCCCGAGCGCGGTGACCAGACGATAAGCGGTAAGCGACAGCGGCGTCGTCATGCCGTTCTCAAATGCGCCCCCGGATCGGTCGCGCCGACCATGGAGTAGGCGCGCCGATGCGCCTCGTCCAGACCCTCCTGCACGGCGAGCCGCGCCGTCTCCATCGCTGCGTCGTCGGCCTCGGCGGACACGGGAATGAAGTCGCCCGCGACGACGATTGCGCGGCTGAAGGGCAGCCCCAGCGAGGCGCGATCCCACGTGTCGAACTGGATGCGGCGGCTGGCGACAACCGCGGTCGGGACGATCGGCCGACCCGAAAGCTTGGCCAGCGTCACGATGCCCATTCCCGCAACTCTTGCGGTCTTCGGGATGTCGGCGGTCAGGGCGACGGACGCGCCGGAGTCCAGGAGCCGCAGAAGCTCGCGCATGGCGGGAGCTCCACCCTTGTAATATTGCCGGTCAACCGGGCCTCCCGAGCCGCGAACCGCCATGATTCCCAGATGTTCCAGGGCAAGAGCCTGCGGGCCGGCGTCCTCGTGGCGGGAGATGAGCGCCGCCAGCGGTCCCATGGTCGCCGGGCGCGCAAACGGCATCATCAAGTGCTGCCCGTGCCACATCGCCGCGATCAGGGGCGTCCTGCCCTCGATATAGGCGTCGAGGTCCTCGGGAACGGTCGCGAACCGGCTGGTGCGCCGGACGAGGCGCAAATAGCTGGCGAGCAGGAAGCCGATCGCCTCCTGTCCGAACTCGGACCTGCCTATGCGTCTTGCCATGAAACGCTCAGGCGGTCCTCGTCGGCGGCGTGAGGTTCGGCTCGATCAGCCGATGCGGATGGACGATGTAATAGCGCGTCTCAGCGTTGTCGACCGTCTGCTGCGCCTTGGCGCGCCAGGCCCGCTCGGCGCTCGCATAATCGGGGAACAGCCCGACGATGTCGATCTGCGAGACGTCCCGGAATTCGTGCGACTCCAGCGACTTCAGCTCGCCGCCGAACACGAGATGCAGAAGCTGCCGCTTCTCCCCCTGCTGAGCCTTCGGCTCTTTGGACGCCATGGTCAGGTTCCTTCAGGATGCTGTTGCGCGCGCTTTGCCCTTGCGGCGATGAAAACGCAAGTCGCAGGAGAACCCGCGGCGCGCCGCCCATTTCACTTTCCCGCGCCGGTCGCGGCGCGAAAGGCGTCAAGCAATTGCGGGGCCAGCGCGTCGGGCGTAGCAATCAGGGGGCCGCGACGAACATGCGGACGGTTGTAGGTCAGCCTTTCCCCCGAGGCGTCGACGAGCCGGCCGCCGGCCTCCTCAAGCAAGAGATCGGCGGCGGCGATGTCCCAGTCGTGCGAATTCCCGGCCGCAACCGCGAAATGGATCGCGCCGCACGCCGCCATGCAGAGCCGGTAGGCGAGCGAGGGCACCCGGGGCGAGACTTGCACCATCGCGCCGAGTTTCGCCCCCATCGCGTCGAGGATCGTTTTCGGACCGGCGGCGCTGAGCCGGCGCGGGTCGGAAGAAACCGAGACGGAGAGCGGCGCGCCGTTGAGCTCGGCGCCTGCGCCGCGGGCGGCCGCGTAAGTCTCCCGAAGCGCCGGCGCGTGTGCGACCCCCGCGATCGGTCGCCCGTCGGCGACCAATGCGACCGAAACCGCCCAGCGTGGATCGCCTGCGACAAAGGCGCGCGTGCCGTCGATCGGATCGACGATGATCAGCGTTCGACGGGTGAGGCGCTCCGGGTCGTCGGCCGTCTCCTCCGACAGCCAGCCCGCCTCAGGAAAGGCCTCGCCAAGTCGCGCCTTCAGGAGAGCGTCGGCGGCGAGGTCCGCCTCAGTGACCGGGGAGCCGTTCGCCTTCGTCTCGATTCGGGCGGATGTCCTCGCGCCCTCACGAAAATACGCGAGAGCGAGCGTCCCGGCCTCGAGCGCGGCTTCGGCCAGACGATCGCGCGCGACGAGCGCGCTCTGATCCGCGTCGACGCTCAAAGGCTTTTTCCGAGGCGCGAGGGAAATCCAGGCTTGGCTTTAGCCCCGCGCGCCAAGCTTCGCAATCGGGAACGCTGCGGTCCCAACGCAGACGGCCCCCTCACGGCCCTCTCAAGCAAAAGCGCGGCGGAGGGGGCCGCCGCGCTTCTCATCGGCGGCGCGCAATCGTTGCGCGCCGCTCCTTCGCCCTAGTGGGGCAGCTTGTCGGCGAGCACGTCGATCCGCTGGATCTCCGGCGTCTTGGTGAACAGCTGCGGGGCCTTCGACATCAGCTCTTTCGCAACCTTGCCCTGGAGATGGGCCTCGCGGCCGCGCTCGTTGGCGAACGCGTCGAAGATGCCGAATGTCCTCGGCCCCATCCGGATGGCGAACCAGGCCGTGGTGTCGGGCTCGTCATTGACCATCGAACGCGCGCCGGACAGGAAGGACGCGACCTCCTGCTCTTTGCCGGGCTTGGCTTCGAGTTGGACGTAAAGCGCATGCTGCGTCATTTCAAACTCCTCTTTCGTATTCCCGCTCGCCACTCCTCGTCCCCATGCCGCCCCGTACAGCAAAACTTCGCCCAGAGGATGGCGCAAGTTGGACGTTTGCAGCAATTGCCAGCGAGACTATGATCTATATGGAAGAGTTGAACCCCGATCGCTTCGACCGTTGGGGGAGGGTGAAAATAATACTCTGGTTCGGTCCGCAATTCCTTGCAAATGGAAAAGCAATTGCTTTTCCTTCGGGCTCGGACAAGCGGCGAATACGCTGCCGGACGAGCCGTCGCCTCAAATGCAGCGTCCACCGTCCGCCTCCAGCGAGACCCCGCTCCGGAACGAAGCCTCGCCGCTGGCAGGATGCGGCGGCGCCGAGAAGCGGCCAAGCGGCGCGTCTGCTTCGCGGACGGCGGCGAGAGTGATAAGGTCGAGCGATGGCGGACGCGGCGAAAAACGACCTGGATGTCGACGGCTTTCTCCGTTGGGCGGAGGGGCGTGAAGGACGGTGGGAGCTGCGCGACGGCCAGCCGGTCCTGATGGCGCCGGAGCGCGCCGTTCACGCGCTGACCAAATATGCGGCGCAGAAAGCGCTGGAAGCGGCCATCCAGCGGGCCGGCCTGCCCTGCCGCATGTTCCCGGACGGAATGACGGTCCGAATTGGCGCGCGCACGGCTTTCGAGCCGGATGCGCTGGTCGTCTGTCCCTCCCCGCTCGATCTCAACACGATGGAAATCCCAAATCCCGTCGTCGTGGTCGAGGTCCTGTCGCCGAGCACGGCGGCGGACGATCACGGGGTGAAGCTCGACGGCTATTTCTCGCTCATGAGCGTCGAGCACTATCTGATCGTCGACCCGGACCGGCGGGTGATGATCCACCACAAGCGAGGAAACGCAGGCGCGATCGAAACCCGCATCCTGCGCGATGGCCTCCTCCGCCTGGAGCCGCCGGGGCTCGAGGCCGCGGTCGCGGCGTTCTTCGTTGCCGAGTAGGCGCGCGTTCTGAAGCGCCTTTGCGCCGATTTTATCCAAATTATCCAATTGTTACGGTAACAGCTTCAATCAACTCTTGAAGCGGCCGCATGGGCAAGCGCGGAAACGAGCCGTTTGGCGTTGACGGGTTAGTTCTACTTTACTGTGAGCTGCATCATTCCCTCGGCGAGACGCGCCTGTTACCGCCCTGTTATGCTCGAATTCTTCCCCTGTTATGGTCCTGTTCTTGTCCTTCTATCATCCCTTGCCCGTTACATCAAAATCTCCATACAAATATATGGTAACACATGGTTTTCATGAGTCGAAAGAATGCGGAAGGAGGCGGGTTCCAGCCTGGTTTCGCCCTGTTGCCAGGGAGAAACAGGCCGAAACGCCATCCTTGGACGCCAAGCAGGGCTATCCTTTGGCGAGGCCCGCTCATCGCTCAGATGCAGCGCCCGCCGTCCACCTCGAGGATGACGCCGGTCAGGAACGAAGCCTCGTCGCTGGCGAGATAGAGCACGGCGTCGCCGATGTCCTTCGGCGTCGAGAAGCGGCCGAGCGGTACCGTGGCGCGGAAGGCGGCGCGTTTTTCGGGCGTGTCCTCGCCCATGAACATCGCCAGCAGCGGCGTCTCTCCGGCGACCGGCGCAATGGCGCAGACGCGGATCTTGTCTGGCGCGAGCTCGACCGCCATCGATTTCGTCATCACGTGCACCGCGCCCTTCGACGCGTTGTACACTGTGAGGCCAGGGCGCGGGCGCAACGCAGCGGTCGAGCCGACGTTGACGATGACGCCGCCCCCCTGCTCCCGCATGTGCGGGACGAAGGCCTGTGCGGTCAGGAAGATCGACTTGACGTTGACCGCAAACACCCGGTCGAACTCCGCCTCCTCCACCTCCATCAGAGGCTTGTTGCGATGGGTCGTGCCGGCGTTGTTGACGAGAATGTCCACCCGCCCGAAAGCCTCGATCACGGCCTTTGCGGCGCGAACCACGTCTTCACGGCGCGACACGTCGGCGTGAAGCGCAATCGCCCCGCCGCTGATCCGCTTGGCCGCCGCCTCGGCCACGTCCGACTTCTGGTCGAGGCAGGCGACGCGCGCGCCCTCCCGGGCGAAGGCCTCGGCGATGCCGAAGCCGAACCCCTGCCCAGCGCCGGTGACCAGGGCCGTCTTGCCTTTCAAGCGCATCGCCCGATCCCTTCAGCTCGCCGCCCGCCGCTCCTCGACCGCTTTGTCGTCGATCGCCTTCGCCCGGACCGCCGCCGGCCGCGCGCTGATGAGACTCCAGTAGCGCTCGAACGCCGGACGCTTGTCGATCCCGCGGAACATCATACCCCAGCCGATTTGAGAGCCGACATAGACGTCTGCGGCCGTGAAACGTTCGCCGGCGATATACTCGGTCCGATAGAGCGCGCCCTCGACCGCGGCCAGGGCGCGTTCGAGGTTGCCGTAGCCGACCATCCCCTCGCGCTCGACCGGAATCTCGAACCCGAGCGCTTTGTCGGTGACCGCCGCTTCGATCGGCCCGGCGGCGAAAAAGAGCCAGCGGTAATAGGGGCCGCGCTCGCGCGAGCCCGGAGGCGGCGCAAGTCCCGCCTCGGGAAACGCGTCGGCCAAATAGGCGCAGATCGCCGCCGCCTCCGTGACGACGGTGTCGCCGTGGCGGATCGCCGGCACCTTGCCCATCGGATTGATCGAAAGATACTCCGGCCCCTTCATCGAGTGGCCGAACTCCAGGATCTTCGCCTCATACGGCGCGCCGACCTCCTCCAGCATCCAGCGCACGATCCGCGCGCGCGACATCGGGTGGGTGTAGAAAACAAGTTCGTCGCTCATGCCCGCTCTCCGTTTCCTGCCCGATTCGCTTCGTCTGCCGGGTGTGATAAATCCGTCAGCCGACTGGACGCCTCCGTCCCCGCTGGAACCGCAATGCGTATCGAAACCGACGTCAAGCTCGATTTCAAGGACGTTCTCATCCGACCGAAGCGCTCCACGCTCAATACGCGGAGCGCCGTCGACGTTAACCGGGTCTTTCGGTTTTTGCACACCGGATCGGAGTGGAAGGGCTTTCCGGTCATTGCCGCCAACATGGACGTGACCGGCACCCTTGCCATGGCGCGCGCCCTTGGCAAACATGGCGCGCTGACGGCCCTGCACAAGCATTACCCCGAAGCCGAGCTGACGAAATTCTTTGCCGGACCAGACGGCGCCCACGCCTTTTATTCGCTCGGCACGACCGCAGCCGACCTCAAGAAGCTGGCGGCCGTCGCCAAAGCCGCCGCGATCCGGCTCCTCTGCCTCGACGTCGCCAACGGTTACGCCGAGAGGTTCCTGGAGATCGTCAAGCGGGTGCGAGACGACCATCCTGAGGCCGTAATCATGGCCGGCAACGTCGTCACCGGAGACATGACCGAGGCCCTGATCCTGGCCGGCGCAGACATCGTGAAGATCGGCATTGGCCCCGGCTCGGTCTGCACGACCCGGCGCGTCACCGGGGTGGGCTATCCCCAGCTCTCCGCGATCATCGAATGCGCCGACGCGGCGCACGGCCTCAAGGGCCAAGTCTGCGCCGACGGCGGCTGCACAGCCCCCGGAGATGTCGCCAAGGCGTTCGGCGCCGGGGCTGACTTCGTCATGCTCGGCGGCATGCTCGCCGGCCACGACGAATGCGACGGGGACATCCGCTACGAGGAGCGAAACGGCGAAAAGGTGCCGCGTCGGCATGACGTTCTACGGCATGTCGTCGGAGACGGCGATGAAAAAGCATTCCGGCGGAGTGGCCCATTACCGGGCGGCCGAAGGCAAGTCAGTCGAGACCCCGTACCGCGGGCCGGTCGACGGGACGATGACCGAAATCGTGGGCGGCGTTCGGTCGATGATGACCTATATCGGAGCGGCTCACCTCAAGGAGGTGTCGAAGCGCACGACGTTCGTGCGCGTATCGGCGCAGACCAACGACGTGTTCGGCGCATGAGCGCTGTCACGCGTTCGCTAAGGCCCCGACAACCGATCGGCGAATTCGGCGATCGTCTTGGCGTAGACCGGCGCGCTGTTCCATTCGAGGAGCGCCGCGAAATTCGGTTGCCCCTCATCCCACTTCGCCCCGCGCTGCCAGCCGTGCGCATGGAGGAAATTTGCGGTCGACGCGAGAGCGTCGGCGGAATTGCCGATCAGATCGCCGCCTCGTCCGCCATTGGCAGAGACCCCATATTTCAGGTAGGCGGATGGCATGAACTGGGTCTGGCCAAGCTCCCCCGCCCAGGCGCCGCGCATCTGAGCCGGCGACAAGAGGCCGCGCTGCACGATCATCAGCGCGTCGATGAGCTCGGCCCGATACAGGTTCCCCCGACGGCAATCATACGCCAGGGTCGCCAAGGCGCTAAACGTCGGATATTGCCCAAGGCCCGCGCCAAAGTCGGTCTCGAGGCCCCAGATCGCCACCAGCACGGGTCCGGGCACTCCGTAGCGTTGTTCAATTCTCTCGAGCGGCTCCGCGTAGGCAAGCAACATCATCTTGCCCCGCTTCATCCGTCCCGGCGTGATGTGCCGCGACGCAAAGGCCGCGTAATTGCCTTGCAACGATCCTTGCCCATGATCATGCGCAAGCACCGACCGGTCGAACGTGGCGGTGGCCAACGCGCTGTCGACCACGTCCGGCGAGACGCCGTCGTTGATCGCCACCTGTTTGAAGTTTTCCAGCCACGCCTTGAAACCATCAGGGCTGTCGCCGCAGTCAGCGGCATGGGCGGCGCCAGCCGCCAACGCCGCCACCACAAGGGCAAGCAACGCGCCAAAAATGCTGTATCGCATCACGTGCTCCGCTTCATCGGAATCAACTCGGAGAAAGGCTAGACGTGAATCGGGGCCTAAACTAGACCCTGATCGGTCTTTCCAAAACCTAAGCGCTCCTCATGCGACAATTCGGACGTTGGAGGCGCGAGCCGACGCGTGTTAGAAGCCCCGCGCCATGACCCCCTCCGCTCCCCTGTCCGAGGGCGGCGCGCCGGCGCGCCTCGCAGGCGCAACGCGAGCCGAGATCGCCCGCGCGTTAGCCGACCTCGGAGTCGCGGAGCGCGAGCGCAACATGCGCGTCTCGCAGCTTTGGCACTGGATCTATCATCGCGGCGCGCGCGACTTTTCGGCGATGGGCAATATTTCACGATCTCTACTGGAAAAGTTAGCGGCGCGCCACACCCTCGCTCGGCCCGAGATCGTCACAGAGCAGCTCTCGACCGACGGCACGCGTAAGTGGCTGCTGAGGATGCCGCCGGCCCATGCGCACGACAAAGGCGCCGAAATCGAGTGCGTCTACATCCCCGAAACGGATCGGGGGACACTTTGCGTGTCCAGCCAGGTCGGCTGCACCCTCAATTGCTCTTTCTGCCATACCGGCACCATGCCGCTCGTGCGCAATCTGACCACGGCGGAAATCATTGGCCAGGTGCTGGTCGCGCGCGATCGCCTCGGCG
The DNA here is from genome assembly GCA_963835885.1 of uncultured Alphaproteobacteria bacterium. Classification (GTDB taxonomy): domain Bacteria; phylum Pseudomonadota; class Alphaproteobacteria; order Rhizobiales; family Beijerinckiaceae; genus Roseiarcus. The sequence continues at coordinate 16,702 of CAWIHF010000016.1, forward strand.
ATTTTCCGGGTGGCTCCGCGCCCCGCGATGGACTCGTCCCGTCAGGCGAGGGCGTGCGTGCGGTCTCGAACATCGTCTTCATGGGTATGGGCGAGCCGCTTTACAATTTCCCGGCCGTACGGGACGCGATCGCCATCCTGACCGACGGGGACGGCCTTTCGCTGTCCCGGCGGCGGATTACCGTCTCCACTTCCGGCGTCGCGCCCGAGATGGCGCGGCTCGGCGCTGAATCCGGCGCAATGCTCGCCGTCTCGCTGCACGCGACGAACAACCCACTGCGCGATCGGCTCGTGCCGCTGAACCGCAAGTACCCGATCGAGCAACTTCTGCAAGCCTGCCGCGACTACCCCGGCGCCTCGAACGCGCGACGAATAACCTTTGAATACGTGATGCTGAAAGGCGTTAACGACACGCCGGCCGAGGCGAGGGCGCTCGTGCGCCTGCTCAAGGGCCTGCCTGCCAAAATCAACCTCATTCCTTTCAACCCTTGGCCGGGCAGCTCTTTTGAATGCTCGGACTGGGGGACGATCGAACGGTTCTCCGAGATCGTTTTCGATGCGGGCTACGCAAGCCCGGTGCGCACGCCGCGCGGGCGCGATATTCTCGCCGCCTGTGGCCAGTTGAAGAGCGAGAGCGAGAAGTTGCGGGCGCGGGCGCGGATGCTGCTCGAGGAGAGCCTGGTCGTTGGACAAGATTGACGCGCGCGAAACTCCGCCGACAATGGAAGACGACGCGTCCTTGGCGCCGCTCGACCTGTGGCGCGTCGCAAGGACGAGCCTCGGCGATATTTTCCGCATGCCCAGACTCGACCGGCGCGGCGTCGCCTCGCTGATCGGCATCGTGATTCTCGGATGGCTGTCGACAGCATTCTATCGCGTCCAGCCGGACGAAAAGGGCGTCGTCCTTCGCTTTGGCAGGTGGGTCGGGACGACGGACCCAGGACTGCACGTCCATATGCCCTATCCGATCGATACGGTGTTGCTGCCAAAAGTGACGCAGATCAATCAGATCCAGCTCGGCGTCGGCGGATCGCCGGTGCGCGGAGACGGCCAATCGAACCGCGGCAGGCAGATGCTGACCGGAGACGAAAACATCGTCGAGGCGGATTGCACCGTATTTTGGAAAATCCGCGACCCGGGCCAGTTCCTGTTCAAGGTCGACAACCCGGAGCTCGCCGTCAGGATTGCTGCCGAGGGCGCATTGCGCGACGTCATCAGCCGGACGCCGATCCAGGCGGCGATGTCGGACAAACGCCAGCAGATCGCGGATGAGACGCTCACGCTCCTGCAAAATCTTCTGGACGACGAGCATGCGGGCGTCGAGATCACCCAGGTGCAGTTGCAGCGCGTCGAACCGCCGCTCGCAGTCATTGACGCCTTCAACGACGTGCAGCGCGCCCGCGCGGATCAGGAGCGCGCCCGCAACGAGGCGGAAGCCTACGCGAACGACATTCTGCCGCGCGCACGCGGCGACGCCGAGCGCATTCGCCAGGAGGCCGAAGCCTACAAGGTCCAAGTGGTTAATCTGGCGCACGGCGAGGCCGACGCATTCCTGCCGCTCCTCAGAAGCTACGAGGAAGCGAAAGACGTGACCGCCTGGCGTCTTTATCTCGACAGCGTCGACGAGGTGCTGAAGAAGGCCTCGAAAGTCATCGTGGACACGTCCGGCAAGGGCGTGTCGAGCGTCGTGCCCTATATGCCGGTGACCGAGTTCAAACCGCCCGCCCCGGCTGCTCCCGCTCCGGCTCCGACGCAGGGAGCGGCCAAATGAGAAGCCGTTGGCTGGCGGCGATCGCCGTTGTTGCGCTCGCCTTCGACTTGATCATCTCTTCCGTCTACGTCGTCGGCGAGGGCGAGCAGGCGCTCGTCGTTCGGCTCGGCGCGCCGGTCGGCGTCGTCGATCAGCCGGGCCTGAAGGTGAAGGCTCCGTTCATCGACGCGGTTTACATGACGTCGACGCGCTCGCTGCTGCTCGAGCCGCCGGTCGAGCAGGCGATCATGGGCGACCAGAAGCGGCTCGAGGTGCAACCCTATGCGCGCTATCGCATTGTCGATCCGTTGCGCTTCTATCAGGCTGTCCGAACGCCGGAAGCAGCGAACGCGCAGCTCGCTCAGTTCGTCAGTTCCTCCGCGCGGCGGGAGCTCGGCCAAATCCCCTTGCGCGCCCTGCTGACGGAAGAGCGAGGCCATATCCTTGACCTCATCAAAGGCGAGGTCGCGGCCAAAGCGAAGCCGCTCGGAATCGCCGTCGACGAAGTGCGTTTCCATCGCGCCGATCTGCCGTTCGAGACGAGTTCAGGCGATCTACGACCGGATGAAATCCGAACGGCAACGCGAGGCGAAGGAACTGCGGGCCCAGGGCTTCGAATGGGCGCAGCAGATCCAGGCGCGCGCCGATCGAGAACGCACCGTCCTCCTCTCCGAGGCGCAGCGCGCGGCGACGCTCGCGCGCGGGGAGGGTGACGCGGAAGCGAACAAGACTTTGGCGGACGCCTTTTCGAAGGATCCGCAGTTCTATTCCATGTATCGGTCTCTGCAGACCTACAAGGGCGCGCTTGCGAATTCCGCTCCGACGATGATCGTCAGCCCGGACGCGGACTTCATGCGGCTCCTCAAGGCCGGTCCTCAGGCGCCGGCCTCCGACAGCCCCAGACCCTGAGATCGCCGAGTGGAGGCCGCATCATTCGTCGCCCCGATCGGGGATCCCGTACCAGGCGGATTTGAGCCTTTGGACCGGCGGACATGATCGACGCCGTCGGTTGGCTTTTTCTGCTGCTGCAGATTTTCTTCGTCGACCTGCTGCTTGGCGCAGACAACGCAATCGTCATCGCGCTCGCCTGCCGGCGGTTGCCGCCCGAGGACACGCGTCGCGCGGTCCTTCTCGGCGCGGCCGGCGCGATCGTGCTCAGGCTCGTCATGATCCTGTTCGCCAACACCTTGCTCGGCGTGCCGCTGGTCAAGATCGTGGGGGCATGGATGCTCGTCGTCATTGCGCTCAACGTGAAAGCTCAAAAAGGCGATGACGATGGAGGGGCGGTCAGGAGCGCCGGACTCGCGGGCGACCTGCTGTCCGCAGCCGCCGTCATCATGCTCGCCGACGCAACGATGAGCCTGGACAACGTCGTCGCTCTCGCGGCGATCGCCGGCGACAACTTCTGGCTGCTGGCCGTCGGGATTCTCATCAGCATCCCCATTATCGCCTATGGCGCTCTCATCCTGACCGCGCTTATCCGTCGCGCGCCCGAAATTATTACCGTCGGCGCGGCGTTTCTTGGCTGGATCGCCGGAGGAATGGCGGTGTCCGACCCGCTTGTCGCGGGCTGGGTGCAGGCGGAAGCGCCCGCGCTGGCGATTTTTGCCCCTGCCCTCGTCGCCCTCTTCGTACTCTCCGCCGGACAACGCACGAATGCGAGTGAGGCCCTCGCGCGGATTCGTCCAAGCCGGTCGGTGGCCCGCGTTCGGACCGAGAGGCCATCGCCCCAAATTCGTTCGATCGCGATCCCCCGCACGGCGCCTCTGTCGACGCCGACGGGCCCCGAACCTCGGCAGCCGAGCGTCCCAGAACGCGCCGGACCGCTCGAAGACCGTTCGCCGACTTTTGCGGTCGACGGGCCGGCCGCGTCCGCGCAAGGATGGACGGAGGAGCGGGTCGTCGTCGCAGGCTTCGTCCTGCTCGCCCTCATCGCGGGCCTGATCATCTTCATCGCCTCTTTCTTCGACAGCCTCACGTGAGGCAGGCGGCTCGGGTCCCGAGCGGAGGGAGACCATGACGCAAGAGCATCCCGCCAACGAGCCGCCGCGCGCGCCAAGACGCAGCGAGCGCCTGCGCCAACGCGCCGCATGGATGTATTTTGTCGAGGAGATGACGCAGAGCGCCATCGCCGATGCTCTCGGCGTCGGCCGGGTGACGGTCGTACGAATGCTGGCCGAGGCCAAGGCGCTGGGCGAGGTGCGCATCGCGCTTTCGCGCGAACATGCCGAACTCGGCGGACTTGAAGCGGCGCTGTGCAAGGCGCACGGCTTCGACGAAGCGATGGTCGCCCCGCTGTCCGCGCCGGCGGCTGATCCGACCGCACCGATCGGCGCGGCGCTCGGCGACTATGTCTCCTCGATCTTGCGCAACGACATGAAGATCGGCCTCGGCTGGGGCCGAACTTTGAACCGCTCGCTGGAGTACCTGCGCGAGCGCTCCCTGCGCGGCCTCAGCGTCGTCTCGCTCGTCGGCGGGGTGACGCACTTCGCGCACGCCAATCCGACCGAGTTCCCCTCCGCCTTCGCGCGCGCCTTCAACGCCGACTGCTATCTCATTCCGGCGCCGGCGCTCGTCGACAGTCCCGTCACCAAGGCCGCGTTGATCGAACGTTGCGGACTGGGGGCAGTGTACGCTTTCGCAGAAGCGCTCGACGCCATCGTGGTCAGCGTCGGCTCGCTTGGGGGAGAATCGACGATCGCGCGCTTCGAGCTCATCGGCGAGGCCGAGCGGCGCCTGATGCGCGAATTCGGCGGGGTCGGCGAGCTCCTGTGCAACGTTTTCGACCATGAGGGCCGGATCATCGACCACCCGCTCAACCAACGGGTGATGTCGGTGCCGATGGAGGCCGCGCGCGCTTCCCCGATCCGCGTACTCGCCGCCGGCGGCGCCGACAAGCTCGCCGCGATCGAAGGAGCGATCAAGCTCTTGAAACCGACCACGCTGGTGACAGACGAGGCGACCGCGCGGAAGCTGACGGCCGGATTGATCTAAGAGCAGTATCCGATTCGGATGCGCCAAATCTGGATATTAAACTATTGATGTTTAAAACGATTTGGTACTAGTGCTTGATTCATTCGGTTCGGATACGGCTCTAAGAGCCTGACCCAAAAGTCTAGCAGTTCATCTGACATTTGGCGCCTGAACGCACGTCACTACGGGACGTCCGAAATCCTTCACCTTTGCTGCCCTTCCAGACCGGTCCCATGAACGGCCGGAGTGCGTAGAGTAGGAGTGTGGCGCGGTGGCTGTAGGTCGAGCATATCGGTTTGCCGCCCCTTTCGTCTGGCGGTGCCTTAGTGGCTTGACCATGGCTCCGTTTCCACACCCCCCTCATCGGTAGGGTCGAGGACTGGCGCGCCGGCAAGGCCAAGGCGTCCTGGCCGGGCCACGTTTCCAGCCCCCTCCACGTCGCACGCAGCATGCGGATTTCCCGCACTGCGCGCCCCCATTTGCTTCGCCTCAAGGCTTATGGGACCTATCACGCTGGGGCGGCTTTCGGTCCGTCGCGTCGCACTCGATAGCCGTTGAACAGCTTCAGCGTGTCGTACAGCCACGGCCTACTCCACTGCTCCCAGCCGAAGCCCTTTCGTTTCCGGGCGTGCGCCATGTGGCGCCTGACCTTCTTCTCTACCCAGTCTTTGATGTAGCCGAAGCACTCGCTGGAGTGCCCGACCGCGAAGTAGTTCACCCACCCCCGAAGCATCGGATTGATCAGACTGATGACCCTGTCAATCGGCTGCGACCGGTGTCGGCGGAACACTTCCTTGACCGCCCGCAGAAGCGCCGTCCGCTTTTTGAGCTTGGGCGTATATTGCGGCTGCATCGCTCCGCGCAGACTGCGGAGGTAGCGGAAGTCGAACCCCAGAAAGCCGAAGCTTTCACCTCGTTCCAGGTCGACCGTGCGGCTCTTTTCATCATTGATTTCAACCTGCAGCTTGGCGAACTCCTCCCGCAGTCGTTTGGTCACGGCACCGACCAGCCAGTCATGACGTATGTAGGCGTCTATCAAGACCACCAGGTCGTCAGCGAACCGCGCGTATTCGACGTAGGTGTACTTGCCGTTGCGGGTGACTTCCCGCGCTCGCTCCAGCATCTTGTCCACCTCATTGAGGTAGAGATTACTGAGCAAGGGCGAGATCACACCGCCCTGCGGAACGCCCCGCTTGCCAGAGGCTTTCAGCATAATCTTCAGGAGATGCATGATGTCCGCGTCGTCAATCCTTCGAGCCACTTTCTCCAACAGCCGGTCATGCCGGACGTTGTCAAAATAGGCCCGCAGATCAAAGTCGAGAACCCGCGTCTTCCGGTGGACTATTGCTTCAGCCACCCGCTTGAGCGCGTCATGTGCTGTCCGTTTGGGCCGATATCCAAACGATCCCGGTTGGAAGTCTGCCTCAAAGACAGGTTCGAGTATGAGCTTGAGCGCCCCTTGCACCACTCGGTCGCGAATCGCGGGAATGGAAAGGACGCGGACTTTGCCCCCGTCCTTCGGTATCTCGTGCTTCCGGGCCGGAAGTGGTTGGTAGGTGCGCCCGGTCAGTTCGTCCCGTAGCTGCGCGAGGAGAGCGTCTACGCCTTGCGCTTCAATGGCTTCGAACGTGACCCCGTCTACCCCCGGAGCCCCATCGTTCGCTTTGGCCATGTCGTACGCTGTGCGTAGGGTCTCCATCTTGCAGACGTGGACGTGTAGACCCCAGAAACGCCAGGACGGTTCAGCCTTCGCCTTGACGTATAGTCTCCGCCTCAGGTCCTGCAAATCGATGGACGTCTTTGTCATCTCGTCCTTGCCTTCCTTACGTTGGAGACGTTGCAAATGGCAGGGTCCCTTGGCTCCACGGACATTACTCCGCTTCCTCGCTACTACGGACCCAGCCGCCACCCTCTCGTCTTCGGCCGACTTCCCGGTGTGCCCGGTTATACGACCTACCTTGCTCCGACGGTTTCTCGCCGGGACGAGGAGGGCTTCTCCAGTTGCTCAGCATGTCCTTGTCACCGTGCTGTCGCTTCCACCCCGCCGAGATAAACAGCCGTATCGGTCAGTGTTCGGCTGCCCACGCCGCCTTCGCCCTTCGGTTGCGGGCTCGGCTCTCGGATTTACGCACTTTCGAGGCCACAACGCGTTTACTGTTATTACGGCCCGATAACTCGTGATCTCCCCAGGGAGATCTTGTCGATAGGCTTCGAAGGTTCTGTTTCCATCTCCTCCGCTATCCAAACTACAGGGCTCTGACTTCTACCCCGGCAGGTCTGTCTCCTGCTGAACATGCCAGCCTTCGCTGGACACACAACCGGACAGGCAGATTTCCTGCATCCGGCTCTCGGACAAGACCTCACGCCTTCGTCCACGGCACGTCGTGCCCAAGCCGGGTCAGGCGTACGAGCCCGAAGTGCCCGTAGAGGTGCGAGAGTGGATAGCTCCCGCCCCTTCGTCGCCCGACTTTGTGCTTGAAGCGCAACCACCGGCGCAACCGCATCGCCGCGTAGGCATCGAGCGCCCGATACGCCTTGCTGAAGGCGCCTACCGAAAAGTAGTTCGCCCACCCGCGCAGCGTCCGGTTCACTTTGCCCACCAGCGTTGTGGTCTCTTGCCATGTGCATGATCGCTCGGTCAGCACGTGGATCTTCTCGACCGCGCGCTGGACACTCTTCTTTGAGGGTCGGTAGCCGATACGGGCCTTGCCGGTCCTCGCCGAATACATCCGCCCGAACGTGTAGCCCAGGAAGTCGAACTCGCCCTCCGGCACTTTGCAGATGCGCGTCTTCTCCTCGTTCACCGTGAGCTTCAGCTTGCCCATGATCTCTCGCAGTCGTTGCAAGGCTTCTTCGCCTTTGCCCCTTCCGCACAGGATCACGAGGTCGTCGGCGTAGGTCACGAGCCGTGAGCCGAGGCTTCGCTCCAGCCCGAGCATCTTCCAGCCCATCACGAACCGGCGCATGTAGATATTTGCCAGCAGCGGTGAGATGGGTGAGCCCTGCGGAATGCCGCGTCGCTTGTCCCGCGCTTCGGTCGTACGTGTCTTCCGACCCCGATCGTCGGTCTCTTCCACGGGGCAGTCCAGCCACATCTTGATCAGATGAAGCACGCGCCGATCGACGATCCGACGCGCTGCCGACTTGAGAAGCTCGGCATGGGGAATGCTCCCGAAGTAGTCCGCGAGGTCGGCGTCCACCACGTCCGGATGGCCGCGAAACAGCACTTCCTCCACCTCGACCACCGCCTGTTGGGCGTTTCGCCCGGGACGGTAGGCATAGAGTTCCGAGGGAAGGTCGGCCTCGAAGATCGGCTCCAGCACCAGCATTGCTGCCGTCATGCAGACCCGATCCCGCAAGGTCGAGATGCCCAGCGGCCTGAGTTTGCCGTTGGCCTTCGGTATGTACACGCGTCTGATGGGTTCCGGTCGGTAAGTCTCCTGCCTGAGCGCAAGCGCCAGTTCCCCCAGCCATCGCTCGACCCCATACGCCTCGACCGCCTCGAAGTCCTGACGGTCCACCCCCGGCGCGCCCTTGTTGGAGCGGCACTGAGCGTAGGCGTGCGCCAGGATGTCTTCGCGGCTGATCTTGTCGTAGAGGGCGTAGAAGCGATAGCCGGGTTCAGCCTTCGCTTTCGCGTGCAACGCCGTCTGCAGTTTCTGAACGCTATCCGGAGTTGATAGGTTGCCCAATCTCCAGGTCCTTCACCACGTCTCACGTTTGTCTTGAACTGAGGCCCCTTCCCTCCACCGGCGTTACCCGGCTTCAGCGGTACTGCAAGCCTCTCCGCCACCCATGAGCGCCCGGCCTGTCCCTCGCGGGCGTCCGGTTGGTCATCCCTGACCACGCCATGGGGCTTCCCGTGTTGCGTACGCTTTCCTTCATGTACGTGCCGCCGCCAGTACCCCGGTGCAGCGACTGGGTGTCGTCTTCGCTCGTCTCACCCAGCCGTATCAGCCTTCCCCGAAATTGCGGTCGGGTCGGCCTGCACATCGTCCTTTTCGAGGCTTGCTCGGCGTTCACTCGGGTTGAGGCCCGCACACTCGCGCCGTCACCTATATGTGACGCGCTATACCGAAGGCTTCAGCCATTTCGTTACCTCCATGACTGCTCCGGTTGCTTCCGGCTGGAGCGTTCGCCGGGTGGGGCTCTCACCCACTGGAAAGCGCCGCCTTCTCACGGCGCACGCAAATAGCGGACATTCCCCGACGGTGTGTCGAATGCGTAGAGGCGACGTTCGGACATTCGCTCGGGGCTGCTTTCTGCCAGACGCGTTTGCGCTCGATAAACAATAGCACGGCTCTAACGGGTTTTCGTGCTAACCTGATTGGCGCACGAGGGCCCGCCATGACCGAAACCCGGAGCAACTGCTCGAACTGTTGCGCGAGCGGTGGCGCGCGGCGTAGCCGCTGGAGCCGCAAACGCCCCGATCGCCGCTTCCGGCTATGCGGGAGCCATTGCATCGAACAGGGCGAAGGGCGTATCCGCGACCGGCGGTTGGTATCCACAGCCCGTGGGCGTCGGAAAGCGACGATGGTACGTGACTATCTTCTCCCACGAAAGACCCAGGTCGCGAAGTATTTCAACCGAGCGCCGTGGTAAGTCCCTGTCAGGCCGATCGACCATGCCGAACATCGTCACCCACCCGTTTTCCACCTCGACCTTCGGGGTTTTCAGCGACACCGGTCGTCGATGAACGACAACGTAACCACTCATTGTCCACCTCCTCGGTCCCGACCCCCTTCCATTTGCTTAAATCTCATACACAATGTGTCAGACTTTAGTTTGATGCGGATCAATCCGACGCGCTATCGTCAGGATCAGCCGGCCGGTCATGGTTGAAAGCCTACGCTGAGCGCAACGCCGCCATAGTCCCCCTCGCCAAGAAACTGGCCCGCTATCCCATCAACGGGCGCAAGCGGTCATTGCGCGAGATCGCGGCCGAACTCGAAGCGCAAGGCCACCGACGGCGGTCGCCCGAATGATCCGCAGCAAAACATAGGGGGCGAGAGGGGTGGTAGAGGCGTCTGCCCCCACACCTGGGTCAAGATCGCCTGACCAGATTGGCCTGAAAAAAACAGAAATTTGGCCCCGGAAAGCAAGACGCGGGGCGGCGAACGGCGTGCAAATTGACCACGAAAATCGATCAGCGCTTCCGTAATGAGGCGCGTAGGGCCGCTGATCGTTGTCTGGCGCTTGTGCAGCGCGGGAGCGCTTCGGTGTGGGGGGTTTTGACCGACCGGATTCGGATCGGAGGAGGTGGGCTCATCGCGCCCGCGATGATGGTCGCGGCTGCGTTCTTCGGCGGCGGAACGTCCGCTTCGGCCGAGAGCATCGGCGGGGCGGAGGTCGTCGTCAACGAAGTGAAGGGCAATCTCGCGGCGGGACGGCTGGTTGCTGTGCTTCGGGGCGACGAGAAGAAGGCGTTCGAACGGAAGCCGACAGCAGCGCGAAACTGGTGCTCCGCGACAACACGGTCTTGACTGTCTACTACGGAGACGATTCCATCAAAAACCACGGGAGACGTACGTCTTGATGATGACAAAAACCGAACTTACGATGCTCCCCATGTCGCTCCCAGAGGCTTGGACGCCAAGAGGCGGCCGTGCTGACCATAAGGCTGCCAAGAACCGTCGAAGGGGGCAATCTCGCCTTCGGCGCGGCCTTTATCTGGCGGATGTCGGTATAACAGTGGCCAATCCCAATCTTGGACGTGACAGAGGTGTGTGATGACTGTTGCGATCGATGATACGGCCCCGGATTTCGAAGCGCAGACCACGGAAGGCAAGATCAAATTCCACGATTGGATCGGCAATTCTTGGGTGGTGCTGTTCTCGCACCCGAAGGACTTCACGCCGGTCTGCACCACCGAACTCGGTTACATGGCCAAGATCAAACCGGAGTTCGACAAGCGCGGCGTCAAGATCATCGGTCTCTCGGTCGACCCGGTCGAAAAGCATGCCAGCTGGGCGGCCGACATCAAGGAGACGCAGGGCTTTGCGCCGAACTACCCGATAATTGGCGACGTCGACTTCAATGTGTCGAAGCGCTACGGCATGCTGCCCGCAAGCGCGTCCGGCGATCCCGCCGAGCGCACGGCGGCCGACAACCAGACGGTGCGCAACGTTTTCGTCATCGGACCGGACAAGAAGATCAAGCTCATTCTGGTCTATCCCATGACCACCGGCCGCAACTTCGACGAAGTGCTGCGGGTAATCGACTCGCTCCAGCTCACCGCCAACCACAAGGTGGCGACGCCCGTGAACTGGAAAAACGGCGAGGATGTCATCATCGCGGGCTCCGTCACCGACGACGATGCCAAGAAACAGTATCCGCAAGGCTGGAAGGCGCAGAAGCCATATCTCCGCATCGTACCGCAGCCGAAAGGGTATGTACGCCGGACATAGGCACCAGCCCAAACGCCCTCGGTCAGTACACCAACGGCCCACCCTCGTCGAGGCCGCCCTCGAGGTGGCAGGCGCGGTGAGGCGCGCGTCCTTCGCAGCTTGGCCCGCCACGGCGGAGCGCTCGCCGAAGGCGCAGTAGAACAGGAGCCGCTTGCTGATCGATTTGGCTTCAGTGGGTTAATAACGCTATCCGTGAATGTAGTGCTCAAGCTGACCAATAGTGAATTGCTGATCGCCAATTATGCTTTTGACGAGATCGCCAATTGAAATGATGCCGATCAGTTTTTCTTTCTCGACCACCGGCAGATGGCGGATGCGCTTCTCTGTCATGAGGGCCATGCATTGTTCGATGGATTGTTCCGGCTGTACAACTAAGACAAGTTTGTCCATTATAGCCTCTACTGGCGTCGCGGGAGATGTCTTGCCTTTGAGAACGACATTCCGAGCATAGTGCCTTTCGGTGATCACGCCGACGATCTTGTCGCCGTCCATCACAACCAACGACCCAATGTCTTTTTCAGCCATTTTCGCGATGGCGTCATAGACCGTGGCGTCCGGGTTAATGGAGTAAGTTTCCCGACCTTTTTGGTCGAGCAGTTGCCGCACGGTGGTCACTTGGATCCTCCCTCAGCCACGCCGCCCCGCAATGATTTTTATAACGATCCATCAAATCCGCCTTGATTCACATCAATCCTTGCGACAGGTGATCATTTCCGAAGCCGGGCGGTCCAGGCCATCTCAGGGACCCTCGGACGGAAAAACGAACTCGCTAAAGAATATCATCGAAGGACTGGTGTCGGGCCCAGGGTAAATGGGTACGCCCGCGGTTTCATGCGGTTTTCCGGTAAGGAAAAGGCGAAAGTCGTGGTCCGCCCTTAGCGCGAACGGCAGCTTTACGTCGATTGCGGGCGTTCCATGGCCGACCACCGTAGGGTCGGTGTCCGCCCATCTGGCGGCCTACCCACGCCGTGAATCCTGCCATGCCGGCAGACGCTAGAGGGCTCTTGGGTCAGGCTCTAAGCGCGCCCCGTTTCAACGTGGCGAGAGAGCGAATTAGCGCCTTTATAGATTGTCTCTATCGGCCTATTGCTCATTTCCTAGAAATCATAAAATAGATCTGCGGCTCTTTCTAAAACCCGGGTGACAAACCGGAAACAAGCATGCAAAGTGAGCAACGTCAGGGAGGGTACGCCGATGACCGAAGTCGTCAGTAAATCACTTTTGCTTGGATCGATTTGCGCCGCCGCATTCGCTTTGGCTGGACCGGCCAACGCGCAGGAAGTCACGGGTAAGTCGAACTCGATGTCCCAGACCGCAGCCATGAAGCCGGTCTCACAGAAAGAGCTCGACAATGCCGCGCATGACGGGTCGAACTTCCTTCAAACGAACGGCAATTATGAGCAGACGCGATTCTACCCGAACGCCCAGATCAACCGCGGCAATGTCGGCCGTCTGCATCCCGCCTGGATCTTCCAGACGGAGGTGAAGGAGTCGATGGAGACCTCGCCGATCGTGGTCAACGGCGTGATGTACGTCACCACCTCGTTCAGCCATGTCTACGCGCTCGACGCCAAGACCGGCGTCGAAATCTGGCACTTCAAGCCCAAGCTCGGGCCTGTCACAACCTTCTGCTGCGGCCCGAACAACCGCGGCGTCGCGGTCTATAACGATCGCGTCTACGTCGGCACGCTTGACGCGAAGCTGGTCGCGCTCGACGCCAAGACCGGTTCTGTGGTCTGGGAACTGCAGATCGGCGATCCGGAGAAGGGCTATAGCGAAACCATGGCCCCGACCGCTGTCGACGGAAAGATTCTGATCGGCACCAACGGCGGCGAATACGGCATCCGCGGCTTCGTCAAGGCCTACGACGCCAACGACGGCAAGTTGCTCTGGACCTTCGATACGATCCCCGAAAACTCGGTCGGCGTCTGGGCCACCAAGGACGCGACGGGCCGCGACCTGCACCGCGACATCGACGCCGAAAAGGCGGCGCTGGCCAAGAACGGCGACCCCTACAAGACGCTCGGCGGCGGGGTGTGGCAGAATCCGTCGGTCGACCTTGCGAATAAGCGGATCTATTTCGTGGTCGGCAATCCTTCGCCCGACCTCGACGGCGCAATCCGCCCTGGCGACAACCTCTATACCGACTCGCTCGTCTCGCTTGATCTCGACACCGGCAAATACGTCTGTCACTTCCAGTACATTCCACACGACGTCTGGGACCTCGACGCCGTCAGCCCGACCGTGCTGATCAACGCGGCAGACAAGTCCGGCAAGATGATCCCGGCCGTCATGCATGCGGGCAAGATCGGTTACGTCTTCGTGCACGACCGCAAGGATTGTAGCCTGATCCGCTTTTCCGAGCCGATGGTGTCCGAGAAGGACCGGTGGACATTGCCGACCCCGACCCAACCGCTCGATCCCAAGTCGGCGCGGATGTTCCCCGGCGCGAACGGCGGCGTCGAATGGTCGCCGATCGCGACCGACCCCGGCAAGCATCTCGCCTATGCGATCAACCTCGAACAGGAGATGACTTATACGGTCGCGAGCTCGCCCTATCCGGACGGCAAGCTCTGGCTCGGCGGCGCCTTCACCAATGTTCCGAACGGCGTCCAGACCGGCAACATCACCGCGGTCGACTACAACACCGGCAAGATTGCCTGGCAGGTCAAGACGCCGCAGCCGATGATCGGCGGCATTTTGGCGACAGCGGGCGGCCTGGTCTTCGCCGGAGAGGGCAACGGCTGGTTCAAGGCGTATAACTCCGCTGACGGCAAAGTGCTGTGGCAATTCCAGGCCGGAGCCGGCGTCAACGCGCCGCCGTCCTCTTACGCGGTCGGCGGCAAGCAGTACGTCGTCGTCGGCGCGGGCGGAAACACCCAGATCGACTTCCCGCGCGGAGACGCGATCATCGCTTTCACGGTCGAGTGACGACACGCTTCGGAAGGCCGCTTCGCCGCGAGGCGAAGCGGCCTTTTTCATTTTACCACAGCTTGGAGCGGCGAACATGGGATCGGCGCGACGGCCGCGTACAAGAGGACGATTGGATGTTGCGCATCGCACTTGCCGCGGCTCTGCTGGTCGGCTCGGCCTTCGCCCACGCAGAAACGCTCGAAGAGAAGGCGGCGATCTGCAGCGCCTGCCACGGCCTCAAAGGTGTGCCCGGAGACAAGTCGACACCGATCATCTGGGGCCAGAATGCCGGTTACCTCTATTTGCAGTTCCGCGATTTCCAGAAGGGCGCGCGTACGGCTGAACCCATGGCCACAGTGGCGAAGTCCGTCGTCAAGCAGGACGCTCTCGCGCTTGCCGAATATTTCGCCGCCAAACCGTGGCCCAAGACCGGCGCTCCTGCAGCCTCGAAAGCTGACGAGGCCGTGGCGACGGCGGCGATCAAGTCCGTCGTCTGCACAAGCTGCCACCTCGAACAGTTCCAGGGCGATTCCTCCGTCCCCCGCCTCGCCGGCCAGGAGCACGACTATCTCCTCAAGACGATGATGGACTTCCGCAATCGCACCCGAGGCAATAATCCAGGTATGTCCGACCTGATGAACACGATCACGCCGGAGCAGATCGCGGCGCTCGCAAGCTATTTGGCAGGGATGTAATATCAACAGCGGCGGCGACACAATGCTTGGCGGCGAGCCGATGGCGTGCTATGTTCTTCTTATGTTCACTCCAAGCCTTATGCCCTGCCAATGCCGTTGAACGCCCGGGGCCGCTCGGACCGGAAACCCCTGGCGCGGCCGCGGCAGTCCAACTCCGTGTCCCAAATCGGGACGCCTCGAAAAAAAATTCCGTTGGAAATTCCGTAACCCATTGAAAAGCCCCGAATCGGACGAAGAAATCCAAGAAAATCCAAGCCCGTTTCTTGGTTTTTATTTGGTCTGGCTTGGTTCTGGCTTGGAAAAGCTTTGACCTGAGGCCGCTCCGTCTTCGGCTTGAGCTAATATTCTGAAATTCAGAATAGCGCCGACCTTTGATATTGCCCGCGTGGGGTCTGCAGCACAGACTTCGAAACCGCGCCCGGCGCCGATCGCCCGCCGAGCCTACCGAGGCGCTGCGTCAACCGGAGTTCCCATCAAGCCTATTCGCCTCGCGCTCGCGTCCGAGCCGCCGGGCGATGTCGGCGGCGGTTTCGCCGCGGTCGTCCTTGAGATCGCGCTCAGCGCCCCGTTCGATGAGCAGCTTCAGCGTCGCGTCCACGTCCTCGACGCCGGCGCCGGCGTCGTGTCCGGCGGCCCACATGAGGGCCGTGAGCCCGTGGCCGTAACGACGGTTGACGTCGACGCCCGCATCGATCAGCACGCCGACGATCGGAGCATAGGCGCGGCCGGCCGCGTAGACCATTGCGCCGCTGCCGCCGTCGTCAAGCGCATTCGGGTCGGCGCCATGCTTCAGTAAGAGTTGGACAGTGTCCGGCGACCCGTTGTAGGCGGCCGCGGCGAGCGGTCTCTCGCCGCTTCGGCCGGGGATGTTGGGATCGGCGCCGTGGTCGAGAAGCAGGCGTACGGCCTCCGCCCGATCCGCTTCCGCCGCGTCGTAGAGCGGCGTCGAACCGTTGACCGACCGCATGTCGACCTTCGCGCCCTTGTCGAGCAGGAGCCGACATGATCTTGACCTTGCCGGCCTGGGCGGACTTGGCGAGCGCAGTCATCCCCTCCCGATCCCTGGCGTCCACCGCCGCCCCGTGGTCGAGGAGCGCGCGCGCCTCGCGCTCGCAACCGCGCCGCGCCGCAGTGAAGAGCTGCGCCGTCGCCTGAAAGGCGTCGTCCGCTTTCAGCGAGGCGACCGCCTGCGCGATGTCCGCGCACGGATCCGCCGCGTGGGCCAGTCTCGGCGCCACAACAACCGCAAGCACCACAAACGCTAAAAGCCGCATGGCGCCTCCCTTCTGCTCCATCGATTCAAATCACGAAGCGGCCCGATGCGCCAGCGGCCCGGCTGGGCGGAGCGCCCCGACTTCGACGCCGCTCCAGTTGACCAGCCGGGGCGCCGCGAAGGGCGCGAGCCTCGCGCCGAACGCCTCGTTGAAACCGCCGAAGCGGCGAAGCAGAGCCGCAATCATCGCCTGCGCGGCGCGCCCTCCCCCGTCGTCCGCCTTGACCGCAATCCCGAGCCCGAGTTCCGGTAGTCCGGCGCAGTACGCGCCCTCCGCGCCGGTCTTGGTGAAGGCGCGAGCGCCGAGAATCATCATCACTTGCGTATCGAACCGCCCCGCTCCGGCGACCACCGCCGGATGCGCTGCAACCGCGGCGCGTATCCGTGCGGCGGCCCTCGCTCGCTCGGGCGCGAGCCCCTGCCCTGTAGCGAAGCGCGCGAATCCGTGCGCCAGCGCCCGCAAGGGAATCGCGTAGGTGGGGATCGAGCAGCCGTCGACGCCACGCGTCTCCTCGTCGAGCCTAGCCTGCGTCACGTCCGCCAGAGCGGCAGTGACCTCGCGCTGCACCGGGTGATTCCACGCCACATAGCCCTTCGTCTCGATCCCGGCGGCGCAGGCGACGCAGACGAAGCCTGCGTGCTTCCCGGAACAATTGTTGTGCAGCGCGCCCGGGCTTCGGCCCGAACGGGCGAGCGCCCGTGCGGCCGCTTCGCCGAGCGGCCAGTGGGCGCCGCATTCGAGGACGCTTTCGTCGCGGCCCGCTCTTGACAAGCATCGCGCGCGCCAAGGCGACGTGCTCGTCGTCGCCCGAATGCGAGGCGCAGGCGAGCGCGATCTCCTTCTCCGCGAGGCCGAGACGGTCGGCCGCGCCGCTCTCGATCAGCGGCAAGGCCTGCAGCGCCTTTGACCGCGGAGCGCGGATAGACCGGTCGATCGACATCGCCGAAGGCGAACGCGATCCGGCCATCCGCGTCGACAACAGCGCCCGCGCCGCGATGGGCGGATTCGACCCGATTGCCGCGTAGGACTTCGACGACGACGGGATTGGTCATTGTCGGCTCCTCGCGGTCGACAGAAGGGAAGAAGGAGGCAGAGAATGCCGGACTCGGCGCCGCCAAGCTGCGAAATTCTCCTCACGGGCGCCATCGTAGCCGATCTCGGCCGAAGGACCGAGCGCCGGCCGACCTGCGATGCCTATTGCCTATTGCCTATTGCCTACCGCCTTCGATACTTCAGCCCGTCAGCGAGGCTTCCAATGCGTGTCCGGGACGTGATGACCTATGGCGCGATCGGCGTGCCCGAGACCGCGACGCTCGCCGAAGCGATCGAGACGATGCTGCGCTCGCGCGTCAGCGCCCTCTTCGTCTTCGACTCCGACCACGCTCTGGTCGGCGTGCTGAGTGAGGGCGACCTTCTGCGCCGGGCAGAGCTCGGGACCGACAGGAAGCGCCCGCATTGGGTCGAGCTCCTCCTGAGCGGCGGACGGCTGGCAGAATCCTACGCCCATTCGCACGGGCGTAAGGTCGGCGAGATCATGACGGCGAAGGTGATCACCGTCTCCGAGGACGCCGATCTCGGCGAGGCGGTCGATCTGATGCTGCATCGCAACGTCAAACGGCTGCCGGTGCTGCGCGGCGAGGCGGTGGTCGGCGTCATGTCGCGCTCCGACCTGCTCAAGGGCCTGTTCGCCGCACTGCCAAAGGCCGAGGCCGGCCATTCCGACGCCGAGATCAAAGCCGCCATCCAGGCTGAACTCGACAAGCTCGGCTGGGCGCCGAGGGCAAGCGTGCGCGTCGAGGTCGCAAATGGCGCCGTCACCTACGAGGGCGCGATTACCGACGAGCGGCTCCGCTCCGGCCTCAAAGTGATCGCCGAGAACACGCCGGGCGTCACCGAGGTGCACGACCACATGTGCTGGATCGAGCCGAATTCGGGGTTCTATGTGCCGTCGGAGGAAGAGCCGGAGACGTGATGGCGCCCTCAAAGACTCTCGATGCTGATCAGGCGCCCGCCTTCGCGCTGCGCAAACGCCGAGCCTCGTAGGTTCGCACGTGGAGGTCGGCGATGTGGAGCATCGATCGGGCGTCCGGCTTTGCGGCGCGGCGCAAAAGGTCTCCGAGGATATGATCGCCTTCAGCCTTTAAGCCGCCTTCGATATCGCGCAGCATCGAGGCCATCAGCGGCGAACCGGGGGCGGTCACCGTCGCCCGCGTCCGCTCGAGGAACGGCGCGCGCGGGGGAAATCCCTGATCGGCTGCAATGGCGGCGCATTCGTCGAGTAGCGCGCTTGCAAGATCGGCGGCGCCCGCGGCGACGATGTCGCCGATGGCGGCCCGCATGAGACACGTAATGCCGGCGGCGGTGGCGATGAAGACCCACTTCTCCCACATATCCTGCAAAATCTCGTCGCTGAGGCGCGCATCGAATTCCGCGCCGAGCAGGGCTGACGCGATTTTCTCGATCCGGGGAGAGCGCGAACCGTCGAGTTCGCCGAAGGTCAGCGAGTGAAGGTCGTTGAGGTGAATGATTCTGCCGTCGGCGTCGAGCGTCGCCGAGATCACGCATAATCCGCCGAGCACGCGCTCCGCCCCGAAGCGGTCGGCAAGAACGTCGAGGTGTCGCATGCCGTTCAGCAGAGGCAGGATCGCCGTCTGCGGACCGACCGCCTTGGCGAAGGACGCCACAGCGCCGTCGAGGTCGTAGGCTTTGCAGCTGAGGAGGACGAGGTCGAACGGTTCTGCGAGCCTGTCCTCCGTTACGAGCGGCGGGGCCGGATGATGAAAGTCGCCGACGGGGCTCCGTATCGACAGGCCGTGTCGTGCGAGCAGTGCGGCGCGGCGCGGACGAACCAGAAACGTGACGTCCCGGCCCGCCTGCAGGAGCCTTCCGCCGAAATAGCCGCCGACTGCGCCCGCTCCAACGACGAGAATTCTCATTGCGCGCAATCCTCCATCGCGAGGGACTTTTCCGTCGGTGAATCGCGGCATGCGCGGCGAAAGAAGCGGTCAGCGTCAAGCTAATTTGTGACGGCTGAAGCGGACCGCCGGTCTTGGAAAGCGCATGCTGCGGAAGGCTCTCCCGCGAGCGGCGAGAGCCCAGCGTCCCGGTGGGCAGGCCTGGCTAGCGCCGAAAGGCGCCGCCGCCGTGAAAACCGCCAGCGCGATAAGCGCCGCCGCGATAACCGCCGCGCCATGCGCCGCCGTGGTAGCCGCCGCGCCACCCGTAGCCGCCGTGATAATTGGGGCCGCCGCGCCAGTAGCCGCCGCGCCAGTACGAGCCGCCATACCAGCCGGCCGGACGGTAGTACCCGCCATATGAGCCGTAATACCCGCCGTACCAGCCGGGATAGCCATACCCGTAGCCGTAGCCGTACCCGTAGTCCACGCCGACAGCCGCCGGATAGACCCCCGTACCGTAGGCGACCGGCTGGTAGCAGCCCGAAAGCGGCGCGGCGAGCCCCACCGCGAGCACACCAAGCAGAATGTTTCGACCCCTCATGTCCTCTCCCCTTCGCTTTTGCCGGCGACGGACCCACCGCATCGTTGAGGCCGTCGGCCGCATCAGCCTAACGGTACGAGGGGCGACCGGCAATCGGCGTCAGCTGATGCTTTCGCCGCGGCGGCACGCAGCGAGAAAGAAAGCGACTGCTCGCTCCGCATGCGGGCCGATTTCAGCACGCAAGGCGGCCAAATCCTCGCCGAACAGCGCGCGCAACAGTATCGGCAGCACCGCCAGTTCGAGGAAACGGTGCGCCGTCTCGGCGAGGCGGTCCTCGGCGAACGCGGCCAGCGAGCCCGTTCGGACAGTCTCGGCGAACTCGGCGAGGAACCCGCAGACGACCTCGGCCTGGCGCTCGCGGCCCATGCGGCTGACGCTGGTCGCGAGCTCGGGGAACCGGCGAGCCTCGGCGACGGCGACCCGGATCAACCCGATCGCTTCCGGCACGAGGACCTTCCTCAAAATGGCGGCGGCGAGGGCTTCTAGCCGGTCCTCGATCGCGGCGCCGGCGCACGAAATGCCTTCAAGCCTCGTATTCCGGCGCACGAGTCGCTCGACGACCGCCGTGAACAGCGCCTCCTTACTGGGGAATCTCGCGTAGATGGTCGGCTTTCCGGCGCATGCGACCTCGGCGATTTCGTCGACGCTGGCGCCGCTGAAACCACGCTCGAGAAAGACCTTCGCGGCCGCGTCGAGAATTCTCTCGTCAACCTTGCCCGCAAGTTCGCGGCGCGGACGGCCGCAGCGAACGGCGTTGCGCCGCGCCCGGTCCCGTTCCGCCGTTTCAGCTTCCATCGCCATTTCCCCTCCATCAGCCGTCATTTCACAAATCCGAGATCGCCAAAATCTCTCTTGCCTGCCCCTTGATTTAGGTCGGTTCGCGCCAAAGTAAAGACGAAACTGAACGGTATCGTTTCGTTAACGCCTGCCTTGGTTCATTTTGGGAGCCCGGCCATGCGACGCAAGGTTCAAGACGGAGTTGAACATATGTTCAAGGACGAGCCCCTGTCCGAATCCCACTGGGATCAAGACCTCGGGGGCGGCGGCCATGCTTCGCCGTCCGCTGACTGGTCCTCTGGGCCGCTGACGGTCGCATTGCGCGCTCCGGCGCGTGAGGCGCCGCCAACCGTCGAGCGGCCCGTGCGCCCCCGCGAGGCGGACGCGGAACGCGGCCCGCGGCCCGGCCCACAGGAGAAAGAGCCTGCCGACAAGCCCCGCAGGGGCCGGCTGCGCCGGCATCCCGTCCTGGCTACGCTCGGCCTGATTGTGCTCATCTTCGCCGTGGCGGCCGGATATCTTTACTGGGACTACACGGGGCATTTCGAGTCCACCGACGACGCCTTCATCGCGGCGCGGCAATTCTCCGTCGCCCCCAAGATCTCCGGCTACATTACGGCCGTCCCCGTCACCGATAACCAGCATGTTTCGGCCGGCGACGTGATTGCGCGGATCGACGATCGCGACTACCGCGTCTCGCTCGCCCAGGCGCAGGCGCAGGTGGCCAGCGCAAAGGCCGGCATCCAGAACATCGACGCGCAGATGAATGTGCAGCAGGCGCAAATCAACGCCAGCCAAGCGCAGGTCAGCCAGGCGCAGGCGGCGCTGGTGTTCGCGCAGCAGCAGGCGGCGCGCTACCAGGAGCTGGTGCAGAAGGGCGCCGGCACCGTTCAAAGCGCGCAGCAATACACCTCGCAGCTGCATGAGCAGCAATCGGCGGTGGAGAGCGCGCAAGCGGCGCTCAAGCTGGCGCAGCGGCAAATCGAGACGCTGAAGGCGCAACGTGACGACGCCGAAGCGAAACTCGCGCAGGCGCAGGCTCAGCGCGACCAGGCCGAACTCAATCTGTCCTACACGACCCTCAAGGCCGCCCAGCCGGGGCGCGTCGTTGACCTGTCAGCCGCGGTCGGCGAATACGCCACGCCGGGAACAAGCCTCGCCATGTTCGTTCCAGACGACATCTGGGTCACCGCCAACTTCAAGGAGACCCAGCTCGACGCGATGCGTCCCGGCCAACCGGCCACGATTGAGATCGACGCCTATCCGGACCACGTCTTCAAGGGCCATGTCGCCAGCGTGCAGCCGGGATCGGGCACGGCCTTCTCGCTCCTGCCGGCGGAGAACGCGACGGGCAATTACGTCAAGATCGTCCAGCGCGTGCCGGTCAAGATCGTGCTCGACAATCCGCCGTCCGACGTGGCGCTCGGGCCGGGCATGTCGGTCGAGCCGACCGTGCGCACCAACCCTGCCCCCTCGCTCTATGAGCAACTGAGAGCGCGGCTGTGAGCGCTGAGAGCGCAGCGGGCGCGCTGGCCGCCGCGGCCGGCGCTTTGCCCAATCCGTGGCTGATCGCGGTTCTGGTCGCGCTCGCGACCTTCATGGAAGTGCTCGACACCACCATCGCCAACGTCGTGTTGCCTTACATCGCCGGCGGTTTGGGGGTGAGCGAGGATGAGGCGTCCTGGGTGGTGACGACCTATCTGGTCGCCAACGCCGTCGCCCTGACAGCCAGCGCCTTCTTCGCGCGCCAGTTCGGCCGCAAGGCGTTCTTCCTGATCTGCCTCACGCTGTTCACCGTGAGCTCGGTGCTGTGCGCCTATTCCTGGAATTTGCAATTCCTCCTGTTGTTCCGGATCCTGCAGGGTCTCGGCGGCGGCGGCATGGTGCCGGTCGCGCAGTCGATCCTGGCGGATTCCTTCCCGCCGGAAAAGCGCGGCCAAGGCTTCGCGCTGTTCGGCGTGGCGGTGGTGGTGGCGCCGGTGGTCGGACCGACGCTGGGCGGCTGGCTGGCCGACAATTTCTCCTGGAGCTGGTGCTTTCTGATCAACGGTCCGGTCGGCGTCGCCACGATCGCGCTGATCGCCCTCATTCTGCCCGAGCCGAAAGCGGCGGACGAGGAGCGCAGGCGCGCCCGGCGCGAGGGAGGCGGGTTCGATTTCGTCGGCTTCGTGCTGGTCGCGACCTTCCTCGGCGCGCTCGAGATCACGCTCGACCGCGGCCTCATCGACGACTGGTTCGCTTCGCCCTTCATTGTCGCCTTCGCCGGCGTCTGCGCGCTCGCTTTCGTGCTCATGATCCCGTGGGAGATGAGCCGCCGCAATCCGATGATCGACGTCCGGATGGTGGCGACGCGCCAGTTCAGCGCCTGCTTCGTGGTGATGCTGGCGACCGGCGCCATCCTCTACGCGACCACCCAGTTTCTGCCGCTGCTCGTGCAGGAGAATTTTGGCTACACGGCCACCTGGGCTGGCCTCGTGCTGTCGCCGGGCGGCCTTGTCACCATGATGATGATGTTCGTCGTCGGGCGGCTGTCGGGCCGGGTCCAGCCCAAATATCTCATCATCGCGGGGGCATTGATCATCGCGTTCTCGATGTACGATCTGACCCGCGTCTACGGCGATCTCGGCTTCTGGTTCTTCGCGCGCTCGCGCATGGTCTTGGGCGTCGGCCTGCCGCTGATCTTCCTGCCGATCATCACCGCCTCCTACGACGGCATTCCGCCCGCCAAGATCGACCAGGCCTCGGCGCTGATCAA
Organism: uncultured Alphaproteobacteria bacterium; assembly: GCA_963835885.1. Lineage (GTDB taxonomy): Bacteria > Pseudomonadota > Alphaproteobacteria > Rhizobiales > Beijerinckiaceae > Roseiarcus. The sequence continues at coordinate 39,743 of CAWIHF010000016.1, forward strand.
CGCGGCCCGCAATACCGGCGGCTCGATCGGCGTCGCGCTCGTCTCCAATGTGCTCTCCCATCGCGAGCAGTTCCATCAGAGCCGCCTCGTCGAAAACGTGATCCCGTCGAACGTCCCGTATCAGACCACGCTGCAGCAGGTGACGAAGGACTTCACCTCCCACGGCAGCTCGCTGGCCCAGGCGCAGCATCAGGCGACAGCCTGGATCGGGCAGCAGGTGCAGGCGCAGGCCTCATTCCTCGCCTACATGGACGCCTTCTGGGTGCTGATGGTGATCGCGCTCATGGCCGTGCCGCTCGCGCTCCTCATGCGCAACGTCAAGCTGGGCGCTGCGGCCCCGGCGGCGCACTGAGCGCGATGACTGCGCCGGACGCTTCAACGCATAGGGGACCCGCAACGCGAGAACGACCCGATCGTTCGCTGCCAGATGGAAGCGGACGGCGTCGACCCAGGAAACGTGGAGGCGTTGTTGCGCTGGTCAGCGGGATCTCGTGGAGACGGCGCGCTTTGCAAGGCGCGTAGCTTCGGCAAGGTCGTCGACGTGCGCTCGATCTGATGCGTGGTCGGTTATGGCGGTCTTGCTCATTGGACCGCCGACCCCAGCTACGCTTGGCGAGGGGCGCGTTGGAGCCAAGGAGATGAGAAATGAAGGCGGTGCGATTCGACAGATACGGCGGAATCGACGTCCTCGAGGTGGTTGACGCGCCCGTCCCCGAGCCCGGTCAGGCGCAGGCGCTCGTCAGAGTGAAGGCCGCGGCGATCAACCCGGGCGAAGCCAAGATCCGGGAAGGCCTGCTGCATGCCTACTGGCCGGCGACTTTCCCGTCGGGCGAGGGCAGCGACCTCGCCGGGATCGTGGCGAAACTCGGTCCCGGAGTGACCGGCGTGAAGGTCGGCGACGAGGTCATCGGCTTCACCGACCGGCGCGCCAGCCACGCCGAATACGCGGTCGTGGAGGCGCAGAACTTGACCCCCAAGCCGAAGAACGTGTCCTGGGAGGCCGCCGGTTCGTTGGCCGTCGCCGCCACGACGGCTTACGCCTGCGTGCGCGCGGTGTCGCTCAGGGCCGGCGACACGGTCGCGGTGTCGGGCGCAGCCGGCGGCGTCGGATCGATCGCCGTCCAGCTGGCGAGACGGGCCGGGGCGAATGTGATCGGCATTGCCGGTCCAGCCAACCATGAGTGGCTCGCCGCGCACGGGGTCAGGCCGGTGGCGTATGGCGAGGGCCTGGCGAACCGCCTGCGCGAGAGCCGGATCGACGCATTCATCGACGCCCACGGCGGCGGTTACGTGAAGCTCGCCGTCGAGCTCGGCGTGCCGCGCGACCGGATCAACACGATCATCGACTTCGCCGCTGCGCAGGAATACGGAGTGAAGCGCGAGGGCGCCCAGGAGGCGAAAAACGCCAAGGTCCTCGCGGAGCTTGCGGAGCTGGTCGCCTCGGGCGAGCTGGACGTGCCGATCGCCGCGACCTTCCCGCTGGACCGCGTCCGCGAGGCGTTCGCGCTGGTCGAGCAGGGGCACACGAGGGGAAAGATCGTCCTCCTGCCCTGACTTGGTTCGGCGCGATCAGGTCGGCCCAGATTGGGCCGCTATCCGATCCAGCTCGGCCAACGCCTCGCTCGGCAGCTTAAGCTCGGCCGCCGCGAGGTTTTCGCGCAGATGGCCGAGCGACGAAGTGCCGGGAATGAGCAAAATGTTGGGCGCGCGCTGCAGCAGCCAGGCGAGCGCCGCCTGCATCGGCGTTGGCCGAACCCGCTTCGCGACATCGTTGAGCGTCGTCGACTGCAGCGGCGTGAAGCCGCCGAGCGGGAAGAACGGCACATAGGCCGCGCCTGCGGCGGCGAGCTCGTCGATCAGCGCGTCGTCGTCGCGGTGCGCGATATTGTAGTGGTTCTGCACGCAGACGATCTCGCAGATTTGCCGACCTTCCACGACCTGCGCGGCGGTGACGTTGCTCAGCCCGATGTGGCGCACAAGACCCTGCCGCTGAAGTCCGGCCAGGGTGGTGAGCGGCGCCTCGATCGAACCTTCGCTCGGCCCGTGCACCTTCCCGAGGATTCGCAGGTTGACGACCTCCATCACGTCGAGCCCGAGATTGCGCAGATTGCCGTGGACCGCGCTGGTCAGCTCGGCCGGCGCCATCGCCGGGTTCCACGATGCGTCCGCGCCGCGCTTGGCGCCGATCTTGGTGACGATCACCAGGTCATCGGGATAGGGATGCAGCGCCTCGCGGATCAGCTGGTTGGTGACATATGGGCCGTAATAGTCGCTGGTGTCGATGTGATTGACGCCACTCGCGACCGCCTCGCGCAATACGGCGATCGCCCCTTCGCGGTCCCTCGGCGGGCCGAACACGCCGGGTCCCGCGAGCTGCATTGCGCCGTAGCCGAGGCGCTTCACGATGCGATCGCCGAGCTTGAAGGTTCCGGCCTTGCTGATGTCGATCATGGCCTCATCTCCTCTCGATCGGCGGTAGTTAGATGCTTTTTGTTCGGGCGATAATGGGGCTCAATGGAATTGGTTTCGTCGAGGCGCATTCGGGCGGCTCCAGCGCCCGCAGTTTCGGCGGGCGCCGGACTGGATTGGACCGGTTTCGTCTCATCGCCCCTCGCCTGCCTCGGCCAGCGCCTTCAGCCCCTCGCGGTAGTTCGGATAAGCGGGCAGAAATCCGAGCAGCCGCTTTATCTTGGCGTTCAAGACGCGCTTCTCCTCGGTGAAGAAGCTCGCCGACATCGGCGAGAGCTTTGCGGTCTCGAACGGCTCTTCCGGCGGCGGCTCGACGCCGAGCAGCATGGCGGCGTAGGCGATCACGTCCTGCGGCGGGCTTGGTTCGTCGTCGGCGACGTTGAAAATCTGGCCGTCGAGCCCGCGCGCGAGCGCGAGCCGCGTAACCTCCGCGATGTCGTCGACATGGGCCCGGTTGACGACATGATCGGCTTTGACGATCCGGCGCGCTTCGCCCTGTCGAAGTTTGACCAAAGCGTTGCGGACCGGGCCATAGATGCCCGGCAGGCGGAGAATGTCCACCGCGAATCCGCCGGCTTTGCCCGCCTTCGTCCAGCGCGCCTCGTCGGCGAGCCGCGCGAGGCTACGCTCGTTGCGCGTGACGGTCGGGCTCGTTTCGTCGACCCACGCTCCGCCGTGCTCGCCATAGACGCCAATGGTTGAATAGTAGACCACGCGGCGAAGCGCCGGGGCGCGCCGGAGCGCTTCGGCGAAGCGGTCGAGCGGGCCGTCTCCGCCGCGCGGCGGGATCGACACGACGACCGCCTCGGCGCGCTTCAACGCGTCTTCCAGACCGGAATCGGCCCGCGCGCCGTCGAAGACATAGGCCTCGACGCCGGAAGCGCGCAGCGTGGCGACCCGCTCGTCCGAGCGCGCCGTGCCGCTCGGCTCGATCTCCGGCGTTCGCCGGATGAGGGCCTTCGCGCAATAGCCGAGGCCGAAGAAAAAGACTTTCATGGGTTCGAGCGGGCTCTCGTTGTCCTCGTAATGCCCAGTCTGGGCAATCGTCTCTGATGGGCCAACGAATCGAAGTTCACAAGGCACGGGAAGGCGGGCGCCAGCGGCCAGTCGGCCGAAATCGATCTGTTTGCGGGTCTTCAGATCGATCCCATGAACGGACAGAATGCGCCACGACGGGCCCTTCGCGGACGAACATCGAAGCGGTCCTCCAAACCACTCTGTACGCCGGACGTGCGATCTTGAGGCAAAGAGTCTCGGAAGCCGCCGTCGCCCCGCAGAGAGATCAGCCCGCTGCTTCAGCGCAGACGGCGGAGATGACCCATCATATGAGCCTCAACGGCGGCGCACGCCGCCACTTCCTCATCCCGGACACGAGTCCATTGCCTCGCGGCCTGACGACGGCGCCATCGCCGTGCTTCGTCAGCCGCCGGTAAATGCGAGTATCGTTTCCTTGATCTTTGCCTTGGCGTAATTGTCCATCGTCGCGAGATCGAGATGCGGGACGTTGGGCAATTCGTCGGCCGCAACCACGCAATCGATAATGGCCGGGCCTTCCGCCTTGAACGCCTGGTCGATGGCCTCGCGCAACTCGCCGGGCTTTTCGGCCTTGAAGCCCACGCCGCCGCAGGCGCGCGCCAGCGCAATATAATCGGGATTGGGGAAGTCAATGGCCTTCTTCCAAGCCGGCAACCCGATCAATTCGGCCTCCAGCACGATCAGTCCGAGGGCCGAATTGTCATAGACCACGGCTTTCACCGGCAGCTTATGCTGCACGGCGGTGAGGAATTCGCACATCAGCATATTGAAACCGCCGTCGCCGCAGAGCGCGATGACTTGGCGCGAACTGTCGAGCGCCTGGACGCCATTGGCCTGACCAAGCGCGGTGCCGACGGCGCCATTGTTGAAGGAGCCGATGATGCGCTGCTCGCCGCTCTGCCGGATCCAGTTGCCCGACCAGAGCGTGTTGAGCCCGGTGTCGATGACGAACACGGCATCGCGCGCGGCAAGGTCGCTCACTGCACGCGCCACAGCCTGCGGATGAATACGGTCCCCGCTGCGCGCAAGATCGGACTGCTTGTCCAGCATCTCGTCCCAGGCCTTGCGCTGGGCCGTGACGATATCGAAGAATTCGCGGTCGCTCTTCGGCTTCACCCGACCGAGCAGCGATTTGACAACCGGTCGCACCGAGCCGATCACTCCGAGCGCAGTCGGCGTGCGGCGGCCGAGCACGCGCGCCCGCTCGTCGACCTGGATGACGGCGCCCTTCGGCGGCAAGAATACGGAATACGGATAGTCGGTGCCGAGCATCAGAAACAGATCGCAATCCATCACGGCATGATAGACCGGTTTCGTTCCGATCATGCCGATGCCGCCCATCCAGCGCGGGTCGTCGTAAGGCATGATGTCTTTGCCCTTGACGGAATGGATCAGTGGCGCTTTGAGCCGATCCGAGAGCGTGCGCAATTCGTCGGCTGCGCCATGACATCCGGCGCCGCACATGATCACGATGCTGCCGGCTTCGTCGATGCGGCGGGCGATCTCGGCAATATCTGCTTCATCGGCTTCGCTGGCGATGATTTCAGGTCGCGGCTTGAGCGTGGCGAGGCTCGGAACGCTGCCGTCGGCCTTGGCGTTCATGACGTCTATCGGCACCGTTAAATGCGCGACGCCACGGCCGGCATAGGCGGCGGCGATAGCCTGATGGATGACGGCCGGCGCCTGTGCCGGCGAGGAAATGGTCTCGGTATAGAGCGAGACGTCACGAAACAGCACGTTTGGATCCGTCGCTTGAAAATAGTCGGTGCCCTGCAGCTTGACCGGCATGTCCCCAGAAAGCGCAAGAACCGGCGCGTGGTCGCGACTTGCTTCATAGAGGCCGGCGACGAGATGGTTGCTGCCGGGTCCTGTTGTTCCGCAACAGACGCCGAGCCGACCGGTGAGCTTTGCTTGGCCCGCGGCCGCGAGCGCCGCCCCTTCCTCATGGCGGACGCCGATCCATTCAATTTCGCTGTGGCGGACAGCGTCGGCGAGTGGATTGAGCGAGTCGCCAATGAGGCCAAATATGTGTCTGACGCCAATCTTTTCGAGCGTGTCGACCAAAGTAGCTGCTACTGTCTGTGACATCTGAGCCTCCTGCAGTTGAAACTGGATTCGACGCGCAAGCAGTTCCTCCCGGTTCCGCTGCGCCGAGCGCCCAAGCGGTGCCCCGCTCGCTCGGCAGTGGCCGTGTTGCCTTGGCCTATCATCGATCTCTCTCGCCTGACGAAGGTGGAGCGCCCTCCCTCAACTCGATAGCCAGGGAAAGAGGGCGACGATGATCAGCGCGACCACCAGCGCCGCCATATAGGGAATGACGCGGCCGAGCGCCTGCTCGGTTTCGGCGCGGCCGATCAGGCAGGACTGGTAGAAGCCGACGCCGAAGGGCGGCGAGAACAGGCCGATGCCCATCGCCAGGATGGCGACGATCGCATACTGGATTTCGTTGATGCCGAGGTTCTGGGCGATCGGGAACAGCAGCGGGCCGAACAGCACCATCGCCGGCAGCCCTTCCAGCACGCTGCCGAGGACGATGAACAGCACGATCGAGAGCCCATATAGCTCGCCTTGCCGCCGGGCAGGCTCGCCATCAGGTCGGCAAGCGACTGGGCGAAGCCGGCCTGGGTCAGCGCCCAGGCCATCACCGAGGCGCGTGCCGATGATGAGCAGGATCGCGCCCGAGAGCGCCGCGGTCTCGACCAGGATCGGGAAGACGCGCTTCCAGTCGAAGCAGCGATAGAGGACCAAGCCGGCGACCACCGAATAGATGATGCCGATCACCGCGACCTCGGTCGCGGTGGTGATGCCGGCGAGCACGAAATAGCGGATCAGGAAGGGCAGGATCAGCGCCGGCACTGCGATCAGGAACTTGCGGGCGATGTCGCGCGCATTCGCGGGCTCGCCCATCGGATGCTCGTGCCGGGTGCGGAAGAAGATGACGATGATCAGCGCGAGCGCGCCGACGGCCGCCGGCAGCAGGCCGCCATGGAAGAGAGCGGCGGTCGAGACGCCGGTGACCGCGCCGACGATGATCAGCACCAGGCTGGGCGGGATCGTTTCCGACATCGCCGCCGAGGAGGCGAGCTGGGCGACCAGCTCGCCGGGATGCGGCGCCGCGCCGCTTCATTTCGGGCAGCAGGATCGGCGCCACCGCCGCCTGGTCGGCCGCCTTCGAGCCGGAGATGCCAGAGGAGGCTCTTGCAAAACTATTTTGAATGTCAATGAAATTTAGTCGGGGCATATAGGAACGACATGACAGTCTTCAACTACTATAAGAGAATATATATCGCTGTACATTGAGGGTGGTTTCGGTAGTGTCTTGGCGTTGTCGTTCCGATTCGTAGCAACAGGCATGTCCGACGATCCCCTGGAGGCCATGAAGGCCCGCTGGAACCATATCCAGGGCACTCTGTTTCCTTGGCTGCGCGAGGAAGTCGACCCGATGACCGAAGCGCTTGGGCGTCTCGTCACGACCCTCGACGTGATCGGCCTCGAAGCCTTCGTTCCCGAGCCGCCGCGCCGCCCCGGCCGCCCGCCCGAGGATCGGCGCGCCCTTGCCAGGGCCTTCGTCGCCAAGGCGATGCTGGGCATTCCCACCACTTCCGCTTTGATCGAACGACTCGCCGTCGACAAGTCGCTGCGGCGTATCCTCGGTTGGGAGCGACGCTCGCAAGTGCCCTCAGAAGCCACGTTCTCTCGCGCCTTCGCGGAGTTCGCGCAGGGCGATCTGCCCGACAAAATGCACGCGGCGCTGATCGAGCGCTCGCTCGGCGGGCGCATCGTCGGCGTGATCGCCCGCGACGCCACCGAGATCGAGGCGCGCGAGAAGCCGGCGGCGAAAGAGGCCAACGACAAGAAGGACGATCCGCCGTCCGATGGCGCTCAGCCGCCGCGCAAGCGCGGACGCCCGCACAAAGGCGAGCAACGGCCAAAGCCCCAGCCGACCCGGCTGGAGCGGCAAACCTCACAGAACGTCAACCAAATGCTCGCCGAACTGCCCACCGCCTGCGATGTCGGCTCCAAGAAAAACAGCAAGGGCTACAAGGAAACCTGGATCGGCTACAAGCTGCATATCGATGTCGCTTGCGGCCAGATCCCCGTCTCCTGCGTGCTGACTTCGGCCTCCGTTCACGACAGTCAGGTCGCCATTCCCTTGATGACCATGACCGGCGCGCGGGTTTCCTATCTCTACGATCTCATGGACGCCGCCTACGACGCCGCCGCCATTCATGACCATAGCCGCACGCTCGGCCACGCGCCGATCATCGACCGCAACTTTCGCGCCCAGCATGACGTCAAAGCCGAATGGAAACGGGAGGTCGACAGGATGAAGTTCATCCACATGCCCGACGCAAATGACGTCATCTATGATTTCCGCACCATGGTCGAACGCGTCAATGCTCGATTGAAGGACGAATTCGGCGCCAGGTTCCTACGCGTGCGCGGCGCAACCAAGGTCAAATGCCATCTCATGTTCGGCATCGTCGCGCTCGCCGCCGATCAAATCCTCCGCGTCGCCAGCTTCAGGCCAGCACCAGCCTGAGCCGCGCGCCCCCGCAAACCAAAACCACGGCAAATTCCTCGCCCTCAGGGAATTCTGCAAGAGGCTCAAAGATCAGATACATCGCGCCGATCAGCACGTAGGAGAGGCCGCCGCGCCGGCGCCCGACCAGGGCGGCAAGGAAATCGACCATCGCCCGCGCGATCCCGGTCATCTCGAGCAGCAGGCCGAGGACGACGAACATCGGCACCGCGAGCAGCTCGATCGCCGACATCCCCTGGTTCATCTGGCTCACGATGATCGAGAGCGGGATGGTGCTGGTGTAGAACAGGTAACCGATGGTCGAGATGCCGAAGCCGAAGGCGATCGGCACGCCGGAGAGGATGCTGAGGCCGACGAAGCCGACGAAGAAGATCAGCAGATCAGCGTTGCCGATATTCTCGAACCATGGCTCGAGCTGCCAGAGCGCCACCGCGAGCGCCGCGGTCGCGGCGGCGAGGCTGGCGAACTCGCGCAGCGTGATGCCCGTGAGGAATTGCCGGAGCGCGGTGTAGAGCAGCAGCGCAAAGGCGACCAGCTCGCCGGCGATCTGCCAGGAGCCGGGAATCTGCAGGGTCGGTGTGGTGATCGCCTGCTGCTGTTCCATGTAGCCGATGCCGGGGATCAGCACGACCAGCGTGAAGACGACCACGACCATGGCCGCGGCATGGCCGAGGAAGCGTTGCGGCCCGGGCGGCAATCTGCGGACCACCACGGTCATCCGCATGTGCTCGCCGCGGCGGAGCGCGATCACCGCGCCGAGGCTGATCAGCCAGAGGAACAGCATGCTGGCGAGTTCGTCGCTCCACACCAGCGGATTGTCGAGCACGTAGCGCCAGAAGACGCCGGCGCCCAGGATGCCGATCTCGATCACCACCAGGGCGGCCGCGGCAAGCTCGGTGGCGAAGGCGACGACCGCGTCGAGCCGGCCGAGGAAGGCCGGCCCATGGGGGACCTCCGGCGCGTCGGCCAGGACCGCGCTGACGACCCCCTCCGGCCCGAGCTCGCCGGGACCGACCTGGACGCGGGGCGGCATCGCGCGCCTCAGCCGAGCTTGCCGGTGTAGGTCTCGAGCGCCGCCCACAGATCGGGCGCGAATTTGGCCTTCCAGGCGGCGTAGAAGCCCGAGCTCACCAGCTTGGCGCGGAACGGCGCCTTGTCGGGGGTGTTGAGGATCAGTCCCTGGCCAGCGAGCTTCGCCTTGAGACTCTCGTCGAGCGCCTGGTTCGCGGTGCGCTGGCTGAGCGCCTGGGTGTCGAACGCGTCGGCCACCGCCTTCTGATGGTCAGCGGGAAGGCCGTTCCAGAACGGGCCGTTCATCAGGAGCCAATAGCCGACCCACATATGGCCGGTCATCGAGCAGTATTTCTGCACCTGATAGAATTTCTGGCTCTCGATGTTGCCAAGCGGGTTCTCCTGGCCGTCGTAGACCTTGGTCTGGAGCGCGGTGTAGAGCTCGGCGACGTTGAGCACGCCGGGCGAGGCGCCGAGGTCCTTGAAGAGATCGAGCGAGATCGGGCTCGGCGGAACGCGGATCTTGAACCCGTGCAGGTCTTCCACCGTCTTGATCGGATGGGTGCTGGAGGTGATCTGGCGGAAGCCCTCATCCCAGATCCGCCGCATCGCGTGCAGCCCAGTCTTCTCGATGTCGGCGCGCACCAGCTCGCCGACCTTGCCGTCGAGCGCCTCCCACGCGCTCTGGCTGTCCTTGAAGGCGAAGCCGAGATTGTCGATCGCGCAGCTCGGCGCCAGTGTGGCCAAGATGTTATCGCCGACGCCCATCATCTGGATCGCGCCGGAGCGGACGCCGGAGATCATGTGGGTGTCGTTGCCGAGCTCGCTGCTCGGGAACGCCTGGACCTCGACCTCGCCGTTGGTGGCGGCTTCAATCTGCTTGCCGGCGGCGATCACGTGCAGCGTGGTCGGGTGGTCGGGCGCAAGGTCGAGGCCGAATTTTATCATGGTTTTGCGGGCTGCGCGGGCCGGTCGGATGACCATCGGCGCGGCCACGGTCGCCATTGCGCCGGCGAGGAACGTCTTGCGCGAAATCGATTTGGTCATCGAATTTCCTCCCTGTTTTTGCGCGGCCCGTTCCCGGTGCGATCGGATGACGCTGTCGCGATGAAACATAGTCGCGAGCAGAAGCCGCGTCGAGCCGAAGCTATCCGTGAAGCCGCCGCGCCGACACTGCTGACCACGAAGCTGCGACCGTTTCGCGCTCCTGGCAAGCCCGCCGCCGACGTGGTTCGCCGGCGGACGGCATCGAGGCGCGCAGAAGCCAAGTCTTGCCGGCCGTTCAGGAGGCTCCGCCCGTCCCCGGGTCCGCCTCGGCGCGCCGCATGACTGTCGACGATGGGCTCGGGGTGCATCGCCCAGGCGCGCAAAAATTCCGCCGACTCCCATTCGATGGCGCGCTCGCCGTCCTCGGCGAAGGCCTTGGATGCGCGGCCGTCCGTCCAGGCGCGTTCTTGGGCGGGCTGCGCCCGCAGACGGATGCGGCCCTTGAGCGCTGGTCTTCGCCGTGGGATGTTCCGCGGCGATGTGCGAGCTGTTCGCAATTTCGAGCCGGTCGCCGACCCGTGTTTCGCTGTCCCTTGGCCGTCTTGCCGACCGCGGGACGCCGGGCGGTTCGCTCGCCGACGGGTGGGGCGTCGCCTGCTACGACGGCCGCGATGTCCGGGTCATGCGGGAGCCGGAGCCGGCTGGGGGCAGCCTCTGGCTGGAGCACGCTCTCCAGGCCGGCCGGCCGCACAGCCGGCTCGTCATCGCGCACATCCGGCACGCGACGCGTGGCGGCGTCTCGCTTGCGAATACGCAGCCCTTCGTCAGAGAGCTGGGCGGGCGGATGCACGTTTTCGTCCATAATGGAATGCTCTCCGACATCGACCAGGCGTTCGACGCTCCCGACCGACGTTTTCGGCCGGTCGGCGAGACGGATTCGGAAGTCGCGTTCTGCCTGCTGCTCGATCGACTGTGGCCCTTGTGGCGACATGAGCCTCCCGCGGTCGCCGAAAGGCTGGCGGTCGTGAAACGCTTCGCCGCGGAACTGCGACAGCTTGGCCCGGCGAATTTCCTTTACAGCGACGGCGAGGCGCTGTTCGCTCACGGCGATCGCCGAAAGCAGCCGGGCGGCGCAATCGCCCCGCCCGGTCTGCATGTCCTGGAACGGGCTTGCGAGATCGACAAGGACGCCTTGGCGGGCGCCGGGGTCATGCTCGATGCCGAACCCGGCCCGCAAGCCATCGTCCTTTTCGCCAGCGTGCCCTTGAGCGACGAGGCGTGGGAGTCGCTGAAGCAAGGACAGGTCGTCGCGGTCGTCGGCGGAAGGATAGTCGATCAAACGTCGTGAGAGAGCCCCGCCCCGCCACCCCGATTTGAGACGCCCTTCGTCGCGCTGACCCGAACGGGTCACGCGGACCCGAACGGTTGATCAGCGCGGACGCTTGTCCTGCAGCAGAGGCCTCCGCCGAAGGGAGGACCCAGCCCTTTCCGCTTGGAGCCACTCAAGCCGCGACTTCGGCCGCGTTCGCCCGGCCGCGCATCATTTCCCAATTCCGTTGTGTTCCCGGCTTGCAAGTCGGCGCCGTGATCCTTACTCTTACACGTAATAGTAAGGAGAAGGGCCGATGCGTATCACATCCAAGGGTCAGGTGACAATTCCGGCCGAAATCCGCGAGCGGGCGGGCTTCCTGCCGCAGACCGAAGTGGAGTTCGAGTTCGACGGCGCAGCGGTGCGCATCGTTCGCGCCAAGGCCGGCAAACGGGAGGGCCGCGGCGCTCGTCTCGTGGCTCATCTCAGGGGCCGCGGCGATATCGCGATGAGCACCGACGAGATCATGGCGCTGACCCGCGACGACTGAATGAGTTCCGTACTGATTGACGCCAACGTCCTTCTCGACGTCATGACCGAAGACGCGCGTTGGCTCGCCGGATCGGCGGCAGCCATCGAGCGGGCCGCCGACCGCTATCGCCTCGTGATCAATCCGGTCATATTTGCCGAGGTCTCGATACGGTTTTCGCGGATCGAGGATCTCGACGCCGCGCTTCCAAAAGCCATGTTCGACCGTGAGGCGATTCCCTACGAAGCAGCCTTTATGGCGGGCAAGTCGTACCTTGCCTATCGACGGCGGGGCGGAACAAGACGTTCGCCGCTTCCGGATTTTTTCATCGGCGCGCACGCAGCCGTGGCTGGATATCTATTGATGACACGGGACGTGACGCGCTATCGCACGTATTTTCCCAAGCTGCCGCTGATCGTTGCGAACTGAGCTTTGTCGTCGTCATTGCGGGCGCGAGCGAACCGATCCACACTTTCCGTCGCCGCCTCGGCGGGCCAGAATCCCGCCGATCCTCGCTTCCAAGGCATGGCGAGCGTGGAAGCCGAACCGCTGGATCGCCGGGCTTCGCTCACGATGGCGGCCGCGCTTCGCTCGCGTTGAAAACGCAACCCCCATTTCGCCTTCCGCTCATAATAACGGCGTCGGCGCCCCGATTGATTTTTTCGCGCCTCGATGGGTGGCCTATGGGTTCCCCCGCCGACGCTTCGCCGCGGGCCTCGCGGCCGACGGCGCACGGCTCGGGGCCAGCGCGGCACGCTGCGCCTTGGCTGCAGCAGACTTCCACCGCCTGCACCGTCACCGTAATCCCTCGTGCGCGCCCGGGCCGAGCTTGAAGGAATCCGACAAGTCCGTTCGACTCAAGCTGAGCACGGCGGGATGCACCTTCCTTCGTGGTGGCAAGGACGTGAAGTCGATAGACGCCCGGCGGAAGGCGCGCCTCCCCTTCTCCCGTTCGGGAAAAGGCACAGGGATGAGGGTCCTGAGCCGAGGCGGCTAGCCTCAGACGGCGCCTCAGCGCCTGCCCCGACCGGTTCGAACGGTTGCGGCCGGACCTCGCCCGCCGGCGCGCCCCCATTATTCTCACGATGGTTGTGGTCAGATAATAAGAATAGCCAATTTATATATTCATATTACAATGGGAATACGGCGGTCGATTTCATCGGCTATCCTATGAGGTTGACTAATCCTTCAATTGAGCACAGCATCGTTCGTCATACCGCTGACTGGTGTTATGAGCGTTCTGTTCGAAATGATCGACCGCGGTTGGGGTAATTTTCTCGCGCGGCCAAGTGGGTCCCTGAGTCTGCGGTTCTTCGTCCAGCCGACGATGGCGAGTTTGTTGGCGCTGCGGGCTGGCATTCAGGATGCGAGGGAGGGACGGCAGGGCTATCTGTGGGCGATGCTGACCCGCCCGGAGAGGCGTCTGCAGTTGCTCCACGAGGGCTGGCGGGGAGCAATGACGCCGTTCCTGTTGGCGATCGCGCTCGACTGCGTCTATCAGCTCACGACGGTCAGGTTTGTCTATCCGCTGGAGCTGCTGTTTACGGCGACTTTGCTGGCGCTTGTCCCATACTGATTGTTGCGGGGACCCTTCAATCGCCTCGCGCGCCTGTTTTTACCCGCTGCTCGGGCGCCGCCGGGTTAGGGCCAGCCCACAAGAATAGGATCATCCCCTGAGGAAACAGATCAAGGAAGGACCAACCGAAATGTCGAATGAATCCAAAACACAGGACTGGTCGAAGCCGGCCGCGATGGCGATCCCCAAGGGAGGGTACTTCGAGGACAAGGTCGAGCAGGGCCGGTACGGCCCCATCTTTCCGAAGACCCCGGCCTGCTACGGCTTCTCGATCCTCGCAAAAATAATCCCAGGCCGCGAGGAAGTTTTCTACAAATACGCCAAATCCATCGAGGAAACGATAGCTGCCCAGCCGGACGCCCTGGCCGTCTTGCAGCTGCATTATCTGCGCTGGGTGCTGTTTCCCATCAAAGGGGACACCTACTTCATGTATCAGGGCATTTTCGACACCGACTTCGACAAATATACCGAAGACGCGGTGACCTTATTCGGCATCACCGGCCTGCGGACGGTGTTCGAGAATCTCGAGGGTTTTCCGATGGACTGGCAGACGAACTCTGCCGCGTTCGTCAAGTTTGTCCGCGATCATCAATGCCCGAGTTTCCTCGAATATGCCGAATATCCGTATGTGAGCGCCACCGAAATCAAGAAAGCCCTCAGGCTGAAGGCCGCGTTCTCGACCATGCTCGACCAGATGCAATGATTCCTACGGACAGTCGTCGATTCCACGGACAGGATAGTCGGATCGGAGGTCTGCGCGGCGCGGAGCCGACTATCAAACCGGGTCAGTAAACGGGGAACGTCGCGATGCTCGAATTCGACGACATCCAGCACCTGCTGCTGACCCGCGCCCCGGCGCTCGCCGCCCGGTACGAATTTCTGTCGTTTCGCGATGGCAGCCGGCGGCCGAGCCTGGGTCTCGGCGATCAAGGAGACGATTCACTCGGCGGCGTCGATGCGCGCGAGCGCCGACAAGGACAAGCGGTGGGTGACGGCGGCTTTCACCTGGAACGGTCTTCGCGCGCTGGGACTGGACGAGGCTTCGCTCGGATCTTTCCCAGAGGAGTTCAAGCAGGGCATGGCGGCCCGGGCCGAGACGCTTGGCGACACCGGCGTCAACGCTCCCGAACATTGGGTCGGCGGTCTCGCGAGCCCCGATTTGCATGCGATCGTCATTCTCTTTGCGCGCGACAAGGCGGAGCACGACCGGTGCGTCCTGGAACACGGGAAGCTCATCGCCGGCTGCCCCGGCGTCGAGGTCCTTTCCGTGCTCGACCTTCAGGCCATTCCGCCGTTCGGCTACGCGCATGAGCATTTCGGCTATCGCGACAGACTGTCGGAGCCGGCCATCGAAGGAAACGGCGTCGAACCGACGCCCGGAACCGGCGAGCCTTTGAAGCCAGGCGAGTTCATCCTCGGCTATCCCGACGAATACGGGGTCATAGCCGACAATCCGAGGCCGGAAATTCTGGCGCGGAACGGCAGCTACATGGCCTACCGGCGGCTCGAGGAGCACGTGGGGAAGTTTCGCGAGTTTCTACGGCAACACGGCGACACTGCGGAGGAGCAGGAACTGATCGCGGCCAAGCTGATGGGGCGCTGGCGCAGCGGCGCGCCGCTCGTGCTTGCGCCGGAAAAAGACGATCCGGCCCTCGGCGCCGACATGCAGCGCAACAACGACTTCGCCTATAAGGAGATGGACCCGCACGGATACGCGGTCCCGCTCGGCTCGCACATTCGCCGGATAAATCCCCGCGACATGGGCCACAATATGAACCGGCGCCGGATGATCCGGCGCGGGGCGCCGTACGGGCCTCCTCTGCCGGAAGGCGCGCCCGATGACGGGGTCGAGCGCGGCATCGCCGCGTTCGTCATCTGCGCGAGCCTGATCCGCCAGTTCGAGTTCGCGCAAAACGTCTGGATAAACGACCGGAACTTCAACGAGCTGGGCAACGAGCGCGACCCGATCATCGGCGCCCACGACGGCACGCTCGAGTACAAGATTCCCAAGCGGCCCATTCGCAGGAAAATCGTCGGTTTGCCGGCCTTTACCACCGTCCGAGGCGGCGCGTACTTCTTTCTCCCGGGTCTCAGGGCGCTCGGCTATCTCGCCTCACCGAATGCAGAGGGCCGGACCTGAGCGGCTGAGCACGACAAAAGGGAAGATCGGATGTCAGCGCAAGGTTCCGCCCGGACGTACAATCAGGATCACATTCCGCGCAAATACACGCCCGGAAAGCGGCGCGTGAGCATCTACTGGACCTGGAGCTACCCGTGGGAGTCCCAGCGCGACCTCGCGGAGATGGACAACCGGTTTTCCACGATGACCGAGGTGCGCCGCGTCGCATGGCCGGCCTATGAGACGCCGGAATGGAGCGCGGCGCAATTTCTCCAGGGCATCGCGGGAACGCTCGAGCTGTTTCACCGCTCGACCCTCAGCTTCCAGAAGATCGCCGGCGAAACGACCGGCCATCCGGTCGCCGTCTTCCAGCGCATCGACCAGGCCGGATACAAGCTGCCGATCGATGAACGCATTCTCGCCGACGCCGACACGCTGATGGTGTTCGGACTCGACCATATTGTCTCCGAACAGGAGGCGGCGCCGGAAGAGATCGCCGCGATCCGCGAATGGCTGAAGAGGGACGGCGCCTGTCTCCTGCTTGCGCCCCATCATGACGTCGGCTTCACCGGCGACATGAAGCAGCGCCAGGTGGAATATCTGCACCACGGCGACCCGCTGGTGCCTCGCCAGCAGCGGTTTGGGCAGTATACCCGCTCGTTGATGAAGGGGCTTGGCGTTCCCGTGCACAATACCTACGGCCTTCGCCCCGCGCTCGTGAAAGGCACAAAAGAAATTGCTCCGCTCACGGCCTTCCACGACATCGACGGCCTTGGCCTCTTGCAGAACGTCCCGACCCTCAACTTCCACCCGCATTTGCCGCATTACGAACTGACCGGAGGCGCGGACTCCATTCGGGTGCTCGCTCGGCAGCCGATCGACCTCGAACGTCCGCATCCTTTCACCGAGGCGGGGGCCAGAGAGTTTAACTGCCTCCTGTGGGCGCCGCCGAACGAAGAGAGGGCCGGAGACATCGTTCTGGTCAATTCCACCAATTTCACCACACTGTTTGGCGGCACGAAGAGTCTCGAGACCTTCTGGAGGAATCTAGCGGCGATGAGGTGAGCGGCGGTTCGTGGCGATAGCGCTTTTGAGGCTCGGGCGCGCTTTTTGCTCGCAAGAGCGACGGCTTCTCGCTCTTGCGCGCAGCGCTTCTATTGCTGGCGCTCTGAGCGCGGCGAGCTCCGTTCTTGCAAACTCGGATCGTCCCGACCTCGCCAACGGGACCGGCGACGACCCAACTCAGCCGTTGGGCAAGATCGAGCTTCTTGACCGCTATACGGAAGCCCCCGGTCCAGGCGTCGAGGAGGGAACGACCAAACGAGTCGAAACCAACACGCCGTTCGCCCGGATCGAGGCGCCGTTCAGACTTGCGCCGCAGTGGGAATTGAACTTCCGAACGGAAATTCCGGTCGTGTGGACGAACGGGGTGACGCCCGATAATCCAACCGGCGCGACTGTGTCCGGCTTCGGCAATGTCCTCACTCAGGCGTGGATCGTGCACGACTTCGATCAACGCTGGGCAGTCGCGCTCGGCGGGCAACTGATCGCGCCGACCTCGACCAACGGTGTGGCGACGGACGCCTGGGAACAAGTCACGGGCTTCGTCGTCCGCGCCATGCTTCCGGAGATCAGTCCGGGCAGCTATTTCGCGCCGCAGGTGCGCTATGGCATCGATTTCGAAGGCAACGACGACGGCCGAATGTTGCGGCAGTTGCGCATTGCGCCGACCCTCAACATCAATCTGCCGCATAACCTATTCTTCACGCTCTACCCGAGCCCGGACATTCGATGGAACTATGGGACGCCAGTGTGGAACCAGACCGGCCGGTTCTTTCTACCGCTGAACTTCATGGTCGGCTGGAAGCCGACCGAGCATTTTGTGGTTTCGGCCGAGTTCGGCATTCCGATCATCAAGGATTTCCCCGTTTACACTTTCAAGAATTAGGGTGGAAGCTCGGCTATCTGTTTTAGTTCCTTGAGCGGTCGGTCCTGGCGCCCTCCTGCCGTCCAGGAGCCGACCGGGAAGGCAGCAAAGGGCCGGATATGATGCGTTCGCCAAGCCCTCAGCGAACACCCGCTTCTTCTGCATTGCGGCCGTCACGGCTGGCCCCTTCGAATGATCCTTATCCGCCCGTCAAGATGTTTTGACGGCGCGCTGATCGATGCCTGCTTCGGGCGCGCCGGGCGCGCTGATCTTGCCGACCGTTCAGGAGGCTCCGCCCGTCCCCGGACCCGCCTCGGCGCGCCGCCTGAACCTCGACTCGCGCAAAACCTCGCCGACCTGAAGGCGGTCGTCCTCATAAAACTTCTGTCGTCCGATCTCCTTGACGAGGACATGCTCGGGATGCGTCGCCCAGGCGCGCAGTGATTCCGCGGACTCCCATTCGATGAGGGTCAGGCGCTCGCCGTCCTCGGCGACAAACGGCTTGTGCGAGATGTAGCCGGGCATCTTGCGCGCCAGCTCGCTCATACGCTTGAGCTGCCGGTCATCGTCCTCGCCGTCGCCTGCGGAGGTCCTGCGGGCGCGAAACACCAGGACCATCATCGATCAATTCCTGCCGTTCACCCGGCCGGCAACCAACCTGTCGGGGTCGACGCGTTGCGAACGTTTCGATCGAGTGTCGGGAATCGACGTAGACCGGTCATTGCGAACGCGACGCTGGAAGTTGCAGTTGGGCGCTAGCAGCGACACTTTTGACCATAGAGCGTGTCTGATCGGATAATTGTCAGAGGCAATCGCCAACGCCGCTACTTGTCGAGAAACTCGATGGCCTGCTCTAGCGCAGCGGGCGAAACCCGCATCAAGCCGGTGTAGGGGAGGCCGAGTTCGAGGATGAGGAAGATTGCAAAGGCGATCGACAGCGCCCCGAACGCCAGCGCCGAAAGCACCAGCGAGTTGCTCTCGGCGAAGAGGCCGATGCCGAAGAACAGCGCAACTGTCCAAAACACAAGGATTGCGATGAGCACCCAGGACACCGGCGCACTCGCGACTTGCAGCGACATCAGCAATCGCGATTGCTCGACCATGCTGGCGTACTGGCTCGCGGTCGCCAAAGCCTGCTTTTGCGCGTCGGTTTTTGGTTTGAGCGTCGCGAGAAAGTCGCTCATGGTCTGCGCGTTGGCCAACGGCCCAGCGACGGTCAGCAAATTGGGGTCGGCCTCTCCGCCTCCCCAAAACGCCTCATAACCTTTGACGATTGCCGCTTTGAGTTTGTCGCGCGCCGGCTTGGTCTCGGGCCCATATTGTGCGAGCGCCTGATCTAGCCGCAGAATCTGGAAAAGCCCTCCAATTCTGTCTTCTGCGTCGAGAAATAGGCAAAGCTGACGCCGATCAGCGTTCCCAGGACCAGCGCCAGGAGAAGGGTGAGCAGGCCCGCCACCTGACCGACAACGCCGCGCGACTCCCCCGTCTTGTGCTCTGCCGCCAGCCTCTTTTGCACGTGCAGCCCGGCATAGCCACTTCCTAAGATCAACACGAATATAATGATGGAGATGACCGGGATACTCATTGCTTGGACCCTTCCCTTGTCGCGTTTTCAAGGACGAGACGATCTAGAATTGTACGCGCAGGCTGTGGCAGTGGGGCCGAAATTTTCGTGGTGGAGGCAACCGCTCGCCAGGCCCCCTGTGACTTGCGACCACATCTACTGTCGCGATGGTTTTCAGAACCGGACGCGCAGGCCGACGGTCGGGTCGACGTTCTGCGTGTAGAGGTGACCGTTCGCGAAGCCGCCCCACACATTCGAGACCATCACGCCGCCGTAGACGTCGACTCGCTTGACCGGCTTGTAGTCAATGAGAAACGAAACGGCGCCTGCGCTGCCGGCGCACTTGCTGCTGCTGATGCTCGTGCCGGTCCCGATGCAGACGCTGGGCGGCGGCAGATAGTCATTTTGAGTGCGATAGTAGACGCCGGCCGCCAGATCGAGATTGCTCCATACGGAATATCGCACGCCGGTCCACACCGTATTGAAGATTCTGTTGACGGCGTAGGCGTTGGAGGTCACGGCGCCCGGGGGAACGAAGATGCCTTCGGCGATGGTCGGAAAGCCATTGGGGTAATCGTCGCTCGGGTTCATGAGCCGGGCGTAGATGTAGCCTCCGTAGAATCTGAACCGGCCCCATGTGTATCGAGCCATCAGTTCGACGCCGGCGCTGTTCGATAGCGTCGCCTTGAGGACGCTGTTGACGTCATATCCGCTCGGCGGACTGCCGCTATAGCTCGACAGGGCGGCGGCGTCCTTGGTCCAGTTGACGACGCCGTCGAGCGAGAGGTCGCCGAAGTCCGCGCCGATCTGTCCCTGATATTGGCCGTTGGAGGCGTTGCCAATCGCGTAACCGCCGACCTGCGCCTGAACGCCGACCCGGAAATTCCGGGCGCTCAACCGATAGGTGAAGGCGGTGTTCGGACGGACCGTCGGGCTGTTGCCGAACCCGGCGAACGAACCGGTAAAACCGAACGGCGAGAAGGCGGTTGATGCGACCGGGTCGTATGAAGTGAGCGCGTCCAGAGCGAGCGAGTTCGTGCGGCCGAAGGTGAGCCTGCCATAGACCGGATTGCTGACGCCGATGAAGCCCTGCGCGTTGTCCCACTGTCCTGCGGGGCTCGAGGCGTAGTTCGCGGTCTGATTGGCGAGAGCGTTGACATTGTTGTCGGCCCGCGACCGCGGAGCGTTGATCAGCATGCCCGAATAGGGGTCGAAGCCAACCTCAACGACGCCAATCAAGGACCAGCCGGCGCCGATATTTTCTTCCATTTTGACGCCAAGCACCGAGGTGCCGAGCGCATTGGGCGACCAGAGCCAATGGGTGTTGTTGCTGTTCTTCTGGATGCCGTAATTGACCTTGCCGGCGCTCGGATTGCCCGGCACGCCACGGGTCTCATAGCCGTAGCCGCCGTCGAACGTTCCATAGAGCGTGATGCCCGCGTAGGTCAGCCGGCATTCCTCAGCGCTCGCCAGGAGATAGTCGGCGAGGCTGGCGAAGCAGGACGGCGCCGAAGCTGGCGTGGGCGCTTGCGCCGGCAGGTCGGCGGCCCCAGCGCAGCGGACCACCGATATGAGAGCCGTCGCGCCGACGAGAGCGACTCCAAGCGGTCTCATGCAACGCCCCGCGATGGTCGACGCGAAAAGTGATCGAATGGGTTAGGGGTTCATGACAAACCCCTGACCCCGATCCAACAAGCTGGTTATGATCATATCCCGGCCGGCCAGATCGGCCACTGAAAGCCGTCGGGCAGGTTGCCGGCGTCGTAGAACTCTTGGTGAGCTTATCGTGCAGGCGCGCCCATTCTTTCCTCACATCCTCGGTCGGCGCGCCGTGGAGGAGGTTATTCATCTGAAGAGGATCGCTCTGGATATTGTAAAGCTCATATTCGACATACGCCGGGGGCATCGACTTCGCCATGGCGCCGGCATTCCCCCCTTTGGCGGAATCCGGGGGTTTGCCCCCGCCGCCATCCAGGCTGAAATAAGCCGCGTACATCCAGTCGCCTTCGCGCATCGCCCGGATATGACTGTTTGGAGCCGTCGGCGGAACAAAGAACACGTCATCGTATGAGAACAGCGTGTGGTCCTGCACCGTCTTTGACGGATCCTGCATGACCGGAACGATGCTCTTGCCGATGCCGTAGGACTCCGCATCGCAAACGCTCGCAAGATCGAGGATCGTCGGCAGGAGATCGCGGTGATCATAGAACGCCATGGTCTCGAGCGGCTCCGGATAGAGCCGCCGATTGTGCACGATCAGCGGGACGTGGATCATTTCCTCGTAGGCCGTATAGGCCTTCTCGCGAAACCCGTGCGACAATCCGCCCTCGCCATGATCGGCAAAGCGCAGGATGATCGTATTGTCCATGAGCCCGGTTTCCTCGAGCGTGTCGAGGACGGTTGTGATGTGCTTGTCGACGACCTTATGCAGATAGGCATAGAAGTTGATGTACTCCTCCTGCGCCTCCGACCCGTCCAGCGGAGCGAATTTGTCGTAATTGTCGCGCGCCAGCTTTTGGATGCTCGGCTTGGTCGAGAGGTCATCGGCATAGTTCGGCGGAAGCTTGATGCCGAGATGGGCGAAGTCCTCTAGCTTGTAGCCGACCTGTTGCCAGGCGGGCGGCGTGATCAGGTTGCCCGGGTAGGCTCCGATGTCATGCGGATTGACCAGCGACACGAACAGGCAGAATGGATTGGACGATCCTTTGCGGCCTTGCAGGAACTCGACGACGCTTTCGCCGCCCACCCCGGGTATCTGGCCGGGCGTCGCATTGATGTCCCCGGATACATATCGACCGTCGTTGTTCGGGTTGCCGCCGCCGGCCGTGTTATTCCCATTGAAGAGGCCGAACGGAGTTCCCTGCGCCTGCTGAATGGCGGTGCCTGCATCCGGCGGGTTCCAGCCGGACCACCCCCAATTCGCCTCCATGACCTTGATGTCGGCCGGCCCCCAATCTTCGCCGCCGTTGCCCGGGGCGGCGTTCGAGGCGTAGCTCAAGTGCCACTTGCCTTTCCAGACCACGTCGTAACCGGCGTGCGCCTTGAGAAGGGAGGCAATCGTCGGCTGATGATCCTGGTGCACCAATCCTGGCCATAAGACCGCGGTCGAAGGAACGCGATTGATCGGCGCGAAGCGCCCTGTCTGCATCACCCCCCGCGAGGGCGAGCATTCGCAGGCGGCAGTATAGGCGCGAAGGAAATAGAGGCCGTTGCGCTTTAGCCGCTGCAGGGACGGAAGGTTCTGTTCCGCCCAGCCCGGCGGCCAATGCATATGGTGGCGCTCCTGGTCCGTCATGATCACGACGATGTTTGGCGTCCGCGGGACGATGATCGATTGGGCCACAACCGCCGGCGCCGCGAGACCGTGTGATGCGCCCGCGGCTGCAGCAACAAGCCCGGCTCCCGCTTGCAGCACGCGCCGTCGCGTGGGCGACTTCACCGCGACGTCGGCAGATGCGCCACTGGCCGGCGAAGCGTTTCCGCGGCCAGAATCCTTGGTCGTTTCGCTGCGATCAACCGGCATTTGCTCGTCCATGTCTCGCACTCCCGAAAACGCGCGAACACCTCACTTCAAGCCGCATCCGCGCCAGCGAGAATTTGAACACAGCGGCTTTTCCGCCGCTTGCGATTTTGCGACAGCCGTACAAAATCAGTATTGCTTCTTGATGGCGCCGCGTCGTCTCGCTCTGTGTTGGCGGCGCACGGCCGCCGGAAGATTTGGCAGGACGTGCCTGAGGGACAACAGCGGGTTGGGCCTTTCGCGGAGACGCCTGTGCTCCTCCGGGAGTTCGGCGTCGATCCCGCCGACGTTGCGGCCCGCGTCGGGCTTGACCCTGGCGTGTTCCGCAATCCCGAGAATGCGATCCCCTTCACTGCGGCGGGCAAATTGCTCCAGGCGGGCGGGGTGCGAACGGGATGCGCGCATTTTGGCCTCCTCCTTGGACAACGCTCGGACACAAGGAGCTTGGGCCTCGTCGGGCGTTTGATGAGGAACGCGCCGACCTTGGGCCGAGCGCTACAGGATCTCGTCGACAACCAGTACCGTTATGACCGGGGTGGCGTGTGGTACCTGGCGGTGGGCGACGGCTTAGCCTTGATCGGCTACGGGATCCACCAACGGGGAATCGAGGGCCTCGACCATTTCTGCGATGGAACGATGGCGTTCGCGTTCAATGGAATCCGGGAATTGTGCGGAGCGTTGCCGGAAGAAGTGCTGCTGGCGCGCAAACCGCCATCCGATGTCCGTCCGTATCACCGTCTCTTTCAGGCGCCCGTCAGGTTCGACGCCGAGCAGTCGGTCCTCGTCTACCGCGCCGACCAGCTCGAACGTCCTGTGTCCGGCGCCGATTCCCGTAGGCGCGAGATTCTGGAAGAAGCGGTCGCAAAATACCGGGCGGTTGCTCTGCCCAGCGTCGCCGATCAAGTGGTTCAGATTCTTCGCCCGCGCGTCCTTTTCAACGACTTCTCATTGGATATTGTGGCGCACCGTCTGACAATGCATCCGCGGGCGCTGAATCGCCGCCTGCACGCGGAGGGCACAACGTTCCGCAAGCTGTTGAACGAGGTGCGCTTCGAGGTCGCAGGGCAATTGCTCCTCGCTACCCGCATGGGCGTTACCGAAATCGGTGCCGCTCTTGGTTACGCCGATACAAGTGGGTTCACCCACGCTTTCAACCGGATGGCAGGGGCGCCGCCGCATACGTGGCGTGTCTCACAGGCGGCGCGCCAGACTGGACTGCTTTGCGGCGCGCCGATTCGCCTCAGCTCGTGGTCGGCGGCATTGGCGGCGACTGACTATAGCAAGGCGCTCAGAGGACCCGACCTCGGTGGCCCGTGTCGTGGCGACTGATCGCAAAGGGTCGATTGATGCATTCGCCTCGCCGTCGGCCAATGGCCGCTATTTGCGCATTGCGGCCGTTACGGCTGGCCCCTTCGAATGATCCAAATCCGCCCGTCAAGATGTTTTGACGGCGCGCTGATCGATGCCTGCTTCGGGCGCGCCGGGCGCGCTGATCTTGCCGACCGTTCAGGAGGCTCCGCCCGTCCCCGGACCCGCCTCGGCGCGCCGCCTGAACCTCGACTCGCGCAAAACCTCGCCGACCTGAAGGCGGTCGTCCTCATAAAACTTCTGTCGTCCGATCTCCTTGACGAGGACATGCTCGGGATGCGTCGCCCAGGCGCGCAGTGATTCCGCCGACTCCCATTCGATGAGGGTCAGGCGCTCGCCGTCCTCGGCGACAAACGGCTTGTGCGAGATGTAGCCGGGCATCTTGCGCGCCAGCTCGCTCATACGCTCGAGCTGCCGGTCATAGTCCTCGCCGTCGCCTGCGGACGTCCTGCGGGCGCGAAACACCACGACCATCATGGATCAAACTCCGTCTTATTTTCCAGACAGCGGACGAAAAACTGGCCGAACTCGACGCCCCGCGTGCGACGCGCCGCAACGCGTTTTATGATTCGGCCGGAAAGGTCTGTCAGGCGTGGCCTTTCCGCTCGGCGGCTTGAGCCTGCTCCCCGCTTGCACCGCCTGCCCAATTCCCTGTTCCTCGTCAAAACGGGAGAATTATTCCTCTGTTCTCGGCGAAAAATTCCTCTGTTCCTTCGCGTAGCGAATTTTCGCGTTGGCGCTTGGAATCCCTTATCTTTTCGGCGTGACGACTTGCCGATTCAGCCCGGAGACGATGAATTCGCTGTTCTTTTCCCTGTTACCAGCGAATTCGGCCGCCGGACGAGGCGGCTACTTCTTCTTCGGCATGTAGAGGTCGGTCAGCGTGCCGGCAAAAGCTTCCGCCGACATGGCGAAGGTCTCCGACAGCGTCGGATGCGGATGGATGGTGAGGCCGATGTCTTCGGCCTCGCAGCCCATCTCGATCGCCAGCGTCGCCTCGGCGATGAGGTCGCCGGCGTTCGGCCCGACGATGCCGCAGCCGATCAGGCGCTGCGTCGCCTCGTCCCACAGCGTCTTGGTCAAACCCTCGTCGCGGCCGAGCGACAGCGACCGCCCGCTCGCCGCCCAGGGGAACACGGCCTTGCCGAACTTGAGGCCTTTTTCCTTGGCTTCCGTCTCGGTGACGCCGGTCCAGGCGACTTCCGGATCGGTGTAGGCGACCGAGGGGATGGCGCGCGCGTCGAAGGCGCTCTTATGGCCGCTCGCCACCTCGGCTGCGACTTTGCCCTCGTGCGAACCTTTATGCGCCAGCATCGGCTGCCCGACGATGTCGCCGATGGCGAAGATGTGGTGGACGTTGGTCCGCATCTCCCGGTCGACCGCGATGAAGCCGCGCTCGTCGACGGCGACGCCCGCCGCCTCGGCGCCGATCGCCTTGCCGTTCGGGCGGCGGCCAACCGAGACGAGGATGGCGTCGAACGGTTCCGTCTTCGAGCCGCCTTCGCCCTCGTAGGTGACGACGAGCGCGTCCGGCTCCGCCTGGACCGCCGTCACCTTGGTCTTGAGCAGGATCTTGTCGTAGAGCCTGCCGATCCGCTTGGCCAAAGGCGCGACGATGTCGGGATCGGCGCCGGGCATCAGCTGGTCCATCATTTCGATGACGGTGACGCCGGCGCCGAGCGAATGATAGACGGTCGCCATTTCGAGGCCGATGATCCCGCCGCCGAGGACCAGCATGCGCTTCGGGACGAAGCGCAACTCGAGCGCCGTCGGTCGAGTCCCAGATGCGGGAATCCTTGGGGATGAAGCCAGGCGCGATTGGCTCGGACCCGGCCGCGATGATCGCCTTGGCGAAGCGCACGACGCGCGTCCCCTCGGCGGTCTCGACCCGCACGGTGTTGGCGGAGGTGAACACGCCCTGGCCGCGAACGACCGTCACCTTGCGCTGGCGGGCGAGGCCCGTCAGGCCGGTCGTCAGGCGCTTGACGACGCCGTCCTTCCATTTGCGGACCGCCGCGAGTTCGATGGACGGCGCGCCGAAGCTGACGCCGTGCGCCGCCATGCCGGCCGCCTCGTCGATGGTCTTGGCGACGTGGAGGAGCGCCTTCGAGGGAATGCAGCCGACGTTGAGGCAGACGCCGCCGAGTTCTGGCCGGCGGTCGACCAGCACCACCTTTTGCCCGAGGTCGGCGGCGCGGAACGCCGCGGTATAGCCGCCGGGGCCGGCGCCGAGAACGAGCAGATCGGTCTCGAAATCGGCCGGAGCGGCCGCATCCTGCGGCGCAGCTGCCGGCGGCGCGGCGGAGCGGCGTGCGCGGAGCGGCGCTGCGGCGGGCTGTCCTTCGACGCTCGCGTAGGTCGCGAGCAGGCTGCCCTGGCTCACCTTGTCGCCGACCTTGACGTGGATCTCGCCGATGACGCCGTCCTCCGGCGCCGGGACGTCGAGCGTCGCCTTGTCGCTTTCGAGGGTGAGCAGCGTCGCCTCTTTGCGGACCGACTGTCCGGGCGAAACCAGGATCTCGATGATCGGGACGTCCTTGAAGTCGCCGATGTCGGGAAGGCGGATGTCTTGCGCCATGGACCGAGCTCCGACTGTTTCAGAGGATGACGCGCCGCATGTCCTCGACGACTCCGGCCAGGCGGCGCATGAAGCGCGCCGCGGCCGCGCCGTCGATGACGCGGTGATCGTAGGAAAGGCAGAGCGGCAGCATGAGGCGCGGCCGGAAGGTCTCGCCATCCCATACCGGGGCCATCTTCGACCGCACGACGCCGAGAATCGCCACCTCAGGCGCATTGACGATCGGGGTGAAGGATGCGCCGCCGATGCCGCCGAGCGAGGAAATGGTGAAGGTCGCGCCCTGCATTTCGGCTGGCGCGAGCTTGCCGGCGCGGGCCTTCTCGGAAAGCTCGCCGAGCTCGCGGGCAAGCTCGATCACGCCCTTCCGGTCGACGTCCTTGACCACCGCGACGACCAGCCCCTCGGGCGTGTCGACAGCGACGCCGATGTGCCAATATTTCCGCAAGATCAGAGCGTCGCCGGCCGGGTTCAAGGCGGAGTTGAAGTTCGGGAAGGCCTTGAGCGTCGCGACCGTCGCCCGCATCAGGAGCGGCAGCAGCGACACCCGATAGGGCTTCGACTTGTCTTTCTTCGCCTCTTCGTCAAGCGTTTTGCGGAAGGCCTCGAGGTCGGTGATGTCGGCCTCGTCCGACATGGGTGACGTGGGGCACGTTGACCCAGGAGGCGTGCAGGCGCGGCCCTGAGATGCGCTTGATGCGCGAGAGCGGCACGGTCTCGATCGGCCCGAACTTGGCGAAGTCGACCGCGGGAACGGCCGGCAGCGCCGCTCCGCCGGCCGCGCCCGGCGCGGCGGCGCCGGCCAGCGCCGCCTTCACGTCTTCGCGGGTGATGCGGCCGTGCTCGCCGGTGCCCTTGATCCTGGTGAGGTCGAAATCGAGATCGCGGGCCAGGCGGCGCACGGCGGGCCCGGCGAAGACGCCGGAGAAATCCGGCTTCGCCGGGCCCGGCCCCGGCGCGGGCGGCGGCGAGCGCGCCGGCGGCTGCGGGCGCCGGCGCCGGCTGGGCCGGAGGCGCGGCGGCCTCAGCCTTTGCCGGAGCGGCCGCGGCGCCGTCGCCGGCGTCCGCATCGACCCGGGCGATCAGGGCGCCCATCGACATCTTGTCGCCGACCTTGGCCACCACGTCGGCCACCTTGCCGGCGACCGGCGAGGGCACGTCCATGGTCGCCTTGTCGGATTCGAGGGTGATCAGCGACTGGTCGACCTTGACCATGTCGCCCGGCTTCACCAGCACTTCGATGACCGGAACGTCCTTGAAGTCGCCGATATCCGGCACATTGACATCAATTTTCGCCACCGAGGCGCCCTCCTTCGCTCGCGAGGTGAACAGAACGCAGGGATCAGCTGCGCGCCGGGTTCGGCCCGTCCGGGTCGATGCCGTACTTGCTGATCGCCTCCGCGACGCGCTTGGTCGGCAGAAGCTGATCGTCGGCCAGCGCCTTCAGGCTCGCCACGGTCACGTGATAGCGGTCGACCTCGAAGAACGAGCGCAACCGCCTCCGGTAGTCTGAGCGGCCGAAGCCGTCCGTGCCGAGAACCTTGTAACGGGCCGGCACATAAGGCCTGACGCCGTCGGCGACGGCCTTCATATAGTCCGTCGAGGCGATCACCGGCCCCTTGCCGCCGGAAAGCGCCGCGGTGATGAAGGGGACGCGCGGCTCCTCCTCGGGATGCAGCATCGACCAGCGTTCGGCGTCGAGGCCTTCGCGCCTGAGCTCGGTGAAGCTGGTGACGCTCCACACCTCGCTCGAGACGCCGTGCTCCTCGGCCAGCATCTCGGCCGCCGCCTCGACCTCGCGCAGGATCGAGCCTGCGCCGAGGAGCCGCACGCTGAGGCCGGAATCGCTGCCCGACGTTTTCGCGGCCACGTCGCGCAGCTTGTAGGCGCCGTGGAGAATCCCGTCCTCGACGCCTTCCGGCATCGCCGGATGGGGGTAATTCTCGTTCAGCGTCGTGATGTAATAGTAGACGTCCTCGTTCTCGACCAGCATGCGTCTCAGGCCCGCGTGCACGATGACGGCAAGCTCGTAAGCGTAGGTCGGGTCGTAAGCGACGCAATTCGGGATGGTGGAGGCCAGCACATGGCTGTGCCCGTCCTCGTGCTGCAGACCCTCGCCGTTCAGAGTGGTGCGGCCGGAGGTGCCTCCGATCAGGAAGCCGCGGGTGCGCATGTCGCCCGCCGCCCAGGCGAGGTCGCCGACGCGCTGGAAGCCGAACATCGAATAATAGATATAGAACGGGATCATCGGCACGTTCGACGTCGAGTAGGACGTGCCCGCGGCGATGAACGAGGCCATCGCGCCCGGCTCGTTGATGCCCTCCTGCAGGATCTGGCCCTTCGGTGTCCTCGCGGTAATACATCAGCTGGTCGGCGTCCTGCGGCCGGTAGAGCTGGCCGACCTGGCTGAAGATGCCGACTTGGCGGAAGAGCCCCTCCATGCCGAAGGTGCGGCTTTCGTCCGGGACGATCGGCACGACGCGCGGGCCGATGTCCTTGTCGCGCAGGAGCACGGTCAGGATGCGGACGAAGGCCATGGTGGTCGAGATTTCGCGCCCCTCGGCGGTCGCCTTGAGAAGCGCGTCGAAAGCCGAGAGGGGAGGAACCGGCAGCGGCTCGGTGGTCCGGCGGCGCGAGGGCAGATAGCCGCCGAGCGCCGCGCGCCGCTCGCGCAGATATTTCATCTCGGCGCTGTCCTCGTCGAAGCGCAGAAACGGCACCTTGTGCAGATCTTCGTCGCTAACCGGGATCTGGAACCGGTCGCGGAAGCTTTTCAGCGCCTCTTCGCCGAGCTTCTTGGCCTGATGGGCGATCATCTGGCCCTCGCCGGCCGAGCCCATGCCGTAGCCCTTGACGGTCTTGGCGAGAATGACGGTCGGCTGGCCCTTTTGATCGACCGCCGCCTTATAGGCCGCGTAGACCTTGATCGGGTCGTGACCGCCTCGGGTCAGCGCCCAGATCTGGGCGTCGGTCCAGTCCTCGACCATCGCCGCGGTCTCGGGGTAGCGGCCGAAGAAGTGTTTGCGGATATAGGCGCCGTCCTTCGACTTGAAGTCCTGGTACTCGCCGTCGACGCATTCATCCATCAGCTGGCGCAGCTTCCCGTCTTTGTCCCTGGCGAGCAACTCGTCCCAGCCGGAGCCCCAGAGGCATTTGATGACGTTCCAGCCGGCGCCGCGGAAGTCCGCCTCGAGCTCCTGCACGATCTTGCCGTTGCCGCGCACAGGACCATCGAGCCGCTGCAGGTTGCAGTTGATGACGAAGATGAGGTTGTCGAGCTTCTCGCGCCCGGCGAGCGAGATCGCGCCGAGCGATTCCGGCTCGTCCATCTCGCCGTCGCCGCAGAACACCCAGACCTTGCGCCGCTCGGTGTCGGCGAGGCCGCGGCCCTGCAGATAGCGCAGGAAGCGCGCCTGGTAGATCGCCATCAGCGGCCCGAGACCCATCGATACGGTCGGGAATTGCCAGAAGTCCGGCATCAGCCAGGGGTGCGGATAGGATGACAGCCCCTTGCCGCCGACCTCCTGGCGGAAGTGGAGGAGCTGATCTTCGGTCAGCCGCCCCTCGAGAAAGGCGCGCGCGTAGATGCCCGGCGAGCTGTGGCCCTGGAAATAGATAAGGTCGCCGCCATGCGACTCGTTCGCGGCATGCCAGAAATGCATGAAGCCGGTGTCGTAAAGCGTCGCGGCCGACTGGAAGCTCGCGATATGGCCGCCGAGCTCGGACGATTCCTTGTTCGCTTTGACCACGATCGCAGCGGCGTTCCAGCGCACGAAGCGGCGGATCCGCATCTCGGTCTTGCGATCGCCCGGGTGGCGCGGCTGGGCTTCGGGCGGGATCGTGTTGACGTAGGCGGTGTTGGCGGCGAACGGCAGCCGCGCGCCCTTGCGCCGCGCCGAGACGACGACGGAATTGAGGATCTCGTCGACCCGGCCGATCCCCTCGAAAGCCTCCAGCGAGTTCGAGCGCGTCGAGCCACTCGTCGGTCTCGTCGTCGTGCGACTTCACTCTGTCGTCCATCGGGCCGGCCTCCCTCGCGTCTAGACGAAAGTCGATTGCGCGCAATTGTCGCAGTGTCTTCTCACGCGCGCATGAAATTGGCAATCGATGCGCGTGGCGCTGCTGCCATGTGAATTCCGCATGGATCGGGCGCGCCGACCGCACCTGCCGCATGAGCGCGCGAATAAGGAAGATTCCGCGCACCGCGGGCTAACTCCGAAGGAGGCGTGGCCGCCGCGGCGTCGGCGCGCTAAGCTTGCGGACTGATTGTTCTGGGAGTGTGCGCCTTGGCCGGACTGACCACCCATGTCCTCGACGTCACCCGCGGCGGCCCCGCAAGGGCGTGCGGATCGAGCTTTACGAGTTCGACGCAGACGGCGGCCGCAGTCGCCGTGACCGCGACCGACGACCAACGCGGACGGTCGGACCGACGAGCCGCTGATCGGCCGCGGCGAAGCGCGCGTCGGCCGGTTCGAGCTCGTTTTCCATGCGGGCGACTATTTCCGCGGCCAGGGGGACGAAGCTCGCCGACCCGCCTTTTCTCGACGTCGTGCCGATCCGCTTCGCCGTCGCCGACCCCGGCCGCGCATTACCACGTGCCGCTGATCGTCTCGCCGTGGAGCTATTCGACCTACCGCGGCAGTTGACGGACGCATGCACGTAAGGACAGATTACGACAGCAGATAGGCTCAGCTGAAAATCATTGGGTACTCAGCCGCCATCAGGCCGCCGATGCTCATTGCATTTCGGCTCAGTCGAGCATATTATAAGCTTGCTTATGATGTCACTTGCTTATAATCGCGTCTTCACGCCCCGGCCGCGAGCTCGCCTTCGCCCTGCACGACGTGGCCCGGCTCCTGCGCACCTATTCCGACCAGCGGGCGCGCGAACTCAACACGACCCGCGCCCAATGGGCGGTGCTGTCGCGGCTCCAGCGCTGCGAGGGCGCCAAGCAGAACGAGCTCGCCGAGGCGCTCGACATCGCGCCGATCACCCTTGGCGCGCCTGATCGACAAGCTCGACTCGCGCCGGCCTCGTCGAGCGGCGCGACGATCCGGCCGACCGGCGGGCGCATCGGCTCTATCTGACGGAGAAGGCGGCGCCGGCGCTCAGCGCCCTCGGCGCCCTGGCCGAGGACGTGATGGGCCGGCGCTCTCCGGCCTCGACGAAGACTGCGATCCGCACGATCCTGGATGGGCTCGTCGCCATCAAGGCCAATCTCAAGAGCGAATTGCATCCGGGAGCCTGCGCAAAGTGACGCCGAGCAAGTCCGCCGCCGCGCGCGAGCCTGCGCAGGACACGCCCTCCTCCGCTCCGTCTCCGCCCAGACGGTGCAGTTCACGCCGGCGAGCGCCAGCGCCGGCTCCCGCGCCGCAGCCGGCGCCGCCTCGCCCAGGCTCCCCGCCGGCCGCGCCCGCGCCGACGCCGATGGTCGTCAAGCGCAAGCGGACAGGCGGAACGCGGTTCGTCCTGCTTGTCGTCGTGCCGCTCATCGCGCTCGCGCTCGGCTTCGGCTGGTGGCTGAACGGCGGCCGCTACGTCACGACCGACAATTCCTACGTCGGCGCCGAGAAGGTGCTGATCACCCCGCAGGTGACCGGGCCGATTGTCGCGGTCCACGTGATCGAAGGGCAGAAGGTGAAGACCGGCGATCCGCTGTTCGACATCGACCCTGAGCCCTACAAAATCGCGCTCGCGCTCGCCAAGGGCCGGCTCGACGCGGCCAAGGTCGCGTTCGCCAACCTCGCGCTCGTCGTATGTGAGCAACGAGGACCAGATCAAGATGGGCCAGGATGCGGTCAAGGTCCGGCAGGCCGACTTCGACCGGAAGAACGAACTCGCTGCTCGCGGCTCCGGAACGAACGTCGACCGCGACACCTCGATGGCCGCCCTCATCCAGGCCAAGCAGATCCTCGAATTCGTCCGCAACCAGCAGGCAACCACCATGGTCAAGCTCGGCGGCAGCCTCGACGCGTCGATCGACGACTTCCCCGAATACATCCAGGCGAAGGCCGGCGTCGAGGAGGCGGAGCGCAACCTGCGCAACACCAAGGTCCTCGCGCCGATCGACGGAGTGGCGACCCAGGTCGCGCAGATCGAACTCGGCCGCGTCGCGCCCGCCGGGCAGCCGGTGTTCGCGGTCGTGGCCGACAAGGGCCTCTGGGTCGACGCCAATCCGAAGGAATCCGACATGACCTATGTCCGCGCAGGGACAGCCGGCGACGGTGACGGTCGACGCGTTCCCGGACCGGGTCTGGAAAGGGACGATCTGCTCGATCGCGCCGGGCACGGGCGCGCAGTTCTCGATCCTGCCGCCGCAGAACGCGAGCGGCAACTGGGTCAAGGTCGTCCAGCGGGTGCCTTTGCGCTTCTGCTTCGGCCCGGACGAGGACACGAGCAATGTGCGCGCCGGCATGAGCGCCTATCTCTCGATCGACACCGGCCGCGTGCGCACGCTCAAGGGCGTTCTCTCCGACCTGGCCGATTTCGCGGCGGGACCTGGCGCATCGCCTTGGCGCCGCCAAGGCTGCGCTGACCCAATGAGCGCCGACCGACCTCATGCTGAGGCGCTCTTGCGCAGCAAGAGCCGTCGATGAACCAGCCGCTGTACGAGACCATCGCGCCGACGGTGCGATGGATGCTGACCGTCTGCATCATGATGGCGACGATCATGCAGGCGCTCGACACGACCATCGCCAACGTCGCCCTGCCCTACATGCAGGGTTCGTTGTCGACGACGCAGGACCAGGTCAACTGGGTGCTGACCTCCTACATCGTCGCCGCCGCGATCATGACCTCGCCGCTCGGCTGGATGGCGACGCGCTTCGGGCGCAAGAAGCTGTTCATCGTCTGCACCGCCGGATTCACCGTCGCCTCGATGCTGTGCGGCGTCGCGCTGTCGATCGAGCAGATGGTCGCCTACCGCCTGCTGCAGGGCGTGTTCGGCGCGGCGCTGGTGCCGCTGAGCCAGGCGGTGATGCTCGATATCTTTCCGCCGGCGCGACGCGGCTCGGCGATGGCGATCTGGGGCATGGGCGTCATGCTCGGGCCGATCATGGGCCCGACGCTCGGCGGCTGGCTGACCGACTCCTATTCGTGGCGCTGGGTGTTCTTCGTCAATCTGCCGTTCGGCATCCTGACCACCGTCGGGCTCTCGATCTTCATGGCGGAGACGCCGACGCGCCGCGACGTGCCCTTCTCCTGGTTCGGCTTCCTCAGCCTGTCGCTCGGCATCGGCGCCCTGCAGATGATGCTCGACCGCGGGACAGGAGCTCGGCTGGTTCGAACTCGAACGAGATCATCATCGAGGCGATTCTCGCGATCGTCGGCTTCTACTTCTTCCTCACCGACTGCACGACGTCGAAGCGGCCGTTCATCAGCCTGCGGATCTTCCGCGACTGGAATTTCTCCATCGCGCTCGTTTTTATGTTCCTGATCGGCATCATCCTGCTCGCCACGATGGCGCTGGTGACGCCCTTCATCCAGAACCTGCTGGGCTATCCGGTGCTGTCGAGCGGCTACCTGCTCGGCGCGCGCGGCATCGGCACGTTTCGTTGCGATGTTCCTGGTCGGACGCCTGAGCGGCAAGATCGACCCGCGCATCCTCATCTTCGTCGGCCTCGTGCTGGCGACCTCGTCGCTCTGGCTGATGGTCGGCTGGTCGCTCGATGTGTCGGCCGAGACGATCGCGATCAACTCGGTCGCGCAGGGCTTCGGCCTCGGCTTCGTGTTCGTGCCGCTCAACACCATCGCCTTCGCCAGCCTGCCCGGGGAGCTGAGAACGGAGGGCGCGGCGCTGTGGACGTTGATCCGCAACCTCGGCTCGTCGGTCGGCATCTCGATCGTGATCGCGCAGCTGACCAGCATGATCAGCACGTATCACAGCCAGCTCGTCGAGCACGTCACGCCGTTCAGCGACGCGCTGCACATGCCGAACGCGGGCCTGCTATCGGGTATGGGCCTGCCGAACCTCGAGATGCTCGAACAGCTGGTCACCCAGCAGGCCGCCGCGATGGCCTATTCGAACGACTTTTTGCTGATGACCCTCGTCTCGCTTTGCGCCTTCCCGCTGCTCGCGCTGATCCGTTCGCCCAAGGCCGCGCCGGCTCCGTCTCGCGAAGCCGTGGCGCACGCGGTGATGGACTGACGGGTCGCAAGGGTCAGCCGTCGGATGAACTGCTCCCTCGCCGCCCGTACGCCAGAGCGAGGATCGCGAGGGCGGCCGGGAGGAGCATTGCGAACGCCGCACGCAGGCTGGAAACCGACGCGACGGCGCCGAAGATCGGCGGGCCGATCAGATTGGACGCGTAGGCGAGAGTTGCGGCCATGGCGATTCCAAGCGAGGGCGAGGCCGCCGCAGCGGCGCTCGCGCTGAAAACGGCTGGCACCATATTGGCGAGGCCGAGCCCGACAACGCAGAATCCGCCGATGACGGCCGGCGGCGAGGCGAGTCCGACAGCCAGACCAATTCCGGCGAAGACGGCGAGCGCGCCCAGCGCGACGACCCGCGTTCGGCCGAGGCGATGCACGACGCCGTCGCCGAACGCGCGGCCGAGAAACATCATCAGCGCGTAGCCCGAAAATCCCCCGGCCGCGGCCCCGGGCGTCATGCCGACATCGACGCTGAGATAGAGCGCGCTCCAGTCGTTGACGGCCGCCTCGGCAAAGACCGCCAGAAACGCGATCGCCCCCAGCGAAACGAGTTTTCCTTCGGGCAGCGCAAACGCCGTTGCTGCGCGACGCGCATCGCCAGCCCCGATCTGAAAGCTGGCCACGAGCGCAATCGCGAGCGTCACAATCGCCTCGACGCCGAGCTGCACGGATGCGCTCGCTCCGCGACTGATGAGAAAGCCGCCAAAGGCCGCCCCGACCAGGCCGCCGCCGCTCCAGGCCGCATGAAATGACGACATGATCGCGCGGTCCCAGCCGTGCTCGACGACGCTTGCATGGGCGTTCATCGGCACGTCGACGAGAATGTTGAACACGCCGAACAGGAATGCGCAGATCGCCAACGGCGCGATCTCCGTCGAAAGGGCGTGCGTGAGCGGCAAGGCGGCCAGAAGCGCCGCAAAAATCGGTCCCGACACGCGCAAGGTCGGCCCCGTGCCGCCCAATCGCGGCGGCAGGAGGCCGGCGACAGGCATGGCGGTGATTGCGCCGGCGCCGGCGGCGAACAGCACGAGGGAGAGCATCGCGTCGTTCAGGCCGAACAGCGCCTTGACCAGAGGGATGGCGACGGCCCAGGCGCCGACCGCGAACCCATTGGCGAAAAAGATCGCCGTCACGCCGACGCGCGCGCGGATCAGGCCTGGCGCGTCCTTCTCGACGGGCAAAGCGCTGGTCATCGCGGCGAGGCCCCCTCGGGCGAGCGTCGCGCGCCGTCACGTCGCCGGCATGGGATCGGGTTCATCATCTCGAATTTGGATCGGCCGAGCGCGAGGGAACGGTCCGTTACCTCATTCCCCCGCGTGGAGCACCTATCCCTGTCCAAGGTTCGGCGCACAGCGTCGCTCGACATTGGCCCTGCTCGTGCGGCCATGGGTGGCGCGATGATTCCGTCCAACCGAAAACAAGCCGGCTTCCCCTCACCCGGCGGCCTACGGCCGCCACCCTCTCCCGCGAGCGGGAGAGGGGAACGTTGGCGCCGGGAATCCCTTCTCCCGCGCGCGGGAGAAGGTGGCGCGTAGCGCCGGATGAGGGCAAGCGGCGCGACTCGTTCAAACACCATCCAGCTCTAACGGCCCATGCGGCCGAGATGGGTGTCGCCAAAGCTGCTCGCATATTTGAGGCCGTAGCCGAGCGCACGGTCGAAGCCGATATGCGCGATCCAGATCAACCCCACGGAAAGAATCGCCGGCCGCCCGGCAAGGAGCCCCAAGAGCGCGAGCGGCAGCGCCAACGCGGTCGTGTGCGCGACGTTATAGGCGACCGCGCCGATCCGAGCGCTCATGAGATAGCCGAGCATGGCAAGATCAGGCGCGAGAAAGAGCACCGCTAACAGCGGCCAGGAAAGACCGGAATGGGCGTAGAGCGCCACCGAGATCGCGAAGGCGGCGGCTCCCTCGAGCCGCAGGATCGCACGCGGCCATCCCGACGTGACGCCCGGGGCCGCAGGTGAGCTGGCGCCGAGACTGAGAACCGCAGCCATTGAACCCTCCGCTTCCGACGGCCCGCAGCGGCGCCGTCCAGCAGAAGCAAACATAGGACCCCGAAAGCTCCTGCGGAATTTCATATTGTCCTTGAACAGCTATACAATTTTGTATGGGCCGCCGGGAACCTTCCTGGGATGAATTGCGCGCCTTCTTTGAAGTCGTGCGGAATGGCAGCCTGTCCGGCGCGGCGCGCAGGCTCGGCCTCACGCAGCCGACCGTCGATCGCGCGCCGCTCGAAGGACCTCGTTCCAATCCTGCCGGAAGCTTTCCAGTTTGCGCTCGAAGTCTGGCTCGTCATGCACCGAGATCTGAAGTCGACTTCGCGCGTGCGGCTCCTGTTCGACTGGCTTGCCGAGGGCCTCTCGGACTACATCAAGGGCAAGTCGAGTCGCGCAAGCGACTGAATATCCGTTAAGATTCCCAGTCAAGCGACGGTTGAAAGATGGTTGGAACAAAAGTCGGCGTGACGGCGTTTTCTCTGCTGGACATCAGGAAAGGAAAACGCCCGTGGACAAATCGGTGCTCGGACTTCTCGGCGGCGCCTCGGCGCTCGCCCTCGCCAGCGGCGGCGCCATGGCCGCCTCGCGCCCACGACCGCAGAAAGCGGCCTCAATCCCGCCCACTCATTCGCAGAATTGCTGGATCCCATTCCGAACGCCGTCAGCACGCTTCGGGCGGAGCAGCAGCGGGCGCCGGAGGCCGGAACCGGGCCGCTCCAGCTGGCGCAGTACTATCACCACCACCATCACCATCATCATCACCATTACTCAAACTGGTACTGGCGTCACCGTTACCATCATCACCATCACATCATCATCATCATCACCATCACTACCAGATGGTAATTCCGCTGCCGATGCCGCAGTGACGGGCAGTAACGGGCCGACCGTCTTTCGTCGGCTTCGCTCCAAAGCGCTTTTGGTCGCTCGAGGCTTACTCGCCGCGGCGCAGGTGTTTCTGCCGTTCGTTGGCGGCGCTAAGCCAGGAACATGCATCGTTACGCGTGACTGATCGCGAGCGCCCTGCGGACGGTCTTTGGACTTCGACTTTCGCATTGCGACGTCAACCTGCTTACGCAGGCGACGGTGCTGGGCTCGAAGGACGTCGTGCCAATCGTGCCGAGCGCATTCTGGACCGCGTCTCAAGGTCGTCATCACCGATCCGAAAAAGACTTCGCGCGCGGCTCATGTGCGACTGGCTGGCCGAACGCCCAGCCCGGCCCCCGTAAGAAGCCGAAGGTCAGGTTTCCTGCCGGTCGTCCGGTCGACGACAATCGGAACAAAGCAAACTCTATGCCGTTCCACTCCAACTCAGGAAAGGAAAGGAAAACGCCATGGACAAATCGATGCTTGGACTTCTTGGCGGCGCTTCGGCGCTCGCTCTCGTCAGCAGCGGCGCCGCTTTAGCCGCAGCGACCTCCCCAGCGACCGACGCGAGCGGACTGCGACCCGCTCAGTCCTTCGCGGAATTGCTGGATCCCATTCCGAACGCCGTCAACACGCTTCGGGCGCAGGAGGAGAAGGGAAGCGAGCCGCTTCAGCTCGCGCAGGTCACCATCACCACCACCAATCAACATCATCACCATCAAAGTTCGATCGTAATCCCGTTGCCGGGTACGGGAAACGGTAGCTGAGGCGAAGCAAGTGCGCCGCGGCGAAAGGCAGTCATTCGCCGCGCCGCTTCTGCTTCTGCTTTTCGTTCGCCGCGCCAAGAATGTGGCGGTAGGTTCCGTCGAACACGATGTTGGTCGCCGAGGTCCACTCGGTGTCGGCCGATAACGTGCTGCGGCTCTCGTGAATCCGGCGCGACTGAAGTTCGCGCTCGGCGGCCTCCTCGTCCGACATCGGCACGAGCTCGAACTCCGCCTCCTCCGGCAGCACGAGAAACTGCACGAACGGCTCTCCCGGTCGGAAGACGTGCGCAGCGCCTTCGGGCGGCGCCTTGAACACCAGAAAGTAGACCATCGGCCACCATCGCCGGATGAGCGCGGGGACGGCGATCGGCGTGGTGTTGGTCGGATCCGTGTAGAAGCGCGGGTGCGTCTCGACCCGAACCGCGTATCCCTCGTCCACCTTCAGATCAAGCGAGAGCTGAAAAGTGTAATAAAGGTCGCCGAAGCTGCGGAATGGCGGCCATTCGCCGCCGTGCTGCTCCGGCCGCGGGCCAAAATCGCCCTCGAGAACCAGCTTCCCGTTCGCCGTCTTCGCGCGAAATTCGTTTGGATAAGGATAGAAGAGCTCGATCCCGTAACGCGCGCTTTCCGAGAACGGCAGGCAGTGCCAAGCCTGCTCCATCGAACCGTCCTTGCGCGGCTCACGCTGACCCGCCCAGCCCGGAACTTCAAGTTTCGTCCGCCGCGGATTGAGCCCCGGGGTGAATGAACGGACTTTAACCTGCATCGCCAACCCCGCCTCCGAATGACCGCAACGCCCAGACGCGGCGTTGGTTCCCGCGGGCGCGCACGTCGCACCGATCAGCCCGCCGCTACGTTGGGCGAGCAATTTCCAGCACGAGGTCCGCAAGCCGATCGGCGGCGTTCGGCACGCCCGCCGCCCTGGCCGCCTTCGCTGAGGCCGCGAGCTTCGCCGGCGCAGCCAGCGCTTCACTGATGATCGACGCGAGCCGCTCGGGCGTGAAGTCCGGCTGCATCACGACGATAGCCCCGCCAGCAGCGGCAAGCGCCGCGGCGTTGGCCGCCTGATCCTGATCCAGGGCGTGCGGGAACGGCACCAGCACCGAGGGACGGCCAATGACGGCGAGTTCGGATACGGTCGAGGCGCCCGCCCGACCGACGACAAGATGCGAAGCCGCAATCCGCGCCGGCAGATCGGCGAAAAACTCGGCGATCTCGACCGGAAAGCTCATTCGCGCGCAGGCCGCCGCGACCCGCGCCTTGTCCTCTCCGCGCGCCTGTTGGGTCAGGCGGACCCATTGTCGCTGTTCGGCGCCAAGGAGCGCGAGAGCCTCCGGAACCACGTCGGCCATCACCCGCGCGCCCTGCGAACCGCCGGTCACCAGCAGATTGAGCCTCTTTCCGACGAAATCGGGATAAGGCGTTTTGGCGGCCGCGAGCACCGCGAGCCGAACCGGATTGCCGGTGTAACGCGTCTTCGCCTTGGTTGCTGCGTCCGCCCCTTTGAGCTCTGGAAAGCCGCAGGCGATCAAGGACACGCGGGAGCTCAGGAAACGGTTGGCCCGCCCCATCACCGCATTCTGCTCGTGCAGAAGGGTCGGGATCCGCAGAAGCGACGCCGCCACCACTGGCGGCACGGTCGGGTAGCCGCCGAAACCGACCACGGCGCGCGGCCTGATTCGTCTCAACTTCACCAGCGCCGCAGCGACGCCCGCGCCGAGCGTCACGGCCGCGCGCGCCTTGTTGAGCGCGCCAGCGCCGGTCGTGGTGGCGGACGGAAAGGCGTGAACCGCGCGGGCGGGAAAGTCTTGTCCGAATTTGAGCGCCCGATCATCGGTCGCGAGCTCCACTTCCGCTCCGCGGGATTCTAGCGAAGCGGCAAGCGCGGCGGCGGGAAAGAGATGGCCGCCGGTGCCCCCGGCGGCCAGCAAAATGCAACGCCCTGCGCTCATTCCGCCGCGACCAGACCGTGCTGCAGGTCGACGATCGGGCGTCTCCGGGTTGTGGCGAGCAGAAACCCCATGCCGAGCCCGAGCGCGAGCAGCGACGAGCCTCCGTAGGAGATGAACGGCAGGGTCATGCCCTTGGCCGGCATGGCGCGCAGATTGACCGCCATGTTGATCCAGCTCTGCACGCCGAACATGATCGTCATGCCGGCGGCGACGAAACGGCAGAACGGATCTTGGTTGCGCGAGGCGAGAATGAGGCCGCGCAGCACGATGAAGCCAAAGAACAGGATCAACGCCATGCAGGCGATCATGCCGAACTCCTCGCCGGTGACGGCGAAGACGAAGTCCGTATGCGCATCGGGAAGGATGCGCTTGTAGACGCCCTCCCCCGGCCCGCGCCCGAACCAGCCGCCCGAGAGAATGCTCTGCAAGGCTGTGTCGACCTGGAATGTGTCGACGACGCCGCCGGTCGAGTCGGGGTCGATGAAGCGCAACACGCGCTCATGCACGTGCGGCGACAGCTTGTACGCTGCAAATCCGCCGGCGACGCCGAGACCGCCGACTCCCGCGACCCAGAACCAGTGCAATCCGGCCATGAAGAACAGCGACGTCCAGACGATCGACACCAGCATCGTCTGACCGAAATCGGGCTGCAGGATCAGCGGCGCGATCGTCAGCGGCAGAATGAGAAAGGAAAGCACCTTCGCCATAATCGCAGTCGGAGACTTGCGCCCGCCTTCGGTGAAAGCCCAGGCCGCGAGAACGACGAAGGCGGGCTTGATGAACTCCGACGGCTGGAGCCCGAAGATCCAGCGCCGTGCGCCCTTGACCTCGACGCCGAACATGAGCGCAAGCACGATCAGGGCGAACGAGAAGATGAACAGCAGCAGGGCCGCGCGGCGCACGTGCCGGGGCGACAGAAACGACGTCGCGATCATCAGGATTATCGTCGGGACCAGCATCAAGGCCTGCCGGTCGACGAAATGGAGGGTTGAAAGGTTAAGCCGCTCGGCGACGGCGGGGCTCGCCGCCAGCGCCATGACGAGGCCGATCACCATCAGCGCCACGAAGGAGCCGAGCAGCCAGCGATCGACGGTGCGCATCCAATCGGCGATAGGGCCGCGTTCCGCTCTCGACACCATGTCTATTGATCCCCCTGCAGCAGCTTGGCGACGGCGACGCGGAACGCCTCGCCGCGCGCTTCGAAATTAGCGAACTGATCGAACGAGGCGCATGCCGGCGACAGCAGAACGACGGGCTCCTCCGCGCCCGAACGCTCGGCGTCGCGCGCGGCGGCTTCAGTGGCCATATCCAGCGTCCCGCATCGCTCGTATGGAACGGCGCCGGCCAGCGTTCTCGCGAAACCCTCAGTCGCTTCGCCGATGAGATAGGCCTTGGCCACGCGCGGAAAGAGCGGCCGAAGCGACTCGATCCCGCCCTCCTTCGGCTTTCCGCCGAGAATCCAGTGGATGTCGTGAAACGACTTGAGCGCCTTTTCCGCTGCGTCGGCGTTGGTCGCCTTCGAGTCGTTGATGAAAAGAACCCGTCCCCGCCGTCCGACCTCTTCCATTCGGTGGGCGAGCCCGGGGAATGACCCGAACGCCTCTCCGATCGTTTTGCCGTCGACGCCCAGCGCCCGCGCGGCCGCGTAGGCGAAGGCGGCGTTCTGACGATTGTGCGCGCCGCGCAGCGCTCGTGCGCCGGTGAGTTCGACCGGCGGTTCGGCTTCGCCCCGGCCAGCGATGCGGCGATCGCGAACAAACACGTCGGCGAGCGGCGCTTCTTCCCCCGAGACCGCGATGACGCGAGGCCCGCCGGGACGCGCCTTCAGCCGCGCGCAGATCTCCCGGCAGATGTCGTCGTCGACCCCGACCAGCGCGATCTCGGATCGCGCGACAAGCCGTTCCTTGATCGCCGCATAGTGGGCAAGGTCGCCGTGCCTGTCGAGATGGTCCGGCGTGATGTTGATGAGCAGCCCGACGCTCGGGGCGAGCGACGGGGAAAGATCGATCTGATAGGATGAGCATTCGATAACGTAGGTCCGCCCCTCGGCCGGCGGCGGCAGATCGAGGACCGGCACGCCAATGTTGCCGCCGAGCGAAACGTCGCGCCCCGCCTGCTTCAAAACGTGAGCGATCAGCGCCGTCGTGGTCGACTTGCCGTTGGTCCCGGTGATCGCGACGAACGGCGCGCCCGGCGCGCGGGCGGCGCGTTCGCGGACGAAGAGCTCGATGTCGCCGACGATCGGCACGCCGGCGGCGCGGGCGCGCTCAACCGTCCAGTGCGGTTTTGGATGGGTCAGCGGCGCCCCGGGCGACAGCACCAGAAGGTCGAAGGAACGCCAGTCGGCGCCGGCGAGATCGACGAGCCGAGATCCGGCGGCGGCCGCGCGTTGGCGCGCCTTTTCGCTATCGTCCCAGACGACGGCTTCGGCGCCGCCGGCGACGAGCGCGCGGACCGTCGACAGACCCGATCCGCCGAGGCCGAAGACAGCGACACTTTGTCCGCGCAGGGTCTCGACCGGAATCATCGTCACCTCAGCTTGAGCGAAGCGAGGCCGACCATCGCCAGCACAAAAGCGATGATCCAGAAACGCATGACGATCTGCGCCTCCGACCAGCCGAGCTGCTCGAAGTGATGATGAATCGGCGCCATGCGGAACACGCGCCTGCCGGTCATCCGGAACGATATCACCTGCACGATGACCGACACCGACTCCATCACAAACAGGCCGCCGACCACCGCCAGCACGATCTCATGCTTGACCGCCACCGCCATCGTGCCGAGCAACCCGCCGAGCGCCAGCGAGCCGGTGTCTCCCATGAAGATCTGGGCCGGCGGGGCGTTGAACCACAGGAAGCCGACGCCCGCGCCGATCAGCGCGCCACACACCACCATCAAGTCGCCGGCGAAGGGCACGTGGTTGATCAGGAGATAGTGCGAGTAGATGGCGCTGCCGACCAGATAGGAAATGAGGCCGAGCGTCGCCGCCGCGATCATCACCGGAACGATCGCCAATCCATCGAGGCCGTCCGTCAGGTTGACCGCATTGCCGAACGCGACGATCACGAACGGGCCGAACAGCAGAAAACCCCAGCCGAAATCGAAGACGAAGCCGGGAACGAACGGCAGGGCGAGCGAGCTCGCGGCGGGACCACCGACGCGCATCAGCGCGTAACAGGCGATTGCGGCGATGACATATTCGGCCGCCAGACGCGAGCGACCGGAAAAACCACGATCCGACTGCATCGTCACTTTCAGATAATCGTCGTAGAAGCCGATCGCCGCGAAGCCGAAAGTGACGAACAGCACGATCCAGACATAGGGGCTCTCGAGATTGGCCCACAGCAGCGCGGATGCGAACAGGCCGACCAGGATCATCAGGCCGCCCATGGTGGGCGTCCCCTTCTTGGTCAGAAGGTGCGAAGCCGGACCGTCGAGCCGGATCGGCTGTCCCTTGCCCTGCTTGAGCCGGAGCGCCGAAATGATCGCCGGACCGAAGAAGAAGACGAGGAAGAGGCCCGTTCCCGCAGCGCCCAGCGTGCGGAAGGTGAGATAGCGGAAGAGGTGGAACGCGCCCGGTAGTTCTGGGATGTCGGCAAGCCAGGT
Organism: uncultured Alphaproteobacteria bacterium; assembly: GCA_963835885.1. GTDB lineage: Bacteria > Pseudomonadota > Alphaproteobacteria > Rhizobiales > Beijerinckiaceae > Roseiarcus. The sequence continues at coordinate 83,617 of CAWIHF010000016.1, forward strand.
CAGCATCGGGCGTCCTCGCCTTGCGCATCCGCTCGGGCGAAGCGCTCGCGCAGCGCCGCGACGAGCGGGCCCATCCGGCTGGCGTTCGAGCCTTTGACCATGACGATATCGCCGCCTCGCAGCGTGCCGGCGACTTCCGCGGTGAGCTCGCCGGACCGCTCCGCCCAGGCGGCGCGCATGGAGGCCGGCGCCGCGTCGTAGAGCGCGCGGACCAGTGGCCCCGCGCCGAACAGGAGGTCGACCTTGTTGGCCTTCAGATCGGCGGCGAGTTCAGCGTGCATCGCCGCCGCCTTGGGGCCGAGCTCCAGCATGTCGCCGATGACGGCGATGCGGCGGCCGCTCGGCCCGGGCTTCGCTGCGCCGAGCAGCTTCAGCGCCGCGCGCATCGAGGCCGGATTGGCGTTGTAGCTTTCGTCGATGATGGTGGCGGCACCGTCCGGCGTCGCGATCGAAATGCGCTCGCCCCTGCCCTTCTGCGGCGAGTAGCCGGCGAGCGCCGCGGCGCAGGCCTGGAGGTCGGCGCCGAGAGCCTCCGCCGCGAGCAAAGCTCCAAGCGCGTTTTCGGCCATGTGCGCTCCCGGCGCGCCGATATCGAGCCGCAGGCGGCGGCCGAGAATGCGCGCTTCGACCCGCGATCCGACATCCGTCTCGACGATGCCGAGGAGTCTTGCGTCGCTCGCTTCGTCCGCGCCGAAGGTCAGCAAGCTCGCGCGCTGCGCCCTTGCGGCAGCGGCCAGCCGGTCGAATTGCGGCGCGTTGCGATTGAGCACGGCCGTACCTTTCGGCTCGAGGCCCCGGAAAATCTCGGCCTTCGCGTCCGCGATCGCCTCGATCGAGCCGAGATGCTCGATATGGACAGAGGCAATCGTCGTGACGAGAGCGACGTGCGGGCGCGCCATTCGCGTGAGCGGCGTGATCTCGCCGGCATGGTTCATACCGATTTCGAACACGCCGAAGTCCGCTTCCGCCGGCATGCGCGCCAAGGTCAGCGGTACGCCCCAATGGTTGTTGTAGGACGCAGCCGACGCGTGCGTCGCGCCGCAGGCGGCGAGCATCTGCCGCAGCATTTCCTTGACGCTCGTCTTGCCGACCGAGCCGGTCACCGTGACGATCCGCGCCGCGGTCCGTGCGCGCGCAGCGACGCCGAGCCGCTCCATTGCCGCGAGCGGGTCATCGACGGCGAATACCGGGCCGAAGGCCGCAAGCGCCGGGGCCCTATCGCGGGCGACCGCCGCCGCAGCCGCGCCGGCCGCAAAGGCGCCGGCGACGTGGTCGTGCCCGTCGTGGGCCTCCCCCTTGATCGCGAAGAATATATCGCCCCGATCGAGCGTGCGGCTGTCGATCGACACGCCTCCGACCGGCTCCCGCAACGGCGCGCTCGGCGGCGAGCGCAAGGCGTCCGTCAAAGCAATTTCCGACCACAGCGCGCTCATCCCGCCTCCCGCAAAGCCGCGCGCGCTTCATCCGCGTCGCTGAACGGCAGCACGGTGTCGCCGACAATCTGCCCGATTTCGTGACCTTTGCCCGCGACCAGCAAAACGTCCCGATCCTTCAGCATGGCGACGCCCGCGCGAATCGCCTCGGCGCGATCGCCGATCTCCAGCGCGCCGGAAGCGGCGGCGAGGATTTGAGCCCGGATCGTGGCCGGATTCTCCGAGCGCGGATTGTCGTCGGTGACGATCACGACGTCCGCGCAACGCATCGCGATCTCGCCCATGATCGGGCGTTTGCCCGCGTCGCGGTCGCCGCCGCAACCGAACACCAGGATAAGCCGGCCATGGACGTAGGGACGCAAGGCCGCGAGCGCTTTTTCCAACGCGTCGGGTTTGTGAGCGTAGTCGACGAAGACCGCTGCGCCGCGAATCTCTCCAACCCGCTCCAGCCGGCCCGGAGCGCCCTTAAGCGACTGCAGGGCCTTGAAGACGGCGTCCGCTTCGCTGCCCGTCGCAATGCAGAGGCCGGCGGCGACCAGCGCGTTGGAGACCTGGAAATCGCCCGGCAGCGGCAAAGCGACGCGCCGCCGCCGGCCGCCGAACTCGAACTCCATCGTCGAGGCGAGATCCGCCCGTGCGACAGATGTCAACCGGATCGCCTCGCCTTTGGCGCCGACGGAAAAGACCGCGAGCCCGCGCAGGCGGGCCGTTTCGATGATGCGTGGGGCGACATCGCTGTCGGCGTCGACGACCGCGGGCGCTCCATCCGGCAGAAGGTTTTGGAAAAGGCGCAGCTTGGCGGCGAGATAGTCCTCAACCGTCAGGTGATAGTCCATGTGATCGCGGGTCAGATTGGTGAAGGCGCCGGCGGCGAGACGCACGCCGTCCAGCCGCTTCTGATCGAGGCCATGCGACGAGGCCTCCATCGCGAGATGGGTGACGCCTGCGCCGGCCAGCCGGTCGAGGATGCGATGCAGTTCGATCGGGTCCGGCGTCGTCAGCGATCCATAGACGGTCATCGGGCGCGAGACGACGCCGATGGTGCCGAGCGAGGCGGCCTCGCGGCCCAGCGATAGCCAAATTTGCCGGGCGAAGGCCGCGACCGAAGTCTTGCCGCTCGTGCCCGTGACGGCGACGACGGTGTCGGGCTGACGCGGGAACAGACGCGCGGCGGCGCGGGCGAGCGCAGCGCGGGCGTCGGCGACCCTCAGGAAAGGCGCGTCGGCGACGGGGGCGCCCGCTCGGCGACGACGGCTGCGGCGCCGCGCCGGAGCGCATCGCCGACATGCATAAGGCCGTCGTCCTTCGATCCGGCAACCGCGAAGAAGGCGTATCCCGGCTCGATCCTGCGGCTGTCGGACGCAATGCCGGCGATCTCGCGCGAGGCGAGCGCGTCGTCCCGTTGCTCCAGATCGACAATGTCGCCAAGCCGCATGATTCCCCGCCGCTCACTCCTTGCCGGTCTTGTCGGCGTCGGCTCCATACCCCAGACGGGCGATGATGGGGAATGGCTGATTGGGCGGCTCCTTCGCCGGGGGCACGCCCTCGAGCGGTTCGACCCGGCGAATGAGCGCACCGGTGACGCGGCCGGCGTTGTAGGCGGCCGTGTGGTAGCCGTGGTCCTCGGGCGCTGGCTGCGGGTCGTCGTAGAGCGTCAGGTACAGGTACTTGGGCTTGTTCGCCGGCGTGATCGCCATGAAAGTGTTGAATACCCTGTTTTGCGAGTAGCGGCCGTGAATGATCTTGTCGGCCGTGCCGGTCTTGCCGCCGACATAATAGCCGGGAATGTTGGCGAAGCTCGCCGAGCCGTGCGTCGCGTTCGAGCGCATCAGGTAGCGCATCGATTCCGATGTCTGGGCGCTCACCACCCGATGGCTGATCTTGTCGGCTTCTTCCTGTGAGCGAGGCAAAAAGGTCGGCGGCATCATCTTGCCGCCGTTAACCAGCGCGCAGACGGCCATCACCGCCTGGATCGGCGCGACGTTGAGGCCCTGGCCGAAAGCGATGGTCATGGTGTTGAGCTCGCCCCACCGCTTCGGCACCAGCGGTTCGGCGCTTTCCGGCAGCTCGGTGCGCAGCCGGTCGAGCTGGCCCATCTTCTTCAGGAACGCCTTGTGTCCCTCGACGCCGACCATCAGCGCCATGCGCGCGGTGCCGATGTTCGAGGAATGGGTGAAGACTTCCGGCACAGTCAGCACGCGGTGGGTGGCGTGGAAATCGTGGATGGTGAAGCGGCCGTAGCGCAAGGACTCGCGCGCGTCGATGCGCGAGCCCAGGTTGACCTTGCCCGACTCCAGCGCCATGGCGATCGACAGCGCCTTGAAGGTCGAGCCCATCTCGTAGACGCCGACGCTTATGCGGTTGATCTTCGAGGGGTCCTGCGCGTCGATCGGCTGGTTGGGATCGTAGTCCGGCAAAGATTCGAGAGCGATCACCTCACCCGTGTTGACGTCGATAACCATTCCGGCCGCGGCCTTGGCGCGAAAGCGATCGATGCCGGCCATCAACTCGTCGCGCAGCGCATCCGTCACTCTGAGGTCGATCGACAGCCGGACGGGCTTCAGGCTCTCAGGATCGACGACGAAGCCGGGCACATGCGGGTCCGTCAGGCTCTGCTGGTCGAGATATTTCTCCATGCCGGCAATGCCGACATTGTCCTTGTCGACGTAGCCGAGCACGTGCGCGGCGATCGGGCCGTTGGGATAGACGCGTTTGTTCTCGGGGAGGAAGCCGACGCCCGGAAGGCCGAGATGGAAGATCTCCGCCTGCTCTTTTGGCGTGATCTGCCGCTTGACCCAGATAAAGCCCTTCCTCGAGCCGAGTTGCTCGCGCAACTCCTTCGCGTCGACGTCCGGCAGCACGGCGGTAATGAGCTCGACGGCCTCGTCCTTGTCGATGATGCGGTTGGGTTCGGCGAACACCGACATCGTCTTCACGTCGGTCGCGAGGATCTCTCCGTTGCGGTCGAGCAGGTCAGGGCGAGCGCCCGATACGGCCTGGTCCGCCGCGCCTTTCAGGGTCTGCGGCGGATCGTGCGAAACCCCGAGCACGACGAGCTTCACCCCGAGGACGGCGTAAGCGGCGAACATGCCGAGGGCGAGCGTGCGGATGCGCGCGCCCGACCGGTCGAGCCGCGTCAGAAGGAGCGCGTGAACGAACGCCTTGACGTTCGCCGCCGCAAGCAGCGAGCGCAAGGTCGGCCGAGGCCTGTCGGGCGCCGGCGGCTCGAGGTCGACGCCGAAGTTTTCCGGCACGTAGCGGCGGAAGAGCGCGACGATTGCGCGCGAAGCCGGCCCTCTACGCCTTCCCCTCCTTGCGGCCTTCGGCCCTGCGTCGTTCGGCGCCGGAGCCATAATCATCTCACCAGCGGGGTCGCGCCGCCGGCGACGGCCATCGGGGCTGGGGGAGCCACGTTGTCCTTCATGAAGCCGAGCAATTCGAGTTCCCGACCGATCGAATCCGTCTTGGGTTGGGCTTCGGGCAACTCGTCGACGGTCGCGATCTGCCAGAGCGCCAGAGGCTGAAGCCCGAGCTTCGAATCGGCGAGCGCCTGCAGGCGGTCGGGACGCGCGAGATGCGCGTATTCGGCGCGCAGCAGATTGATTGCGTCCTGCTCCTTGGCGATGAGATGGCGCGTCTTCACGATCTGCTCGGAAGCGTAGATCGTGCGATACTTGACGCCGTAGACGTAGACCGCCGATCCGATCAGCGCCGCGATCGCGACCGCATGCAAGAGCCTCCACATCACCCGTACCTCCCCCGCCGCGCCGGCGGCCGTGTCAACGTCAAAAGCGCCTCGTCTGCGGCACGCGCCTGCGCTTCGAGCCGCACCGCGTAACGGAGCTTCGCCGAGCGCGAGCGCGGATTGGCCGCGGTCTCGGCTTCACTTGGTTCGATCGGCTGGCCGCGAGGAACCTCGAAGGTCGGCTCGGCTTCGGCGGGCTCGCCCGGAAGCAGCCGCGACGCCGCGCGGCCCCGCCTCGAGCGCGCGCCGAGGAAGAGCTTGACGATCCGGTCCTCGAGCGAATGGAAAGTCACGACCGCGAGCCGCCCGCCGGGTTTCAGCAGCGTTTCGGCTGCAACCAGCCCGCGCAGAAGCTCACTGAGCTCATCGTTGACGGCGATCCGCAGCGCCTGGAAGGTGCGCGTCGCGGGATGGGTGAGTTCACCCCGGCGGGCCGGCGCGACGCGCGCCACCATGTTCGCCAGCTGGAGCGTCGAGACGAACGGGGCCGTCTCGCGGTCGGCGACGATGGCGCGGGCAATGCGGCGCGCGGCGCGCTCCTCGCCAAAATGGAACAGAATGTCGGCGATCGTCGCCTCGTTTTCTTCCCGCAGGAGATCCGCGGCGCTGCGGCCCTTTCCTTCCATCCGCATGTCCAGGGGGGCGTCGAAGCGGAAAGAAAAACCGCGCTCGGCCTCGTCGAGCTGCATCGACGAGACGCCGACGTCGAGCGCCACCCCATCGACCTTCCCGAGGCCGAGGGACTGCGCGACCGCGCCGATGTCGCCGAAACGCGCCTCGACGAGGCGCAATCGTTCGTTCGAGGCTGCGACAAGATCGGCGCCGCCGCGGATGGCCGCGGGATCGCGGTCGAGCGCGACGACCAACGCGCCGCGATCGAGAAGCGCCTTGGCATAGCCGCCGACGCCGAAAGTTCCGTCGATGACGAGAGCGCCTTCGCTCGGCTGAAGCGCGTCGAGCACCTCGGCAAGAAGGACCGGAATGTGCCCCGACGTCCCCCTCATCCCGGCGCGGCAGCGCCGCGCGCGGCCCTCAAGCGCATCAGGCGGCTGCGCGCCTCGTCGAGATGAGTGGCGAAGCGCGATGGCTCCCAAATCTGGAACTTGTGTCCCTGCCCGACGAAAACCGCTTCCTCGCGCAGGCCCAGCGAAGCCTTCAGCCGCTCGTCGAGCGACACCCGGCCTTCCGCGTCCATGCGCAGGATCTCGCTCGTCCCCAGGAGCGCGGTCGCGAAGGCGTCTTGGTCTGGCGAAAAGGGCGGCATCGTCGCCAGCAGAGCGTCGATCTCGGCGAGAAGCCTGTGGCCGCCGCAATCGAGCGCCGGCGAATCGAGCGACGGATAGGCGTAGACGCCCTCGAAGCCGTCCTTCGCCAGAACCTGGCGGAACGGCGCCGGGACCGATATCCGGCCTTTGGCGTCGAAGCGGTTGGTGTAGTGGGAGAGGAAGCGGTCCAATGGACGCGGCCCCGACGCGCGAGGAACCCGAATTGGAACGAGCAGCGCTTGGGGGCGTCGGCTCGCTGTCCATTGGCGGGATGATTTGGGATAGCATGGGACCCCTTGGGCGTCAATGGGCTTATGGGGCCAATAGGGTTAAACTTCCGTTACGGCGAAGGAGAATTCCGCGGGAAGACGATGTTGCGGATCGGGGACGACTTTAGCGGTGATGCTGGCCGACTTCCAGGCGGGCGGGGCCGCGCGGCGACGGCCTGATATTAGAGCGCGGCGACGGCCTGATTATTAGAATTGCGCGTTGGTCTTCCCCGGAAATAGGGTACTGTCCTAAATCGCCTTTAAGTGTCCGAATTTGAAAGAGACAGTGTCCTATATTTTCGCAAGGGAGGTCGGCCCCGTGAATTAACTATTCGGAAGGATCATCTGAGCACGATGGATGGGCGAGCGGTCGATATCATTTGATGAGGATAATCTCGACAATCCCGTCGGGGAGGTGACATTTGAAAAGGGCGTGGGTAGGCACGTCATATTGTACGGCCGAAATAAGGAAAGCGTACCGTAATACCCAGACGAAAGGTTGCGTTTAAAACGGCGTGGAGACAGTCAGATACATGATCGGCTAATGAGATCCCTAGTTCGCCCGCTCGTCCGTCATCACAAAATTTCCACGTACTTCTCAAGCATGCGCTGTAATTTTTCTAGGCCGCTAGCGACTTCTGCTCGAAGGGCGATGCCCGCCACCTGCGGGAGATCGTGCTCGACGGCAAGCGGCGAAGGACGTAACCATGTTCGGCAAGTCCGCCCAAGGCGCTGTCCTAAGGCGACGCCCAAGAATTATTGCTCCACGTTCGGACGTCTGGGCGAGATGCTGTAGTTCCATTCTGGATGAAAGGAATTGCGTTTTATGTTGAGTGTCGCCATTTGCTCGTCGGAGATCTTGATGCCCTTGGGATAGGGGTTGGGATCAAGTTCGCAGCGGATTTTGAGACCGGTTTTCGTCGTGGTGTTTGCGATCAGTTCGATGGCCACGAGGAGGCTGACGAGAGGCATGGCGCGCCAGTTCTGCGTGATGTGGCAGAACATGCGGTGCTCGAACTGCACAATTTCTAGGTCCCTGGCGGATAATGGCAGACCTGGATGATCAGGCCGGTCTCGTCGGCGAGTTGTTGCAGCGCCACCTTCCATAGCCGTAGGCGCGAGCCGTTGGAGCCTCCGCCATCGGCGGTGATCATGAGACGCGTCATCGAGGGATAACGCTCCCGGCCGATCCGATCGAGCCAGAGGTGAACGCCATTTACGGCGAATTGCCCGGTATCATGGTCGATTCCGAGGCTGACATAGCCGAGATTGGCGCCGGTGTCGTAGATTCCGTAGGGGATGAACTTGCCCAGTTCCTTGTCCTCGAAATCGTGGGTGTTGACCTCGATCGGCTGGCCTTGCGGCCCATAGTCGCTGCCGCCGTTCTTGAATTCGCCGAGCAATTCCTTCTTCTTCGCATCGATCGATATCACCGGCTGATCGGCCGCCTGAAACGCCTCGGCCTTGGCGTTGATATATTCGAACTGAGCGTCGCGATCGGGATGTTTGCCGCCTTCCTTGGTCTTGCGGTTGCAATGGCGGCAATATTTCAGTTCCTCCAAGAGTTTGGGAATGGTCGAGGAGCTCACCTTGTGACCCATCGCCCGAAGCGCCTCGCCAGCTTGTCGTGGCTCTTGGAGACCCACGCAACGGCCGCATCGGATCGCCCATCGTCGCGGGCTCGAGCAATCGTTGCAAGTCCTCCAGAAGCGTCGGGTCCCTCGACGTCAACCGAGGGCTCCACCCGCCCTTGCGACGCACCTTCCCGGTCAGAGAGCCGGGGTCCCGCAGGTCCTTCAGACCGCGTCCGATCGTGCTTCGGGCGACCTTCGTCGCACGCGCGGCCGCCGCGATCCCGCCGAAGGCGGCCGCCTTCGCCTCGGCGGCGGCGCTCAACCGTCGGCCTCGCTCGTCAAGGAGGAACGAAGCGCTTCAAATCGGATACGCAGCGGCGATTCATCTATCATCGCCACGATATAGACGCTGATCTCGAAGACAGGAATCCCCCAAACAGCCGGTGCAGGTAAAAAATCCCAAACCCGATTCACCTGTTTCTGGCCGTCGCCTAAGTCCGAATTTGATGGAGTATCCTAATTCACAGCGATGCGAAAACTGAGGCCACTTGACCTATCGGTGTGGAATTGTCGAAGCGGTGTAGCACAGGCCCTTGAATGCTGCCGTCTTTCAGCACAATCTCCTGGGAGGCGTGATCATAGGAAAGCGCATATCGCCCGCGGGGTGTTGTAAAAGTAAGAGCGCGTCCCATTCCGGTTTTTGGCGCGCTCCGTACCTCCAATGGAGACTTGTCTTTCCGACTAATTACTGCGCCGGCTAAGGCGAGCACGATTTGGTCAACCTTTGGAGCATGATGCTTCGCATCGCCAAGCACTCCTCGTAAATAAGTTTGCAGTCGGTCAACGTCCGTTACCGGTACCGGCATGACTAATCTCCCATTTCAATTCCCGTTCTTACGGCTGCTGGCTGTCTTTATAGATCAGCTTAAAGCTCCCCTCAAGCAATTGCAGCCAAAGTTTCTGTTCGCCCTTTGGATTCCGGTGACGGTTGCCTATTTTAGCGCGACCAAATGTGGAGGCCCCGCGGCGAAGGCGTGGGCTGTCGCGCCCAGCTCGGAGGCCTCGCTGCAACTCGGGAATCAGGTGTTCTTCACCGTCTCAAAGGTCAGAGCTTGAAACCACGCTAATCATCGACCTCGAACGGCAGCTTGCCTTGAGCGGACTCGGGCGGCAACGGGATGGCGCCGATCTTGACGACCTCGAAGCGTCCTTGTGCAAGCTTGGCGATGTCTTCGTCATCGGAATAGATCGTCGTCGCGCCTTCGACCGCGGCAATGGCGACGATCTGGTCGTCGAATTTCGCTTTCGTGCGCGTCGCCGCAGGAGCCCGCTCGCGAGCCGCAATTCGCTCGGCTTGGCGAGCCGCGAACTCCACGGCGGCCCTCTAATCGAAAGGCGCAATGCGGAAGTGCTTGTTGCCGACAGGATACGAAGGAACTCCGGGCCTCCCTTCGCCGCCCGCACCAGCACTTCCGCGAGCGCCGGCGTCGGAATCACGATCTTCGTATTCTCCTGCTGAAGGGTATCGAGAAGACGCGTCAGCCGCTCGTGGCAGCGGTCAACCGGTTTGCCGGTTGCAGGATCGATCGGCGGCTTGGCTTGCTCGTCGATGACGTAGATCAGAATGCTCGCGTCGAATGCGACAATCAATGAGCGCCCTCATCGCCATGGCGCTCCGCCAACAACGCGCGCAACGGATCGGAAACGCGCTCCAATCGCTTCCCTCACCTTCGAAGATTTCAACGACAGTGAGAAGCGGCGCGTCATCCAGCACCTCGAAATCGGTGATCCTGAAATTGCGCAGTTCCCATGCGCCGACGCCCGTTCGGAACCATGTGCCAGCGCCATGAACGCGCAGTGTTGGTCCGTAGAGGTGAGGCGCGATCCTGCGCGCGATTTCGGGTGTGCAAACGAGCCCCGTGTGGATGATCGCGCCATCACGAAGGTGAACTGGGACGGTCTCATCCTTGCCACCGACTCGGATTAGTTGCCCGTCGATAGTCCCGTCCTGCCGGAACGGACCATAGACGAGCGGCTCCGGTCTATTGCGACCGGGAAACGAGATGACCACGGCCCCAGCGGCATCGCTAAGGGCGCCCGTCGCATTATCCTTTCGAAGCATCTCGTCCAAATCGGCGAATGCCTTCCGGCCATCGCTCGGGCCGCCCCCGTCGTGGACCGCAACCACGCGCTCCCGGACCTTTGGCTCGGCGGGCGCATCAATAGCGGCCACGAGCACCGCGGACCCGGCTTCGATGCTCCGGAAATGAACATCCCGCTGTTCGCCCAATAGCTTAGCGAACGCAGCGATGTACTCCGCCAGCCGCTCCATAGGGAGCGTTTCGGGTGTGAAGCTGTCGGCAATGGTGAACCGATATTCCATGACTGCCTCGACGCGTAAATATACCCTACCTCGCGGTTCCTTGGCGAGCGATTGTTGGATTCACCCAGGATTCACCCGCGGTGGAGGCCGCCGCTAACCATGCCCAGCAAGTCTGCCGAACAATTTCTTGCCAAGAGAACATATCAGGAACATAATGGGTGACTGACAGAAAATCTGTCTGCAGACATTTCGAACCGACTCCGCTGAAACACGCGGGAGAGCGAAGCGAGCATGGATAAAAATATGGGGCCGACCGTCCAGCGACGGCTCGACGCCTATGGCAGGATCTTGCGGCGAGGGCGCATCCTGGCCCGGCGCCGTGAGGGCTGGGCCTATGACGAGATCGCGCGCGACGAGGGGCTGACCGCCGAGCGCATCCGGCAGATCGTTCGCGAGGTTTTTCGAAAGCGGCCGGTCGAGAACGGCGCCGATCATGCAAAGCTGCAGCTGGCGCGCCTGACGCCGGCGCTGCAGGCGGCCGAGGCGGCGATCCTCGACGGGCGACATGAAGGCCATTGCGCCCTTCTTGAAGGCGCTGGACCGGGCCGACCGCTGGCAGGCGGTCGCCAACGCCCATGCTGAGGACGACGACGGCGCCCGCAAGAGGCTGATGGACAAGCTCAACCAGATGGAAGCGCGGCTCTACGGGAGCGAGGCGGACGAGGACGCGGCCTCGCACGGCGTCGAAGCCGCCGCCGAACCGGTTTGACGGCGTTTTCTTTCGGCTTTTGGTGGATCGCGCCACTGCCCGGTTCTTTCAACCGCGCCCGGCGGCGAAGAGAGAGAGAGGGGGGCGAAATGGTTCAGGAGAGGGTTTCCGTTCCGAAGCGGTTCCTGAGCGAGAAGGAGCGGATGTTGCGGCGGGAGCGCATTTTCGCCCGGCTGCGCGAGGGCTGGGCCTATGGCGACATCGCCCACGCGGAGAGCCTGTCGAGCAAACGCATCAGCCAGATCGTCAGCAAAACTTTGCAAAGGCGAGCCGTCGACAGCGCCTCGGACCACGCGATGCTGCAGCTGGCGCGCCTCGAGCCGGCGCTGAGGCTCGCCGCCGGCGCGCTCGCCGAGGGCGACGTCGGGGCGATCTCGCCCTATCTCAAGCTTCTCGACCGGCTCGACCGTTACCAGAGGCCCTTGGCGGCCATCGACGTCTACGACGACAAGGCGCGCCAAAGACTGCTCGCCAAGATGAACCGCATCATCGCCCGCATCCATGCCGAAGAGGCGAGGCGCGCCACGAACGCGGCGGCCGACATGGGCGCGGCCCAGCTGCCGGCGGTGAGCATCGACGGCAGGCCGGCGGACGAGGCGGAAAACCAAGGCGCAAGCCACACGGGAAACAATTTGGATTCCGGCGTAAGCGCTTGAAAAGTCCGGATTCGCGGAAGACTTTTGCTTGGATTCGGCTTCCCCTGGCTTTGCTTCGGTTGCCGCGGACTTTCGCGGAATTTCCCCTGGCTTGGATCGTCTTACCCCTATGAAAGAATGCGATTTGATCGCTCTACTTCACCAGGCAGGGCTCCACGCGCCAGATATCTTTCGCGTATTCCGAGATCGTCCGATCGCTGGAGAATTTCCCGGAGGCGGCGATGTTGAGGATGACCTTGTGCGCCCATTCGTCGGGCTTGCGGTAGAGCGCGCAGAGCGCGCCGTCTGCTCGAAGGTAGGACGTCAGATCCGCCAAGTGCATGAACTGGTCGCCGTAAGTCAGCAGCGCGCCGCGCAGCGGCTCGAAGATCCCTCGCTCGTTGGGGCTGAAATGGTCGGAAAGGATCAAATCGAGCGCTTTCCGGGTTTCCGGCTCGTGTTCGTAGTGCCAATAGGGGCTGTACCAGGGACGGCTGCTGGCGACTTCATCCGACGTGAGGCCGAACAAGAAGAAGTTCTCTTCCCTCGCCTCCTCGGCCATCTCGATGGTGGCGCCGTCGCGCGTGCCCAGCGTCAGCGCGCCGTTCATCATGAACTTCATGTTGCTGGTGCCGCTCGCCTCATATCCGGCGGTGGAAATCTGGTTGGAGACGTCGGCGGCGGGAATGCAGCGCTCGGCGAGCGTGACATTGTATTCCGGCAGGAACACCACGTTCAGCTTGCCGCGGGTCGCGGGATCGCTGTCGATCGTGAGAGCGAGATTGTTGATGAGCTTGATGATGACCTTCGCCAGTTGGTAGGCGGGCGCGGCCTTGCCGGCGAAGAAGAAGGTACGCGGGGGCATGTCGAGATTCGGATTCTCGCGCAGCCGGTCATAAAGAACGACAATCCTCAGCGCGTTGAGCAGCTGGCGCTTGTATTCGTGAATGCGCTTCACCTGGCAGTCGAAGATCGTGTCCGGATCGACGGAAACGTCCATATGCCGCTTGACCCAGTCGGCGAACCGAGCCTTGCACGCGCGCTGGGCCTTGTGAATATCGGCGCGAAATGCGGCGTCGTTCGCCAGCGGCCGAAGCTTTTGCAATTGCGACAAATCGGTGATCCAGGAGTCGCCGATGGCGGACGAAATCGTCTCGGCGAGGTCGGGATTGGCAAGTCGAAGCCAGCGCCTCGGCGTGACCCCGTTGGTCTTGTTGTTGAAGCGTTCGGGAAACGCCTCGGCAAGGTCGCGCACCGTCGTCTTGCGCAGGAGTTCGGAATGGATCGCGGCCACGCCGTTGGTGCTGTGGGAGCCGACGATCGCCAAATTCGCCATGCGGATCTGCTTCATCTGCCCTTCCTCGACCAGGCTTATTCGAGCCGCGCGCCCGGCGTCGCCGGGGAAGCGGGTGCGAATGTCGTCGAGCAGCCGGCGGTTGATCTCGTAGATGATCTCGAGCTGGCGCGGAATAAGGTACTCCATCCATTCGACCGGCCAGCGCTCCAGCGCCTCGGGAAGCAGAGTATGGTTGGTGTAGGCGAGCGTCCCCCGCGTGATTTCCCACGCTTCGTCCCAACCCAGGTGCGCCTCATCGAGCAGGATTCGCATGAGCTCCGGCACGGCGAGACTGGGGTGGGTGTCGTTGAGCTGGATGGCGGCCTTCTCGGGCAGCATCCGCCAATCGGTATTCAACTCGCGAAACCTGCGCACGGCGTCGGCGAGCGAACAGGCGACGAGGAAATATTCCTGCATCAGGCGAAGTCCGCGGCCCTGGGGCGTGTGGTCGTCCGGATAAAGGACGCGCGTCAGCGATTCCGCGTTGAGCGCTTCGGCGATCGAGGCGACGAAATCGCCGCCGCTGAAACGCTGAAAGTCGAACGCGTGCGTGGCGGTGGCGCTCCACAGGCGGAGCGTGTTGACCGTCTTGCCTCCGTAACCGATCACCGGCCGATCATAGGGGACGCCGATCAGCGTCGTGGGGACGTGCGGAATCATGCGCAACGAGCCCGCGCGCACTTCGAACGAGCAGCCGAACGTCACCTCGACGCTCTCGGTGGGGCGCACGACCTCCCACGGATCGGGATGACGCAGCCAATTGTCCGGGCGCTCCTCCTGCCAGCCGTTGCGAATTTTCTGCCGGAAGATGCCATGCTCGTAGCGCAATCCGTAGCCCATCGCCGGCAACTGCATGGTGGCCATCGAGTCGAGGAAGCAGGCCGCCAGACGGCCGAGCCCGCCATTGCCCAGGCCCGCGTCGGGCTCCTCGTGAAGAATTTCCCACCAGTCGTGCCCGTGCTCGTCGAAAGTCTGCCCGACCACCGGATCGAGCATGAGGTTCATGACGTTGTTGCCGAGCGAGCGGCCGATGAGAAACTCGATCGAGACGTAGTAGACCCGCTTCGGATTCTCGCGCGCATAGGTCTCGTCCGTGCGCAGCCAGCGGTCGGAAAGAATGTCTCTCACCCCGCGGGCGGAGGCTTCGTACCGTTCGCGCGCATCGGAGGACTGAGGCTCGACGACATTGTCGAACTTCAAGTGCCGATCATAGAGCGCGTCCGGCGTTCCGGCGAAGCGAATCGAGCCGACGCCGTACCGCCGCAGGAGCTCGTCGCCCTGGAATGAACCCTGCTCCGCCTTGTCGAGAACCTTCCGGTTGCTTTCCATCGCTCCGCCCTCGTTCTCGGCCGGTCACTTCCGGCCCTGTTTGTCGCGCTCAAGCGCGGCGGCGCCGACCGCCTTCGCGATCTGGGAGCGACCGCCAGCCGGAGCCGAAGCGGGTTTGATACCGCCCCCTCGTGACGCCTTGGCGACGCGGACTTTCGACGAGGCGAAGCCTCGCCTACGGATTGTCGGCGCCGGTCGAGCTCTGCGCCTGGCCCTGCCCCGACCCGCCCCAGACCCAGTCCTTGATCTCAGGCATGTCGTCGCCGGTGCGGCAGATGTATTCCTTGTGGTCGATCAGCTTGTCGCGCAGCGCCTGCTTGGCGTAGGCGGCGCGCGTGGCGAGTCCTGGGACGCGGTCGATCACGTCCATCACCAGATGGAACCGGTCGATGTCATTGAGCACGCACATGTCGAACGGCGTGGTCGTCGTCCCCTCCTCCTTGTAGCCGCGCACGTGGATGTTGTCGTGGCCGTGGCGCCGGTAAGTCAGGCGGTGGATGAGCCATGGGTATCCGTGGAAGGCGAAGATGACGGGCTTGTTGGTCGTGAACAGCGCGTCGAAGTCGCGATCGTCGAGCCCGTGCGGATGCTCGCTCGGCGGCTGGAGCCGCATCAGGTCGACGATGTTGATGACGCGGACCTTCAGGTCGGGCGCGTGATGGTGCAGGAGGTCGACCGCGGCGAGCGTCTCGATTGTCGGCACGTCGCCGCAGCAGGCCATCACCACGTCCGGCTCGCCGCCAAAATCGTTGCTCGCCCACGCCCAGATGCTGAGCCCAGCGGTGCAGTGCTTGATCGCTTGGTCCATGCTCAGCCATTGCGGCGATGGCTGCTTGCCGGCGACGACGAGGTTCACGTAATTTCGACTGCGCAGGCAGTGGTCGGTCACCGACAGGAGGCAGTTGGCGTCCGGCGGCAGGTAGACGCGCACGACCTCCGCCTTCTTGTTGATCACGTGATCGATGAATCCCGGGTCCTGGTGGGAGAAGCCGTTGTGGTCCTGCCGCCAGACGAGGCTGGACAAGAGATAGTTGAGCGAGGCGATCGGCCTGCGCCACTCGATGTCCCGGCACACCTTCAGCCATTTGGCGTGCTGGTTGAACATGGAGTCGATGATGTGGATGAAAGCCTCATAGCAGGAGAAGAAGCCGTGCCGGCCGGTCAGGAGATAGCCCTCGAGCCAACCCTGGCACTGGTGCTCGCTCAGCATCTCCATGACGCGGCCGTCGCTCGCGAGGTGGTCGTCATACGATACGGTCTCCGCGACCCAGGCGCGATTCGTCACCTCGAGCACGTCCTGCCAGCGGTTGGAATTGCTCTCGTCGGGACTGAACAGGCGGAAGTTGCGCGCGTCCAGGTTCAGTTTCATCACGTCGCGCAGAAAGGTCCCCATCACCCGGGTCGCCTCGGCGGTCGCCGAGCCTGGCGACGCGACCTCGACCGCGTAGTCTCGGAAGTCCGGCAGCCTCAGCTCGCGGAGGAGCGCGCCGCCGTTGGTGTGCGGATTGGCGCTCATCCGCCGCTCGCCCGCCGGCGCCAGCGCGCGGACTTCTTCCCTCAAGCGGCCCGTCGCGTCGAACAACTCCTCGGGCCGGTAGCTGTTCATCCAGGCTTCAAGAATGCGCACGTGCTCCGGGTGGCCCCGAATTTCGCTCATTGGCACCTGATGCGACCGCCAGTAACCTTCTTCGCGCTTGCCGTCGATCTCCTTCGGGCAGGTCCAGCCTTTCGGCGTACGCATGACGATCATCGGCCAGACGGGTCGCTCGGAGAAGCCGTTGGCGCGAGCGTCGTGCTGGATGCGTCGGATGTCGTTGATCACCGTCTCGAGCGTCGCCGCCATCAGCTCGTGCATCGTCTTCGGGTCGTCGCCCTCGACGAAATGCGGCGCGTAGCCGTAGCCGCGCATCAGGGATTCGAGCTCTTCGTGCGGGATGCGCGCGAGCACGGTGGGGTTGGCGATCTTGTAGCCGTTGAGATGCAGGATCGGCAGCACCGCGCCGTCACGCACGGGATTGAGAAACTTGTTCGAGTGCCAGCTGGTCGCCAGCGGCCCGGTCTCCGCTTCGCCGTCGCCGATCACGCAGGCGACGATGAGGTCCGGGTTGTCGAAGGCCGCCCCGTGGGCGTGCGACATCGAATAGCCGAGCTCGCCGCCCTCGTGGATCGAACCCGGCGTCTCCGGCGCGACGTGGCTCGGGATGCCGCCGGGGAACGAGAACTGGGTGAAAAGCCGCTTCATCCCCTCCTCGTCCTGCGAGATATTGGGATAGACCTCGCTGTAGGTCCCCTCGAGATAGGCGTTGGCGACCAGCCCCGGCCCACCGTGGCCGGGGCCGGTGACATAGATCATGTCGAGGTCGAGCTTCTTGATCAGCCGATTGAGATGGACATAGACGAAGTTCAGGCCGGGCGTCGTGCCCCAGTGGCCGAGCAGGCGCGGCTTGACGTGGCTCTCCAACAGCGGGATTTTCAGCAGCGGATTGTCGAACAGATAGATCTGGCCGACGGACAAATAGTTCGCCGCGCGCCAATAGGCGTCGATCAAGGCGTTTTCCTTCTCCGACAACACGTTCGCCATCATGGACCTCCTGTCGGTCGATTTGGGCCGCGCGGTCGCGCCTCAGCCCGTCTTGCCGTGCGGCCCGGGATCGGGCTCGGCCTCCAGCTCCCAGCGGGCGCGCAGCCAATGATCGAGCCCGCACCCTTCCGGCTTGCCCTCGTCGATCCAGATCTCGTGGGCGCGAAGCCGGATACGGTGCTCGTCGGGCGCCGCCGTGGCTTCCCGCCGTTTCTCCTCGCCGTGTGGATCGTGTTCCATCATCGTGTCCAAACTCCGTCGCGACGACCAAAGTGTGCCGGAATGATGACAATTGAGCAACGGCCGAACGGGACTGCGGCCAGCGGCGCGATCCCTATTTGCCCCCGGTCAAAAACTCCGCTCAACTGCCGCCAACTCCGGCGGCGGGCACGGGGCGCATGGCGGGAGGGGAGACGCCGCGGACGATCGCGCGTCTCATCACGCTGGCGCTCGGCCACGCCTGCAGCTGGACCGCGCCGCCAACGCGGCGGAATGACGAGAGGAGAACCAACCATGCTGACGCGACGCGCCTTCGCCGCCTGCGCCTTGTGCGCCGCCGGCGGATATTTGGCGAGCGGGGCCCAGGCGCAGGCGGCTGCGTGCGTCGCCGGCTAAGCGCCTCCTGATGCGGTCGCTCCCCGCGCTCTGAGGAACGCACGCATGGCGAACGCCGCCTGCTCGGCCCCGTGCGCGTGCTCGGCCCCGATCGGGCAGGCTCGGCGGGCGAGGCAGCCGCGCTCCATGCAGGCGGCGCCCGCCGCGGCGCGAAGATGCGCGGCGCAGGCGGCGACGTCGTAGCCGCCGACGGAAAACGCGCCGACCGGACAGTCGCCGAGGCACGGCCGCTCGGCGCAGGAGTCGCAAGGGCTCGGCGCCGCTTTGAACGCCGGAACGTCGAGCACCTCTGCGAAGCCGAGCGCGCCGCGAAACGAGTGCCAGAGGCCGTAAACCGGATGGATGAGGAGGCCGATCGGCGACGGATGGACCGGTTCGGCGCGCCGCGCCCATTGCTGGAACGGGAAATGCGGCGGACCGCCGAACGGGTAGAGGCCGACCGCGCCGAGTTTTTGCGCCAGTCCGTCGATGACGCGCCGGCTCCAGCGGTCGAGCGGATGCTCCGCCCCATCGCGCGCCTCGCTGCTCGCGGCGAAGGCGTCCCAGCCCGAGCGCCCCGTGACGCCGATGAGGACGATGGTGCGTATGCCGGAGAGCGCCCCGCCCCGCTCGCCGTCGGCGAGACGGAAAGCCCCGCGCGGAACAAGGCCGGCGCGCCCGATGGCGGATATGACGGTTTTCATCGGCATGCGTAGCTGAAGGCAAAGCGCTGGCGCCCTATCTATACGACCGCATTTGCCGAAACCACAGGGATCGCGTCCACGAAGCGGGCTTGCGCTCCCAGGCCGCCGAGACGCAAATTGCGGGAATCCGCCGCCCCGTCCGGCGCGCGGAAGAGTTGGAGGCTCGCGTTGGACGCTGCTTACGTCGAACTCAGCCAGGGCCTCTTCCGCGCGAGCCCGCTCACTGTCGGCCCGTGGAACCCGGAGCATCAGCACGCCGGCCCGCCCTCGGCGATGATCTGCCGAGCGGTCGAGCGCGCCGCGGCGAGCGAGGGCCTCACGCATCTCGGGCGGCTGACGGTCAATCTCCTGCGGCCCTCGCCGGTCGGCGAATGCCGGATCGAAGTCGGCCAGGACTATATCGGCCGCAACGCCGGCCACTTTTCCGGCCGCCTGACGGCCGGCGACAAGGAGATCGCGCGCTTCACCGCGCTGATGCAGCGCGAGGAGGCGCTGGCGGTTCCGGAGGAAACGCCCGGTCACCCCGCGCCCCAAGCGCCGAAGCCGGTCGGCGAAAGCCCGATCGTCACGATCCCTTTCGGCAACGGGAACTTCGGCTACGCCGACCTGGTCGAGAACCGCCTCGCGGCAGGCAAATTCTTCGACGGCCCCTGCTCGGCCTGGTTTCGCATGAACCATCCGCTGGTCCAGGGCGAGGACCCGAGCCCCTACCAGCGCATCGCGGTCGCCGCCGATTCCGGCAACGGCATCAGCGCGTCGCTCGATTTCAAGCTCTATGTCTTCGTCAACTGCGACCTGACCGTCAACCTCTTCCGCCGCCCGGTGGGGACATGGATCTGCCTGCAATCGGCAAGCTGGTTCGGCGGCAACGGATGCGGCCTGGCGGAGTCCGCGCTCTACGACGAGGCGGGCCTGATCGGCAGGGCGAGCCAAAGTCTTGCAGTGAGGCGGCGGTGAAGATTTCTATAAGGCGCAGCGACCCCTCATCCGGAGCTTCGCGCCACCTTCTCCCGAGGGAACCCGAGGGGAGCAGGGAAAGCGCCGGCGGCGCTTCACGCAACCACGAGACCCAGATGCTCCTCCATAGGTGCAAAATCGCGGTCATCGTGCAGCAACGAGCAGCGATGTTCGATGCAAAACGTTCCTATGATGATGTCCGCGGTCTTCCGGACCGTTATGCCGATATCGCGTAGCCTTCGATAATTGCGAGCGGCGAGACGGGCCAATTCGGCGTCGAGGAGAGACACGAGGCTAAACTCGCGCAATCCCCGTTCGATTCGCGTCGCATGGGCCTCGTCCCGGGCGCCCTGGAGAACTTCAAACAGAATGAGATCACCGAGCAGGATCGATTCTCGGCTAACCGCGGCTTCGAGCCTGGACGTCGCCGGCGTCCGCGATCCGCGGATGTGCGCGATCCAAACCGAGCTGTCGACGAGAATCACGGCCGGCCCACGGCACGGCCCTGGCGCATCTCGTCAAGGTCGCCTTCCCAGCCCAGGCCCTTGAGGACCCGGAGCGCATCGGCCTGCTTGCGGATCCGAACCAGCAGCCGCAGACCCTCTTCGACGGCCGCCCGCTTGGTCGAAAAGCCGCTCAGCCTCATGGCCTCAGCCATCAACTTGTCGTCGATTTCGATATTGGTCCGCATTGCCAGCCTCACCGTTGTGTATAGCCAAGACATATTATACACATCATAGGTCGAAGGCAAAGGTTTGGGCGGTCAGCGAAGGCGGGCGCGGGCAATGCGCATGCCGATGACGATTTCGCCCGCAGCGCTTCCACCCCAGCAGTCCTCCCCTATTCCCTTGCGGGAGAGAGCATAGGTGAGGGGTCGGCGCGACAGCACCAGTCGAGGTCATTGAATGATCACGGCGGCACTGAGCGCGCCAAATTCAGGTTTTTGCGAACGTCACAACCGACAATTGCCGTAGCGCCCACACAAACCAAAGTGTCGGAAGCTCCAATACCTCCTGTTGTTTAGCGATGCAACAAAGTCGCCGTCCCCTGTCCTCCGCCTGAATCAGTGCCACCGCCGCGGGCTGAGGGCCGGCACCCAGCGGTTCTTTTCGGTCCCGGGACTAATGTCGAGGATTTCAAGCTAGTACACCGCGCCGGAAGTGGCGACTCCGTTTGATGGCGCGTGGAAGTCTGAGGTGAGTCCCTTGCGCCACACCTGCCGCAATTCGCGCGAGAGGCAGGCTGCGGCGTAGGTTTTGGCGAGTCAGGGCGTGGGCGAAGTGGCACGGCGGGGCCTGACGTTTTGCCCTGATTCGCCGGAGTTTTTGCATGCCGCGCCTGTCCGCCGCCCCGATCACGCTGACGCCTGAGCAAGAGGCGGACCTGCGAGGTCTTGCCCGGGCGCACAAGACGCCGCGCAAGCTGGCGGAACGGGCCGAGATGATCTTGCGCTCGGCGGCGGGGACAGAGGTGCGCGAGATCGCCCGTCAGCTTGGCGTTTGGCCAAAGACCGTGCGCCATTGGCGCAACCGCTGGCTGTCCGGCCAGGGGGATGCCGCGGCTGCGACGGGGCTGGCGGATGAACCGCGACCTGGGGCGCCGGCGACGTTCACGCCCGAGCAGATCTGCGCGATCGTGGCGCTGGCCTGCGAACCCCCGGAAAAGAGCGAGTTGCCGCTCAGTCACTGGAGCCAGAGCGAACTGGCCCGCCAGGCGGTCAGGCGCGGCATCGTCGACAGCATCTCGCACGGCTCGGTCGGGCGCTTTTTAAAAAGAGGCCGACCTCAAACCGCATCTCGTGCGCGGCTGGCTCACGCCCAAGCCGGACCCTGAGTTCGAGAGCAAATGCGCCGAGGTTTGCACCCTCTATCATGAGGCGCCCGCGGCGGCGCAGCAGGACGTTCGCACGGTGTCGGTCGACGAAATGACCGGCGTGCAGGCGTTGGAGCGCGCCGCCCCGGACTTGCCGGTCCAGCCGGGCAAGGTCGCCCGGCGGGAATTCGAATACATCCGCCACGGCACGCAGACGGTGATTGCGGCTTTCGACATAGCGACCGGCCAGGTGACCGCCAGCGTCGGCGAGACCCGCACCGAGCAGGACTACGCCAACTTCCTGGACACTCTGTTCGCCGCCGGCGCGCCGACCACGAAGTGGCGCGTGATCGCCGACAATCTCAACACGCATGTCTCGGAAAGCGTGGTGCATCTGGTCGCTCGCTTGTGCAATATCGAGGACGACCTCGGCGAAAAGGGCAAGTCCGGCGTGCTCGCTTCAATGGCCACGCGCGAAGCTTTTCTGCGCGACCAAAGCCACAGGATCAGCTTTCACTTCACACCCAAACACGCTTCCTGGCTCAACCAGATCGAGATCTGGTTCTCCATCCTCGCGCGCAAACTCCTGCGCCGCGCCAGCTTCACTTCCAAAGAACACCTGAAGGCTCGCATCGAAGCCTTCATCGCCTATTTCAATCGCACCCTCGCAAAGCCGTTCAAGTGGACCATGACCGGAAAACCGCTCGCCGCATGAGCCCAAAAATGGGGTTCGTTCTTCCGGCGAGGTGTACTAGTTCATCGATTCGTTGAAACCGATCCTATGCGCGGGATTCATTTTTCCCGACATGGCTTGTAGCCTTGCTGGTTTGATTCGGAAGCAGGGTTTGAGGACATGGCGGGACGGCGGAAGGCGATCGAATTGGCAATTGGCAAGGCGGATTTGGCGGCGTTGCGCGCGATCGCCCGCTCGCGAACGGAACCGGCGGGCCGGGTCGAGCGAGCGCGGATTTTGCTGGCCTACCGGGAGGACCCATCGTTTTTCGCGGTGGGGCGAGCCATGGGCGCACACCATCAGACGGTCCAGCGCTGTGTCGAGCGGGCGTTGGCCTATGGTCCGATGTCGGCGCTCGACGATCGCCCGCGGCCCGGCCGGGAGGCGACGATCACCGCCGAGGCCATGGCATGGATTGTCGACCTCGCCTGCCGCAAGGCCAAGGACCTCGGCTATCCCCACGAATTGTGGACGACGCGGCTGCTCGCCCGCCATGTGCGCGAGCATGGGCCGGCAGAAGGGCACGCTTGCCTTGCCAAGCTGGCTCAGGGCACGCTGTGCAACATCCTCAATGAGCAGGAGATCAAGCCGCACAAGGTCCGCTATTACCTGGAACGCCGCGACCCGGAGTTCAAGCAGAGGATGGCGGAGGTTCTGTGCGTCTATCGCGAGGTGAAGCTTATCAAGGAGACCGCGGCCGCCGCGAAACAAAAGCCGAGCGATGCGGTGGCGATCGTCTCCTACGATGAGAAGCCTGGCATTCAGGCAATCGCCACGACGGCCCCGGACCTGCCGCCCGAGCCCGGCAGACATGCGACCTTGGCGCGCGATCACGAGTACAAGCGCCACGGCACGGTCAGCTTGCTGGCGGGCATCGATCTGCTCACCGGCCAGGTCCACGCCCTCGTCAAGGATCGCCACCGAAGCCGCGAATTCATCGAATTCCTCAAGCTTCTCGACGCCGCCTATCCGACCCATACGGCGATCAAGCTGATCCTCGACAATCATTCCGCGCACATCTCAAAGGAGACCAAGGCTTGGCTCGCGGACCAGCCTGTCGGTCGCTTCGAATTCACCTTCACCCCCAAGCACGGCTCCTGGCTCAATCTCGTAGAAGGTTTCTTCTCCAAGCTCGCCCGTTCGGTGCTGCGTCACATCCGTGTCGCATCCAAACAGGAACTCAAGGACCGCATCATGGCCGCCATGGATCACTTCAATCGAGACCCCATCGTCCACACTTGGTCCTATAAGCTCGACCAAGCCGCATGATACGATTCGAATTTCGAAATCGATGAACTAGTCTAAATACTCTTACTAGTAGAGGCTATTCGAGCGCGCATGTAGACGGAGAATTTCAGATTCTTATGAATATGAAAATGGAAGATAAGGCCCACAATTCCCGAACAAATCACCGCGCGCGCCGGTGCGTGACCGATTTTGCGGTCGTTGACGGGTTCGAATGTCACAATCCCGAGGGGTCGATCACCTCCTGACGTTCATCGACACGCATGGCGAGTCCGGCGATGACTGCGTGCAACCGGAGCGAGTTGGGCTCGCCGGACGCGGGCGCGGGGCGTCGTCGCCGCGCCAGGGAACGCCACGCGATATCAGGTCGACGCTCGGCAGCGCGCGGTTTGGGCTCATCCGGCCGGTTCTTGCGCCAGCGCCCGGATCCTTTGGCGGGCGTCGAGGAGGGTGGCCAGCGCTTCGGCCCCGCCGCCCAGACGAATGATCAGCTGGCGGGCGTGGCTGACCACCCGTCCGGGCAGGCCGATCAGATGGAAGCGCAGCGCCTTCATGCGTTTGGCCGCCCATCTCTCGCCCAGCGCGAGACGCTTCATCGCGGCGTTTAGATTGAACGCCAGGATCGTCAGCGCCCACCAGGCGGCGTTGGCGCCGAACAGCCCAGAGGGCATCTGTCCGCCCGCCAGGTCGGATTTCGTCGCCGAATGGACTTCCTCGCTCTTGCCGCAGCGCTCGCGCAGCCACCAGATCACGCCCTCGCCGGCGCCCGTGCGGTTGGTCACGACGGCGAACAGTTTATAGACCCCCTTCGGGCCGAACGCCTGGGTGGGAAACGGCAGCTTCGCCTCGTCGCCCAGCGCCAGCTGGCGCAGCGGCTCGCGGATCGCGAGAAAGCGGTAATCGGCGCGGTTGCGACTGTGTCCGGCCCAATTGGGCACGTAGACGACCTCGGCCCATTCTTGATCGGTCTGTTGCGGCTGGCCGTCCGTTTTGCGGATCAGCGGCTTCCACGCGCTCTCGGGCGTCGTCCGCACAGCCGCGCGGAAAGCCTCGGTCACGTCGGCGCCGATCGCGAACTCGATCACGCCAAAGCGCGGGTCTTTTCCCTCGCCGCAATAGAGCAGCAGCTCTTCCTGATAGGCCGCCGTGTCCGAACGCAACGAGACCCTCCTCACGCTGTCCGGCAGATGGCGCAGGCTCTCTTTCAGGACGCGCAACTGCTCGTGTCCGGCGGGCACGTTGCCGTCGCGGAACTCCGAATAGAGCATCGCGCCCTGCTCCGCCCACCAGCAGTTCAGCGGCTGATACGCCTTGAACTTCTTGTAGCAAAACAGCGCCTCGCGCTTGTGCGTCTCAATCAGCGTCGCGTCCATGTCCAGCGTCGCCGTCGCCGCGGGCTGACGCTTCTGCAGAAAGTCCAGCAGCGCCTGGTTCACTCGCCAGAGACCGCGCAGTGCCTGCGTCACCGCCGGAATGAACGCCATCCCCGCGACCGCCTTGGGCGAAGCTGGATCATCGAACCGTTCCAGCCAGCCCGACAGCGCCGACGGCGAGGGCGTCGCCCGCTCGCGCTCGCGCCGCCAGCGGCTTTTCAGCGACCGCCGTTCGGCGCGCGACAGCAAATCCTTCTCGATCGCCCGCAGGATCGCCGAAAAGCCGCTGTCGCGCTCCAACCGTTCGATGTCTTCCACGCAGTCGCCGCCGGACAGATTCAGGAAAATCACCGCCAGAACCATCTGGATGTCGAGCCAGCCCTGGCCGCCGGCCGCCCGAACATGCCGCTGGATCGCCCCGCCGAGGCCGCAGGCCTTGATCAGGTCGAGATACAACGGAAGCCCGGCCAGCGACGTCAATCCATGGCTGGACGAATTGGCCTCATACTGGAAATCGAGCAGCCCCTGTCCCTGCATCGCGCACCCCGTTGGTGATGATTTTCTGAAGTTGCAAACCAAGACTATCTCCCTGATTCCTCAGGGCCAACGGGGAACTTGAATTTTCCTGATGCGGAATTCAGGAGGCGATGCAGATCGCTCTCCAAAGGAACATCAAGCGAAGCGCTTATGAGCGCAGCCTGCAACGCTTGGATCGCTAGATTTCCTCCAAGCTTAACTCTTTTCGCCTGAATCGCGGCGCAGGGTTCAACGCAGGGCGTGGACGGCGTTCATGCCGGCCGATATGGCGTCGGAAGCCGTAGAATTTTTGTGGCGGATGCGCCATAATGCCCGAAAAATCTACCTCGCCCGCAGCGCCTCGACGCCTGGAAGGGTCTTGCCTTCCATCCACTCGAGGAACGCGCCGCCCGCGGCCGAGACATAGGTGAACTCGTCGGCGACGCCGGCTTCGTTGAGCGCCGCGACCGTGTCGCCGCCGCCGGCGACCGCCTTGAGCTTGCCCTGCCGGGTGAGGGAACCGACGGTCTTGGCGATCGCGAAAGTCGCCGCCTCGAACGGCGGCGTCTCGAAGGCGCCGAACGGTCCGTTCCACACCAGCGTCTTGATCCGCCCAACAATCTCCTCGATCACGGCGACCGACTTCGGCCCGATGTCGAGGATCATCTCGTCCTCGGTGACGTGGTCGACGTCGACGACACGCGCCTGCACATGCGCCTTGAGCTCCTTCGCGACGGTCGCGTCGACCGGCAGCACGATGCGGCATTTGCCCTTCTGAGCCTCGGCCATGATCGAGCGCGCGGTGTCGGCCATGTCCTTCTCGCACAGAGACTTGCCGACGGGCTTGCCCTGGGCGAACAGGAAAGTGTTGGCCATGCCGCCGCCGATGATGAGGACGTCGACCTTCTTGATCAGATTGCCGAGCAGCTCGAGCTTGCTCGACACCTTCGCGCCGCCGACGATCGCCGCGACCGGCCGCTCCGGCTTGCCAAGCGCAAGCGTCAGAGCTTCGAGCTCGGCCTGCATCGCCCGACCGCAATAGGCCGGCAGTTTGTGCGCGACGCCTTCCGTCGAGGCGTGAGCGCGGTGAGCGGCGGAGAAGGCGTCATTGACATAGACGTCGCCGAGCTTGGCCATCTCCTCGACGAGCGCCGGATCGTTCTTTTCCTCGCCCTTGTAGAAGCGGGTGTTTTCCAGCAGCAGAACGTCGCCGTTGTTCATCTTGGCGATGGCGTCGGCGGCGACCTGCCCGACGCAGTCGGTCGCGAAGGCGACCGGGCGCTTGACGATCTCGGCGACCGCGTCGACCACGGGCCTCAGCGAAAAAGCCTCGTTGCGTGCGCCTTTGGGCCGGCCGAAATGGGCGAGCAGGATGACCTTGCCGCCCTTGCCGGCGATCTCCTCGATGGTGGGGGCGACCCGCTCGATGCGGGTCGTGTCGGTCACCCGGCCGTTTTCGGTGGGAACGTTGAGGTCGAACTCGCAACAGGACGCGCTTGCCGGAGACGTTGGCGTCATCGAGCGTGCGGAATGATTTGCTCATGTTCGCTCCCCTGCGGAACTGGGGTCTTTTCGGATCGGGCCTGCGCTTTCATGGCCGCCGGGCTCAAACCCCGGCGGTCAATCACTTTCATCCCGAAGGCGTTAGGCGCTCAGATAAGCTTCGCGAGCACGACGGCGGTGTCGGCCATGCGGTTCGAAAAGCCCCATTCATTGTCGTACCAGGACAGCACGCGGACGAAGGTTCCGTCGATGACCTTGGTCTGGTCGAGATGGAAGATCGACGATCGCGGGTCATGGTTGAAGTCGATCGAGACGTTGGGCTTGTCGGTGAAGCCGAGGATGCCCTTGAGCGGGCCGTTGGCCGCCTTCTTCACCGCGTCGTTGATCTCGTCCTTGCTGGTCGCGCGCTTTGCGACGAATTTCAGGTCGACGACCGAGACGTTCGGGGTCGAAACGCGGATCGCCGAGCCGTCGAGCTTGCCCTTCAGTTCGGGCAGGACGAGGCCGACCGCCTTGGCGGCGCCGGTCGTCGTCGGGATCATCGACAACGCCGCGGCGCGGGTGCGGTAGAGGTCCTTGTGCAGCGTGTCGAGCGTGGGCTGGTCGCCGGTGTAGGAGTGGATCGTCGTCATGAAGCCGTGCTCGATACCGATCGCGTCGTTGAGCACCTTGGCCACCGGCGCGAGGCAGTTCGTCGTGCAGGAGGCGTTCGAGATGACGAGATGCTCCTTGGTCAGCTTGTCGTGGTTGACCCCGTAGACCACGGTGAGATCGGCGCCATCCGAGGGCGCGGAGACCATCACGCGCTTGGCGCCCGCGGTCAGCAGAGCCGCCGCCTTGTCGCGCGCGGTGAACTTGCCGGTGCACTCCATGCCGATGTCGACGCCGAGGCTCTTGTACGGCAGTTCGGCCGGCTCCTTGATTGCGGTGACCTTGATCTTGTGCGCGCCGACATGGATCGTGTCGCCGTCGACGACGACCTCGTGGGGAAAGCGCCCGTGCACGCTGTCGAAGCGCAGCAGATGCGCGTTGGTCTCGACCGGACCGAGATCGTTGATCGCGACAACCTCGACGTCCTTCCGGCCCGACTCGATGATCGCGCGCAACACGAGCCGCCCGATGCGTCCAAAGCCGTTGATCCCTACTCTCGTGACCATCGTTATTTCTCCTGATGCCCGCCCATAGATCCGCGGCCGGCGGCGGACCGGTCCGTGGAATCGGCCGCTTGTTGAATTCGTCCGCTACATGCTCCTTCGATAGCCTAAAGTCTATACGGTATTGGGCGAATGCGACAATTCGCGCATCGCTTCGCCTAGGCTGCGAGCCTCGCGGCGGCGGCCTCGGCGACGGCTTCGGGCGTGATGCCGAAATGCCGGTAAACCGCCTTGTAGGGCCCACTCTCGCCGAAGCCCTTCATGCCGATGAACGGTCCATCTCCAATGATCGCGTCCCAGCCAAAGCGCACCGCGGCCTCGACCCCGACCCTGACCTTGGCCGAGCCGATCACCGAACGGCGATAGTCCTCCGGCTGGTCGAAAAAGGCGTCCATGCAGGGCACGGAGACGACCCGCGACGAAATGCCCTTCCCCTTCAGAAGCGCCTGCGCCGCGACGGCGAGCGAAACCTCCGACCCCGAGGCGAAGATCGAAACGTCGGCCGGCCCGTCGGCCGGAAAAATCTCGTAGGCGCCTTTCACGCAAAGGTTCTCGGCGACATGGGTCCGCCGCAGGGCGGGCAGGTTCTGCCGGGTCAAAGCGAGGATCGAGGGCGAGCGCGGCTTTTCGAGCGCCGCCTGCCAGCATTCGACCGTCTCGACGCTGTCGGCGGGCCGCCAGAGGTAGAGGTTGGGCATCACACGGAGGGAGGCGAGGTGCTCGACCGGCTGGTGGGTCGGCCCGTCCTCGCCGAGTCCGATCGAATCGTGGGTGAAAACGTGCACAACCCGAATTTTCATCAACGCCGCAATCCGCAGCGAAGGCCGGCAATAGTCGGTGAAGCAGAGGAAAGAGGCGCCCGACGGAATGAGGCCCCCGTGAACCGCCATGCCGTTGCAGGCCGCGGCCATGCCGTGCTCGCGAATGCCCCAATGGATGTAGCGCCCGGAGAAGTTGTCCGGCGTGATCTCAGGCGTCGCCGCGACCTTTGTGTTGTTGGAGCCGGTGAGATCGGCCGAGCCGGTCACGAGCTCGGGCACGGCGGGGGCGATCACGTTCAGCGCCGCCTCGCCCGCCTTGCGGGTCGCGATCTCCGGCGCGTCGGCGGCGAGCTTTTGCTTATAGGCGTCGATGACGCCGTCGAAGTCCTTCGGAAGATCGCCGTGGATGCGCCGCTCGAATTCGGCCCGCTTGGCGGGATCGAGCGTCATGAGCCTCCCCTGCCACGCTTCGTTCTGCGGCTTGCCGCGCTCACCGATCTTCCGCCAGGCGGCGAGGATGTTATCCGGCACGACGAACGGCTCGTAGGGCCAATTGAGATTCTTGCGCGCTCCCGCGACCTCAGCCGGGCCCGGCGCTTCGCCGTGCGCCTTGTTCGTCCCCGCCCTGGTCGGCAAGCCGAAGCCGATCGTCGTCTTGCAGGCGATCATCGTCGGCCGGTCGGAGTTCTGCGCGGCGCGCACGGCGTTCAGGATCGCGTCCTGATCATGCCCGTCGATCCGGCTCGCGTTCCAGCCGGCGGAATTCGAAACGCATGACCTGATCGACGGAATCGGCAAGCGACGTCTTGCCGTCGATCGAGATGCCGTTGTCGTCGTAGAACACGATCAGCTTCGACAGCTTGAGATGGCCGGCGATGCCGATCGCCTCCTGGCTGACGCCCTCCATGAGGTCGCCGTCGGAGGCGAGCACATAAGTGCGGTGATCGACGATCTCCGGAAAATGCGCCGCCAGCATCCGCTCGGCGATCGCCATGCCGACCGCAGGTGGCGATCCCCTGACCCAGCGGACCGGTGGTCGTTTCGACCCCGATCGTGTGGCCATATTCCGGATGGCCCGGCGTCTTCGAGCCGACCTGGCGGAATGACTTCAGATCCTCGACCGTCAGTCCTTTGTCTCCGCCGGCGCCCGTCAGATAGAGAACAGCGTAGAGCAGCATGCAGCCGTGGCCGGCCGAGAGCACGAAGCGGTCGCGGTCCGGCCAGTGCGGATCCGACGCGTCGAATTTCAGCACGTCGCGGAAAAGAACGGTCGCAATGTCGGCTGCGCCCATCGGCAGCCCCGGATGGCCGCTCTTCGCCTTCTCCACAGCGTCGACGGCGAGAAATCGGATGGCGTTGGCCATGGAATCGTGGCTCGGACTCGTCGCCATGGAGGGTCTCCTCATGCTTTTGCCTGGTCGCCCGCCCGGGCGAAACGCCCGCCAGTTAGGGAGGCGCCGGAGCCCCTGTCAATGTGCACAACTTTCGGCGCGCCCGCTCGTTGACGCCCCGTTCAAGCATCGCGTAAACAAAACGCCACAATGGACGGACGCGAAACCATGCCGGACGCGCTGGAGAGCTCCCTCAAACGGCTCGCCGCCGCCGTCGACTCGCTCGAGCGGGCGGCCGAGCGGCGCATGCGCCACGACGGGGCGCGAGCCAATACGGAAGAGGAATACGCCCTGATGCAGGACGACCGCTCGCGCCTGGCGGTTGAGCTCGACGCCGCTCTCGATCGTTCCCGCGCCCTTGAAGCCGCCAATGCCGAAGCCGGCGCGCGGCTGGCGCGCGCCGCACAGACGATCGGCGCGATCATCGAACGGACGGATTCGCCGGCGGACTGAGATCCGTCGTCTGGCCAAGAGAAGGCACGCGCCATGGCGCACGTATCGGTGACGATCGACAACCGAAAGTACCGCCTCGCCTGCAGCGAGGGCGAGGAGAAGCGGCTCGAGCAGCTGGCGGCGATGATCGACGGAAAGATCGTCGAATTGCGCGCCTCCTTCGGCGAGATCGGCGACCAGCGGCTTGTCGTCATGGCCGCGCTGACGATCGCCGACAGCCTCGCCGAGGCGCGCGACGAACTCGAAGCGGAGCGGGAGCGCGCCCGCGCCGCGCTCGCGCGGTCCGACGCCGCCACGGCCAATATGGACGCGCTAAGCGCGCGGCTCGAGGCGCTTGCTGACCAGCTGGCGGGCGGCAGCGCCGAGGCCTGAGCCGCCCGCTCCCTCGTCGCGCCTCAAACCGTCGACTCCATCTTCGTCATCATCTCCGCGGTTTCCATCGCCGGCAGCGCCGAGCGGACGGCGAGCTCCATGACGATGAGACTCCAGACCGCCACGGCGACCACGCCCGGCCAGAAAGTCAACCAGCCTTTCCCGCCGTCGATGTCGCCGATCGCCGAGAGGATCCACATGCCGCCAAACCACGGCAGCAGCCAGGCGATATAGCGCCAGCCGAACTCCGCCGCCGGCATCCTGGCGATCAGATGGTAATAGAGCGCGTAGAGCACGAAGACGCCGATCATAATGATGAACAGGAAGCTGTCCGTCCTGAAGCCGGTCCAGTAGAGGATCCAGTTGCTGCAGACGAAAGCCAGCGGCGCGAGGATCTCCGCGCCCCACAGACGGAACGGGCGCTGCAGCGTCGGCTGGTTACGGCGCAGGACCAGGAGCACGATTGGCCCGAGGCCATAGGTGATGACCGTCACCGAGGTAATGTAGGACACCATCAGCTGCCAGGCCGGGAACGGCAGCAGGAACAGGACACCGACCGCCCACATCACCAGCACGCCCGCCCACGGCGCGCGAGCCGCGTTCAGCGCGGTGAGCCAGCGCGGGCCCGCTGCGGTCTCGCCGGTCGCGAACAGGATTCGCGAGCCGCCGGTCATGTACATGAGCGCCGTGCCGCTCGGGGAAATGTAGGCGTCGATGTAGAGCAAGGCGGCAAGCCAGCCGAGCCCGAGGGTCCCCGCAAGGCCCGCGAACGGTCCCGCTGCGCCGGTGAAGGTGAGCTGCGCCCATCCGTGCGCAAGATCGTTCGGCCGCAGCGCCATCAGGAAGGCGACCTGAAGCAGGATGTAAACGACGGCTGCAATCAGCACCGAGCCGATGACCGCAAGCGGAATGTCCCGTCCGGGATTCGCGCTTTCGCCGCCGAGATCGATCGCGGTGCGGAAGCCGAGGTAGCTGAACACGATTCCGGCGACCGGCAGAGCGGTGAAAATGCCGGAGAAGTGATAGCTGGTCGGATCGGCCGCCCAGACGTTCCAATGCGAGCTCGCCAGGATGAGGACGATAATGGTGAGCACCGGCACGGCGATCTTCCACCACGTCACCGTGGTATTGACAGTCAGCAGCATGCGCACCGCAAGCAGATTGAGCCAGGCGAAAATGAGGAGCAGCACGGCGCAGGCGAAGAAGCCGACCACCGTCAGCAGGCCCGCGCTGTGCGGCTGGATGAAGTAGGGAAGGTAATTGTTGGCGTAGGTGACGACCGCCTCCGCCTCGACCGACGGGACCGCGACATAGGCGAGGAACAGCATCCAGGCCCAGAGCCGGCCGAGCCCCTCCCCGTGGCTTGCATGGCTCATGTGCACCAGCGCGCCGCTGCGCGGGAAGAGCGCCGCCAGCTCGGCGAAGCAGAGCGCGATCAGCATGATGATGAAGGCGCCGACGACCCAGCTCCAGATGCTCAACGGGCCGGCGATCTTGGCCGCGTGAAAAGCGCCGAACAGCCAGCCCGAGCCGATCATGCTGGTCGTGCTGGCGAACAGAAGCCCGATGATGCGCGCGTCGCGCCGAAGCTGGCCGGGCGCCGTCAGGTGAAAAGCATGCGACATATCCATGACTCCTCAACTGCGCCGAAGCGCCTCAAGGGCGCCAGGCGACAAAGCGCAAGCCGACGTTTCCCCGCTCTTCGAGAAGCCGACGGAGGTCTGGACTGGTCGATAAACGCGCAACTCTGCGCGGAAAGCGCATGCATACATTGAGATTCTGGCGAGCTTAAGAAATTCCGCCCGCGCAACGCAGAAAACTTGCCCTCACCCTCGGTTCAGGCGCGCCCGGAGGCGATCACGCGGGCGGCAAGGCCTGCAGGGAAACAAGGCTCACAGGCGAGATTGAGCGAACGCCACGCCGCACTCGACGATCTCTTCGGCGATCGCCGACAGGGCGTCGGCGCTGTCGGGCTTGACGAAGACCTTGTCGGCGCCGGCGCGCAACGCCTCGTCGTGCACCGGCTGGGCCGTCGAGGTCGTCAGGACGAACACCGGCAACTCGCTCAGCTCCAGGGTCGCGCGCAAGGCGTGCAGGAACTTGACGCCGTTCAGCCGCGGCATGTTGAGATCGAGCACCAGCACGTCCGGGAGCCTGTTGGTCAGATCCTCGATCGACACCCGATAGGCGGCGTCCAGTCCGTCGCCGGCGCGTTCGAGGGCGACCTCCTGCCGCGATCCGGCCTTGACGCTGTCCAAAGCGCGCTCGAAAAGGAAAACGTCGTCGGGATCGTCCTCAATCAACATGACACGGCAGGGTCTAGGCTTGGCGGTTGCGTCTGGCATCGGCATGGATCAACTGAAAAGCGGAAGCGTTCACTATGCGAAACCGCGCCGTTCGCGGCTTCCCTGCGGCCCTAACAGCCGCAAGAGGCTGGAGTGAGGCGAGACCATGCAGACGACGAATGTGCAAGGCGACGACCGCTTCCGGCTGGCGGTCGACGCCTCTCCCGCAGCCATGATCATGGTCGACGCCGACGGCGTGATCGAGTTCGCCAACGCCGAGACCGAGCGGATGTTCGGCTACGCCATTTTCGAGCTGATCGGACAGTCGATCGACATTCTCGTCCCGTCGCGGTCGCGGGCGGAGCGCAGCCGCAATTCGCCAGAACTTCTTCGCCAATCCGAGCGAGCGGCCGACGGGCGTCGAGCGCGATCTTTACATGACGCGCAAGGACGGAGGGGAATTTCCAGTCGAGATCGCGCTCACTCCGATTGAAGCCGGGTCAGGTCCGCTCGTGCTGGCGACCATCATCGACATCACCGGCCGTCGCAAGGCGGAGGAAGAGCTCGCGCGGCACGCGGCCGACCTCGAAATCGCCAACGAGCGCCTGACCCAGTTCGCCTATGTGGCCTCGCATGATCTGCAGGAGCCGCTGCGCAAGATCGCGGTCTACGCCGATCTCCTGGAGAAGGCGATCGCGCAGTCCGATGGGAGCGACATCGTCCGCGCCACTTCGGTCATCAAGACCTCCGCCGTTCGCGCGCGGCAGCTGGTGGCGAACCTCCTCACCTTTTCGCGGGTGACCGGCAGCGAGACGCGACTCCGAGCCGCTCGATCTGCGCACCGAAGTCGATCTTGCGCTCGGCGACCTGTCGGCGTCGATCGAAGAAACCGGCGCGCGGATCGACATCGACATCCCGCCGATCGTGGTCCCCGCGAACCGCGCCCAGCTGGGGCGGCTGATCCAGAACATCGTCTCCAACGCGATCAAATATCATAAGCCCGACGCCGCTCCGGCAATCGAGATCCGCGCGGCCCTCGTCGGCCCCGCGCGGGCGACGCTGTCGATCGCCGACGACGGCATCGGGTTTGAGGAAAAGTTCGCCAGGCAGATTTTCGAGCCGTTCAAACGGCTGCACGGCATGGCGGAATATTCCGGCACCGGCATCGGGCTCGCGATCTGCAAGGCGATCGCCGACCGGTACGGCTGGACGATCGGCGTTCGCTCGCGGCCCGGCGAGGGGGCGACGTTCACCCTGACGCTGCCAAGAGCGTGAAAGCCTGCCGCCGGGCGTCAGGAAATGCCGCAGCGCTTCCCGGCAACCTTGGCGAATTCGGCGAAAGCGCCCTTGTAGTCGGGGTGCCAGCGCGACAGAGGCGGACGGTTTTCGACGATGTCGCCCGCCGCCCACAGGATGCGCCGCTCGTCGATCGCGCGCGTGACTTCATTGTCGGGGCAGAGGATATAGAAATCGCCTTCCGACATGGCGTCGATCAGGAACTCGATCACCTGCTCCGCCGTCCAGGCGCCCGCCGGCTTCTCCGCGGCTCCCGTGATCCCGGTGAAGGTGAATCCGGGGATCAGAAGATGCGCGCTGACCTGGCAGCCTTCGATGTTGCGCAGTTCGTGCGCCAGCGCCTCGGTCACCACCTTCACGCCGGCCTTCGACACGTTGTAGGCGGTGTCGCCCGGCGGGCAGGTGATGCCCTGCTTCGAGCCCGTATTGACGATCGCCGAGGGCGCGCCCTGCTTGATCATCTCCGGCGCGAAGATATTGACGCCGTGGATGACGCCCCACAGGTTCACCTCGATCACCCGGCGCCATTTTTCGAGATCGCCGAGGACGCCCGCGCCCCGCCCGATCCCCGCGTTGTTCATCAGGAGCGCGACCTCGCCGAAATCGGCGAGGGTCAGGTCCTTCAGGCGCTCGACGTCGGCCGCTTCGCTGACGTCGACGACGCACAGGCGGACGTCGCCGGGATGAGCCGCGAGCCGCGACACCCGCTCGACGGCCGCCTCGAGCGCCTCGGCGTTGGCGTCGGCCATGACGACCTTCATCCCGATTCCGGCGAACTTCGCGGCGGCGGCGAGCCCGATGCCGCTGGCCGCGCCGGTGACGACTGCGACCCGACCGGGGCCGAGTGCGGGATGGAGAGGCATGCGAGGCTCCTTTCGTCTGTTCGTTCCGCCCGCTGCGGTCCGCGGGGACCGCAGCGCCTAGCTCCCGCCTTCGCGCCGCACCAGCCGCATCGGGGCGCTGAGCGTCGCCTTGAGCCGGACCATCGCGATCCTCGGATCAATCCCCGCGCTGTGCAACCGCCAAGCGTAGCGTTGCCCGGCGCCTATCGATAGCGCTTCTGGTTCCAGCGATGACCGAGCAGGGCGAGAATGATGATCAGGCCATTGAAGAACTGGACGTAGAAACCGCTCAAGCCCGCCGCGACAATGCCGCTTTGAATGAACGACACGGTCAGCGCGCCGATCGCGCCGCCGGTGATAGTGCCGACGCCGCCCCAGGTCGGCGTGCCGCCGACGAACACGGAGGCGATCGCCGGCAAGAGGTACCCGTCGCCGGTCGTCGGCCACCAGGTGAAGTTGACCATGGTCGAGAGCACGCCCGCGAGCGCGGCGCCGAGGCCCATAAAGACGAAGGTCGAGATACGAACCCGGGCGACGTTGATCCCCATCTGACCGGCGCTGTCGGGATTGTCGCCGACCGCGCGCACCCTGGCGCCAAATCTGTGGCGGTTGAACAGCAGGCCAGCAAACACGACGAACGCCAGCGCCCAAAAGACCTGCACGGGAAAGCCATAGATCTGGCTCGAGAACAATGCGCCCGCCGTCGTATCCTGCAATTCGAGCAGCGCAATCGATTTGCCCTGGGTCACGATCATGATGAAGCCGCGCAGCATGTAGTTCATGCCGAGCGTCGCGATCAGCGACGACAGGCCGGCGGTCACCACCAGGGCGCCGACGCCGGCGCCGAGCGCCATGCCGGTCAAGAGCGCCGCGACGATGCCCAGGAAAGGGCTCAAGCCCGCAGTGCACGATGAGGGCGAAGATCCAGGCCGAGAATCCCATCATCGCGGGGAACGACAGATCGATCTCGCCGACCGTAACGACGAACACCAGAGGCACGACGAGGCAGAGCGCGACCGGTAGGCTGACCAGAACCGAATCGTAGATCGGCCAATGCAGGAACACCGAGGGGCTGGCCGCCATGAAGATCGCGATCATCACGACGAACGCGGCGAGCGTTCCGAGGGCGGCGCGGTTGCGGTCGACGAAGCGCCTGAGCGCGCTATCGGGCGGGCGCGCGACCGGCTGGGCCCGCGCTTCCATTGGCTCCAGCGAGGCGGTCATGCGGCGGCCTCCGGCTGGTGGCCGGGCGAAGCGGGAACTTCGATCCCATGGGGATGGGCGAGGCGCTCCATGTAAGCGATGAGCCGCTCCGGAGAGCCGACTTCATCCTTGGTCGCCTGCAGCGCGACCGTGCCGCGATCCATGACGACAAAGCGCTCGGCGATGTCGAAGACATGATGAATGTTGTGGCCGATGAACAGCACCGAGCGCCCGCCGGCGCGGACCGCGCGCACGAAGCGAAACACTTTTTCGGTTTCGGTCAGCGACAGCGCGGTGGTCGGCTCGTCCATCACGATCAGATCCGCATTCTTGTAGATGGCGCGGGCGAGCGCGACGCCCTGCCGCTCGCCGCCGGAAAGCTGGCCGACGATCGAGTCGGGGGTGAACACCTTCGAGGTGAAACCGATCTCGCGCATCAGCCGCTCGGCTTCGGCGCGTTCCCGGGCGCCATCGAGAAAGCCCAGCGGATGGGTCAGCTCGCGGCCGAGGAAGATGTTGCGCGTGATGGTCTGCTGCACGCAGAGCGCGCGGTCCTGGAACACCGTCTCGATGCCGGCGTTGCGCGAGCGCGCCGCGTTCCAGCGCGTCTCGCGCTTGCCGCGCACCAGAATTTCTCCGCTGGTCGGCTGGATCGCGCCGGCGAGCATCTTGATCAGGGTCGATTTGCCGGCGCCGTTGTCGCCGATGAGGCCGACGACCTCGCCGCGGTCGACGTGGAGGTTGACGCCGCCGACCGCGAAAACGCGCCCGTAGGTCTTGGCGATGCTTTTCAGTTCGATCAACCGTTCGCCCATCGCCGCCCTCCCGGGCAACGCTGCGGCGCGCCGATCGCCGGTGCGCCGCAGCCTTCCGGAGTTATCGAAGGCCCTCGGTCGCGAGGTCGGCCACCGCCTTGTAATTCTCGGGCGTCACAAAACCCGCCCCGGTGTCGACATTGATCGGCGCGAGCCCATAAACGATCTGCTCGCAGAGGCTGAGGATCGGCAGATAGCCCTGCTGGAACGGCTGCTGGTCCGCGGTCAATTGCACCCAGCCGTCCTTGAACGCTTCGACGATCTGCGGGCTGGTGTCGAAGCCGACGTTGATGATCTCGCCCGGCTTCTTGCCGGCCGCCTTCATGTAGGTCGCCGCGTTGCCGAGCATCTGCCCGCCGGGATAGACGATCGCCTTGGCCGTCGGATTGGCCTGCAAAGCCGCGGTGACGACCGGAATGGCGAGGTTCGGATCGGCTGCCCATTCCGGGTCGCTGGCGAGGCGGACAACCTTGACCCCGCCTTCCTCGAGCGCCTTGGCGGTGCCCTCCTCGCGCGCGTTGCGGATCACATCGTTGGAGGCCAGGGTCACGATCGCCACGTCCCCTTTCCCCAGATGGAACCGACGCAACATCTCGACGCCGAGCGCGTGGCCCTGCGGCGCCTGCTGCGCCCCGATATAACCGCCGCCGACCTTGTCGACCGCCGCCGGCACCGGCACGTTCTGGTACATCATCTTGATGCCTTGCTTGGCGGCCTCCTCCGCCAGCGGCAGGATCGCCGCTTCGCCGGGATGGCCCATCATTGCGATGCCGTCGGGATGCGCCGCCACCGCCTCGCGCAACTGCTGCGTCATCTGCGCGTTCTGCCAGCCCGAGAAGACATAATCGACCTGCGCGCCGAGGTCGTGCGCCGCCTGACGCGCGCCGTTGTAAACGATTGTGCCGAAGGCGTCGCCCTCGGCGCCGCCGACGAAGAAGCGCAGGTGAACCTTGCTGCACCATTTGTCGCGCAGCGCCGCGGCGTCGGCCGCGCTGCCTGCGCCAACCAGAGTCGCCCAGGCGAGAACCAGTGCGGTCGATCCGCGCCAACCCGAAACCAAGCTTCGCTTCATCTCATATCCTCCCTGCTCGCACCCGGCGATGCGCCGTTGTCCCGCCGGCCCGTTTGGATGGCCGGCGATTAAGGTCGTCACTTAGCCTGGATTGGCGATGAGCCGCGCGCCGCCGCGGCATTGCTTGAGATATTCGAGCGCGCGGACCTGACCCGTCATTTCCAGCTCTTCTCGATAGACCGGGTCGTGCCAGCCCTCGATGTCGATCGCCCCGGCATAGCCGGCAAGCCTAAGTTCGCTGATGACGCGCGTCCAGTCCGTGTCGCCGAAGCCGGGCGTGCGCATCTGGACGAACGGATATTTTCCGAAAACGCCATGCTCCCGAACGACGTCCCAACGCACGGTCGCGTCCTTGCCGTGAACATGGAAGAATTTTGCGGCCCATTTGCGGATCTGGGGCATGGGATCGATCAGATAGACGAGCTGGTGGCAGGGCTCCCACTCGAGCCCGAGATTGTCGCTCGGGACCGCATCGAACATAAGCTCCCAGGCGTCCGGATTATGGGCGATGTTCCAGTCGCCGGTCGCCCAGTTCCCGTCCATGGCGCAATTCTCGAACGCCAGGCGCACGCCCTTGTCGGCCGCGCGGCGTGAAAGTTCTCCCCAGACCTTCTTGAATTGGGGGAGGCTCGCCTCGATCGGCTGATGGCGCACGCGGCCGGTAAAGCCCGCGATCGTCCGAGCGCCGAAATGGTGCGCGTTGTCGATCAAGGCGACCCAGCCGGCGAGCGTCTGCCGATCGAGATCGCCGTCCTCCAGCGGGTTGCCGAACATGCCAAGCGTATCGATTGTCACATCGGCGCCGCCAATCGCCTCGCGAAGCTGCTTCGCCAGCGACGGCAAGTCCTTGTTCATCGTCTGCCAGAAGAACGGCTCGATGCTCTCGAAGCCAAGTTCGACGATCCGGCGCACGTAAGCCGCGGGATCCGGCGCGTTGGCGCGGACCATGGTTCCGATGCGAATGTCGAGCAAGTCTCTCATTGAAAGCCTCAGTTAAACGACGATGTCGACCCGGCCGCCCGTGCTGGCGCTGTCAATGGCGCCGAAGACCATTGCGAGCGACCGAATGTTGTCGCGACCCACGGTTTCCGGTTCGCTCCCCGCTCGAACGGCCGCAATGAAATCCGACAGAACGCCGAAATGCCCGCCAATCCGATCCTCCGGCATGACCGGCGGCGGCTCGATCGCCGTCAATGGATCGAACAGGCCGTCCCGCCTGCCTGAGCCAACGAACCTCGATCCGGATTTGATCGGCCCCGTCCCAGCTCAGCGAGCCCTTTTCGCCGACGAAGCGCCACGCGCATTCCCACGAAGTGGGCAACCCCGGCGCGCACCACGAGCCGCGATAGACGAAGACGGCGCCGTTATCGAGATCGAAGATCGCCGCCGCGGATGAGCCCTGGCGATACCAGGAATGCGGCGGGTTCCATTCCCGGCAATAGACGCCGGAAGCGGTCAATCCGGTCATGCAGCGCTGGGCGTCGAAGCTGTGGATCGCCATGTCGAGCAGCAAGACATGATCCATGTCCTCACGAAACCCGCCAAAGTGCGGGGCGAGGAAGAAATCTGCGTGAATGCTGGTGATTGGGCCGATCGCCCCCGACCGGAGAGCGCGCGCGATGCGGCGGACGCCTGCAACATAGCGGCGGTTCTGCACGACCGCATGGATGCGCCCGGCGGCCTTGGCGCGCTGGACGAGGTCGCGCGCGTCGGCGAGCGTCTCCGCCATCGGCTTTTCGCTCAAGACATGGCAGCCCGCCGCGAGGCCCGCCGAAACGACCTCATGCCGGGCCGACGGGACGACGACGTCGAATACGAGATCCGGACGGCTCTGAGCGACCAGCGCATGGACGTCGCGCGCGATGATCGCGTCTTTGAGGGAAAACTCATTCGCGCGATCCTTGGCGCGGTCGGCGTCCAGATCGGCGAGGCCGACGATGCGCAAGTCGGGGATTTTCGCGGCCGCCTGGAGCCAGGCGCGGCTCATCGCCCCACATCCGACAAGGACCACCGTCAGCTCCATCGACGTTTCTCTCCCGATGGCATCGACATTTGACTCCCGGGATTGCCGGCGGCAGCAGATTGCCGTAAACGTTTACGACGACTACCCCCGGCTTGTCGCCTTGTCAAGCCGGGCGACGCGCCTCTAAGACGAAACCGGCCGGGCCGCCTGTCCGCCGGACCTTCACGAACCCCGGGACGACGCAAAGCCTTGATCGGAATTCGCGACCTCGCACGCCATCTCGACATTTCGATCGGCACCGTGTCGCGTGCGTTGAACGACCGGGTGGACGTCAATCCGCTGACCCGCCAGCGCGTGCGCGACGCCGCCGCAAAACTCGGCTACTCGCCCAATCAGTCCGGACGCAGCTTGAGGCGCGGCCGAACAGATTTGATCGCCATGATCGTGCCGGGCGGCCCGGGGAACACGCTGATCAATCCGGTGTTCCTTTCCGTCCTCGACGGCTTGAAGAGCGGACTCGGGGAGCGCGGCCTCGATCTGGCGATCTTTCTGGAGGGCGGGAGCGACGATCGCCTGGCCGTGCTGCGCCGGGTGACCGAACGGGGCCTTGTCGATGGGGTGATCATTGCCGACACCGAGTGCTTCGATCCACGGGTCGACTATCTCGCTAGGCTCAGCAAACCGTTCGTCGCATTCGGACGAACGCGAGACTCCGATGCACACGCATGGGTCGACGCCGATTTCGAGGGCGCCGCCCAGGGCGCGGTCGAACGTCTCGTCGCGCTGGGGCACCGGCGGATCGGCCTCGCCCTGCCCCGCCTGCCGACCAACTATCTCGACCTCATCGAGACAGGTTACCGGCGCGCCATGCGCGCGCACGGGCTCGCTGTCGACAAGCAATGGGACATACGGCGCGCGCCCGGCGAGCGAGGCGGGCTCGAAGCGGCGGATGCGCTGATCGCCGCCGATCCGAGGCCGACCGCAATTCTCCTCAGCGACTCGACGCACGCGGCCGCGCTCTATCATCGGCTGAGCCAGGCGGGTCTGCGGCCCGGCCGAGACGTTTCGATTCTTGGCCTCTTGCCGGAGGCGCGCGCGCAATTTCTCACTCCGATGCTGACGACCTATCAAACCGACTGGACGGAGATCGGCCGCCGGCTCGCCGACGCGGCGACGTCCGAAATCGGCGCCGAGCGAGAACCGGAAGAAGGGGCGCGTTCGAAGCTCGCGCATGCGCGGGTGCAGTACGCGATGCCCGTCGAATTCAGCCCCGGAGAGAGCGTTCACCGGGTTGACGACGGCGACTGATCGAAGCCGATCCAGGGTTGCCGTCCCCCGGATCGGCTCCCCAAAGTTCGCGATAGCCGGCGCCTAGATCCTGCCTTCGCGCCGCATCAGACGCATGACGGCGCTGAGCGTCGCCTTGAGCGAGGCCATCACGATATTTGGGTCCATCCCCACGCCGTGGATCGCCCGGTCCTGGGCGTCATGGATCTCGACATAGCTTGCGGCGGTCGCGTTGGCGCCGCGCCCGACGGCGTGCTCGTGATAGTCGATGAACGAGAACTCGACTGCGAACGCCGTCTTCAGCGCGTCGACGAAGGCGTCGATCGGGCCATTGCCTTCGCCCTCGATGGCGAAGGTCGTCCCGTCCGCCTTGCGCAGGGTCGCGACGAGTTCGCGATTGTCGGGGCTGGTCGGGATCGTCTGCTGC
Source organism: uncultured Alphaproteobacteria bacterium (assembly GCA_963835885.1). GTDB lineage: Bacteria > Pseudomonadota > Alphaproteobacteria > Rhizobiales > Beijerinckiaceae > Roseiarcus. The sequence continues at coordinate 125,634 of CAWIHF010000016.1, forward strand.
TTGACGAGCGTCATCGGCGCGTCGTCGAGCAGATAGGACTGGCGGAACAGCGCCCACAGCTCCGGCGAGGTCAGTTCCTTGCCGTCGGAGTCCATGCGCTCCTGCGCGATCCTGGAAAACTCGATCTGCAGCGAGCGCGGCAGATCGAGGCCGTAATCGGCCTTCAGAATATAGGCCATGCCGCCCTTGCCGGACTGGCTGTTGATGCGGATCACCGCCTCGTAGTCGCGCCCGACGTCCTTCGGATCGATCGGCAGGTAGGGCACCTGGAACACCGGATCGTTGCGCATCGCCTGCGCCTCGAACCCCTTCTTGATCGCGTCCTGATGCGAGCCGGAAAAGGCGGTGTAGACGAGCTCGCCGACGTAAGGATGCCGCTGATGCACCGGCAGCTGGTTGCAGTGCTCGACGATCTCCTTGATCGCGTTCACGTCGCTGAGCTCGAGTTCGGGATCGACCCCTTGGGTGAACAGGTTCAGCGCCATGGTGACGATATCGACGTTGCCGGTCCGCTCGCCGTTGCCGAACAAGGTCCCCTCGACCCGCTCCGCCCCGGCCATCAGCGCCAGCTCGGCCGCGGCGACCGCGGTGCCGCGGTCGTTGTGCGGATGCACCGACAGGATGACGCTCGACCGGTCGGAGATTTTTCGCCCGAACCATTCGAACTGGTCGGCATAAGTGTTCGGCGTCGCCATTTCGACGGTCGCCGGCAGGTTGAGGATCAGCCGCTTGTCGGGCGTCGGCCGGATGACCTCCTTGACCGCCTCGCAGATCTCGAGGGCGAAATCGAGCTCGGTGCCGGTAAAACTCTCCGGCGAATATTCGAACTGGAATTCTGTGCCCGGCGCGGCGTCGGCCAGCGCCTTGACCTGCTTCGCCGCCTCGACGGCGATGTCGGTCACGCCTTTGCGGTCGGTGCGGAACACGACTTCGCGCTGCAGGGCCGAGGTCGAGTTGTAGAAGTGGAGGATGACCTTCTTGGCCCCCTTGACCGCCTCGAACGTGCGCTCGATCAGTTCCGGCCGGCACTGGGTCAACACCTGGATCGCCACGCCGTCGGGGATGGCGCCGTCCTCGATGATCGAGCGAACGAAGTCGAAATCGGTCTGCGACGCCGAGGGAAAGGCGACCTCGACCTCCTTGAAGCCCATGTTCACCAGCAGGCGGAACATGCGGTTCTTGCGATCGACGCCCATCGGCTCGATCAGCGCCTGGTTGCCGTCGCGCAGATCGACCGAGCACCAGATGGGCGCCTTGTCGACGACCCGCGAGGGCCACTGGCGATCGGGCAGGACGATCGGCTGGTAGGCGCGGTATTTGGATACGGGCATGGCGGTCATGACGAACCCTGGAAACGTTGCGCGGGCCGCTGAAGGCGAGCCGGGCGCGGTTGGACTCTTGCTGTTGGGAAATCCGAAGCGAATTATGCGTCCCGGCGCTTCAGGGCGCCGGGCGGCTAAGTCTGAGGGTCGCTGACCGCATTCGCATGGCCGCTTATCAATCAGAGACGGGAGGAAAAATCAACCTCGCAATGACGCGCCGCCGCCTGTCGCCCGGCGAACGCGCAGTGTGTCACCCCCGCGAACGCGGGGGTCCAGCGCCGCCCGCGGCAAACGGCGGCTGGCTATCTGGATGCCCGCGTGCGCGGGCATGACAAGAGAGGCGACGGTGAGCGAACCCCAGGGTGTCACCCCCGCGAACGCGGGGGTCCAGCGCCGCCCGGACAAACGGCGGTGGCTATCTGGATGCCCGCGTGCGCGGGCATGACAAGAGAGGTTACAGTGGGCGAACCCCAGGGTGTCACCCCCGCGAACGCGGGGGTCCAGCGCCGCCCGCGGCAAACGGCGGTGGCTGATCTGGATGCCCGCGTGCGCGGGCATGACAAGAGAGGCGACGGTGAGCGAACCCCAGGGTGTCACCCCCGCGAACGCGGGGGTTCAGCGCCGCCCGCGGCAAATCGCGTTCTTTGCTCGCGCGGCGCTCGGTGGCAATCTCGTCCGATGACCGAGCGGCGCTACAGCGTCTACATCATGGCCAGCCGGCGCAATGGAACGCTTTACATCGGCGTGACCAATTTTCTCGCGGCGCGCGCTCTCCAGCACCGCACAGGCCGCGGTTCGCAATTCACCTCGAAATATGCCGTGAAGCTTCTTGTCTGGTACGAGCAATACAGCGATGTGAGAGAAGCCATTGCGCGGGAAAAGCAGCTGAAAAAATGGGAGCGGCGATGGAAGCTCGACCTGATCGAACGGTTCAATCCGCAATGGGCGGATCTTTATGAAACGCTGAACATGTAACGCCGGCGGCTCCCCCGCACGCGGAGCCGGAAGCGTCGCCATTTGGGACCGGTCAGCCCCATCACTCTGGATGCCGGCGTGCGCGGGCATGATCAGAGAGGCTGCCGTGAGCGGGTGAGGGAAGAGAGTCACCCCCGCGAATGCGGGGGTCCAGCGCCGCCCGCGGCAAACGGCGGCTGACCTGGATGCCCGCGTGCGTGGGCATGACAGACAGTTTAACCCCGCGAACCCCAGGCTTGCCCGACAGCCGCCCGATTTTAGCAATCGAGTTAATTTATCGCTCAACGCGACGTGTCATCTTTACGATGATCGCAATTCCGGCGTGGTGCAGCGGCTCGCCGCTTTTCGTGTCTGGGGTTGGGCGCAGCGTCGGAGTTCGCAATGAATCATCTCATCCTTCTGCTCGTGACTCTCATGGTCCTTGTCTATGCCTATTCGCGCAAGCGGGCTTTCCATAAATTTGGCCAGTCCACGGACGCGAGCGCCGGCGCGGACTCCGCGGAAGGGCAAGCGGCGCCTCCCAGCGCGACCTGACGCGCCCGGCTAAAACGCCGCGCCGGAAAATCGCCAGCCGAGACGGCGCCGGCGCGCCGCATAATTCCCGGAATGCAGCGGGATAGCCTAAAGATCGGGGCCGCGCCGTTGCAGGGTCTCCCGGGCGCGGTTCAAATATTCGGCGCGGCTCGACTCGTCGACCACGCGAGCGGTCTTCTCGGCGACCGGGTCCTCGAGGTCGGCGGCGCTCCACAGCTTGCCGTCTTCGTGGCACAATTCCTTGGCTTTTCGCAAAATCTCGTCTTCGGTCGGTTTGAACATCGCCGTCGCCTCCGAGGCCAATCAACGCCGACCTCCAGGAATGGGTTCCCGAGCACGCGGCTGGAGCCGACCGCGCCGGCGCGCTTCGCCGAGCCCGGGCCAGGCTGGCCCCGCGCAAGCGCGGCCGCCAGCTTGCGCGGGGGCAGGCTTTGGTCCTCACATCGGTCAGCGGAGTACGCCCTGTGGGCTCACCTTCCGGCGTGCTGATGCGGGCGAAAAGATGCTTTCCGCGTGACCCAGGAAAAAATGCGTGACAGAATGTGGAAGGTGGTCACGCAGTCGTCGCAGTGCTCCTTCGGGTAACCAATTGATCAATGAAAAACCTTGCAGTCATTCTTGCTGTCTCGACCTACCTTCGGGCAGACCCTCTGCCTGCGTGCACCCGCGACGGGGAAGCTGTTGCTGAAGTAATCAAATCCTCTGGGCGATTTGAGACCCTAGTCATAAGTGGTGACAATGGAGCCGCCGAAGTTAAACAGGAGCTGGTAGAGTTCGTTAACGCTAACAAAGGTGAGAAGATAGATCAGTTTGTTTTTTATTTCACGGGACATGGAGATTTGGTTGGAGAGGAGTTTTATTATATACTAAGTGATTACGAAAAAACACGAATTAAACAAACCAGTTTGGAAAATTCTGAATTGGACAATCTTGTTCGTTCACTTGTTCCACAGTTGTTCGTCAAGATTGTCGATGCATGCCATTCCGGAGTTTCATACATAAAGAGTGCTGAACAACTGCAAGAATATATAAAGGGGACAAAGGATAGATTTAGCTCCGTCTATTTTATGTTTTCGTCTTTATCTGGTCAAAAATCATATGCGGATGACAATCTGAGCGATTTTACGAAATGTATCGTCGAAGCTGTTAAATGCCAACAAGGCAAGATGGCGCGATACAAAGATATAATGGACTTTGTGTCTGATTACTTCGAGTTGAACGCGTCTCAGAACTCCATTTTTTGTCGTGCAGGCTGCGTATACAGAAGTATTTTGTGAGGTAACTGAAAACGTAATCAGTGCGGTAAACGGACTATCTTACCCACCTCTCAGCAAGAAAACGGCAAACAGCGAAGAAATTTTGGTGTTAGACGAGACCGAGGATAAGCTCTTCCCCTTATTCAAAGCAATCGAGGAAGATGCCAAAAAATACTGCTCTGAGAATGAGGCTGAACAACGCCTACAGTCTATCACAAAGATATTGTCGGAGTTTGAGCCGCCACCTCTGCTCAGCAAACTTTATGAATTTGTAGTGACCCCTTTTTCCGATCGAGTGGTTCCGGATTCAGCGGCAATAGGAGAGTGGCTCGAAAAGCAACCAGGCAGATACAAACCGTTTGTTTGCGCAGCCGGAATGGCAAACGCGCACGGTAAAGAGAGCTGGTACTGCGGTTGGAATATATCCATTTGGCCAGGCTGAAGAGGAGCGTCGATTTATTGCCGGGTTTAGGCATACTGTCGACATGCCGTTTTACTACATAGTGATATCCGCAAAAGAACAATATCCTAACCTTGACGCAGCGGATTGTATAATTGCACCAATTGTCTCTCGAATTGAATTGAGATTGTTTTGGGGAACCCGTATTTATGAATTCGTCGGGTGGGACAGGCGCAGTCCTTTGGCTGCGGTTCGATATCAGACGGATGCGTGTTTAATACGTGATGAGAGCAAGATGCGGTCGATCCTAGGGACAATATCTACGCAATTTTTGTCAAAAATAGAAGAGGGGATCGAACGCAAGTGGCCGGTGTCAGAAGACGTCGAGATTAAAGCAAAAAAATAGGGGCCTTGAACTGGTGGAACTCGCGTCCAGTGTGTCGATGACAATCATCGCGGCAGCCCGCTCCTGGCGGACACCGGCTCTACAGCGCCACCAGGACTCCGCCCTTCAGAATTACGGAATTACGGTTCCAATTCAATCCCTTATTCCTTCACCCTTCCCCCGTACGGAAGCGGGACCGCCCCCTCCTCCGCCCGCGTCCGCCAAAACTCGATCCACCCCTCCGCCCCGGTTCGGCGCTTCGTCCATGCGAGGAATTGGGCGGTCGAATCGACCTGGTCGTCCCAGCGGCCGGCCGGAAACGTGGTGAGCTCGCCCAAAAAATCGGCGAGCCAGGCGGCCTCGTCCGGCAGGAAGACGAAGCCGTTCTCGATCGTCGCCGTCTGGGCGTGCAGGCGCATGATCTTGTCGCCCTCCGGGGCAAAGCGCGTGGCGCGCGAACAGCCCGCCGCGATCAGCTCCTGGATGAGCTGCGTTCCCGAAGCCTTGTCTTCGATCAAGAATCGCCTCGGGGTGAAACAGCGAGTCCTGCTCGACGACGGCGCGCTTGAGCTCGGGGTAGGAGAGTTTTTTCCGCAAAACGTCGAGCAGGTAGAAGTTTGGGCCCTTGAGGCCCCAGGTGGTGCAGACGGAATAGTCGGAAAGCTCGCTCGGCTTGTTGGCGGTGTCCCAGCTCTGAACAATGCGGTCGAAGGTTTGCGGACGGTTCCCGGCGGAAAAGCGGCGAAACCAAGCCTCCTTGATCATGCCGCCGCCCCGAGGCGCGGGCCGCTGCTGGTACTGGGCGGCGAAATTATATTCGCCGATGGTCGAGCGGATGCGGGAGAGCGTCTCGATGGGCTCGCGCTTCGGGTTCAGCGCTTCGCCGCTCGAGCGGCCAAACTCCGCCGGTCCGAGCAGCGTCTCGATCCGATGCAGCTCGTCCTCTTCGGCGATCGCCGGGAACGAGACGACATCAAAGCCTTCCTTTTCGAGCGCGTGGCCAGCGAGGTCGTCCTCGTGCAGCCGCTGCATGACGATGACGATCGAGCCATTCTGCTTGTCGTTGAGGCGCGAATAAAGCGTCGAATCGAACCATTCGTTGGCCGCGGCGCGGCGGCTCTCCGACATGGCGTCGGCGGGTTTCAGCGGGTCGTCGATCAAAATCACGTCGGCGCCGCGGCCAGTCAAAACGCCGCCGACCGAGGTCGCGAGGCGAAAGCCGCCGCTCGTCGTGATGAGTTCCTGAAACGGCGGGCGGGGAGAGGCGAGGCGGGTAGCGAACAGCGATTGGTACCAGGCGGAGGTCATCATCGCCCGGCAGTCGCGGGCGAACTTGTCGGACAGGTTTTGCCCGTAGGTGACGTTGATGATGGCGAGCGTCGGGTCGTGCCCGAGCAGCCAGGCCGGCAGCGCGACCGAAGCGGCGAGCGACTTTAAGTGCCGCGGCGGAATATTGACGATCAGCCGCCGCGCCTTGCCTTGGCGCACGGCGGCGAGCTTTGCCGCCATGACCTCGACGTGCCAGGCGGGCGAATAGCTCCGGCCGCCGTGCAGCTCGGCGAAGCAGCGCATCAGGAACGCATGGAAGTCGCCCCTGAGCACGCGCCGATAATCGGCGGGAGAAAGGGCGGTCATGGCGCGGCCCTTCTCCCTGTGGGAGAAGGTGGCCGGCGAAGCCGGCCGGATGAGGGCTCCCGCCGCCATAGCCTATCAAACGAAGGCTCTATGCCGGCGCGACAACGGCCGCCCGTAACCCTCATCCGGCGCTCCGCGCCACCTTCTCCCCGAGGGAGAAGGGATTTGCCGCGACAAGCGCCGTGAGCCAAGCGCCCTCCCCTCATTGCGGGCAATGGCGGATGCGGCGGACGATCTCGCCCATCACGAACGCGTCGGCCTCGCCGAAGCCCTCCGGCTCGGGCAGGCTCGGGCGCCGTTCGTAGGCATCGAGAAGCGCGAAGAGAAGCTGGGTCGCGCGGGGCTCGCCCTGGGCCGCCCGGTTGACGAGCTGCTTGACCGCGACCTCGAGCTTGGTGAAACTTTTCGGACGTTCGTTCTCCGTCACCACGACCTTTTCCTTGAGCTCCGCCGCGATCACCGTGCTCAGGTTGCGCACGCCTTTCGGGCGGCCGCGCGGATTGCCGGACTGGCCGGGGCGGAAACAGGCGCCGATCGGCGGCCGGCGATAGCCGACCCGATAGGGCGCGGTTTCCGGCGGCGCAATTGGCTTTTCCGATCGCGCGTCCGGCGCGTCGGATTCGGGATCGGCGATCATTCTTCGCTGCTCCTTCTCCTTCGAGGCGCGGTCCCCGGGCTCACACCGTCTGCACCAACTGGATCGTCCTTCGCGGCCCCTTCGGGGCGCCTCTGGACGAGGGTGGTGGACTTTTGAAACAGGCTCTCGGACCCGGGCGGTGACCAACGCTCACCCATCAGGAAGCCATGCCGAAGCGAAAGAGTCCAAATGAACAATTCGGCGATTTAGCCGTCGATTTTCGGCCGCCCGCGCTTGCGCTCGTAAAGCGCCGCATAGGCGGCGTCGAAACGGCGAACCGTGAAGGCCTCGCCGAGCTCGCGGCGCGCAGCCTCGATGAGGATTTTGCGCAACTCCTCGCCCTTTTCGCGGCGCCGCCGGCCGAGCCAGGCGCGGACGGCTTCGGCCGGGTCGCTCGGCCGGGCCTCCGCCGCCGAAATTGTCACGCCCTCGTAGGCGAGCGCCCCGGACGTCATCCGAGTTGCGGCGAATTCGATCCTCGCCATCGGCCAGAGTTCGGCCGCGATCGGCTGCCGCATGCCCGAGGCGGCGAAAACGCCCGAAGCGGCGAGCCGCCCTTCGGCGACGAGGCGGCGGAAGTCTGCGATCAGCGCCTCGGCGAGCCGGCTCGCTTCTTCCGCCGCGAGCGCCTCCAGCCGGGCGGTCGGCGCGAGGCCCGCTTCGAGTCCCTGCCGTCGATAGAAGACGAGAATGCCGGGGTCGGGATGGTCGAGCGCCTGAACCGCCGCCGCCGCTCCGCCCTTGAGCGCCGCGACCCGCGCGAAAGCCTCGCCGAGAAAGGCGGCCGGCGCGTCGCCGAGGAGGACCGGCGCGGCGTCTTTCGCGGCCGGGCGGGCCGCGACAGGGAGCGAATTGCTCGTCATCAGGTGCGAGCATACGGGCGAATGCGCGTCCGAAGGAGAATTCCCTGATCCGCGGCGAGAAGCCGCACTTTTTCCGCTGATCGTGGCGAAAAATTCCTCTGTTCCGGAGCTTGGCGAATTTCCCAATTTCCCTGCAAGCCACTCGAATGCAACGGCTTTTCGGACCGGATCGGCGCCGGATCGGCCGCAAGGCGAAGAATTCGCTGTTTTTTTCGCTGTTCGCAGGGAACTCGGCCAGGATGTCCGGGCAAGCTTGACCCCCCGAAGAGGGTTTGCTGCTATGGGTATCAACGAGCCGCCAAGGTTCGCCGATCAACATAATCCATGGAGGAAACCGATCATGGCCCCGCAGAAGAAAGTCCTGATGGCGGCGAGCGGCGATCTGCGCCAGAGCGCCAACGAAACCTGCTGGCCGGCGCAGGCGGCGATGGAGAAGCAGGTCACCGCCGCGCTCGAAGCGTTCGGGATCGCGGTCGAGCGCGCCCATCCTTACGATCCGGCCCTAAAGCACGGCTTCATCGCCAGCCAGAAGCAGGGGCTCGAAGTGTTCGCCAAGGCGGATCCGGATCTGCCGATCGTCGTGGCCGAGGCGGTATGGCAATACACCAACCACGTCCTGCCCGGCCTGATCGGCCATCGCGGCCCGATTTTGACGGTGGCGAACTGGTCCGGGCAATGGCCCGGACTCGTCGGCATGCTCAATCTGAACGGCTCCCTGACCAAGGCCGGCGTGCCCTACAGCACGCTGTGGAGCGAGACTTTCACCGACGAACCGTTCAAGCAGAAGCTTGGGCAGTGGCTGACGCACGGGCGCGTCGCGCACGACGGCTCGCACGTCCATGCCTTCGATCCGGCCTCGGCGCCGGCCCGGGCCCGGGAGATCGCGGAGAAAATCGCCGCCGATTTCCGCCAGCGCAAGGCGATCCTGGGCGTCTTCGACGAAGGCTGCATGGGGATGTACAACGCGATCATCCCCGACGAGCTCCTGTTTCCGCTCGGCGTGTTCAAGGAACGGCTGTCGCAGTCGGCTCTCTATGCGGCGGCCCGCGAAGTCCCCGAGGCGGACGCTCGCGCGGTCTATGACTGGCTCGTCAACAAGGGCATGACGTTCCATTTTGGCAAGGATCCGGAGACCGAGCTCGACGCTCGAGCAGGTCCTCGATCAATGCCGGATGTACATCGCCGCCGTCCGGATCGCCGAGACGTTCGGCTGCGACGCGATCGGCATCCAGTATCAGCAGGGCCTGAAGGACCTCATGCCCGCCTCCGACCTCGCCGAGGGCATGTTGAACAACGACGACCGCCCGCCCGTCAAAGGCGCGGACGGAAAGCCGATCCGCGACGGCAAGGCCATCGTGCACTTCAACGAGGTCGACGAATGCGCCGGACTGGACGCGCTGTTCACCAATCGCGTCCATCGGGCGCTCGGCCAGCCGGTCGAGACCACCCTGCACGACATCCGCTGGGGCGACGTCGACCGCAGCGGCAGCACAAGCGACTACGTGTGGGTGTTCGAGATCTCGGGCGCCGCCCCGCCCGCCCACCACATCGGCGGCTGGGCCGGCACGGACAGCCTGCGCCAGCCGCCGATGTATTTCCGCCTCGGCGGCGGCACGGTGCGCGGCGTCGCCAAGCCCGGCGCGATCGTCTGGTCGCGCGTCTTCGTCGAGGCGGGCAAGCTCAAGATGGATATCGGCCGGGCCCGGGTGGCGGAGCTGCCGAAGGAGGAAACCGAGCGACGGTGGCGCGACACAACGCCGCAGTGGCCGATCATGCACGGGGTGCTGCACGGCGTGACGCGCGATCAGATGATGGCGCGGCACAAGGCCAACCACATCCAGGTCGCCTACGCCAATTCGTCCGCGGAGGCGGATCTCGCGCTGGAAACGAAAGCGGCGCTTGCCGCCGAACTCGGCCTCGAAGTCTCGCTGTGCGGGACCAAGGCGGACGGCGCGCCGCTCGTTCATTAGCGGGTTGGCGCACCGGCCGGATCCGTTCGCGAGACCGCGCGAACCCGAGCGTTGAGAATGTGATTGACGGGACAAGCCCAAATGGTTGACATGCCAGAAAGCGGGATGGAAGCGCGAGGACGGCCTCTGCGTCGGCGGCTGTGTCGGCGCAATCCAATCAACCTTCGTGATCCTGTCGGGAAGTTCGCCGACGGCTGGCGGCCGACCGCCGCGCCGTCGAGAAAAGCCGCTTGAGAGTTTCTGGATGACGGACGTCATCCCAGGAAGCAGCGTCCGGGGTGCCGGACTTGTGAGAAGGAGAGAGCGCAATTGCTCTCAAACCAGGAGGAAATCGATGAAGAAGTTTCTCGTTGCGTCGGCGGTCGCCATGGCCGCCGCGCTCGGCGCGCCGGGCTACGCCGCCGCCGATGAGCCGACGATCCCGGTCATCGTCAAGGACACGACCTCGGGCTATTGGCAGATCGTGTTCGCCGGCGCCCGGCAGGCCGCGAAGGATCTCCACGTCAAGGTCCCCGAGCTCGGCGCCCAGTCCGAAGCCGACATCAACGGCGAGATCACCATCCTCGAGAACGCGGTGGCCGAAAAGCCCGCGGCGGTCGTCATCGCCCCGACCCAGTTCAAGGCGCTCGGCGCGCCGGTCGACGAGGCGGCGAAAAAGGTGCCGATCATCGGAATCGATTCCGCGGCGGATTCGAAGGCTTTCACGTCGTTCCTGACCACGGACAATGAGAAGGGCGGACGCATCGCGGCCGACGGCATGGCCGAGGCGATCAAGGCGAAATACGGCAAGGACGAGGGCGAAGTCGCGCTGATCACGCATCTGCCCGGCGTCGGCTCGCTTGAGGCCCGCGACAAGGGGTTCCAGGAAGAGCTGACCGAGAAATATCCCGGGCTGAAGCTGATCGCGCACAAGATCTCGGACGGCAACGCGACGACCGGCCTCAACATCATGACGGACCTCATCACCGCCTACCCGAACCTGCGCGGGGTGTTCGCCGACAATCTCATCCAGTGTCAGGGCGCGAGCCAGGCGGTCGCGGAAAACAAGAAGGGCGACACGATCAAGCTCGTCTGCTTCGACGCCGACGACAAGCTCATCGGCTATCTCAAGGACGGCGTGATTTCCGCGCTGCTTCTGCAGGACCCCTATCGGATGGGCTATGATGGCGTGAAGACTGCGCTCGAAGCGTCGAAAGGCGAGAAGGTCCCCGCCTTCGTCGACACCGGCGCGAACCTCGTCACCAAGGCCAACATGGACAATCCGAAGGAGCATAAGCTCCTCTATCCGCCGAAGTGATTCGGCGGGGGGCGCGCCCGCGCTGCGGCGTCGGCGCGCCCCCGGACCTCCAAGAAGCCGGTATTTGCGCGCAGGCGCGCGCCAGGACGCCTTGCGCGACGCCGGAGCGCGGCGGATGATGTCCGCCGCGGGGAGTCCAGCGGAAATGACAGATCAGGCCATCCAAACCATCTCTCAGGATGAACGGCGCAGCCGCCGGCTGAACGTGCTGTTCGGTCTCACCCTACTCGTCGTGCTGCTCGCCTTATGGCTCGCGCTGTCGTTCGCGACCACGACCTTCTGGACCGCGAACAACATGGCCAACCTCCTGCGCCAGGGGGCGATGATCGCGATCCTCGCGATCGGCGAGACCTTCACCATCATCACCGGCGGCATCGACCTTTCGGTCGGCGCGATCACCGGATTCATCTCGATGACGGTGGCCCTGTTGCTCGCCAACCATCTCGGCTTCGCCTCGACCGTGGCCGGCGCTGTGGCGATCTCGCTCGCCATCGGCGTCTTGATCGGCCTCTTCCACGCCTTCGGCGTCACGCAGTTGGGTCTGCCCCCGTTCATCATGACGCTGGCGACGATGTACGCTTTGCGTGGCATCGGCTTTCTCATCACCAACGGCGCGACGATTTCGGTCGACAACGACGCCTTCACCGGCTTCTCGCGCGCGAGCTTCCTCGGCTTTCCCTGGACGAGCGGGAGGTGGTTCGCAATCCCGACGCTGTTCTGGATGGTCATAGTCGTCGCACTGCCTCTTTACATCCTCCTCACGAAGTACCCTTGGGGCCGTTATCTCCTGGTCATCGGCGGGAACAAGGAGGCCGCAGTTCTGTCCGGCGTCAACGTCACGGCGATGATCTATCTCGCCTACGTCATATCGGCCTTCTGCGCCGCCATCGTCGGGATTCTGCTCGCCATGCGGATCGGCATCGGCAATCCGGGCCAGGGCGAGGGGTGGGAATTGCAGGCGATCGCCTCGTCGGTCATCGGCGGCACCAGCCTGTTCGGCGGGGTCGGCACGGTGCAAGGGCCCCTGATCGGCTCCTTCATCCTGACGACGTTAAACAACGGCGCGAACCTGCTCAACCTCAATCCGTTTTTGCAGCGGATCGTCACCGGGGCGCTGATCATCATCGTCGTCTATTTCGACACCTTGCGGCGAAGGCGGCGTTGAGCGCACGAATTGGTCGACCTTCTCGTCCGCGGCGGTCCCCTCGCTCCGCCGCCAAGAACCGAGCTTCGCAGCGGCGGCGGGATGGCGGCCATTGGGTGATGTACGGGACCCGCGTTGGGCGCAGATGCCGGGACGGTTCTCCACCTATGTCATCCTCGTCTGCACTAGCCTGGAGCCGGCAAATGAACTAACGCTTCGTCCGCGCCGATGGCCATCGGCGCCTTCGTAAACGACACGCGGCTGGGGGAAACGAACATGTCCGCCATTGCGCTCGACGGCGCCTCTCTGGCGACGCCCAAAGATTCCCGAGCCGCCGCTCGAATTGCTCAGTCATATTCCCGGCACAGAGGGCTTGCCCGTCGTGGGTTCGACGCTTGCCCTGCTTGCCGATCCCAAGGGCGAGGTGGAGCGTCTGGCCGCGCGCTTCGGCCCCGTTCACCGCACCCGCGCGTTCGGCTTCCGCAACATCACGCTTCTGGGTCCGGAGGCGAACGAATTCGTCCTATTCGATCAGGCGAAGATCTTCTCCTCGACGCACGGCTTGAGTCGCATGCTCGAACGCCTTTTTCCGCGCGGGCTGGCGCTGCTCGATTTTGACGAGCACCGGCTGCACCGCAAGGCCTTGTCGGCCGCATTCAAGGCGGGGCCGATGAAGTCTTATCTCGAAAGCCTCAATCGCGGCATAGCCGACGGAATTTCCGGTTGGAAGTCCCGTTCGCGCGACATGCTGTTCCATCCTGCGATCAAGCAATTGACCCTCGATCTCGCTGCAGTGTCGTTTCTCGGCGCCGAACTCGGTCCGGATGTTGCGAAGCTGAAAAGCGCCTTCACCGACATGGTGGCGGCCATCGTCGCGGTGGTGCGCAAGCCCATTCCTGGCACGCGGATGGCGCGCGGCGTGAAGGGCCGCGCCTTCATGATCAATTACTTCGGCCGCCAGATCGACTCGCGGCGCGCGAGCGACGGCGCCGACATCTTCACCCAGCTGTGCAAGGCGACGACGCGACGGCGCGCTGCTGTCGCCTCAGCAGGTCGTGGACCACATGAGCTTCCTCATGATGGCCGCACATGACACGCTGACCTCGTCGCTCACCTCCTTCGTCTGGTTCCTGAGCAAGTACCCGGAATGGCAGAATAGGCTGCGGGCGGAAATCCAGTCGCTCGGCCTCAACAAGGGCGAGCCTCTCCCGTACGAGCGGCTCGATGAACTGCCGCTGACGGAAATGGCGTACAAGGAATCACTGCGCCTGATTCCGCCGGCGTCGCTGGTCTCGCGCTGCGTCATGCGCGACACCGAATTCGCCGGGTACAAGCTTCCCGCCGGTTCGCGCGTCAGCGTCAATATGCTCTACACCCATCAAATGCAGGAAATTTGGCCGGAGCCGCAGAAATTCGACCCGCTGCGCTTCACCGACGAGGCTTCGCGCGGCCGGCACAAATTCGCCTTCGTGCCCTTCGGAGGCGGAGCGCACATGTGCCTCGGCCTGCATTTCGCCTACATGCAGGCGAAATGCTTCGCCTATCATTTCTTATCGACGACAAGCGTTTCGGTGGCGCCCAGGTACAAACCGGACTGGAAACTTTGGCCCATTCCTCAGCCGCGCGACGGCCTCAACGTGCGCCTGGCCGCCATTGCTTGATCCGGTTGCGGGACGGTTAGCCGCGGCGGATCGGGCGCTACGATCAGATCGGGCGGTGGCGCGCGCGCATGATTGCCGCGTTGAGTTCGCCCCCGAAAACGAACAGCAGGGCGACCCAGTAGAGATAGACGAGCGCGATCATCGCCGAGGCGAGGCCCGCATACATGGAGATGTAGCTGCGGACGAACTGGCTGAGATAGGCGCCGAACGCCTCGCCGAAGGCGATGCTGGCGATGAAAGTCAAGGCCACGCCCGGGAGGAGGTCGACGAATCTCGGCCGATGGGCGGGAAGGATGAGATGCGCGAGGAACAGAGATGTCCCGAGCATGGACCCGGCGATTCCGAGGCGGACGAATGTCAGGAGCTCGCGCGCCGCCGCCACCCGGGGGAAGAAGGCCGCAAGGGCGTCGAGAATCAACGGTCCGAGTACGACCAGGAAGGCGAGCGCCAGCAGCGCGAGCGCGCCGACCAGCACGAGGAAGAGCGACTGAAGTCTGAGTAGCCACCACGGACGTTGCTCCACGAGGCCGTAGGCGCGGTTGAGGCCGACCCGCAGCGCCTCGATCGCGCTCGAGGCGAAATAGGACGAGAGTACGGCGCCGAGAGTCAGGAGCCCCCCGCGCGGCGCGGTCAAAACGTTCGACACCTGCTCGGCGATCGGCCGCGCGACGACGTCCGGCCATTCCGCGAAGATGAGCCCGGCCGCCTCCTTCGCCAGTTCGGCGGAACCGAGGAACCCCGCCAGCGCCGCGACGAAAATCAGGAACGGAAACAGCGAGGTCAGCAGCGTCAAACCAATGTAGCTGGCGATCGCCCAGCCGTCGTCGGCGAGAAACTTCTCCCCAGCACTCCACACGATCGAAATCAGCTTGCCCAATCACGCCTCGCCGGGTCTTGCCGCGCGTCGCCACTTAGGCCGAGCCCCGAGCTGCGGTACAGGCTCCGCTGTCTAATTTCGTCCCATAACGTCAAAAAGACGCATTGCAACAGGAACCGCTAGGCAGCATTGTGCGCCGCAGCATCGCCGCATCAGGAGAAACGTCCCGTGACGCTCGACGATCTCGCCCGTCAGGCCCAATTCACCGCCGAGGGCCTGTTGGAATGCGCCGTAACCGCCATGCGCGACCGCGTCAGCGCCCACGGCAAGCTCAGCGCGACGAAGATCGAGACTGAGCAGCACGCCGCTCATGGCCTCGCCTGGCTCGCGACCTATGTCGAGGCGATCAAGGAAATGGCGACCTACGCCCGGCGCATGCATGAGGAAGGGCGCCTCGGACCGACCGAAGAGCTGATGACCCGGATCGGGCTCGGCGAATATCTCGCGCAGATTTTCGGCGGCGTCCCGATGAACCAGGGCGAAATCGTGCGCCTGTCCGACTTCGGCCTGTCGGATAGCGACATCGCGCCGTTCCGCGACGAACCCGTGGTCGAAGCGCTGATGCGGTCAGGCAACACGCCCGACAACCGCAAGGCGCTCGCTGATCTGATCAGGGATGCGCATGAGGGCGTGATCGGCGACCCCGGTCTCGACGAGACGTTGGAAGCCATTCGCGGCGAGATGCGCCGGTTCGCCGACGCCGAAGTCGTTCCGAACGCTCAAACATGGCACCGGGCCAACGCCTATATCCCACTCGAAATCATCAACGGCCTTTCGCAAATGGGCGTGTTCGGCCTCACCATTCCCGAGGCCTACGGCGGCATGGGGCTCGGCAAGGTTGCGATGTGCGTCGTGTCGGAAGAACTGTCGCGCGGCTATATCGGCGTCGGCTCGCTCGGCACCCGTTCTGAGATCGCGGCCGAACTGATTCTGGTCGGCGGCACCGAGGCGCAGAAGGAGAAATATCTGCCCGCCATCGCCAGCGGCGAAATTTTGCCGACCGCCGTCTTCACCGAACCGAACACCGGCTCCGATCTGGCGAGCCTGAAGACGCGCGCAGCGCGCGAGGGCGAGGACTACGTGGTTCACGGCGCCAAGACCTGGATCACGCACCCCGTGCGCGCGGATCTGATGACCCTGCTCGTCCGCACCAATCCGCAAGAAAAGGGCTACAAGGGCCTTTCGATGCTGCTCGCCGAAAAGCCGCGCGGAACCGACGCGGAGCCTTTCCCGGCGCGAGGCATGTCGGGCGGAGAGATCGAAGTTCTCGGCTACCGTGGGATGAAAGAATACGAGATCGCCTTCGACGGGTTCCGCGTTCCGGCCGACGCGCTCCTCGGCGGCGTCGAGGGGCAGGGCTTCAAGCAGTTGATGGAGACTTTCGAATCGGCCCGCATCCAGACGGCCGCGCGGTCGGTTGGCGTCGCGCAATGCGCGTTCGAACTTGGTCTGCGCTACGCCAAGGAGCGGGTCCAGTTCGGCAAGACGCTGATCCATTTTCCCCGCGTCGCCGACAAGCTCGCGATGATGGCGGTTGAGATCCACATCGCGCGCCAGATCACCTATTTTGCCGGCCGCGCCAAGGATGCGGGGCGCCGCTGCGACCTTGAGGCAGGCATGGCGAAGCTTTTGGGCGCGCGGGTCGCTTGGGCGGCGGCGGACAATGCGCTGCAGATCCACGGCGGCAACGGCTTCGCCCTCGAATACCCGATCTCGCGCGTCCTCTGCGACGCCCGCATCCTCAATATCTTCGAAGGCGCGGCGGAGATTCAGGCGCAGGTGATCGCGCGGCGGCTACTGGAAGGGGGCAACTGACCGACCGAACCTTCGACTGCCAAGCACGAGGCGCTGACTTCGGAATGTGCTTCGTTAATTCGGCTTGATAGGATTGAATTAACCGCCATTGCGAGACGAGGACGCTGACGCTCTGTCTCGCTTCCCGAAACCAACAATCCGTTTGCGCGGCGAGAGTGGGGGTCTTTTCAGGTTGTTGGCGCTTTGGCTCCCAAGCCAAGTCTTTGAAATCAGACGATCTATCCTGCCGCCAAAGCGTAGCGGCGGCCAATAAAACGGCCGCGCCTCGTCTTGTCGGGTCGCCCGCCCCACTCTCAGATCAGCGGACCTAGTCAGGGGCCAGCCTTCGCTCAGATCTACTCGATCTCCACGTGAGCCGTTCCCGCCTCGCGGAAGCCCAGAACGGCAGCAGCTGCTGTCGAGACGTCGATGATCCTCCCGCGGATGAAGGGACCCCGGTCAACGATCTTCACGACGGCGCTGCGACCATTGTCGAGATTGATGACCCTCACCCGGGTCCCC
Organism: uncultured Alphaproteobacteria bacterium; assembly: GCA_963835885.1. Lineage (GTDB taxonomy): Bacteria > Pseudomonadota > Alphaproteobacteria > Rhizobiales > Beijerinckiaceae > Roseiarcus. The sequence continues at coordinate 142,906 of CAWIHF010000016.1, forward strand.
ATAGGGAGAGATTTGTGCGCCGCGATAAGACCGCTGTAATGCGGATTCCGGTAATAAGAGGCAATTCCTTTTTCTGCAGCCCAGCCTGCACTCGTATATCCAGCCAATATCGCACCTGCAAAAATGACTCTCCGCATCCATTCAGCCTTTTTTCTGTTAACGGTACTCGGCTCCTCTGGACGGACGTTAGGGCAAAAAAAAGGCGACGTAAACTCCGCAGTGTTGTTCTCAGAGATGACTTGACCGATTGGTCAGATTTCTCGAACCCTGAAAATTGACCTACATGGCGTTCATTATCGAACGATCGAACGCGGCCGGTCGCAGGCGGCCAGAAAGGTTGCTGATCCATGAAGGTGCTCATCGTCGGGGCGGCCGGGATGATTGGCCGCAAGCTCTCGCAGAGACTGGCGCGCGAGGGCCGGCTGGCGGGGAAAGCGATCGAGGGGGCGCATCTCGTCGACATCGTCACCCCTGATCCGCTCGAGGCTCGGTTTCCAGTGCTCTGCGAAGCCTTCGACATTGCGGCCTCTTACGTCGCCCCAAAGCTCGTCGCTGGTCGCCCCGACGTGATCTTCCTGCTTGCATCCATCGTATCGGGGGAGGCGGAAACGGACTTCGACAAGGGCTACGCGGTCAACCTCGGAGGAACCCAGGCTTTGTTCGAGGCCATTCGACACGGGAACATGGTGTCCGTCGGCGCGTACCGGCCGCGGCTCGTGTTCACCTCGTCGATCGCCGTGTTCGGAGCGCCCTTTCCCGACGTCATCGGCGATGAGTTCGCGCCGGCGCCGCTGACAAGCTACGGAACCCAGAAAGCGATTTGCGAGTTGCTGCTGGCCGACTATTCGAGACGCGGCTTTTTTGACGGGATCGGCCTGCGGCTTCCCACAATTTGCGTGCGGCCGGGCACGCCGAACAAGGCTGCTTCCGGATTCTTTTCGGGCATCATCCGGGAGCCGCTCGCAGGGAAGGACGCGATCCTGCCGGTCGGCGACGACGTGCGCCATTGGCACGCCTCTCCTCGCTCGGCGGTTGAGTTTCTCCGGCGCGCGGCCGAGTTGGACCTGTCGCTGCTCGGGAGCCGACGAACGCTGACCCTGCCCGGCGTATCGGCGACCGTCGGCGAGCAGATCGAGGCCCTGAGGCAGGTCGCTGGCGATGAGGCGACGCGGCGGATCCGCCGCGAGCCGAACGAGACGATCGCGCGAATTGTCGCCGGCTGGCCGCAGGCGTTCGATCCGGCCCGCGCAAAAAGCCTGGGTTTTCGTGCAGAAAGGGATTTTTCGGCTATCATTCAAGCCTATATCGAAGACGATTTCCGAGGGTAACGAGCAAGCGATGCTGGATCTGCCGGCTCAACGCAAGGAAGCGAGCGGGAGCGGGCCGCCGGCGGGTGGTTTTGTGCCGGCCGTGGGCTCTCCGGTTTCGTCCCGCCGGCTGCGCGGCCCCGGGCTGGCGGGGCGTGTGCTCATCGTCACCCTCGGGTTCGTACTTTTCGCGATGGCGCTATTTTATGCGACGCGCCTCGCCGCTTTTCGCGAAACATGGCTTCACAACAAGCTTGTGGCGGCTCAGACCGCCTTCGAGGCCTTCGATGGCGGCGGAGCGGAGGAACTCCCGCCCGATCTCGCGCGAAAGATCCTCGCGAGCGTCGGGGTGAGATCGATCGCAGTCTCGACGCCGTCCGGATGGCGCGAGCTCGCGGAGCACGGCAAGCACGGCGAGTCGCTCGCCTCAATCGAGACGGTCAATCTGGACAGCGAAACGTTCGTCGACAGCATCCGAGCGGCGTTCGAGACGCTGTTCGTCAAGCCGGGGACCATAATCCACGTTTCCGACGGAGCGTGGCCCGGCGAATCGGGCATCGCCGTCACGCTCGACGAGACGCCGCTCAAGGAGGCCCTGTGGCGCATTTCGCGCACGTTCCTCAACATCGCCCTGATGATCGCGGCGGTGGTCACCTGCGTGCTCTGGGCGGCGCTCTGGCACATGGTGTTGCGCCCCGTTCGGCGGCTCACCACGAACATCATCGCATTCGGCGAACGACCGCAAGACATATCGCGCGTGATCGCCCCCAGCGGTAGCCGCGACGAAATCGGCCGCGCGGAGACGGCGCTCGCCGCGATGCAAGGCACGCTCGCCCACGAACTCGCCCAACGCAAGCGGCTGGCCGAACTCGGCATGGCGGTGTCGCGCATCAACCACGACCTGCGCAACATGCTGACTGCAGCGCAGCTCATTTCCGATCGGCTGGCAACGATTCCCGATCCGCTGGCGCAGCGCCTCGCCCCTCGCCTGGTCGCGACGCTCGATCGGGCGATCCAGTTCTGCCAGGCGACGCTGACCTATGGCGCGGGGCGCGAGCAGCCGCCCGAGCGGCGGTCGTTCGATCTGAGCGAACTCGTGCGGCAGGTTGTCGAATTGGCCCATGCCGAGCACGCCGAAGCGATCGACTATCACGTCGACATTCCGCCCCATTTCGAGGTTTACGCCGATCCCGACCATATCCTGCGCGTGCTCGAGAACCTGAGCCGAAACGCCGCCCAGGCGCTGCTGGCGAAGGGCGCCGCAAGCGGCCGGCCGAAGGCGATCCGCTTTGCCGCGATTCGCACCGACGGCGACGCCATCATCGAAGTCAGCGACACCGGCCCGGGGTTCCCGGCGGATCAAAGCGAGCGCATCTTCGAGCCGTTCCATAAGTCGACGAGCGAGATCGGGGCCGGGCTCGGCCTGTCCATCGCCGCCGATCTCGTCGCTCGCAACGGCGGCGCGATCGAACTTGCGCCGGCGAAGGCCGACGATTTCTATTGCGGCGCGCGCTTCCTGATCACGCTGCCGACCAGGGCAAGCGCCGGGCGCAAGGCCGCCCGTGCGCTTCCGGACGCCTGAAGACGTGCCGCGGCGACGCGGCCGACGCCTTTCACATGACGCGGGCCTCGGCTAAGACAGTCGCCCATCGGTACGCTGAAGGCGCCGGACCGGCGCGGAGCGGGAGGCAAGTCCATTTCGATCGCGAAACCTGACATTGGCGCCGGGACGATCGCCTTCATCTCCTCTGGCGCGAAGGAAGCCGACGAGGCGCTGAAGGCGCTGGTCGGGCTTTACGGCAACGCTCCGCCCGAGGAGGCCGACGTCATCGTCGCCCTCGGCGGCGACGGCCTGATGCTTCAGACCCTCCACCGCACCATGAACGCGCCGAAGCCGATCTACGGCATGAACCGCGGCTCGGTCGGCTTTCTGATGAACGAATATTCCGAGCACGGCCTGCGGGAGCGGCTGGCCGCGGCGATGCCCTCGATCATCCATCCGCTGGCTGATGCAGGCCCGCGACATCCACGGGGTCGAAACGACCGCGCGGGCGATCAACGAGGTGTCGCTCCTGCGTCAGACCTACCAGGCGGCCAAGTTGCGCATCGAGGTCGACGAGGCGACGCGGCTCGGCGAATTGATCGCCGACGGCGTTCTGGTCGCGACGCCCGCCGGTTCGACCGCATACAACCTTTCGGCCAACGGCCCGATCCTGCCGCTCGACGCGCCGCTCATGGCGCTGACGCCGCTCTCGCCCTTCCGCCCCGCCGCTGGCGCGGCGCGCTCCTGCCCGACACCGCGCGGGTCGTGATCAACGTTCTCGAGGCCGACAAACGCCCGGTCGCCGCGGTCGCCGACCATTTCGAAATCCGCAGGGTCACGCGGGTCGCGGTGGCGATGGACCGGGCGACGTCGCTGATCCTGCTTCAACGACCCGGGCCATTCGCTCGACGAACGCATCCTTCGCGAACAGTTCGGATACTAGGGAGAGCTCATGGCGAGGTCGGCGCGCGTCACCGGCGAGACCACCATCGCCAAGGGCCGGTTCGACCTGACCCGAACCGAAATCGACGTGGTCGAGGACGACGGCGTAGAGCGCACGCTTTCGCACGAGGTCTACCGGCACGGCAAGGCCGCGGCCGTGCTGCTCTACGATCCCGCCCGCTCGGTCGTGACACTCGTCAAGCAGTTCCGCGCCGGGGCCTTTCTCTCGGACGGGGCGCTGGCCACGATCGAGGTCTGCGCGGGAATGCTCGACGGCGACGCGCCCGAGGCCTGCGTCATCCGCGAAGCGCTCGAAGAGACCGGCGTCGCGATCGAAGCGCCGCGACACGCCTTCGACGCCTATATGAGCCCCGGCGGGATGACGGAAAAGATCGCCTGCTTCCTCGCTCCTTATGGCGCGGACGACCACGCGGGCGCGGGCGGCGGCGTCGACGAGGACGAGCACATCGAGGTGATCGAAGTCCCGTTCGCCCAGGCGCTGGCGATGATCGAGAGCGGGACCATCGCGGACGCCAAGACGATCGCGCTCCTCTATTGCGCCAGGGCCATGGGGGTTCTGGGATAGGTTGCTGAGCCTGGCAAACGACCTCGAAGCCCTCGGCATCGTCGGGCGGTCACATAGGGGTTGCTGTCATAGAGCCAGCCGCCCGAAAGGCCCGCAAAGATCGTCGCGCCATTGCCGGCCGTCCATGAGCGCGCCAATGCGGGGCCGAGCGTTGAGCGTTGCTTGCAACTGATTGATCCATTGGCTCGGAATGGTCATCTGCGCTCGAGATCGCCCCCATCGGGTCGAGGCTCATCTGCGTGTCGGAGACGGTCGTGGTCAGGGTCACGCTGAAGCCCCGAACGTCGAAGGCGGTGGCGAGGACGCCGCCGGCGAGGAAGCTCGAGGTCCTCCCGCCCTCACTCGCCCCTTCGCCCGAGGACCGCGGCGCTGCAGACCAGTTGCCAAGCAAGCCCTTCGCCTGCGAGTTTCGGCGACGGGGCGAAGGGGAAGAGGCTGAAGCGCCGCATTTTTCGTCGGAAGCAAACAATGGCGGGGCTTGGGGGAGAAAACCAATGCGAAGGCTGATCGCGGGCGCCGCCATGGCGGCGTTTCTGGTCGTGGGTGGCTGCAACCAAGGGCAAAAGGGCGATCCAGGGCAGGCCGGAGCGCAAGGACCGCAGGGCGTCGAAGGCCCTCCCGGGCCGCCCGGACCAACGGGCCCGGTCGGGTCGGCCGGCCCGCAAGGACCAAGGGGGGTCGTCGGAGCCCAGGGTCCGGAAGGACCCCAGGGTCCCAAGGGCGAACCTGGCGCCGCCGGCCTGCAGGGACCCAAGGGCGATCCTGGAACGGCCGGTCCGCCGGGTCCGCCCGGGCCGACGGGCGAAGCGGGACCGATCGGAGTTGTCGGACCGCAAGGACCGAAGGGCGATTCGGGCCCGATCGGCGGCGTCGGGCCGCCGGGTCCGAAGGGCGACGTTGGGGCGGCGGGACCGCCCGGGCCTTCCGGTCCGCCGGGCGAACAGGGACCAATCGGGCTCACCGGCCCGAAAGGCGCCAAGGGCGATCCGGGACCCGCCGGAATCGCTGGACCGCAAGGGCCGCAGGGTCCGCAGGGCGCAAAGGGAGAGGCCGGACCTCCGGGAGAGGTTGGCCCTCGTGGGCCCAAAGGCGAGGCCGGCGCCCGCGGAACCGCCGGAGCGCAGGGACCCAAGGGCGATGCCGGACCAGCCGGGCCTCAGGGCGCGCGCGGTCTGGTCGGGCCGGCCGGACCGCAGGGCCCGAAGGGCGAACCCGGGATCGCCGGACCGCCAGGGCCCAAAGGCGAAATCGGCGCCGCCGGACCGCCCGGCGCGCAGGGTCTGACTGGACCCGCAGGGCCGCAAGGGCCCAAAGGCGAACCCGGCGCAGTCGGCCTGCCGGGGCCTGAAGGACCGAAAGGTCTCACGGGGCCGGAAGGACCGCAGGGCGCCAAGGGCGAACCCGGCGCTGTTGGCCCGCCAGGACCCGAAGGCCCGACAGGCCTCGCGGGTCCGACAGGGCCGCAAGGCCCCAAAGGCGAACAGGGGGCCGCTGGAGCGCCTGGCCAGCAAGGTCCAGCGGGGCCAGCCGGACCGCAAGGGCCGAAGGGGGACGCGGGCGTCGCCGGACCGCCGGGGCCCGAAGGCCCGCGAGGTCTCGCCGGGCCGGTCGGCCCGCCCGGGTTAGGCCTCAGGGTCATCGCCGGCCAGGCGACGGCGATGTGCGACACCTCCGAAGTCATGATCAGCGCCTACTGCGAAGACGGAGTGGGCAGCTTGCATATCGTCGGTTCGGTCGGGGCCAGTTGCGAAGGCGAGCCGAATGCAAAGGCGGTGGTGATCTGCACGAAGCGATAGACGGCCAACCGAAAAGGCGCGTTTCCCTGATAACAGGGGGAAAACAGGGCAAGCGCGCGCCTTTTGTCACAGGCTGCGGCGCAATAAAATAAGTAATTCCATATGCTTGTGAGAAATTTATCAGATCTTGGAAGAGGAGAATAACAGGGCAGCTTTTTGCGGTTATCAGGGAAGGATTTGCGGGTTATCAGGGAAGGAACAGGGAACGGAGGAGAGGGCGCCAGGCTTGAGCATTCACGCATCGCAAATCGCCGGGCGATCCCTTCCCCAGCCTCCGCTTAGCCTCCGCTGGGGAAGGGGAACTTCGTCGGTTCGACTTGACCTCGGTCAAGGACCTTGGCGGCCCCGGCGTCCATTCTGCGCCGCAGGAGCAACAGCAGATGGTAAGAGATGATCGACGATATCGAGCTTGCCCGCGCCCTGCATGTGCTGTTTGTCGCCCACTGGATCGGCGGCGTCGCGTTCGTCACCCTCGTCGCACTGCCGCTCGCCCGTTCGAAGGGGGAAGCGCAGGCGGGCTGGGCGCTATTCGAGGCGATCGAGAGTCGCTTCGCCGCCCAGGTGAGGTGGTCGATTCCGCTGGCCGGCCTGACGGGCTTCTGGATGATGTGGAGGCTCGAACTCTGGGGCCTCTTCCCCAACCCTGCGTTCTGGTGGCTGGACGCGATGGTTTTCGTCTGGACGCTGTTTATGCTGATCGTGTTCGTGGTCGAGCCGAACGCGCACAGGAGTCTCTCGGCGCACGCGGCGCGCGATCCGGCGGGCGTCCTTCGACGGCTATACCGCGTCCATCTTGTGCTGCTTGCGGCGGCCGCCGCCACCATCCTCGGCGCGGTCGCCGGCGCGCACGGAGGGCTCTTCCGATGACCGCCGCTCTGCCTTGCGGAGCGACATGTGGTCGCCAAACTGACGGTCTCGCTCGGAAAGTAACGCGCAGGACACGCCTCAGGCGTTGGCCGGCGCTTCCTCGAGCCGCACCTGGTAGCCCCACAGGCGCCGGATATGGCGCATTGTCCCCTCGCGTCCTGTTTCGGCGAGGCCGACGCCATTGCGCATCATGTGTCGCAGGACGAGCGGACGGTCGCCCATGAGGTCGACGTCGACGACTTGGATGTCGGGCTCGTTCGCTGCGACGTCATAGCTGTCGGCGAGCGCCGAACGCACCCGGCGATAGCCTTCGGTGTTGTGGATCGCATCGACCTTGACGCTGGATTCGGAGGCCTTATCGGAAAGCGCGAACAGCCTGAACTTGCGGATCAGCCGCGGCGACAGAAACTGTCGGATGAACGATTCGTCGCGGTAGTTGGCCCAGACGTCGCGCAGCACCGCGGCCCAGTCCTGCCGACCGGCGATGTCGGGGAACCATTCGCGGTCCTCATCGGTCGGCGTAAGGCAGATGCGCTGAATGTCCTGCATCATCGCAAAGCCGAGCGCATAGGGGTTGAAGCCGCTGTAGCGGGGATCGTCGAAATCGAACTGCGCGATCACGTTGGCGTGGCTGTGCAGGATTTCGAGAAGCGCGCCCTCCGAGATGAGGCCCTTGTCATAGAGCCGGTTGACGATCGTGTAGTGGACGAAGGTCGCGCAGCCCTCATTCATCAGCTTGGTCTGACGCTGCGGATAAAAATACTGCGCGAGATTGCGCACGATCCGAAGCAGCTCGCGCTGCCAGCTGTTCAACACCGGGCTGTTCTTCTCGAGGAAATACAGCAGATTCTCTTCCGGCAGTCGCAGGCGGCGCTTGCGCTCGCGCGCCTCTTCCTCGCTGAGGTCGTTCTCATGCGAGGGCGCCGCGCCGGGCACGGTGCGCCAGAGGTCGCAATAGTCGCGCGTCTCGCGCTCCATCTTCTCGCGCCGCCGCCGCTCGTATTCCGCGAGGTTCAGCTTGGCGGCGCGGCGATAGCGGAAGACGCCCTGCCCCATCAGCGCATGCGCGGCGTCGAGCGTCGTCTCGACGGCTTCCACGCCGTGGCGCTCCTCGCAGGAGGCGACATAGCGCTTGGCGAAGTCGAGATAGTCGAGGATGCCGGTCGGATCGGTCCACTGCTGGAAGAGATAGTTGTTTTTGAAGAAGTGGTTGTGTCCGAAGGCGGCGTGGGCGATGACGAGCGTCTGCATCGCCATCGTGTTCTCCTCCATGCAATAGCTGATGCAGGGATTGGAGTTGATGACGATCTCGTAGGCGAGCGCCTGATAGCCTTTGCGGTAAAGGGCCTCGTCGCGCGCAAAGCGCTTGCCGTAGGACCAGTGCGCGTACATCAGCGGCATGCCGACAGAGGAATAGGCGTCGAGCATCTGCTCGGCCGAGATGATCTCGATTTGGTTGGGAAAGAGGTTGAGGCCGAGTTCGTCGCGCGCGACCTGCTCGACCGCGTCGTAAACGCGCCGCACCGTCGCGAAGTCCCACTCGGCTCCTTCGAACAGGAGCCCGTCGCCGGTCGCCGCTTCCGGTCTCACGGTCACCGACGTCATGACGACGCCCCTTGTTTCGCCTGCCTGGCGAAGAGCTTGCGGAAGACCGGGTAGATGTCGGAGCGGCCGGCGACACGCGCCATGGCGAAATTGGGGGCGTTCTCCTTGAGCCGGGCGTAGGCGCGCCACAAGTCCTTCTCGCGGGCGTCGTCCGATGCGTCTTCGTCTGCGATCTCGATATAGGCGTAATATTGGGTCAGCGGCAGGATCGCCCGGCCGAGCAGCGCGATGCACTCGCGCGAGTCGCCCCCCGAATTGTCGCCGTCGGAGGCTTGTGCGCAATAGACGTTCCAGTCGGCGATGGGGTAGCGCGCGTCACGCACCGCAAGCATCGTCTTCAGCGCGGAGCTGACCACCGTGCCGCCGGTTTCACGACCATAGAAAAATTCCTGTTCGTCGACCTCCGCCGCCTCGTGGGTGTGACGGATGAAGACGATGTCGACCCGCTCGTACTTTCGTTTCAGGAAGAGGTGCAGCAGGATGAAGAAGCGTTTGGCGAGATCCTTCTCACGCTCGCCCATCGAGGCCGAAACGTCCATCAGGCAGAACATGACCGCCTTGGCGCGCGGAACGACGACCGGCGAGAAGCGACTATAGCGGACGTCGATCGGATCAATGAACGGAACGGCCAGCTGCCGTCGCTTGAGGCGCCCGATCTCGGCGTCGAGCTCTCCGATGCGCGCCTGATCGGCGGCTTCGGTGGCGCGCAGCGCGGCGAGCTCCGCCTCCAGCCTTTCGACCTCGGCGAGACTCGGGCGACGGAGCGCGATCCTTCGGCCCATGCTGACCCGCATGGTGCGCAACACGGCGAGGTTCGGCGTCGCGCCGTCGCTCGTATAGCCTGCGCGACGGAACTCGCGCGCGGTGGCGTCCTTGAGCGACGACTTGACGAGGTCTGGAAGCTCGAGGTCCTCGAACAGGATGTCGAGGAATTCGGCCTCGCTGAGCGCGAAGGAGAACGGATCCTCGCCGCTTCCGGCGTCCGCTCCCTCCCGGCCCGATCCGCCGCCGCCGCCCTGCGACTTGTCGATACGGTCCCCGGCGACGAACTCCTTGTTGCCGGGCAGCACGTAATGCCGCTCGCCGATCTCGTGCGAAAGATGGAATTGCGGTTCGCCGATGCCATCGGTGGGAATCGAAACCGCCCCGCCCTTGCCCGCGTCCGCTATGGTGCGCTCCGCCACCGCCTTGTCGACCGCGCGCTTGACCTCGGCGCGGGTTCGGCGAAGAAAACGCTGGCGATTGCCAAGACTCTTGTCGCGCGGGTTTAGACGTCGGTCGACGAACTGAGCCATGCTACCCGGCCTTGTTGACCCGCATGTACCACTCGACAAGCCGGCGGACCTGGCGCTCGGTGTAGCCGCGCGCTTTCATCCGATCGAGGAAGTCGGCGTGCTGCTTCTCGGTCTTGGAATCCTGCTTGGTCCCGAAGCTGATGATCGGCAGCAGGTCCTCGACCTGGCTGAACATGCGCTTCTCGATCACTTCGCGGATCTTCTCGTAAGAGGTCCAGGAAGGATTCTTGCCGTGGTTGGCGGCGCGTGAGCGCAACGCGAACTTGACGATCTCGTTGCGGAAGTCTTTCGGATTGGCGATGCCGGCCGGCTTCTCGGTCTTCGAGAGCTCCGCGTCGAGCACCTGCCGGTCGAACACCTGCCCGGTGTCCGGATCCTTGAAGTCCTGCTCCTCGATCCAGGCGTCGGCGTGGGCGATGTAGCGGTCGAACAGGTTCTGCCCATACTCGCTGTAGGATTCGATATAGGCCTTCTGGATCTCACGGCCGATGAACTCGGCGTAGCGCGGCGCAAGAGTCGACTTGATGAAATCGAGATACTTGTCCTCGACGTCCTTGGGATGTTGCTCGCGCTTGATCGCCTGCTCCAGCACGTACATAAGATGGACGGGGTCGGCGGCGATCTCCTCAGTGTCGAAGTTGAAGGTCTCAGACAGCACTTTGAAGGCGAAGCGGGTCGAGACGCCCGTCATGCCCTCCGCAACGCCGGCGGCCTCGCGATATTCCTGCAGGGATTTCGCCTTCGGGTCGGCATCCTTGAGGCTCTCGCCGTTGTAGACGCGCAGCTTCGAATAGAGCGGCGAATTCTGGTGTTCCTTGAGGCGGGTCAGGATGCAGAAGCGTGCGAGAAACTCGAGCACTTCCGGTGCGCACGGCGCCTCGACCAACTCGCTGCCCTCGAGGAGCTTGGCGTAGATCATCGCCTCCTCGGTCACCCTGAGGCAATAGGGCACCTTGACCACGCAGATCCGGTCGAGGAAAGCCTCGTTGTTCTTGTTGTTCTTGAACTGCTCCCACTCGGACTCGTTTGAATGGGCGAGCACGATACCCTGGAACGGCAGCGCGCCGAGGTTTTCGGTGCCGGCGTAATTGCCTTCCTGGGTCGCGGTCAGAAGCGGATGCAGCACCTTGATCGGCGCCTTGAACATCTCGACGAACTCGAGGAGCCCCTGAGTGGTGCGGTTGAGGCCGCCCGAGTAGCTGTAGGCGTCCGGATCGTGCTGCGAGAAATGCTCGAGCTTACGGATGTCGACCTTTCCGACCAGGGTGGAGATGTCCTGGTTGTTCTCGTCGCCGGGTTCGGTCTTGGCGACGCCGATCTGGCGAAGCTTGGACGGGTAGAGCTTGACCACGGAGAAGCGCGACAGGTCGCCGTCGAACGCGTCGAGGCGCTTGGCCGCCCAGGGCGAGCAGATGCCGGTGAGGCGCCTGAGTGCGATGCCGTAGCGGCTCTCGAGCACCGCCCCCATCGATTTCAGGGCGGAAGAGGCCGAGCGGCGATTCGAACACCGGGCTGATCTCGTCGCCGGCTGCAAGCACATAGATCGGCTGGGTCTCCATGAGCGCCTTGAGGCGCTCGGCGAGCGACGACTTGCCGCCGCCGACCGGTCCGAGAAGATAGAGAATCTGCTTCCGTTCCTCGAGACCCTGCGCCGCGTGCTGGAAATAGCTCACGACGCGCTGGATCGTGTCTTCCATGCCGAAGAACCCGGTCATGGACGGATAGACCTTGATGGTGCGGTTGAGGAAGATGCGGCCCAGGCGCGGGTCCTTGGAGGTGTCGACGACGACAGGATCGCCGATCGCTGTGATCATGCGTTCCGCCGCAGTCGCCGTCATGCCGGGATTGTCGCGGCAGCCCTCGAGAAAGTCGTTCAGGCTCATCGCCTCGCGCCGCTCGCGCGCATAGGCCGACGAAAACAGGCTGAAGACGTCAGAATTTCCGGCCACAGTGCGTGGACCCCCGATCGAACCCGTTTGGGCGAATGCGTACGCAGCCTCAACGTTCATGTCGGATCTCCGGCGTGTCTGGTTTCTTCTTCCGGTCGAATCAACTGTGCAAGCCAATGTTTAACAAATTCTATAAATTGTTCCAGATTGAAACGACAGAAATAGGACTCGATCTTATCGCGGATTTGTACGAAATCGATTGAAATCAAGACCTTGCGAAAGGTTGAGAAAATTGTGCACAGCATCAACTGAGCTTCTCGCCCCCTCGTTGTTGACGCATCGTCAACTAGCTCCTTCGCCAAAAGTTCCGCGAATTGGTGATAATCGCATGGGTGAAGCCGAGCGCTCGCCAACGAATAGCCGAGCGGCGCCAGTATAGGAACAGTTGTCACAAACGCGAAGACGGCGAACGGACCCGAAACGCTCAATTCGGCCTCATTTTCGGTTTCACGCACTCTCCGGTTTCACGCGACAGGCTATACGGACGAACCATCGATTCCGGCCACCCAATCGCATCCGAGCAAGAAGGGCGCCATGGACGCACAACCTTGCCTGGCGAAGTCGGCGCCGACGGCGCCCTCGGCGCTCTCATTCTCGACTGCCGAATAGCACTGATTTCACCGCGCGCCGTTGTCCGCCCGTTCACGCGAAAGCCGTTCCTGTTCCCGGGAGCTTCATGCCTGCTTCATCGCAGCCTGCTCAGGGAAGTCAATCAAATTTTAAGCGGCTTGCCTAGAAAAAAAGCATCCGACCGGCATTGCGACGAGGTCGGGATATAAGCCAAAGCCGAACTGCTTAAAAAGCAAGCAGCCTGCGCGAGTCTGTCGAATGACAGCCTGGCGGGGCGTCGTCTGCCCTGGCTAGTCCGCTGACCTCTTTGCCGCCTTGAGGGTGTTGGCCATCAGCATGGCGATGGTCATCCTGCCGACCCCGCCCGGAACCGGCGTGATCGCTCCGGCGACTTCCGCCGCCTCCGCGTAAGCGACGTCGCCGACGATACGCGTGTTCGGCTCGCCTGCGACACTATGTCCCGGGCCGGAAACGCGGTTGATGCCGACGTCGATGACGATCGCGCCGGGCTTCACCCAGGAGCCGCGCACCATTTCCGGCCGCCCAACCGCGGCGACGAGAATGTCGGCGCGTCGCGCGACGTCGGGCAAATCGCGGGTGCGCGAGTGGGCGATCGTCACCGTGCAGTGACGCGAGAGAAGCAGCTGCGCCATCGGCTTGCCGACGATGTTGGAGCGGCCGAGGACGACCGCCTCCTTTCCGGCGAGCGTCCAGTTCAGCGCCTCGCACGCCTTGTCGAGCATGATCATTGCGCCGGCCGGCGTGCAAGGCACAAGCGCACGGTCCATCTCGCCGATCGACAGCAGGCCGACGTTGATCGGATGGAAGCCGTCGACGTCCTTCTTCGGGTCGATCGCTTCGAGCACGAGCGCCGAGCGGACATGCTTCGGCAACGGCAGCTGCACCAGGACGCCGTGGATCGCCGCATCGGCGTCGAGCCGGTGAACCAGCGCGAGCAGGTCGGCTTCGCTCGTTTCGGCGGGCAGCGTGTGCTGCAGCGAGTGGAAGCCGCAGCGTCTTGCCGCCCTTCCCTTACCCGCGACATAGGACTGGCTCGCCGGGTCGTCGCCGATCAGCACCACCGCAAGGCCGGGAGTCACGCCGCGCGAGACGAGCGCGCGCGTCTCGGCAGCGATCTTTTCGACCACGTCCTCCGCGATCGCCTTGCCGTCGAGCACGAACGCCTTGGTCATCGCGCGGTCCTTGTGAGGGTGCGGCCGTCAGGCTGCAGAAAAGACGAAGCGCGCCTCGTGCCGCGCCGTCCCGCCCGGCGCCAGCACGCGCATCGACGGTTTGTCGAACAGATCGCCGGCGAAGCCGTCCGGGTCGCTGTAGCCGGTCCAGGCTTCGAGGCAGATGAACGGCGCTCCGGGCCGAGTCCACAGCGCGGCGTGCTGAAAGTCGGGGAACTCCATCGCAATCGATGCGCCCGAGGCGTCGTGGAAGGCGAGCGACCGGCTGACGCAATCGAGGAAGCAGACCGCGTCGTTGGCGAACAGAGCGTCGCTGAGCGGCAGGTCGCGCCCGTTCAGAGGGACCGGCCTCGTCGTCCCGCTGACGAGTCCACCGGGAGCGATGGCGGGAACCTCGCTCCGCTCCGGCTTCTCGAAGCGCACCAACGCCCCGTCTCTGCCTTTCTCGCCGAGCGGCCAGCGGAAGCCCGGATGCAGGCCGCAGGCGTAGGGGGCCGGGCTCGGCGCCCGGATTGGCGATTTCGAGCGCCATGCCGAGCGTATTGTCCGAAAGCCGGTATTCGACGGCGAGCGCGAAGGCGAAGGGATAGACGGCGCGCGTGCGCTCGTTGTCTTTGAGCGCGAGTTCGAACGAAGTCGGGCCGAACCGTCTCGACCGCGAAGCTCTCGAAACGCGCGAACCCATGCAACCCAAGCGCATAGCGCCGTCCGCCAACCCTGGCGCCGTCGCGCGTCCAGCCGACGACCGGATAGAGGATCGGGCTGACGTCAGCCCAGATCGCCGGATCTCCCGGCCAGAGGAGGTCGCGGCCGGCGACCCGCCAGCGCATTGCCTCGGCGCCGGCGAGGGCGATCGTGGCGCGGGCCGGCCCCGAGGCAAGCTCGATATCGGTCACAGGACGATCCCCTCGATTGCGGCGGCCGAGATCAGCGCGTCCTTGACGCCCGGAGCGCAGGCGATCAGCGGATTGCCCTTGGTGAGCCCCTCGCCGCTCAGAAAATCACTGACATATCCCCCCGCCTCGTGAACGAGCAGGATTCGCCGCGAGGCAGTCCCAGGCATTGATGTGATATTCGATATAGCCGTCGCGCCGTCCGGCCGCGACATAGGCGATACCAAGCGCGCCCGAACCGGTTCGGAACGGCGCAGCCCCCCAGAGCGCGACGCGCCGGACAAGATCGAGATATTTCGCGACGCCGGCCCGCACGTTCCAGCCGACTTCGATGGTCGAGTTGGCGAGCGCGTTCGCCTCAGACGGTTTGATCGCCGCGCCGTTGAGCCGCGCCCCGCCCCCGCGCCGGGCCGAGAAGAGTTCATCCCGCATCGGGTCGTAGATCACGCCGGCTTCGATCCTGCCCCCCGCGACGCAGGCGATCGAGACGCAGAAGTGCGAGACGCCGCGGGCGAAGTTCGACGTGCCGTCGATCGGATCGACCACCCAGGTCGCCCCGCCTGTGCGGGCCGGCCGGCCGGCCGTCTCCTCGCCGATGAAGCCGTCCTGCGGAAAGGCCTCGTTCAGGCGGGAGGAAATCAACTCCTCGGTCTCGCCGTCGACCTCGGTCAGATAGTCCTGTGGCCCCTTGAAGCGAACCTTGAACGACGCGTCGAGAAAGCGCCGGCGCGCCAGCGCTCCCGCTTCCCGGGCGACGGCCTCGGCGGCAAGCTGACGCAACTGCATCGGATCTGCATCTTTCATCGGATTCCTTCAGACCCTCAAAAGTGGGCATAGGAGCCACGGGCGAAGGTCATCTGCGCCCCGTCCGGCCCGACAAAGCGCGGCGGCCGGTGGCCCTCGACCGCCTCTCCGACAAAGGCGACCGGAACGCCCGCCGCGACGGCCTCGGCCTCGAAGTCGAGCGCTGAATCGGGCGCGATTGCAGCCAGGAGTTCATAGTCGTCGCCGCCGGTCGCGGCAACCACGAACAGGTCGGGCTGCGCGGAGATGGCGGCGCGGGCGGGCAGCGACAGCGGCAGACGGTCGATCGGCACGCAGGCGGTGACGCCCGAGACCGCCAGCATCTTGGTCAGATCGCCGACGAAGCCGTCAGAGAGGTCCATGCAGCCCTTGGCGCGCGTCGATATGACCTTGGCCAGGGCGAGGCGCGGCTGCGGCAAGAGATAGCGGTCGAGCAGGAACTCCTGGTCCGCCTTCGGAATGTCGGGACCACGGCCTTGCCGGATGCGGAGGCCGATCGCCGCGTCGCCGATCGTGCCGGAGACATAGATTCGATCGCCCGGCCTGACGCCCGACCGCCGGGCCATGCGCCCGGCCGAGACGGCGCCATAGGCCGTCACCGACAGCGTCAGAGGGCCCGGCGTCGCGACCGTGTCGCCGCCGACGAGCGGGCAGCCATAGGCGTCTGCGTCTGCGCCGAGGCCGGCGGCGAAGGCTTTTAGCCAATCCTCGCGCCAATCGAGCGGCAGCGCCAGCGCCAGCAGAAAGCCGAGCGGACGAGCGCCCTTGGCGGCGAGATCCGAGAGATTCACCCGCAGGGCCTTGCGCGCGATCGTCTCGGGCGGATCGTCGGCGAAGAAATGCACGCCGGCGACGAGGGCGTCGGTCGTCAGCACCAGGTCCTCGCCCGGCGGAGGCTCGAGGAGCGCGGCGTCGTCCCGTAGGCCGAGGCCGGCAGAGCCGGCAAGCGGCGCGAAGAAGCGCGCGATCAGTTCGTCTTCGCCGGGGCGGGAGGACATGGAAATCGGGAGACCTGGTTCGGCCGGATGCGAGGCCGTGGATCTGTTAGCCGATCCGCGCCGCGCTGTCGCCGCCTTCGTGCGTCGGCCTCCGCCGACCGCCTTGTTTGTCTCCAGTGTCGTGACTTTAACGCTCGGAACCTCCCTGATCGCGGGAGCTGTGAGAGCTCGCCCCGCGTGGAGGAGTAGGAACGTCAGGGAGGAGAACACGAGTCCCCGGCCCGAGGAAGCAAGGTCATCGAGCGCGATCATTGCCTGCTATCAGGGAAAAATGCAGGGAAGTTCGCGCTTTTCGGCCCATTCGGGGAAAATCGTCCCCAAAAGCCCAATGATTCTAGGCTGTTCTGGGAAAATTCCCTACGTGGGCGAACAGGGAATTAATTCCGCCTATCAGGGAATTAAAGTTCCCTGTTCGGCCGAAAACAGGGACATCTCAGGGATATCTCGCCTGAGACGCGGCCTGTTCGGCGGTTTCCGCGCGCAAGCGCGACCAGCCGAAAGGATCGGAGGATCAAAACGAAAGAGGTCGGATTTTCCGAAAGCGCGGCGGGAGCGGTCGATTGGGCCGAAGCTCTGCGAACTCGGACGTCGGGCCTATCGACGAGGGGAGAAAAAACAGGCGACGGCCCGAAGCCGCCGCCCCTATCGCCATCACGGCCGATGCGGACCGCCTGGGGCATGAATCGCTTGACTTAATAGATCAACTTTGTTGTATAAATATCTGATTAATTGGCTTACCTGTCGCCTTTGCCGGTCAATGTCTCGCCAGCAGCGAGAGCGGAGGCCCCTCAGACAACTAGAGCGCGGAACCAGAAACGGGTTTGTTTGCTTCAATGTAAAAAGCGTAATTCTATCAATTGGTTCGACGATAAAATGTCCTGCGAGGATGACGCTTTGCTTGTCGGTCGGTGAGAACGACGATGGCGCCAGGCGACCGCAGGTTGCGCCAGCGGCCGAGGGCCGCCGGCGTCTGAATGATTATGGCCGCCGCCTGGGTCCGCCGCCCGGGGCTCCGCCGAAATGCGGTCCGCCGCCGGCAAAGTGCGCGGGGCCGCCGAAGTGCATGCCTCCGCCGCCGAAGTGCGGGGCAGCGAAGTGCGGGGCAGCAGCGAAGTGCGCGCCGCCGAAATGCGCCGGCGCACGGGCCGCAAAGTTCGGATGGAAGGCCGGAGCATGGGCGCGAGCCGCAAAGTTCGGCGCGGCGTGCGCGAAGTGCGGCGCAGCGTGCGCGAAGTGCGGCGCGGCATGTGCGAAGCGCGGCGCAGCATGTGCGAAGTGCGGCGCAGCATGTGCGAAGTGCGGCGCGGCATGCGCAAAGTGCTGCGGCGCGGCGTGCGCGAAATGCGGCGCAGGCGCCGCAACGCGAGGACGGCCGGCCGCGCCCGCCTCGGGGGCATGCGCCGGCCCTGGCGGCCGGTGAGCATGGGCCGCCAGGGCAGCAGCGACATGGGCGCCGTGGAATTGGTTCGCGCGCTCCGTGGCCGCGATTGGCGGCCGGCCGTGGTTCTGGTTGTAGCGCAGGGATGCGATCCGACTCGCCTCCGTCTCATGCCGAATCTGCTCCGCCGTGGCCGCCATGTGATGCTCGTGCGCGACCGCGAGCTCGGCCGGGGTCGGCCGAACAGTCGTGCCACCGTGACCGCCGTGGTAGTTGACCCGCGTCGGCGTCACGGCGGCGGGAACCGGCGCGTTGAAGACTGTGGCGATGTGCGCGTTCCCGAGATTGTTGACGGCGCGGTTGTAGTAGAAGTCATGGTCGCGCCAATAGCCGCCGTGATAGCCAACGCCGGTATAACCGAAGCCATAGTCGATGCCGCCGTAATAGCCGACCGCCGGGGCCCAGTAGCCCGAATAGAAGGCGTAATTGTTGTCCGCATCGTCCCAGCCCCAGTAGCCAGGCGTCCACAACAGGTCGACAGCCGGCGGCATCGCCCAGAAGCCGGGCACCCAGTAGTATTCCTGGCCGTCCCACGCCCAGTAGCCGGGGATCCAGATGAATCCCGGGCCGGGAATTGGCGGCTGCGAATAGACCGGGATCGGGGGCGGTGCGCTCGAAGCGGTGATGACGACGTCGGCCTGGGCGTGCGCCGGCGCAATGAAAGCGAGACTGCCGGCCGGCGCCGCGCCCATGATCAGCCCTGCGGCCGAGGCACAGAGGAGAAAACGCATGGAGCGAAGCATAGGAATTGGTCCCTGTTCAGGCGGGTCACTTCTATCCGCATCGACAACGGCGCGCGGGGCCAAAAGTTCCCGTTATGCTTCGCCTCTGTCTTCTATCTTGCCTTAAGGCGTGCGCGACGCCGGTCGGCGCGCCAGGGAGCGGGCTTCGCCGGCTCCGCGCGCCGACGTTGCCCGGGTCCCGAGATTCCGCCCCGTTGCCGGGCTGCGGATGGCGACAGGATGCTGTGCGAAGTTCGAGACGGCCCCCGTCGGGACGACCGGCCCGTGCGGCGGAGGTTCCGCCGCACGGCGGCTTCCCGCGAGCCCCTGGTTGACGAAAGGTCCATTCTGATGCGCTCTCGCGCCCGCGACGGTATGCATCAGCGGCAACGAGGTGTTGGCGCCGCGGAAGCCGTTCGCGCGCGCAACGACGCCGATCGGCGGAGCCCCCTTGTTTTCGCTGTATCTCTGACTGGGGATGCGGCTTGCCGTCTGCTGATTCTGGATCTGCTGGGGCGTCGGGCCAAGGTGACGCCCGCGCATCATCGCGAGCTGGGCGGGCGTTGGCCGCGCGGTCGTTCCGCCTGCCCCGCCGTTGTAGCTTATGTGGTTCGCAGGGGCAAAGACCTGGTTGGCGTAGGTCGCGACATGGACGTTCCCGAGATCGTTGACGGCCCGGTTGTAGACGAACTGATGCTTGCGCCAGAAGCCGCCGTGGTAGCCCTGGCCGGTGTAGCCGAAGCCGTAGTCGATGCCGCCGTAATAGCCGACCGTCGGCGCCCAGTATCCCGAGTGAAAGACGTAGTCGTGCTTGCTTGCGTTCCAGGCCCAGTAGCCGGGCGTCCACAACAGATCGGCGGCCGGCGGGCGCGCCCAATAGCCGGGCGTCCAATAGTACCCCGCTCTGCTCAGCGCCCAATAGCCCGGAATCCAGAGGAATCCCGGGCCGGGAAGCGTCGACTGGGAATAGGCCGGCAGCGGCGGCGGCGCGGCCGAAGCGGTGAACGCGACGTCCGCCTGCGCCTGCGCCGACGCGACGAACGCGAAACGGCCGGCAGGCGCCGCGTCCAGGATGAGCGCCGCGGCCGAGGCGCAGAGGAGAAGACGCATGGCGCGAAGCATGGCGGATAGCTCCTTGTCCGGGTCGTTCGGCCTCGATCCGAGCCCACGCCAACAACGGACGGGCGCGGCGGCGGGTTCCTTTGTTGCGCTTCGCCTCCCGCTTCCCTAAAGCACGGGCGCAACGTTTCCCTGGGACTTCCGGCGTGACCGACGCGTTCGAGCCAAAATCCGACTTCCTGCGCGTCATGGAGGAGCGCGGCTATATCCATCAGTGCTCCGACGTGTCGGGGCTTGACGACAAGGCGCGGTCGGGCTCGCTGATCGGCTATATCGGGTTCGACGCGACTGCGCCGTCGCTGCATGTCGGCTCGCTGGTGCCGATCATGATGCTCCATTGGCTGCAGGAGACGGGTGGCAAGCCGGTTGCGCTGATGGGCGGCGGCACGACCATGGTCGGCGATCCGTCAGGCAAGGACGAGAGCCGGAAACTGCTCACGGTCGAGGCGATCGAGGCCAACAAGGCCGGCATCCGCAAGGCTTTCTCGCATTTCATTCGCTTCGGCGAGGGCAGGACCGACGCGATCATGCCCGACAACGCCGAATGGCTGGCAAAACTCAACTACATTGAGTTTTTGCGGGAAGTCGGTCGGCATTTTTCCGTCAACCGCATGCTGGCGATGGACTCGGTAAAGCTCAGGCTCGAGCGCGAGCACGAGCTCAGCTTCCTCGAGTTCAACTACATGTGCCTACAGGCGTACGACTTTACCGAACTCTACAGACGCTACGGGGTGACCCTGCAGATGGGCGGCTCCGACCAATGGGGCAACATCGTCACCGGGCTCGATCTCGGCCGGCGGATGGGGCTCGAGCAGTTTTACGCGCTGACCTCCCCGCTGATCACCATGGCGTCGGGCGCAAAGATGGGGAAGACCGCCGCGGGCGCGGTCTGGCTCGACGAGACGATGCTCAGCCCCTACGACTACTGGCAATTCTGGCGGAACACCGAGGATTCCGACGTCGGCCGGTTCCTGAGGCTGTTCACCCTGCTGCCGATCGACGAAATCCGGCGTCTCGAAGCGCTTCAGGGGGCCGAGATCAACGACGCGAAGAAAGCGCTCGCCAACGAGACGACGGCGCTGCTGCACGGCTACGAGGCGGCGCAGTCCGCAGCCGAGACGGCGCGAAAAACCTTTGAGGAAGGCGCGCTGGCGGACAGCCTGCCGACGGTGGAGGTGCCCGGCTCCGAGTTCGATACGGGCCTCGGAGCGCTGAAGGCCTTCGTGCGGGCGGGCCTGGTCGCCTCGACCGGCGAGGCCCGCCGGCAGATCCGCGGCGGAGGCTTGCGCGTGAACGACGCCCCGCTCAATGACGAGAAAGCGCTCATCACGCGGGACGCGTTGAAGGCGGGCGGCGTGGTGAAGCTGTCGCTCGGCCGCAAGAAACACGTTCTCCTGAGGGCGGTATAATCCGCCCTCCAGCTCCGCCGCCTCGTCCCGCTCGCGGAACCAAACGCCAAAGCTTCGCATTCAGCCCGAAAACCGGAGGCTGAAATGGCGAACCGCACGGCGACCGTTCGGACCGCGCACTATGACGGACCAGCGGGCGGCTGGGGGTCCCTGAGGGGGATCACGCGGATTTTTGGCAGCGAATGGGCGACGCCGGCGGCGGTCGAGACGCTCGCCCGCCAGAACAAACCGCACGGCTTCATGTGCGTGTCGTGCTCCTGGGCGAAGCCAGCCGATTATCACTCGTTCGAGTTCTGCGAAAACGGCGCCAAGGCGACGCTTTGGGAGCTGACGACCCTACGCTGTACGCCCGAGTTCTTCGCCCATCATAAAGTCACGGAGCTCAAGGGCTGGAAAGACTACGACCTCGAGCAGGAAGGCCGCCTGATGAATCCCATGCGATATGACGCGGATACGGGCCGCTACGTCCCGTGCGGCTGGGAGGAGGCGTTCGCGGCGATCGGAGCCGAACTCCGTGCGCTCGATCCGAAATCCGTGATCTTCTACGCCTCCGGACGGGCGAGCCTCGAGACGTCCTATCTCTACGCCCTGAACGGTCGTGTTCGACGACCTGCAGAAGTGCGACGCGATGTTTTTCTTCGGCCAGAACACCGGAACGAACAGCCCGCGGTTTCTGCATCCGCTGGAGGACGCGGCGAAACGCGGCGTGCCGATCATCACCTTCAATCCGGTTCGGGAGAAGGGGCTCGAGGTCTTCGTCAACCCACAGAACCCGCTGGAGATGCTGACCGGCTGGGAAACCAAGATCAGCGCCCAATATCATCAGGTTCGCCCGGGCGGCGACATTGCCGTCCTGCTCGGCCTCTGCAAGCACGTCTTCGCGGCAGACGACGCAACGCGAGGGAACGGCAAGCGCGTGCTGGACGTCGAGTTCATCGAGCAGCACACGATTGGCTTCGAAGCGTTCGAGGCCAAGGTGCGGTCGACGTCGTGGGACGACATCGAGGCCCAGTCCGGCCTCTCCCGCCAGGCGATCGAGGAGGCGGCGCAAATCTATGTCGAGGCCGAGCGCGTCATCGGCATCTACGGCATGGGCCTCACCCAGCATATGCACGGGTTCGAGAACGTCGCGATGTTCGTCAACCTCTTGCTGCTCAAGGGCAACATCGGCCGCGAAGGCACGGGAATCTCGCCCGTCCGGGGCCACTCGAACGTCCAGGGCCAGCGCACCGTCGGCATAACCGAGAAGCCTGAGCTCGCGCCGCTAGACAAGATCGCCGAGCTTTTCGGCTTCGACCCGCCGCGCGACAAGGGCATGAACACGATCGAAGCCTGCGAAGGAATCCTCGCCGGCAAGGTGAAGGCTTTCGTCGGCCTCGGCGGCAACTTCGTCCGGGCAATTCCAGAGCGCGAAAAAATGGAGGCGGCGTGGACCGACATGCGCCTCACCGTCCAGATCGCCACCAAGCTCAACCGCAGCCACCTCATCAACGGAAAGGTCGCCTACCTTTTCCTTGCCGTGGGCGCACCGAAGAGGACATCCAGGCGGCGGGGCCGCAGGCGGTGACGATGGAGGACACGTTCAGCTGCATTCACGGCTCGATCGGACGCCGCAAGCCGGCGAGCGAGCACCTGATGTCCGAGGCGGCGATCGTGGCCGGAATCGCCAAGGCGACTCTTCCGCCGAACCGGAAAGTCCAACGGGACCAATGGGTCGGCGATTACGGGCTCATCCGCGATCTGATTGCAGAAACCTACCCCGACCAGTTCCATGACTTCAATGCGCGCATGACACCTGTCGGCGACCGGGTTCGAGGACGCCCCCGGCCGTTATCGGCTCATCACGATGCGCAGCAACGACCAGTTCAATACCACCATCTACGGTTACAGCGACCGGTTGCGCGGGATCGAGGGCACGCGCGACGTGCTTCTGATCAATCCGGAGGAGATGGAGCGCGCGGGGCTCAGCGAAGGGCAGATCGTCTCCTTGGTCAGCGACGCGGGAGACGGAGTCGAGCGGCAGGTCGACGGTTTGAAGGTCACGCCGTTCTCGCTGCCCAACGGCTGCCTCGGCGGCTATTATCCGGAGATGAATCCACTGATCCCGCTGTGGAGCCACGACCAGAAATCGAAGACGCCTGCGTCGAAATCCGTGCCGGTGCGGATTCGCACAGCGGGCGACGAGTAAAGGAGGGATAACGTTCGGCAACCCTACGGGTGGGGGAGACGCGCGCTCTCCGATCAGGTTCACTCAGCAAAGTCGCCGCGCCGCGGGCCCAGGGCGACCGCTTTCACCTGCGCGTAGACTGCGGCGCCGTCGGCGAGTGCGAGCTGATCCCAGGACTTTCGCGTCAGCCGCGACAAAATGCGCGCGCCAGACCCGTCGCGCCCTAGCGCCACCACGGCGACCATCTCGTGCAAATCGACGAGCTTCGCCGAGACGATGCGACCTGGCAAAATGTTGAGGATGGAACTCGGCCCGGGCGGCTCGCGCGCCAGGCTGACGTCGCGGGCGATGATCTGTATCCGGCGATGTTCGCCGATCATCATCTGCGGCGCGGGCGCGACAAAGCGGCCTCCCGGCACTCGCAGCGTGACCAGCCCATAGCGCGCGTCTTGCGCCTCGACGGCGCCGTCCAGCGTCACCACGGCGTCGCGGGCCATCGCCAGCGGCAGCGATGGATCGCTTTGCAAGTCCGCAAGCGGTCCCGCTGCGAGCACGCGGCCTTTGTCCATCAGGACCACGTGTTCGGCGAGGCGCTCGACCTCGGTGAGGTCGTGCGTGATGTAGACGATCGGAAGCGAAAGATGGTCGCGCAGCCGTTCGAGGAACGGAAGAATCTCGTTCTTGGTGGCGCGGTCGAGCGCCGACAGCGGTTCGTCCATCAGCAGCAGTTTCGGCTGCGACATCAGCGCCCGGCCGATCGCGACCCTTTGGCGCTCACCGCCCGATAGGTTGCGTGGCGAGCGGTCGAGCAGCGCCGTGACGCCGAGAAGATCGACCACCTCGTCGAAGGCGATCTTGTGTGCGCCGCCGTCGCGGCGGTTGGTTGCCCGGTCGCTGACCGCGCCGCCGCGCTCAGCGAGAGCGGCTACAGGCGCGCCGAACAGAAGGTTGCGGCGCACCGAAAGGTGCGGGAACAGGCTTGCTTCCTGGAACACATAGCCGAGCGGCCGCTTGTGCGTCGGCAGAAAGGTTCCGTCCCGATCCTGCCACACGTCGCCGTCGACGTCGCAGGCGCCATCGTTCACGCGCAAGAGACCGGCGATGCAGCGCAGAACCGTGGTTTTGCCGCAGCCTGATGGACCGAAGAGAGTGGTCACGCCTTTCGACGGCGCCGTGAATCGGGCGTCGAGGGAAAACTTGCCGATCGTTCCCCTGAATTCCGCGCGGATCGCATCCGCGGTCATGAGCGGGCGCGCGTGAAGCGCTTCTCGATCAGGATCATCGAGAGGATCACGGCGAAGGCGAACGCGACCATGCCGCCGGCAAGGATGTTGGCCTCGCCCCACTGCATGGTCTCGACGTAGTCGTAGATGGCGGTCGACATGACTTTGGTGCGGCCGGGAATGTTGCCGCCGATCATGAGAACCACCCCGAACTCGCCGACCGTATGGGCGAAGCCGAGCACCGCCCCGGTGAGGATGCCGGGGCTTGCAAGCGGCAGCGCCACCGTCCAGAAGGCGCGCGCCGGCGAAGCGCGCAAGGTCGCCGCCACCTCGAGCGGGCGGTCGCCCATCGCGACGAAGGCGTTTCGGATCGGCTGCACGACGAACGGCATCGAGGCGATGATCGAGCCGATGACGAGGCCAGTGAAGGTGAAGGCGAGCGTACGCGCGCCCCATAGGCTGGCGATCGCCCCGCCCGGACCGCCGGGCCCGAGCGCGACAAGGAGATAGAAGCCGAGCACCGTTGGCGGCAGAACCATCGGCAGCGCGACCACCGTCGCGACCACTTCCTTCCACCGCGCCTTCGAGCGGGCGAGCCACCAGGCGAGCGGCGTCGCGACGACGAGCAGCGCGAGAGTCGTCACCGCCGCGAGTTCGAGCGTCAGGACGACCGGCTGCCAGATGTGCGCAAAGGCTTCCATCGTTGCTCAGTCGAGGCCGTAGCCGAACTTCTCGATGATGGCGCGCGCTTCCGGCCCCTTCAGGAATTCGAGGAAAGCCTTCGACGCTTCGTCGTTCTCGCCCTTCTTCAGGAGTACGGCGTCCTGCCGGATCGGCGCATAGAGATTTTGCGGAACTTCCCAGCGCGTTCCGTCGGTGACGCCGAAGAGCTGCGAAAGGGCGACGAAGCCCACTTCCGCATTCCGGGTGTCAACGAACTGGAAAGCCTGCGCGACGCTGTTCCCCTGAACGATCTTCCCCTTCAAGGCGTCATAAACGCCGAGCGCTTTCATCACCTCAATGGCGGCGGCGCCGTAGGGGGCGCCGTTCGGATTGGCGATCGAGATTTTCGAGAAGGCGCCCGACTTCAGCACCTCATTGCCCTTCGACACGTCGACGACTTTGCTCCAGAGCACGAGCTTGCCGATCGCATAGGTGAACAGACTTTTGGGAACCGCAAGCCCGGCGTCGATGGCGGCTTTCGGTCGATGCTGATCTGCGGACAGGAAGACCTGGAACGGGGCGTCATGCGTGATCTGCGCAAGGAGCGGGCCAGAGGCGCCAAAACTGAGGACGGCGGCGTGGCCAGTTTTCTGCTTGAACAGAGCGGCGATCTCCTTCGCCGGCTCGGTGAAATTGGCGGCTACAGCGACATTGGTCTCGCCGGCCTCGGCCGGCGCCGCAATCAAGGTGAGCAACACCGCAAAGGCGGAGGCGAGCACCCTTAGCTTCAGCATTTGCCCATCCACGTTGATTGGCTTCGGGCTCGCTTGTCCCTGCCCTCTCAAAAGGCTACGGTCCGCGGCCGCCGTTATATCCGGCGATACTAATCGGTCGTCGTCTAACCACAATATCCAAAATGAGGGACCGCATGAAAATCAGCGCGCGCAATCAGCTTCACGGAACGATAAAGGACGTCCACAAGGGCGCGACCACCGCGCATGTCGAGATCGAGGTCGGCGGCGCGGTGCTGATGGCGTCGATCACCAACGAGGCGGTCGATCAATTGAAGCTCGTCAAAGGCCAGAAGGCCTATGCCGTGATCAAGGCGTCCGACGTGATGGTCGGCATCGACTGAGGCGGCTGACGCGCACACCCCTTCCTCGCCGTAGCGGACGCGGTCCGCGGATGGCCGGCATCGACCATGTAGTAGGCGACGCGTTTTGCCCGGTATCATGGTCGATTCCGAGGCTGACATAGCCGAGATTGGCGCCGGTGTCGTAGATTCCGTAGGGGATGAACTTGCCCAGTTCCTTGTCCTCGAAATCGTGGGTGTTGACCTCGATCGGCTGGCCTTGCGGCCCATAGTCGCTGCCGCCGTTCTTGAATTCGCCGAGCAATTCCTTCTTCTTCGCATCGATCGATATCACCGGCTGATCGGCCGCCTGAAACGCCTCGGCCTTGGCGTTGATATATTCGAACTGAGCGTCGCGATCGGGATGTTTGCCGCCTTCCTTGGTCTTGCGGTTGCAATGGCGGCAATATTTCAGTTCCTCCAAGAGTTTGGGAATGGTCGAGGAGCTCACCTTGTGACCCATCGCCCGAAGCGCCCTCGCCAGCTTGTCGTGGCTCTTGGAGACCCATCGCAACGGCCGCATCGGATCGCCCATCGTCGCGGGCTCGAGCAATCGTTGCAAGTCCTCCAGAAGCGTCGGGTCCCTCGACGTCAACCGAGGGCTCCCCCCGCCCTTGCGACGCACCTTCCCGGTCAGAGAGCCGGGGTCCCGCAGGTCCTTCAGACCGCGTCCGATCGTGCTTCGGGCGACCTTCGTCGCACGCGCGGCCGCCGCGATCGCGCCGTAGCCGGCCGCCTTCGCCTCGGCGGCGGCGCTCAACCGTCGGCCTCGCTCGTCAAGCGAGGAACGAAGCGCTTCAAATCGGATACGCAGCGGCAATTTATCTATCATCGCCACGATATAGACGCTGATCTCGAAGACAGGAATCCCCCAAACAGCCGGTGCAGGTAAAAAATCCCAAACCCGATTCACCTGTTTCTGGCCGTCGCCTTAGCGGCGCAAACCTCGCCCTCGTTCTCGCCCCTGCTTCCGTAGCCTCGTCTGACTTCGGGCGAGCGCCCACAGACAAATCCAGCGATCGGCGGCTGTCGCGCCAGGAACAAATCGATGTTCGCATTTTGTCTTGCCGTAGCGGCCCGCTCTGGACTGCAATTGTTCTCAAGAGGCGCCTGGAACGGCGACGCACTCGTCGCCAATGGCGGAGGAATTTCAACTGTTGGAATCTATCGGCCGGACGGGTGGGCGGGTGGATTAGCGGCCGCTTCAGCCGGCGGGACGCTGCCGCGCGCGCTCGTTCCGTCCATTGCGCCCAAGATCTTACGCAAAATGCCGGGCGCGATCGCCGAGAGCGGGTTGACCATCACCTCCGGTCGGGCGAGGCGCCCTTGCACGCGGTAGGTGATGCCGAACACACCCTCGTTTTGTCCCCCGCCAAGCAGCAAGCCGACCAACGGAATCTTCGTCAGGATGGTGTTGACCGAATAAGCCGGCACGAAGGTGCCGCCGACGTCGATTGTACCCGCTGCGAAGTCGATGTTTCCCGAGGTCGTCAGCCCCATGTATGGATTGTAGATGATCGCGTCACTGATCTCGAACGCGCCCGGCGACCGCGTGAAGTCGATCGTCATCTTCTGGAAACGCGCGAGGGTCGGGTCGACAGGTTCGCCCGGAGAAGGCGCAGGAGCCGCCGCAATCAGGCGGCGGAACGCCGGCTCGTCACGCAAGGCGAAGTTCGTCACCGTAGCGGCGCTCGCGCTGCTGTCGCCGCCGGTTTGCAACTTGAGATCCAGACTGCCGCCCTCCATCCGCGTGTAGAGGTCGGCGAACTTGACGAGCGCGCCCGCGTCGGTCGAAATGAGGCGCAGATCGCCGTCGCTGTCCCGGCTCGCGCCGACGAGCCCCTGCCCGATGCGACCACGTAACCGGGCGAGACGATCATTCCCGCCGCGACGTGAAAGGTTGAGCTCGAGGCCGGCGATCGACTGTTTGTTTGCGCCGGTTACGGTCGCGATCTTCAAGTCGATGTCGAAATCTTTCGCATCCGGATGCGCGCGAGGCTTCGGTCAGCGACTTGATGAAGGGCCGCGCATCGAGGGTCGAGCCGCGCACAGTCGCCTTGACGACATTGGCGCTGTTGACGACGTCGAGGTGGAAGTCGTCGCCGGGCGATATCCGCGCCTGCGTCAACTTCGCGGCCAGAACGGAGCCGTCGACGCCGATGTCAGCCGAGCCGCGCAACAGAACGGTTCCGAACTCCACGACGACGTTGCCAAGCGTCGCGCCCTCGAGGGCCGGCTTGACCTGAAACGTGGCCTTGCCGGGCTTGCCCGCGGCCTTGGAGACGCCAGGCACGGGATCATCGATCGCGGCCTCGGTTAGATCGATTTCGACGTCGGCGCTCGCCCGGGTGAGGGGCGCCTTGAGCTTGATCGGCAGAGGTCCGCTGAGCCAGGCGAAATTGAAGCCCCGTTTGGCGCGCGCCGCCTGGTCGAGCATCACGGTCAGAGTCGCGGAGCCTTCCGCTCCCGGCTCCCTGCCGACGTCCATATGGGCCGGCGCGCCGAACACCTGGCCGTCCCCGGTCATCTTCAGCGTGTTTCGGTCGGCCTCGAAGGTGAAATTCCCTTGATCGAGCTTCTCCTGACCGATGAGCTTGTCGAGGGTGAGGTTGGTCAGCCCGCCCGCGGCATGAAACTGCGTATCGTCGGGCTTGGCGGTCTTGCCGAGCTTGAGGTCGAGGACGAGGTCTCCCTGCGCCTGCCCCTTGATTGTCGCCGGGTCGATCTGCAGACCCGCCTGCTTGCGCAGGGGCTCGCGGCCGAGCAGATCGGCGAGCGCGTCGGCCGTTCCGCTCAAATGGGCGCGCGCCTGCGCGTCGACGATCGGCCGCGGCGCCGTATCGGGGACCGTGAAGACGATGTTGTCGCCCTGGATGGTCCGCGTCGGCGACAGCGTCATTGTCGCGTGGTCGCCGTAAGCGGTGAAGTTGCGTCCAGTAAATGTCCCTGAGCCTTTGTCCGACACCATCGTCGGCAGACCCGGCAGCAGATCGACGCCGACGCCGCGGGTCGAAAACGTCCCGTGGACGCTGTCGCGCGGAATCGCGCGCTTGTGATCCATCGCGTCGAGATCGGCGGCCGACCAATTCGCCGCCATCGTTCCCTCGAGCTTGCCGCCGTGCAGATTGTGCGAGGCCCAGTCGCGGACGTCGGGGTTGATGAACTGCGGCCAGAGGCGGATGACATCCTGCGTCACACTCGGGTTGATCCGAATGTCGAGTTTCAGCGACACGCCAGGACCGTCAGGAGCAATCTCGGCGGTGAGGCCGCCGTCGAAAGTCGGGCCCTTTGCGGCGAATTCGTCGACAATGAAGCGCGATTCCAGCGGCAGGAAGCGGAGATCGGCGACGACCGAGTTGAGATCGACCGGCTTCTCGCCCCGGCGTTCGGGTCCAAACCGCGCGTCTTTGGATTCAAGACGCATGGCCCATGCGCCGGAAGGATCGGCCGGCGGCGTCACCGACCCGCTGGCGGTCAGATGCGTCTCGCCGGCCAGGACGGCAAGCTTGCTGATGCGCAGCTGTTTTGTGGCGTCGTCCCAGTCGACCCGGCC
Organism: uncultured Alphaproteobacteria bacterium; assembly: GCA_963835885.1. Taxonomy (GTDB): domain Bacteria; phylum Pseudomonadota; class Alphaproteobacteria; order Rhizobiales; family Beijerinckiaceae; genus Roseiarcus. The sequence continues at coordinate 172,680 of CAWIHF010000016.1, forward strand.
CGACGCTTCGTCGACGAGGAACGGCAGGGCGTCGGGATTGTTGAGCCGAACTTCTCCCGCTCCCACGGCGAAGCGCCCGGTCAGGCTCTGAATGGTCGCGTCCGGCGCAAGACGGGCGTCAAATTTGAACCCGATCGGGCCTTCGGCAAACACGGGCGGCGGCTTCTTGTCGAACGCCTCGAGGTCGGCCAGGCTGACGTCGTGGGCCTCGACCGCGATGCTCGGCGCTTCGCCGACGCTCGCCTCAGCCTGCATTGTCCAGGGCCCTGACGGGCCGGCGACGGTGAGCCTGGCGGTCGCCTGGTCGCCCGACCGGTCGAAGGCGAGGTTGAAGTCCTTGTAGGTCACCGAACGGTGGGTCGCCTCGTTGTCGATCTCGAGACGACCATTGGCAAGCGTCAACCGGTCGATCGCCTGTCCGGCGCCGGCCATCGCTTCGGCGGCGCCGCGGATGAGGGCTGCGAGGTTGGGGCTTCCGAGGCCCGAGGCGCTGCTGGGCAGCGCGATCGGCGTCGCGCTTTCGTCGCCCGACACCGCAATCGACAGGGCTCCGTCCGCCGCGACCCTGAGGCGGAGCTCGAGCCCGTCCAGTTCGAGGCGCCGGACCTTCACCTGCGCAAGAAACAACGCGAACGTGTCGAGCCCGATCTTGCCGGCCGGCGCGGCCAGCACCGTCCGCCCGGCGGCGTCGCGCACCGTCAGACGGCGGAAGCCCAGGCCGACGCCCCAGAAATTGTGCATGAGGTAGGTCGGGCCAAGATCGATCGCATATCGGTCGCCGACGCGCTCCTGCAAGCTCGTAGCGATCTTGTCGTGCACCGCCTGGAGATAGATCGGCCCGTTGGCGAGGCGCGCGGCGAGCGCGACGACGGCGAGGAGCGCAATGACCGCTGCGGCCTCGGCCACATGCCCGATTACGCGGACAGTCCGGCGCGTGCGAGTGCTCCGCACGGGCGAAGAAAGGCGCGGACCGACGGCGCTGTCACACATGCGGCGCATGGCGGAGCGGGCGCGCGCACGGGTTCCGACGTCAAACCAACCGACCAATCCGCGATCATCCTCCGTGGCTTAGCAACGTCGTGTTGAGTTCGACAGCATCGGTCGCGCCGCCGTCCCCGGTCGCGATCCTGGCCGCTTGCAACGCCCGCCGCCCCGGGCCACTCTCGCCCGCGCCGGCGCAAGAGGTCCTTACGCCGCAATGAAACGACATTGAGACAAAACGAGGGCGACATGGCCAAGGAACTCGACGCCGGCGATCCCGCTCCGGACTTCGCGCTGCCGACCGACGGGGGCGGCCATGCGCGCCTCGCCGACCTCAAAGGCAAGGCGATCGTCCTCTATTTCTATCCCAAGGACGACACCTCGGGCTGCACCGCCGAGGCGATCGCCTTCAGCGGCCTGAAGCGCCAGTTCGAAGCCGCCGGAGCCATGGTGGTCGGGGTTTCGCCCGACAGCGCGGCGAGCCACGACAAGTTCAAGAAGAAGCACGACCTCGCCGTCGCGCTAGCCGCCGACCCGGAGCGGGCGGCGATCGAGGCCTACGGCGTGTGGAAGGAAAAGAGCATGTACGGCCGCAAGTATTTCGGCGTCGAGCGCGCCACCTTCCTGATCGACCGCGCGGGGCGGATCGCCAGAATCTGGCGCAAGGTCAAGGTGCCCGGGCACGCCGAGGAGGTCCTCGCCGCCGTCAAGGCGCTCTGACCGGAAGACCGGAAGGGGGGAGCTTTGGGCGGGCGCTTCCGGGCCGACGCTATCGGCGGTCGGCTCTGGCGGGACGCCTCGGGCCAAATTCCTCCAAGGTGAACCCAAGCCAGACCAAGCCGGACCAAGGAAACAGTCTTGGATTGTCTTGGATTTCTTCGTTCGATTCGTGCCTTTTCAATGGGTTGCCAGCAATCCAAACAAGATAATTCGCCTGCGCCCCGGCCGGCTCCTCATGAGGCGTGATCGGCCGCCTCGGCAGGCTGCGCGAGGCCGGCGCTCGGCTCAGCGAAAGGCGGCTGCATGCTGGCCTCGTGGTCGGCCAGGAGCTTCTTGTTCTCGGCCAGGATCTTGTCGTATCCGAGCCGCTTGGCGACCGCGTTCAGCTTGGCCAAGAGTTTCTCGCGGATCTCTTCGTCATCGCGCTCGATAACGCCGGCGACTTTCTGGTAGCGGTCGAGACGGTCGATCGTCTTGAGATAGAGCGGGCCGGCGCTCAGGTCGCCCCGGGCGAGCGCCTCGGCCGCGAAAGACATCACCCGCTCGAGCCGCGCCAATTGCAACTTGGCGTGATCGCCGGCGGAGTCGACGCTGCGCTTCTGCAACGTCTCGGACACGATCTGCCGAATGCGCTCCGCCGTCACCCCCTCCTCGCGGGCGATCTCGTCATAGGCCCAACCCTCGCGCATCCGGGCGAAAATCCGCTCCTGCCGCATCATGCGGCCATAGGCGTTCATGCGCCGCTTGCGCGGGCGCTCGCCGACGATTGCTTCCATGTCAGCCTCGCTTTCGGCCGTGACCGGCATTCACCAAAGACAGCAAGATAACATGGGTTTCCATTTATGGCAAGAACAAAAAGAGAACAATATGGCGGCCGCAGCGAACCCGTTCCGCGCTCACTTGATCGGCGGCTGGGGAAGTATTGTCGGGCCGCGCTCCAGAACGTAGGTGTAATCGAGCGAGCACCATGGCCCCGTGACATCGACCGCGGTCGGATGCGGCGCTACGTGTTTGACGAAGTCGGCGAGCGTCGCGCGCGTTACGCCGAACTGCACGTCATCTTGGATATGCGGATCGGCGGAACTGTAGACCTGCGAGATCAGCACTTTGAACCCTTCCTTGACGATGAGGGCGTGCAGGTGGGCGGGCCGGAACGGATGGCGGTTCTGCGCCTGCAACAGGCGGCCGACCACGCCGTCGGTCGGGATCGGATAGCCGACCATCATCACCGAGCGGAATGAGAAGCGCCCCTCGGCGTCGGTCGTCAGTTTGCCGCGCAGGTTCATGTTGGCCTGGGTTCGGTCCTGGCTCTCGTACAAGCCGACCGGCGAAGCGTGCCAGACGTCGACCTCGGCGCCCTCGATCGGACGCCCGTCGCGATCGACAACCGTGGCGTTGACGAACAGCGCCTCTCCCGGCGTCTCCGAGCGCACGATCGAGCCGCCGTTCTCCACCCGCGGCGAATGCATGCGCCAGAAGGGACCCAGCAGATTTTGCGCCGTCTCCAACCGGCCGCCGTCACCGTTGTTCAGGAGGCAGACGAGCGACGACACGCCAAGCGAACCGGCCATCAGTACGAATTCCTGATGGGAGTCGGTGGTCAGGCGGCCCATTTCGGCCAGGATCGCCGTCGCGGTCCGGAATTCCGCCTCGGTTAGGCGCGTCTCGATGATGAAGCCATGGAGATGACGTACGAGAGACGTCATGATTTCGCGCAGTCTGGGATCGGCAGTTCGTTCCATCACCTTGAGTACAGCCGGCGTTACGTCCTCATATGACCGAATCATCGGTTGTCCTCCCTCAATGGGCTTCTTACGCGCGTCATTGGAGCGTTCCGGTGACGCTTTACTCAACCCCTATTTTCTTCGGCTTAGGCCCCCGCCTCTTCGGCCGGGGATTGCGACCGGTCGCAATGGCGAGACGGTCGAGGAAGGCCCGGGAACCGAGCGGTCGGCCGATCGTCTCGGCCGCGCGCAGCGCAGAGAGCGCCGCGGGCGCGGCCGGCGTCTCGATCCAGTCGGCGAACCGTCCCTCGCTCCGCTCAATCAAGGGCGCTACGGTGACCAGCCCGTCATCGCGCCCCTCAAGATGCGCGCGCACGCTCGACCAGCGCCAGTCCACCGCGCGTTCGACGAGCCGTGCGCGGACCGGGTTCAGCGCGACATAGCGCGCCCCCGCGACCAGATGGTCTTCGTCCATCACCACCGAGCCGAACCGCGACTGAAAGAGATGGCCGGTCACCCGCAGGCGCGCGTTGATCACACGAGCATGAGACAGTAGGCCCAGCACGCGACGCCGTTCTTGCGGCACTGGCTCGCCAGGAGATCACGGTAGAGCTCGTAATCTTCGTCACCGAAGAACACCAGGTCGCGTCGCGGTTGCCGCGCTGGGTGGCGTGATGGGGAAGGCCGGGGACGACAAAGCGAGCGATGCGGGCCATGGCGGGAAATCGGTGAAAGGGCGACGCACGCAACGTGCCGCAGGATGTGGGATTGAGTAAAGCGTCACCGTAATCGCCGTAGCTTGATTGCCGAGTAGGTGGGGATGTCGCCATCCCTACCCCTCACAGACCCGGACGTGCAGGTTTCCCGCATCCGGTTCTTCACGGGAGAGTTTCGCTCGCGTTGGCGTAAAGGCGGTGGACGATCCGCGCCGGTGGAAGCGGATGGCGCTTAAGGATCGAGTTGAGGCGGTCCCAGTGGAACGCGCCTCCTCCACGATGCCGTCGCGCCAGCCATTTTTTCCACAGCACCACGACCTGGCAGGCGAACCATCGTATGCGTCGAGAATTGCCCGATATGCCGTAGTAGGCATAGTGGCCTCGCATCATCTGGGACAGATGGGCATGCTGATCGCGCAAGGATCGATGCCGATTGCGTCGGCACCAATCGCTTACCGCCGCCAGCGCCCGCGCATACCGGCCTTTGGCCGTCACTTGCCTCACCCCGTTCACCCCCTTCTTTGACTTGGCCCAGATATGGGAGAAGCCGAGGAAGTTGAACGTGACGCTGTCCGTATCCGGGTGGCATACGCCCCCCGGCCGATGAAAGCGAAAGTCGACGAGGTGCGTCTTGTCCGGGTGGAGCGTGAGCCCGTACCGTGCAAGCCGCCTTCCCAGCACGTCCATGACCCGCTTGGCGTCGTCGAGAAGTTCTCGAACGCCATCACGCTGTCATCGGCGTACCGCACGAGGATGCTGTTCCCTTTGAGGCGCACGCGCACGTCCCCGCTCGAACCATTCATCCAGCACATGGTGCAGGTAGATGTTTGCGAGCAGAGGCGAGACGACGCCACCTTGCGGGGT
>CAWIHF010000017.1:0-684870 GCA_963835885.1 uncultured Alphaproteobacteria bacterium
ACCGCCGGCCGGATTTGCTGGTATATAACAGCGGCAAAAACAGCTAATTTCGCCAAACGGGGCGTCTCCGCCGCGCCTCCAGAGGCCAAAATGCTTGTAAATTCAAAGCGCTGATCGGAATCCATTTTGCCGGCGGAACAGCGGAAGAATTCGCCGTAACAGCAGATATTGACGGCGTCGACGATTTCCATCAGCAAGGGCGGACGACGGCCCCAAGGGAGCAAGCCGGGGAAGCGGAGCCACGGCAGTTCTCCCGCGCCTCTGCGGCAAGGCCGGGGGCATTACGGGAGTTCCGGAGTTCCGGTGACAGTGCATGCTACTCATCGACGTTGCGGGCCAACGCCTCGCTGGAGGCGCGCTGCGCCACAATAAATTGCACTGTCACCGTAACCCCCAGGGATTGAGCGGGGGATTGAGATGCACGGAAAGCGTGTCACATAGCGTCAAGCGAGCGCTCACGGTCGAGCACCGTAATTGCGGACATAGCGCCATTGTAACTTACCCGCCGAGGTTCTGGCGGATGGCCGGCACAAGGCACTGCTCAATGCGTTCGACCCCTTGGCACATGATGTGCGTTGCATCGCGCTGAAACGCGGCGATGCCTACGAGCCGAGTGTCCAGGGCTTGATACGATCCATCGGGCGCGTCGGCTAGGTACATCCGCCATAACCCGCCGCCGCTCATGCCCCCGAACGAGCGCGGGAGGAGAGAAACATTGTAGTCCACCTCTTCGTGGGCGTGGAGATAGCTGGCGCTCTTACGACGCAAAAGCATTGTGATCCTCCCAACTGCCTGGCGCTGCGCGTGCAGTACGGTTCAGGTTTCTTGAGCCCGATCTTAGAGTTTGACTCGAAAGTTCATGCGGGATTGCAGAGCCTTCGCAACATGAGGCGGATGGAGGCGAAACGAAGGAACATTAGGGCTGTGACGTTGAGGTTCTCCCAGTCCTTGGCCAGTCTTCGGCAGCGGTTGAGCCAGGCGATCGTTCGCTCGACGATCCAGCGCTTGGGCAGCGTGACGAAGCCCTTCGCCTGATCGGATCGTTTGACGATCTCGATTTTGACCCGAGACAGGATTTTGGCGACCGCTTGGGCGAAGATCGGCCCTTGATAGGCGCCGTCGGCGAACAGTTTTTCGAGATAAGGGAACCGGCCAAGCAGCGTCGTCAGCAACAAAACGCCGCCGTCGCGGTCCTGGACGTCGGCGGAATGAACGATGGCCTGCATCAGCAGCCCTTGGGTGTCGACGAGAAAATGACGCTTCTTGCCCTTGATCTTCTTTCCTGCATCGAACCCGTGCGGATCGATCGAGGCCCCCCTTTTTCCGCGCTTCTCACGCTCTGGCTGTCGATGATTGCGGCGGTTGGGCTGGCCTCACGTTCGGCCTGCTCACGACACTTTTCGTAGAGCGTGTCATGGATCCGATCCAGCACGCCATCAATGCCCCAATCGCAGAAGTATCGATAGACGGTGCTGCGGGGCGGAAAATCTTTGGGAAGGTAACGCCATTGGCATCCCGTGCTCAGCACGTACATGAAGGCGTTGAGCGCCTCTCGCATGTTCGTCTCCCGTTTGCGGCCTCCCCTCCTTGCCGGAGGAATGAGCGGTTCGACATGCGCCCACTCCTCATCCGTCAGGTCGCTCGGGTATCGCAAATGATCCCGCTTGTATTTCGCTCGGTTCTCGTTCGTCCACATCGGCGGCCCCCCCAATTCGGTCCGCCTTCCTTGAATCACAACCGATTCATGCGACTCAACAACTTTCGGACCAGACACTTAGCCTCTGGTGCGCTCCGCGTGGAAGAGAGGGCAGGAAAGCCGTTGGGTCGGGCTCGATAGGGAAGACCATACCGTTGACGAATTGAAGGAAATTGCCGGCCGAGTGATATATGCGGGATATATGACCCGATATATGGGTCGATGTATGAGTTTCGATGCCATCGCGGCGATCAGTCTGCGCTCCAACTTTGCTCTCTTGGAGCGGGTCAAATTCCTCGATATAAGCTTCTCGTGGCCGATTATCCGATGACGGACGGGGCCTTTGGATAAGCATCAAGAACGCGCCAAGAAGATAATTGGTGAAATAAATTCATTGCACGAACGTGTCGAACACACGGTCGCGGCCTTAAAGGCGAATTGCGACGCCGTAAGTGCCTCGCTCGACGACGCGCACTACTACGGAGACTCCAAGTATTGGCGTCTTGTTGCGTTTGCAGACGGAATGGTCAAACTTCGCCTCATTATAGAGCAAAATTTCAATTTCATTGAAACGTTCGTGATCCTGGGGATCACGCGATACGTCCTCGAACTGTTAATATGGCTCAAGCTGCTCTCGAATGACTCGACGTATTCGTTTATCTACATCAAGCAATTGGCAACAGATAAACGCGACCACGCAAGGGAACATCTAAACAAGGTGAAGAGTGAAATTCAATGATTTAAAAAGGCTCAATTAGCGTTAGATTGAGGTGGCCTGTTTGTGCTACGATTTATTATGGATTGACAGGGGATAGCGATGGATCAGGGGATGTTTCGAGCGTGGCTGGCGGAGATCGACGGTCTGACGGCAAAGCAGCGCCAGGAGTTCGAGGCGGTGCTGGCCGGCCGGCAGCCCAGAGCGGCGGTGGCGGCGGCGATCGAGGAGCGCTTGGGCGAGGCGCGGCGCTGTCCGCACTGCGGCGGGGCGTCGGTGGGCGGGGGCCGAACCGACGGCCTGCGCCGTTTCCGCTGCAAGGATTGCCGCAGAAGCTTCAATGCGCTGACCGGAACGCCGCTGGCCCGATTGCGCAAGAAGGAACGCTGGCTTGATTTTGGTCAGTCGTTGAGCGAGGGCGAGACGGTGGCCGCCTCGGCCGAGCGGTGCGGGGTGGCGGTGAGCACGGCGTTCCGCTGGCGACATCGCTTCCTGCGCGCCGCCAAGAACCCCACGCGCCTGTTGAGCGGCATCGTCGAAGTCGACGAAACCTATATATTATCAAGCTGTAAGGGCGAGCGTCGCCTCGGTCGCAAGGCTCGCAGGCGGGGCGGAAAAGCAGCCAAGCGCGGCCTTTCGGACGAACAGACGCCGATCCTGGTGGCCGCCGACCGGAGCGGCGCCACCATCAGCGCCGTCCTCTCGGCCGTGACCGCCCAGACCATCAAGCCGGTGCTCGCGCCCATTCTGGGTAAGGACACCTTGCTCGTCACCGACGGCAATAACGTCTACCCGCCTTGCGCCGCCGCCCTCGGCGTCAGCCATGAAGCGCTCAACCAGTCGAAAGGTGAACGCGTCCGCGGCGAATTACACATCCAGACCGTCAACAGTCGCCATGAGAGCCTCAAAACCTTCCTGCGCCCCCGTCGCGGCATTGCCACAAAATACCTCGACAGCTACCTCAGGTGGTTCCACCTCGCCGGCCTCAAGCACAATCCCACGCCCCGAGCATGCCTCAATGCCGCCATCGGCGGAGGAGCCCAAATGATGATATCAATCTAACGCGAATTGAGCTTTTAAAAAATTGCAGCAGGAAGAAGAAAATAACATCGAAAACATAGTCACTCGTTTCGGAACAGCGATTTCCCCTGAAATTGTTTCGCAAGATATGAACGCGGTGTCTGAAAATATTGACCGTACAGCAAGGCGACGATTTAGCTTATATGCTGAAGATGCGAAGACAAACGGATTCGGCTTTCAAGCATATCTAATGGAGAACAAGATAATCCCTCAGCTTGAACGCGAAATCGAGGAACTACAGGCGTTTAAGGCAAACGCTATCTCGCAAATGCCCAGATCGGCGCAAGCGCATAAGCCTTGGAAATGGAAGGAGCAAGCAGCGAACGCGGGTATGAGCGAACAATTTGAATTCGTTTATGCCTATACAAGCAGATTGCTACACGCGACGCCAACGAGTATGACCACCAACCAAAAGAACCTAGAGTTAAACGAGATTGTAATGTTTCTTGATTTTCTTTATATTTCCTTTTTGGACGCTATTGAAATGTCTGAGAGGCTGTTGGGTAAAGACCGCTTGTCCAATTGAGATTACAAAGCGTGCCTGGCATTTTGGCGATTTCGTCACTCATACAATGAACTCATTGTAGCGCCGATCAGGCTCGGCGCTACCGTTCAATAGTCCAGCCGGTGATTTCGAAGTGGTCATTGACTATCTCTTCAAGCGCTATTTCGAAAATCTCGTACGATTGAATGAGCGCAAGTAAATTGAGAGCGGATGATTTCTGAACAGCTCCGTATAGCGCCAAAGCTCCTCGAAGGACGGCCTGTCGAGACGCCTTCGCCCTGATTACGCCTTTAAATCGGGTCTTTCTTGATTCCTAGGATAAGCACGATTCCATTCGCGCAGGTGTCGAAGGTGCTGGAAAGCTGGCGCTCTGGATGAAAGTGCGACGGTACTTTCAGCACGTGATCCATGCTATGGAGATTGTTGCCCAGAAGGAAGGAAAGCACGCGTGCGCCGGTACGATATTCTGGTGCACCTTTGTCGCGACACTGACTTCCGTAGGATCGACAGCGTTGTTCGTTATGACGGATGAAATCAAATGAGGTGCATTCGGCCATTCGGCCAGGTCCAGATCGCCCTCGAACATAAACTCGGAGGTATAGTCGTAGTTCCAGTACCAGACGCCATCGCGTTCTCTTAACGGGCCTTTGTCGGAATAGGGATCGTAGGGCGTAAGGAGGCGCGAATGATTAAGGTCACGATCCGTTATCAAAATCCTGTAGGCGTGCGGACGATACGCCGTCATCGCTTCTACCCAATAGAAACGGCGACCCTCTATGAGCATCGACCACGGGAACGAGAATTGAACATTACCGTAGATTGACCCATGAGCCCACGTATTGGCGGACAACCAATTCACCGAGAGTCGTGACTTATTGAGTGGGCTCTCATCGTAGACTAAGCCCGACCTCAATTCCTCGTCTTCCAGGATACGGCGAGCGGCCGGCACATGAACCACGTGATGCGCCGTCTTAAGGACGGCCGCGTTGCTGCTTCTCTCGCCAGCTTTCGGAAACTGTGCCTCATATAGGTCCCACTCAGGCATAGGCGTTTCCATCCGCAACCAAGGGCCGCGCTTTGACAAATCGGGTTACGGGGTTACGGTGACAGTGCATTCTACTCATCGACGTTTCGGGCCAACGCCTCGCTGAAGGCGCGCTGCGCCAGAATATAGCGGCATCACGCGAGGATCCGAAAATCCTTCGGGTTGATGACGCGGAAATTGTCGGTGATGGTCGACGAGAATTCGTCGAACCGCTCCGGCACGGTTTTGCGCAGGAATCCGAGCACGGCTTCGGCGAAATCGCGGAATTTGGCGTAGCATTTGTTGTGGGTGACGTTCTCGTGCATCACCTTCCACAACCGTTCGATCGGGTTTAGGTGCGGGCAGTAGGACGGCACGAAGTGTAGGACGATGCGTCGCCCTGGCTGTTGCATCCAATCCTGGACGACTTTGGCGTGGTGGTAGCGGGCATTGTCGAGAAATACGTGGATGCGGCCCATCGTCGAATAGGCGCGCTCCAAGGATTCAAACAGGGCGATGGAGCTTTGCGCGTCGACGGTTTCGACGTCCATGATGCGGGTCAGCCCGGTCTCCAGATCGATCGCGCCGTGCAGGTTCAGTCGGTCGCGTCCCGACGCCGCGGGAAGCGCGCAGCGCTGTCCGCGCGGCAGCCAGCGTCCCGCGGGCTTGGCCTGATGGGTCGGATGGACGGCGTCGACGTAGACGACCGCCTCGTAGGGCCGAGCGAATTGCGCAAATCTTCGTGCGCGTCGATGAACTTCTGCTGGGTTTCCACGTCGATCTTGCCGGGCACGGATTCCGGCTTCTTCCAGTCGAATCCGATGCGGTTCATCAGCTTGATCAGTCCGGAGCGGCCATAGTCGAACCCGAACCGCTCCAGGATAAACTGCCCGATCCCGGTGGTCGACGTCGGCAGCGCCTCCGTCGCCCATGCGCGCAATTCCTCGATCTGGAGGGGCGACAAAGCGCTGGAGCCGCCCTTGAGGTCGAACATGACAAGCCCTTCGACGCCGCTTTCCTGGAATTCCTTGAGCCAGATGCGGATGGTCAAGTCGTCGATGAGAAGAACCTTCGCCACTTCCTCGAACTTCATGCCGCGATCAAGGAGGATCAGGGCGTTCGCCCGGCGGGAAACGCAATTCTCCTCCAGCCCGTCCCTGACGATCGCCACAAGGTCGGCCCGATCCGCTACACTGAGGAAATTGCCCTTCGTCTTCACAAGGCGACTCAAATGATACCGCTGATTCGGTCAAACGATTTTCGAAAGGACGCAAATCCAGCTATAGAATGCATTGTCTCCATAACCGTCTGCCTCCCTATGGCAGCGCCAGTGACGGTAAAACTGTCAGAATTATCAATAACTCTTCGACCGCCGCTCAAGCGCCTCTTCAAGAAAGCTAATCGCGCTTCAAAGCATTACGGTGACAGCTTATTCAATCCCTGTTTGCCTCAACGTCTCAAGCTCTCCACATGCACAACCCGGTCCGACAGATACGGATGCTTGCGGACGATGCCGTGGAAACGCCGGTCGGCAGTGATGACGGGATATTGCTCCTGAACCGCGAGGGCGAGGTAGAAGCAGTCGTATGCCGGATGACCAAGGTCGATCGCCAGACGCGCAGCGGAGGCGGCGAGTTGGCGCATCGGATGAGGAACGGCGACCGGCGCGGCTTTCAACACTTCCACGGCCTCGGCGAAATCCTCCCTTCCGATGTCGCCGCGGCGGCACAGGGCCCACAGGGCGTTGGCGGCCTCGGCGAACAGGAGTTCCGGCGCAATGAGCGTCGTGCGATCGTCCAGCAAACTCGCCGCCTCTTCGGAGAAAGCTTCGCTAACGAGCCATTTCACGGCGACGCTGGCGTCGACGACATAGCCGGTCATGCGGCACCGTCGCGATCCCGGTCGGCCCGAATGATCTCGCTGCTGTCGACGGCGGAGCGGAGACGTCCGCGCAGAATTTTCGCGCGCGCCTCGAAATCGTCGGCGCGCTCCCGAAGCGCCTCGCGGAGGATCTCGCGATGTTCGGCCTCCGCTGATCGGCCATGCGCCGCCGCCCGCTGCTTTAGCGACCGGACGAGCTCGGCGCTGACGTTTCGGACAGTCAGTTGGCTCATTATCGCCTGCAAAACATCGCCTTCATTGCCAGCAATATGCGCGCGGACGAGCGGATTGGCAATGGGGAGTCCGCAACGTCGGGCGGCCGCCCGCTCCGGCTTTGGTTCACGAACCCGTCGGGCCCCGCCTGCTGGTCGCGACAATTCCGGGAGATTGGCGACGGCGGTGCGGGAAAGACGAGCTATCGGGCCAGCATGACCGGGCTGCGATATCATGGAATGCGCATCATGCCCCCGTAATCGATGCCGTTCGTCAAAGGCTGGGCGAAAGGATAGGCTCTCTATCCTTTCGCGGCGCTTCAGAGCGCCGGCGAGGCGGACGGCGAACCCGTTTTCGAAGCCCCCGGCGCGCTTCCGCCGTCCGGAATCGCTCTTGCCTTTTATCGCCAAAACGCCGCCTGTTATTGCCCTGATAAGGGCAAAAACACTCCCTGTTACGCTCCTGTTATTGCGCCTGATCCCAGCGCGCAACGTGCTTGGCGCAAGCCATTGTAATCAAACGTTTCTCTGCCAGCTCCGGCCGAAAGGGCGCAATTCCCCCTGTTTTCTCCCTGCTTATCAGGAAAAGCCCCTGTTCGGCAGGCGACCCCGGGCCGCCGTTCCGATCGCCGAAGACGGGAGGCGGGCGGCCGGTCGCAGGCTGCCTCGCGAGGGTCAGGAAACGGCGCCGTCACCGGTCAACCGCCGGCCCGCCGAACGAGGAGCGCACCGAGCCTAGGTCGATTTGAAATCATCCCGCTCCAGCGCCCCTGGGCGGCGGCGAAGGCGATTGCTTTCGCGCCCGCTCACGCCGGCTTCTTCAGCTTCACCACATTGTGCAGCGTGTCGTCGGCGGTGTCGAAGAAGCGCCTGATGCCGCGCGCCGCCTGCCGGATGCGCTGCTCGTTCTCGACCAGCGCGAGGCGCACGAAATCGTCGCCGTGCTCGCCGAAGCCGATGCCCGGCGCAACGGCGACGTCGGCCTTCTCGATCATCAGCTTCGAGAACTCGAGGCTGCCGAGATGGCGAAAACGCTCCGGCACCTGCGTCCAGGCGAACATCGAGGCGCTCGGCTTTTCGATCGGCCAGCCGGCCGCGGCGAAACTCTCGATCATCACGTCCCGCCGGCGCTTGTAGGTCGCGCGCATCTCGCGGATGCAATCGTCCGGCCCGTTGAGCGCGGCCGCGGCCGCGACCTGGATCGGCGTATAGGCGCCGTAGTCGAGATAGGATTTTACCCGCGCGAGGGCGGCGAGAAGACGCTCGTTGCCGACCGCAAAGCCGATGCGCCAGCCGGCCATCGAAAAGGTCTTCGACATCGAGGAGAACTCGACCGCGACGTCGAACGCGCCCGGCGCCTGCAGGACCGACGGCGGCGGCTCGTCCTCGAAATAGACCTCGGCGTAGGCGACGTCGGACAAGACGAAGATCTCATGCTTGCGGGCGAACAGGACGAGATCCTTGTAGAAGTCGAGCGAAGCGACCATCGCCGTCGGGTTGGACGGGTAGCAGACGACCGCCGCGATCGGCTTCGGGATCGAATGATGGATCGCGCGTTCGAGCGCGACGAAGAACTCGGCCGAAGGCTCCGACGGCACGGAGCGGATCACGCCGCCCGCCATCAGGAAGCCGAAGGCGTGGATCGGATAGGACGGGTTGGGCACCAGCACGACGTCGCCCGGGGCGGTGATCGCCTGGGCCATGTTGGCGAAGCCTTCCTTCGAGCCGAGGGTGACGACGACCTGGGTCTCCGGATCGACCTTCACGCCGAAGCGACGGCCGTAATAGGCCGCCTGCGCCCGCCTGAGGCCCGCGATGCCCTTCGAGGCGGAATAGCGGTCGGTTCGCGGCTTGCCGACCGTCTCGACGAGCTTGTCGAGCACGTGCTTGGGGGCCGGCAGATCCGGGTTGCCCATGCCGAGATCGATGATGTCGGCGCCGGCGGCGCGCGCCTTGGCCTTGAGCTTGTTGACCTGCTCGAAGACGTAGGGCGGCAGGCGCCGCACGCGATGGAAGTCGCTCATCGGTTCCGAATGTCCTTGGCTGAAACCCGGCCTCGCGGCGCCTCGCGCCGTCACGGTCCTGTTAGCATCCCGCGGGGCGGCCCCGCAAATCTCAATCCTACTGATTGGCCGTCGCAGGCTTCGTCTTCGCCTTCTTGGCCGCCGCCTCCTCAGCCTCTGCCTTGACCGCCGGCGGATAGGCCGCCCGAAGCGCATCGTCACGCTTCTCGAGCGAGTTGAGATCGCCTTTCACCGCCTTCAGCTGCTTGTCGTTCAAGGCAGGCTTGGCCGGCTCGGGGGGAGGCTGGAAGACCGGGATGTAGTCGAGTTCGTGGTTCGGGCGCGACTGGCGGACGAAATCGGCAGGCGGCGCGACGTCGGTCGCGAAGCCCATCATCTTCATCACGCTCTTCAGCGGGCCGTCCCCCTGTTGGGCGAGGCTCGCCGAGGAGCCGAGGCAAGCGGCGGCCGCGACGACCATCCCGATCCTTGCGCTCACCGTCGCCATCCTCATCGTCCTCTTGTCCAAATCGAAACCCGTTAGCGCCGGCGCTTGAAGAATCGCATTCGCGCCGAAAGTCGTTGTGGCGTCAGGCCGGGGTAGTGACCTATTATGACGAAAACGGGACCGGGTGTTTTTCCCCGGCGCCACAGGGAACGCTTCATGCCGAATATTCGTGCGAAGACCGTTAAGCCGCGCGCGAACGCTTCAACGCCCGACAAAAACCCCGACGCTTCGTCGGCCAGCCCCGCGAAGGCCCCGCTGACGAGCATAGACCGGTCGCCGAAAGCAGCGGGAAGCGCAGGCGAGGAGCACCGAGAAGACTTCGGCGCCGGCCACGCAAAAAAGGGCCAGGATTCCGCCGAAGCCGAAATGGGTCAGCGCGTTGTCGCCGGCGCCGAGGCAGGCGCCGCCCACTTCGTCCGGCCCTACGAAGCCCGACGCGCTCGACCGGTGGGTGAACTCCCCGCCGTCGGACCCGTCCGAGGCGGCTCCCCAGATCCCCTCGATCCGCTCGGCCGCCGATGCCCGGCCGAAAAAGGCGCAGACGCCGGAACGTGCGGCCGACAAAGCCGCGCCCGCCGCGACGCCGCGGACAGTTTCGTCGCCTTCGACCGCCGCCAGATCCACAGCCACAGGGGCGCGGCGCAAGGAACCGCTGACGCCGCCGATGCCCCGCGCCGAGCCCGCGCCGGCCGTGACGCCCCCTTCCCCGCCGCCGCCCGCGGCGAAGGTCGCCGAACCGCCGGCCGGCGCGCTGACCCCGGCCCCGCCGCCCGCGCGCGCGGCGTCCGCCGAACCGGCGGCCGCGCCGAGAGCCGCGCCCGCCGCGCCCTCGTCCTCTCGCGATTTCAGCGGGCGGCGCCTTTTTCGGCGCCCATTACCCGTTTCCCAACACCGAGGCGCTGGCCCGCAACATCGCGAGCGCAATCGAGCAGGCCGGCCGGGCGGTCGCCGCCTACATGCGGCCGCGCGAGACGGGCGAGATCAAGACGACGATCGCCGACGACATCGGCGAGATGGTCCGTTCGCTCGGAGAGGTCGCCGAATATTACATGTCCGAACCCGCGCGCGCGATCGAGGCGCAGACCGCTCTGACCACGCGGTTCATCGACTTGTGGGCCGCAACGCTCCAGCGCTTTCAGGGCCTGCCCGCCAAGCCGGTCGCCGAGCCCGACCGGTCGGACAAGCGCTTCTCGGACGCCGAGTGGCGCGACAATCCGTTTTTCGACTTCCTCAAGCAGGCTTATGTGCTGACGGCGCGCTGGGCGGACGATCTTGTCCGACGCGCCGACGAGCTCGAGCCGCATACGCGCGACAAGGCGCAATTCTATCTGCGCCAGGTCACCGCGGCGCTGGCGCCGTCGAACTTCATCGGCACCAATCCAGAGATCATCCGTGCGACCCTCGCGGAAAGCGGGGAGAACCTGGTGCGCGGCCTCAAGATGCTCGCCGAGGACATTGAAGCCGGAAAGGGGAACCTTCGCATCCGCCAGTCCGACGCGCGCGCGTTCAAGCTCGGCGTCAATCTCGCCGCGACGCCCGGGAAAGTCGTGTTCCGCAACGACCTCATCGAGCTCATCCAATACGAGCCGACGACGCCCGAGGTCTACAAGCGGCCGCTCCTGATCGTGCCGCCGTGGATCAACAAGTTCTATATTCTCGACCTCAACCCGGAGAAGTCGTTCATCCGCTGGGCGGTGTCGCAGGGCCTGACGGTGTTCGTCATCTCCTGGGTCAATCCGGACAGCCGCCACGCCGACAAGGGTTTTGACGCCTACATGCAGGAGGGCATCCTGACGGCGCTCGACTGTGTCGAGCAGGCGACCGGCGAGCGCGAGGTGACCGCGATCGGCTATTGTGTCGGGGGCACGCTGCTCGCCTCGACCCTCGGCTACATGGCGGCGGTCGGCGATACTCGCATCAACAGCGTCACCTTCTTCACTGCGCTCGTCGACTTCACCGACGCGGGCGATCTGAAGGTTTTCGTCGACGCGGAGCAACTGAAATCGGTCGAAGAGCGGATGGCCGAGCAGGGTTACCTGGAAGGCTCCGCCATGGCGAGCGCTTTCAACATGCTGCGCCCGAACGACCTCATCTGGTCCTACTACGTCAACAATTACCTCAAGGGCAAAGAGCCCATGCCCTTCGACCTCCTGGTGTGGAACTCCGACTCGACCCGAATGCCCGCCGCCAACCACAGGTTCTATTTGCGCCACTGCTATTTCCAGAACGACCTGTCGAACGGGCGCATGGTGCTCGGCGGCCAGACGGTCGACCTCAAAAAGGTGACGATGCCGATCTATGAATTGGCGACCAGGGAGGACCACATCGCCCCCGCCCGCGGCGTGTTCAGAGGGGCCAAGTTCTTTGGCGGCCCGGTGCGCTTCGTCCTCGCCGGATCGGGCCATATCGCCGGCGTCGTCAACCCGGCCGGCAAACCGAAATACCAGTTCTGGACCGGCGGCCCGCTCGATGGCGACTTCGAGTCCTGGCTGGCCGGCGCGAAGGAGACGCCGGGCTCCTGGTGGCCGGACTGGATCCAATGGATCGCCGCTCAGGCTCCTGAAAAGGTTCCGGCCCGCAGGCCCGGCGAAGGCAAGCTGAAAGCCATCGGCGACGCGCCGGGCGAGTATGTTCGAGTGAAAGCGTAGGCGACGAGCGTCCAGCGTCATTGCGAGAAGCGAAGCGACGAAGCAATCCGGCTGATTGAAAGGCTGCGCCGGCCGCCGTTGAAGGGCTTCGGCCTCTCTCGCAATGACGATCGTTTTGCGATACTTTTCGGGGCAGAAGCGAGGGGCTGAAAAATGCTTTACACGCTTGCGCTTTTGGCCGGAATTGTGGCCGGCTCACGCACCTTCACGGCGCCGGCCGCGGTGAGTTGGGCCGCCCGGCTGGGCCATCTCGATCTCGGCGGCTCCTGGCTCGCCTTCATGGGCTACGCCTGGACCCCCTGGATCTTCACGGCTCTCGCGCTCCTCGAACTGGTCCTCGACCAACTTCCCTCGACCCCGAGCCGAAAAGTCCCGATGCAGTTTGGCGGCCGACTTGTCACCGGAGCCTTGTCCGGCGCCACGCTCGGCGCCTCGGGCGGCTCGTGGATCGGCGGCCTCGTCGCCGGCGTGATCGGCGCCGTGATCGGCACATACGGCGGGGCCGAGCTGCGGGCCCGCATGGCCAAGGCTTTCGGGCGCGATCCGCCCGCCGCGTTCCTCGAGGACGCCGGCGCGATCGTCCTCGGCATCGTCATCGTCCTGGTGTCGCGATGAACCGCCGTTTCGACGCCATTGTGATCGGCGCCGGGCAGGCCGGCCCGCCGATGGCCGGTCGGCTTACCGCAGCTGGCCAGAAGGTCGCCGTCATCGAGCGCAAGCTATTTGGCGGAACCTGCGTCAATGTCGGCTGCACGCCGACCAAGACTCTGGTCGCCAGCGCCTACGCCGCCCATCTCTCACGGCGCGCCGCCGACTTCGGTGTGAGCGCTGGACCGGTCGGGGTCGATTTCGCCGCCGTGATGGCGCGCAAGGACAAGGTTGTCGGCAATTCCCGCTCGGGCGTCGAAGGCTGGCTGCGCGGCATGGCGAACTGCACTGTTTTCCGGGGCCACGCCCGCTTCCAGTCGCCAACGACGGTCCGCGTCGGCGACGAGGTGCTCGAAGCCGAGCGCGTCTTCATCAACGTCGGGGGCCGCGCCAACGTTCCGGATTTTCCGGGGATCGACCAGGTCAAGACGCTGACCAACACGACGATACTCGAACTCGACGCCCTGCCCCGCCATCTCGTCATCGTCGGCGGAAGCTACGTCGGCCTCGAATTCGCTCAGATTTTCCGGCGCTTCGGCGCCGAGGTCACCGTGGTCGAGAAGGCGTCGCGCCTCGTCGGCAGGGAGGATAAGGAGACGTCGGACGCGATCCGCGAAGTCCTCGAAGCCGAGGGAATCGCGATCCGCTGCGACGCCGAATGCATCAGCTTTGCGCCGCGCGGAGCGAACATCGGGGTCGGCGTCAACTGCACGAGCGGCGAGCCTGAAGTCGTCGGCTCACACGTGCTGCTCGCAGTCGGCCGGCGGCCGAACACCGACGACCTTGGACTCGACGCGGCTGGCGTGGCGATCGACGCGCGCGGCTTCATTGCCGTCGACGACCGATTGCGGACCAGCGTCCCGCACATTTTTGCGCTCGGCGACTGCAACGGGCGCGGCGCTTTCACCCATACGTCGTACAACGATTTCGAAATCGCCGCGACGAACCTGCTCATCGGGGCTGATCGCAAAGTAAGCGACCGGATTCCGGCCTACGCGCTCTACATCGATCCGCCGCTCGGCCGGGTCGGCCTGACCGAGGCGGAGGCGCGCGCAAAGGGCCACACGGTCCGGATCGGCCAGCGGCCGATGACCCGGGTCGGCCGTGCAGTCGAGAAAGGCGAAACGCAGGGTTTTATGAAAGTCGTGGTCGACCGCGACAGCGACGCGATCCTCGGCGCCGCGATCTTCGGCGTGGGCGGCGATGAGGCGGTTCACGCTGTGATTGAAGCGATGGCCGCCGGCGTCACCGCGACGGCCTATACCCATGCGATGCCGATCCATCCGACGGTTTCCGAACTCGTGCCAACGATTTTTGGCGAGCTCTCGCCTTGATCGAATGAGCGTAAAGCATCGGAGCGGCGGCCCTCATGGCGGCGACGGCTATTGGGCTAGATAGGCGGCGAGGCTAGCGCGGCGCTTCTCCATCACTCATGGTCGTAGTAATGGTGGTGATGATACCATCCCTCGCTATGGCGACGGACATAGGCCGCGCCAGCTCTCGCCCGTTCCTTGCTTTCGTTGAAATGGTTCCACGACCGGTCGAAAGTCGTCGTCGATGGAGCGCTGTTGCTGACGCCATATCCGGTCTGCGCGACGGCTGCGACGGGCGTGAGGGCGACGGCGGCGCCAAGGGCGATCAAGGCGATTGTCTTGGACATTGATTTCGTTCCTTCTGAAGGCTCTTTTGCCGAGGCATTGTGTATCATACCCCCCAATCGAGGCGCCTTCATGTACGCCCAAGTTTGCCATATTCCCTCGGCGCAGCGCGAAACCTCACCCGCCCTTCGCCGCGAACGGCGACTCGAACCGCGCCGCCGATCCCAGCTCCGTCTCGATCTCGAGCAGGCGATTGTATTTGGCGATGCGCTCGCTGCGGCTCGCCGACCCGGTCTTGATCTGGCCGCCGCCCATCGCAACCGTGAAATCGGCGAGGAATGCGTCCTCGGTTTCGCCCGAACGGTGTGAAACGACATAGTTCCATCCCGCCTTGCGGCAGAGCGCAATCGCCTCGACCGTTTCGGTGGCGGTTCCGATCTGATTGAGCTTGATGAGCACGGCGTTGGCCGCCTTTTCCTTGACGCCGCGCCGGATGAAGGCCGGATTGGTGACGAAAATATCGTCGCCGACGATCTGGATGCGCTCGCCCTGAGCAGCCG
Organism: uncultured Alphaproteobacteria bacterium; assembly: GCA_963835885.1. Taxonomy (GTDB): domain Bacteria; phylum Pseudomonadota; class Alphaproteobacteria; order Rhizobiales; family Beijerinckiaceae; genus Roseiarcus. The sequence goes on from CAWIHF010000017.1 coordinate 15,079, forward strand.
TCTGACGCGCGAAGCCCTGCCAGTCGTTTTCGTCCAGGCCGTCCTCGATCGACACGATCGGGAAAGCGTCGATCCACTTCTGATAGAGCGCGATCATCTCGTCGCTGGTCTGCTTTCCGGCCTTCGACTTGGCGAGATCATAGGCGCCGTCGGCGTAGAAGGAACTCGCCGCCGGATCGATCGCAATGGCGATGTCCTTGCCCGGCTTGTAGCCCGCCGCCTCGATCGCTTTGACGATCAGTTCACAAGCCTCCTCGTTGCTGCCGAGATTGGGAGCGAAGCCGCCCTCGTCGCCGACCGAAGTCGCGTAGCCCTTGCCCTTCAAGAGCTTGGCGAGCGCGTGGAATGTTTCCGCCCCATAGCGCAGAGCTTCGGCGAAGCTCGGCGCGCCGATCGGCATGACCATGAATTCCTGGAAGTCGACCGAGTTCTCCGCATGCTTGCCGCCGTTGACGATATTCATCATCGGCACGGGCAGTCGAGTGGCGCCGACGCCGCCCAGATAGGCGTAGAGTGGCAGCTTCGCCGACTGCGCCGCCGCGCGCGCCACCGCCATCGACACGCCGAGAATCGCATTGGCCCCGAGCTTGGCCTTATTCGGCGTGCCGTCGAGCGAGATCATCAGGGCGTCGATCTCCGCCTGGCGGGTCGGATCCATGCCGATCACCTTGGGCGCGATTTTCTCGACGACGTTCGCGACCGCCTTGCGCACGCCCTTGCCGCCATAGCGGCGCTTGTCGCCGTCACGAAGCTCGACGGCCTCGTTCTCGCCCGTGGACGCGCCAGACGGAACCGACGACGTCGCAACCGTGCCGTCGTCGAGGCCGAGGCGCACGCGCACCGTCGGGTTGCCTCGGGAGTCGAGGATTTCGAGCGCCTCAATGTGTGAGATTTTCGGCATTGACTTTTCCTCCAAACAAACTGACGCCACGGCCCACCCAGTTTCTCGACCATTCTGCCACGCCTGTCTCAGGAAGACACTGCGACAAAACGCTCACTCGGTCATGGTCGAATAGTTCCCGCTCCGACGCTCGTTCGCGGGGTACGCGGGAAAGACCTCTTTGTACACGTCCTCTCCGAAGCTGGTCGACAACGGCTCGTCTTCGATGAGCTTGAACGTCCGGCGTCCATCCGGCTGCCGGTCAGCGCGCAAGAAAAGCGCGGTCGCGAGCCGCCTCTCGTAGAAGCTGTGGGTGAAGTCGAACTGATGGCTGACGAAGACGATCTTGTGCGATCGTTCGACCAGAGCAGAGACGATCTGCCGCGCGATTTCCGATCCCTCCCGCTCGTTGGTCGCAGCGAACGACTCGTTAAAGAGGATGAGAGCATTCGGCGTAAGCGTGTCGACAATGGCGTTCATGCGGCTGAGCTCTTCGTCGAATTTCCCGCTTTTCATCGCGGCGTCCTCTTCGCGCTTGAAGTGGGTGAAGAGTCCGTTCACGATACTGAGTCGAAGGCGCGCGGCAGGCGCAAACATGCCGCTTTGCGTCATCAGATACGCGAGCCCGACGCTTCTGAGAAACGTGGTTTTGCCGCCCTGATTGGCGCCCGTCACAATGATCAGGATCTTCTCGTCAGCTGCGACCTCGTTGCCGACCGGTCGTTTGTTGGTGCTGAGCGCGAGACAGACGTCGTAGAGGTCCTTGCAGGAGAACCGGGAGGGTCTCGATTCGCTCGCGCTGGGAAACGTGAACGGCGCCCCCAGTTCGAGTAACCGTTCGTGAAGATTGAGACAACCGATGTAGAACGCCAATTCGGTTTGCAGCATATGAAAGAAGCTCCCGATATGCTCGGCGCTCTTGGCGAGGGCGTCGGCGGCGAGCCCGAGGCCGCGGTCCCTCATCTCGGACATGGCTCGGGCGCCGGCTTCGTCCCTTGGAGCCAGGTAGAGCGTGTAGCCGGGAGGGCGTTGCTCGAAGACGCTATGGTAGGCGCGGCTGACCCAGTTGCCGGGGGTCTTGTGCGGCCGCCGCAGCACGTAGCTCACGGCCTTGAGTCCCTTCCCCAGCTCCGCGCTGACGAGAACGCCGTTCCGGAACCTCAGCTGGTTCAGTTGCCTGTCGATCAGCGAGAAATAGTCGTCGTCGAGCTCCCGCGCGAGCGTTGCGAACAGTTTAGAAAACGCCGCGGACCGGAATTGGGCAGCCTGCCGATCGACCAGGGCCCGTACACGCTTCAGCACGTCGATGAAAACGGCCATCCGCTGGACCGATGTGTCGAGGAGGCCGGAGGGGTACTCCCGAAATGTGGACCATATCTTCCTCTGCCGCTGCATTGATTCTTCCGCGAGACCATAAAGCTGGCGGACGGCTTCCGGATTGCCCAGGCAGTCCTTTAGAGCCGACTGTCGATATTCGATCACGTCGAGGTCATTGGCGGCGGCCGTTAAGACGGCCTTTTTCGACACGTCGAAGACGAGCTGGTCCTTGTTCGCCATCGCCATAAACAGCGTGTCCAGTTCGAGATCCTTGATGAGAAGCTCTTCATTCGCCGGCGAGGCGCGTCCAAGATCGAAATCGCGATCCCGGTGCATGAGAAAGGCTTTCATGAGGGAAGCCTCTCGCGCAACTGCGGATATGTGAGCCGATATTTTTCTGCGACCGAGATCGCATAAGCGAGCCCGTCGGGCGGACGGCGCGTGATCTTGAACGTGCGCTGCGCGACGTCCTCGGGCTTGACGTTGCTCGCCATGCTGACCGTATTCTTGCTGAGCCTCGCCAACTCGTCGATGAAGGTCACGCAAACGCAGATCGCATCCAGATCAATGATCTTCTTGAGCACTTCCGTGCTGAGGAAGACCGCGTCCTTCAGGCTCGTCGAATTGAAGACCTCGTTGAGAACGATGATACTGTCGGGGGTCGCCAACGACAGTGTTTCGCGGATGCGGTGCAGGTCGTCGTGCAGCTTCCCACGCAGGTTATGAATGTCTTCCTCTCGCTCAAAATGCGCAAACAGGCGATCGAACAGGAAAAGTCTGGCGTTCGCTGCTGGGACCGGGTAACCGATCGCAGCGAGGTAGTGCAATTGACCGAAGGTGCGGGCGAATGTCGTCTTCCCACCCTGGTTGGGTCCGGAGACAATAAAGAGCCGTTCTCGCCCATCGAGATGAAAATCATTCGTGACGATCGAATGCTTCTGGCCAAGGAGGACGTTGGCCAGCGCAAGATCGTAACACTGGGAGACGCGCTCCTCCTTGCTCTGCGTCGATACCTTTGGATAGCAAAGCGGGAGGCCGGCGCTGCTGAGGCGACGCATATGGGCGATGCAGGCGATGTAGAACTGAACTTCTCTATCAAATCTCTGAAGCGTCGGATTAAAGAAATCGGTGTTTCGTCCAGCGAAGGTGTCAAGCTCGGCGAACGTCTCCGGGTACAGCCGGGCGACACGATCGAGAACGCCGGCCTCAATATGATTCATCTGCGCAAAGTCGCTGAATTTGAAACTATGGTCTGCGGCCGCGCCCTGCCTGAACTTCTCGAAGTCGGCCTGGATTTCCGCCCCGTAGTCGGGCTCGTTCTCGACCGCCTTGACGGTGATGAAGCCGTTTCCGATCAACAGGGTGTAGCGGACCGACGCCAGGCTGGCCTTCAGCGCCGCTGTATCCGTCAATAGCCGCTGAAACGCAGCCGAAGTGACATACGAATCGAGAAAGGCCATCGAGTCCGGCAAGCCCTGTCGACGCGGGCCGCGAGGCGCGGAGCGCGAGAAGCAATCGTCGGACGGCGCGACAGTAGAGGTCGACGGCGTCGAGCAGCCATGCGTTCTTCTGGTGCTTGGTGTGTAATTTCGCCGCTTGAGCGACGTGATCTCGCACCGACCTGATGGACGCGGCAAACGACTCCACGGCGTCAAAATGAGACGCGTCCTCGAGGTCCCGCATAACGTCCTGCCGGTACTCTATCGCTTCGACCGTCTTCAAAGGTCGATAAAAAACGGCGCCAGGTTGTATTCCTGCTTGCCCGCGACAATTGCGGCGACGATCTGATCGAGATTGAGGTCCCGGAAAAATGCAGGCGGTCCCGAGGGCTCCTCCACATCCCCGAGGTCGGTTGGCGGGGCGAGGACGGTGCGAAAGAGGGCTCCTGGGTCACCTCGCGCCGACGGGCCATCGAACTCTTCCTCCGTCACGATTCTGACGGACGCGGTGGACAGCGAGTTTGGCGGCGCATACATCGGACTCCACCGTTCGTCTCGTGACAACAGGAGGAGTCATCAGCCCGTGGGGGCGCTTAACGGCGAACTCCATCGCCTGAAGAGAAGCTAGCGCATGGGCGACTTTTGTCAACGCCGGTCGGTATCCCGAATGTATCCCGGTTCAGCATTTCGCATGGACGAGGCTGCACGACTGAGGTCAAATGGGCGTGAGCGACGGATTGCGGAGAACCGCAATTCTCCTGGCGCCGTTCGCCTCGATCCGCCACGCAATTCGGGGCGGCGTCGGCATGCTGCGTTTATCGCGCGCTCTTGTCATCCAGGAGATCGAGCTTCTCGTCGGGGACTCGATCGGCCAGATCGGCCGCTCCGAATAGAGCGCGAATGGCGTCGACTGCCGGCGGGAAAGGCACGGCTTCAGCTCACCCGGCTATAGTTTCGATCTCGACGTCCTCAACCTGCGCGCGAAAGGCGGAGCGGCTGGGGTCTGGGAACTGTTCATCGTGGCGGAGTTCTGGCGCTCGGCGCAGGGAACGACCGTGCACAGCCCCAGATGGCTCAAGCTCGTCCACGGCAAACCGACTGACGTACTGAGATGGATCAAGCTTCACAGAGACGGCGCGACGGAAAAGTCTCGGGCGCCCGCGACGAGGGCTTGAGTTTGAGCGCGCGTCTGGCGGTCGTCGGCGCGGCTAGCTGAACCTGGCGCTTTCGAGGCCTTCGAGCGCGGCGCACAGCGCGTCGATCGATTGCTCCGCCTGCGCGACAAGCGTAACGACTTCCGCCGATCTCGCGGAGCGCTTTGCGAGCGCGATCTGCATGACCTGCCGGGTTTCTTCGATCGCCTCGGAGAGTTGCTCGGCGAGCGACGACTCGAAGCGGCGGAATGCGTCCTCGATGTTCTGTCGAAGCGCCCAGTCGAGGTTCGCCACGTTGCGCAATGCCGCTCTGTCCGTGTCGGAGGCGATCTGGAGGCGCAGACGCCTTTCGCGCAAGGCGCGCGGCATGAGGCGAATGAGCGCGAGGGCGGAGGCGTCGATGATCGAATTCGCCGGCGCAGGCGGCAACCCAATAGGCCTCGCGCGCAAGTTCGAAGGCATGCTCGGCAGGCGGCAGGCTCACGGACATGTCCATGAGATCCGCCGCCGCCCGGCGCACCTGCGCGAGCAGAACGCTCGCCTGCGCCTCGTGCTTCGCGAGCCGCGAAATCAGGTCGCCTCTCGCCTGTTCCGTGGCCTCGTGCGCAGCCGTCTCGAAATGTCTTTCGAGCGCCTTGCCGAGTTGCTCGCGCGCGTTGACCTCGTCGAAGCCCGACGGCGTTTCGTCCTTCGCCAGTTTCGCGAATTTTGACCGGGCTTGCTCCCAGATCCGGTCGGTCAGCGCCGTCATGTCGGCGAGCAATCGACGGCGGTCCACCGCCATGAGATCCGACAGATTCGCCCGTTCCGATTCGAAGCGCGAGATGCCGTGCTCGAATTCGCCGATCTTCCGGATCAGGTCCTGCTCGGGCGTGAGGAGCGCCTTGTGCTCGAGCTGGCGGCGGTAAAGAAGCTGTCCCACAAGCGAAATCGCCCGCGAGCGTCCCGTGGCGAACGCGATCGCCCTTTCTTCGCTCGCCAGCTCGCTCGCGAGAGCCTGCTCGAGTTCGAGCACACCGCTCGCCGCGAGCGCGGCGCTGTCTCCCTCTCGCTTGGCAAGGAGTGCGGCCTTCGCCGACACCGGGAAAATGCGCGGCGACTCCCCCGGTCCGAGTTTGTCCTCGAGCACATTCGCCAGGAACGACAAGGCGACATCGCGATCGTCGGGGGACAAAAGGTCGACCTTGTTGAGGGCGAAGTACAGTTTTGGGACCACACGCCGGACGTCGTCGAGATATCCAAGCTCGACTTCGGTGATCGGAGGATCGGGAGAGAGGACGAAAATGCCGACGTCGCAATCGCTGAGCACGGCCTCCGCCGCGCGCGAATTGTGGAGGAAAGTCGACCCGACCCCCGGCGTGTCGACGAGGACGACCCGGTCGCTGAAAGTCGCCGAATTGAGCGCGATCTCGACGCCGCGGACCTGCTCCCGGTTGTTCGCATTCGTGGACTCCGACACATACCGCGCGATGATGGCCGGGAATTCCGATGCGTTCAGAGATTCGAGCGGCTTGCGCGAGCCCTCGAACTCGATCCGAAGCGACGGCTCGCTCTCGACGCGCACGTAGGTCGGGATCGCGGTCACGGGAGTGATGCCGGTCGGCAGGAGAGGCACGCCGAGCAGCGCGTTCAACAGCGTGCTCTTCCCCCGTTTGAACTGGCCGAGCATGGCCACTCGCAGCCGCCCCTCCTCTGTCCGGGCCAGCGCCTCGTCGAGCTTGGCCAATATTGCCTGCTCCGCCGGGTTCGGGTCCGCGATCGACGCTTTGGCTGCAGCCAGGACGTCGGTCAGAACGCCCACGCCGCCTCCGGAGCGCGGGCGCTCTTCGAGAGAGACCGTCGTCCCTTGTGGTGCGAGCAAAAGGCTTTGCGGGCTGTCGCGAGAGCCGCTCGTGTCCATTTCAGGCCGGCTCATGCGTGACGTCCTAGCCGTACTGGAGGACCTGGACCTTTTCCAAAGTGACGAGCCGGCCCGGCATGATTGCGTCGAGGACCGGCAGAAACGCCTTGATCTTATCCTCGGTGTCGACGATCTCGATCACGAGCGGCAGGTTCTCAGGTTCTCAGCCACGTCTAGAATTCTCGGGCCTCGAGCGCCTTCTCGACGATGACCTTGTACAGCGGACGATGATGACGTTTGGCGTTCTCGCCGATGAAGGCGCGCAAGAGCATGGCGTCGCGCGGCATGGTCATAGGTCAAAGTCCCTTCAGCGGGTTCGCGCAGTTTCAGCGCGGCCGAACTGCGAACGGCGGCGCGCCCTCACTCATCGAGGCCCAAGACACCGAATTCGACCGCCGTTTTGACATAGAAGAGATGGACGTTCTCGGCCCTGAGCCGGTCGAACAATCGCGTCGACTGTTCGGAAGTCACAGCGACAAGCACCTCGATGGGCTGATCGGAAAGCTCAAAGAAATGCGCCGAATGGACTCGACCGCCGCGGCTGAAACTCTCGCCGCCTGAATGCAAGCTGGCGCCGCGAAGGCCCAATTCGCCAACGAGGCCGAGAAGCCATTCGCCCATCGGTTTGCCTTTGTGGCGACGGTCTTGATGCGTAAAGAACGTGATCTGATATCCATTCATGCCGCCCTCCTCACAGCGACTTGAGCGCTTGCCAGGACGCAATGCCGGCGATGGTCATCGTCAGCGACCCGATGACATGAACGCCGATCGCTCCCGCCGCCCAAAGAAACCGGCCCTCCTGCAGCAATGTGACGACTTCGGCCGAAAAAGTTGAGAACGTCGTGAGACCACCGCAAAAGCCGGTGACGATCATCAGCCGCCATTCGGGCGCAAGATAGGGCGCTTGCGCGAGATGGGCGATTGCGAAGCCGATAATGTAACCTCCTAGCAGATTCGCGGCCAATGTTCCTGGCGGCAGAACGGGGAAGAAGCTGTTGAGGCGTACGCCAAGCTGCCAGCGCAGAAGCGCGCCGGATGAGGCGCCGACGGAAATGCTCAATCCTGCCTGGATCGCCTGCACTAGATTTGTCATGGCGCGCCGAGCCCAACGCCCAAGAACGGCCCGATCGCGATCACTATGCAACCCCTCATTCACCTTGAGCCCCGGTGGTCAAATAAGCGCGATGATCAGGATGCCGACCAGCAGCGCGCCGATCAGGGAAAGATAGAAGTTGAGTTGCCCGGACTGGATGAGTCGAAGCCTGCCGGCCAGCGCGGTCACGAATCTCTCAAGCGGCGCGAAGAGGTACGGGCCGAAGATCGGGGCGACGTCGTGCGTGAACACGAGCCGGCGTGTGAAATACGGCTGACCATTTCCTTCGGCGGCCAGAACCCGCTCCGTCTCGACTGTCGGGCGATAGACGAAGCTGTAGAACGTCCGCAGCGCATTGGAGAAGGTGAGCGCGGTGGTCGCCGCGCGGCGAGGGTCATGCTCACGTCCGCCATACCAGACCGGAGCGAGCCTCACGCGCCGCCGCGCTGCAAGCACGAGCGCAAGGGGCAGGAGCGCCAGCAGCGGCATGGCGATGACGAGCTTGCTCGGCGAAATGAAGGCGAACTTGGCCGTCAGTGGAACGAGAAGCCAACCGTCGTGCATTTCCGCCGCGGCCGGCGCGCCAAAAGTCGCCGAGACGACGGGCTCCAGGCTCGTCAGCCAGACCGGCATGCCGACGGCCAGCGCGAGCACCAGCGCCCCGAGCAGTCCGACGGCAACCTGGTTGGACGCCGGCATCCTGGAGCCGTCACGCTCCTTGCGCCCGAGCAGCCCGATGCCGAACACTTTGATGAAAGTGGCGAAGGCGATCGCCACAGTGAGCGCGAGCCCGGCGCCCGCGAGAGTCGCCGTCAGCCGGCTCGCCAGGCTCGAGAGGCGAAACCCCTGGAAGAAAGTCTGAAACAGATACCATTCGCTCACGAATCCCGCCTGCGGCGGCATCGCGGACAGGCTCATCGCCGCAAAGAGCGCTCCCGCGCCGAAGACCCATGAGCTGTCGCGCAGAACGCCATGTTGCACCAGATCGTAGTCCCCCACCTTCCGATAGACTCCGTCGGCTGTAAGGAACATCGCGCCCTTGGCGAGCGCGTGGCCGGCGAGGTGAATGAGGGCGACGGTCCAGGCGAGCCCGGCGAGATCCATCAGGCCGTCCTGTCGAAACATCAAACACGCGCCCAGGAGGCAGACGGCGATCGATCCATTTTCGGCCGAGGAAAGGCTCAGCAATTCGCGCCATCCATCCTGTTGAAATGCGTAAAGGGCCGTGAGTATCGCGCTGAGCACCCCAATCGCGACGACGAACATTCCCGGGGGAGAAACCGGAAGCGCGTGATCGATCGGCAGCCAATTGATCAACCCGCGGCCGAGCGCGAAGAACGCGGCATTCAGGACAACGCCCGACATAAGCGCGCCGGTGGCGCCGCTCCCGGCGCCGTAAGCGCCCGGAAACCACTCGTAAAAAGGCAAGAGGCCGAGTTTCGCGCCGAACCCGATCAGGAGCAGGAGCCCGACGAAGAGTTGTTCGCTTCGCGGCATCGTCGACGCCGCGCCCCGAAATTCGTCGAAGGAGGTGCCGCCGGCATGTCCGGCCAGGATGATGAAGGCAAGGATCAACGCGACGGCGCCGGCCTCGAGCAGCCCGAGCATGAACAGAACCGGCTGCCCCTGCTCAGGCGCGAGATCCTCGCCGAGAATCATGAGCGCGCCACCGAAGCTCATTACCTCCCAGGCAATGAGGAAGCTCACCGCGTCCTGCAGTCCGAACACGCCGACCGCGCCGACCAGGCTGATCGCCGCGCCGAAGATCCAGCTCGATTTGCGCCTGGTCGGGCTGCAGAGCCAAGCCGCCAGGATAGCCGCCGGCATTCCGAAACCCATGAGCCAGAGAGCGTCGGCGGAAAGTTTGAACGACGATACGCCCGTTCCCAACGGCAAGACAAAAACGCCGGACGCGAAGGGAAGCGTCTCCAGGGCCAGGCCGAGGATTGCAATCCCGCCGATCGTCAGAAGGGCTCGGGACAGCGCGGGGACGTGACCCGTCAGCGCGAGAACTCCCGCGATCGTCCAGGCGGCGACGCCGAGCGCCAGGAAGCTATTCGACAAGACGCCCTCCCGCGACACGCTGGGGCATTCGATCCAGGAACATCAACAGCGCCTGGATCATGGCTGCCGGATTGGGTGGACAGCCTGGCAGGTAGAGATCGACGGGCAGCACTCCCTCGAGTCCGTTGCCGCAGGCGTAGCCGCCGCCGGCGACGCCGCCTGACACGGCGCAGGCGCCGACAGCCATGACCCATCGCGGCGCCGGCATGGCCTCGTATGTTCGCTGCAAGGGCTCACGCATCGCGTAGGTCACCGGTCCGGTCACCAGGAGAAGATCGGCAAAGCGCGGCGAGGGCGTGAAGAAGATTCCGAACCGGTGCAAGTTGTAGAAGGGATTGTTGAGCGCCTGCAACTCGGATTCGCATCCGTTGCACGACCCGGCGTCGACATGTCGAATGTGGAGGCTTCGCCTGAATCCGGTGCGGGAATCCGCGCCATCGCCCGCCTTTCGCGGCCCGCCCGGTTCGCTGGACAACACCAGGTCGCCGCGGTTGCGTACGCCGAACGCCCAGTCGAACGAAGTTTCGACGGCCCCTGCCGGGCAGGCTTCGACGCACAACTGGCACACGACGCAGCGGCCGTAGTCCACGCCGAGGCGATGCCCTCCGCCATTCGACGTCTCGACCGTTATCGCCTCCGACGGACAGATGGCGGCGCATTCCGCACACGACGGATCGCATTTCTCCGGCGCGAACCGAGGCATTCCGCGCACGCCCTCCTGGCCCGCCGGCTCGGGCCCCTGTGGCCACGCGGTCGTCGCCCTTCCCGCTCGCAAACCGAAAAACGTCCAGAACGGCATGCGGCCTCCCTAGCGATCGCACCCCGCGATGGTGAGGCCGAAACTCGCCTCATTGATCGCGTAGTCCATCATGTTGCTGTCGTGGACGGTGAAGGGGAAAACGCGCCAGTTGGAGAACGACGGCGACTTGATCTTGACGCGGACGAGCCTTCCGCCGCGGCCGAAGTGCACCGCGTAAAAAAGCGAACCGCGCGGCAACTCGGCCCATCCCAACCCCTCGGAGCCCGCGGCCGGAATGCACTCCGCCAGGACAGGTCCATCCTCGAGAAGAAGGGCCACGCGCTGGATGATTGCGATGCTGGCGTCGATTTCCGCCATCCGCACTTGCGCGCGAGCGTGGGCGTCTCCAGCCGTGCGCACCGGAATGTCCAGAGGCAATTGCCCGTAAGCCGCGTAGGGATGATCCCGGCGCAGGTCGCGGTCGAATCCCGAGGCTCGCTGGATCGGTCCGGTTGCGCCCTGATCGAGAGCGACCTCGCGCGGCAGCACGCCGGTCGTGATCAGGCGGTCGAGATGGCTGTTGGTGTTCTCCAGCATCTCGGCATAGGTCGCGATCTCGCCGCGTAGAGTTTCGAGCTCGCCGCTCAGCCAGGACCCGGGATCGAGGTCACGCCGCAAGCCGCCTGGAACCAGCAGGCTGCGCAGGAAGCGGCTGCCGCTGAGGCGCCCGTTGAGCTGTTTTGCGCGCTCCTCGAGAAGCTTGCCCTCGGCCTCGCCGACCTTGAGCGTCGTCGTGCTCGCGAGATGCCCGAGATAGTGAAGATGATTATAGAGGCGTTCGAGTTCTGCGAGGAGGGACCGCAGCATTCTGGCGCGCGGCGGGACGAGGCAACCCGCGGCCTGCTCGACGGCCTGACAGAACGCGAGGGCGTGCGCGAAACTCCCGACTCCCGACACCCGCTCGGCGAGCACCACTCCGTTCTTCAGCGATTTTCCCTCGAAGCGCTTCTCCATGCCCCGATGTTTGAAGAAGAGTTGCGGGTGAAAATGAAGGATGTGCTCGCCGACATAGTAGAAGATGAGCTCCGCGGATTCGACGACGTCGGCCCGCACCGGCCCGAAGGGCAATCGCTGAACGTCGGCGCTGTCGATCTCCGGGAGACCGCTTTCGGCGGGTTCGAACGGCAACATGGCGCCGGCTGGATAGGCCGGGTCGAAGGGGGGCGCGGGAGGGCGCACGCCCTCGTGCAGCACCAGTCTGTGGGAGTCGGGTTGTCCGCTGAACGCAACGCCGAACAGATCGGAAATCTCCCGCTCGTACCATCCGAGGAGCGGGCTGATCAGCGCGACGCTCGGGACGGGTCCGCGCGGGACGCACCGCCACATGAAGTAGCCGTCTTTCCTCGCATGGCTTACGAGATAGCGAAGCTCCAGCGCGCCCGCCGGCGTTCGCCAGGCGTACGCCATCTGCATTCGGGCGCCGTCGCTGATCACCCTGCTGATTGCCTGAGGCAAATCCTCGGGCTCGATGGATATGATCTTCATCTTGGCGGGATAGTCCGAGACGGCGCTCATGGCGCCGCCGGGGGAAAACCGCTCGCGATCGAGGTCAAGTAGGACCAGACGCCGGCGGGCCACCAGAGGCCGAGGACCAGCAGCGGGCTCAGGGCCAGCCACATCGGCGCAGCGCACCAGGCGCTCACTTTCCCGACCGGCGCGTGCGCCGTGTCGGCGGGGGTGTAGTACATCGTGCGGAAATGGTTGAGAAACCCGATGAAAATCACGATCAGCAGCGCCGCCATGACATAGACCGCCCACGAAAAGGACGGCTTCAGGCCGGCGCGCATGATCGTGAACTCGCTGAGGAACAAGCCGAACGGCGGCGCTCCGGTAATCGCCACCGCCCCCGCCAGCCATAGCGCGCCCTGGACGGGGAAAAGGCGTCCCACTCCCCTGATTCGCAGGATTTTCTTTGTGCCGTAGGCGCGCATCATGTTTCCGGCGCCGAAGAACATAAGGGACTTGTTGAGCGAGTGATTCATCATATGGTACAGCGCGCCGGCGACGCCCAGTGTGCCGCCGAAGCCGAATCCGAGCGCGACGATCCCCATGTGTTCGACGCTCGAATAGGCCATCAGGCGCTTCACGCCATCCTGCCGCACGATGAACAGCGCGCCGATCAGGAGCGATAGCGCTCCGAACGCGACCAGCGCCATCTGGGACAATCGGCCGACGCCGGCCGCGCTGGCGATCGCCATGAAGCGGACGATCCCGAGCATGGCGGTATTGAGAAGCGCCCCCGACAGCATCGCCGAGACGGGCGCCGGGCTTTCGCTATGGGCGTCCGGCAGCCAGCTGTGCATGGGCGCCAGACCCACCTTTGTCCCGTAGCCGACCAGCACCAGCAGGAAGGCCATCGTTACCAGAACCGGATTCATCTTGGGCGCGGCCGCCACGAGGACCCCCCAGGTCATCTGGTAAGTCGGGCCGAGGACGAAACTGCCGCTCCAGTAGAAGAGCACCGTGCCGAGCAGCGCGAGGCTGATCCCCGCCGAGACGACCATGATATATTTCCAGGCTGCCTCCATGCTCTCGGCCACGCGCTCGAAGGCGACGAGGAAGGTGCTAACCAGCGTCGTGAGCTCGATCGCGATCCAATAGATTCCGATGCTGTTCATCAGAGGGCCGACGAGGGTGGTCAACCCGAAGCCTGCAAACAAAGCGTAGAAGCGAAAGAGACGGTCGTCCTCTTTCAGCAGACGCATGTAGCCGACGGCATAGATCGAGGCGAGAAAATAGACGATCGCCGTGCACAGCACGACCCAGGCGGACGCCCGGTCGATGATGACATAGTCGTCCCAAAACAGCGTCGGGGCTCCGCCGATGAGGAACGGGAGCGGAAGCGCGCAGGCGAACGACACTCCGCTGGCGACGACGTTCAGACCCTCGCAGATTCGAGCGTCGCGCGCGATCAGGCACCCGACAAGCCCGACCAGCGGCGCCAGAGAGAGCGTGAGAAGCAGCCCGCCCGTCATCAGCCGACCAGCCTGTTCAGTTCGAGGGCGCTCGTGGTTCCGACATGGGTGACGAGGTAGCGCACGAGCACGCCGAAGCATGCAACGATGATGAGAAGGTCAAAGAGTATGACCAGCTCGATCAGCAGCGGCATGCCGGGAACGAGAATCTGGGAGCCGAGAAAGATGCCGTTCTCGAGCACCAGCAGACCAAGGATTTGGCTGATCGCCTCATGTCGCACGGAGAGCATCAGAAATCCGATGAGCTTCATTGAAAGCATGACGGTCAGCGCCAGCACCGCGACCGTCAGCTCGAGGTGGAATTCGGTCGCGACCCTGAAGGAAACCGACAATGCGAACATGACGCCGAACGCGCCGACGACGAGGCTCATGCTGGGCTGAAGAATGACATGGATCTCGCGGTCGACAGCCAGACGGCGAATGATTCGCCAGAGCAGATAGGGCAGGAGAACGCCGCGGAAGAGCAATGTGAGAATCGCGATCAGGAACAGTTCCGGATAATTGCCGTAGAAGCCGACGATCGCCGAAAGCGCGGCAATGATCCAGGACTCGGCGGCGAAAGCGTAGAGATAGTTCTTGAGCCAGCGGGAGCCGAGCATCACGAACGACAGCAGGAGGCTGGCGATCGCGAGGAGGCTGAACAGCGAAGACGCCAGCGGGTCGAGATGTTCGATGAGCATCGCCTAGCTCAATTGGGTTCCGACGACCGCCAGCACCGCCAGGAGGAACGACGCGGCGAGCGGCTCCTGATAGCGGTAGAAGCGCAGGCGGGACTGGGCGGTTTCGACGAAGACGACCAGGCAGGCGACGATGACGAACTTCACGACGAGACCTGCCGCCGCCCCCGCGGCGCCGAGCGCCGCACCCTTGACCGATAATCCCCAGGGAAAAATGAGCACGTTGCAGAAGATCGTGTAGAGGATGAATTGCTTCATCGCCGACGCCCATTTCAGGAGCGCCAGCAGAGGTCCGGAATACTCGAGGATTCGTCCCTCTTCGATCATGTACACCTCGATATGGGTGCTCGAGTGGATCGGCATGCGGTCGGTTTCGACCAGCAGCAGAATGAAGAACGCCGCGACGAGGAAGAGGTGCGCGGGGCTCCAATAGACCGGCCAGCTCGACACGAGCAGGTGATTCACGACGAATGGCAACATCGCCTTCGCGAGCAGCGTGATGCCGACGAACACGACGATCAGGGTCGGTTCGGCGAGGACGGAGACCATTACCGCTCGGCTCGACCCGATCCCGCCGTAGGCGCTCGACGAATCGAGGCCGGCCAGGATGATCATGAACGATCCGAGCGTCAGGATGAGGCCGCCGCCCAGGATGTCGCCCATGTCGGATTCCGGCAGCGGAAAATTGGTCAGCACCGGAATCAGGATCGGCACCGTGAGCATGCAGGTGAACGCCACGATCGGCGTGACCCAGAAGAGCCACGACGCCGTCTCCGGCGCGACGATGTCCTTGTGGAACAGCTTCCACAGGTCGCGATAGGGCTGAAGAACGCCAGGCCCCTGAGCGCGTTGCACGCGCTCTTCGAATTGCAGGATCACGCCCTAAATCAGGGGCGCGAGAAGCAGCACCGTCAGCACCTGCGCGACCTGGAGCACGATGTCCCGGACGGTCATCGCGAGCGCTCCGACCGCAATCGCCGGTCGAGGCAAAGAATCTCAATCCGGAGCGCAGTGCTGCTATGTGGGACGCTTCTCACGCCAACTCCTCCTGCAGTCCGCAGACATCTTGGAGGAGTCATCAGCCCTAGCGGCGGTTAAAAGGCGAACTCCATCGCCTGAACGGTGAGCATGATGTTGCGGTGGTGACTTGTCAATAGCGGCGCCGCGCGTGGCCGCGCGTGTTAGCGCAAATTAGGAATGTCCCCTCTGGGTTGAGCGGGGGCATTGATGGCGGCGGGGATATGCCGTGCGCGAGCGGTCTCAGGCCGGCTCATGTTTCACGTGCTCGCCATACAGGAGCATTTGGACCTCTTCCAAGGTGACAAGTCCGCTCGACATGACGGAATCGAGAACCGGCAGAAACGCCTTGATCTTGTCCTCGGTGTCGACGATCTCGATCACCAGCGGCAAATTCTCGGCGAGACGCCGGATTTTCGTGGTGTGGATCCTGGTCGCATGACCGAAGCCCATCGGCCCGCGGTGCACCGTCGCGCCCGCGAGATGAGCTTCGCGCGCCTTGAGGACGATCGCCTCGTAAAGCGGGCGATGATGAAACCTGGCGTCCTCGCCGACAAAGACGCGCGACAGCATGGCGTCGCGTGGGAGAGACACGGATCGAACTCCCTCGAGCGGTCAGTGTCGCGATACTATCCCTAATTCATGCGGGCCCAAACTTCCCCAAAAATGATCACGCGACGATTTCGCGTTGGACCGGATCCCGCCGATCGGCAAATGGCTGCGGGAGCCATGGGGCCTTATATATCGAGCATGATCTTTACGCCCGCCGGCGTATAATCAGGCCGCCAAGGAGTTCCAATGAACAACCAGTCCCGCATCTCCGAGCCGCACCGGCTCGACATCGCCCACCGGCCCCGCCGCAACCGCAAGGCGGAATGGGCGCGGCGGCTGGTCAAGGAGCACGAGCTGACGGTGAACGACTTCATCTGGCCGCTCTTTCTCATCGAGGGAAAGACAACGCGCACCCCCGTCGCGGCGATGCCCGGAGTCGAGCGGCTGAGCGTCGATGAAGCCCTGCGCGAGGCCGAGCGGGCGGCAAAACTCGACATCCCGGCGCTCGCCTTCTTCCCCTACACCGAGCCGCACCTCAAGGACGAGCACGGCTCCGAGGCGTTCAACGAGAGCAATCTCGTCTGCAAGGCCTGCCGGGCGATCAAGAAGGAGTTCCCGCAATTGGGCCTCGTCACCGACGTTGCCCTCGACCCCTATACAAGTCACGGCCATGACGGCCTCGTCAGCGACCACGGAAACGAGCTGCGCATCCTCAACGACGAGACGGTCGCGGCGCTGGTCCGCCAGTCGCTGAACCAGGCGCGCGCCGGGGCCGACGTCATCGCGCCTTCGGATATGATGGATGGAAGGGTCAAGGCGATCCGCGAGGCGCTTGACGCTGAGGGTTTTCTCGATGTGCAGATCCTCGCCTACGCGGCCAAGTACGCGTCCGCCTTCTACGGGCCGTTCCGCGATGCGCTCGGCTCCGCCGGCGCGCTCAAGGGCGACAAGCGCACCTACCAGATGGATCCGGCCAACAGCAATGAGGCCCTGCGCGAGGTGGCCCTCGACCTCGACGAGGGCGCCGACATGGTGATGGTCAAGCCCGGCATGCCCTATCTCGACGTCATCCGCCGGGTGAAGGACGAATTCGGCGCGCCGACTTTCGCCTACCAGGTGAGCGGCGAGTATTCGATGATCATGGCCGCCGCCTTGAACGGCTGGATCGACGGCGACAAAGCGATGATGGAAAGCCTCATCGCCTTCAAGCGGGCCGGCGCCGACGGGGTCCTCACCTATTTTGCGCCGCGCGCGGCGGAGAAGTTGAAGAAGGGGTGAGCGGCAGATTGGGCTCTCGGCTCATCCACGGCTCTCGTCCTGAGTTGGCCACTGCTGGAAATGTCTGGAGGCGCTTTTCAGGCCTCCGTTGCACGCAATCGCGGCTCGACAGGGCTTGGGTGCCCATCAATGGCGCTTGGTTGAAGACAAACGGCTTCTGCTTAGCAGAAAGCCGTCCATCGATGAGCCTTACACGAATTTCCAGTCGGCGAGGGGCAGCGGGTCGGCGCGGCCGGTGGCCAACTCAAAGCGACGTCCATTGGGGTTGCCCCAAGCCAGGGAGTCACACATTGAATAAGAAACGGCTTTGAGGCGCTACAGCGGGGGCACTTTCTCATGAAGCGATACCCGATCGGGTTCAATTCCTACGACAGTATGGAGGGCATCGCGGCGATCGAGCCGACGCCGACGCCGCACCGCTTCGAGTCATGGCCGCAGGCAAAGTTCATCCATGCCGTCTATCCGGGGTTGCTGGTCTCCGGCACGATCGCTCTGGCCTCGACCTGGCTCGCGCAGCACTACACCGCTCCGGTCATGCTGTTTGCGCTGCTCTTCGGGATGGCGTTCCATTTCCTGCACGAAGCGGGCGCTGCGTCGCCGGCATCGAGTTTGCGTCGCGCTCCGTGCTGCGCCTGGGGGTGGCCCTGCTTGGCGTACGCATAACCTTCGGTCAGATCGCCTCGCTCGGCCTGGCGCCAGTGGCGACCGTCGTGGTCGGCGTGGCGACGACCATCCTGATCGGGCTCGTCGCCGGCCGCCGCCTTGGGCTTGGCGGCCGGTTCGGCATCCTCTCGGGCGGCGCCGTCGCGATCTGCGGCGCCTCGGCGGCGCTCGCCATCGCCTCCGTTCTGCCGCGCGACAAGAACGCCGAGCGCGACACGATCCTGACCGTCGTCACCGTCACCGCGCTTTCGACCCTGGCGATGATCCTCTACCCGGTCTTCGCGACGTCGATCGGCCTCGATCACCGCCACGCGGGCGTGTTCATCGGCGGGACCATTCACGACGTCGCGCAGGTCGTCGGCACCGGCTACATGATTTCGTCCGAGACCGGCGACATCGCGACCTACGTCAAACTGCTCCGCGTCGCGATGCTGCTGCCGACGGTCTTCGCCATCTCATTCGCGGTGGCGCGGAGAGGAGGCGGTGGCGGCGCTCGGCCCACGTTGCCGCTCTTTCTCGTCGGCTTCGCCCTTCTCGTCGTCGCCAACTCGTCAGGCTACTTGCCGCGGTTCTCGATCGGCCTCGCCAACGACGTCTCGCGCTGGTGCCTCGTCGCGGCGATTGCGGCGCTCGGCATGAAGACGTCATTCAAGGACCTGTTCGAGGCGGGTCTCCGCCCGGTCGGTCTCATGGTCGTCGAGACCGCGTGGATCGGCGTGTTCGTCCTGGCTTCGGTCGAGATCATCATGTGAGGCTGAGGCGCGAACAATTCGTCCATTTTCCATAGGGCGCGCTTTTGGCTAAAGTCGCCGCCGAACGGATCGGTGAGCCTCGTCATGACCCGACTGCGCGGAACGTCATTCGCTCGAGCCCTGGTTCGTCTGGCCTTCCTGACCCTGGTGGTTGCGACATTCGGCGTCGGGGCGGCGCTCTCTTCGTCGCCGACCCTCGACCAAGTCAAGACGCGGGGCGCACTGATTTGCGGCGTCAACGAGGGATTGCCGGGCTTCTCGTTTGTCGACGAACGCGGCATGTGGTCCGGCTTCGATGTCGATTTCTGCCGGGCGCTCGCCGCCGCCATATTCGGCGACCCAACCAAGGTGCGGCTGGTCCCGCTCTCCGCGGACGCGCAATTCCAGGCGCTGAAAGACGGGAAGATCGACGTCCTGTCGCGCAACTCGACCTGGACGATGGGGCGCGAGACCGAGTACGGGCTAACCTTTGTCGGCGTCACCTACTACGACGGACAGGGATTTATGGTCCCGCGCGCGTTGCATGTCACTTCCGCGTTGCAGCTCGACGGCGCGAAGATCTGCGTGCAGAGTGGGACCACGACCATCGAGAACCTCGCTGACTTCTTCGTCAGCAATGGGATGACGTTTCAGGAAGTCATCTCTTCGACCACCGACAAATCGATCAAGAACTACGCTTCAAAAGCTTGCTCGGTCCTGACGAGCGATCTGTCGCAGCTCTACGCCTTACGCCTTCGCCTCGCGAAGCCGCGCGATCACGTCATTCTCCCGGACGTGATCTCCAAGGAGCCGCTGGGGCCGGTCGTGCGACAGAACGATCTCCAGTGGGTCGAGATCGTCAGATGGGTCCATTTCGCCATGCTCGACGCCGAGGAGCTTGGCGTCACGTCAAAAAATATCAGCCAGGCGATGAGATCGCAGAAGCCTGAGGTGATGCGCCTTGTCGGAACCACGGGGGACTTCGGCAAGCAAATCGGCCTGACCAACGGCTGGTCGGCGAACGTGATCAAGTCGGTCGGCAACTACGGCGAAGTCTTCGAGCGCAACCTCGGCGCGAAGTCCGCCCTCGCCATCCCGCGCGGACTTAATCAACTGTGGAACGCCGGGGGCATCCAGTATGCCCCGCCGATCCGGTGAGCGCCGGGCTGGCGAAACGACGATGCCCTCGTCCGGGACGCTTTTGAGCCCCGCCGTCGAATTGTCTTGCCATGAGAACAAATCAGGATCATAATGCATGCTAGACACTCGGATGCGGATCTCCTTCCCTCCGCCGAACCGACGCCGAACCGGCGGGAGAGAAAGGCAAGCATGGACGAAAATACGGGCGCCGGCCGTCAAGCGACGGCTCGAAATAAATAAATAAAAGCTCAATTCGCGTTAGATTGATATCATCATTTGGGCTCCTCCGCCGATGGCGGCATTGAGGCATGCTCGGGGCGTGGGATTGTGCTTGAGGCCGGCGAGGTGGAACCACCTGAGGTAGCTGTCGAGGTATTTTGTGGCAATGCCGCGACGGGGGCGCAGGAAGGTTTTGAGGCTCTCATGGCGACTGTTGACGGTCTGGATGTGTAATTCGCCGCGGACGCGTTCACCTTTCGACTGGTTGAGCGCTTCATGACTGACGCCGAGGGCGGCGGCGCAAGGCGGGTAGACGTTATTGCCGTCGGTGACGAGCAAGGTGTCCTTACCCAGAATGGGCGCGAGCACCGGCTTGATGGTCTGGGCGGTCACGGCCGAGAGGACGGCGCTGATGGTGGCGCCGCTCCGGTCGGCGGCCACCAGGATCGGCGTCTGTTCGTCCGAAAGGCCGCGCTTGGCTGCTTTTCCGCCCCGCCTGCGAGCCTTGCGACCGAGGCGACGCTCGCCCTTACAGCTTGATAATATATAGGTTTCGTCGACTTCGACGATGCCGCTCAACAGGCGCGTGGGGTTCTTGGCGGCGCGCAGGAAGCGATGTCGCCAGCGGAACGCCGTGCTCACCGCCACCCCGCACCGCTCGGCCGAGGCGGCCACCGTCTCGCCCTCGCTCACCGACTGACCAAAATCAAGCCAGCGTTCCTTCTTGCGCAATCGGGCCAGCGGCGTTCCGGTCAGCGCATTGAAGCTTCTGCGGCAATCCTTGCAGCGGAAACGGCGCAGGCCGTCGGTTCGGCCCCCGCCCACCGACGCCCCGCCGCAGTGCGGACAGCGCCGCGCCTCGCCCAAGCGCTCCTCGATCGCCGCCGCCACCGCCGCTCTGGGCTGCCGGCCGGCCAGCACCGCCTCGAGCTCCTGGCGCTGCTTTGCCGTCAGACCGTCGATCTCCGCCAGCCACGCTCGAAACATCCCCTGATCCATCGCTATCCCCTGTCAATCCATAATAAATCGTAGCACAAACAGGCCACCTCAATCTAACGCTAATTGAGCCTAAATAAATTTGGATTTCGGCCTAAGGAATTGAAAAGCCTCAATTCATGGAACACTTTCGCTTTGCTCCGGTTTCCCGCAGCTTTGCTCCGGTGTCCCCGGGCTTTGGCGGAGTTTCCCCTGGCTTGGACCCGTCTTCAAACGGGCTCCATGCCGCTCCGCCGCGCTCGAGCCGCCCGGAACGCCCGCCGCGCCGCTAGCCCCGTCCAGTCGATGGCGCAGGTCTCCTCGGCGCCGGCGGACGTTCGCCTCGATCGCTCTACACGAAAGTTCCAGTCGCCACGCCGCCGCTGGAGCTTTCGTACGCAGTGGGTCGGCGGCCGCGTGGGCCAACTCAGGACGAGGTCGATGGAGCGTGCAACGTCCCCGCCGCACCTTCGCCCCAAGCCTGCGCCACGCTAGACCGTGCTCGATCGAAGGAGATCCCGAAATGGCGAAAATGCGCGCGATGGTCGTCCAAAAGGCCGGGGGGAAGTTGCAGGCGGAAGAGCGGGAGATTCCGGTCCCGAGCCGCGAGGAGATGCGCATTCGGGTTGAGGCCTGCGGCGTCTGCCATAGCGATGTGCTGACCGTGCAGGGCCTCATGCCGGGCATCCAGTACCCGCGCATTCCCGGCCACGAGATCATCGGCGTGGTCGACGCGCTGGGCGAGGGCGTCAGAGGTTGGAGCGTTGGCGCGCGAGCCGGCGTCGGCTGGTTCGGCGGCTCGTGCGGCTATTGCAGCCATTGCCGGCGCGACGCCGCTTTTGCCTGCGAGAACGTGCACGAAGTGACTGGGGCGACTCGCGACGGCGGCTACGCCACCCATGTGGTCGTCCATGTCTCCTCGGCCGCGCACGTGCCGGACGAACTCGACGCGGTCGAATCGGCCCCCCTGCTCTGCGCCGGCGTCACGACCTTCAACGCTCTCCGCCATGCCGGCGCGGGACCCGGCGACGTCGTCGCCGTCCACGGTGTCGGCGGCCTCGGGCATCTCGGCATCCAGTTCGCGGCGCGGCAGGGCTTTCGCACCGTCGCGGTCAATCGCGGTCGCGACAAGGAGGAGCTGGCGCGCAGCCTCGGCGCGAGCGACTATATAGACAGCGCCGCAGAGGACCCGGCAAAGGCGCTGCAGGCGATGGGCGGCGCCAAAGCGATCCTCGCCACCGTCACCAACGGGCCGGCGATGCAGGCGATCGCCCCGGGCCTCGGCACGAACGGGGTCATGATGGTGATCGGGGCGGTCGGCCCGCTGACCGTCAATTCGTTCGATCTCATTCAGAAGAGCGCAGCCGTGAAAGGCTGGTATTCGGGAATCGCCAGGGATTCCGAAGACACGCTGCAATTCAGCCTGCGCAACAAGGTCGTGTCGATGAACGAGATCTACCCGCTGGAGAGGGCGCAGGAAGCCTATGAGCGGATGATGAGCGGCAAGGCGCGCTTCCGCGTCGTGCTCAAGATGGACTCCTGACTTCGCGCGCCACCGCCCTCGTCCTGATGCGCTCCCTGCGCAGCAAGGGCCTCGAAGGACGCTCCAGGAGGCGCCGCTGTTCCCTCCGGAATTGCCTCCGGAATCGCCCTACGAGGCCGCTTCGCGGCGCCTCAGGACGAGGCCGCGATTGTAGCCGCTGTCGCCAACCGCGTCCGCCGCGCTCCGTAGGGCCTCCAGAAGGACGCCCGTCTTTCGACAGGCGATGCAGCGCGGGCTACAACACGGCCTGAGAACGCGGTTCGACGATATGCGCCTCGACCGGCTCCTGACGGCCGCGCGCCTCGGTGCGTTTTCCCTCGCCGATCTGCAGTGTGTCGGGAACCGACATCAGCCGCAAAAGGTCTCCGGAAACGACGACGCGCCGGTCGATCGTCTTGCAATATTCACAGAGCCGCGCGGCGACGTTCATCGTGTCGCCGAAATAGGCGAGTTGGCGCTTGGTGTCTCCGCATTCGCTGACGACGACCGGCCCGGCGTGGATTCCGGCGCGGAAGGCCGGAACGACGCCGAATTGCGCCTCGTAGGCGGGCGCGAGGTTTTCGATCTTGCGTTCGATCGCAACGCACGCGCGCGTTGCGCGCAGGATCGTCCGTCACCGGCCAGCTGACGATCACCTCGTCGCCGACATAGGCGTGCACGGCGCCGCCGAAGTCGCCGATCGGCTCGTCGATGTCGAAGAAGAAGCGCGTAATGAGATCGTGGACCCGAAGCTCGCCCATCGCCTCGGCGAGACGCGTCGAATTGGCGAGGTCGAGGAACATCACGATCAACCGGCGCCTCGTCGGCCGATGATAAGTTCCGAGGAGAACACTCGTCAGAAGCTCGCTGCCGATCAGGCGCTGAATCTCGGTCGTCACGCTGGCGATCGTGGCGATGGCGAAGCTCGTCGCGACAATCACCGGCAGATCGAGCGCGATCCAGCTTTCGGCGACGCTGCTGTAGAGCACGAGTTGCAGCAGCGTGCCGACAACAGTCAGCGCTGCGGTCATGACCAGCAACCGGAGGAAGACGTCGGCTAAGAACGGCAGACGCCGCAGCGCGGCGCCGAGACGGGAGCGCGCGCGAAACGCCGTTTGCACCGCCCAAACGGTCCCGGCAAGGCCGACCCCGTGAAATCCGCTTCGAAGATAGTTCGCGAGGTCTCGGCCGGCGGCCTGATCGTGCAGATAGCGATAGGCGAGTCCGACAACGAACCCTACCAGCAAATATGCGCCCAATAGACTCGGACCGCCGCGCCGCGGCCTGGAAAAGAACCGATCGGCCGATCCCGGGGTCGGCGGCCCGCACAAGGCTTGCCGGCCTCTGGGCTTTGCTTTCTGGTTCCAGATGAGATGCCATGGGAGGATGTTACCACTTACGGCGAAGCGCCGCCGAAACGCTCTCCTGGCGAATGTCCGGTCGTGCGCGAGTTGCGCAATCATCACCTTCGGCAATAGCATCGCCATGCTGGGAGGAGGAGGACATGCCGACGGTCAAAACCCGGATTGCCCGGATCACGCTTTGCTGGCTGGCCCTGGGGCTGGGGCTGCCGACTGGCCGGCAGGTCGTGCCCGCGCGCGCCGCGGACTGGAAGACGTGCAGGTATTTCAGCCAGTTGCCCGACGATTGCGCCGGCGCTGAACAACGGAAATACGACAACCTGCGCGGCTACCGCTACGAAGAGATTGATCTCTTCGCCAGAGACGCGCTGAAGAAAGTCCCCTACGTCAGCGTCTACAATACGACCGGCCTCAATGGCGGAGACGATTCGCGCGATTCGGCGCCGAAATCGCTGGTCGACGGTCTGGATCCGAAAAGGATCGCGAAGAAATACCAAGCGCTCGTCGCGACGATGAGCCCGCCGCGCTACTGGACGATCGACTGGCTCATCGACCGGGTCGGCGCCGTGCGCAACTTCGACGGGCTCGACGCGGCGTGGATGGGCAACAGGCAGGCGCCAACGCCCACGCTCTTCGCCAAGCCGATCTCAGCCAGGCCGAGGTCCGCCAAGGAGACTTCCGCCAAACCGACGTCCAACGCTTATCGCGTCGCGTTCGTTGCGCGGACCGCGATCGAAGGATTCAGGAAAGGATCGCAGGTCTATCTGCTCGACGATCCCAAGGGCAGAACATGGGCCATGGTGTCCTACACGGACAATGTTGATCCCGACCTGACGATCGACAAACTCAACTCCCTCGGCGACATCCTCAATCTTCCACCGGGCTGGAAGTTTCGCACCGCGCTGCTCAAGAAGGAGCTGATCCTGGAGCCGAAGGGAGGCTCGGCCGGCGTCACCCAGGACGACAAGGAAAACGTCTATGACCTGACCGGGTCGGGGCAGAGCAACTACACCCCGTGAAGCCGCCCCATTCTGTCGGCTCGACACGAGATCCCACTCGGGCAAGGATCGGCTCAGATCTTCGGGAGGATGAGTGTGCCGGTAGCCCTGCGCGAGATTACGGTCCCGGTCTTCGACCTCCCGCCTCAACCGCCCCGCATTCCCGCCACATCGTACGAAAGACGATGCCGCGAGGCCTACGCGCGCGCGGGATGCGATTGGCTCGTCGTTTACGCCGACCGCGAGCATAACGCGAATATCGCGTTTCTTTCCGGCTACGATCCGCGGTTCGAGGAGGCGTTGCTGCTGCTCGGGCCTCGCGACCGGCGAATCCTGGTGGTCGGAAACGAGGGGCTGGGATACGCGCCGGAGGCCGCCCTGCCCGGCCTCGATGTGGCTCTCGCACAGAGCATGAGCCTGATGGGCCAAGATCGGTCCCTGAAGCCCAAACTCGCCGCCGTTCTGAGGGACGCAGGCCTGAAGTCCGGCCAGACGATCGGGCTCGCGGGGTGGAAATATCTTTCGCCACCGGAGTGGGACGAGCCTGCGCCGGGCTTTTTCGTCCCGCACGCAATCGTCGCGCTCATCGGCCGAATCGCGGGCGGGCCGGAGGCGTTGAGAGACGCTGCGTCCGTGCTGATGCATCCGACGGCGGGCTTGCGCTCGATTATCGATGTGGACCAGATCGCGCTGCACGAATGGGGCGCGGCGCGCGCCTCCGCCGCCGTTTGGCGGATCGTGCAGGCGACCCGGCTGGGCCTCAGCGAGCCTCGAGGCCGCGAGCGCAATGGGCTACGCTGGCGAGGTCCCCTCGGCTCACGTCATATATGCGACCGGAGATTCGCATCATGACGTGATCGGGCTCCGCTCGCCGGACGGCCGCGTCGTGAAGGCGGGCGACGGCGCGGCGGCGGCGATCGGCTTCTGGGGCGGTCTATCCGCGCGGGTCTCGTTGCGGAACATGACGAGGCTTTCCTGAAGACGGCCGCAGCCTATTTCGAGGGTTCGACCGCCTGGTACGACATATCCGATATCGGCGTCGCCGGCGGCGCGATTTTCGATGCGGTAGCCGCGGCCCTCGGCACGCGGCGGACTGCGCTCGGCGCTCAATCCCGGGCACCTGACCGGCCACGACGAGTGGATTCATACGCCCGTCCGGCCGGGCTCGACCGAGCGGATCGCTTCCGGCATGCCCTTCCAGGTCGACGTCATCCCGACGCCGTTGCCGAGAGGATGGGCGCTGAATTGCGAGGACGGCGTCGTATTCGCCGACGAGGCGCTGAGGACCGAACTGCGCAGCCGTCATCCGGCGGCGTTCGAGCGGATTGAGGCGCGGCGCAGGTTTGTCCGCGACGCGATCGGCGCGCCGGTTCGGGATTCGATTCTGCTTCTGTCGTCCACGCCGCTGTGCCTGCCGCCCTTCTGGCTCGCGCCGCGACGTCTGATCGCATGGACCTGACGGAGGCCCGAGAAATAGACCTCTGCCTGAGTTGGGCCACCGGCGGCGCGACCCACTGCGCGCGAAAGTTTCCGATCCCCCTCTCCGACTGGAAAGTTTGTGTATGGCTTGTCGATGGGCGGCTTTCGGCAAAGCAGAAGCCGTCTGTCTTCAACCAAGGCGCGGATGGGCAATCAAACCCGTGAGTCGAGCTGCGATTGCGTGCAACGGAAGCCCAATCTGAGCACGTACACGCCCGCCTCGCTCTACGCGGCCTTTCCCGCGCCAGAAGCGCGCCGCCTCGCCAAGACGGTTCGAATGGCACTACACCCCCAAACACGGAAGCTGGCTCGACATGGCCGAATCCGAACTCGGCGTCCTGTCCAGCCAATGTCTGAGCCGCCGAATTCCAGACAAGCCGACCCTCGAAAAGCAAGTCGCCGCCTGGGAGAACCATCGCAATAAGCATCACGCAAAGGCCAACTGGCAATTCACCACAGACGACGCCCGCGTGAAGCTCAAGAGGCTCTACCCCTCATTTTGAATGACTCGGGCAGGTACACCGCTTGTGCGGCGCGCCGGTCGTGCCAGTTCCATTTGCAAGAATGATATGACAAAGAGCTAATCGGTGCGCCGTTGTCGGTCTTACGCGAACGCCAATATTGACGGAGGGCTAGAGACTAGTGTATTCTCGTTCCGGACAAACCAGAATAAACGCCACACCGGCGCACCGGCGAGCGCCTGAGACGTGCACGGCGTTGCGCTAGGCGCCAAGCCGGCAATAAGAGGCAGCCAGCCCATCGGTAAAATGAACATTGATCTACTTCTTTGCTGCTTCCAAATAGTTTGAGCGCTCTTTGGCAAATCTCAGACAACTCCGACCAGAGCTGGAACCGTCGCTATGCGGAGCACCCACTGGCGGAGCGGCGTCTCGACATATCGATAGTGGACAGCGGCCAGCATCACGACCATGAGAGCGGTCGCCAATAACACCGCTCGCGCTGTCAGGAAGTTCAACTGGGCGACAGGATGATGGCAGGAAGCGAACGCAATCATCACCACAAATTGTACCGGCGCATGCAATAAGTAGATTGAGTACGACCAGTTACCCAGGACCACGAGACAACGTGTGTCCAGGAGCTTGCCGATCGGGTTTTT
The DNA here is from genome assembly GCA_963835885.1 of uncultured Alphaproteobacteria bacterium. Classification (GTDB taxonomy): domain Bacteria; phylum Pseudomonadota; class Alphaproteobacteria; order Rhizobiales; family Beijerinckiaceae; genus Roseiarcus. The sequence goes on from CAWIHF010000017.1 coordinate 42,429, forward strand.
TGCGTTGACACTATAGTAAATCAGGAAAGCGAACGCGCAGATTGCCAGGACATCCACTCGCAATACTGCGAACGCGGCCGCAAGTACCATTGCAGCGACGCCACTCCAATCGCGCGGCAATGCGGCGCGTCGAATATATGCTCGGTAGATCAGAACTCCAAGAGAAAAACCAGCGAGCGTCCTTAGAAGCGCTCGTATCCCTATAAAATAATTCAACCCTCCCCGATCACTCAGGCTTAACGCGGCCAGGACACAGACGCAGCATAAGGCCGTCAATCGCGGATGCTTTCCCGTGAAAAGCAAGCCGGCGAAGAAGACAAAATAAACGTAGGCTTCAGCTTCCGAGCTTGATCGACCATGAGGGATAGTTCCAACTCAGGCCAGAGCACCATTGTTGCAGGAGAGGCGGCTGGAGCGCCAGCGAGCGACCCGAGAACATGACGCTCCGAGTCGGAGCGCCGAAAAGCGCTACGAGAACCACGACGGCAAGCGTCGTCGTCAAGAACAAAGGATAGATGCGAGCGAAACGCGCCACCGCGAATTGCCTCCAATGCGCACGCCAATCCGACGCCATCAGGCGTCCATAGACGTGAGCCATTACGAAGCCGCTCAGAAGGAAAAACAAATCCACGGAAAGATAGGCGTGACCGAGGAACGGCAGGCGGGCCTGTGGCAGGAAGAAAATATTGAAATGGAACGCCATCACCGTCATCGCGGCGATGCCGCGCATACCGTCCAATGACGTAACGCGCGCTACGCAATTCACATGGGCCACCATCCGCTGGCGGAAAGTCACCGAATGCAGAGCAAACTTTAAATAATTTCAGAGGCAATTATTACTTGACATCTCCTGGGCGTTGCAAATCAATTTAAGTTCATTTGATGTTTACGCCCGCTCGGCAGAATACAAGCGTTCTCTCTAACGCTTGTATTCTTTGACCGTTAGCGTCAGATGCCAGAAAAGTTGAACCTAGAAAGGGCAATTAGAACATCAACCTTACGTGCAAGATATTGAATTATAGGGTGTTTATGCCAAATTTTGTGAATGCGGAGCAGTTGGCCAGATCGCAACAATTTCAACAGGTTCCGCGTCAACTGCCGTTTCTAGGTCGAATTGTGCGCACACATAAACTGCTTGAATTTCGTCTTTCGACGAAATTGAGGATACCGGAAGCGATTGGACCAGCTGGAACATCGCACAGGCCCCAGGCGGAGCGGGGCAGGAAAGCCGGAGAAGCCGAGTGGAAAGGCGGCGTCCGCACTCCGGCGCGATGGTTCGTACCGCTCGCGATCGGCTTCCTCGTCGGCGGCGTCGGTGGGGCCGGCGCTGCCGGCCTGGTCTCGGCGGCGGCGCTGCAATGGACCTATGTCGCGTATCTCGTCGGCCTCGACGCGCTGCTGTCGCGCCGTACGCTCGCGGACGTTATCGAGGGTGCGCCATGAGCTTGGATCGTCGCGGCGACTATGGCGTCAACTCGCCCTATGTCCCGATCGGTTTCGCCCTGGCCGTCTGTTGCTGCCTTGCGCTTGCCGGGGCGTTGTTCGTGTTGTCGATGCCCTTCGTCAGCGCTCTCGCCTTGGCGGCGGCAATCCTCTTCGCGTTCTCGACGCCAAGTTTTGTTTGGACAACGAGGCGCGGCAAATTCGTCGTCTGGACCGAACTTCTCGATGGACTCGGCCTCAAAGGCGATGAAAGGCTCCTCGACGTCGGTTGTGGCCGCGGCGCTGTGCTTGTGCTCGCCGCCAAACGCCTGCCGCGGGGTCGCGTCGTCGGGCTCGACCTCTGGTCAAAGACGGACCAGTCCGGAAACAGTGAGACGGCGACGCTTCGCAACGCCGAGCGGGAAGACGTCAGCGACCGCGTCGAATTACGGACCGGCGACATGCGGAATTTACCTTTCCCCGACCAGAGCTTCGACACGGTGACCAGCAGTCTCGCCATTCACAATATTACCGACCCGGTCGGCCGCAATCAGGCTATCGCGGAGATTTTCAGGGTGCTGAAACGAGGCGGCACGGCTCTGCTCGCCGACTTTCGCCACACCAAGGAATATCAGAGCCGCTTGCGGGCCGAACCTGGCGCGGTAGTCGAACGGCGTTCGCTCGGCTGGCGATTCTGGTACGGCGGTCCGCAAGCCGCCACCCATGTTGTGATCGCTCGCAAGATTTAGAGCAATCGTCCCGGGAGCGCTCGACCCGCCCGCGCTCGCGCAGACGGGCCGCGCCGCAGAGGGAACGCGAGCGAACCGCATCGTCTAGAAACTGCGCAACCTGAATTCCGCATCAGGAAAATTCAAGTTCCCCGTTGGCCCTGAAGAATCAGGGAGATAGTCTTGGTTTGCGACTCAGAAAATCATCACCAACGGGGTGCGCGATGCAGGGACAGGGGCTGCTCGATTTCCAGTATGAGGCCGATTCGTCCAGCCATGGATTGACGTCGCTGGCCGGGCTTCCGTTGTATCTCGACCTGATCAAGGCCTGCGGCCTCGGCGGGGCGATCCAGCGGCATGTTCGGGCGGCCGGCGGCCAGGGCTGGCTCGACATCCAGATGGTTCTGGCGGTGATTTTCCTGAATCTGTCCGGCGGCGACTGCGTGGAAGACATCGAACGGTTGGAGCGCGACAGCGGCTTTTCGGCGATCCTGCGGGCGATCGAGAAGGATTTGCTGTCGCGCGCCGAACGGCGGTCGCTGAAAAGCCGCTGGCGGCGCGAGCGCGAGCGGGCGACGCCCTCGCCGTCGGCGCTGTCGGGCTGGCTGGAACGGTTCGATGATCCAGCTTCGCCCAAGGCGGTCGCGGGGATGGCGTTCATTCCGGCGGTGACGCAGGCACTGCGCGGTCTCTGGCGGGTGAACCAGGCGCTGCTGGACTTTCTGCAGAAGCGTCAGCCCGCGGCGACGGCGACGCTGGACATGGACGCGACGCTGATTGAGACGCACAAGCGCGAGGCGCTGTTTTGCTACAAGAAGTTCAAGGCGTATCAGCCGCTGAACTGCTGGTGGGCGGAGCAGGGCGCGATGCTCTATTCGGAGTTCCGCGACGGCAACGTGCCCGCCGGACACGAGCAGTTGCGCGTCCTGAAAGAGAGCCTGCGCCATCTGCCGGACAGCGTGAGGAGGGTCTCGTTGCGTTCGGACACGGCGGCCTATCAGGAAGAGCTGCTGCTCTATTGCGGCGAGGGAAAAGACCCGCGCTTTGGCGTGATCGAGTTCGCGATCGGCGCCGACGTGACCGAGGCTTTCCGCGCCGCTGTGCGGACGACGCCCGAGAGCGCGTGGAAGCCGCTGATCCGCAAAACGGACGGCCAGCCGCAACAGACCGATCAAGAATGGGCCGAGGTCGTTTACGTGCCCAATTGGGCCGGGCACAGCCGCAACCGCGCGGACTACCGCTTTCTCGCGATCCGCGAACCGCTGCGCCAGCTGGCGCTGGGCGACGAGGCGAAGCTGCCGTTTCCCACCCAGGCGTTCGGCCCGAAGGGGGTCTATAAACTGTTCGCCGTCGTGACCAACCGCACGGGCGCCGGCGAGGGCGTGATCTGGTGGCTGCGCGAGCGCTGCGGCAAGAGCGAGGAAGTCCATTCGGCGACGAAATCCGACCTGGCGGGCGGACAGATGCCCTCTGGGCTGTTCGGCGCCAACGCCGCCTGGTGGGCGCTGACGATCCTGGCGTTCAATCTAAACGCCGCGATGAAGCGTCTCGCGCTGGGCGAGAGATGGGCGGCCAAACGCATGAAGGCGCTGCGCTTCCATCTGATCGGCCTGCCCGGACGGGTGGTCAGCCACGCCCGCCAGCTGATCATTCGTCTGGGCGGCGGGGCCGAAGCGCTGGCCACCCTCCTCGACGCCCGCCAAAGGATCCGGGCGCTGGCGCAAGAACCGGCCGGATGAGCCCAAACCGCGCGCTGCCGAGCGTCGACCTGATATCGCGTGGCGTTCCCTGGCGCGGCGACGACGCCCCGCGCCCGCGTCCGGCGAGCCCGACTCGCCCCGGTTGCACGCAGTCATCGCCGGACTCGCCATGCGTGTCGACGAACGTCAGGAGGTGATCGACCCCTCGGGATTGTGACACTCGGACCCGTCAACGACCGCAAAATCGGTCACGCACCGGCGCGCGCGGTGATTTGTTCGGGAATTGTGGGATCAGCGCGTCCTTGCGCCGCACTCAATATACGACTAATTCGTCAGGTTTCCTATTCGCATTGCCGCTGGCCATCATGACCGATCGCCGAAGCTCTTCGATTTCCTCGCGAAAACAGCCGCGGCAGACCCGCTCGGCCGAGCTCGTCGCCGCGGTTCTCGAGGCTGCGGCTCAGGTTTTGGCGAAGGAAGGCGCGCAGCGATTTACCACGGCGCGGGTGGCCGAGAAGGCCGGCGTCAGCGTCGGATCGCTCTATCAGTATTTCCCCAACAAAGCGGCGATTCTCTTCCGGCTCCAGAGGCGACCGAGCTGCTGCGTGACATCCTTGAGGACGTCCAGAAACCGCCGCTCGAACGGCTGCGCATCCTGGTTCACGCCTTCATCCGCTCAGAATGTGATGAGGCCGAGACGCGCGTGGCGCTCAATGACGCCGCCCCTCTCTATCGCGATGCGCCCGACGCGCAGGAGGCGAGGGCGTCGGCAGACCGCACTGTCCAGGACTTCATGCGACAGGCGCTGCCGGAGGCCTCAGAAGCGACTCGCACATTGGCCGGCGACCTGATCAACCACGCTCAGCGCGGTGGGAAAGCAATTCTCGGAAAGTCCTCGGACCCCCACGGAGATCGCAGCCTACGCCGACGCGATGGCCGATATGTTTTGCGCATACCTCAGAGGCGTCGAACGCGGCTGACACAGACTCCAGGTGCAATGATTACTCCGCTACCGCCGCCAGACCCAGTCGCCGATCCGCAGCGACTCGACCCGCAACTCCCCTTTCGGCTCGAACAGGTCGTCCCGGACGCTCACCTCGCCATCCGTCTGGACAATCCCAAGCAGGGCGTAGGCGGCGGAGAGCATGCGCGCGGCCGAGCCTGTGTACCACGACCAGCCCCCGCGACCGCCATGGCCCCATCCGTCGTAAATGTCGGCCGGCTGCTGAATGGGAATGAGCCCATAGACCGCAATGCGCTCGGGGTCCGTCTTTTTCAGCGGCGAAATCTTTTCGAAGATTTCGAAGGCTCGCGCTCCGAGCCGCGCGGCCAGCTTTCCCTCTCCCCTGGCTCGCGCCCGTTCGGACAGGCGGACGAAGCCGTCCACGATCCATGACGCGCCATGGCTGTACTGGCCGCCGTTCTCCCGGACACCCGGAGGATAGTCCGCGATTCGGCCGGGGTACGGCTGCGAATGCTCGTAGAACGGCGTCTCCAAGAGGAGCACGCGGTCGGCCCTCTCGACCGCTTTCAGGCCGCCCTCGATCGCTGCAAGCGCTCGGTCGTCGTCGCATGCCCCCGAATAGGCCGCCCAGCCGGTCGTCATCGCGTTGGGCAGCGCGACAACCTGTCCGTCATCGGCAAAATCGAGCGCGTAGTGATCGCCCTGCCAGCCGACCTCGAGCGCAGCGCGCTGCGCGGCGAGCGCCTCCTCGCATCGTTCGGCGAAGTTTTGGTCGCCTTTCAGCCGCGCCAGCGGAATGAAGCCATCGAGCACGTTGGCCAGAAAGAAGCCCATCCAGACGCTCGTGCCGATCTCGCGCCGGCCGAGCACGTCGATGCCGTCGTTCCAGTCGCCTGCGCGCAGCAGCGGCAGGCCGTTTTGTCCGATATGCTCAAGGGTGAACTCGATGGTGAGACGCGCGTGTTCGTAGACGGTCGCCGTCTCCCGCGAGGCGCGGGGAATAACGATCCAGGTCTCCTCGTTTTGCGGGACCGCCTCGCCCTCGAGATAGGGCGTCGTCACGTCGAGGACGGTCGAGTCGCCCGATTGGCGGACGTAGCGCCCCAGCACATAGGGCAGCCAGAGATGGGGGTCGCTCGCTTTGGTGCGCTGGCCGAGGCCGGTGCCGCTGTTCGGCGCGCGGTGCCACCATTTGAGCACGTCGCCTTCGCGGAATTGCTGGCTGGCATGCAGGACGATCTGCGCGCGCGCCAGACGCGGCTCGAGCAGGATCAGCGGAATCACATCCTGCAACTGGTCGCGATATCCGGTCGCGCCGCCGCGCTGGTTGGGCCCGACGCGACCCCAGAGCCGCGATGCGTAGAGCTGATAAAGCAGCCAGGTATTGACCAGACGATCGAAGTCCGGCCGGTTGCTGCGGACCTCGACCTTGCCGAGCCGCTCTGCCCAGGACGCCCGCGTCGCTGCGAGATCGGCCTCCGCGTCGGCGACCGAAATGCGCGACGCCTCGGACAGCGCCTCGGCGCGGCTCGGCGCCTGGCCGAGCACGATGGCGATTTTTTCCTCGCCGCCGGGCGCAATCGAGATATCGCCGCAGAAGGCGGCGACGCGCCGACCGTCGTCGCGCGCAGCGCCATCCGGAAAGCCCGTTTCGACCATCGCCGGCGAATGAATGTCCCGCCCGGGGCCGCCGAAAAAGCGCGTCCGAACCGTCTCGGCGGCTGGCGCGTCCAGGCTGGTCGCGGCGAAGGCGAAGCCGCGCTCGAAATCGTTGCTGGGGTTTTGGAAGACGAGGGTCGAACCGATCCTCTCGTCGCGGATCTTGTCGACGCTCTCGTTGGGGCTGTCGTCGAGCGCAAGATCGAAGAACGGAACGACGCGCAGGCGTTTAATCCGCGAACCGTGATTGCGCAGCGTCAGCACCCGGACGTCGCACGGGCGATCCGGGGGAACGAACGCCACATATTCCAGCGAGAGATCACCGCGCCTCTTGCGGAACGTCGCGACGCCCGGTTCATAAGCGACCTCATGGGTCGCGTCGTCTCTCTGGAACGGGGCAAACCCCGGCGCGTCCGTCTCGCCGGAGTCGAGGTCGCGCACATAGACGACCTGTCCGGGCTGGACGACAGTCGCGCTGTCGAAGCGGAAGGCTGTCAGGCCGTTCTGACGGGCGTTGCCGAAGGCGGAAAAGATCTCGCCGTCGTTCGAGACCATCGTCGCCATGCCGCGTTCGTTGGCCATCACATGCGCCCAAGGGCGCGGCGTGCGATGGGTCAGATCGAGCCTCTTGCCGTCGGGCGAAATCGCGAACGGCCAACGGCTCGGCAGGGCGTGCGTCGGCTCGACCGCGCGGGTCTCATAGAAACGAACCTGCAATTCGGGCTCGGCGAGCGGCGGTTTGCCGAGGCGCCGGGCGACAAGCTCGCTCGCCCAGACCGCGTTGTCGGCGCGGCCGATGACGAACTCGGCCTCCGCCTCGCCGCCAGGCGCGAGCGTCAATTCGAGGGTGAAGCTGGCGGCGGGGTCGAACGGCCAGAGCTTGCCTTCGTCGTTGAGCTTTCGCCAGCGCCAGCGCTCGCAGCCGGTCGGCCTCATGAGCGATCCTTCGCCGAGGAACCGGGTGCGCGAATCCTCATAGCCGACGAGTTCGGCGCCCGCGCCGGGGTTGACGGCGAAGAATGACGTTTCGCCGCGGTCGGCGCGCGCCGACCGCAACAGCCGGTTGCGGGCGAAGATCGAGTTGAGCGCGCGGACGAACACCGTCTCGACATGCATGCCGGCGAAATCGAGATCCCGAGCGTAGGCTTCCGTCTCGTGGCCGGCGATCTCACAGAAGCTGGTCAATCGCAGCCGACGGGCTTTGCCGGACCGGTCGGAAATACGGATTCGCCAGCTGAGCACGGCAGTCTGCCCCTCGTCCGGGCCGATCTCCAGGCGCGCCTCGATCCCATTCAGCGTGTGGATGATCGCCAGGCGATCGAAGCCCGGTTCTTCGATCCGATAGTCGCCGGCGCGCCGCGCCGGCTCGAAGCCGATCGACCACGGCTCCTCGCCCTCCTCGCTGATGTAGAAGAAATGGCCGCGCGCCTGCAGGGGGTCGAGCGGGCGACGGAAGAAGTCGATCGGGCCGCCGCCGCGCTCAGCGCCCGTCACGAACGCGGCGCCGCGCCCGTCGCGCAAAAGCTCCACCCCGACCGCGCCATTGTTGAAAACATATTTGTCCGGCCGCCGCGCCAGCTCCAGGGGCGCGACGGCGAGCCACGGAGCGGCCGCCCCGATCCTTCGCCGCGCCCGCGCGACCGCCGCAACCCCGCCTGCGGCGAAAACGGCGATGGCGGCGGCATAGGCAAAGGCGAGCGTCCGCACCGGTTCGGGCATCGGCGCGCCGCCGCGCGCCAGCGTCTCGGCCCCTGTCCATGCCTTGTCCCACTCGCCGCCGCGGGGAATGTAGAATGGGATCAGCAGCGGCGCCCAGGTGCCAAATCGACGGATTCCGTCGGGAATGGAGCGGGTTCGGCCGTTGTGGCCGATGAATTGGGCGGCCGCTTCGTCGGCGCGGTCGCCGCCCAGAAATGACAGATTGACCAGGCTCGCCACCCTGAGGCCCATATGATCGAACCAGATCAGGATGCGCAGCCAGTCATAGGCGAGCAGGCCGAGAAACAGGAGCAGGCTGAAGCGGCGGAAGTCAGTTGGGGCTTGGGTCACGTCGACGCCGGTGGCGACGAGCGTGCGGACCGCGCCGTCCTGATTGTACCAAGTAGGGGCAGGCGACTGGCGGAGGAACGAGTTGATGATCGGCGCCATCCACAGGCCCCAGCGCAAGACGCGCACCCCCTGTTCGACCAGACCCTCGACGCCCTGCGCGCTGACCAGATTCTTGATCGGCCGCAGGCTTCGCCGCAACGCCGCGTCAAGCAGCACGTAGTTGATCGAGAACAAAGGCGCGGCGAGCGACCAGTTGATGACGCCCGCGACCGACTCCGCCCAGAACAAGCGCACGCCGCCGGCGACCTGGCCAAGGTTGACCATGCCGTATTTGTTGAAGATCGGATAGGTGGCGAAATCCCCGAGCGCCCGGCCGCTCAGGCGATAGTCGACGGCGGCGTAGGCCCAAAACTTGGCGATCACCACCCGAAGCTGAGCGGAATCGAAATACCATCCGAGCGCCCCCGCGACGACGCCGCCCAGCCCGAGGCCGAGCGCGTAGAGCCGCCAGCTCTGCAGTCTCTTCCGCTCGCCGCGCGCGACGCTTGCCGCGTCGAAGGCGAGGTCGACGCCGCCATAAGACAGCGCTCCGACGGCGAACATCGCAAGAAACCGCGCGCCGCCGCCGAAGGAGGCGAGATCGGCCTCATAGGCGAGCGCCAGGCCGAGGCCTGCGACAAGGCCGCGCGCCGGCGCGCGCGGATTGCGATAGGCCGCCTTGAGACGGCCGAAGAATGGCGGCGTCCCGTCGGCGCTGCCGACCACGGTCATGGCGAGCGGAAAGAGCAGCGCGCCGAACAGCGGTCCTGCGACGAGCGAATAGGCGCTCAGCATCGGCCCGGCCCCGGGAGCGAGGAGGACGAGCGCCGCAATGCGGATGAAGCCGATGAACAGCGCGCCGTAGATCGCCCCTTTGATCAGGCCTGTCCGCCAGTGGACCCAGATGGAGTTGAATTGCGGCGGCCGTCCGGCCAGCCAATCGAGCGCCACCCCCGTCATCAGATAGACGATCGCCCACAGGCCGCCCTGCGCCAGCGCCGCGCAGAGAGCGGAAAAGACGATCGCCGCCAGCGGCTGGGTGACGAGTTCGGCCGCATTGGCGAACAGCGGCGTCGCGGCGGCGAATGCGCCGCTGACAGCGAACAGCGCATGCGTGCGCGCCGAAGCCGGCAAGCGGTTGACGCTCACGAGGCTGATCAGGGTCAGCATCGCCTCGCCGAGAAACCACAGGGTCAGGGCCCGGCCGACCACGACCTGGAAGGCGAACGGCAGCGGCGCGTGCGCGGTCACCAAGGCGCCGATCTCGGCCATGTGCCAATCGGCCCCGATGATCACCAGGAGATTGAACAGGAAGGGGACCGCGATCAGGCTTACCGCCTCGACCAGACGAAGTCCGCGGAAGCCGCCGATCAGCCCCATCACCGAGGCGCCGGAATAGACGATCAGGGCGATCGCGGCCGAAGGAAGGTTGAAGCGAAGCGCATCTATCCACGGTCCAGGCAATTGCCAGAAGCCGAGCCCGTCGTTGCGCTGGAACGCGAACAGCGCAAAGGCCGCCGCATCGATGGCGATGAGCGCGTTCGAATACGGTCGCTGGGCGAACGCCAGGCGCAGGAGCGCGAAGCCGCCTGCGCCGGCGATCGCCGCGAGAAGAGGCTGCCGCGCCGCAACCGCGGCATAGATGCCGAGGGCGACCAGCGCCGCGCCCGCCGCCGGCATGGCCGGCCCCAGCGATCGCCGCGCAACAGCGAGTGTCGATTCCATGCCTTGCGCGCGCTCCCCCATTCAGCCGTCGTCCATTCCTCGCGGATCGCCTTCCGAGTCGCAAGCCCGCGTTGCACCCGCTGGCCGGGCGCCTCATAACCCCGATAAGTGACCGAAAGGAGTTTTTATGGCCGCCGACCGACCGATCGCGTTCGCCATCCTGGCCGTCCTTGCGCTTCCCGCCGCCCTCTCGGCGGCCGAACTGCCGCAGCAATACAAGAAGCCGAAACATCCCGAAGCCGCCACGCACTGCAATGTGGCCGGTTCGCCGGGCGTTCTGGCGCCCAATGGGGTTTGCGTGAAAATCAGCGGCTATATTTCGACGGGCTTCGAGTTCGGCCGGCTCAAGTAGGTCCGGGCTCGCGCGGATCCTTGCGGCCCAAAGGCTCCTCGGTTTAATGGGGCCGATGAGCAAGACAGCCGCGCCCGCCTTCGCCCACCTCGGAAAATCCTCGCGTATTCCCGAAGCGCCGGACGCAAAAATTCTCGACCGGGCGCCGAACCCGCATGCCGACACGGACTTTGTCGCTCGCTTCACCGCGCCGGAATTCACCTCGATATGTCCGGTGACCGGCCAGCCCGATTTCGCCCATCTGGTGATCGATTACGTGCCGGACAAATGGATCGTGGAATCGAAGTCGCTGAAACTCTATCTGGCGAGCTTCCGCAACCACGGGGCCTTTCATGAGGATTGCACGGTGCGGATCGGCAAGGACCTCGTCGGGCTTTTGAAGCCGCGCTGGCTGCGGATCGGCGGCTACTGGTTTCCCCGCGGCGGAATGCCGATCGACGTATTCTGGCAGAGCGGCAAGCTGCCCGGCGGCGTCTGGGCGCCCGACCAGGGGGTCGCGCCCTATCGGGGGCGCGGCTGAGCGGGCAATCCGCGCCGGCGGGGCCGCTCATGCGTTACGCGCGCATCTCGGCGACGGCCCGGGTGCCTGTTTGACGGCCGACGCTAACAGGCAGAAAACAGGGCAAACCGCGCTAGACCGTGCGGTCTCCGTGACGAGAAGCCGTATGATTTAAGTGTTTCGTAAAATATGCTGAGACTTTACTTGCGTGCAGGAACAGGGGAGCCATTCGCACTGATCAGGGGCATATCAGGGGGCGGGCGTGCGATAACAGGGCGAAAGTGATTCTCCGTCATCGCGCGGCTGGCCTACTCGCTGGGGGCCAGAACCATGCGTTTCGCGCATGGCGGATCGCGCCGAGAGAACCCCTGCCCTCCGGCTTTTCAGGCCGGTCGCATCGCCGGCCGCAGCAACCGGCGGGCCGCGCCCGGCGGCGTGCTCCTGACCGCCGGCGCAAGCCGCGCGAGCGCATAGACGCGTTGGCGCAAGGCGTCGGCGAGCGCCTGCCGGTCTTTGATCCCGTCGAGGGCGGCGAACGCAATCGGCGCGCCGATCACGACGGGCAGAGAGGTGCCGATGCGCGACCGGACCTCGTGGAAGATCAGCGAGATGCGCAGGGTATAGCTCAGGTGGCTGGCGATCTGAAAAAGACGGCTGTTCTGTCCGCCGAACCAGATCGGCACAACGTCTGCCCCGGAGCGCTGAATAAGCTGCGAAACGAACGGCTGCCAGCGGCCGTCGACCGCCGGCTTCCGGCCGAGCTTGTCGGGGGCGGTCGAGACGGCGCCGGCGGGAAACACCACCACCGCCCCGCCCTTCTCGAGTTGCGCGCGCGCCGCCGCCCGCGTCTCGAGATTGGTGCGTTGCGCCTCCTCGGTCTCGCTGAAATCGACCGGCAGAATGAAGTTGTGCACCTCCGGGGCCCGCATCAGCACCGCGTTGGTCAGGACGACGAAGTCCGACCGCACCTTGCTGACCAGCCAGGAAATGACGATCCCGTCCAGCACGCCGTAAGGATGATTGGCCACAACCATCACCGGACCGGTTTTCGGGATCGCCGCAAGGGCGTCGGGATCGTAACGGACGTCCAGCGCCAGCGAGCGCACCGCCGCCTGCCAAAAACTCTCGTCCGGGCGGGGAAACCGCTGGTTATGGACATACATCCGCTTCAGCCTCGGCTGGCCGGTCGCCTTTTCGACGAGGCGGATGATGCCGCGCTTCAGCGGCGGATCGCTCGCGGTGGCATAGCTGAACAGATACTTGTCCATGATGGGAATTGCTGGCGCCCTCGTGTACGAAATATCTCCCGCACGCGACTGCCGTATGACAGGCTCTTCTTGGGCTGACGTGCGGCTGCGGCTGAGCCCCTCCACCGCCCTTCGGGCGGTCCCCCTCCCCCGCTGCGCGGGTGAGGAAAACAACGGCGCCGCCTTATCCTCCCTTGCGCTCGCAGAGCGCGGGGGAGGGGGACCACGCGAAGCGTGGTGGAGTGGGACCACGCGAAGCGTGGTGGAGGGGGCGTCGTAAACGACGTTTTATGGCGTGGTGGAGGGGGCGCGCGGCTACAGCCGCTTGGCGAGCCGGTCGAAATCCTGCAGTTCCGCGATCAGCGCCTCGAAATCCCTGAGCGGCACCATGTTCGGCCCGTCGGAGGGCGCATGGTCGGGGTCCGGGTGGGTCTCGATGAACAATCCGGCGACGCCGACCGCCACCGCCGCCCGCGCCAGAACGGGCACGAACTCGCGCTGGCCGCCTGACGAAGTCCCCTGCCCGCCCGGCTGCTGCACCGAATGGGTCGCGTCGAAAATGACCGGCGCGCCGGTCTCGCGAGCCAGGATCGGCAGCGCGCGCATATCCGAAACCAGCGTATTGTAGCCGAAGCTCACGCCGCGCTCGGTCACCAGAATGTCCGCCGCGCCGCCAGCGTCGAGCTTTGCGACCACGTTCTTCATGTCCCACGGCGCGAGGAACTGCCCCTTCTTGACATTGACCGCCCGCCCGGTTCGCGCCGCGGCGATCAGAAGATCGGTCTGGCGGCAGAGAAAGGCGGGAATCTGCAGAACATCGACCGCCTCAGCGACGCGCGCGCATTGTCCGCTCTCGTGCACATCGGTGAGGACCGGCAGGCCAAGCGTCTCCCGGATTTCGGCGAAGATTTTCAGCGCCGCCTCGAGGCCGAGGCCGCGCGCGCCGGAGCCGGACGTCCGGTTGGCCTTGTCGAACGAGGTTTTGTAGACGAGCCCGATTGCCCGCCGCGCCGCAATCTCCTTCAGCGCCGCCGCCGTTTCGAGCGCATGCGCCCGGCTCTCCATCTGGCAGGGGCCGGCGATGACGGCGAGCGGCAGTTTTGCGCCAAATTTCGCCGCCTGCGGCCCCCGGCCGACCTGAACGATGGAATTGTTGCGCACCTGGTCCCCGATCCCGCTTTGGCTTAAGGTTTTGGGGCAAAGCGGCGGCGATGGCAAGGATAGGCGGATCTGTCCAGTCGGTCGCGTATCTCGGCGTATCTCGGCGCCTTGCTCGCCGCTGGCGCACGGCTCAATCAGCTATCGAACGCGCCTCCGCGACGTCCTTTAACGAGACGTTAACTGCCCGACGAGGCGGCCGGACCACATCGGCGATTGCCCACACGCGGCTCGAAAGAGATATGGTCACCGGTTCTCAGTTTATCTCACGAGCGATTTCGCCGGCGCCCTCGGAAACTACCCAGGCTGGCTGAAGCGTTCGGTCGCCCAAGCGCCGCCGAGCGCCCTTTCGACGGCGATCCTCGCGAGGGCGCACTGAGTAGTTTCCGAGCCTGTTCTCGAGGTCGCGTCGGCGTTTAGGGTGGCCTCACTTGATGCTCGCTTGCAGTCGACCACCTCCGCCGGCCCGGTGTCGGCGCCGTGGAGGCGGCCGTCTCACTCCAAAGAAGACGAACATGATCAGACCGATAACCCCGATTGCAACAATGTTTGTGTGTGTTTCTCTTTCAGGACCTCACTATTGGAACTCGTGTTTCAAAGGATTTGCGCGATGAACGACTTGGCCGATCGCTCGGTGAATTTTGCACGCAAAACCGCGCAGGCGGGGCTCGACGCAATTGTCACGATCGCCGCGCGGACGCCGGGATTGATGGTGGCGGGGTTCGATCCCACAGGCCAGGGCGCGCGGGAAATCGGCCTGATGGCGCAGGAGAAAATCGTTGCTGCCGTCGATGGCGCCTTGGCCGCGCAGATGGCTTGGGGATCGTTCCTCATCAACGCGGCCTTCAGCGGCGTGTCCTCGCCGCATCACGTTTCGCACGCGCTGGTCGACGTAACGGAAGCCGCGCTGGCGCCTGCGCACCGCCAGGTGCGGGCGAATGCGCTGCGGCTTACCGGGATGGAGCCGATTGGCTAAGTCTGACTCTTAAGGCTCCGCGGTTCGTCGCGCGGCCGCCGCGGCGGGCGCTTCTGCGCTTCGCGCCCTGATCGAAAACCGCCGGGACGGACGGTGAGGGTTTGAGACGCCTCGGCGATCGTGCCGCTCCCGACCATGCGACGAGGACGGCGACTTGGCGGCGTGCGTCGAGCTGCGCGATCGAGCCAGGTGACGACGTCGACGTCGCCGATTGGCGCCGCCTGATCAATTCGCGCAGCTCCGCTGCAGGCGCGACTTGCGAGCGCTCGTGGAATTGCGGAGACGCAGCGGCATTCGGCCGCCGCGTCGAAGTTTCAGAATTTGAACTCATCCACGTTTGCGGGGGTGACAATCTTGGCTGGCCCGAGAACCACTTCGCCCTTGGCGCCGACCGTATAGTCGCCAAGACGACCCGCCGTGAATTTGTCGCCTTCCTTACCGGTGATCTTGCCCTCGGCGAGCGCTTCCGCGCCATAATAGGTGAGGTAGCCAAGGTCCTTTACGTTCCACCAGATGTCCTGAACGGATCCATTCTGAATGTATTTCTTGATCAGCGTCGCCGGGGCGAGGCCGGTCAGCTTGATCTTGCCGAGGCTGCCCGCTTGTTCGAGCGCCCGGGCCGCGGCCGGGAGTCCAATGCCCGCCGGGATGATGATGCCCTTAAGGTTGGGGAATGCTTGGACGAGCGCCAGCGCCTGCTGCTGATTGACCTGTTCGCTCTCTTGCCCGTAGGCGATCTGGACAAGGTGCATCTTGGCGAATTTCGGCTCCTTCAGCTTCTCCTTCATGAAGGCAATCCAGGCGTTCTGGTTGGTCGCGGTCGGCGTCGAGGAGAGGATCGCGAAGTCGCCCTCGTAGCCGATCATCTGTCCCATGCTTTCGATCATCATCTCGGCCAGACTGTCGCCCTTCGCCTGGTTGAAGAACAGCGTGCGCGCCGAGGGCGCGACGTCGGAATCGTAGGACACGACCTTCACGCCCTGCTGAGCCGCGCGCTTCAGGGCGGGCGCCACCGCATTGGCGTCATTGCCGGCGATGGCGATCACGCCCACTTTCTGCGAGACGAGAGTGTTGATGAATGGGATCTGTGCCTCCGCGGTTGCCTGCGAGGGCGCTTCCTGGACAACCTTGCCGCCGATCTCCTTCTGGGCTTCTTCAGCGCCCGTCTTTGCGACCTGGAAATAGGGATCGGTGTCGAGTTTGGGAAGGAAACCGATCGTAACCGGGTCGGCCGCCAGAACCGGAGAAGCCGCGAGCGCGATTCCTACAAACAGGGCCGCAAAAAGGTTAGAAGCTGTCATGATTTCGTCTCCTCCGATTTTCGCCGTCTAGGCGCCGATAGTCGGGCTGGATTTGGTCTCCGGCGGATTGCCCGGGTTGGAGCCGCCAGAGTTGGGCGAAGCCAGAAAGGCGCTCGCCGATGCGAAGAGCCGTTGCGTCACGGTGCTGAGGAGCAACGATCCGATCAGAAGCAGCCCGATCACCGTACCTTGCGCGTCACCACCGATCTGCAGCAATGCGAGGATGTTGCGCAGCGCCGCGATCAACACAAGGGCAAAGAATACGCCTGTCAGATGGCCCCTGCCGCCGAACACGCTGACGCCCCCGAGCAGCACGATGGTGATCACGTCAAGTTCGAGGCCGACCGCGTTGTCCGCCCGCGCATTGGCGAGCCGCGCCGTGAACACGACTCCGGCAAGCGCCGAGACCACCCCGCTAGTGGCGAACAACGCCAGCCGTATGCGGTTCACTCGGACACCCGCGTACCGAGCGACCTCGGGATTCCCGCCGATGGCGTATATGCGCCGGCCGATCGCGCCCTTTTGCAACAAGAGGGCGAAAATCGGCGCGAGGACCAGAAATGGAGCAATCGTCCACGGGAGGACCGATCCGCCCACTGTGTTGATGCCGAAATCGGTGAAGGCGTCGGGAAATTCGTTCACCGATCCGGAGCCGAGGATGATGTAGCCGACGCCGCGAAACATCGCGAGCGTACCGAGCGTCACGACCAGTGACGGCAGGCCGAGCATTGTTACGAGGGCGCCGTTCAGCGCGCCGCCCATGAGCCCGGTCATCAAGGCGGCGAGGATGGCGAGCGAGATGGGGGCCCCCGCCTGGACGGCGACGCCGAACACGACGCTGCTCAACGCCAGCATGCTGGCGACCGACAGGTCGATCTCGCGCGCAATGATCAGCAGCACCATCGGCAAAACAATCAGCGCCCGTTCGGACACGCCGGCGATAGCCTGCGAAATATTGAAGGCCGTCGCGAAATTCGGGACTGCGATGGCCGCGTAGGTGAGCGTCGCCGCGGTCAGTACGGCGAGAAAAGCGTCCCAGTTCGCAAGGCGCTTCATGAGGCCGCGATTCATCGGCGCCATCCTGCCCGGCTTCGGCGTCCGACCACGGTGTCGATTGCGACCGCCACAAGGATCACCAAGCCGTAGACGCCCTGCAGCCAGAGCGGATCGACCCGCACCAGCGTCAGGCCGTTCTGGATGACGAGCAGGGTGAGCGCCCCGAGCGCGACGCCAAACACCGAGCCGGCGCCGCCGCGGATCGCCACGCCTCCGACCACCACCGACGCGATAACAGTCAGCTCGAAACCCATGGCGACCCGGGCGTCGATCGTCGCATAGCGTGAGGCCCAAAGCGCCCCGTCGAATCCGGCGAGCAAACCGGCGGCCGCGAAAACCCCGAGCACCAGAAGGGTCGTGCGTATGCCGATCAGGGCTGCGCCGTCGGGGTTCGAGCCGATCGCGTAAATCTCCCGGCCGATCGCGAAGCGGCGAAGAATCGCGCTGATCGCAACGAGCGCCGCGAACGCGATCAGGACAACGGCCGGGACGCCGAGGACGCGGGCGCCGGTCATGTCAAGCCACGCTTGCGGCACTTGATCGGCGCTGATCTGCCGCCCACCGGCCCAGAGACTGACAAGGCCGCGAAAGACCGCAAGCGATCCCAAGGTCACGACAATGGAGGGGACGCCGCCCAGCGTCACGACCAGCCCGTTCAGAAGCCCGCAGCCGAGCCCGACCAGGCTGGCGACTCCGACGCCCATGAGGATGGGGCTGGCCGGATAACTGTGCATGAAGCTTGCCGCGCCGTAGGCGGAAAGCCCGATGACGGATGCGACGGACAAATCGATGTTGCGGGTCAGCATCACCAGCATCTGCCCGACCGCCACGATCATCAGAAGCGCGGCGTCCATGGCGATTGCCGTCAGGTTTTCGCTGCCGATCATCCGCGGATTTATCATAGTCACCGGAATCACGACGGCGGCCATGGCGCAGACGAGGCCGAACTCGCGCTGCGCGACGCCGCGACGGGCGATGGAGACGACACGATTGCTCTCGTCCGCCGCAAACTCGTGGCGACGGCCTTCTCGCATCGGGTCGACGTCGGTGTCCACATCCATCGCTGCGCGGATGATCCGTTCAGCGTCCGCCTCGGCTCGCGCGAAAGTCGCGGTCTGGCGCCCCTCGCGCAGGACGACGATCCGGTCGCACATCCCGATCAGCTCGGGCAGTTCCGATGAAATCAGAATGATTGCAAGTCCCTGCGCGGCGAGTTCGGCGATCATCGCATGGACCTCGGCCTTGCTCTGGACGTCAACGCCCTGAGTCGGCTCGTCAAAAATCATCAGCCGCGGATTGGCGGCGAGCCATTTGGACAGCACGACCTTCTGTTGATTGCCCCCCGAAAGCGTCTTCACAGTCTGATCGAAACTACGGAACTTCAGCCGCAATCTCTGCAGGTGCGGTTCGACCAGCGCGAGCTCGCTTCGTCGCCGAACCAAACCAGCAAAGGTCGCCCTGTCGATCGTTGGCAGCGAGGCATTGGCGAGGATCGGGAAATCCATGACGAGGCTTTGGCCGAGCCGGTCCTCCGAGACATAGGCGATTCCCCGCGCCATTGCTTCGCAAGGGTCTGAGAAGGTTGTCGGCTCGCCGCCGAGCTTGATCTCGCCGGCGGTCGGCCGGTCGATACCGAACAATACGCGCGCCACTTCGGTGCGCCCGCTTCCGACTAGGCCGCCCAAGCCGACCACCTCGCCTGCGTGCACGGCGAAGGAAATGTCGGCGAAGGCGCCGTCACGCGAAAGGCCGGTGGCCTCGAGCACGACCGGTCCGGGCGAGGATCGCCATTGCGGATAGATCGTGCTCAAGGGTCGGCCAACCATCATCTGCACGGCTTCATCGCGGTCGATCTCTCCGGTCGGTCCGGCGCCGATCAACCGTCCGTCTCGCAACACGGCGATGCGGTCTGCGACGCGATAAATCTCCTCCATGCGGTGGCTGATGAACATCATCGCGACGCCGTGGGTCCGAAGGCCGGACACCACCCCAAACAGTCGCGAGACCTCGCGCTGCGATAGCGCGGCGGTGGGTTCATCCATGATCAGGACCCGGGCGTCGACGGAAAGCGCGCGTACGATCTCGACCAGCTGCTGCTCCGACGTTCTCAGTTCCTTCAGCAGACGTTCCGGGCGGCAAGCCAAGCCAACGACGTCAAGGAGTTCGGACGTTCGCCGACGCATGCGGTCGTCATCCACGCCCCCAAGCCAATTCCTCGGCATGTGGCCCAGAAAGATGTTTTCGTAGACGCTGAGATCACCGAAGAGGCCCGGATGTTGGTGCATGACGGCAATGCCGGCACGGGAGGCTTCAAGCGGCGACCAGCTCTCCGCGGGGCCCCCGTCGATCAAAACGGCTCCAGCGTCGGGTCGGTGCACTCCCGCGAGCAGCTTGACGCAAGTGCTCTTGCCCGCGCCATTCTCGCCGAGCAGCGCGAGAACCTCTCCCGAAACGAGATCGAAAGTCACGTCGCGAATCGCGATCACGCCGCCAAACCGCTTCGTGGCGGACGCGAGCCCGACCGGCGCCCTACCCTGCGCCGTAACGGCGTCGCCGCTCGACAAAGTCGCGGACATTGCGGATCCGTTTAGAGCCGATCTGCCTCTCCGGACGACGAGATCCCCCTTCGGCCGTCTCTCGAGAAGGCGGCAACGGCGGCTGAGGCTCTTGACATCGCAATTCGTCTCCCGATCCGACCTCCGGCCCATAGTCCGGCGTTCAACCGAGCTTAGCCGCGCGCGCAGGATCTTGGAAATGGTCGCGATAGCCATAGGATCGCGGGCCCTCGGAGGCAGACCGGGAAAGGCTCAACGGAAGCAGCGCGCAACGAGCGACCCTGAAACCGGCTGCGAACCGTCTCCGCAAACAACGTTCCTTTGGGGAGCGTCGCGCGCGTGCTATTCTTGAATCCGCCCCGCAGACGCGCAGGTGAGACATGTCCGCGATCGGGTTGCGTCGACTCGGCTTTATCGTCGCGGCGTTCGTCCTGCAGACGGCCCTCCTCAGGGCGGCGTTGCCGGGACCGGACGAAGCGCCCGCTCAACCCTCGCTCGCCGGCCAATTGCTGGTCGCCGCGCCCTGGATAGGCGACCCGCGCTTCGAGCGCACGGTCATCTTGATCGTCGAAGACGGTCCCGGCGGCGCCATCGGGGTCGTCATCAACAAGCCGATCGGAGAGCAACCGCTCGCCAGTATTTTCAAGGCGCTCGGCCAAAAGGACGGCGATATTTCGGGCAGCGTGCGCGTCTTTTTCGGCGGGCCGGTCCAGCCGGAAGTCGGCTTCGTGGTCCACAGCCCCGAATACCGTCGGCCCGAGACCACCCCCATCACGGATCGCCTTTCGATCACGTCAAGCATCGCGATCTTGGAGGACATCGGCGCCAACCGAGGGCCAGCAAAGGTCCTTGTCGCCTTCGGCTACGCTGGCTGGGGACCGGGCCAGCTCGAACATGAGATCGAAGAGCACGCCTGGGGGATCGCCGAGGCCGACCCAAATCTTGTCTTCGACGAGAACAGGGATAACGTTTGGAATAAGGCTTGGGAGCGCCGGACCCAGCATAGCGACATGGAAATTCCAAAAGTCCGCCTTGAGGGAAGCAAATAGTCGCTAATTGCCGGCGGACATTGCCGAGCTCAGGAGGCTTCGAGATGCGTCGCCTTCGCGGCGCCGCTCCTTCAAGGCGAGGGCGGTAGGCGTTAAAGTGCGCGCCCAGCGTCATGCCAGAACCGAGGACCCGAATGGACGAGGAACGGACGACCGGCGATCTCGGCATTCTTGCGCGCCGCAAAATCGAGGCGGCGGTCATCGCGCCGATCTACGAGGAGATGGTGAAGGCGTTCGGCGAGGAGCGGGCGCGGGAAGTTCTGCGCAACGCCATCCGCCGTGCGGCGATCGCGGCCGGGGCCGAGATGGCGGAGCGCGCGCCCGGCGGCGCGGACCTGGAAAGCTTCAAGTCGATCCAGAATCTCTGGACCAAGGACGACGCCCTGACGATCGAGGTCATCGCCGATCGACCGGGCGTTTTCGACTTCAACGTCAAGCGCTGCCGCTACGCCGAAACCTATCGGGCGATGGGTCTCGGCGAGATCGGCGACCTTCTCTCCTGCAATCGCGACGGCGCCTTCTGCGAAGGCTATGATCCGCGCATAACGCTGACCCGGACGCAGACGATCATGGGTGGCGCGAGCCATTGCGACTTCCGCTACCGGGTTCGCGGATCGGAGACGAAGGCGGTGGGTTGAGCGGATCGTTGGCGCGCCGCCGCCGGCATATCACCTCGAAAGGGCGACGACGACAGGGAGAGAATCATGCGCGGTCTGGCGCTTCTGTGCATCGTCGGGTTCATCCTTGCGCCGGCCGGCGCCTGGGCGCAAAGCTCCGCGACGCCTCCGACGGACCTCAATGAGCCGCGCTGGGTCGAGGTCAGCGGCGAAGCGATTGCGGACGTTGCGCCCGATTTCGCCAGAGTGACGCTCGGCGTGACGACGACCGGCAAGGACGCGCGCGAGGCGGCGGCGGCCAACGCCAAGGCGGTGAACGCGCTCATCTCGGTGATCAAGGGCGAGGGCGTCGCCGCCCCCGACATTCAAACCTCGAGCCTCTCGATCACGCCGCAATACTCCAATCCCCGGACCGGCGTTGCGGCCGAGCAAACGATCATCGGATACAGCGTCAGCGACATGGTGACGGTGACGGCGCGCGACATTGCCCGCCTCGGCGGGTTGATCGACAAGGCGGTCGGCGCCGGCGCCAATGCGGTGTACGGCGTCGCCTATGGCGAGAACGACCCGAGCGTGCTGCTCGACCAGGCGCGGCCTCTGGCGGTCGCCGATGCGAAGCGCAAGGCCGAAATTTACGCCAGCGCCGGCGGCGCCAAGCTCGGCCGGCTGATGCGCCTCAGCGAACAGAGCGGCGCGCAGCCTGGGCAATTCGCCGCGCGCGCCTACGCTCAGAGCGCCGCAGCGCCCCCGACGCCGATCGAGGCGGGCCAGGATCGCCTGACCGTCTCCGTCACGGCGCGCTTCGAACTGACCCAATAGCCTCACTTTCGGAACCTTCGCGCGAGGTCGTCATGTGCCGCAACATTCGTCCGCTGTTCAACTTCGACCCTCCGGCGAGCGAAGAGGAGATCCGGGCTTCGGCGCTGCAGTTCGTGCGCAAGGTGAGCGGTTTCTCGAGACCCTCGCAGGCCAACGACGAAGCTTTCGGGCGCGCGGTCGATGAGGTTGCAGAGGCGGCCCGCAAGCTGATCTTTTCCCTGCGCAGCGCGGCTCCGCCGCGCGACCGCGAGACGGAGGCGCTGAAGTCGCGTGAACGCTCGCGGCGACGTTTCGCATGAAGGCAGGCGGGTCGGTCCGCGCTTCGGCGTCGAGCGGCGGCGATTAGCGGGCCCAGTTAGACGCAACGATCGCTGAGCCTGACGGCGCGGAATCGGTAAATTCCCCATTTCCCATCGCGGATCTTGCATTTCTGCGCGGAACCGGGGTTAACTACCGACGCGTTGGAGGGGAGGCTGTGATCCAGCGAAGCATGCGTCGCGCGCCGACAGTGACAGGTTTCGCCATCAATTGCGCCATCGCGGCTCTTCGGAAACGGAACATCGCCGCCAAACCGCTGCTGGATCGAGCAGGCCTGTCCGAATACGACTTCGACGATCCGGAGGTCCGCGTTCCGGCAGCCAACCAGGGCGAATTTCTCGAATTCGCCGCCGAGGCGACCGGCGATCCGTCTTTCGGGCTTCACCTCGCCGAGCAAGCGAATCCGCGCGAGTCCGGACTGCTGTTCTACATCGCGTCGGCCGCCGAAAATCTCCGCGAGACCCTGCCGATTTTTCTGCGCTATTCCCGCCTGGTCAACGAAAGCTTGCGATTGAGGCTGGTCCGCCAGCCGGACAGCGTTATCGCGGAGTTCAGTTTCGTCGGCGTATCGCAGCAGCGCGTCAGGCAAAATACCGAGTTCTGGGTCGGGATGATCATCAAGGCTTGCCGCGCAATGACCGGCCACGACGTCCGGCCAATCCAGGTCGCGTGCCCGCATTTTCGCAATGTCGACCTGCCCCAGTTCCGACGCTTCTACGGCTGCCCGGTCGAGTTCGGCGCGCCGTTCGGCCGCCTGGTGTTTTCCGCCGACACGCTCGCCCTCCCGCTCATCACCAAAGACCCTCACCTCATGAAGTTGCTGCGGCCCTTGGGCGAGGAGGCGGCAAAGGCGCGCGGCAGGCCGATCGGTTCGGTTCGCGCTTCGGTTGAGAACGAGGTCCAGCGCCTGTTGCCGCTCGGCCAGGCTCGGATGGAAACCGTCGCCAAGGCGCTGGCTCTCAGCGCCAGAACGCTGTCGCGCCGGCTATCCGCCGAAGGCGCCACCTTCGTCGAGATCGTTGATCAATTGCGATGCAGCCTTGCCCATCAGTACCTCAAGGAAGAGGGAATCACCGTCGCGCAGGCCGCGTGGCAATTGGGCTACGAGAGTCCGACCTCGTTCAGCCATGCCTTCAAGCGGTGGACCGGCCATTCGCCAACCGCGGCCCGCAGCGACAATCGGCCGCGCGAGCCGGCATAGGCTTTTGCGCACGGCAGGAGCGACGGCGCTCGGCGGGCTCCGATCAGGCCGGCAGAGCGGCGCCCCCTTTCAGGGCCTCGCCCTGGACCAGCTTCTTGCCTGCCCGGCACGGGGCTTCGGCCGGCAGCTTCTCAACCAGCGGCCGATAGCCGTTTGCCCTGTACTGCGCCCGGGAAATCGGAACTCGCCGCTCGCCGTAGGCGACCAGCACTTGGCCATCCCCCAATAGATACAAACCGCTTGCCACGTTTTCCTCCACCTCTTCCCCGAGACCGCTTTGCGGATGTGAGCCGGCGTTACCACACGCTGCGCTCGGCCGTCGTGATGGGGCCCGCCAAACTTCTGCTTTGTTGCGCCGCTTCCGCCGCACATCTGCAACCCTGCCGTGTTCCCTTTCGGATGCGCAAGGAACGAGCGCAAGACCATCGAGGAAGGGAGTTGGCCGCGCTTCGGTTTCACCCGCGCCAGGGAAACGTCCAGGTCTCGGTCAGCGCCCTGGTCCCGGCGCGCAGGAAGACGCGCAGATCCGTGCTCTGCCCCGGCGCGACCGAAACGTCAGCCCCGGCGCGAAAGCCTCGGATATGGGTGTTGGGGGTGAGAAAGGTGCGGAGAATCCGGCCGTTCGAGGCCGTAGCGATCGTCTCGACCATCGAGGGGTCGCTCATGTAGTAGGCGAGGTCGCCGCCGGAAAAGTCGATCAGGAACCGGGTTGCGCCGGGCGGGGGCGATTCCGCCGCGCCGAGCGCCCGCGGCGCCACCCGGAAGGTGCCGACCGCGCGACCGGCGGGGGTCAGCGCCTGATCCAGCGTCAGCGCGGTGATGCGATAGCCGTAGGTCAGCGACTTTGCCGCCTCGAGCCCGCTCTTCAGCGCCCAGGCGGCGACGATGTTGTCGTTGGTCTCGTCGCTGGTCGGCAGTTCGACAAGCTCCACCCTGCCCTCGCCCCAGCCCTCGCGCGGCTCGATCCAGTAGCTCGGCCTCAGCTCGTAGGCGAGTTCGAGATCCTCATAGCTGGAGAAGTTGCGGTCGCGCTGCAGGAGCCCGAAGCCGCGCGGATTCTGATCGAGGAACGCCGAGACCGCCGGCGCGACCGGATTGCTCAGCGGGCGCCAGATCCATTCGCCGGCCCCGGTATGCATGAGGAGGCCGTCGGAATCGTGCAATTCGCCGCGGAAGTCGTCGGCGAAGCGATGGTCGTTCTTGCCGACGAAAAACATCGAGGACAGGGGCGCAAGCCCCAGCGCCGGAACGGCCTTGCGGGTGAACAGCGTGACGCTCGTCTCGATATAGGTTTCCTGGCCGGGCACGAGGTCGAAGCGGAAGGCGCCCGTCGCCGACTCGCCGTCGAGCAGCGCGTAGATGACGATGTGATCGGCCGCCGGGTCCGGGGTCTCGATCCAGAATTCGCGAAAGAAAGGGAACTCCTCGTTGAGCCCGGGGCCTGCGCCGATCGCGAGCCCGCGCGCCGACAGGCCATAGCGCTGCCCGCGGCCGAGAAAGCGGAAATAGCTCGCGCCGAGGAACGACACGACCTCGTCCCACACATGCGGGACGTTGACGGGAAAGCGCAGGCGGAAGCCGGCGAAGCCGAGGTTGACCGGCAGGTTTCCCTCGACCTTGGTCCGCCCGTAGTCGAACAGGTTCGGCGCATAGGGGATCGGCGCGGGAATGCCGTCGCGCAACACGTTGATGACGACCGGCCGCTTGTAGAGATGGCCGAGATGAAACAGCTCGAGGCGGAAGTTGGCGTTGACCTGCTGGCCGAGCAAAGGCTTGTCCGACTTGAAGCGGATGTCCCGCCAGGCGTCGAAGTCGAGGTTGGCGAGGCCGTCCGGCAGCGGCGGAATGGTCGCGTCGTAGGGCGCCGCCGCGAGATCGCGCGCCCGCTTGACGACGTCCTGATAGCCGAACGGCGGCGCGCCGCCGGGCCCGCCTTGCTGCGCGTCGTTCTGGGCGGCCGCACGGGCGATGAAGCGAACGCCCGAGGCGACGACAACGCTGGCAAGCAGCGCGCGGCGTGACAATTCATGCATGGGGATCATTCGAAGACGGAGGTCTTGCCCGCGCAAGGGGCCTAACCCGGGGTCCGGGCGAAAGCAACCTGGCCCGCCTAATAGGGCCAGCCCGAGGGGCCCAGCGAATTCGTGTGCACGATCGCCTCGACGCCGAAGCTGAAATTGTTGTTGACGCGGTAGTTGACGCCGACGCCCAGCGTGCCGACCGCCTGGGCGGCGCCCGGCCCCGAGAAGACGGCGTTGACGTTGTCGAGCGGACTGAAGGAGCCGAAATGGGTCGGACGGGCGAGGTCGACGCCGGCGATCACGAAGGGGGTGATCTGCCCCATCTGATAGCCGACGACCGCCGAACCGCCGGCATAGGCGGTCCCGGTGAATTGCGAGAAGCCGTTCGGCGCGGTCCACAGGAAGGGCTCGTAACCGCTCGACGCCCTGACCCCGACGACGACGCCGTTGTCGAAGGCGTGGTCGTAGCCGAGATAGCCCTCGCCGCCGACCCCGCCCTTGACTCCCCTGCCGCCCCACGCCGAGATCCCCGTGCCGACGTAAAGCCCCGACCAGGGATCCCACGCCGGCTCGCCCGGGTTCGTCGTCAGCGCCGGATAGCTCGAAGGCGCATTGGGCAGATCGGCGGCGAAAGTGGAAGCCGATTGCAGAAAGAGCGCCGCGGCGCCGGCGGCCGAGACAGCGCAGATGCGAACGACGACGGGCATGGGCCAACTTCGTGAAAACGGGATTCGCCGCCTCCGGTATGTCGGGCCGAGTGCGGCGGATTCATGGCGGCGCCCTGTCCAACGCCAACGGCGCGCTGACACGAATTCGCGACGCGCCCGCTCTGGACAACCCGCCGCCCGGCGCCTATAAGCCCCGCGATCCGCACGCGGGCCGGCGACGCCGCATCGGAGCCCAGGTAGCTCAGTTGGTAGAGCATGCGACTGAAAATCGCAGTGTCGGTGGTTCGATTCCGCCCCTGGGCACCACTTACTCTTTTCCTCAGCATGTTTTCACCGCCTCGACTACGCTATTGCCACCCGTAACATTATGATTGTCCGCGAAGTTTTGGCATTCCGCGTGCTCTGGAATGGTTTCGGATACCCTGTCGCGCCCCCGGCATCTGCGTTTGTTTGCTGGTATCCCTGTTGGTATCGTCCGCCTTTGTTGGTATCGTGCCTCTAAGGAGGACGACGCGATGCCCTTAACGGACGCGAGATGTCGGTCGGCCCAAGCCCGATCAAAGCTCCAGAAGCTGACGGATGGTGGTGGACTACAGCTCTGGCTGCAGCCAACCGGAGCCAAGTTATGGCGGTTCGCCTACCGCTTCGGCGGTAAACAGAAGCTGCTCGCGATCGGGGTCTACCCTACAATTCCATTGGCGCGGGCCCGTCAGGCGCGAGAGGACGCAAGGCGCCTGCTGGCGGACGGCCTTGACCCGACGGCCGAAAAAAAGCGCAAGGCCGAAGCTCAGGCTGGCGCACCGACCTTTCATGGCGTTGCCGATGAGTATATTACAAAATTGCGGCGCGAGAACCGGTCGGAGGCGACCATTGCAAAGATCGAGTGGCTGCTAAGGCGACGGCCAGAAACAGGTGAATCGGGTTTGGGATTTTGCCGGCATCGGCTGTTTCGGGGGATTTCCTGTCTTCGAGATCGGCGTCTATATCGTGGCGATGATGAGGTGAATCGCCCCTGCGTATCCGATTTGAAGCGCTTCGTTCCTCGCTTGACGAGCGAGGCCGACGGTTGAGCGCCGCCGCCGAGGCGAAGGCGGCCGGCTACGGCGGGATCGCGGCGGCCGCGCGTGCGACGAAGGTCGCCCGAAGCACGATCGGACGCGGTCTGAAGGACCTGCGGGACCCCGGCTCTCTGACCGGGAAGGTGCGTCGCAAGGGCGGGGGGAGCCCTCGGTTGACGTCGAGGGACCCGACGCTTCTGGAGGACTTGCAACGATTGCTCGAGCCCGCGACGATGGGCGATCCGATGCGGCCGTTGCGATGGGTCTCCAAGAGCCACGACAAGCTGGCGAGGGCGCTTCGGGCGATGGGTCACAAGGTGAGCTCCTCGACCATTCCCAAACTCTTGGAGGAACTGAAATATTGCCGCCACTGCAACCGCAAGACCAAGGAAGGCGGCAAACATCCCGATCGCGACGCTCAGTTCGAATATATCAACGCCAAGGCCGAGGCGTTTCAGGCGGCCGATCAGCCGGTGATATCGATCGATGCGAAGAAGAAGGAATTGCTCGGCGAATTCAAGAACGGCGGCAGCGACTATGGGCCGCAAGGCCAGCCGATCGAGGTCAACACCCACGATTTCGAGGACAAGGAACTGGGCAAGTTCATCCCCTACGGAATCTACGACACCGGCGCCAATCTCGGCTACGTCAGCCTCGGAATCGACCATGATACCGGGCAATTCGCCGTAAATGGCGTTCGCCTCTGGCTCGATCGGATGGGCCGGGAGCGTTATCCCTCGATGACGCGTCTCATGATCACCGCCGATGGCGGAGGCTCCAACGGCTCGCGCCTACGGCTATGGAAGGTGGCGCTGCAACAACTCGCCGACGAGACCGGCCTGATCATCCAGGTCTGCCATTATCCGCCGGGGACCTCGAAGTGGAACAAGATCGAGCACCGCATGTTCTGCCACATCACGCAGAACTGGCGCGCCATGCCTCTCGTCAGCCTCCTCGTGGCCATCGAACTGATCGCAAACACCACGACGAAAACCGGTCTCAAAATCCGCTGCGAACTTGATCCCAACCCCTATCCCAAGGGCATCAAGATCTCCGACGAGCAAATGGCGACACTCAACATAAAACGCGATTCCTTTCATCCAGAATGGAACTACAGCATCTCGCCCAGACGTCCGAACGTGGAGCAATAATTCTTGGGCGTCGCCTAAGTTTCGCCAATGCGGCGTTTGGAGACGAGCCCCTCGGTCAGATTGCAGCTTCGGCTATATTAAAGGTTTTGCAGACCCTTGAAGCACGCGGGAGATATGAATTTGCCCGTCGACTCCGATCTACGATCGGAAGCGTGTTTAGGTACGCGATCGCCACCGCCCGTGCCGAAACCGATCCGACCTATTCCCTGCGGGGCGCTCTGGCGCAGGTCAAGTCCTCGCCGCGTGCAGCGATTACTGACCCACAGAGGTTTGGCGCTTTGCTTCGCGCCATCGACGCATTCGACGGGCAGCCCAGCACGAGGATCGCGCTGCAATTGCTCACGCTTCTGTTTCCCCGACCGGGTGAACTGCGATTGGCCCAGTGGCCAGAGTTCGACCTTCAGCGAGCGCTTTGGACCATCCCCGCATCCCGCATGAAGATGCGTCGGCCTCACCGAATACCGCTGCCTCGCCAAGCTGTTGAATTGCTCGGCTTGCTCCGTCTGATCTCAAATGGCAATTTCCTGTTCCCTAGCGTTCGTTCGCCTTCCCGTCCGATTTCTGATGGCACCCTGAATGCCGCCCTCAGGCGACTCGGATATACAAAGGAGGAAGCAACGGGGCACGGCTTTCGCGCCACAGCATCGAGCCTACTGAACGAATCTGGGAAGTGGCATCCGGACGCTGTTGAGCGTCAGCTGGCACACATCGAAGGAAATAGTGTTCGAGCGGCCTATGCCCGTGGCGAACACTGGGACGAACGAGTGTCGATGATGCAGTGGTGGGCTGACTACCTCGATCAGCTGCGGACTCCTGCTGCAGGAGGCGGTTATTGAGAAGGCTGTTCACTCAGGTAGCATCAACCTGCCGTCGGATGGCAGGCGGACGCCAATAGACTCCCCTCGGATTGAACTAGTTCGACCGCCACTTGCCGCGGCGGTCGAACGGTCCCGGACGTCAGGCCGCCTGCCTCCGGGGCAAGCTACTGTAGAGGGCGGTCTCAAAATCCAGATAACCAACGAACGACACGGGATCCCCGAAGGGCAGAATCTGCGTCGCCCAGAAGCCGCCGAAGCCGTTTTTGCGGTCGATCCAGTAGAAGAGATTGGCCAATCCGGCCCAGCCGAGGGCGCCAGCGGGCCGTCCGGTGGGGGCTTCCTCGTCGTTGACCATGAACGTCAACGCCCAGGACTTCGACAATCCGGGGAAGAACTCTGCGTCGTTGGACAACGACGGGATGACGCCCGGCAGCATCGTGACCTTCTTGTCGCCAAGGTGGTTCTTCTCCGCCATCTGCACCGTCTCCGCCCTGAGCACACGGCCGTGCTCTCCCGCGCCGTCGTTCAGCCACATGCGGATGAACCGCATATAGTCGCCGACGGTGCTGTAAAGCCCGTGGCCGCCCATGTGCACCTCGGGCTCGGAGGGGAGCTCGAAGTCCATCGGCGCCAATGACCCGTCGGCATTGCGCGCGTGCATGCCCGCCAGCCGCGGGCGCAGCGCGTCGGTCAACTCGAACGTCGTGTCGCGCATTTCGAGGGGTTCGAAGATACGGGTCTTGAAAACCTCGCCGAGCCGCTTGCCGGCGATAGCTTCGATCACCTGGCCGCACCAGTCCATGTTGCTGCCGTATTCCCACTTTTCGCCAGGATCGAATAGCAGTGGAGTCATCAGGGCCTTCTTGGTCCCCGTGATGACACTCGGCTGGCCCTTCTCCTGGGCGAGGCGATTGTAGTTCTCGTTGAAGAAATCGTACCCCATGCCGGCGGAATGCGTGAGCAGCATCCGGGTCGTGACGTCGCGCTTCGGCGCCCGGAGACGCGGTTCTCCGTTCTCGCCGAAGCCTTCGATCACCTGAAGCTTGCCGATATCGGGCGCATAGGTCTTTGCGGGCGCGTCGAGGTCGAGTTTGCCTTCCTCGACGAGTTGCAAAGCCGCCGTGCCGGTGATCGCCTTGGTGGTCGAGAAGATCGCGAAGACGGTGTCGGTCGTCATATCCGCATCGCGATCCAGCCGCCGCTTGCCGGCGGCGCCTTCGTAGATGTTGCGCTGGCGGTCGGTCGCCATGGCGACGACGCCTGGCACACGCGGATCGGACGTCACGACACGGTTCAAGGTCGCGTCGGCTGTCGCTTTGAAGTCTTCCATTGCTGTTTCCTCCTTGCTAGTAAACCTCGGCGGCTTGACGCGCGCCTGTTGTCGATGAGATCTCGCCGGACTTCTTTGGGTGCGGCCCTTCTTCCAATGTTGACATTCGGCTCCGCGCATCGCAAAGCCCGCATAGCCGCTGGCGGCGACGGCGTCGCATTTCTGCCGGTAGGCGCCAACGCCACCGATATTACGACAGCAAGCGGCGCGGCTTGCCCTCGACGTTGGAGCCCATGTACCAGGAGTTGGTCTTGACCACGAGCGTGGGAGCGGCGGTCTCCTCGTGGTGCTCGATCCACTGATCCTCCATCTCCTTGGTCGGCTCGCAGACCTTCAGCTTGTTCTCGAGCATGTGGCGGATGCAGTTGCTGATCCACTCCGCCTGTTGCTGGAGGCAGGTGGTCATATTGCAGAGCGCGGCCGACGGCGCGAGCGGCGCCGCAGTCGTGAACAGGTTCGGGTAGCCGTGCAGCTGCAGCCCCATGGTGGTGCGGATGTCGCGACCCCACTCCTCCTTGAGCGACCGTCCGTCCCGTCCGCGAATGTCGATGCGCGTGAGCGCGCCTGTTCCCGCGTCGAAGCCGGTCGCGAAGATCAAGACATCAAGAGCGTGCTCGGCGCCGTCCTTGAGCTTCAGCCCACTCGGCGTAACCCGCTCGATCGGGTTGTCCTCGACGCTGACGACTTCGACGTTGGGTCGGAGGAAAGCCTCCAGAAAACTGACTTCCAGCGGGACGCGGTGGGTGCCGAAGCCGTAGTCTTTCGGGATCAGGATGTCGCAGAGCCGAGGGTCCTTCAGCCGCGCGCGCATTTTCTCGCGGACGAATTCGGAGATCTCTTCGCTCACCTTTCGTCGAAGAACAATTCCGCGAACGATGCGAGCCACAGTTTGAGCGAGCCGTCCTCCCAGATTTCCTCCAGGATCTCGCGCCGCCGCTCGGGCGAGCACTCGGCCCAACTGTTCTCGAAGTCGTGTTCGAAGCCGGTGAAGGTGTGGGGCAGGCGCTCGGTGAGCCAGTCGAATTTCGACTTGTAGGCTTCCTGCTCCGCTGTCGTATATTTCGGATTCTTCATCGGCAGCACGTATTGCGGCGTGCGGACGAAAACGGTCAGATGACCGACCTTGTCTGCGATGGTCTGAATGACCTGGATGCCGGTCGCGCCGATGCCGACGATCCCGACCCGCTTGCCGCGAAGTCGACCGGCTCCTTTGGCCATCGCGCGGTGTAGAACAAGCTGCCCCTTGAACGTCTCCTGTCCCGGGAAAAGGGGGGTGAGCGGCGCCGACAGCATGCCGCAGCAGGTAATGAGGAACTGCGTGTCGATGACCTGGCCCTTGTCCGTCGTAATGGTCCAGCGATCTGGTCGCTTCGTCGAAATGCGCGCTCCTGATCGTCGTGTTGAACACGATGTCCTTGCGCAGGTCGAGCCGGTCGGCGACATAGTGCATCCAGCGCTCGATTTCCGGCTGGCCGGGGAATTTCTCGCTCCAGCTCCACCCTTTGTACAGATCTTCGGAAAACAAATACTGGTAGATGTAGCCTTCCGAATCGAAGCGCGCGCCCGGATATCGGTTCCAATACCAGGTTCCCCCAACGTCGGATGCGGCGTCGAACGCCTTTACCGCTAGTCCCTGGCTGCGCAAGAGATGCAACTGGTAAAGACCGGCGACGCCGGCGCCGATCACGACGGCGTCGAGTTTCAACGGCGCCTCGGTGGCGCTCTCTGTCCTTTCGATCGTATCTATGTCCGCCACATATAGCCTGCCACCGAGACCGGCCTCCTGCGCCTCTCGCGCCAGAGGGGCGGCGATCCCCATGAGGACGGGATCGTCGGCTCTCAAGACGTCACGCAATTCGACGTCCTTGACATGACGCTCATAGGCTTCCGCAGCGACTTCCGCCATCGTCCCGGGCGACAAATAGAGATGCGTCACCTCGATGTCTTCGCTCCAGCGCCAGTGGGATTGCGCTGCATGGGTGAGTAGGGATACGCAGCCCGGGGCGACCGGCTCGTTGCGCCAATCTCCCGTGCTTCGCCGATTCATGGTCGTTGCCCCTCCTTCTAGGCGACGATCAAGTATTCGCGTATGCCGGGGATAGGCACGTCTAGCGGCGTATAGCGATAGCCGCGAACCCGCACGCCCTCCCAGCGAAGCGGGGCGCTGTCCACCGTCGTCTCTCCCGGGACCCAAATGGGCAGTTCGTCTGGCGTGATCAGGTCGCTCGTAGCTTCCTCCCACACGCGTCAGTTTGGCGGCGGCCAATAGTGCAGATTTATCATAGCACGGCGCCCCGAAGTTGCGGAACGAGACCATATCAATGGAAACGACCGCGAGCCCATGAAAACCGGCATGTGGTCAAGCGAACGGGCGACGGCGCGCTGGTCGAGTTCGCTCCGTGGTTAACGCGTGCAACGCGGCGTCGAAAGCCAGAATGCGATGGTCGAGCGCAATGCTGGCGTGTCGGCCGAGCGCCGCATCGATTTCCGCATCGGCGTTCATAAGGGGATGTCGCCCAGGAGAGGGACGGCGATCTCATGTACGACAGCGTGGATTTCCGGCTGTTCGTAGCCGATCCGTAGGAGCTGTCTGGAAGCGGCGAGATTCGATGCCTCCGCCACTTCCCGCCTTCCCGCTCGCGTTGGACGCGTTCAGTGGCATCGCGCGGGTCCGCAACCGACCCGTCGCGCCGACTATCACAAGCGCGAAGGTCATCTCGATGTAGAGTTTGCGACCGCCCTTGTGCTGTGCGCGGGTCATGCTCGGACGCATTCGAGCTTCGGGGCGCCCTTCTTCATCGTCGCGTCGAAGCCGCGTCAGTGTGCGGTGTGCAGATGGATCGGAACGATGAGCTCGAGGCTCGGCCCGAGCGCCTCCTCGGCGGCAAAGCCGAACAGCGCCGCAGCCGCGCAATTCCACCGCCGGATCGTTCCCGACCGATAAGAGAAGATGGCGGTATCGCCGGCCTGATCGAGAAATCTCTTTGGCGAGAGTCGATTTGTCTCGCAATCCGGACTGCATCGAACTCCGCGGCGCTCAAGCCGATCCGGTTCGGTCGGGCCATAGACGATGGCGAATGCGGCGAGAGGAAACAACCGCGCCACCGCTGCGACTCGCATCAATTACGGTGCAAAAGCGGACGGCAACGTCGTCGCGCCGAGCGACGACGACGCAGGGATACGCGAACTGTTCTCCGACAAGTAGGTCAACGCAGGGCCCGACATAACTCGTGGCCGCAAACCGAAACTCCAACTTTTCTCACTCCGGCGCCACCGAAATTCGGCCCCTCATGTTCGGGTGAAAGCGACAGAAATAGTCGACGTTGTCCGCATGCTGCAGCGTGACGCAACTCGTCCCCTTCGCCGGCATGGCGACGTCCAGTCTTTGTTGGGCGTCGTCGCCGTATGCGCCACGAAATCGCGGCTCACCCACTTCGATTGTGTCGCCGACATGGGCCGAGACTTGCGCTGGCGCGAATTTGAGCTTGTCCCAGCGCCGCACCGTCTCGTATCAGACGTCCAGCCCACGCTCAGCGAGCAGCTCTTTAACGATAGCTGAGCGCAAAGGAGATCGTCATGCCCATTCTTACGCCTAGAACCCGGTCGCGCTTCCGTTATCGCGAAAGCAGTCACATCGCATCGCCGTCCGCGCCCGATTTCACCTGCGCGAGATAATCTAGCCCGCATTATGCACCGCGCTGACCGTTCTTCCGGGTCTTTCGTGGCATTTGGTTGATTTTGGTCGAGTTTGGACGTGTTGGTTCGGCTCGGGCTTTGAGCCTGAGTTTTGGTTGGAGGGGGGTTTGCAGGTTGGTGGGATGGGTTTGCGTTTTGGGGCCTCGCGCCCCGTCGCTCAGGTGACGAGACGCGGTATGCGTTCCAAAGCGAGGCGCAGAATATCCTGCGCCGGGCACGAGGTCGGCAAGTGCACGCGGATCATCGTTTTCATTTCGACGACGCGGGCGGCGATCTTGATGAGGCGCAGGCGCAAGGTGTCGAACTGGGCGACGCGCCACATCGAGCGCTTCGGCATCGAGACGCGAAGCCCCCACATCAGCCAATAAGCGCCGGCGTGGAGGAAGAGACGGAACTGATTGGCCGTCGCCTTCGTTCAGGACGTGCGGTCCGCCGCCAGATGCGTCTTCCAGGATTTGATGTGGTTTTCGGCTTGGCCGCGTCGGCAGTAGAGGTCTTCGTACAGCGCGCGGGCGTTGCGCTTTTGCAGATTGGTCACGACGAAGCGCGTGTCGGGTCCGTCCTCGCCGACTTCGACGCGCGCGATGATCCGCTCGACGCGGCTCCAGCTCTGTGCGCCATCGTAGAACTCCTTGAAGCGGCGGAGCTTGCCGTCCTCCTCGAACCGCGCCTTCGTGCTGGCTTCGAGAGCCTCGACATGACGACGCAACGTCGTGGTCGGCGCGACGCCGAGGATGTAGTCGATGCCGTTGGCGCGACACCAATCGAGAACCTCGGGGCCGCAATAATGGCTGTCGGCGCGCAGGAGAATCTCGGTGTGGGGCCAGTGAGCGCGGATCGCGCGCAGCAGCCGGCGCAAGAAGGGCTTGATCTCGGCGCCGCTCGGCCGTTTGGCGGGACGAAGCACGGCCGTGACGAAGCGGCCCTCGCCGTCGAACACGACAATCGGCTGAAAGCCGTATTCGTCGTAATGCGCGTTGAACAGCCGCAATTGCTGGCCGCCGTGCACCGCGTCGAACGTGTCGTCGATATCGAGCGTGATCCGTTTGGGAACCTTGGCAAACGACTCGCAATAGAGGTCGACCATCGCACGGCCCATTCGCAACAGCGCGCGAGCGTCCGGCAGGTTCTCCAATCGCGAGATCGTCGATTGCGAGCACAACTCCCGATCCGACGGCGTCAGATCGAGCGCCATCTTGAATATCGGGTCGCTGCGCAGGGAATTGGCGTCGATCCCGTCCTCGTAGCCGGCGCCGATCATCAACAGCCGAAACCGGATGATGTCCGCCAAGCTGTGGGTGATCTGATCGGGCGCCCGAGGATCGACCACACACGCGGCCAGCCGATCCGCGACCCGAAGCCGCTGTTCGACTTCGCGCAACGCCAAAATGCCGCCGTCCGACGAAAGCAACCCTCCATCGAATTTGGCCACAACGGCTTTGCCCGAAACCGATGACAGACCAGGCAGCGGCAGCATAAAATCGTTCATGGCGGGTGTGGCTCACCTGAAATCGCGCAAATCGGCGTCGACAACCGGATTCTACGCAAAATCAGTCGCTTAGGCTACTCCCGCCGACCCGCGACGCATAATGCGGGCTAGGAGCTTCTTCGGCGCCGGCATCGGCTCGCAGACGAGCGGCCTCAGCGTCCACAGGATCAGTCCCTCGTCGCCTCGGTCGCGGGTCAAGAGCAAGGCCCCGTCTCCGGGCGGGAGGCCGTCCGGCGTCGTCGGACTGAGGACATAGACCCCTTGCAGGAAATGGAACTGCGCCGGCGTCAATGGCGCAATCGCGGTGTTCTTGCCCACAGCCTTTTGCGCCTTTTCGAGACTCCCACAACTTGGGCTCTCCGCGGCAACGGCCGAAGACGCGAGACAGGCGA
Organism: uncultured Alphaproteobacteria bacterium; assembly: GCA_963835885.1. Classification (GTDB taxonomy): domain Bacteria; phylum Pseudomonadota; class Alphaproteobacteria; order Rhizobiales; family Beijerinckiaceae; genus Roseiarcus. The sequence goes on from CAWIHF010000017.1 coordinate 78,486, forward strand.
ACGACAAAAGCGTGGCGGCTTTCAACATAGCGGCGACCTCAGATCTACGTCGGCTTCGTACGAAACTGCATTGTGTTTCCGGCGGAAGAGCGCCTCGCAATGCCCGTGGTCTCCAGGGGGAAGCTTGGCGCTCGGGACACGCAGGAGGAGCTTCCCGTCGCGGAACGGGTTCCGGCGCCGCACAAAGAACGGCTCGGCGATCTCGGCGGCAGGGCTTGGGCCTCTCATGCCGCCCTCCTGTGCGTCTCCGCCGTGCGGAACACCTTGGCGCGACCGCCGCGACTGACAACTCGAGCGGCGTGAATGTCGGCGGCGCCGCGAGTCGAGAACGTCGCGTGCAAGCGCCACGTACCCTCTAATACATAAACAGCGTACATCTGAATCTCCAACAGTTAGGATGCCAATCGGTTCCGACTTGCCGGTCGACGAAAAAGCCGATCGGCAAAGCGCGCGTGGCTCTGCTGAGTCCGATCGCAGAAGTCGGGATCGACGAAGAGCATCTCGCGACCCCTGTCATCAGCTCCTCGACGAGGGGCTGAATGTCGCTGCCGAGAGGGCGATCCCGGCCAGAAAGCCCAGGGTGAAGATCAAAATACCGTCAACCATTCGCGCTTTCCTTCTCCGTGCCCAATCGAGATCAGCGTCTTCCTTCGGATCGCTCGCGAGCCGGTTCTGCTCGCAATCGTCGGTTATTCCCGCTGAACTCCTCCTTTACTTTCGCAGATCGTAGCACTTCGCATTGTGCTCAGCCCAATGGGCAATGGTCGCTTGCCTCTAACCATCTGCAATGCTGAAATTGCATGGTGGTGCAAGTACGGTAATGCTTTGGTTTAGGCGACAGGCGACGTCTGGCGTAACGCCGGCTCAGGGCAGACACGGGTGTCTCGCCTTACGCCTCAAAGGTCTAACCTTTTCCAATGCTGGAGGGATGCGGAGAAGACGCAACCTCGAGCACAGCACTTGGGCAAGGATGCTCTTCCGCTTCGCAGGCCTCGGCGTTTTCGCGACTATTCGGAAACGGGATGCCTTCCGCCCAAAGCATCCCTCGATGATTTCGCCGAAGATGTGCGGATGATGCTTCCGCGCCTTCTTGTCAGCAATCAGCGCGACCGAGCCTTGGCGCCGTGCGTGCAGCGTCTGCTCTTGGGCAACGGGAAGGCATCCTCCAACGCTGTTGGCGAAGTCCTGAATCTATTGACGGAGCGCGAACGTCGCGTGCTGGCGCTCGCGGTTTGGATCAGGCGAATAGGGAACTCGCTCGTTCGGTCAATATCTCGACCGAGACCGTGAAGACGCATCTCAAGTATATTTTGTGAAGCTCGACGTCCAGCAGCGCTGGCAAGGGGCCGAACTTGCCCGTTCGAGGGCCTGTTTGACGAACGGTGACGCCGCTCCTCGCCCTGCGTTTCAACGTTGAAACGAGACAGGACGATCTTGGAGCGTGTCAGACCGCTCGGCGCCGCTGCGCGATCTCCGCAAGGATCCGGTCTCGCCGTTCCAACCAGGCGTCCAAACGGGGGAAATGCGGCCCGCGCCAGGCAGGCGAGACAGAGGTCGTTTCGCTCGCAGGGTGTCGCGGCTCCTGCCGCCAAGTCCTTGAGCTGCTCATCGTAGTCTTGACCATTGGCGTCTCCAACTGTGTCTCAAGCCTGTGTCGTCATCGAATCTATGAGCAGTGCGGCGAACAGCGCGAACAAGTAGACAATGGAGAAAATGAACAAGCGACGAGCAGGCCGCTTGTCCGCGTCTCCGCTTCTGCGGAGCTTCGATGCCAACATGATCATCGCTGCTGACGAGACAGCCGATGTCGTTACGTAGATGGGTCCTGCGGGTCCGAGCGCCCAGGGCAGAATCGAAACCGGCGCCAGCAGCAAGCTGTAATAGGAGATCTGCCGCTTTGTTGCGGCCCGCCCGGCGACGACCGGCAGCATCGGAACCCCCGCGCGAGCGTAGTCATGAGCGCGGTTGAGCGACAGCGCCCAAAAGTGAGGCGGCGTCCAAAGGAAGATGATGAGGAACAGGATAAGCGGTTCGATGCCGATGCCGCCGGTCGTGGCAACCCAGCCGATCACCGGAGGAAATGCGCCGGCGGCCCCGCCGATGACGATGTTCTGAGAGGTTCGGCGCTTGAGCCATAGGGTGTAGACGACGACGTAAAAGAAAATCGTGAAGGCGAGCAGTGCCGCCGCAGCGAAGTTGACTGCAAAGCTCATCGTGAGAACGGAACCCGCTGCGAGCATGAGGCCGAATGCAAGAGCCTTCGGTCGCGATACGCGCCCGCGCGGAATGGGGCGCATGGCCGTGCGGGACATGAGAGCGTCGATGTCGGCGTCGCACCACATATTGAGCGCGCCCGCGGCGCCGGCGCCCGCGCTGATGCAGAGGAGGGTGACGAGGCTGACGATCGGGTCGTGGGGGCCAGGCGCCGCCAACAGCCCAACCAGCGCGGTGAAGACGACGAGCGACATGACGCGCGGCTTCATCAGCGCGAGGAAGTCGCTGAGGTGCTCCAGGCCGCTCCTCTGCCCAGCAACTGCGCCGACAATTTCCGTTAGCTCTGTGTCGTGACTTGCTATCGACATGAACGTGTCCCTGACTCTGCTAAATCAGCGCGGCATGTGCATCGTTTGATCCATTGGCATCATGTTGTGGTTCATGGTCGTCATGACCCAGATCGTACCGACCATCAGCACGAGAACGATCAGTACCCCGAAGGCGAGCGCCATGACGTTGTTGGTGTTGTCCGGGCCGGTCGTGATGTGGAGGAAGAAGACGAGGTGAACGCCCATCTGCGCGATGGCGAGAACAACCAGCGCAACGGGAATGCTCGGAGCCCAGACAAGGGTGGTGCCCGCGACGAAGAATGACACCGCCGTGAGCAGCGTTGCGAGCCCGAGGCCGACCAGGTAGCTCCCGACCGCATCGCCAGATTCACCCGCGGAGCGCAGATCCCCTGGAGGGATGTCTGGATGTGGGAAGTTGCTTTCAAGTGCGGCGTAGTTCATTGCCCGGCTCCCATCAGATACACCATGGTGAAGATCCCGACCCAGATGATGTCGAGCGTGTGCCAGAACAGGCTGAAGCAAAGCACTCGCCGGAGGACGTCGGCCCGGTACCCCTTGGCGAACACCTGCGCCATCATCGTCAGGAGCCACAGCAGGCCGACGGTCACGTGTAGGCCGTGGAGGCCGACCAGCGCAAAGAAGGACGAGAGGAACGCGCTGCGGGTGGGGCCTGCCCCCAGCGCGATCATGCTCCTGAATTCGTTGATCTCAATGAAGAGGAACCCCGCTCCCAACAGGCAGGTCGCGGTCATCGCGCCATAGAACCAGGACCCGCGGTTAATGCGCGCGCCGATGCTCGCCAGACCGCAAGTAAAGCTCGAGAGGAGAAGGCAGGCCGTCTCGATTGCGACCTTGTGCAGATCGAACAGATCCCGCCCGCTCGGTCCCCCTGCCGTCGCGTCGACCAGCACCGCGTAGGTGGCGAAGAATGCGGAAAACAGGACGATGTCGCTGAGGAGGTAGATCCAGAAACCGTAGCCGACAACGATGCGCTTCGAGACCTGATCATGAGCCGGGAGGGGCTCCGCGTAGGAACGTTCCCGCGCGTCGCGGTCTGGTCGAAAGCGGTTGAAGTCATCGCGGCCGCCGACCGCTTCGAAGGCGCTCATGGCGTCAACTCCAGTTGAGTGTGAGAAAGCGCCTCGCTGCGCTCGCTTCGGTTGGCTCGATCGAGACGCGCGACCACGTCAGCCGGGATGACGTACTCGACTCTGTCCCGCCAGGCGAAGACGACGAAGGTCGCGTAGGCGCCCAAGGCCGACAAGGCCACCATCCACCAGATGTGCCAGATGAGCGCGAATCCCATGAAGGTGGCGAAGAAGGCGCAGACGAAGCCGGTTGCGCTGTTCCTGGGCAGGTCGATGTCCGTATAGACGGGCTCCTTGCTGAGCCCTTTCTGCTTGAGGGCGCGCTGCTTGTTCGCCCAATAAGCGTCCCGGCCCTCGACCTCAGGGAGCACCGCGAAGTTGTAGGCGGGCGGCGGGGAGGACGTCGCCCACTCGAGGGAACGCCCGTTCCAGGGATCTCCGGCATCGTCGCGAAGCTCGTCTCGGCGGCGAATGCTCACGGCGATTTGGGCGATCTGCAGGATGATCCCGACCAGTATGATGGCCGAACCGCCAGCGGCGATGAGCAGCCAAGGATGCCAGGCAGCGACATCGTAGTGCTGCATGCGGCGGGTCATGCCCATCAGGCCCACGACATAGAGCGGCATGAACGCGACGTAGAAACCGACCGTCCAGCACCAGAACGCCGCCTTGCCGAGCCCCTCGTGCAATCGGAAGCCGAAGGCTTTCGGGAACCAGTAGGTGTAGCCGGCGAATAAGCCGAACAGCACACCCCCGATGATGACGTTGTGGAAGTGGGCCACGAGGAAGAGACTGTTGTGGAGGACGAAGTCCGCTGGAGGAATGGCCAGCAGGACTCCGGTCAGGCCGCCGACCACGAACGTGACCATGAACGAGATCGACCACAGCATAGGCGTCGAATAGACGATCCGGCCGCCGTACATCGTGAAGAGCCAGTTGAAGACCTTGACCCCCGTTGGCACCGCAATGATCGTCGTCGCGATGCCGAAGACCGTGTTGACGTCGGCGCCCGCCCCCATGGTGAAGAAGTGGTGCAACCACACTGTGAAGGAGACGACGCAGATGGCCATGGTTGCCATCACCATCGAGCGGTAGCCGAACAATGGTTTGCCCGAGAACGTCGAGATGACTTCCGAAAAGATGCCGAAGCAAGGCAGTATGAGGATGTAGACCTCGGGATGTCCCCACGCCCAAATCAGGTTCATGAACATCATCATGTTGCCGCCGGCTTCGTTGGTGAAAAAATGAAAGCCGAGGTACCGGTCGAGCGTCAGCATCGCCAGCGTCGCCGTGAGGATGGGAAAGGCGGCGACGATCAGCAGGTTGGCGGCGAGCGTCGTCCAGCAGAAGACGGGCATGCGCATATAGGTCATGCCCGGCGCATGAAGCTTCAGCACCGTGGTGACGAAGTTGATTCCGGTCAGCAGCGTTCCCACGCCCGAGATCTGAACCGACCAAAGATAGTAGTCGACGCCGACATCGGGGGAATAGGCGATCTCGGACAGAGGAGGAAAGGGCAGCCAGCCGGTTCGCGCGAAATTACCCACGACCAGCGAAACGTTAATGAGCAGCGCGCCGCTGGCGGTGAGCCAAAAGCTGATCGAGTTTAGCGTCGGGAATGCGACGTCGCGGATGCCGAGCTGTAGCGGCATGACGAAGTTCATCAGCCCGATCACGAACGGCATCGCCACGAAGAAGATCATGATCGTGCCGTGGGCCGAGAAGACTTGGTCGTAGTGATCGGGCGGCAGGTAGCCCTCGGACCGGAACGCCAGCGCCTGTTGCGACCGCATCATGATCGCGTCGGAAAAGCCGCGCAGCAGCATGACCCCGGCGAGCAGGCAGTACATGACGCCGATCCGTTTGTGGTCGACGCTGGTGATCCACTCCTTCCAAAGGTAGGGGAGCCAGCCCTTCAGCGTGATCCAGGCGAGGATGGCGACGATCGCCAGCCCGACCACGCCCGCCGTGTAGAGCGGGATCGGTTCGTCGAACGGGATGGCCGCCCAGGTCAGATTGCCCAACATGCTAATCCTCCTTCGGCGAACAAATGTGCGGGTTGATGAGGCCAATGCTCGGCTCGAACTGAGCGGCCTGTTGCGGGCCGGGTCCGGGCGGCAGTTGCAGTGTGACGATCTTCTCGAACAGCCTGGGCTCAACCGAGCCGAAGGTGAATGGACGCCGTTCGACGCTCTGCCGCGCAAGGGCGACGTAGCTTGCGGCGTCGAGGGTCGGGCCGACGTTGCGTGCGCTCTCGATCCAGGTGGCGAACTGGTCCGCCGGCTCCGCCTTCACGGCGAAATGCATGTCGGAAAAACCGTCGCCGCTGAAGTGGCTCGCCTCGCCGAGAAAGTCGCCGAGAGCGTCGGCGCGCAGGTTTAACTGCGTCGTCATGCCGTTCATCGTGTAGATCATGCCGCCGAGCTGCGGGACGAAGAACGCGCTCATCACGCTCGCAGACGTCAGCGAGAAATGGACGGGCACGCCGGCGGGGACGACAAGCTCGTTGACGCTCGCCACCCGCTGCTTCGGATAGATGAAGAGCCATTTCCAATCGAGGGAAACGGCCTGGATCTCGAGCGGCGCCGCGTCTGACGCCAACGGCTTCGCCGGGTCGAGCTCATGCGATCCAATCCAGATCACGCCGCCGAGAAGCATGATGACGAGGAGGGGAATCGACCAGACGATGAGCTCGATGCGACCGGAATAGACGAATTCCGGCCGGTAGGTCGCTCTCGTGTTGGAGGCGCGAAACCACCAGGCGAAAGCTAGGGTCGCGATGATCGTCGGGACCACAATCGCGAGCATGATGGCGATTAAGTCGATCAAGATCGCCTTGTCGGCGCTCCCGACCGGCCCTTGCGGATCAAGCACCCCTCTGTCGCAGCCGCCGAGAAGCGATACGACGACCACTAAAAGCGACAAGAACAGCCGATTAAAACTATAGATTGACATCGTCTCTTCCCACAACGAAACGCGGCCAGAATTACGGCGTTGCCTTGCCGTAAGGACCTATTCTGCTCTCGCCAGGGCGCACGCAGTAACGGCGGCGCTTCGATACCATCGCGGGGCACGAGAGTTGGAGTGAAGGCTCCCAAATCTGGACAAAGCATCGTTAAGGCCGCCGATACCGAGTGCTTAACGAAGGAAAAATGCGAAGAGCGCGAATGTGAGCTCAACGCAGCGGTCTTGATGACGCGCTGAATTCGGAAAGCTCATCGAACGCTGAAAAAATGCGGCCGGTCAAAGCCCCGGGGGAGGACGGACTGACCGGCCGCGAAGCAACCTGGTCGAGCGGGGAGGACATTCGCCAGGCGGAGGCCTTATTCGGCCAAAGTGATTTTGGCACAGGCGCCGATTCGCGCCTACATAAGCGCACCAAAATTCGACAAAACGCTGCAAAGAGGTTCGATATAGCAAGACTTCGCCCGGCAATTTCCGGCTCCTGCGCAAAGCCGTCGGTTTGATCGAAATTTGCTGGACGAGGCGCTTGTCGTTCAGTCAGCGGTCTTTCCTTCTTGCGGCTCCCAAGCTTGCCTCGGAGCTCGTTCAACGGCAGAGTCGCAGGGGAGCGCGTGCAAAAGTCTGACCGCGGCGGCGCGCCGGAGTTCGGCAAGTGAACCCATCGTTTCAGTTTGACGCTGACGGGGTTAGAGCGGAATCCGATCAAGCTGTATCAAGTTCGCAGGCGACGATTTTAAGATGTCGGCAAAGGCCGCCACCACCCTCGGGAAGCCCGACGATTCAGTGCGTTCGGATACCGCTCTAGCGATCTCCAAGTCCTTTGGGAGGACGGTGAACGTGTCTTCTGCCGAGGATGGCGCACCGACGGCGACGGGGGCGGCAGCGCCGTGCTGGCTGTGGTGCCCGCCTTGGAGCGCTCGCCCCCGGCCATCCTCGATCGCCTCGCCCACGAATATGAACTGAGAGACGAGATCGACGCCGCGTGGGCGGCGCGGCCGCTCGCGCTGACCCGCCAAGGCGGTCGCACGGCGTTACTGCTCGAGGATCCGGGCGGCGAGCCGCTCGAGCGGCTGCATCGACGGACCGATGGAGATGGATCGCTTCCTGCGCCTCGCCATCGGCATTGCCGCGGCGCTGGGCAAGGCGCATCAGCGCGGTCTCGTCCACAAGGACGTCAAGCCGGCCAATATCCTGGTGAACTGCGCCGACGGGCTGACGCGACTCACCGGGTTCGGCATCGCTTCGCGTCTGCCGCGCGAGCGTCAGGCACCCGAGCCGCCGGAGGTCATCGCCGGCACGCTCGCCTATATGGCGCCCGAACAGACCGGGCGAATGAACCGCTCGATCGATTCCCGCAGCGACCTCTATGCGCTCGGCGTCACGTTCTATCAAATGCTCGCCGGCCGTCTGCCGTTCAACGCGGCCGATCCGACGGAATGGGTTCATTGCCATATCGCGCGAAAGCCTGTGCCGCCTTCAGAGCGGCTGGAAAGCGTCCCGGCCGCTCTCTCCGAAATCGTCATGAAGCTCCTGGCCAAGACGGCCGAGGAGCGCTACCAGACCGCCGCCGGCCTCGAGCACGATCTGCGACGCTGCCTGGCTGAATGGGAGCTCGAGGGGCGCGTCGAGCCCTTGGCGCTGGGCCAAGGCGACAAGCCCGACCGGCTCTTGATCCCGGAGAAGCTGTACGGCAGAGAGCGCGAGGTTGCGAGCATGCTCGCTGCCTTCGATCGAGTCGCAGCGAGCGGCGCGCCGGAGCTGGTGCTGGTCTCGGGCTATTCCGGCATCGGAAAATCCTCAGTGGTCAATGAGCTGCACAAGGCGCTTGTTCCGACTCGAGGGATCTTTGCCTCGGGCAAGTTCGACCAGCTGAAGCGCGACATTCCCTATTCGACACTGGTGCAGGCGTTTCAGAGCCTTGTGCGAACGCTTCTGGGCAAGAGCGAAGCCGACCTGGCGCCGTGGCGCAATGCGCTCCACGAGGCGCTTGGCGCGAACGGACGGCTTATGGTCGACGTCGTCCCCGAGCTTAAGCTCATCATCGGCGAGCAGCCGCCGGTTCCCGCGCTTGAGCCGCAACAGGCGCAAAGGCGGTTCCAGCTGGTGTTTCGTCGCCTCGTCGCCGTCTTCGCCCGGCCGGAACATCTGCTGGTGTTGTTCCTCGATGATCTTCAATGGCTGGATGCGGCGACGCTCGATCTGCTCGAGGATCTGCTGACCCAAGCGGATTTGCGGCACCTGCTGTTGATCGGCGCCTATCGGGACAATGAGGTCGACGCCGCCCATCCGCTGAGGCGGAAGTTGGAGGCCATCAAGACCGCCGGCGGAAGGGTGGCGGAGATCACGCTTGGGCCGCTCGCTGGTCAATATCTCGAGCAATTGATCGCGGATGCGCTTCGCTGCGAGCCAGGACGTGCCGCCCCACTGGCGCAGCTCGTACACGAGAAGACGGGCGGCAATCCGTTTTTCGCTATTCAGTTCATGTCTTCGCTCGCCGAAGAGGGCTTGTTCACCTTCGATCACGATGCTGCGCGCTGGTCCTGGGACCTGAACCGCATTCACGCCAAAGGCTACGCCGACAATGTCGTGGACCTCATGGTTAGCAAGCTTGCCCGCCTGCCGCTCGAAACGCAGAGCGCGCTGCAGGCGTTCGCCTGCCTCGGCAACGTCGCCGACGTTACGACGCTCGCGGTCGTGCTCGGAACCTCGGAGGATGAGGTCCACGCGGCTCTGTGGGAAGCGGCCCGACTCGAGTTGATTGAGCGCCTGCTGGGCGCCTACAGGTTCGCTCACGACCGGGTACAGGAAGCCGCTTATTCACTGATCTCGGAGGCAGCCCGCACGGCAGCCCATCTGCAGATCGGGCGGCTTCTCGTCGCGCGGACCGTTCCCGAGAAGCGGGAGGAGGCGATCTTCGACATCGTCAACCAACTCAACCGTAGCGCGGCCTTGATCACCTCTACGGACGAGCGCGAGCAGCTGGCCGAGATGAACCTGATCGCGGGCAAGCGCGCCAGGGCGTCAACCGCCTACGTCTCGGCGCTGAGCTATATTGTCGCCGGCGCGGCGCTGCTGCGAGACGACGCCTGGGCGCGCCAGCCCGAGCTCACCTTTGCGCTCGAGCTACAGCGGGCCGAATGCGAATTCCTCACCGGCGCATCGGCCGCGGCGGAGGCGCGCCTGGCCGAGTTGGCGCGCCATGCCACCAACATCCAAGATCTAGCCGCTGTGGCCCAGCTGCGTGTGGAACTCCTTCATGTCGCGGACCAACTCGATCGAAGCGTCGAGGTCGGCCTCGACTACCTGAGCCGCGTCGGCGTTGCCTGGTCGCCGCGTCCGACGCAAGAAGTGGTCCGGCAGGAATACGCACAGGTGTGGCGGCAGCTTGGCGACCGTCCGATCGAGGCGCTGTTCGACCTGCCGCGGATGGCCGATCCGGTCGCGTGCGGGACGATGGACGTCCTCACCGCGCTCGCGTCTCCGGCTTGGCACACCGACAACAATCTGCGCTGCGTTGTCATCGGCCGCATGGTGAATGTGAGCCTGGAGCATGGCAACAGCGCCGCGTCGTGTCTCGCTTACGTCTTAGTTGGCACGGTCCTGGGGCCGTACTTCGGCGACTACAAGGCGGCCTATCGCTTTTGCCAGCTTGGGCTCGACCTGGCGGAGCAGCCGGGGTTGGATCGCTTCAAGGCCCGCGTCTACCTGATGTCCAACCAAGTGAATTCTTGGACTCGGCATGTTCGGACGGGCCGTCCGCTCGTGCGGCGTGCCTTCGACGCGGCGCAGCAGGCCGGTGACCTCACCTTTGCAGTCTTTAGCCAAAACAACCTCATGACGAACCTGATCGCGAGCGGCGATCCGCTCGCCGACGTGCAGCGCGAAGCCGAAGTCGGGCTCGCTTTCGCGCGTCAGGCGCGGTTCGGTATCGTCGTAGACTTCATCACCACACAGCTCCAGTTGATCCGGACGCTCCGCGGTTCGACGACAGCGTTCGGCTGCTTCGAAGACGCCGGGTTTCACGAGGGCGCGTTCGAGCAGCATCTGGAGTCGGATCCGAGCCTAGTGATGGCCGTCTGCTGGTACTGGATCCGCACGCTTCAGGCGCGCTTCTTCGCGGGTGCTTACACTTCAGCGCTCGAGGCGGCATCAAAGGCACAACCGCTTCTCTGGACTTCCCCGGGATTATTCGAGTTGCCGGAGTACCATCTCTACGCCGCGTTGACGCAGGCTGCGCTCTGCAACGCAGCCGCCGATCGGGAGCTGGCCCAGCATCTCGAGGCCTTGGCCGCCCACCATCGCCAGCTCCAGGAGTGGGCCGAGAACTGCCCGGAAAACTTCGCGAACCGCGCTGCGCTGGTCGGCGCCGAGATCGCCCGGATTGAAGGCCGCGAGCTCGACGCCGAGCGTCTCTACGAGCAAGCCATCCGCTCGGCCCACGAGAACGGATTTGTTCACAATGAGGCGCTCGCGAACGAAATCGCCGCAAGCTTTTATGCGGCGCGCGGGTTCGAGAAGATCGCGCAAACCTATCTGCGAGACGCGCGTTACGGCTATGTCCGCTGGGGAGCCGACGCCAAGGTGCGGCAACTCGATGAGCTCTATCCGCAACTCAGGACTGTGGACACCTTGTCCGCTCCGACGGCCACGATTGGAGTTGCGGTCGAGCACCTCGACCTCGCGACCGTCATCAAGGTGTCTCAAGCCGTCTCGGGCGAGATCGTCCTCAAAAAGCTGATCGACACGCTTATGCGCATCGCGATCGAGCAGGCGGGCGCCGAGCGGGGTTTGCTGATTCTTCCTCGGGAGGCCGAATATAGGATTGAGTCGGAAGCCACGACCGTCGGCGATACGGTGACCGTGCATCTGCGCGACGAGCCCGTCGCGGCAGAACGTCTGCCAGTGTCGATGCTCCACTACGTCGTGCGCACCTGGGAGAGCGTCATACTCGACGACGCCGCGGACCAGTCCGCGTTCGCTGCGGATTTCTACATCCGCGAGCGCCGGGCTCGCTCCGTTATCTGCCTGCCCTTGATCAACCAGGGCAGGCTTACTGGTGTGCTCTATCTCGAGAACAACCTAGCTCGCAGCGCCTTTGCGCCGTCCCGGATGACGGTTCTGAAGCTCCTCGCCTCGCAAGCCGCGATCGCGCTGGAAAACACCCATCTCTACCGCGATCTTGCAGAACGCGAGGCAAAGATCCGCCGCCTCGCCGAAGCCAACATTATCGGCGTCTTCGTCGGGGATTTCGACGGTCGGATTGTCGAGGCCAATGACGCGTTTCTCGGAATCGTGGGTTACGACCGCGAGGACCTCGCGGCGGGCCGCATCGACTGGAAGGATCTCACTCCCCCGGACTGGCGCGAGCGCGACGCACAGTGGATCGCAGAGCACAAGCGGACCGGTGTCCGGCTACCGATCGAGAAGGAATACTTTCGGAAAGACGGCAGCCGCGTCTCCATTCTGCTGGGTTCGGCGACCGTCGAAGAAGGGGGAAACCAGACTGTCACCTTCGTTCTCGATTTGACCGAGCGCAATTGGGCTGAACGCGCGTTACGGGATAGCGAAGAACTTAAGCGGAGAATCATCGAGAGCAGCAATGACTGTATCAAGGTGCTGGACTTGGACGGAAAACTGCTATTCATGAGCAGCGGCGGTCAACAGTTGCTCGAAATAGACAATATTCAGCCTTACTTGAATACCTGCTGGATCGACTTCTGGCAGCCGGAAGACCGCCCCAAGATAAGCGAAGCCATCGCTGCCGCAAGGGCTGGAGGTATTGGGAAATTTCAGGCGTTCTGTCCATCAGCAAAGGGGGCTCCGCGCTGGTGGGAAGTATTCACCACGCCTATCTGCAATGCGGACGGCCAGCCCGAGCAACTGCTTTCGGTGTCGCGTGACATTACGGAGCGCAAGCAGGCGGAAGCGGAGTCGCGCGAGAGCGAGCGGCGCTACCGCGAGACGCAGATGCAGCTGGCGCACGCGAACCGGGTCGCGACGATGGGGCAGCTCACCGCGTCGATTGCTCACGAAGTAAACCAGCCGATCGCCGCAACCGTCGCGAACGCCCAGGCGGCATTGCGCTGGCTCAGCGCCGAGCCGCCGAATCTGGACGAGGTGCGGCACGCGCTTGGCTGCATTGCGAGGGACGGCAACCGAGCAGGCGCCGTCATCCGCCGAATTCGCTCGCTCATCAAAGGGGCGCCCCCGCGCGACGAGCCCGTGGAGATCAATGCGGCGATCCGCGAGGTGATCGAGCTCACCCGTGGCGAAGCGACTAAGACTGGCGTCTCGGTGCAGACGGATGTGGCAGAGGGCTTGCCACTGGTTCGTGGGGATCGGGTCGAACTGCAACAGGTGATCCTCAACTTGATCCTTAATGCCTTCGAGGCCATGGTTGAGATAAGCGAAGGATCGCGGGAATTACTGATCACAACCGGTATCAGTGAGTTGGGCGACGTGCTGGTCGCGGTGCGCGATTCAGGCCCCGGACTGGCGCCGACTGCTCTTGAGCATCTCTTTGAGGCCTTTCACACGACCAAACCGAACGGTTTGGGGCTGGGGCTGTCGATCTGCCGTTCAATCATCGAAGCGCACGGCGGACGATTATGGGCAAGCGCCGATGCGCCCCGCGGCGCCGTCTTTCAATTCACCTTGCCCGGCCATCATCCCGCCGCGCGCGTCTGCGGTGTCAAGCACGGTTGATGCCGACATTCAGAGCCCGCGTGACCGCCATGTCCGGCTCATTGCCAAGAACGGTCGCATGGCATGGCAGCGGGCGACCGGTTACGGTCGGCGCAACCACGTCGAGACCGCAATCAGCAGATAAAGCACCTGATTGGCGCCAAGCTCCAGCCCGCACGCTCCCGGCTCAGCAGGGCGAGGCATCCATCGCGACGTGGCGCTCAATCGAATGATCCGGATTGCCAAGCCCCTCTCGGTGCGCCGAACCTAACCCGTCCTCCAGAAGCTCGGTCTCGATCTCTTTCGGCTCCGTGCAACAACGCCCTTGGCTAAGGCGGCCGCGCCGGGTCGAACCACAGCTCCTTGCGTTCGAGCGGCACCCAGGCCGGCAGGAACGGATTCTGCAGATCGATCACAACCCGCTCGCGGAGATTGAGATCAGCCAAAAGCTGGCCGAAGTGCTTGTTAAGCAAGGCGTCGAGGCTTCCGTCCGCTTCCATACGCTCGAGCCCGGCCTTCAGGCGTGCCGCGAGATGGGGGGAGGACCGGCTGACGTAGTAGGCGTCGCAGAAGGGGTAATGAAGCAGGAGGTGCTGCTCGATCGCGAGATCCGGGTAGCGCTTGCCGTAGGCCGCAAGCTCCCGGTGGATCTCGAAAAGCCCGCGCGGGAACAGATCGAACCGGCCGTGCAAGAGCATCGGGAACAACAACTCGAAATCCGTTGCGGTCTCCACTTGGATCTTATTGTACTCGTAGATGCGGACATCGGCCCAGTCGCTCCCCTGGCCGACGCGAAACTGGCGCAGCTCCTCGATGCTGTTGACACGGGAGAGCCGGTCCTGGCTGCGCCGGTCGATCGAAGAAACCCGCCAGCCAAGCAGCCCCTTGTCGATCGGAAACGTCACGGGGATCATCTCCCGTTCTAGAGGCGGCTGGCCGACACCGGCTGCGAGCAGGTTGACCAAACGCCCCTCGATCACGAGCTGATAGGCTCGCGCGTCCGAGACCGATTGGGTGAACGGCTTCTCCTCGTAGGTGCCGTAATCGGGCCGCGTCCGCTCGAGCACCTCATGCAAGAGCGCGAGTTCATAAACGCTGCCGGCATTGGGCAGTAACTCCTCGGTCTTGAGCGGCCTCACCACATCATCGGCAAAGGCCCAACGCGGCAGGAGAGCCAGCATCGGCAAACCAATCAGCAATCTTCGCCGCATCATCGCGTCCCATCGTTCATTGCGTGAGGCATCTCCAGTTACCGCTCAGGGCCGTCGCCCCGCGAGCCCATAGCCACGAAAGGTCAAGAGGTTATTCTCATGGGGCAAATCAAGATATAGCTGGATTCTGCGTCCTTTCGAAAATCGTTTGACCGAATCAGCGGGATCGATTCCAGTCGCCTTGTGAAGACGAAGGGCAATTTCCTCAGTGTAGCGGATCGGGCCGACCTTGTGGCGATCGTCAGGGACGGGCTGGAGGAGAATTGCGTTTCCCGCCGGGCGAACGCCCTGATCCTCCTTGATCGCGGCATGAAGTTCGAGGAAGTGGCGAAGGTTCTTCTCATCGACGACTCGACCATCCGCATCTGGCTCAAGGAATTCCAGGAAAGCGGCGTCGAAGGGCTTGTCATGTTCGACCTCAAGGGCGGCTCCAGCGCTTTGTCGCCCCTCCAGATCGAGGAATTGCGCGCATGGGCGACGGAGGCGCTGCCGACGTCGACCACCGGGATCGGGCAGTTTATCCTGGAGCGGTTCGGGTTCGACTATGGCCGCTCCGGACTGATCAAGCTGATGAACCGCATCGGATTCGACTGGAAGAAGCCGGAATCCGTGCCCGGCAAGATCGACGTGGAAACCCAGCAGAAGTTCATCGACGCGCACGAAGATTTGCGCAATTCGCTCGGCCCTGACGAGGCGGTCGTCTACGTCGACGCCGTCCATCCGACCCATCAGGCCAAGCCCGCGGGACGCTGGCTGCCGCGCGGACAGCGCTGCGCGCTTCCCGCGGCGTCGGGACGCGACCGACTGAACCTGCACGGCGCGATCGATCTGGAGACCGGGCTGACCCGCATCATGGACGTCGAAACCGTCGACGCGCAAAGCTCCATCGCCCTGTTTGAATCCTTGGAGCGCGCCTATTCGACGATGGGCCGCATCCACGTATTTCTCGACAATGCCCGCTACCACCACGCCAAAGTCGTCCAGGATTGGATGCAACAGCCAGGGCGACGCATCGTCCTACACTTCGTGCCGTCCTACTGCCCGCACCTAAACCCGATCGAACGGTTGTGGAAGGTGATGCACGAGAACGTCACCCACAACAAATGCTACGCCAAATTCCGCGATTTCGCCGAAGCCGTGCTCGGATTCCTGCGCAAAACCGTGCCGGAGCGGTTCGACGAATTCTCGTCGACCATCACCGACAATTTCCGCGTCATCAACCCGAAGGATTTTCGGATCCTCGCGTGATGCCGCTATAGACAGCATGCCCCGAATAGGACAAGCAGGAACTTTACCAGCCCGCGATAGCGGCGGCAGCTCTCGGTTCGCGCGCGGGGATAATCCCGTAGCCCTCTCTCTCCATGCGTGCGGAGAGGAAAGGGTGAGGTAGCAGGCATGACAAGAGATGCCGAATCGTCCGATCGAGGGGCGGCTGCCGAGCCGGCGGAGCGAGCAGCCGATGAAGGCTTAAATCTTTATTCCGGTTTCGCTGGCAAACTCGCGGCCCATGCACGGCGACGCTTGCGGTCATTCGCGGACATCCGCCACAGCCTGGGCGTGCGCTTGCTAACCCGCATTATGCACCGCGCTAACCGTTCTTCCGGGTCTTTCGTGGCATTTGGTTGATTTTGGTCGAGTTTGGACGTGTTGGTTCGGCTCGGGCTTTGAGCCTGAGTTTTGGTTGGAGGGGGGTTTGCAGGTTGGTGGGATGGGTTTGCGTTTTGGGGCCTCGCGCCCCGTCGCTCAGGTGACGAGACGCGGTATGCGTTCCAAAGCGAGGCGCAGAATATCCTGCGCCGGGCACGAGGTCGGCAAGTGCACGCGGATCATCGTTTTCATTTCGACGACGCGGGCGGCGATCTTGATGAGGCGCAGGCGCAAGGTGTCGAACTGGGCGACGCGCCACATCGAGCGCTTCGGCATCGAGACGCGAAGCCCCCACATCAGCCAATAAGCGCCGGCGTGGAGGAAGAGACGGAACTGATTGGCCGTCGCCTTCGTGCAGGACGTGCGGTCCGCCGCCAGATGCGTCTTCCAGGATTTGATGTGGTTTTCGGCTTGGCCGCGTCGGCAGTAGAGGTCTTCGTACAGCGCGCGGGCGTTGCGCTTTTGCAGATTGGTCACGACGAAGCGCGTGTCGGGTCCGTCCTCGCCGACTTCGACGCGCGCGATGATCCGCTCGACGCGGCTCCAGCTCTGTGCGCCATCGTAGAACTCCTTGAAGCGGCGGAGCTTGCCGTCCTCCTCGAACCGCGCCTTCGTGCTGGCTTCGAGAGCCTCGACATGACGACGCAACGTCGTGGTCGGCGCGACGCCGAGGATGTAGTCGATGCCGTTGGCGCGACACCAATCGAGAACCTCGGGGCCGCAATAATGGCTGTCGGCGCGCAGGAGAATCTCGGTGTGGGGCCAGTGAGCGCGGATCGCGCGCAGCAGCCGGCGCAAGAAGGGCTTGATCTCGGCGCCGCTCGGCCGTTTGGCGGGACGAAGCACGGCCGTGACGAAGCGGCCCTCGCCGTCGAACACGACAATCGGCTGAAAGCCGTATTCGTCGTAATGCGCGTTGAACAGCCGCAATTGCTGGCCGCCGTGCACCGCGTCGAACGTGTCGTCGATATCGAGCGTGATCCGTTTGGGAACCTTGGCAAACAACTCGCAATAGAGGTCGACCATCGCACGGCCCATTCGCAACAGCGCGCGAGCGTCCGGCAGGTTCTCCAATCGCGAGATCGTCGATTGCGAGCACAACTCCCGATCCGACGGCGTCAGATCGAGCGCCATCTTGAATATCGGGTCGCTGCGCAGGGAATTGGCGTCGATCCCGTCCTCGTAGCCGGCGCCGATCATCAACAGCCGAAACCGGATGATGTCCGCCAAGCTGTGGGTGATCTGATCGGGCGCCCGAGGATCGACCACACACGCGGCCAGCCGATCCGCGACCCGAAGCCGCTGTTCGACTTCGCGCAACGCCAAAATGCCGCCGTCCGACGAAAGCAACCCTCCATCGAATTTGGCCACAACGGCTTTGCCCGAAACCGATGACAGACCAGGCAGCGGCAGCATAGAATCGTTCATGGCGGGTGTGGCTCACCTGAAATCGCGCAAATCGGCGTCGACAACCGGATTCTACGCAAAATCAGTCGCTTAGGCTACTCCCGCCGACCCGCGACGCATAATGCGGGCCTAAGCAGCGTTCTGCTCTTCAGCGCCTGTGTCACTCTCATCCTGACCCTGATTCAGATCTACCTTGAGTACCGTCGCGATGTTGCGGCCCTCGAGTTGCGACTCGAGCAGATTAGCAATAGCTATCTGGACAGCGTAGCCGAAGGCCTCTGGATCTTGGATAAGAAGCAGTTGCGGCTGCAACTCGCGGGAATTCTTCGGCTTCCTGGTATCCGCGCCGTTGAGGTCCGTGAGGCTGACACCGCAAGCAATCCGCTTGTCATAAGGCTTGGTGAGAAATCCATCTCATCAGCACTCACGCGGGAATACCCGCTGCACTACAATGTGCAGGGGCAGAACACGGTGATCGGCACACTCCGGGTCCAAGCCTCGCTGGCCGACGTCTATCGCAGGGTGTTCGATGCAGCATCGGTCATTCTGGTTACTCAGGCGGCGACGATATTCTTGGTGTCTCTGTTCATCGTTTACATCTTCCATCAACTCGTCACGCGCCATTTGTTCGCCATTGCGAGCTATGTTGGCAGCTACCGGATCAACGACCCGCCGTTGCCGATGCAGTTGCGGCGTCCGCCCGGCCGGCAGGAGGACGAACTGCAGCGGGTGGTCACGGCCTTCAATACGCTGTCTGACGATCTGCAGATCGCGTACCGCAGCCTTAGCCACGCCAATGAGCAGCTTGCCCGAGACGCAATAGTCCTGCGGGAGCGCGAAGCGAGGATCCGGCGTCTGGTCGACGTCAATATCATCGGGATCTTCATCTGGGATTTCGACGGTCGGGTTCTCGAGGCCAATGACGCGTTTCTCCGCATCGTGGGATACGACCGCGAGGAGCTGGTCGCAGGCCGTATGCGTTGGACGGAACTGACGCCGGCGGAATGGCGCGGTGTCGATGCCCGGATAATCGAAGTAAACAAGATTGATGGGCGTTACCCCCCGTACGAGAAGGAGTTTTTCCAGAAGGACGGTAGCCGTGTGCCCGTGCTGATCGGCGGGGCGACCTTCGAGGAAGGCGGAAACCAGGGCGTCGCCTTCGTGCTCGATTTGACCGAGCGCAAGCAGGCGGAAGCCGAAGCACGCGAGAGCGAGCGGCGCTACCGCGAGACGCATGCGCAGCTGGCGCACGCGAACCGCATCGCAACGATGGGGCAACTCACGGCGTCGATCGCCCATGAAGTAAACCAGCCGATCGCTGCGACTGTCGCCAACGCCGGGGCGGCATTGCGCTGGCTCGGCGCCGAGCCGCCAAATCTGGATGAGGTGCGGCACGCGCTTGGCTGCATTGCGAGGGACGGCAACCGAGCAGGCGCCGTCATCGGCCGAATTCGCTCGCTCATCAAGAGGGCGTCCCCGCGCGACGAGCCCGTGGAGATCAATGCGGCGATCCGCGAGGTGATCGAGCTCACCCGTAGCGAAGCGACTAAGACTGGCGTCTCGGTGCAGACGGATGTGGCAGAGGGCTTGCCACTGGTTCGTGGGGATCGGGTCGAACTGCAACAGGTGATCCTCAACTTGATCCTTAATGCCTTCGAGGCCATGGTTGAGATAAGCGAAGGATCGCGGGAATTACTGATCACGACGGGTATCAGTGAGTCGGGCGACGTGCTGGTCGCGGTGCGCGATTCAGGCCCCGGACTGGCGCCGACTGCTCTTGAGCATCTCTTTGAGGCCTTCCACACGACCAAACCGAACGGTTTGGGGCTGGGGCTGTCGATTAGCCGTTCGATCATCGAAGCGCACGGCGGACGATTATGGGCGAGCGCCAATTCGCCCCGCGGCGCCGTCTTTCAATTCACGTTGCCCGCCCATCCAGACACTGCGCCGCGCCTGTGACATTCGTGGCGTTCTGATGTCAGCCTGGTCGCTTCCGAACGCTTTAGCTGGATTTGCACCTCAACATTCGAGGGGGCGCGCGTCCGTTGCTAAACGGGCCGCCTATACCTTCGGTCACTCGGGGAACGCGGCCGATGAACGCGTCAATCATATCCGCCCTCTCGGCGCTTGCCGGAGCCGCCATCGGCGGGCTCACCTCTGTCGTCATGTCATGGCTGACCCAGGTCATTCAGGCGAGGGCACAGCAGTCTGCCCATGACAAGAGTCTCCGAGAGGACCTGTATAAGGAATTCATCGACGAGGCCTCGAAATCCTATATCGACGCGCTCCAGAACAACAACCAACGCTTCCTCTCTAGTCGGACTTTACGCAAAGATCAGTAGGATGCGGGTCCTCTCCTCGACAACGGTCGTCGAACGCGCCGATCAAATCGTCAGAAAGATTGTCGATACCTACCTGGCGCCGAATGTGAGTTTTCCAGAGTTGCGCGAGTTGATGATCAATGGAAAGCTTGATGCGCTTCGAGATTTCAGCGAAGCCTGCCGCGCAGAATTGCTACCGCTTCGCTCCGAGTAACCGATCGCGCCCAGTCTGACGCGTCTCTCGCCGGCGTCACGGTAGAATGGCTGACCGCGGCATCAACAGCCAAATTGATCTTTTCCCGTCTCGGGCGGGGCCGCCGCGCTCATGCTCAGGGCAGCGGTGGAAGAACGTCTCGCAGTGGAGACCGGCGTCGGTTCTCCCGCCTCCAAAAATCCAACAATTTCTTGACAAGGTTGGGAGATAGTTCTATGTTTGTTCTAATATTGCCGCCCTGAACGAGAAGGCCGAGTGTCCATTTCCGTCGAAGCCGTTCCCGCCGCCGCCCCCAACCGATCGGTCGAGGCGCGCCTAGCGTAAGCGGGAGACCCCCCGGCTATGCCGGGGTGGCAGTAGCAGTTTGACGTTTCCGGCAGTCCACCAGTGAAGTTCCGACGTGAGCAGCCACTCACACGAAAGGAACTCCACCGATGGACGAGTACGAGAGCCTAAGCCACACGACTTGGGACTGCAAATATCATGTTGTCTTCATTCCGAAATGTCGGCGCAAGACGCTGTATCAAGAGCTGCGACGGCATTTGGGCGAAGTGTTCCGCAAGCTTGCGCTTCAGAAGGACTCAAAGGTTGAGGAAGGGCATCTGATGCCCGATCACGTGCACATGCTGCTTTCGATCCCACCCAAATATGCGGTGTCGCAGGTGGTCGGCTTCATCAAGGGCAAGAGTGCGATCCACGTGGCCAGGGTTTATGGAGAGCGCAGGCGCAATTTCGTCGGGCAACACTTTTGGGCCCGCGGTTTTTTCGTGAACACGGTCGGGCGCGACGAAGGAGGCGATCCGCGCCTACATCCGCAACCAAGAGAAGGAAGATCAGAGGCTCGAGCAGATGAACCTTTGGCGTTGATCATGCCACCCTCGGGTGGCCCCAAACTCAAGGGGGCGCGTTAGCGACCCCTCCTACCGCTTCGAGCGGTTCACTTCCTAAAGCCCCCGGCTTTGCCGGGGGATACTTACCGGGAAGAGCCGGCTCGCCCGGAAACCCCCAGTTGGCGCCGCAACGGCTTGAGAGGGTTAAATCCGCGCCGGGGATAGTATGGCCTCGAACACGTCCAAGCCCCAAGATCTGGCGCCCGGAGCGGCGGAGCGAAGGAGGCCGAGAGTCACGGCGACGCTAATCGGGGGCGCAAGTCTCGGAGAATGCGGGGACTGCCGCCGATGCGGCGCTGTGCGACAATCAGCCCGAACCCGTCATTGCGAGCGACGCGAAGCACTAGTGGTTACAACGCCGAGAATTCTAATATCCGTTCCTGCTGTCGTCCGCGAATGCGGGCTTGAGATTGATTGTTATGCTCGCAACGACCCCACAGGCCAGCGTGATGGCCACCAGAAGGACCAGTAAGTTATGCATCTTCGTCTCCGTCGGGATGCAAGATACTTGCACCGATCGCGTTAGGCGGCGAATAAAGGCCGGCAAGCTACGCCAAAGCTTCGCGAAGACGCGATTGACAGGCCTCCGGCGAGATCCGGCGGCTCAACGGTTCTGCGCCAGGCCTTCAAGCACGGCGCTGGGACGGATTGGCAAATGCCGGAGCCGGACGCCGACGGCGGCAAAGATTGCATTGCCGATGGCGGGAGCAATGACCGTCGTCGCCGGCTCGCCGAGGCCGACCGGAGCCTCTGAACTGTCGATAAACTGAATATCGAGCTCAGGGACCTCACCGATGCGGAGCGGCGTATAGGTGTCGAGATCGGTATCCTTCACCTGGCCTTTGACGAATTCCGTCCCTTCGTGCAGCGCCATGCTTAGGCCCCAAAGGGCGCCGCCCTCAACCTGAGCGAGCCCGCCGTCCGGATCGACAATCGTGCCGGCGTCGAGGACCAGCGTCAGTTTCTCGACGACGACCGCTCCGCTGCTGCGATCGACCCGAACACGCGCGACGCAGGCCGTCCAGGTCGGCATTGCGCGTTCCTGGCCGAATGTGGTTGCGATGCCGAGCCCCGCATTCTTTGGCATGGCGGCGCCCCAAGACGCCATTTGCGCCGCACGGGCGAGCACCGCCGCCTGCCGCTTTGCTCCGCCGACGGCGCTGGGCGCCGAGCCAGCGTTGCGCCCTTTCCCGTTCAGCATGCCGAGACGGAAGGCGACAGGGTCAACGCCAGCCGCATGGGCCGCTTCGTCCATGAAGAACTCGAGCGCCCAATTGGTCCAGCCGGGCCCGACCGAGCGGAGCCATCCTGGCCGGAAGGAACGGTTGGCGAGATCGTTCGAGAGCGCCCGCACGCGATGGGCGCCGACGTCGTACCAATGGTCCGCGCCTGCGATCGCGAAGGGATCATAGGGACCGTCCAGCCCCTTCGCCATGAAGCCCTGCGCCATGATCTCAGTTGGCCAGCCGGCGGATGCAGGATGCTCCATGGCGACAACTTTGCCGCCGTCTCCGAACGCCATCCACAGCGTCCGGATCGACGGGGAGCGAAACGAGTCAAAGCGCATGTCGTCGGGACGCGTCAGCACCAGCTTCACTGGCTTGCCGAGAGGCTTGGCGGCGAGCGCCGCAGGCACCGCATAGTCGCCATTCAGTCGCCGACCGAAGCCGCCGCCGATCAGGTAGGTGCGCATCACGATCCGTTCCTGCGGCAGATCGAGCGCCTTTGCGAGCACCGGCAGGAACAGGCTCTGCCACTGGTTGCCGGTATGGATCTCGAAGACGCCATCCTTTTCGAAGGCGAGCGCATTGACGGGCTCGAGTTGCGCGTGCAGCACGCTTCTTGTCGTATAGCTCCGCCAAGCGTCGAACTCGCGTTCCGGAACGCCCCGTCGAGCCCTTCGTCGTCAACCAGGAAAATGCCGCCACTCGGGTCGGTGATCTGCATGGCACCGTAGGCGAGAACATCCTGCTCGGAGACGTTTGCTCCCTCGCCCGGCGTCCAATCGACCTTGACGAGATCAGCTGCGCGGATGGCGGCCGGATATGAGCTCCCAAACACCATCACCCATCCTGGAACCGTGCCCGATGGGTCCTCGAGCGCGAGGCAGCTGACGTAGCCCTTCACGCCCCTTGCGGCGGAATCGTCGATCGAACGGACGCTCGCGCCATTGCGCGTCGGCGGAATCTTTGGCTGCGCATAGACCATGCCCTCGACAGTGGCGTCGATCCCGTAGCGCGTCGCGCCGTTCGTCTTCCCGGGAATGTCGAGCGCCCCGACGGTGCGCCCGATGAGGCGGCGCTCCGAATCAGGCTTAATCGGCATGCTAGGCAATTCGTCGGCCGTGAAAGTGCAGCGGAGATCGCCGCGCTCGATGATTTCGGCGTATGAGATCGACCGGTCCGCCGCAATCACCGCGCCGCCCCGCGCCACGCATCGATTCGCCGGAACGCCAAGAAGTTTCGCTCCCTCGTGCACGAGGGCAATGCGTCCGGCAGCGCCCGCGCGGCTGAAGACCGGGAAAGTCATCCAAACCGACCAACTGCCGCCGGTCACCATCAGACCCCATTTGGGGTCGGTATCGACGGCAACGATCCGGACCTTGTCCCAATCGGCCTCGAGTTCATCCGCGAGAATTCGTGCGAGTGCGGTGCCGACATGCTGGCCCATCTCGGCGCGGATGATGTTGACGGTAACAATTCCGTCGCGATCGATGCTGTACCAGATTGTTGGCTCGAAGTCGCTCGGCGCCGCCGCCACGGCTGGATTCGTCGCCGCATCCGCCGGCGCGAAGCCGAAGGTGAACCCCGCGCCCGCCATGCCGATCAGAAAGGCGCGACGCGACGGCGAAAGCGTCTCGCTCGAGCCGCGGTGCTGAAGCCTAGTCATTGCTGACGCTCCCCCGGAGCTCGGCGGGTGCCCGCTTGATCGCCTTGCGGATGCGGATATAGGTCATGCAGCGGCACAGGTTTCCCGTCATGACGCCGTCGATGTCCTGGTCGGTCGGCGCTGGGAAATCCTTCAGGAGAGACGCCGCCTGCATGATCTGGCCGGACTGGCAATAGCCGCATTGCGGCACTTGCAGATCAATCCATGCCTTTTGCAACGGGTGGCGTCTCTCGGGATCGAGCCCTTCGATCGTCGTGACCTCGGCGCCGGCAATGTTTCCGACCGGCGTGATGCACGACCGCGTCGGACGTCCTCCGACATGGACGGTGCAGGCGCCGCACATGCCGATGCCGCAGCCGAACTCGGTCCCGGTGAGGCCGATGACGACACGAATGACCCACAACAGCGGCGTGTCGTCTTCGACATCGACGGTAACGGGGCGGCCGTTGATGTGGAAATTGGTCATGTTCAACACTCCGAGCGGCGGTCTTTACTGCGAGGCGCTGGCCACGCGCCGAACCGCGGCGACCTTCGCGTCGAGGTTGGACCACGGCGGCAAAGTCGTGCGTGTACGTCTTAGATAGGCAGCGATATGAGCGATGTCGGCGTCGCTCAGCGCGCCGAAGCCAGGCATCACAACGCCTGGAATCCCCTCGTCCGTCCGCACGCCGCGCAACACGACTTGAATCAGGTTGGTGGGGTCGGGCAGGTTCAGCGGACTGTGGAGCGCCAGATCCGGCCGGTCCGCGAGCGGGACCGGGCCTGAATTGTAGTGGCAAGATGCGCAGGCAACGGCGTAGAGCCGCGCCCCAGGGTCAAAATCCCGACCAGAGGCAAGGCGCGCGTATGACATCGCACGCGCCACTGCCGGGTGCGTCGGGGCGCCCGCGGCGAATAAACGCTGCCAAAGATCTGCAAAAAGCCCTCGAACGAAGCAGGTCTTCAGCCGCGCCGGCGCCCGCGAAGACAGACGGCTTTCGCGTCGCGACTGCGACAAGCCCCCTGCGTTCCCCTGCTAACATGCGGAAAACAGGGGGAAGCCCGCCCGGTCGGCCGCGCGTCTCGGAAAAAACACTCGTTATTGCAGATGCTTACGCGGAAGCGTTGCGGGCCGGGGTCAGCGCGATAACAGGAGCGGAACAGGGAGCGATTTTGCGTTTATCAGGGCAATAACAGGCGGCCGTTTGGCGATAGCAGGCGAGAGCAATTCCGAACGGCGCAGACGCGCCGGGGGCTTCGAAAACGGGCTCGGCCGCGGCCTTGCCAGCGCCCGCAAAGGCGCCAGAAAAGATAGAGCATCTATCCTTTTACCCGGACGGGCCGGTTCCTGACCGCCAAATGGTCCGGCTGGACGAGCGCCAGCCGTCCCCAAGTCAGGCGTGGGAATCCGCTCCCGCCGCAGGAACGAGAGCGCTGGCCTGGCCTCGCTGGCTGCGGCGTTCCATCCAACCGCTCACTCGATCCATGTAGAGATAGACGACCGGGGTCGTAGCCATCGCGCGATATCCCAATCCGCCCTAATCCCGGGCGAAACAAGCACGATAAACAGCTTCTTGAACACCGAATTTTGTTTGGATAATCTCGCTGCACGCACCATGTCTTTGCGGCGCCCGACGCTTCAGGATGCACGTTCCAGTAAACTCGCGACCACGTCGCTCGGCTAATCCGTTACGATGCATCGGTTCTTCACGTCGAATGAACTACAATAGATATCAGTAATTCAGTTTTTAAGTTGACCAAAACAAGAATCAGGCGACAAACAAGAATATAGTCAGTTAAACAAGATAGCTATCTGTATGCGTGACGTCTTGAACTCGCAGTCCAGTGCGTCGAATTCGCCTGGGTTCAAACATCTGAGCGCGCCAACACAACGTCGACAATTGCGATATCTCCTCCACTCGCTCTGATGTACAATATTTGTTTGCTGCCATTCGACTTTAGTGAAACTGCAGCGGCAAAGTTGGACCCGGCGACGCTGCCTCGGAACTGCCCGTCCGCGATCCAGCCTTTGAGACTGCCCCGCGCTTGGCGTGTCGTCTCCCGCCAATGGCCCTGGACGCTGTGACCAACGGCGACAACGTCGCTGTTGAAATCAAACTGATAGCTGTCGCTGGCGCAGGCGAGCGTCTCGGCGATAGCCGCGCCATTTTTCGACAGCGAATAGCCCGCACGGCACTGAATTTGCTCGCGATGGCCGTTGGCGCCCACCACCTGCCCGGAGCCTCGCCAGCTTCCTGAGAACCTCGCAAAAGGACCACCCAGTTGCGCCATGCCGACCTGAGACCAAATGACCAGCGCGGCAGCGAATTCGCCGCCATGAGGCTCCTAAATGCAAGGTTGGAGCGCGAGACACTGGTTGTTGACATCGCTGCCTCACCCTAAGCTTTAGAGTACAGGAGAGGGTTTGTTCCCATCGGCAATTCATGTCCGAACGAAATCAACCCAAAGCGCCCTGCCCCAGTCTTTGTTCAACCACTTGGATCACTCGACCGGTTGTTGGATCGGCAATGACGACTTCTTCCCCAACGACGGACCAACGATAGAACGGGGCGCCATAGCGAAGTGGAATGTCGTAGTATCTGACGTCGGAATTCGGCAGCGTGTCTCCGACCGAAACGGGCTTAAGCTTTTCATCGGAGGGTAATTGCTGTCGCATCACATACTCAAGAAACGCTGATTTCTGATCGACGGCGATCACGACTTCAGGATCTTTCGAGCCATCCCTTCGATCGTGAAACACTGCAGCGGCGTCCAGCGCATAAGGCTTATCCCTTTAGACTCAGGTCCAGCTAGATGTAGTATCTGAGCGGCGGCGTGCTTGAGGGCGCGCGGTCGCGGGAGAAGCAGGGCTGAATGGCGCGCGGGCGAACGCTAGGGGAGTTTCAGAAGGAGTTTCCCGACGAGGCGAGTTGCGCGGCATTTCTATACACTCGACGCTGGCCGGACGGGTTTGTTTGTCCTGGGTGCGGCAAGGGGCGGGCCGTGGCTTTGAAGAGCCGCCCGCGGCTTTTCGAATGCCTCGATTGCGGTCGCCAGACCTCTCTCACCGCCGGCACGGCGATGCATCGGTCGAAATTGCCGCTGACGACGTGGTTCTGCGCGGCGCATGTGATGGCGACGCATTCCAACGGCATGTCGGCACGACAATTGGAAGACCAACTCGGCGTCACCTACAAGACGGCTTGGCTTCTGTCGCAGAAGCTGCGGCGCTCGATGATCGATCCCGACCGCGACCTTCTCGAAGGCGTCGTTGAAGTGGATCAGACTGAAATTCCCTTTCGCGTCGGCGACACCTTTTTCGAGCCCGGAGCCGCCGGGAAGATCCTCATCGCCGGCGCGGTCGAGGTGATCGATCGGGGAGTAGGCAAGGCCAAGCCGAGACGAAAAGGCGAGAAATACCTCGATACGCGCTCCGGTCGGCTGCGCCTCGCGGTGATCGCCGACAATTCCGCCAAGTCGATCGAGGCCTTCGTGCGCGCCAACGTGAAGCTAGGGGCGACGTTGCTCACCGACGGCCACGCCTCCTATCCGGGACTGTCAGGCGATTATCGCCACGATGCGCGCGTGGTCGGCAAGATGGCGGCGCATATCGTCCTGCCGTGGAGCCATCGCGCCTTCGCGTTGATGAAGCGTTGGGCGTTGGGGACGTATCATGGCCTGCGCCGCAAACATATCGACGCCTATCTCAACGAATTTGTCTTCCGCTACAATCGACGCTTTCACCGGCATGTTTCGTTCGAAACAATTCTGGGCCTCACCGCGCATCGCAGGCCGGAGACCTACCGGGATATCATCGAGGGCGTAAAACCCCGCACGCCCGTCGTTCACGAAACACTACATCTAGATCAACCTAAGTCAACGGGATAAGCCTTTTCTAACCAGTTCAATCTGTGTACTCATAATATCGATTACAGCTTGGAAAGGAACCCTTCTCGCATAGTTCAGAACTCTGCTCCGCTATTTCCTGAATCTCGCTAAGGAGATCGCCAGAAGCAAAAAGGATGGATGTCAAGTTGAACAGGCTGTACTGTGCAAAAGCGATATCGCAGTCTTTGTCAGCAGCGTCGAACGCGCTGCGCAGCACATCGCGGCCGGACTTGATATTTCTAGCCCAGGGTATCACGTGAGCTGCGAATAGCATGTAAGTCCTGGCTTTAAAGCGCTGCAACCAACTCCGTTCAACGAGAGTGTAGCCAACTTGACCGAGCAGAAATCCAGCCTTGTGATCGCCAAAGCGCGTGCCCGCGATCAGTCCAAGCCATTCAAATTGCGGGCACGAGCCATCGCTGTAGCCCCGCTCGAGGCTGATACGGACGGCCTTGCAGGTAGCGAGGCAATAGAGGTTCGCATCGGTAAACAACGCGGCCGGCACGAGCTTGGTCAGAACGTCGAGTAGTGCCAGTGACGTCGAGTCGGTCATCAAGGGTAAGTCGAGAAGTTCATCGACAGTCCGACTTCCAATCTGCGACCGAACGCAGTCATACTCGCGTTGCGTTTCGACGTCCGTCGGGTGCGACGACAGTTCGATGCCCTCACCGCGGAGGAATTCAATGGCAACCTCGACTGCGCGGACGCTCTGACCAAGGGTCAGGCAGACCTCCATGCGCAGGCTCGCGATCGCGGCTCGCTCAGCACAATCTTTGGCGCGCGGTGAAAGCGAGGCTGAACGTTCCTCTGCAGCCGCGAGCTCGCCAGTGAGAAACTCGCATTCGGCCCGGATCCGCCCCAAATCGAAGACGAGATCACGTCGGCGTTCCCACGCGTCCTCCGGCGCGAGCGCCTCCCCGGCAGCGAGATAAATCAGCGCCGATGCGTAGGCGGTCGCGGCCTTCGCACGCTTTCCCGCTATGAGGTTGAACTCAGCCAAGAGCTCGCGCTCGTCGGGAGATTCGATCATCGCTGCGCCGCGATTAAGCTGGCCCACGATCTCGAAGATCGCCTCTTCTCGCTCCTCGGGAGGCGTCCGCGCTACGAGAAGCCGCCCTATTCGGAGATGGGCCGCGGCGCGAGCCGCCTCCGGAACCAAAGAATAGACGGCTTCCTGCACCCGGTCGTGAACAAACCTGTAGGCGCCTGGCAGGCGCTCAACCAGCTCGAGCCGGACCGCTTCCCACAAAGGCGCATGGACGTCCTCCTTCTGGGTCCCTAGCACGTTCGCGAGCGTCGTGGTGTCGGCGATATTGCCGAGACAGGACAGTTGCTGCAGCGCCTCCTGAGTTTCCTGTGGCAGACGGCCGAGCTTCCCGACCATGAGATCCAAGACATTGTCGGTGTAGCCCTTGGCGCGAATGCGATCGGCATTCCAAGACCACCGCGCTTGGTCGTGTTCGAACGTCAGCAATCCCTCATCCGCGAGCGCGTAGAGAAATTGAAGCGCAAAGAACGGATTGCCGCCGGTCTTCTCGTGCACGAGCTGCGCCAGCGGCTCGACGTCCTCGAACTCACAACGAAGCGCATCGCCGGTCAGCCCCCCAGGTCTTCGCGTGAGAGGGGCGCGAGCTCGATTTCGCTGACCTTCGCCCCAGAGCTTCGGACGGCTGTCAGCTTCCGCATTAGCGGATGGGCAGCATCGACTTCGTTGTCGCGATAGGCGCCGATCAGCAGCAGATGTTCAACGTCCGCCTGGGACAATACATCCTCGAGCAAGTCCAGCGTCGCTGCGTCCAGCCACTGCAAGTCGTCGAGGAACAGCGCCAGAGGATGTTGTGCGCTCGCGAACACGCCGATGAAGCGACGGAACACCATCTGGAATCGCCGCTGCGCCTGCTGAGGCTCAAGCTCGGGAACCGGTGGCTGCTCACCGATGATGGGCTTCAACTCCGGAATGAGGTCGGTCATCAGCCGGCCACTCGGTCCCAGCGCTCGCAAAAGCGCGTCCCGCCATGGCGCCAATTCGGCATTGCTCTTGCCGAGCAGGGGTCGCACTAGGCCCTGAAAGGCCTGCACGATTGTCGAACAGGGGATGTCGCGCCTCAGCTGGTCGAACTTGCCGCAGGCGAAGAGCCCGTGAGTCGGCACAAGCGCCTTGTGCAGTTCATAAACGACCGAGGACTTGCCGATGCCGGAATAGCCCGAGACCAGAACGAGCTCTGGCGCGCCGCTGTCGACCACCCGATCGAAAGCGGCGAGTAAGGTTTCGACCTCGCGCTCTCGCCCGTACAGCTTCTCCGGGATCATGAGGCGATCGGGCTTGTCACGTTCGCCGAGCACAAAGGGCTCGATGCGGCCCTCGAGTTCCCATTCGTCAAGACAGCGTCGCAAATCGTGCTCAAGGCCGGCGGCAATCTGGTAGCGATCCTCGGCCGTCTTGGCGAGCAGCTTCATGACGATCTCGGAGATAGCGGTCGGGACGCTCTCCGACCGTTCCGCAGGCGCAACCGGCTTCCGTGCGATGTGGCAATGAACCCACTCCATCGGATCGGTCGCATTGAACGGCAGATGACCGGTCAGCATCCGATAGAACGTGACGCCCAGCGAATAGAGGTCGCTGCGAGAATCGATCGAGCGGTTCATCCGCCCGGTCTGTTCGGGCGCCATATACGCGAGCGTGCCGGCGATGACCTCGGGCGTCGCAGTTCACCAAGATATTAGCCGGCTTGACGTCCTTGTGAACGAGGCCGCGCTGGTGCACCGCTACGCTATCGGCATCGTCGACACCAGGGTCCTCGAGCACGAGCATGGTCCGACCGCGGTCTCGCCCGAACTCGAGTGGGCGCACAGCCCATGCGCCATCCAGTTCATCCCTCAACCCATATTCGTGGGCGAGGCGTTCGACGCTCGAAGGTGACGGGCGCTCTTCGGCAGACAGCACAACCAGCACAGAGCTGCGACCGCCGTCGCCGTCTGTGCGCCATCCTCGGCAGAAAACGCGTTCGCCGTCCTCCCACAGGACCTGAAGATTGCTGTGCCAATCAGCGTCGAGCTGAAAGGATAGGTTCAATTGCCGAACTCCGCCGCACCGCTCCCGGTCGCACTTTGCCCGCCTTGCCCTATAACTCTGCCGTCAAACAAGGGCCCGAGCAAGCTTCGGAGCGATAGATGGTGTCGCTTCGAATCCCGCAAAAAGAAAGACCGCCAATTACCCCCGGTCTCGTCTCAGCATACAACTCGAGCAGGCTGTTCGCTTACGACACTCCAGCTTCGAGGTGACGTGAGCGCGAATTGGCGCGGCGTGCAGTTCGTCTTTGTTCTTTGCCCGGATTTAAATTCGTCAATGCCGATTTAATGGTGCGGCGCTCGCCAAATCCGTATCCCTACCGAGGCAGCATCAGCAGCGCGCGGCCAGGAGGGGCAGAAACTGATCGCATCAGCCGCCCGCACGAAGTGGGCGGAACATCCCTTCAACAGAGCGAAAAGAGTATCACCATGCTCGAGAAGCTGCGTGAACCGACGATTGATCGTCCCACCGGATCCGCAACTCAACAAAGGCACGGCGTTCACCGAGGCGGAGCGACGCGCCTACGGGCTCGAGGGCTTGCTGCCGCCCGCAGTGACCACCATCGATCTCCAGGTTGCGCGTCGGCACGACGAGATCGCCCGTCTCGACGACGATCTGCAGAAGTACCTCGTGCTCTCCGATCTGCAGGCGCGCAACGAGACGCTCTATTATGCCGTCCTGATGTGGGACCCGACAGCCTCGGTGTGGTCGAGGTCCCCGCGGATAAGCTGTGGGGCACCCAAACCCAGCGCTTTGTGACCGCGCCCAACAAGTTCACCGTGCAAGGCGCTCACGACGCGCTGGTCCAACTCTCGGCAACGCTGCGCACGGTTGCCGTGTCGCCCTACAAGATCGCCAACGACATCCGTCTGATGTCGTGCGGGCCTCGTGCCGGATTGGCGGAATTGCATATCCCTGAGAACGAGCCGGGCTCCTCGATCATGCCGGGAAAAGTCAATCCAACGCAGCGCGAGGCGCTCACGATGATCGCCGTGCAGGTGATGGGCAATGACGTCGCGGTCGGTTTCGGCGGCGCTGGCGGCTACCTCGAAATGAACGTCTACAAGCCCCTGATGATCTTCAACATCGCCGAATCGATTACGATCCTCAGCGACGGCTGCACGAACTTCCGCAAGTTCCTGATCGAAGGAACCAAGCCTAACCTGAAGAAGATCGCCGAATACGTCGAACGTTCGCTGATGCTGGTGACGGCGCTGTCGCCGATCATTGGCTACGACACGGCGTCGAAGATCGCCCACTACGCGATGGATCAGGACCTCACCCTGAAAGCCGCCGCGCTGCAACTCGGGTTTGTCACTGAAGCCGAATTCGACCGCGTGGTTGACCCGGCAAAAATGATCCATCCCTACCTCGCAGAACCTGAAGATACGACGCATGGGACAAACGATCCCACCCTCAGGTCGCGCGAACACGCTGAACTCCACCAATAGTCAACCCCAACCATGGCTCTCGCCACCTACAAGGTCGAACAGGCGACGAACCGACCCGCGGGCGGCTTGGGCGCGGGTTTGGTGAATGCGGCGCGAGCGGCCGGTCCACCGCTGCTGTTCAGCCTGCGGCTGTGGGCCTCGGTCTGTCTCGCGCTCTATGTCGCGTTCTGGCTCCAACTCGACAATGCGTATTGGGCCGGCACTTCGGCGGCGATCGTGTGCCAGCCGCAGCTTGGGGCTTCGCTGCGCAAGGCCTGGTTCCGGTTGGT
The DNA here is from genome assembly GCA_963835885.1 of uncultured Alphaproteobacteria bacterium. Lineage (GTDB taxonomy): Bacteria > Pseudomonadota > Alphaproteobacteria > Rhizobiales > Beijerinckiaceae > Roseiarcus. The sequence continues at coordinate 111,022 of CAWIHF010000017.1, forward strand.
CGGCACCATCGTCGGCGCGGTCATGATCGTGGTGCTGAACGCCTGCTTTCCCCAGGATCGCGCCGCCTTTCTGATGCTCCTGGCGTTGTGGCTCGCCGTCTGCGCTTTCGCCGCCACGCTGTTGCGCAACTTCGCTTCCTACGCGGCGGCGCTCGCCGGCTATACCGCGGCGATCATCGCCGCCGACACGCTCGGCGCCACCGGAGGTCCGGACGGGCAGGTTTTCATGTTGGCGGTCACCCGCGCCAGCGAGATCTCCATCGGGATCGTATGCGCAGGCATCGTGCTCGCCGGAACCGACTTCGGCGGTTCGCAGCGCCAACTGGCCGTGTTGTTCGCCTCACTGGCGGCCGAGATCACCAGCCGATTTGCCGGCATGTTGGCGCCAGCGGGATCGCGACTGCCGGACACGCGCGCTCAGCGACGCGAGCTTGCCCGGCGCGTCATCGCCCTCGACCCGGCGGTCGACCGGGCGATCGGGGAATCCAGCCAGTTGCGGTACCACTCGCCGGTGCTGCAGAGGGCGGTGGAGGGCCTGTTCGCGGCGCTCGATGGCTGGCGCACGGTTGCTGCGCACCTGGGCAGATTGCCGGACGGCGCGGCTCAGCAGGAGGCCGAGGCCGTCCTGAGCAGCCTCCCGCCCGCGCTGCGGTCCGCGCCGGAATCGGGAGCGTCTGCGCGGTGGATGGCTGATCCCATCGGGCTCCGCGGCATTTGCGAAGAAGGGAAAGGGAGGCTCCTTGCCCTGCCGGCGCGCACGCCGTCGCAGCGTCTCCTTGCCGACCAGACAGCCAAGCTGCTGGCCGGCCTTGTGCAAGCGCTCGATGGCCTCACTCTCCTCGTCGATGCCGGCCGCCCTCTTCATAGTCATCGCCGCTTCCGGCTCAGCGTGCCTGATTGGGCGCCTGGCCTCGTCAATGGCGGACGGGCGTTCGTTGCGATAGGCGCGATCGAACTGTTCTGGATCGTCACCGCCTGGCCGAACGGGGTCTCGGCCATCGTGTTTTCGGCGGTCGCGCTCCTGCTGCTTTCGCCCAAAGGCGACCAGGCCTACGCCGGCGCGATGGCGTTCGCGCTCGGCGTTGCCGGAGCCGTCCCTGCCGCGGCAATTATCAAGTTCGCGGTGCTGCCGGGGCTCGAGACGTTCCCGGCCTTTTGCCTCGCTCTCGGTATGTGCCTTGTCCCGGTCGGCTTTGTGATGGCCCAAAGCCGGCAACCCACGGTTCTGGCGGTTGTGACCGCCATGGGCTTCAACTTCACGCCGCTCCTCGCGCCCACCAACCAGATAAGTTACGACACCGCACTGTTCTACAATTCCTCACTAGTTCATCGATTCGTTGAAACCGATCCTATGCGCGGGATTCATTTTTCCCGACATGGCTTGTAGCCTTGCTGGTTTGATTCGGAAGCAGGGTTTGAGGACATGGCGGGACGGCGGAAGGCGATCGAATTGGCAATTGGCAAGGCGGATTTGGCGGCGTTGCGCGCGATCGCCCGCTCGCGAACGGAACCGGCGGGCCGGGTCGAGCGAGCGCGGATTTTGCTGGCCTACCGGGAGGACCCATCGTTTTTCGCGGTGGGGCGAGCCATGGGCGCACACCATCAGACGGTCCAGCGCTGTGTCGAGCGGGCGTTGGCCTATGGTCCGATGTCGGCGCTCGACGATCGCCCGCGGCCCGGCCGGGAGGCGACGATCACCGCCGAGGCCAAGGCATGGATTGTCGACCTCGCCTGCCGCAAGGCCAAGGACCTCGGCTATCCCCACGAATTGTGGACGACGCGGCTGCTCGCCCGCCATGTGCGCGAGCATGGGCCGGCAGAAGGGCACGCTTGCCTTGCCAAGCTGGCTCAGGGCACGCTGTGCAACATCCTCAATGAGCAGGAGATCAAGCCGCACAAGGTCCGCTATTACCTGGAACGCCGCGACCCGGAGTTCAAGCAGAGGATGGCGGAGGTTCTGTGCGTCTATCGCGAGGTGAAGCTTATCAAGGAGACCGCGGCCGCCGCGAAACAAAAGCCGAGCGATGCGGTGGCGATCGTCTCCTACGATGAGAAGCCTGGCATTCAGGCAATCGCCACGACGGCCCCGGACCTGCCGCCCGAGCCCGGCAGACATGCGACCTTGGCGCGCGATCACGAGTACAAGCGCCACGGCACGGTCAGCTTGCTGGCGGGCATCGATCTGCTCACCGGCCAGGTCCACGCCCTCGTCAAGGATCGCCACCGAAGCCGCGAATTCATCGAATTCCTCAAGCTTCTCGACGCCGCCTATCCGACCCATACGGCGATCAAGCTAATCCTCGACAATCATTTCGCGCACATCTCAAAGGAGACCAAGGCTTGGCTCGCGGACCAGCCTGTCGGTCGCTTCGAATTCACCTTCACCCCCAAGCACGGCTCCTGGCTCAATCTCGTAGAAGGTTTCTTCTCCAAGCTCGCCCGTTCGGTGCTGCGTCACATCCGTGTCGCATCCAAACAGGAACTCAAGGACCGCATCATGGCCGCCATGGATCACTTCAATCGAGACCCCATCGTCCACACTTGGTCCTACAAGCTCGACCAAGCCGCATGATACGATTCGAATTTCGAAATCGATGAACTAGGTATTGTCGTGGGCTGCGTTCTTGCGCCGCTTTCGTTTCGGCTGCTGCCCCCGCTCTCACCGTCTCTGCGGGTGCGCCGGCTCCTCGCCCTGACCTTGCGCGATCTGCGCCGCCTGGCGGTCGGCCCCTTCCCGCCGAGGCCCGAAGCCTGGCAGGGCCGCCTCTACGGCCGCCTGGAAGCCTTGCCGGACCAGGCCGAACCTCTGCAGCGGGCGCGGCTCCTCGCTGCGCTCTCCGTCGGCGACGACATCATACAACTCCGCATGATCTCCGCCCTGCTTGATCTCGGCCCGGAGCTGGACGCGGCGCTTGGCGCCGTGGCGCAAGGCGACGGGGCGGTGGCGACGAAATGGCTTGCCCGCCTCGACCGACGCCTCGCCTCCTGGAGGCGACCCGGACGCGGTCCTCGCTCTTCAGGCTCGCGCCCGGATTCTCGCCCTCTCGGAGGCCTTTGCCGGGCATACCGACTATTTCGAAACAGGAGCGGCGGCATGAGGTTCACGGAGATCGACCTGTTCGGCGTCTACGTCGCGCCATCTCAGTGCTGATGGTGGCGGCCTGGCTGGTCACGATTGTATTGCGCCGGGTGGTCGGCCGCTTTGGCTTGCTCCGCAATGTCTGGCACCCGGCCCTGTTCGTATTTGCCGTTTACCTGATCGTTCTGTCGTCCACGGTTCTCATCGTTGCGAGGCGAGCGCCATGACCGTTGCCGAATTCAGATCGAAACCCGACAAGCTCAATGACCGTGAGGCCGTCAGGTCGCCGGGGCTGTCGACAGGCAACCCCGTCAGGCGTCGCGTCCGGGGTCCTTCCGGTTTTGATCACTCTGGCGACCGCCGCGCTTGCCGCGGCGCTCGGTTGGGCGACTTGGAGCGCGTATATGGGCGCGCCGTGGACGCGCGACAGCACGGTGCGCACTTATGTGGTCACCAAGGCGCCGGTGGTCGCTGGGCGTATCGTCGAGTTGCCGGTCGCCGACAATCAGTTTGTGCACAAGGGCGATTTGCTGCTGGTGATCGACCCGACCGACTTCCGGATCGCCCTCGAACAGGCTGAAGCGTCAGTGCGCCAGGCTCAGGCCAAGGTGCAAAACGTCGAGGCGCAGATCGCGCGCAACAGGCGCAAGTCATGGCGAACGAGGCCCAGACAGAGCAGGCGCGGGCCGCGCTGACCTTTGCGCAACAACAAGCGGCGCGATACCGGGTCCTGGCGGAGAAACAGGCGGGAACCGTGCAGATGCAGCAACAAACGGCTTCGGGGCTTCTCCAGAACGAAGCGGCGCTGAAGAGCGCGCAGGCGGCCCTCGTGGTCGCTCAGCGTCAGATTGAGACGCTCAAAGCGCAGCTCATGAGCGCCGAGGCGAGCGTCGCCCAAGCCAAAGCTCAGCGCGACCAGGCGCGGGTCAATCTGGAGCGCACGCAGATTCGTTCTCCGGTCAACGGATGGGTCACGAATTTATTGGCGCAGGTGGGTGATTACGCGCCCGTCGGGCAAAGCGTGATCTCGATTGTCGACGCGGATACCTTCTGGGTTGACGCCTATTTCGAGGAGACGCAACTCGCCTCTGTCCGCGAAGGCGATCCCGCCGAAATCAAATTGATGGGCCACAGCGAGATCGTTCGAGGCGAGGTCGGCGGCATCGCCCGGGCGATCAACGTCCCCAATGCGGACCCCAATCACCAGGGGGTCGCCAACGTCAACCCGATCTTCACGTGGGTCCGGCTCGCGCAGCGCGTTCCGGTGCGGATCAAGATCGATCAGGTCCCCGATGGCGTTCGTCTGGTTGCCGGCCTGACCGCAACCGTCCAGGTCGATCCGCGAGTTCCCTCGAACTGACGAAAGCCGGCTTGCCTGCAATATCGACGCAAAGAATCGACCTTTGCTCATTCGCGGCGGCGAATGGGGTGACGCGTTCTTTGTCCGGTTGGCGGTGATGATCGGATAGCTGGCGGACTTGCCGCTGGCTGAGAGGACGGTTGGTCCTGATCTGCACCCTATCAGACAAGCCTATCCGCCAATCCCGGCGTCGACGAGCACCGCCATCAGCAGTGCGTTTTCGCCGCCGCGGTTGACCCAGGCATGATTGGATCCGCGCTGCACCACGACATCGAAAGGCTGGAGATCGACCTCGCCGCGATCGAGCACGAGCGTGATGCGTCCCGCGAGCAGAATAATGTAGTCGGTCGTCGAGGTCTTGTGCATGGCGGGATGGCGGCGGGTGTCCGGCCGGCAATGCGCCGCCTTGATCGCCGCGAACCGCTCGGCCCACAGCCGCTCGCGCTCCGCGGGCGGAAGGGCTTCCTCGACGGCCTCGGGCGCGACCTCGAAGAAGCGGAACAGCGCGCCGCCGCGCGGCGGTTCCAGACCCGACCAGCCCGCGGCGTTGTCGCGTGTGCCCCCGTTGCTGGCCGGCATGCCGTCGGTATGCCAGAGTTCGGTCAGCGCGCCTTGGATATTTGTTGCCGTCGCGTCGATGAGGACGTGCGAAAGCCCATGCTCGTCATTGGCGGTGACGATGCGCCGCACTGGCCGGACCATGCTGTTCTCCATCCCGATCGAATCCAGCGTCGTCCCGCTCAGGCAGGAGCCCGTTCCCTGAGCGCGACGACCGCCGCGAGCAGGACACCCCCGAGGATGATGCTCCGCACCGCGGCCGGCAGCAGCACGCCCGACAGCAGCGTCGACAAGGCGGTCAGCAGCAGCGCCCCGCCGAACATTCCGAGATAATGTCCTCGGCCGCCGGTAATGAGCGTGCCGCCGACGACCGCGACGGCGATCGACGGCAGCAGGAAGGCGTCGCCCATCTCCAGCGTCGCCTGGAAGCCGAACCCGGTCAGCATCAGCCCGACAAGCGCCGCGCAGAGCGCCGAGAGCATGTATGCGAAGATCAGGACACGCCCCACCGGAACGCCGGAGAAGCGCGCCACGCGCGCGCTGTTGCCGACAGCGTAGAGCCGGCGGCCGAAGGTGGTGCGGCTCAGCAGCAGGGTCGATCCGATGACGAAGCCCGCCAGCAGCCAGACGATCGGGGTTAGCCCGCCCAACTTTCCCGCCATCAGCCAGCGCAACCCCGGCGGCGCCAAGCCGAGCGGCGCGCCGTTGCAGTAGATGAGCGCCGCCGCCTGAAGCACGCCGTTCATCGCCAGCGTCATGACGATCGGCGAGATTCCGAGACCGACGATGCCAACGCCGTTGACGATCCCGACCGCCGCGGCGACCGCCAGCACCGTCGGCGCCGTCCACAGCATCGCGTCGTTCGCGCCGCGGCTCATGCCGGCGAGCAGGATGCCGGCGAAGGTGATCATCCAGGGGATCGACAGGTCGAGACCGCCGCACAGGATCACCACCCCCTGGCCTAGGACGATGACCGCGGGAAAGGATGCAAGCACAAGAAGCGAGTCGAGATATCCCGGAAAGGTCAATTGCCGGCCCAGCACCAACGCTGTCACGACCAGTACGATCGCCAGAGCCGCATAGGCGGGCAACACGAGGCGGAGCGTTCCGCCGTGGCGGACGAGCCAAGCCCGCCAGGGGCTGCGAGGCAGCTCGTCGTCGCGCCGCGGCGGCCCGGCCGCGATGGCGACCTCTCGGCGACGCGCCGCGCCGGCGCCGAGACCGGCGCCGATTCGCCGCCAGCTGGCGGCGAGCGTCCGGAGATGCCGCCAGATCGGCGCGTCGCGGCCGAGCGAGGCGCCCAACACCGCCAGCACCAGCAGCAGGCCCTGGGCGGCGGTGCTGAGGAAGGCGGAGACGTTCATCACCAGCAACACATTGACCGTGAGCATCAGCGTGAAGGCGCCGAATACGGTCCCGAGGCAGCCGCCGCGCCCGCCATGCAGCGGCGTGCCGCCGAGCACCACCGCGACGAAGATCGGCAGCAGCATCGGCGGTCCGACCAGCGGATCGGCGGAGCCCGTCTGGGCGCTGAGAAACACACCGGCGAAGCCGTAGGCCCCGCCGGCGATGACATAGGCGATGAACTTGACCCGCGCGCCGTCGACGCCATTGGCGCGCGCCGCCTCTTCGTCGCTGCCGACTGCGTAGAGCGCCACGCCGAAGCGCGTGCGGCGCAGCAGCGCCCATAGCAGCAGCAGCCCGACCAGGATCAGGAGCGGCATCGGCACGAGGCCCGGCGCCGCGTCGCCGGTGAGCGCCGCTGAATACCCTGGCGGCACGGCGCCCCCGGGCTCGGGCATGATCAGCAGCGTCGCCCCTTGCGTCATGAACATCGTCGCCAGGGTGACCACGATCGGCTGGAGCCGCAGGTAACCGATGAACACGCCATTGACCGCGCCCGCAACGCAGCCCGCCGCCACGCCCGCCAGAGTCCAGGCGAGCTCCCAGCCGGGCGCGGCCGTCATGCCACGAACGATCAGGCAGTTGGACAGGGAGATGACCGCCCCGGCCGAGAGGTCGAGGCCGCCGAGGATCACCGCCAGGGTCTCGCCCATCGCGCCGATCGCCAGTGTCGTGGTGTTGCCGAGCGTCGCGGCGAAATCGTAATAGCCGAACGGCTTCGCCAGCACGAGGTTGAGCCCGCCGAAGACGACGCCGAACACCGCGATCGCCATAACGAGGCCGCCGTGGCGGCGGAGCCCGGAGCGGACGGCGGCCGCGACGCCGCCGGCCGCGGCCAGGCCGCCGGGACCCAAAGTCGCAGGTTGCGCCGGCTTCGAAGTGAGGGTCATACCGCCCGCTCGAGGGTCGCCGCGGCGCTGCCCTGCCCCAGCGCGAAGCGCATGATCTCCTCCTCCCGCACCGCCTCGCCCGCCAGCTCGGCATTGATCCGCCGATCATAGAGCGTGATGACCCGACGGCAGAGGTTGACGATCTCCAGCACGTCCGTCGAATAGAACAGCACCGCGCCGCCCGCATCGGCGAATTGGCGCATCAAGAGATAGATCTCGTGCTTGGCGCCGACATCGACGCCGCGTGTCGGATCGAACAGCAGCAACACCCGGCTTTCCGCCAGCAGCCATTTGGCGATGGCGATCTTCTGCTGATTGCCGCCGCTGAAGCTGGAGCAAGGCCGATAGAGCGCACGGGGGTGCACCTGCACGCGGGCGAGCACGCGATCGACGGCGCGGCGCTCAGCCTCGGAGTCGAGCCAGCCGAACCGTGCGAAACGATGGAGCGTCGGCAACGAGACGTTTTCGAGGCCGGACAGTTTAAGCGCCAGCGCCTCGGTCTTGCGCTCCTCCGGAACCAGGCTGATTCCTATGCGCGCATCGATCGCGTCGCGGGGCGAGGCGATGATGACAGCCCGGCCATCGACGGCGATGGCGCCGCTGTCGGCGGGAACAACGCCGAACAGGGCATGGAACAGCTCGCTCTGCCCCATCCCCTGAAGACCGGCGACCCCGAGGATTTCGCCGGGCCAGAGCGAAAATGTAGCGTCTTCGACGCGACCCTTCACGGTGAGTCGCCGCACCTCGAGCGCGGGAGCGCCCCGGCGCTGCTGCTGCGGCGGCGGCGGCGGGAAGGTCGCGGCGAGCGATCGGCCGATCACCAACCGAACCACCTCGTCATGGCTGATCTCGCCGACCGCGAAGGTCCCCGCCTGATGGCCGTTGCGCAAGATGCTGAGCCGGTCGCAGAACCGGCGAACCTCGGGCATGCGGTGGGTGATGAAGAGGACGGTGGCGCCGCGCGCCCGCAATTCGGCGATGCGCCGCTCGAGCCATTCGACATCCTGCACCGAGAGCGCCGAGGTCGGCTCGTCGAGCAGCAGGATCCGCGGTTCGCGCGCGATGGCTCGGGCGATCTCCAGTTTCTGGCGCAGCGGCAGCGGGCAGTCGCGAATCTCGCGCCGCGGATCGACCGCAACGAGCTCGAGCCGCGCGAGCGCCGCCTCGGTCCAGCGCCGCGCCCGGCCGCGGTCGAGCACGAACCCGAGCCGCGTCGGCGCCACGTCGAGCAGAAGATTGTCCTGCAGGGTGAGATCGGGAACGAGGGTGATCTCCTGAAAGGCGGTCGCGATCCCGAGCGCCCGCGCGCCGCGCGGACCGCCCACCCGGGCGCGCTCGCCGAACACCGAGATCGTTCCGGCATCCGGACGGGTCAGTCCGCTGAGGATCCGGACCAGGGTCGACTTGCCGGCGCCGTTCTCGCCGAGGAGCGCATGGATCTCGCCGCGCCCGATCATCACCGACGCGCCATCGAGCGCCAGGGTGGCGCCGAAGCGCTTACTCAATCCGTCGATCACGAGCGCGTGGGCGGCTTCCGCCGGCTTCACTGCCTGGCCTTTCCGGCAAACGTCCGACGGCCGGGATGGTCGCGTACCGGCCGTCCGTTCTACGCGGCGCTATTCTTTCGGTTCAGGTTCGCCGAACATCGCCGCCTTGAGGCCGATTTCCGGCGTTTCGGGCGAGAAGATGTTGTCGACGTAGTCGGTATTGATGACCTTGGGATCGAAGACGTTGCAGCCGTCCTTCATCTCCTTCCAGGTCCCCTCCTTGCATAGCTTGATGTTTTCAGAGGTGACCACCTGGAGGGGCACGACGGTGTCCTTCGGAACCTTTTTGCCCTCGAGCACCTGCAACGCGAGCTTGAGGGCGAGCGCGCCGGACATCGGCGTGCTCTCGAGTGAAATCGCCGGCGCGCCCATCGGCGCGTAAGGCGGCGTCGCATCGGGGATCGAGCCGACCGGTAGCATCGCCACGCGCGTGGCGTTGGCGCCGTCGGTGCCGTAGGGCGTGAGCTTCTTCATCCCGGCCGCCAGCTCCTGCTGCCAGGCGGTCCAGCCGCCGCCGGTGCCGATGATGCCGTCGATGTCGCTCCATTTGTGCGTCGCCATGAACTCGGTGATAACCTTCTCGACCACCGCGAGCGACCACATTCCGTTCACTTCGCCGATGATCTTCATCTCGGGAAATTTGGCGATCACGTCGTGGAAGCCGCGGTTGCGGTCGGTATCGACAGTCGTGCCGGGCACGCCGGTGACGAACAGCACGTTCCCCTTGTGGTGCATCTGCTCGGCCACCCAATCGGCCGCGGTGGCGGCGAGCTTGTATTGATCGGGATGGACATTGTAGGCGCAGGGTTCGGTAACCCGGAAATCGTAGGCGAAGACGACGACCCCTTTGTCGCAGGCGTTCTTGATCGCGGCGTTGAGCGCCGTCGGCGAGATCGGATAGACAATGATCGCCTTGGCGCCCGCCTGCACCATGGAGTTGATCTGCTGGATCTGCCGCTGCGCCACCGGGCCCGCCACCTGGATGCGCAGGTCGACCTTGTCGCCGTAGTACTTCGCCATGGCCGAGATCATGTTGGTGGCTTCGCTCTGCCAGCCGTTGCCGACATAGCTCATGCTCAGGTAGATGGGGAACTTGCCTTCCGCCGCCGCAGCGCCGTAGACGACGCTTGCAGCCGCGCTCGCCGCAACCGCGGCCCTCAGCAAGGCTTTCATCCTCATGGATCTCCTCCGATGCTCTTCTGCTTGATTGCGCCGGCCATCCGGTCGTTTCGACGTCTAAAAGGCTGATTTTTCGCCTTTACCATGACATACTCGCAACGGCGAGCATCACTTACGCGAGGCGCCGTCTTGATAAACGGGCAACGTGAATTGAAAGACGGCGCCGCGGCGCAAATTGGGGCTCGTCCACAAGCGCCCGCCGTGCGCTTCGATGATCGAATGACAGATCGATAGCCCCAACCCCAAGCCATTCGGCTTGGTCGTGTGGAAAGCCTCGAAGAGACGCTCAAGAGCAGCTGGCTTCAGTCCCGGGCCCGAGTCGCGTACAGCGACGTGCACGTCGCTCGACCCGGTCCTACTCGTCGTGATCAGCAGGTCCCGCGGACCTTCGTTCATCTCGCTCATGGCCTCGAGAGCGTTGAGAATTAGGTTGAGGATCACCTGTTGCAGTTCGACCCGATCTCCTGAAACCAGCGGCAGACCCTCGGCGAGCTTCGTCTGCGCCGAAACGCCGTTCTTGGCCGCTTCGGTGCGGGTGAACTCGATCACCTCGCGGATCGCCGCATTGACGTCCACCGGCCCGTCACCTGGCCCCTCCTTTTTGATGAGGTTACGGATCCGGCCGACGACCGCGCCTGCCCGGCTGCCGTCCCTTACGATGCGGCTAAATGCTTGCCGCGCCTCATCCAGATTCGGCGACTCGGCGCTGAGCCAGCGCAAACCCGCCTGGGCGTTGGCGACGGTTGCGGCGATTGGCTGGTTCACTTCGTGGGCGATCGACGCCGTGAGCTGCCCTATTGTCGCGACGCGATTGGCGTGCGCCAGCTGCGCCTGCGTCTCGCGGTAGCGCCGCTCGCTCTCGCGCGCCTCCGCCTCCGCCTGCTTGCGCTCGGTCAGATCGAGCACAAAAGCGACAGCCTGGTGTCCGCCTTCTTCGAACGTCGCCGAGCCCAGCAGAATAGGCACGCGGCTGCCGTCTTTACGGAAGTACTCCTTCTCGATCGGCGTCCGGAGCCCAGTCCGCCTCTGCTCTTCGAGCCACTGTGCGTCGCGCTCCCGCCAGTCCGGAGGCGTCAGCTCAGTCCAGCGGATGCGACCCGCCGCGAGGTCCTCGCGGTCGTATCCCACGATCCGGAGAAACGCATCATTCGCCTCGAGAATCCGCCCGTCGAAATCCGCGATGAAGACGCCAATGATGTCGGCTTCGACAAGGCGGCGGATCTTTGCCTCGCGCTCCGCCAGATCGCGGTAGAGATTGGTGTTCTCCAGCGCGATCGCCGCCTGCGAGGCGAGCAGCTTCAGCACGGCGGCCCGGGCAGGCGCAAAGACGCTGCGCGCCAGGTTGTTTTCAAGGTAGAGCACGCCGGCGAGCTTGGCCTGATTGATCAATGGCAGGCAGAGGATGGAGCGAACCTGACGCTCACGGATATAGGGGTCGTCGGCAAACGGCGATCGAGCCGCGGCATCGTCAAAAATCACATGCTCGTTCGTGCGTACGACATGGTGGAGAACCGATTCCGGCAGCGCAATCGAGGTCACAGGCGCATCGCGCAGGGTGACGATGGTTGCTTCGCCGCCAGTCGCGGCTTCCGCCGCGATCCGCGGCTCGCTCCCCAAGGACAGAACAAGGACGCCGCGTTCGGCCCCCGCCTGCTCGAGCGCGGTGCGCATGAGGATGTCGATGAGCTTTTCGAGGACGATCTCGCCGGCGACAGCTTGCGACACCCTGATGACCGTCGCGAGGTCCAGATGTTCGACTGGTGCGCCTATCGTGCTCGTTGGACCGGGCAGCGGCTCGTCCCCTGAGGTGGGGATATAGCTCGTCGAGCTGCCGCACTTTGCCGCCGGCGCCCCAGCGCACATAACAGTAGCGGGCGTTTCCCAAGTAGAAATCGGCGAACTCATCGAACCCGCGCGTCCGGTAAAACGCGGAAGCGCGCTCGTAGGCGATCGCCTCGTTGTGGACGAAGCCATTATCGCGCGCCGAGCGAATGGCCCGTTGGTAAAGCCGCTCCGCGTCGAGATCGCGGCCCTCCAGACGTGCAATCTCGGCGCCGACCAGCGCAGCTCGGTTCTCGAAGTTTTCCGGGCAGTTCTCCGCCCAGATCTCCAGCTGCCTGTGATGCGCTTCGAGAGCGGCTCGATCCTGTGCGCCGAACGATGAGCAGTCGCAAGCGGCAGCGCAGGAGAGCGCGGCGTAGAAGTGATATTCCGCCGCCTCGAATTGTCCGGGCGATCTCCATAACAGTCGCTTTGCGCGGGATGCGGCTTCGTTCGCCATGGCGTAGTCGCCGGCGAAGAAACACGCCTGCAGCTTCCGAATCCAGTACAAGCATTCAGCGACCGCGAAATCCGGGTTCTCGAAAAAACGACGCTCGAACGGGAACCATCCAATTGCTTATGCTCGAGCGAGCCGAATTTCGGTGTCAGTCCGAGGAGCGTGCGGACGAGCCCGAGCTGCGCGGCAAGAATGTCTATCATCAGTCCAAATCGAAGCTTCTGCGCAAACTCGAGACCAAATTCGACTTCGCGTTGCACTTCACTGAGCGGATCGCCCGCCGCGATTAGGTTGACGTTCAAATTGTTGCGGCTGTAGGAGGCAAAGGTGAGGTCGCCGATTTTTTCAGCGATTTCGAAGGCGCGACGCAACGGACCACGGCCCGCGCGGAGATGTCTCGTCCATATCACGAGGAGACCTCCGAAGAGCACGTAGGTCCTGGCCTGGAACCGCCTCAACCCGTGTTCTTCCGCCAGCGCGTAGCCAACCTGACCAAATTTGTATCCGGCCTTGTAGTCGCCCAAGCGCGGCCGGCGAGACAACCAAGCCACACGTAGTGGACGCACGAGCCGTCACAGTTTCCCCGTTCGAGACTGAGGTTGACCGCCTTGCATGTGATCAGGCAATTGAGGTTTCCATCGGTGAACATCGACGACGGCGAAACCTTGGTCAGAACATCCAGGGTTGCAAGCGATTCAGGGTCGGTCATCAAGGGCAGATCGACGAGCTCTTCGATCGTGCGGCCGCCAAGCTGCGACCAGACGCGCTCATATTCGCGTCGCGCTTCTGTCTCGGCCGGATGCGGCGGCAAGTCGATGCCAACGTGCCGCAGGCAATCGAGACACACATCGACCGCGCGGTTGCTCTTATCCTGGGCCGTGTAGAGGTCGACGCGGAGGCACACGACGGTGGCGCGCTCTAGCGTGTCACATGCGCGCCGTGAAAGCTCCGCCAGGTGTTCGTCCGCCGCGGCCAGATCGCCGGTCAGGAACTCGCATTCGGCCCGGTTCAGCTCCAGCGCGAACGCCAGTTCGTGCCGGCGCTCCCAGCAATCGTCTCGGAGCAGAGCCACACCAGCGACCAGGTAGCTCAGCGCTGATGCGTATGCCGTCGCGGCCTTGGCGCGCTTGCCCGCAATGAGGTTCAACTCGGCCAGATGTTCCTGTTCATCCTGCGAGGCGATCAGTGTCGAGCCGCGATTGAGTTGGCCCACGATCTCGAAGATCGCCTCTTCTCGCTTCTCGAGAGGCGTCCGCGCCACGAGAAGCCGCCCTATCCGAAGGTGGGCCGCGGCGAGCAGCTTCTGCGGGATCAGCGAATAGGCGGCTTCCTGCACCCGGTCGTGAATGAACCTGTAGGCGTCCGGCAGACGCTCGACCAGCTCGAGTCGGACCGCTTCCCACAGCGCCGCGTGGACCTCATCCGTCGAGGTTCCCAGCACGGTCGTGAGCGTCGTGATGTCGGCGACGTTGCCGAGACAGGACAACTCCTGCAGAGCCTTCTGGGCTGCGTCCGGCAAGCGGGCGAGCTTCCCGACCATGAGGTCCACGACATTGTCGGCGTAGCTCTTGGCGTGAATGCGATCGAGGTCCCAAGACCATCGTGATTGATCGTGTTCGAACGTGAGCAATCCCTCATCGACGAGCGCGTAGACAAACTGAAGCGCGAAGAAAGGATTGCCGGCGGTCTTCTCGTACACGAGCTGCGCCAACGGCGTAGCGTCCTCAAACGCGCAATGAAGCGCATCGGCAGTCAGACGCCGCAGGTCTTCGCGTGACAGGGGCCCGAGCTTGATCTCGATGACCTTCGCCCCGGAGCTCCGAATGGCTGTCAGTTTCCCCATCAGCGGGTGGGCGACGTCGACTTCATTGTCGCGATAAGCGCCGATCAGCATGAGGTGCTGCAAACCGGACCGGGTCAGCAGATCCTCGAGCAAGTCCAGCGTCGCCACATCGAGCCATTGAAGATCGTCGAGGAAGAGCGCCAGGGGATGGTCCGGCCGGGCGAAGACGCCAATGAAGCGGCGGAACACGAGCTGGAACCGCCCTTGCTGCTGCTGCGGCTCCAGCTCGGGGACCGCCGGCTGCTCGCCGATGATGAGCTTCAATTCGGGGATGAGGTCGGCCATGAGCCGGCCGTTCGAGCCCAACGCCTGGAGAAGGGCTTCGCGCCAGTTCGCCAGTTCGGCGTCGCTCTTGCTGAGCAGAGAGCGCACCAGGCTCTGAAAGGCTTGCGCGAGCGTCGAATAGGGAATGTCTCGCTTGTACTGGTCGAACTTGCCTGACGCGAACAGTCCACGCCGCGGGACAAGCTCTTTGTGGAGCTCATTGACCACCGAGGATTTGCCGATGCCGGAATAGCCGGTGATCAGAACCAGTTGCGCATCACCGTTTTCGACCGCGCGGTTGAAGGCGGTGAGCAAGGTCTCGACTTCGCGCTCCCTGCCGTACAGCTTCTCCGGGATCATAAGCCAATCGGGCGTATCGCGTTCGCCAAGAGTAAACGGCTCGACGCGCCCCTCGAGTTCCCATTCGGCCAGACAGCGTCGCAGATCATGCTCCACGCCGGCGGCGGTCTGGTAGCGGTCCTCGGCCGTCTTGGCGAGGAGCCTCATGACGATGGCTGAGACGGTCGGCGGGATCCCCTCCACCTGCTCATCCGGCGGCGCCGGTGCCTGGCGATATGGCGATGAACCCATTCCATCGGATCGGCGGCGCTGAACGGCAGACGGCCGGTGAGCATCTGATAGAACGTGACGCCGAGCGCATAGAGGTCGCTGCGGGAATCGATCGAGCGGTTCATCCGCCCGGTCTGCTCGGGCGCCATATAGGCGAGCGTGCCGGCGATGAACTCGGGCGGCCCGGGCGCCTGACGCTCGCGAGGCAGATGCGACGCGATCCAGGCTGGCCGGGGGCGGGCGCTCCGCGGCGGGCAGAACGAACAGCACAGAGCCGGGGTCTCCGTCGCCGTTTTCGCGCCATCCGCGGCAGAAGACGCGTTCGTCATCCTCCCACAAGATTTGGAAGCCGTCCTCTCCCTGAGCTCCTAACGGAATCGAAAGCCTCAATTGCCCGCTCCGCTGGAAAGCTGTCCGTTCGCGCTCAGTCTAGCCAGCACAAATCCGCCATAACAAGCTTGCCCCGTATTGTGCCATGGCCGACACCGCATGGCCATGTCATTTGCCGGTGCAGATCGAACTGCCCATCCGCTCTCGATCCGGCGAGTTTCGAACGCCGGCGTTGCCGGCGGTGTGTACGTTCGCACCTGCGCTACTTCACAATTCGCGCGCATTTACGACGGCAACGCGGACAATTTCGGTTTGATGATGGTGACCCTTACCTTAGCCGCTCGATCCGATCCTCCAATCCCGGGTCGCAGCCATGCGCTCCTCCTCAATCGCGCCGCCGTAGTTGACGCGTCGCGGTCAAGGCGACGACCACCGAGCGGCTGGGCTTAACGGGGCGGAGCGGGGGGATCGCCTGTCTGGCGACGGCGACGGTGAGGCTGCCGTAGGCGGCGCGGAGAGCAGGCGACCGTTGGAGCGGGCGCGCGAAATCTTCGGTTTCCGATAGCGCCTTCGGCGCGTATAATGCCGCGGTCTCGGGCGGGAGTCGCCTATGGCCTCGGGCCAAGCCGAGCTGGCGGCCATTCTTGCAGCGGACGTCGTGGGCTTCTCCAAGCTCGCCGGCGCCGACGAAGAGCGCACGCTCGCGCGGCTCAGGGCCTTGCGCAGCGACCTCATCGATCCGACCATCGACCTCCATCACGGCCGCATCGTCAAGCGCACCGGCGACGGGATGATCGTGGAATTCCGCAGCGTGGTCGACGCCGTGCGCGCGGCGATCGAGGTCCAGCGCGCCATGCTCGACCGGAACGGCGGCCTCGAGCCCCATCAGCGCATCGAGTTCCGCGTCGGCGTCCATCTGGGCGACGTCATGGAGGAGGCCGACGGCGATCTCATGGGCGACGGCGTCAACGTCGCCGCGCGGCTCGAGGGGATTTGCGAACCGGGCGGCATTTGCCTGTCGGGCGCGGCTTACGAGCAAGTGCGCGACAAGCTGAAGGAGAGCTTCGTCGATCTCGGCGAGAAGCCGCTCAAGAACATCGCTCGCCCGGTGCGCGCCTACGCGCTTTCGGCGGCGGCGATTGCCGCTGACGCCAACGCCGCAAAGCCGTCGAATGCTCGCGGCGTTTCGGCGCTCTTCAGCGCGCTCGCTGCCGCGCTCGCAATTGTTGTCCTTGCGGCGGGCGCCTATTCGTGGCGCACCGGGATCGGGCCCCGTCTGCTCGGCGCGTCGGTCGAGGACAAGCTGACGAACGCGCCGCGCCTCTCCATCGTTGTGCTGCCCTTCGACAATTTAAGCGATGATAAGGAGCAGGACTATTTCGCCGACGGCATCACCGACGACCTGACGACCGACCTCTCGCATCTCGAAGATAGCTTCGTCATCTCGCGCGGCACGGCCTTCACCTACAAGGGCAAAGCGATCGACGCGAAAGCGATCGGCCGTGAGCTCAACGTGCGCTATCTTCTCGAAGGCAGCGTACGTCGCGTCGGCGAGACGATTGCGATCAACGCGCAGCTCATCTCGACCGAGACCGGCGCGCAGGTGTGGGCCGACCGGTTCGACGGCGAGCGCAGCAAGCTCGGGGAGTTGCAGGTCGATATCGTCGCGCGTCTCGCCAATTCGCTGGGCGTCGAGCTCGTCAAGGCCGAAGCCTTGCGCGCGCAGGGCAATCGGGTGAAGAAGTTCGTGACAACGCGGTGAGAAGCTGAATCTGTCGAAATCCTCTGATTCGCTTTGTGGGGGATTTTATGGACGACATTGCTGAGAATTTCGCGGCTGTGGCCGAAACGACGATTTTCCTTCAATACTTCAAAGATATGCCGGACGGTCGGCAAGCCGGGAAGGTGATCTATCCGCTCGACGAAATCCTGCTCTTGTGCCTTTTGGCGGTTCTGGCGGGCAGCGAAGCGTTCACCGAAATCGCGCGGTTCGGTGAGAAGAAGCTGGCGCTCCTGCGCCGGTCCCGGCCGTTCAAGGACGGAACTCCGGCGCATGATCATCTGGGCGACATTTTCGCCACGCTCGACTCTGCGGCATTCCGGCGCTGCTTCATCGCTTGGGCGGCGGCTCTGACCAACACCCCGGCCGAGGTGATCGCCGTCGACGGCAAGACCTCGCGCCGCTCCCATCGAAAGAAGGGATCGAAGCAGCCGATCCACATGGTCTCGGCTTTCGCCGCGCGCCAGCGTCTGGTCATGGGCCAAATCGCGGTGGCGGAAAAATCCAATGAGATCGTCGCCATTCCGGCGCTGCTCGACATGATGGCGATCGAAGGCGCCGTCGTCACCATCGACGCGATGCCGAGTAGGTGGGGATGTCGCCATCCCCACCCCTCACAGGTAGGGTCGAGGACTGGCGCGCCGGCAAGGCCAAGGCGTCCTGGCCGGGCCACGTTTCCAGCCCCCTCCACGTCGCACGCAGCATGCGGATTTCCCGCACTGCGCGCCCCCATTTGCTTCGCCTCAAGGCTTATGGGACCTATCACGCTGGGGCGGCTTTCGGTCCGTCGCGTCGCACTCGATAGCCGTTGAACAGCTTCAGCGTGTCGTACAGCCACGGCCTACTCCACTGCTCCCAGCCGAAGCCCTTTCGTTTCCGGGCGTGCGCCATGTGGCGCCTGACCTTCTTCTCTACCCAGTCTTTGATGTAGCCGAAGCACTCGCTGGAGTGCCCGACCGCGAAGTAGTTCACCCACCCCCGAAGCATCGGATTGATCAGACTGATGACCCTGTCAATCGGCTGCGACCGGTGTCGGCGGAACACTTCCTTGACCGCCCGCAGAAGCGCCGTCCGCTTTTTGAGCTTGGGCGTATATTGCGGCCGCATCGCTCCGCGCAGACTGCGGAGGTAGCGGAAGTCGAACCCCAGAAAGCCGAAGCTTTCACCTCGTTCCAGGTCGACCGTGCGGCTCTTTTCATCATTGATTTCAACCTGCAGCTTGGCGAACTCCTCCCGCAGTCGTTTGGTCACGGCACCGACCAGCCAGTCATGACGTATGTAGGCGTCTATCAAGACCACCAGGTCGTCAGCGAACCGCGCGTATTCGACGTAGGTGTACTTGCCGTTGCGGGTGACTTCCCGCGCTCGCTCCAGCATCTTGTCCACCTCATTGAGGTAGAGATTACTGAGCAAGGGCGAGATCACACCGCCCTGCGGAACGCCCCGCTTGCCAGAGGCTTTCAGCATAATCTTCAGGAGATGCATGATGTCCGCGTCGTCAATCCTTCGAGCCACTTTCTCCAACAGCCGGTCATGCCGGACGTTGTCAAAATAGGCCCGCAGATCAAAGTCGAGAACCCGCGTCTTCCGGTGGACTATTGCTTCAGCCACCCGCTTGAGCGCGTCATGTGCTGTCCGTTTGGGCCGATATCCAAACGATCCCGGTTGGAAGTCTGCCTCAAAGACAGGTTCGAGTATGAGCTTGAGCGCCCCTTGCACCACTCGGTCGCGAATCGCGGGAATGGAAAGGACGCGGACTTTGCCCCCGTCCTTCGGTATCTCGTGCTTCCGGGCCGGAAGTGGTTGGTAGGTGCGCCCGGTCAGTTCGTCCCGTAGCTGCGCGAGGAGAGCGTCTACGCCTTGCGCTTCAATGGCTTCGAACGTGACCCCGTCTACCCCCGGAGCCCCATCGTTCGCTTTGGCCATGTCGTACGCTGTGCGTAGGGTCTCCATCTTGCAGACGTGGACGTGTAGACCCCAGAAACGCCAGGACGGTTCAGCCTTCGCCTTGACGTATAGTCTCCGCCTCAGGTCCTGCAAATCGATGGACGTCTTTGTCATCTCGTCCTTGCCTTCCTTACGTTGGAGACGTTGCAAATGGCAGGGTCCCTTGGCTCCACGGACATTACTCCGCTTCCTCGCTACTACGGACCCAGCCGCCACCCTCTCGTCTTCGGCCGACTTCCCGGTGTGCCCGGTTATACGACCTACCTTGCTCCGACGGTTTCTCGCCGGGACGAGGAGGGCTTCTCCAGTTGCTCAGCATGTCCTTGTCACCGTGCTGTCGCTTCCACCCCGCCGAGATAAACAGCCGTATCGGTCAGTGTTCGGCTGCCCACGCCGCCTTCGCCCTTCGGTTGCGGGCTCGGCTCTCGGATTTACGCACTTTCGAGGCCACAACGCGTTTACTGTTATTACGGCCCGATGACTCGTGATCTCCCCAGGGAGATCTTGTCGATAGGCTTCGAAGGTTCTGTTTCCATCTCCTCCGCTATCCAAACTACAGGGCTCTGACTTCTACCCCGGCAGGTCTGTCTCCTGCTGAACATGCCAGCCTTCGCTGGACACACACCCGGACGTGCAGGTTTCCCGCATCCGGTTCTTCACGGGAGAGTTTCGCTCGCGTTGGCGTAAAGGCGGTGGACGATCCGCGCCGGTGGAAGCGGATGGCGCTTAAGGATCGAGTTGAGGCGGTCCCAGTGGAACGCGCCTCCTCCACGATGCCGTCGCGCCAGCCATTTTTTCCACAGCACCACGACCTGGCAGGCGAACCATCGTATGCGTCGAGAGTTGCCCGATATGCCGTAGTAGGCATAGTGGCCTCGCATCATCTGGGACAGATGGGCATGCTGATCGCGCAAGGATCGATGCCGATTGCGTCGGCACCAATCGCTTACCGCCGCCAGCGCCCGCGCATACCGGCCTTTGGCCGTCACTTGCCTCACCCCGTTCACCCCCTTCTTTGACTTGGCCCAGATATGGGAGAAGCCGAGGAAGTTGAACGTGACGCTGTCCGTATCCGGGTGGCATACGCCCCCCGGCCGATGAAAGCGAAAGTCGACGAGGTGCGTCTTGTCCGGGTGGAGCGTGAGCCCGTACCGTGCAAGCCGCCTTCCCAGCACGTCCATGACCCGCTTGGCGTCGTCGAGAGTCTCGAACGCCATCACGCTGTCATCGGCGTACCGCACGAGGATGCTGTTCCCTTTGAGGCGCACGCGCACGTCCCGCTCGAACCATTCATCCAGCACATGGTGCAGGTAGATGTTTGCGAGCAGAGGCGAGACGACGCCACCTTGCGGGGTGCCCTCGGTCGTGCGCTGAAGGACACCGTGTTCGAGCACGCCTGCCTTCAGCCATTTGTCGATCATCCGGCGAATAACGCCGTCCGTGACTCGCCTGTCGAGAAACGCACGGAGGTGATGATGTTGGATCGTGTCGTAGTATTTGGAGATGTCCACGTCCAACACCCAGCGCAGCCCTTGTCGACCCATGAAGGCCAGACGCAACGCACTCAGGGCCTGATGCGCCGATCGCCCTGGCCGGAAGCCGAATGAGCAGGACAGAAACTCCTGCTCATAGATCGGCTCCAGCATCATGACGATCGCTCGCTGTGCCACCTTGTCCTCAAACGTCGGAATGCCGAGCGGCCGCTCCGAGCCGTCCGCCTTCGGAATGTAGACCCGACGCACCGGCGGAGCGACATAGCGGCCAGATTTGATGCGCTCCAGGAGAGCCGAAAGGTTGGCCTCCAGGTTCGCCTCGTATTGCGCCGCCGTCACACCGTCGATGCCCGATGCTCCATCCTTGCGCGTTAGCCGGTACGCCTCTCGCATCCATTCCAGGTCGATGACATGGTGAAGCGTGGACAGAGCTGTCCCCGCCTTCGTCCTCGCCAGTTCGGCTATCCGTTGTCGTTTCGTGGACAGGTTCGCGGAGCCCAAGGTCTCCTCCCGTGTTTCCCGGCAACGGCTCTCATCCCGTGGCGCCCCCCTTCCCTTACACGGGTCCCGGTGAGCCCAGTTCCCCGCGGTCAGCGGTACTATGAAGGCGCTACGACTTCCCGCTTGCGCATCCCCGGCCGCTTATCTGTTTCGCTTCCAGGGTCCACGCGATCCCTCCGCTCTTCGTGCTCGCCTTGGCGGCGCTCCCAGATGGTTGGAGGACCCATCCGGGCCAGGGCACTTGGTCAGCCGGCCACCCCGTTGCCGGCACACTTTCACGTGGACGCAGGCGGGATCTCACAGGTTCCCAGGCGATCCATCCCATGCCTTTGCCCCGGTCCAAGACCCCGGCCGGACCGACGATCCTCACCCTGACGGTGTCGTCGATGCTGCCCCCGCTCAACCCACAGCGAAGGCTCCAGCGATCATAATTTCGAGGCTACTCACGCGGCTTCGGCACCTGCTGCCTACGCTTCACGACGGGCGTCGCCGCACGCCATGCAAGGCTCGCTTCCGGCTGGTTGGCTGACCTTTACCGGGAGGGAGTTGAACCCTCTGGATCGCGATGAAAGGTTTCAGAACTTCATGTTCATTCTCCTCTCCTGAGCTTTCCCTGTCGCAAGGGATGTCAACGCCACATCGCAGGCAAGATCATCGACAACAAGGCTGATTACATCATCGCGCTCAAAGGCAACCAGGGCACGTTGCACGATGACGTGAAACTCCTCGCCGCCGAGCAGAAAGTCAACGGTTTCAAAGATGTCGTCATCAGCCGACACGAGACGGTCGACGGCGATCATGGGCGCATCGAAACCCGTTCCTACACCGTATTCCACGACGTTGAATGGCTGCAACAGCGCCATGACTGGCCGGGATTGAAAGCCGTCGTCATGGTCGAGAGCCAGCGCGAAATCGAAGCTAAAATCTCAAACGAAACCCGCTTCTACATCACTTCGCTGACCATGCTCGCCAATCTGATCGGGCCGATGATCCGAGATCATTGGGCAATCGAGAACGGGCTGCATTGGGTGCTCGACATGATCTTTCGCGACGACGAATGCAGGGTCCGAACCGACAATGCGCCCGCCAACTTCACAACCCTAAAGCACATGGCAAGCAACGTCCTTCGAACCGCTCCAGGTAAAGATTCCCAACGCCTGAAACGAAAAACCGCGGGATGGGACGACGACTACCTCGCAAGCCTCATCGCCGCATGATCCGTTCACCCAATTCCCCTGCTGCGGTCCCGTATCTCGCAGCGATCCGTGTTTCCGTGTGGAGAGAAGCTCGAGCGCGAGCCGATCGGACGCAGCGGAGTTGACGCCGATCCATTTCCAGACAGACTGGGATCAGCGCGAAGAAGCCCTGCGGCGAAGTCCGACGAGTAGGCCGGCGCTTCGTTTTCTTATTTCGGGCTCGGCAAACAATTTCGTCGATCCGTGGTAGGAACGATCATGCAACTCAAAGTTCCGCAACTCAGCGTCAGGCAAGCGGGGTTGCAGAGAGTCTCGATCGGTCAGTTGGGCATCGGTCCGATCTCTGTGGGCAGCCTGGCGCTGAACAACGTCGGCTTCACTTTCAACGCCGCGCATGCCGTCCTGCAGAATGTGCAAGTGACGCTCACGCTGACCATTTCGCTCGAATGGCACGTTCACGTCGGACTTCCCGACGGCATTCCGGACATAAACATCGGCGACACGTTCAACTTCACCATGTCCTTCTCGCTGCCGGTCGGCACATGGACGACCTCGGCGGCCAGTTATCGAGCTGAAGCGCGAGCGGGCTGGCGCTGACCGCCAGAATTCTGTGCGGTGAGGCCGGGATGTCGAACTTCAGGTTGATACTGAGCGCCGGGATCGTGATGGTGCCGACGGATGTGGCGCTGCCCAGAGACGGCTTCGCGATTTCGGGCCTCCTGTTCGGATCATTGGCCGGCGGCGGGATTGGCGTGCCTGCCGCGACGGTCAATCAGGCGACCGTTCAACATGTCCATGGCGATCCGGCGAAAATCCCGGCCCTTTCCCTCAGTGGCCTGCAGCTGCCCGCGGCGCAGATTCCGTCGGTCGACAGCACGATCCCGCTCACCATCCCGTTTGACCTGGAGGGTCCTGCGGCCGGCTTCGACGCCGGAATCCTTCGTGTCACCCTTCGTATCAGCCCGTCGCTGACCGCCCGGGTGCAAAACCTGCAGATAACCGGCGCGAGCGCTGCGGCGTCGGTCGGTCAGATCGTATTGCACGACGTCACCCTGCCCTACGACGCGCTCAACCTGACTCTCTCCCAGATCGGTATTGACACGATCGACATCCCGAACTTTACCATTGGATAGTGAGAACGCCCATGGCAACCGATCCCCCCGAAGTCGTCCAGGTCCCAGTGAAGCGGTACGACGTCAATCTGACCATGCAGGACATCATGGCGCCGCTGACCACGTTCGCCCAGCAGACACACGTAGCGCAGATCGTTGCCGCCACTCCCGAACTGCAGCAGCATGCGACCGAACTCGGCAACCTCGCCGCGCAAGTCCTCGCCGTCGCCAACCGCCTGAACGCGGTTGCGCCCCACTTGCTGGCGCCGACCCCGCCGGAGACGCCGAAGGACCGCTGACCGTCGGGCGGGCGCAAGGCGAGCGCTAGTTGTTGCGCTGTGACAGCAACGCTTCCGCGATCGCCGCCCATTCCTCCTCGAGCGACATTCGGCAGACCGGCTTCTTGGCGCGGCGATACCAGTAGGCGGCGTTGCCGGCGTCGCCTTCCTTGCGGTGCAGATAGGCGTGGACCCAGTCGCCCGCCCCGCCCTCGTCCGCTTGCGCAACTTCGTGCGCTCCGTTCCAGTCGCCCTTCGCGGCGAGCCACAGGGCCCGCAGCGCGTCGCTCAGCCCGGCGGGCGGCGATGCGGATTCGAGCGAAGCGCGAAACGCGGCGACATCCATCGGGACGCTTCTCCTATCTTGCCTCGCTCCAGACGAGCCGTCCGGCGAAGGCGCTCATCAGCGCAGCGAAGGCGTAGTCGAACAAACGCAGCGCGCGCGGATTGTCCTTCACGCCGGCGACGAATCGCGCAGCGAGCAAAATCACGACGGCGTTGACGATCGTGGTGACGCCGATGAAGCCAAAGCCGAGCGCGAACAGTTTGGCGCTCGCCTGCGGGTCGCGCGCGTCGATGAACTGGGGCAGGAAGGTCACGAAGAAAAGCACGATCTTCGGATTGGTCAGATTGATGAGAAGACCGGTCCAGAAGGCGCCGCGGCGGCCGCGGTTCGCCGCCCCGTCCGCCTTCAGCTTGAGCGCCGCGCCGCGCCGCAAGGCGGTCCACGCGAGCCACAAAAGGTAGAGCGCGCCGGCGATCTTGACCGCCTGATAGGCCTCGGCCGAGGCGGCGAGCAGCGCCGAGAGGCCGAGCGCGGCGGCTGCCGTGTGAACGAGGAGCCCGACGTTTGCCCCGGCCTGGGCGGCAAAACCCTGCGCCCGTCCTCCGCCGAGGGTCCGCGACAGGAAGAGCGCCATGTCGGCTCCCGGCGTCGCGGCGAGCAACAGGCAGGCGACGAGATAGCCGAACGCGAGCGAAGGGCTGGGAAAGAATGGCGTCATTTCGATTTCTCTAAGCTTGCCTCGACATCGGCGCGGCGCGGCAGCGGCGCGACCGCGCCATAGCCGAGAGTCGAGAGGCCCGCCGCCGCATTGGCGAAGCGCGCGGCGGCGAACGGATCGGCCGCGCGGACGAATTCGGCCAGGAATGCGCCGTCGAAGCAGTCGCCCGCCCCTGTCGCGTCGACCGCCTTGACCCGCCGGGCCGGGATGCGCTCGCGGCCCTTCGCTGTCGCCACAAGCGCGCCGGCCTTGCCGAGCTTCAATACGACGACGCGCGCGCCGAGGCGCAGGTAGAAATCGACGATCGCGTCGGGATCGCTCAACGCCGTCAGTTCGACCGCGTCGTCGATACCCGGCAGGGCGATGTCGCAGGCGCGCATCGCCTCGTGAATGATCGCCCGCGCCCGGCGCAGCGGCCAGAGTTTCAGCCGCAAGTTCGGATCGTACGACACGAGGCCCTTCGCGTCGCGGGCGATGTCGATCGCGGCGAACACGGCGTCGGCGGCTGAGGACGAGATCGCCTGGCTGATGCCCGATACATGCAGGATTTTCGTGTCGCGCACCCGGTCGACCGGCAGATCGCTCTCGGCGATCCGGCTCGCCGCCGAACCCGCGCGAAGATAGGAGAACGCATGACCATCGGGGCCGTGGGTCACGAAATAGAGCCCGGTATGCGCCCCGCCGCTGACCACGATGCGGCTCGCGTCGACGCCTTCGCGCATCCAGAGCTCGGTCAGCGCCTGGCCGAAACGGTCGGCCCCGACCGCGGTGAAATAGGCTGCGTCCGCGCCGAGTCGCGCCGCCGCGATCATCGCGTTCGAGGTGTCGCCGCCGAAACCCTGGACGAAGGGCGCCCCGTCCCTCGCCTGGTTGAGCTCGACCAGCGCTTCGCCGATCGCCATGAGATCCGACATCGGTTCACCTCGTCGCGACGGCCACCGCGACCCCCGCGATCGCGCCGCTCGCGGCGCGGCGGGCGAAGCGCATGGCGCGGGCCGATCGGAAAAGCGCGCGGGCGCGGTTGGCGGCGAGAGCGTAGGCCGCGAGCGTGCACGAGATGACGACGGCTGAGAGCGCCGCGAGCTCGGCGATCGCGAGCGGCGTCAGCGTTTTGATGTCGACGACGAGCGGCATGATCGAGAGAAAGAAGATCATCACCTTCGGGTTGCCGAGGGTCAGCGACAGCGAACCGAAAAAGGCCCGCCAGCGGCACGAAGCGGCAGGCGCTGCGTCGCCCACCGCGACCGGCGCCGTCGCCATCTTCCATGCGACATAAAGCAGATAGGCGGCGCCGGCGTATCTCAGCGCGACAAACAGTTTGGCGAAAGCGGTCGCGAGCACGCTGAGCCCCGCCCCCGCCATGACGAGCCAGATGATGTCGCCTGCGACATATCCGGCGATGAACGCGGCCGCTCCGCGGAGGCCATGCGCGAGAACGCGGGCGACGAGGGCCGCAACGCCTGGCCCCGGCGTAGCGACCGCGGCGAAATAAACGACCGCGAACAGGAGCAGGGAAGTCGGCGTCACCTCGCCCTCTTGGATTTGCGCCTGGCCAGCGCATTGAGCGACTCGACCAGGGAGGAAAAGAACATCGCAGCGTAAATATAGCCTCTTTCGATATGGAAGCCGAACCCGTCGGCGATCAGCGTCATGCCGATCATCAGGAGAAAGCTCAGCGCGAGCATCAGCACCGTCGGATTGCGGCTGATGAACGCGCCGAGCGGCCCGGAGGCGACCATCATCGCCGCCATTGCGACGACGACCGCAGCGACCATGATCGGGAACTCGTTGGTCATGCCGACCGCCGTGATGATGCTGTCGACCGAAAAGACGATGTCGATAAGCGTGATCTGCACGAACGCGGCGGTCACGCCGAGCGGCGCTGCGCTCGCCGCCCGTTCGTCGTCTTCATCCGGATCGACCCGCTCGTGAATTTCTCTCGTCGCCTTCCACACGAGAAAGAGCCCGCCCGCCAACAGAAGGACGTCGCGCACCGAAAACGGATGGCCGAGGACGGTCGCCAGCGGATGGGTCAGATGAACGATCGCCGCCGCCGAGCCGAGCAGCGCGAGGCGCAGGACAAGGGCGATCGACAAGCCGATGGCGCGCGCCAGCGTGCGCCGGCTCGCCTCGACCCGGTTCGACAGGATCGCGATGAAGACGAGGTTGTCGACCCCGAGGACGACTTCCATCGCAATCAGGGTCGCCAGCGCCGCCCAGGCGGAGGGATCGGCGGCGAGCCGCGTCAGCGTGTCCATGCTGCCCTTTGTCCAGATCCGCCGCGGACCCCGGCGCCGCCGCATTCGTCATAGGGCCCGGGGCCGGCGTTGCAAGCCTCGCCTGGCAATAGCGGCATTCGTGCGACGATGAATTAAACAGAACGCGCTCGTTAGGAATTCAAGTCTGACATTGGGCGTCCACGCCCGCCTTCCAGGGAAGGGCCGGGTTCGCCCTCTGCTGCCCTTCAAGGTCAAGCCGGCTATTGACGCCCGCCTCGATCCCGCCGCCGCGAACGAAATCGGCGTTTTTCGCGGCGCTGACCGAGTCGTAGTAGTTGAAGGTCAAGAACGACCATCCGGGCACGGACGGCACGGCGGCGAGGCTGCCGTAGGTCCCCGGCAGCCAGAAGCTCACGCCGCCCTCGTCAGCGAGGGCGCGCAGCGGCGAAACCGCTGCGAGCGCCACTGCCGCCAGTGCAAGGCCCCGTGACCGCTCCATCGCTGATCAGCCGCCGCGGCCAAACACCGTGATGTTGGGCGCCGGCGGGTTTGGATATTTCTTGACCAACTCTTCGTATTTCCTGACCGCCTCGAGCGCGGGGTCGGCGACCCAGCCGAACAGCCCCGCGACATCGAGGTCCTCATGCGGGTCCATTTCGATATTGAAGACTTTCGGATAACCGGCCATCGATGCATTGGAGGACTCCATGCCCGGCAATCGCTGCGGGCCGATGCCGGTCGGCTCAATGTCGGTGAAATAGATGCGCCATTGCTTCCATCGCGCCGCCACGAGTTGCGGCCCAATGAAGCTCAACAGGCTGTCGCGATGACCGACCGCGCTCTTGCCGAACAGCACGTCGCTCTGGTCGACGCCGTCGATCGGCCGGTCGGTCGGCATCTTCCCGCCGACGATACTGGCAAGCGTGGGCATGAAATCCATGATCGAGAACATCGCGTAGGAAGTCGTGTCCGGCTTGACGTGGCCGGGCCAGCGGACAAAGGCGAAGGTGCGGATCGAGCCCTCCGTGACTTCGCCGAGTTCGCCGCGGAACGGTCCGCTGTTTCCCATGTCGGGCGTGCCCTGGTTGCCGAATTCGCGCGGAACCTCGCCCCAGGGGCCATTGTCGGAGGCGAATATCACAATGGTGTCGTCATCGATGCCGAGGTCCTTCAGCGCGTCGAGAATCTGGCCGACGTGGAAGTCGCCTTCCATCATTTTGTCGCCGTAGTCGCCAATACGGGATTTGCCGGCGAATGCCTTGGACGGCAGGTTCGGCGCGTGCCCCATCGAGAACGGCAGGTAGAGAAAGAACGGTTTGCCGGCGGCGTGCTCCCGCTTCATGAAGTCGATCGATTTGTCGGTGAGCACGTTGTCGATTTCGGCGCGCACCTCCGGCGTGTAAGGTTCGAGCTCGTGCAGCGGCCCACCGAGCGTCGACTCGACCATATGCGGCCCTTTCGCGAGCAGCACATCCCGCAGCGCATCGAACGAGTGGGTGAGCGCTTCCGTGTCGACATAGGTCGCCGAATCCCAGGAGATGTCGGGCGGGATGCCGTAGAACTCGTCGAAGCCGTGTGCGGTGGGCAGGCTCTGCGGCTCGCCGCCTAGGTGCCATTTGCCGAAGATCGCGGCGGCGTAGCCGAGCCCGTGGAACATGTCGCCCATCGTATAGGCGCGCGCCGAGAGCGTGGCGTCGCTGCCGGGGATGATGATGAGCGACAGGCCATTGCGGATCGAATATTGCCCGGTCATCAGCGCCGCGCGCGACGGCGTGCAGGCGGGCTCGACCAGAAACTGCGTCAGCTTCAGCCCCTCGCGGGCGAGTTCGTCGATCCGCGGCGTCGGCGCTCCGCGCAACTCCCCGCCGCCGTAAGGCCCGAGGTCGCCGTAGCCGACATTGTCGGCGAGGATGAAGACGACGTTGGGCTTCTTTTCTTGCGCGAAGGCGGGCCCAAGGATCGACGCAGTCACTATTGCCGCGGCAAGGGATAAACGCAGATAGCTTCGTCTCATCTTCGTTCCCTCCAGCGCAAAACGCCCGATGGAATTGGCGGCGCTCCGCACGCCCAACGGCGGGTCATCATCAGGCGTGCTCAAACGCGAAAATCTTCTTCCAGTCCCTCTTCATGCTGACGACGATCCAGCCCTGTTTGAGGGCCATGTCGTACATCGCCTGGCTGAACGTCCCGACGCCGGTGTCGGGCAGGCCCTGCGCCGGACCGTAGGCATATTCGCGCTCGGCGTCGTCGTGCAGCACGGCGCCGGAAAGCCGCAGGCCGGAGCCCGCCTTCACGTATTCGAGCATCTGCTGATCGTCGGAGGAGGAGTTGCCGAAGGCGAGATAAGGCCGGCGCCCGTAGAGCAGCCAGAAGTTCTCGATCTTGCCGGCCTCGAGATTGTCGAGGACGAGCTTGGGCTGCTGGGTCAGGACCGGTTTGCCGCCGGTGACGTAGCCGAACTTGGCGGCCTGCGCCGTTCCGCAGACGCGCTCGGGCGGAATGTCGTAAACCTTGCCCGAATATTCGCGCACGAAGCTTTCACTGCCGCCGGTGGCGATGAAGTTCGTGAAGCCATTCGCGCGCAGAAGCGCCAAGACCTCGATCATCGGCTGATAGACGAGGTCTGTGTAGGGCCGATTCCAGCGCGGATGTTTCGCCGATGCGAGCCACTGCCGGACGTCGGCGCGGAAGTCTTCGACCGTCATGCCGCTTTGGGTCTCCAGCACGACCTCGAAGATCTCCCGCATCGACAATTTGGCGATGGCCTCGCGGTCGCCGGACAGGACGGCCTTGAACGGTTCGCGGCCTTTCAGTTCCGGCTTCGTTTCGACGAGCGTGGGAACGCGGTCGAGACAGAAGACGACCTGCGTATAGAGCGGGTGCTCGACCCAGAGCGTGCCGTCCTGGTCGAACTCTGCGATGCGCTCTTCCGGCGGCAGGAAATCCGGGCTCGCCGGATCGGTCGTCGCGTGGACGAACTTGAGGATTGCCTCCTTGGCCGGGCCGTCGTTCCACGAGGCGAGCGGCGCCCCGGTCTGGGCCTCAGCCGCGGCGACGTCGAGAAGCCCGGGCAGCGCGGGCATAGCGGCGAGCGCGCCGAGCACAAGGCGGCGGCTCAGACCATCGGAACCAGAGGAAGACACTCGTGTTCTCCTTTTCTGTCGGTCACCGGCCATGCCGCCGACGGCGACGCCGGTGATTTTGCCGGCGGCGTCGAAGCCGAAGAGTGGCCCTCTTTCCTCGTCTGAACGATCGGCGCGCAGAGGCGCCGCTTTTCAGTCCCCCGCCATGCTCATCAGGCTGATGCCGGTGACCTTGCCGTCCCGGTTGAGGCCCATCATCAGGCTGGCCGCGTCGCCGCGCGGGAAGACGATCTTCACCACGTGGATTCGCTGCGTCCCGGTGTCGCGAGTTCTTGAGGACTTGCGCCTCCAGCGGCAAGGCGCCGAACTCGTACGTCTTCAAATAGCCCGACATGTCCTCGACCGCGCGATCGGTCAGATGGGCGTCGTACTCGGGCGCAAGCTGCGACCGGTCGATCTTCCCCGATCGCATCTGCGCAAACCAATGCAGCGCCAGCGCTTCCACGCCCTTGGGCGTCCGTGCGCCGGTCGGCGCCTGAGGATCAAGCGGCTTGCCGGCGATGCTCCCGGTCAGGGGCGCTGCGTCTCGCGCCGTTTCGGTTTGGGTTGTCATTTGCTGGTCTCCTAATCTCGTTCAGTTTATGAGCCCCTTCTCCTGCGGGAGAAGGTGGCGCGAAGCACCGGATGAGGGGCCCGCGCCGTCAGGCGCTTCGATGCAGAGCGCGTTGCGGCGTGCAACCCCTCACCCCCGCCCCCTCCCGCAAGTTTCCCGCAAGGGGAGAGGGGAGCGGCGCTCAGCCGCCGCCGCCGCCGATGTGCAGGTTGTCGATCTGGTCCTTCAGCAGCGGCACCGGGTCGTTCGGATGCTGCAGGTCCGGAATCAGATCGTTTGAGGCGCCGCCGATGAAGCGCTTGATGTTCGGGTATTTGAGGATCGACTTGTCGAAATCGACGATGACCGGTTCGAGCAACGAGAGCGCCCAGCCGTTATCCTCCCCGGCGTATTTTCCGGGCGAAGAGGTCCACCAGGTCCACCCGCGCCGGCGTTGCGCCGTTGAAGACCATGTCGTATTTCTCGTAAGGGTCCATGGTTATGTTGTAGAGGGCGCCGATCGAGCCGAGATTGGCCGTCACGCCCAGCCAGGAATCCTTAGCCGTGTACAGGTATTTCCAGGCGATGTTGATCCAAGGCTCCGCCGGATCGCCGCCGATGTCGGCGCGCGCGCCCTGGAAGACCTCGCCATCGATATAGACCCATGACTTGCGCGCCGAGTGCTGCGCCTTGCCGAGGATGTAGTCGGAATTGTCAATTCCGTCGAAATAGATCGGCTTGCCGTCGTTCCCCTTCCATTCGCCGTGCGGGGGAGGCTTGAGCCCGGCCATCGCCGCAAGTGTCGGCCAGGCGTCGATGTGCGACATCATCTCATGATAGTTCGCGCCCGCCGGAATGTGGCCGGACCACCACATGAGTCCCGGGCAACGCCAGCCACCCTCGAAGGGCGAGCCCTTCTCGCCGCGGAACGGGATCGTTCCGGCGTCGGGATAGGCGTCAAGCCAGGCGCCGTTGTCGGCGGTGAGGATGACGATGGTGTTGGGCGCATATTCGCGGATCGCATCCATGACTTTGCCGATGTTATCGTCCATCTCCATGAGCGAATCCGAATAGTCGCCGAGATGCGACTTGCCCCGCCACTCGGGCGCCGCATTGGTCGGGTTGTGCATCTTGAGGAAATTGATGTCCATGAAGAAGGGCTTGTCGCTTTTCGCATGGTCCTTGATGTATTGGATTGCCGAGTTTCTCTGGCGGTTGTCGTAGTCGGCCATGTAGTCGTAAGTGATGGTGCCGACGCGCGTCGCCGGCTGGCCCGCCTTACCTTCCCATTCGCCGAGATTGACGACGCTGTCGTACATCGCGTTGTACTCAGCGTTGTACGACGGGAACCAGGGATGGAACCATTTGCTGGTGTCGTTGTAGGCGTAGACGCCGGCGTAATAGGCGGCGAAATGCTTCATCTCGTCGAAGCCATGCTCGATCGGATAGGCTTCGGGCTTGTCGCCCATGTGCCACTTGCCCGAGAAATAGGTCGTATAGCCGTTCTTCTGGAAGAACTCGGCGATGGTCGGCGTCTCCTTGCGCAAGAAATTCGGATCGCCCGGGGCGACCACGATCGAGAGCGCCGAGCGGATCGGGAAGCGGCCGGTGAGAAACGAGGCGCGGCCGGCGGTGCAACTCGCCTGGCCGTACCAGCAGGTGAAGACTGCGCCTTCCTTGGCCATGCGGTCGACGGCCGGCGTCGGATGACCGAGGCCGGCGCCGCCGCCCGAATAGCAGCCGAAATCGTTCCAGCCGGTGTCGTCAGTCATCAGCATCACGATGTTGGGCGGTTTGTTTGTTTGGGCCTCGGCGGCCGTGACAAGGCCTCCGGCCTCAGCCTTCCCTCCCGTCGCCAGCGCAGCGCCGCCGACAGCGGCGGCCAGTACAGCATTTGCCGCGGGCGCCAGCTCTGCGCCGCCGACGGCGGCCGCCAGCGTGGCCTTTGCGGTGGATACGAATAATTCACGCCTATTCATCGTTACTACCCTCCAAAAAAGCCGCAGGGACTGGAGAGACCGAAGTCCTCGGCCTCTCCGCCGCGTCTCACCGATCGCGCTTCTTCGCCAGCTCCTTCATCATCGCCTCGACGGCTGGCCCCGTCGCGGTCAACTCGCCTAGGTCGATGGTGATCTTGCCGATCGTCCCGGTGAAGGGGAACGGCACGTGGTAGTCGGAATCGTCCACCGATGTGCCGGTGTCGCGACCGATGTCGAAGGTCTCGTCCCACGCCCAGACGATCGGCTAAGTCTTCGGCAACGACTTCTTCGCCACCTCTTTCCCGTCCACCGAGAGCGTGCCGGTTCCACCACGCCCCACGACCGGGCCCTGCGGATCCACCTTCCAGTCGAACACGATCGTGTGCTTGCCCGGCGACAGGGCCTGCGGCGCCTGCCACTTGGGTCGCTCGATATCGAGCAGGTCGAGGACGAAGGTCGGCTTGCCGTCCTTGGTGAGATAGAGCCCGTATCCCGAGAACCGCCCGCCCTGGGTCACCAGCACGCCGCTCGCGCCGCCTTGCGGCGCCTCGATGTCCGCGGTGATCGTGTACGAGCGGTTGATGATCCCGGGCGCGACGCCAAACTGCGTGGCGTCCTGCGGCGCAAAGTACTCGAACTTCGTGCGGCCAGCCGCCGGACCCGGCCGCTCGACCGTGAAGACGGGCAGCTGCGAGTCGTTGAGCGGGAAGACGTTGTTGCGGGTGGCCTCGATGGTCCACATCTCCTGCATGTTGCGCAGGCGCTCGGGCTCCGCGGCGGCGAGGTCGTTGGTCTCGGTGGGGTCCTCTGTCAGGTTGTACAGCGACCACTTGAAGCCGTTCATGACGTCCACTGGCGGGCTGCCCCTGACGCCTTCCCAGGGCGTCACTTCCGGGTTCGTGACCGCCATCCAGCCGTCGTGGTAGAGCGCGCGGTTGCCGAAGATCTCGAAGTACTGGATCTTGCGCGTCGACGGCGCGTCGGCGTTGGCCTTGTCCCAGGTGTAGACCATGCTGACCCCGTCCCACGGGCGCTGGGCGATGCCGTTCACCATCGTCGGCTGCGGGATGCCGATCGCATCGAAGATCGTCGGCGTGACGTCGATGACGTGATGGAACTGGTTGCGTATGCCGCCGGCGTCCTTGATGCGCTTGGGCCAGGTCACCACCATGCCGGTGCGCGTGCCGCCGAGATGCGAGGCGATCTGCTTGACCCAGCGATAGGGGGTGTCCATCGCAAAGGCCCACGGCACGGCGAAGTGGGGGTAGGTGAGATCGGTGCCCCACGCCGGGATGAGCGGCAGCATCTGCTCGACGGAGTATTCGAAGCCGTTGAAATAGGCGACCTCGTTCGGCGTGCCATGCATCGAGCCTTCGGCGCTCATGCCGTTGTCGCCGAGGACGTAGATGATCAGAGTGTTGTCGAACTGGCCGAGCTTCTCGATCGTGTCAATGACGCGGCCGATCTCGTGGTCGCTGTAGGCCATGTAGGCCGCCCAGACGTTGATCTGGCGCAGATAGAGCTTCTTCTGGTCGGCCGAGAGCGTGTCCCACTGCGGCAGGAAGTCCGGCCACGCCGGCAACTTGGCGTTCGCCGGAATCACGCCGAGCTTCTTCTGGTTTTCGAAGATGCGCTCGGTCAGCTTGTTCCAGCCCTCGTCGAAGAGGTGCATCGCTTCGATCTTGTCCACCCATTCCTTGGTCGGGTGGTGCGGAGCGTGGGTGGCGCCCGGCGCATAGTGGATGAACCAGGGCCGCTTCGGGTTATTCGAGACCTGCTGGTTGAGGTACGCGATGCAGTCGTCGGCCATCGCCGTGATCAGGTTCCACTCGCCTTCCTTGCCGTTGTAGGGGTGGATCGGCGTCGTATCGCGATAAAGGCTGCCCGGCTCCCACTGGCTGGTGTCGCCGCCGACGAAGCCGAAGAAATATTGGTAGCCGTGCCCGACCGGAAATTGGTCGAATGGCCCCGTCGGGGCCGCGTCCCAAATCGGCACGTTGTGGTTCTTGCCGAACCAGGCGGTCGAGTAGCCGTTGAGTTTCAGCGACATGGCCCCGTGTTCGCATTCGGGTCCGGTCACGGTGTCGTAGCCGGGATACCCGGTGGCCGCTTCGGCCACCATGCCGTAGCCCACGGCGTGGTGATTGCGCCCGGTGAGCAGGGCGGCCCGGGTCGGCGAACAGAGCGCCGTGTTGTGCATCTGGGTGTAGCGCAGGCCGCGCTGAGCCAACTTGTCCACCGTCGGCGTCGGCACGACGCCGCCGAACGTCGAGTTCGAGGCGAAGCCGGCGTCGTCGATCAGGACCAGGAGCACGTTTGGCGCGCCTTCCGGCGGCCTGATGGCCGGCGGCCAGCCCGGCGTGCTCTCGAGGAAGTTCGGCTCGATAACGCCTTGGAACGGCGGCGTCGGGGTCGGCAGCACCTTGCTGTCGGGGAATTCGACCGCTGTCGGCGACTGCGCGCGGGCCCCCGTGCGGAAGCCGACCGCGCCGAGGGCCGCCGCAAGCGCGCCCTTGGCCGTGGACAAGAACAATTGACGTCAATTCATGGCGCGTCTCCTCGCTGCGAGGCGTCACCCCGGACCTCTCGCGACACGCGAGCAGCTTGCGCGGCGACGACGTCTGCCGGAACGCCAGCGAAAAGCTATGGCAGGTCGCGCCGCCGAGTCATTCACGCGCGAGCGCAAAATTTGTCCGAATTGAGCGCTGACTTGTGTCATAAAGTCTCGAAGGGGGACGCGGCGATGGCGGCAAAGAGTCGGTCCACAGCATGCCGAGGGTTGCGACCATAAACGTGCGAAATTTTCGCGCGTTGGCCGACGTGCTTCGGTCGCTTGGCTCCGACCCGGCCAAAATCCTCGAAAGCGCCGGTCTCGAACCCAATCTGTTCGATAGCCTCGAAAGAACAATCCTTTACACGGATTTGGACCGGTTGGTGTCCGAGGCGATGCGCGCGACCGGTTGCCGCGACCTGGGGCTTCGCGTCGGGGTTCTCCAAGGCATCGCTGCGGCCGGACTGGTCGGGCTGGTATCGATGAACTCCGTGACCGTGCGCGACGCGTTGGGCGCCATTATCGCGGGCTTGAAGACGACTGACAGCGGCGGCGCGGTGTGGCTCGACGTTCGCCATGAGACGGCGATCTTGGGCTATTCAGTGGTCATCGACGGCGTCAGGAATGTGGAACAATTCTGTGACGCGTCGGTGGCGATCCTCGTCAACGCGATGCGGCAGTTTTGCGGCGCAGATTGGCGACCGGATCGCGTCCATCTGATGAGCACGCTTCCGCAGGATCTCGAGCGGTTCGCACGGTTTTTTCGGGCGCTGGTCGAGTACCGGGCGTCGGCGTCGAAGATGACATTCAATAGCGCTGTGCTGGATGGGCCGGTCAAGATTCACGACCCCGCCTATCGGGAGATTCTAACCCCAATCCTGGAAAAGGCGATCGAGTCGGCAAGAGGCGATTTCATGTTCGCGGTGAAATCGGTTCTGAATTCGCGCGCAGGCGAAACGCCGCTCACCCGTTCAGAGGTCAGTCGGGCTCTGGGGGTCAGTGTCTACATCCTCAGCCGGCGCCTGAAGTCGGCCGGAGCCACGTTCACCGATCTTGCGGAGCAGTTGAAGATCGAGCGCGCGCAAAGCCTGCTGCTGACGGGAAAGCATATCGGCGAGATATCCTCCGACCTCGGATTCGCCGACGTGAGCTCTTTCACCAGAGCTTTCAAGAAGCGCGTCGGCCACTCGCCCTCGCAATGGCGAGGAATGCGAATGGCTGGACGGCCCGATAGCGATCAATGACGATTCGCCGTGTTCAATTGGGCTCAAGGATTGTTTTGTCATCAAAGGGAACAAAAAGTGTACAAGTAAGTCCGCCTGTGCTACGGTTCCTTTCGGTCGCGATCACAAGGAGCCCCATGTGCGACACCACGCGCCGCCGCACGCGGTCCTGTCCGACGGGCGCGAAGGGCGGGAAGATCCCACCGCCATAGAACAATGTCAATTCGTTTTATCAACGGCGCATTTTTTGAACTTGGAATTGCCGTAACCCATTGAAAAGTCCCGATTCGGACGAAGAAATCCAAGGTAATCCAAATTGTTTTCCTTGGTTTGGCTTGGGTTTCCTTAGAATAATTTGGGCATGTTTGAGGTGTTAAAATCTTGTCCCACGGGATGCACACATTCCCGATCGCCCGGGCTCTCCTTCTCCAGCTCCGCTGGCGAAGGTGGCCGCGACCAAGCCGTCGCCGCCTACTTCCCCTCGAGCCGCTCGATCATCTTCCAGATCGCGTCGACCTGCACGCCCTTCTTGGTCAGATATTGTCGATCGTCGCTGTAGCCCCACCAGTTCCAGCAGCCATTCGGGTTGGAATATTCCATGCCCGTCAGCCAGAGCGACGACGGCAGCTCGGCGACGGTCGTCGCGTGCGCCTGCGGATAGAGGACGATGATCCGGTTGGCGTCGGCCCATTGGTTGAGGCCGATCCTGGTATAAAAGACGTTGCCCAGAACTTCGGCCGATTGCGTGCAGCCATGCAGCGCGACCTGCAGGCGGCAGGGCTGCGCCGCGCCGGGCTCGCAGGCCTTGGGCACGTACAGATAGCCGGTCTTGGCGAGGCCGTTCGCCGCCACGGCTTTGTCGGGGACAAACTCTGTCTGGTCGAACGCGACGATGCGGCCGGTCGCCTGGTCCGCGGCAGGCGCTAGGCCTGCGCCATAGATCGCTTTCAATTCGGCGCCGGCCTGGTCGTAATTGCAGTCGTCAATATAGGGCGAGGCATTGGCGGAGCACGAGTTTCCATAAGCCATCGTCACCCATGAATGGCCGGCGTGGGCGGCGGGCCCGCTGTGGTCTTCGAATACGACGTTGGCCGCTGGGACGCCGAGCGCGAGATAGAGATTTCGCCCTTCCTCGACCGTGTCGGAAGCGACGACCGAGTCGGAGCTGCCGGTGAAGAAATAGAGTCTTGACCGCGCGAGATTCGCCGGCGGATCGATCCAGCCTCTTGCGGCGAGCTTGTCGACGATTGTCTTGTAGGTGGAAACCTCGTCGAGCATGAAGGGGACCTTCATGCACGGCCCAACCGCCTGCGAGGCGAGCGCCACCACGCCCTCCAACTCGACGTCCTGCACCGCGCAACCGTAGAGCCCGCCGGCGATCATCGCCGCGCCCATGACGCCAGCCGAATGGGCGATGTGCAGCTGGTTCGCCATGAAGGCGCCGGACGAAATGCCGGCGACGGAAACCTGCGCCGGGTCGACCGGGAAGGCGCCGAGTTTGTCCGCGGCGTTCGCCGTGTCGCCGCACGCGAGAAGGAGGCCGAACGCGCCGGCCAGCCAAGCGAACCGATTTGCCTTGAGCATCTCGACACTTCTCCAACAGCAGTTGCGGGCGACCGTTTATGTCCGCGCGGCGATGCTACGTCCGATGGGCCGCTTTGCAATCAGATGATCAACCGGGGTCCTTGTGAGCCGTCGCAGCAGCTGTCGCGCTGAAGGCGACCACGGGGCGCTCATGCGCTTCCGGCGGCTTTCAGGATCAGGTCGGCGATCTCCTGCGGACGCGAGATGAGCGAGAGGTGGCTCGCTTGCACCTCGATCGTGGTCGCGCCC
The DNA here is from genome assembly GCA_963835885.1 of uncultured Alphaproteobacteria bacterium. Taxonomy (GTDB): domain Bacteria; phylum Pseudomonadota; class Alphaproteobacteria; order Rhizobiales; family Beijerinckiaceae; genus Roseiarcus. Next base: position 149,115 of record CAWIHF010000017.1, read on the forward strand.
ATGCGCTTCGCCATGAAGCGCTCGAGATCGGGGTTGATCGTGCGATCCTCGGTAGAGACCGCGTAGAAGCTCGGCTTCGAACGCCAGGCGGCGTGCTTGGTCTTGCCCATAAGCAGCGCCTTGTGAAATGGCTGTTGCACGGCATAGAGAACCCGCGCCCGGGCTTCGGGCAGATCGCCCGCAAAATCGCGTAAGAATGCAGCCTCTGTAAGCCGTCCTTCGTCGCCGTCGAAGACGATCCCCGCCGTCGCCGGCGGCGTGGGGAACGTCTTGGCTAGCGCTGTGTAGTCCTCTCCCGCGTCCGGCGCACGCGCCGCGACATAGACGAGCGCCGAAACCTTGGGATGGACGCCGACTTCAGTCACGATCATGCCTGAGAAGGAATGTCCACCGAGCACGACCGAGCACGGTCGGCCCGTCCTGCCGGTCCAACACACGCTGCGTCTCCGCCACCGCATCCTCAAGCGTCGTCAGCGGATTCTGAACGGACGTCACGTTCAACCCCACGGCCTGCAGGCGCGGAATGACCTCCAACCAGCAGGACCCGTCGGCGAACAGCCCGTGAACCAGAACGATGTTTCGAGCGCGAACGACGTCGGCAGCGTGCGTCACGCCGATCGCGGCGCCGGCCGCCAGCGCGCTGCAGAATGTACGACGAGTGATCATGGTGAACTCTCCTTGAGTTGCGGTCGTCGTGAGGAGGTCGCCTCCGCAGGGAGCTTACTCTGAGCGTGGTCGGGCAATCAAAGCGCGCCAACCTGTAACTCTTCGACCTCGAGCGATCAGATCCTGGCCCGCCGCACCTTCAGCCGGCCAATAATCAAAGCGCCTATCGATGGCGCTCCCGCAGACCGCGAGCGGGTCCGCTCTCAAGTCCTGGCTCATGGGCCAGTCGCCGCAACCTCCTCGCCTGAGCGTGGGCAAGCCGGAGGTGAGTTGTCAGGCCGCCTCCTTCGCCGCCTCGACCGCCTCCTCGACCTGCCCGAGCCGCTCCTTGCCCCAGAACATTTCGCTTCCAACGAAGAAGGTCGGGAGGCCGAACACGCCCCGCTCGACCGCGGCCGCCGTGTTGTCGGCGAGCTTCTGCTTGATCGCGCCGGTTTGGGCGAGCTCCATCAGGCTCACGCCGTCGAGCCCGGCCGCGACAATGGCCTGCCGCAGAGCGTCCGGGTCGTCGAGCTTGAGCCCCTCCTCCCACATGCCCTCGAGGCCCATCTCGATATACCTTTCCCCGCATCCGCGCTCCTGCGCGGCGACCAGCCCCCGCATCAGCATCAGCGAATTGACCGGGAAATGCGGGTTCATGCGGAACTTGTCGATCTTGTGCCGCGCGACGAAGCGGCGGAGCTCCAGCATCTCGTATTCGACCTTACCCTTGACGGGCGCGAAAGCGACGATCGGCGACTTGTTGTTGGTGGCCTTGAAGATCCCGCCGAGCAGGCACGGCGTGACGTCCAGCTTGGCTCCCGTGCGTTCGAGGATCGGAGGAAGCGCCCGGTATGCCAGATAGACGTTCGGACTCGCGAAGTCGAACAGGAACTCGATCTTGGGAATCATCACCACGTCTCCGACCAGGGCCTGAGGTCCATTTCGAAGGTCCAGGCGCTTCGCTTCTGCCGATAGAGCCAAACATAGTTTTTTGCGATCTCGTTGGGCTCGAGAATCTCTCCGCGCATAAGCTTCTCCGCCGCGTCCGGCATTAGGCCGCGAATGAAGGCGCCGTCGATCGCCCCGTCGATCACCACATGCGCCACATGCACGCCCTTGGGCCCGATCTCGCGCGCCAGGCTCTGCGCCAGCGCGCGAAGCGCGTGCTTGGCGCCGGCGAAGGCGGAGAACCCTGCCCCGCCGCGCAGGCTCGCGGTCGCGCCGGTGAACAGGATAATTCCCCGTCCGCGCGGAACCATGACGCGTGCCGCCTCACGGCTCGTAAGAAACCCCGCCAGGGCGGCCATTTCCCAGACTTTCGAATAGACCTGGGTGGTGGTCTCAATGACGGGAAAGCGCACGTTGGCGCCGATGTTGAAGACCAGAACCTCGATCGGCCCGATCGTCCGCTCGACCGTTTCGACGAAGGCCGAGACGTCGGCTTCCTTGCGGGCGTCGAGCCCGAAGGCCTGCGCTTCGCCGCCCTTCGCGCGGATGCTCTCGGCGAGCTGTTGCAGAGCTTCCGTATGGCGCGGGCGCCTGGTGACGCAGACCGCGAGCCCCTCGGCGGCGAAGGCGCGCGCGATCGCGGCCCCGAGGCCGTCGCCCGCCCCGATGACGACGCAGACTCTTCGGCGCAACTCGCTCATGCGGCGGCCCCTAATCGATACGTGCCTTTCGGCCGACTATAGAGGCGTGTTCCGTCAACTCAAAGCAACCGGTTGCATCGGAGTTGGCGCGAATACGAAAAGCCGCTGAAACCACTCGGCCCAGCGGCGTGATCTTCGTTACCGCTCGCCGGATCCGTTCCCCGCCTCACGGCGCAGCAATGCCGTGTAATCCGGCCGACTGCGCGGCAGGACGCAAAAGGCGATCAGTCCCTGCGCGAGATAATAGGTCGGCAGGGTCCACTGATCGGCTGGCCAACCGAGATGGCCGAACTTGAACAGCGCGATCGTCATGTCTGACAGCATGAACAGGATCGCGCCGGCCGCGACGGCGATCGCCGCCTTGTCGCGCAGCACTGTCGCACGGCCGGTCGCCTGCGCGGCGTCGCACGCGAGGACCGCCGCGTAGACAGCCACGCCGGCCCGCAAACCAGCGTCGACGCCCGGCCAGACGGAGGCGAAAACGGCTCCCGCAATGGCGCCGATGGCCGCAACGGCGACGCGCGACGGAAGGAAGCCGACGCCGCAGGCAAAGGCGGCGATATAAAAGCCGTGCGCGATCAGGAATGCGACAAGGCCGGGCAGGAAGAGCGACGGCGACAACAGAAGCGCGTCGCCGACGAGCGAGGCGGCGAGCGCCGCGAGCACGAGCCGCTTCACGTCGGTCGGGCCGATGCGCATGGCGAAGGCGGCGATGAGGAGGGCGAGCGCGGCGGGCTTGACGATACTCTCGACGCTCGCCGTGCCCAGCGAATAGGCGGCGCAGGTCGCCGCCGCGGCGAATATGTAGAGCGCCTCCAGGACCGAGATGCGCCCGTCCAGCAGCCGGCCCATCGCCCAGAGCGACGCGGCCAGCGACAAGAGCAAGACGAGGCCGTTGGCGATCGGCAGTTCCGGCGCGGCGATGAGAAAGGCCGCCGTCGCGCCGATCATCGCGACCAGTGCGACAAAGACGAGGATCGACGCCGCCGGTCCGGCGGGGGGATCGTAAATCCGCACGGCCTTCAGATCGAAATGCTGTTCAGGCCCCGCTGGCCTCAGTTCGGCCGGAACCCATCCGGGCGGCGCGAACCAGACCTTGATTTTGTCGCGCCAGTCGCGCGCCCGCCAGCAGAGGTCAGCCATCGTCGCGTAATAGGAAAGGTTTGCCCATAGCGGATCGAAGGTGCCGAGGCCGCCGCGCACACCGAACACCGGTTTCTCGACCTCCTCCTCGAACGTGCCGAACAACCGGTCCCACACGATGAGAATGCCTCCGTAGTTCTTGTCGAGATATTGGTCGTTGACGCCGTGATGGACACGATGGTTCGAGGGCGAGGCGAACACAAAGTCGAACCAGCCGAGCTTGCCGACGAGTTCGGTATGGATCCAGAACTGATAGAGAAGATCGATCAGCCCGACGGCGACGAACACCACCGGCGGCACGCTGGCGATCGCCATCGGCAGGTAGAAGATCCAGCTGAGTAGAACGCCGGTGCTCGGCTGCCTCAGCGCGGTCGAAAGATTGAAGCTGTCGCTCTGGTGATGGACGACATGCGCCGCCCAGAACAGGCCGACCTCATGATCGATGCGGTGGTTCCAGTAATAGAAGAAATCGTATGCGATCAGCGCGCCGACCCAAACGCGCCAGTCGTCGGCGCGCAGTGAAAAGATCGCCGCGTGATTGTAAACAACGACATAAATCCCGATGCTGAGCGCCAGCATGAAGACGCCGGAGATCTGGCTGAGGATTCCGGCCGTCAGCGAGCCGATCGCGTCGTTGAGCCGGTAGACGTTTCGTCCAGTCGCCAGCCCGACGCAAAACTCCGCCGCCATCAAGCGCGACGAAGACCGGAATGGCGTAGACGATAACGTTCAAGCGGCCCCTCCCGACGGATGACAGGGCGTCATTGTAGAGGCGCGCGGTGAACGCGCCAAGACGCGGTCAGCGTCTCTCGCGCCATAGATCGCGGCGGCCTCTTCGCGCAGCACGCGGCGGAACCATTGCAGTGTGGAATCGGCGGCGCGAAGGCGCAGCGCCACCACGGTGATATCGAGCGCGTCGGGCAACGGCGTTGGGCGCAGGACGAGGCCGAGCGGCTCGGCGAAGCGACGCGCGAAGGCCCAGGAAATCGTCGTCACCATATCGCTCGCCGCGACCGCGGCGATCGTCGCCATGAAGTGCGGGGTCGTCAGCGCAATGCGCCGCTCGACCCCAGCGGCCGCGAGCGCGGCGTCGATCTCAGACACGCCGTCGCCGAAGAAGGCGACGGTCGCGTGCGGATAGAGGGCGTAGTCGCCGAGCGACCAGTTCCGGTTCGCCGCCGGATGGCCCCGCCGCATCACCAGCGCAAGCCGATCGCTCGCCAGCGGCTCGCTGAACGCGCCGGGCGGCAGAGGCGTCGCGGCTGTCGCGAAGCAGAGGTCGACAAAACCCTGCTCCATCCGGGCGATGATATCGCGGCCGATCGGCTCGAAGCGGAGATCGACGTTGGGCGCCTCCACCGCAAGGCGGGAAACAAGCCCCGGCGCCAGCAGAATGGTCTGGGCGTCCGCTGCGGCGAGACGGAACACGCGCTTCAGCGCCGAAGGATCGAAGTCTTCGGAACGAAAAAGGCCCCGAAGACCGTCGAGGGCGGCGGCCGCCTTCGGGATCAGCGCCTCGGCGAGCGGCGTCGGCGCCAGTCCGCCCCCGGTCCGGACAAGCAAAGGATCGTCAAAAATCTCCCGCAGGCGGGCGAGCGCCCGGCTCATCGCCGGCTGGCTGAGGCCGACATCAGCCGCCGCGCGTGTGACGTTGCGGCGTCTCAGAAGCGCCTCGAGAGCCGGCAGCAGGTTGAGGTCGAGCGCAGCTAAATTCACTTCACGCATGATCAGTATATAAACTATGCATTTTAGATATGATCAAGGACGAACTATGTTTCCCTCGAATGGAGGCGACATGAACGACAGGATCACGATTTTCGGATACGGGCCCACCGGCAAGGCGACTGCGGAACAGCTGAGCGCGCAAGGGCGTGAGATCGTCGTTGCGCAGCGGACGCGGCCCGGATCCCTTCCGAGGGGCGCCGCGTTCGCGGTCTGTGACGCACTCGACCGCGACAGCGTGCTGGCCGCCGCGCGCGATAGCGGCCAGATCGTCGTCGCGATCGGCATGCCCTACGAGGGCAAGCTTTGGCGGGAGGCGTGGCCGAAGGCGATCGGCAATTTCGTCGCCGCCTGCGAGACGACCGGCGCCCGCATGGTCTTCATCGACAATCTCTACATGTACGGGCCGCAGACCGCGCCGCTGGTGGAAACCATGCCGCTCACTTCCTACGGCGTGAAGCCGGCAGCGAGGTCCGCCGCGACCCGGATCTGGATGGAGGCTGCCGCGCAAGGCCGGGCGCGGGTCGCGGCGCTGCGCGCGCCCGACTTCTATGGTCCCGACGTCCCTTGGGCCTATCTCGGCGACTCGACGATCGGCGCGCTGGCGAAGGGCAAGGCCGCCTTCTTCGTCGGCTCGCCCGACATTCCGCACGACTACGCCTATGTGCCCGACATCGCCCGCGCCGCGACGACCCTCGTCGAGGCGCCGGACTCGGCCTATGGCCAGGCTTGGCACGTTCCGTGCGCGCCGACCCGCACGACGCGCCAGATCCTGCAGATCGCGGCGGACGCGCTCGGCGTCCCGCTCCGCATCCGCGCCCTGCCCGCGCCGCTGCTCGCGCCGCTCGGCCTCTTCTTGCCCTTCCTCAGCGAGATGCGCGAGATGCGCTTCCAGTGGGACCGGCCATACCAGGTCGATGCGGGCAAATTCGCGAAAGCCTTCTGGTCCGACGCGACGCCGTTCGAAGTCGGCGTGCGCGAGGCGGCGCTTTCGTTCCGAAAGCGCGACCGGCCGTCGATCCGCGGGTCAGAGCAGCGCCTGCAACCCGCCAATGACGCCGAGCGCCGAGACCGCAGCGCAAACTCCCACGATGAGCCTCGAGCCGCCAGCCGCTCACCCGGTAGGGCTCCGGCAGCGCGGTCGCGGCAAGCGCCACCAGGAAGCCGATGACGAGCGGCATCAGGAAGGCGTTCAGGACCTGCGCGGCGACGTTGAGCCAGACGAGGTCCGACGCCGTCCAGACGGCGAAGGCCGAGCCGACGACGCAGAGCGCATAGACGCCGTAGAACCAGCCGGCGGCGAACGGATGGAGCTCGAGCGTGCGCCTGTAGCCGGCGATTTCGCCGACGCCCCAGGCGAGCGCCAGCGACGCGACGATCGCCGCGACCAGCGAGGCGCCGAGCACGCCGGCGCCGAATACGATCTTGCCCGCCGCCGCGCCCAGGGACGGAGTCAGCGCGCCGCTGATTTCGCCGACGCTGGAAAGGCTGGCGGGGGCCGCTCCGTAGGCGAAGGTCGCGGCGGCGGCGATCAGCACGGCGCCGGTCAGGCACTGGGTCAGGACGGCGCCGACTGCGGTGTCGATCCGGGCGTGGCGGAGATCGGCGGGCTGCAGCCTCTTATCGACAGTCGCCGACTGCTGATAGAAGATCATCCAGGGATTGAAGGTCGCCCCGATGATCGCGGCGATCATGTAGAGGAACTGCCGGTCGCCGAACGGAAGCCGGATGGCGTCGTTCGCCATGGCCGCGAGGCTCGGATGCGCCGCCCAGGCGACGACGAAGAAGGCCAGCTCGAACAGGCCGATCACGATCGCCGCCCGCTCCACTCGACGATAGGCGCCCGCCCCGACGATCAGGAGCAGCGCCGCCGCCGCCATCGGCAGGGTGAGGCTGCGCGGCAGGCCGAACATCTCGCCGATTCCGGCGACGCCGGTGAATTCTGTGACGAGCGAGCCGATCGCCGCCGCCGCGAGCCCCGCGACCGCGACGAGCGCCCAGCCGAGACCGTAGCGCTCGCGGATGAGCTCGGCATGGCCCCGGCCGGTGTAGACGCCGAGGCGCGCCGTGAGCTCCTGCACCAGATAGAGCATCGGGATCAGGAGGAGGATCAGCGGCAGCAGGCGGTAGCCGAAGAGCGCCCCGCCCTGCGCGGCGGCGACGACGTTGCCGGCGTCGGTGTCGGCCAGCATGACGAGGATGCCCGGGCCCCACACTGCAGCGGCGCGAACGAGGGAAACCGTACTGAAGCCGTTCGTGCGTGCGATGTCATTCATCCGTGGAAGGCGCTCCGCCGCAGGTCGGCGACTAAGGGAACCGAGCGCCCTAAAGTCAACTGGCCAAATTCGCGCACCCCGACCGCCGCCCGACACGACAACGTCCTGGCGCGCGATGGAAAACGCCCCATATGTGGCAGCGGGACGGCGACGGTGGGGAGATTATTCATGCCACAACGAAACGCGCTTCCGGGACTCGTTTTCATCATCCTGTTCGCCCTCGGGCTCATCATCGCCTATCCGAGCGCGAACGCAGGCGACTGGGCGACGAGCGTCACGATCGCGGTCATGAGCTTCATCGTCGCCTCGATCATCGCCAACGCGGTCAAGGTCGCCAATCAGTGGGAGCGGGTCATCGTCCTGCGCCTCGGCCGGTTTCACAAGCTCGCCGGGCCCGGGCTCTTCTTCATCATTCCGATCCTCGACACGGTCCCCTACCGGATCGACATCCGCGTCATCACCAGCACGTTCAAGGCGGAAAAGACGATGACGCGCGACACCGTGCCGGTCGACGTCGACGCGGTGCTGTTCTGGAAGGTGGTCGACCCGATGAAGGCGGCGCTCGACGTCGCCGATTACTTCGCGGCGATCAATTGGGCTGCCCAGACGGCGCTGCGCGACGTGATCGGCAAGACGATGCTCTCCGACATGCTGGAGGGGCGCGACAAGCTCAGCGCCGAACTGCAGCGCATCATCGACGCGCGCACCGAGCCGTGGGGGATCAACGTCATCTCGGTCGAAGTCAAGGACGTGCAGATCCCGGCCGCCCTGCAGGATGCGATGTCGATGCAGGCGCAGGCCGAGCGCGAGCGCCAGGCGCGCGTCATCCTCGGCGATTCCGAGCGGCAGGTGGCGGAGAAATTCGCCGAGGCGGCCAAGACCTATTCCGACAACCCGACCGCCTTCCATCTGCGGGCGATGAATATGCTCTACGAGGGCCTCAAGCGCAGCAGCGCCACCATCGTCATCGTTCCCTCGACCGCGGTCGAGACGATGCAGCTCGGCGCGCCGACGCTGGCGACGGTCGCCAGCGCGATCGCCCATGCGAAAGCGGCGGGAGGCGGAGCGGATAGCCCTGCGACCGAGTGAGTGAGGCGCGTCCCGGCAGGCCGCGTGCGTCCTCACCGCAAATGCCGCTCGAAGTCCATGCGTTGATGGAGAATACGGACCACGACAATCCTGGTCCGGGAGGCTTGAAAGAACAGAACGTGCGCGCCGACCGAGAACTTTCGGTAGCCGGCGCGAATGTCGTCGCAGGCGCGTCCTCGGCGAGGGTCTTCCGCGACGGTCTCGACAGCGCGTTGAATATCTCGCAGATAGGCCTCCGCCTTTAGGAAGCCGAACCGCTCCAGCGAATGATTCCAGATGTCGTCGATGTCGCGCCGGGCTCTCGGCGTGAACTCGATGCGCCTCATGGCGCTCGGCGCGCGCTCGCCCGCTTGTCCTCGAGAAAGGCGTCGAAGTCGAACGGCGAAGGCTGCCCGCTTTGCTCGCCTTCGATCAGCGCCGTCTGGAGCGCTCTCAATCGGATCTCCTGCTCTTCCAGAAGCCGCAGCCCGGCCCGCACGACATCGCTCGCCGAGCCGTAGCGGCCACGCGCCACCTGCTCCTTGATGAACTCGGCGAAATGATCGCCTAGGCTGACGGATGTATTTTTGCTCATCGGATCGCCCTCGGGACGCCCATACCAAATTTTGGTACTTTGCTCAATAATGGTAGCGGCATTGTGCAATCAGGAGCCCGTCATCCGATGGCTTGTAGACAAGGCGGTGTTCCTGCGTCAGCCGCCGAGACCACCAGCCGGACAGCCGGCCGCGCACCGGTTCGGGCTTGCCCGTCCCGGAGAACGGCGTTCTGGAGCATTCCTCGATGAGACCGTGCAGGCGCGCGAGCAATTTGGGATCGTTCGCCTGCCAATAGAGATAGTCCTCCCAGGCGCGCTCGCTGAAGACGAGCCTCACCCGGCCATCGTCCGCTCGGTTCCGCCGCCGCCCTCGAGTTCGCCGATCGCCTCCAAGAGCCTCTCCGCGTTCTTGGCGCTGCGCAGCAGATGACGCGTCTCCTCATAGGACGCAAAGTCCTCAAGCGACATCAGGACGGCCATCGGCTTGCCCCGGTCGCGCGTAATGATGAGCGGCTCACGGTCCGCGTTCACGCGATCGATGGCGGCGGCGAGATTGCGCCGGAGCTCGGAGTAGGAGGAAATGCGCATGTGGTATTGTACTTAATCGCGTACGGAAGGCAAGGGGGGCAATCACAGCAGCGCATTCTTCGCCACCCGTCCTTCACGACGTGGACCCAAGTTCCGGGCGCCGCATGCGAAGGCGGCGGGAGGCGGGCCGTCGGGAGATTCCGGCGAATGAAAGGGGGGCGCGAGGCGCTCCAGGCAGCATACGACCGGTCAGCGAAGATGCCGTTCGTCCATCCGCTGAGGGAGGATGCGGACGATGACGACGCGGGCTGCCGACCCCTGAAGGAACAAGACATCCGACCCGACTGCAGTGTCTCAGTTTGAATTTCGGTACTGGGCGGAGGCCACCCCTACCGTCGTCGCCAACGCCCGCAATCGACGTAAAGCGGCCGTTGCAGCCCGGGTCCGTGGACGTGGCAGTTGGGGGGGAAGCGGAGCTTAGCGAAAGAGCTTTGCACGCGAGAGGTCGCTGATATCTCTCAGCCGAGTTCGTGTTCCAATTGTCTTGCAGCAATAGCGCTTTCGGCACATACTCGACTTCCGATATCGGTCAACGATAGAGTAACATGCAGCTCACTGCGAACTCCAGAAATCAGCAGTGCTGTCGGCGTGTGAAAGTCTCGCACGCACAGGGAAATGGGAAGGAGACGCCGTCATGCAAGAAACATTGAAAAGGACGTTTGCCATCATCACCCTCATCGGGGTCGTCGGCGCAGCGGGGACGCTGGTCAATTTGGGCACGGCTCCAGGGCGTGCCGATGAGGCCAAAGGCGCAGGGTACCTCCCGGGCCTCGGCGATCTGATGAACGCGTCAATGCAGGTCCATCACACCAAGCTCTGGTTTGCCGGCCATGCCGATAATTGGGACTTGGCGGCCTATGAGCTGAAAGAAATCAAGGAAACCGTTGAAGACATCCGGACCGTTTCACCCAATTGGCACGACATACCGGTCGGCCAGATGGTCACGGTTCTCAACTCAAGTCTCGACGCTCTGGAGAAAGCCGTCGCGGCGAAGGATCCGGTCAAGTTTGACGCTGCCTACCATGAGCTTACCGCTGCCTGCAATGGTTGCCACGAGGCGGCCAAGCAGCCCGAGATCAAGGTCATAGAGCCCCCTCCCCAGGGCGGCGGCCCATACGCGGACCAGGTATTTACAGCCGGCAGCGGCCCGCAGTAACGGGCGGCGACAGTTGGAGCACTGTTGGATCGACCGGCTCTGACGGGGTGGACGCCCAGCGTGACTTAATTCGCCGCATAGCGCTTTCACCGCATAGCGTTAGGCCCGCCTGGTCCAATCGGAGTTCATTTCTCCGCTCTCGCGCCCAGGGCCTCCATCTTTGCCCGGAATGAAGAGGAACAGCGCCACGCTGCCAACGACGCCAAAAATCGCACCGTAATAAAACACCGACGCATGGCCGACCCGATCCCACAGCAGGCCGGCGACAACACTGGCCACAAGTTGCAGCAGGCCTATGGTGGTGCTGTACCAGCCCACGCCGCTGGCGCGAAGTTGCTCCGGCACGAAATCCGCCGCCAATGCTTTGCCGACAGCGCGGAAAACTCCCTGATAGAGTCCGTAAAGGGCGAACAGCGCAGCAATCAAAGTGATATTTTGCGTCAGCGCGAAGCCGAGATAGGCGACGACGAAGACAATGAATGCGCCGAGCAGGACGGATTTTCGGCCCCACCTGTCGGACAGAGAGCCCGCCGGATAAGAAACCAGAGCGGCCACCAAATTGAATGCCGCATAGATCAGGATCGTCGTCCTCAAGGAAGCGTCGATTTCTTGCGCCCGCAGAATCAGAAACGCCGTGCTGGAGTTGCCGAGTCCAAACAGAGCCGTCACCGACAGATAGCGCCAGTAGCCCCTCGGAAACTGCCTTAGCCCAATGTCGATCTTTGACTTCGCCGCCACCGCCGACGGATTTTCTGTCACCAGCAGCACCATGAAAAAAGCCAGCAAGCCGGGAACGACGGCCAAATAGAAAATCTCGCGCATGCCAATGTGCAGCGAGTAAAGGAGGAAGGCAGCCAGCAGCGGCCCCAGGAACGCGCCCGCATTGTCGCCAACGCCCTCCAGGCCGAAGGCTCTGCCTCTGTCTTTCTCCTCCACGGACGATGCGATGAGCGCATCGCGCGGCGCGGATCGGGCGCCGGCGCCAAAGCGGTCCAGCAGGCGAGCCCCGAACACTCCTTGCCATGTCGTGGACAGTCCCATCAGCGGCTTGGCGATAGCCGCCAGCAGGTAGTCGACCAGTGCGACGGATTTTCTTCGGTGCAGCTTGTCCGACAAGGCGCCGGAAAAGCCCTGCACGATATTCTGCGTGGCCAGGGCAAAACCGTCCACGAGGCCAACGACGCTGCCGCTTGCCTTTAGAGTCTGGGTCAGAAAGACCGGCAAGACGGGGTAGAGCATCTCCGTCGAGATGTCGGCAAAGAGGCTCGCGAAGGCGAGAAGGGAAAGTGTTAGCTCAATTCGCGTTAGATTGATATCATCATTTGGGCTCCTCCGCCGATGGCGGCATTGAGGCATGCTCGGGGCGTGGGATTGTGCTTGAGGCCGGCGAGGTGGAACCACCTGAGGTAGCTGTCGAGGTATTTTGTGGCAATGCCGCGACGGGGGCGCAGGAAGGTTTTGAGGCTCTCATGGCGACTGTTGACGGTCTGGATGTGTAATTCGCCGCGGACGCGTTCACCTTTCGACTGGTTGAGCGCTTCATGGCTGACGCCGAGGGCGGCGGCGCAAGGCGGGTAGACGTTATTGCCGTCGGTGACGAGCAAGGTGTCCTTACCCAGAATGGGCGCGAGCACCGGCTTGATGGTCTGGGCGGTCACGGCCGAGAGGACGGCGCTGATGGTGGCGCCGCTCCGGTCGGCGGCCACCAGGATCGGCGTCTGTTCGTCCGAAAGGCCGCGCTTGGCTGCTTTTCCGCCCCGCCTGCGAGCCTTGCGACCGAGGCGACGCTCGCCCTTACAGCTTGATAATATATAGGTTTCGTCGACTTCGACGATGCCGCTCAACAGGCGCGTGGGGTTCTTGGCGGCGCGCAGGAAGCGATGTCGCCAGCGGAACGCCGTGCTCACCGCCACCCCGCACCGCTCGGCCGAGGCGGCCACCGTCTCGCCCTCGCTCAACGACTAACCAAAATCAAGCCAGCGTTCCTTCTTGCGCAATCGGGCCAGCGGCGTTCCGGTCAGCGCATTGAAGCTTCTGCGGCAATCCTTGCAGCGGAAACGGCGCAGGCCGTCGGTTCGGCCCCCGCCCACCGACGCCCCGCCGCAGTGCGGACAGCGCCGCGCCTCGCCCAAGCGCTCCTCGATCGCCGCCGCCACCGCCGCTCTGGGCTGCCGGCCGGCCAGCACCGCCTCGAGCTCCTGGCGCTGCTTTGCCGTCAGACCGTCGATCTCCGCCAGCCACGCTCGAAACATCCCCTGATCCATCGCTATCCCCTGTCAATCCATAATAAATCGTAGCACAAACAGGCCACCTCAATCTAACGCTAATTGAGCCAAAGTGTTTCTCGAAAGTCCTGCAAAGTGTCGTCGGATCGCTAATCGCGCCATGGATGAGCTTCCTGTGTCGCAAGAGTTGCAACTCAATTGGACCTTCGATATAATCGGTTACCGATATCGAACATCGATTATGAGGCCGCTTCTTGAGGTATGCAAGGGATGGAGCATCAGGAACTTTTCTCCGGTCTAATCCGGCTCCACGTCCTGCATCACGCCGCCGAGGGCGATCTGTACGGCAACTGGATGATCGAGGAGCTGGCGCGCCACGGCTACAAGATCAGCGCTGGCACGCTGTACCCGATGCTCCATGCGCTCGAAAGCAAGGGCTATCTGACGTCGCGGACGGAACGAGCCGGACGCTCACAGCGCCGAATTTACCGGGCGACGCCTTATGGCATCGAGGCCTTGCGGATCGCGCGCGAAAAGGTGCGAGAGCTGGTGCGAGAGGTTGCCCCGGAGCCGGACGCCGCGCAGCGGCATCCAAAATCGACCTTGACCAAGAGGCCAGACGATGACGCTCTGTTATGACCTCTTGGGGACGCGTGAAACAGGATGGGCCATACTTATCCGCCTTCTGGTCGGTCTCGTGGTGTTTTTCCCCGAAGGCCTTCAGAAGCTCCTGTTTCCCGAGATTTTGGGCGCGGGCCGCTTCGCGAGAATTGGCATTCCTTATCCCGATCTCATGGGGCCGTTTGTCGGCGTCGTCGAAACGGTTTGTGGCCTCTTGATCATCGTCGGGTTGTTCACCCGTCTCGCAGCTATTCCGCTCCTCATCGTGATGTTCGTCGCCGTCGTTTCGACCAAGGCGCCGAATTCTGGTCGGTCATGATGTCATCTCGCGGCCGATATCAAGCGGGTCGGATTCTGGAGCGCGCAGCACGAAGCTCGCGCCGATTTGACCATGTTTCTTGGGCTGTTGTTTCTGCTGATTGTCGGGGCCGGGCGCTGGTCGCTCGACGCGCGCCTATCGCATCGCGTCCGCAAACTAAGTTCGTTCGAGCGCTCGCCATGAGTTCGATTTCGTCCATAACCTCGAATGGGTCGGCCGAAGCAACTCTGCCCACGGCCTCTGGAGGCCTCGGCGAGGTATTCCGGGTGTTCCTGAAACTCGGCCTCACGTCGTTTGGCGGGCCTGTCGCGCACCTCGGCTATTTTCGCGAAGAGCTGGTGGTGCGGCGCAAGTGGATCGACGAGGCGAGCTACGTCGATCTGGTTGCCCTCTGTCAATTCCTGCCTGGCCCCGCCTCAAGTCAGGTCGGGTTGTCCCTCGGCGTATTGCGCGGCAACGGCCTTCTTGGCGGACTGGCGGCGTGGCTCGGCTTTACGATGCCATCCGCCCTTATCCTGCTTGCCTTCGCTCTCGGCGCGGCGACGTTTACTGGCCCCTTCGCCGAAGGATTCCTGCACGGGCTTAAGCTCGTGGCCGTCGCCGTGGTGGCGCAAGCGGTGTGGGGCATGACGCGAACGCTCACGCCGGATCGCGCGCGGGCGATGATCGCGCTGGCCGCTATCGCTGTCGTGGTCATCGTCGAGGGGTCATTCGGGCAGATCGCCGCGATTGCCCTTGGCGCGGCGGCGGGTCTTCGCCTGTGCCGTGGCGAACCGGCTGCCCTCTCGGGGCACTTGCGCTTTCCTGTTTCGCGGCGCGGCGGTGCGGCGGCTCTTGTTGTCTTTGCTGCGCTCTTCCTCATTCCGCTGGTCATATCCGGCGGGGGCACTCACCAAGCCGTCGCGCTGTTCGAAGCCTTCTATCGCTCGGGTGCGCTCGTGTTCGGCGGGGGCCATGTCGTGCTGCCCTTACTCCAGGCGCAAGTGGTTGCGCCGCATTGGGTGACGAACGAGACGTTTCTAGCGGGGTATGGACTGGCGCAAGCGGTGCCTGGGCCTCGCCGCCTATCTCGGCGCGGTGATGGAGCCGACGCCGAACGGTGTCGAGGGCGCTGCGATTGCGCTCGTCGCGATCTTTCTGCCGGGACTGCTGCTCGTCTATGGGATGCTGCCCTTCTGGGACGAACTACGCAGCGGCCACACCGTTCAAGCCGCCATGCGCGGCGCAAACGCTGCTGTGGTCGGCATTTTAGGGCTGGCTCTCTACAACCCGATTTGGACAAGCGTCGTCCTTTCATCGCGAGATTTCGCCCTTGCGGTCGGCGGATTCCTCCTGCTGACAGTTTGGAAGGCTCCGCCGTGGGTTGTCGTCATCTTGCTGGCCGCTGCCAGTAGTCTGCTAGCCGCGACGCAACATATTTGATTGAAGCCGCATAATCTCCATTACGGCAAATCGCCGGAGGCCCTTGAATTTTCATGTACTTCGCGTCTATTGCAACACGGCGAACGTTTACTCGGGGTCGATTTGACCCGTTCGCCGCGTCGCCGGGGAACGACCGCTATGTGCGCTTTCCTTCCGTTCACGGGATCAGTCTCGAAGGGTAGCAAAAGGGTCGGGAACAGAAATTCAAACTGAGACGCTTCCTGGGTCGAGTCGCGCGACGGTCGTTTCGGCCGGCGAGCA
Source organism: uncultured Alphaproteobacteria bacterium (assembly GCA_963835885.1). Lineage (GTDB taxonomy): Bacteria > Pseudomonadota > Alphaproteobacteria > Rhizobiales > Beijerinckiaceae > Roseiarcus. Next base: position 164,769 of record CAWIHF010000017.1, read on the forward strand.
GCGGCGACGAGCGCCGATCACGGGATGAGCCGCGCGCAGCACGCGGCAAGCGACGTCCGCCAGTCGGGCAGTTCGAGGCCGTATGCGCGTCTCAGCTTTTCATTGTCGAGGCGCGAATTGGCCGGGCGGCGCGCAGGCGTGGGGTAGTCGGCCGTCGTGATGCGCTTCACCCGCGTCAGGCGGCGCCCGCGCGCCGCCGCCTCGGCGAAGATCGCTTCGGCGAAATCGGCCCAGGTCGCTTCGCCCGAGCCGGTCATGTGGAAAACGCCGCGCAAAGCCGGCGACGAATCCCCGCGCACGCGCGCGGCGACGGCGAGCAGCGCCGCGGCGAGGTCGAGGGCCGAGGTTGGATTGCCGCGCTGGTCGGCGACGACCGAAACCTCGTCGCGCGTCTCGTTGAGCGACAACATCGTGCGGACGAAGTTCGCGCCATACGGGCTGAATAGCCAGGCGGTGCGCAGGATGACGCTGTCGGCGCAGCGCTCGGCAATTAACCTTTCGCCGACCAGCTTGGAGCGCCCGTAGGCGCTTTTCGGCGCGGGCGGATCATCCTCGCGGTAGGGGCGATCGAGCGCCCCGTCGAACACGTAATCGGTCGACAGATGCAAAAGAGGCGCGCCGATCCGGTCGGCGGCCTCCGCCACATGGCCGGCTCCTTCGCCGTTGACGGCGAGCGCGACGCCCTCCTCCGCCTCGGCGCGGTCGACGGCGGTGTAGGCGGCGGCGTTGATCACCACGTCCGGCCGCGCGGCCTGGAGGCCCGCGAGAACGGCCCTGCGATCCTCGAGCAGGAAAACGCGGCGCCCAAGCAGGGTAATCTCGAACTCGGGCCCCGCCCGCTCGATCAGCGAGGTCGCCACCTGACCCATGGACCCGGTGACGGCGATTCGCATCATGCGCTCCCGTCCTGCCTGCTCGGCTTTGGACGGACCAGACTTGCACTGGCAAGCTCACTCCAGCTTCCTATCGCACCCCGCATCCGGTTCAACGCGGCACGGAAGGCTTCGGCGAAGCGCTCGACGTCGGCGTCCGACGACGTCCATCCCAGACTCAATCGAATCGCGCCGCGCGCCAATTCGGGCCGTACGCCCATCGCTCCGAGCACGTGAGACGGCGTCACCTTGCCCGAAGAACAGGCGGATCCTGAGCTGGCCGCAACGCCGGCGAGGTCGAGGGCGATCACCAGAGTCGCGGCTTCGACGCCAGGGACCGCGAAACACAGGGTGTTGGGAAGCCGCGGCGAGGCTTCCCCGAAAATGACGGCGTCCTGCGCGGCCTCCCGCACGACGTCGGCAAGGCAATCGCGAAGCCGGAAAAGTCGCGCCGCCTCGTCGGCGGTCGAGCGGAGACAAGCGCGCGCAGCCGCCCCGAAGCCGGCGATCGCCAAAACATTCTCGGTGCCGGCGCGGGCTCCACGCTCTTGGCCGCCGCCCCGGATCAGCGGTTCGCCGAGGTTGAAAGCGGCGCTCGCCGCCACGATCGCGCCTGCCCCTTTCGGCCCGCCCATCTTGTGCGCCGACAGAGCGATCGCGTCAGCTCCCAGCGCCGAGATGTCGCAAGCCATCCGCCCTGCGAACTGCACGGCGTCGCAGAACACGCGTCCGCCCGCCGCATGGATGAGCCGGGCAGCCTCTGTGACCGGCTGGATCACCCCGGTTTCGTTGTTTGCGGCCTGGAGCGCCAGCAGCACGCGTCCCGGCTTACGGCAAGCGGCCTCGATCCAGTCGAGATCGATTTGCCCGTCCGCGCGCAGAGGCGCGATCTCGACCGCCGAATCGGGAAATCGTCGCCCATGGAGGACGCAAAGATGTTCGCCGGCGCCGACGATCAGCCGTTCGAGAGCCGGTTCCTTGGGTCCGGCGCCAAAGCCGGGATTAAGGCTCGAGTTGGCCGCTTCGGCGCCTCCGGAGACGAATGTCACCGACCGAGGCTTTGCGCCGCAGAGACGAGCGACATCGATCCTGGCGTTCTCGACGATCAGCCGCGCCGCCCGGCCCTCGGCGTGGACTGAGGACGGGTTGCCGCCCGCGTCCATCGCGGACAATATGGCTTCGCGCGCCTCGGGCCGAAGCGGCGACGTTGCGTTATGGTCGAGATAGGTTCTTGTCGTCGGCCTGTCGGCGGACATGGACACTCCGGGGAGAGCTAAGCGGCCTGTGCGTCGCTCCGAGCTCACGCCGCGGTTTTTCCTTGCAATCTCGGTCGCCCTGCGTGCTATGAGGCTGCCTCCGAGGCGAGCCCCCCTGTCGACTCAAGTGAGACATACGCGCGCCCGCCGCGCGCCGCAAGCCGGGTCGCCCGAAGCCGGTCCGACTGCGGGCGTCGTCGATTCGCCGATGCGGGTCGACCGGTTGTGTTGGAGTGTACATGCCAGAAGTCTTCTTTAGCGGTCCTGCCGGTCGGCTGGAAGGCCGTTTTCATCCCGCAAAACAGCGGGGCGCGCCGATCGCGATCGTGCTTCATCCGCACCCGCAGTTCGGCGGTACGATGAACAATCAGATCGTCTACAGCACCTACTATAACTTTGCCGAGCGCGGGTTTTCCGTGTTGCGGTTCAACTTCCGTGGGGTGGGCCGCTCGCAGGGTTCCTTCGACCATGGCCAGGGCGAGCTTTCCGATGCGGCCTCCGCGCTGGACTGGGCTCAGTCGATCAGCCCGGAGGCGCGCGCCTGCTGGATCGCGGGCGTTTCCTTCGGCTCGTGGATCGGCATGCAGCTCCTGATGCGTCGGCCGGAGATCGAGGGATTTCATCTCCATCGCGCCGCCGGCCAACCGCTTCGACTTCAGCTTCCTTGCCCCGTGCCCTTCGTCGGGCCTGTTCGTCCACGGCGACAGGGACCGCGTCGCGCCGTTGAAGGAAGTGCTCGCCCTGATCGAAAAGCTGAAGACCCAGAAGGGCATCGTCATCGAGCATGCGGTGATCGCCGAGGCGAACCACTTCTTCGAGGACTGCGTCGATGACCTGCAGGCCGTGGTCGGCGCTTATCTGGACAAGCGTCTCGGGATGCCCCGTCATGCTCCACAGCCGCTGCGCAAGGAGCGCGCCAAGCCCGCTCTTCCGCGCGGCGACAACGAATCGTAACGAGTAGCCGACGGGGCCCAGCGGTGTCGCTTATTACGACGACGGAAGAACTCGAGGCCGCCTGCCTCAGAATGGCGCTTCATCCATTCGTCGCCGTCGACACCGAATTCCTGCGCGAGACCACCTTCTGGCCGGTGCTGTGCGTCGTCCAACTGGCCTCGGACGACGAGGCGCTGGCGATCGACGCGCTCGCCGAGGGGCTCGATCTTCAGCCGCTTCTGCGGCTGATGGCCGATGAAGACGTGGTCAAGGTCTTCCACGCCGCCCGCCAGGACCTCGAAATCTTCTGGAAGCTTGCCGGAGTCCTGCCGACGCCGTTGTTCGATACTCAAGTCGCGGCGATGGTGTGCGGCTATGGCGACCAGGTCTCCTACAGCGAGCTCGTGCAATCGGTCTGCCGGGTCTCGATCGACAAGTCGTCGCGATTCACCGACTGGGCCCGAAGGCCGCTCGCCGAGGCGCAGATCGACTACGCCATCGGCGACGTCACCTACTTGCGCGACGTCTACAGGGCGCTGACCAAACGCCTGAAGGCGACGGCGCGTCAGCCGTGGCTCGACGACGAGATGAAGGTGCTCACCTCTCCGGCCACTTATGAGCAACACCCGGAACGCGCGTGGGAGCGCTACAAGTCCCGGGCGCGGAAGCCGCGCGACCTGGCGGTGCTGATGGAGCTCGCCGCCTGGCGCGAAAGCGAGGCGCAGGCGCGAGACGTCCCCCGTTCGCGGGTGCTGAAGGACGACGTCCTCATCGAACTGTCGACCGCCGCCCCGCGCAGCATCGAAGCGCTGGCGAACTTACGGGCCTTTCCGCGCGGCATGGAGCGCTCCCGCGCCGGCGGCGAAATTTTGGAGGCGATCCAGCGTGGCCTCGCACGCGATCCAAAAACCTTGCCGAAAATCGAGCGCGAACGGCGCAATGGAGGCGGCATCGGCCCGACCGTCGAACTCCTCAAAGTGCTGTTGAGACAGGTCAGCGAGGACAGCGGCGTCGCCGGCAAGCTGATCGCGACGGTCGACGACCTCGAGGCGATTGCTTCAAACGACAAGGCCGACGTGCCGGCGCTGTCGGGCTGGCGGCGAACGCTGTTCGGCGAGCGGGCGCTCGATTTGAAGCACGGCCGGCTGGCGCTGACGGTGGAAAGCGGCAAAGTCGTCACGCTGGAATGGCGCGACGCCGAGGGCCCGCCAGCGGCGCCCTGAGGACCGGCGCGCGCCGCCTCGGCGCATCCGAACACGAGATCTCGTGGGTCGGCGCCGTCCCGGGCCATGCCATTTCCGGGCGCGGAATCAATGTTTTCAATCGCTTGCGGCGCGCCATTCGCAGGCCGATCGCATTGTCCTCGCGGCGCCCGGGACCGCCGGTCGGGAGGAAGGCTTCGCCGCCCGCCGACGCCTGATCGTGTGCGCCGCAACCCTCCGGCGCCATGCCCTTTCCGGGCGCGGAATCAATGTTTTCAAGCGCTTGCGGCGCCATTTGCGGGAGAATGCGTTTGATCGCCTCGCCGACTTGCGCCGCGGCCGCCACGAAGCGGGTCAGAGGGCCGATCATCCCCCGAAGGCGCTTCGCCCGCGGCGGACGAACGCGCCATGCTCCGGCCGCTCGCCTGCGAGCGTGGACGATCAAAGCGCAACCGGGCACGCGCCGTCTCCTTCAGGACTCTCCTGTAGAACAAATACAGAACATAACCGCGCGTGTCAAGAGAAAGTCGCGTTCCCTGTCCGAGCCTCGGCCGAACTCATGGTAAGCGCACGGACAATCCGCCGAAGGCCGCCCTTCCCCCATGACCCCGCAAGACTTCATCCGCAAATGGAAGCCGGTCGCGCTGACCGAGCGCGCCACCGCGCAGGAGCACTTCATCGACCTCTGCCGCCTGTTCGATCACCCGACCCCGGCGGAGGACGACCCGGTCGGCGACTATTTCGCCTTCGAGAAGGGCGCACCCGAGACCGGCGGCGGCGAGGGTTGGGCCGGACGTCTGTAAGAATGGCTATTTCGCCTGGGAGTACAATAAGAAGAAACGCGATCTTGACAAGGCGCTTGAACAACTGACGCGCCACGCGGCGGCGACAGCATCACGTACCGGTCCCGCTGCCCTTTGCCCTGTTCGACCCGCAAGGTCATGCGCTCGCTGTCGATGTCGGACACTTTCAGGGCCACGACCTCGGAAACGCGCAGGCCCGCGCCATAGGCGACGCTGAACGCGGCCTTGTACTTCAGACCGGGCGCGGCTTCGAGGAGCCGAACCACCTCTTCCGGGCTCAGCACGACCGGCGCTTTGCGCGGTTCGTGCACGGTCTTGAGATGGCGAACGAGGTTGGGCCGTTCGAGCGTCACGTTGAAGAAGAACCGCAGCGCCGCGATGGCGGAATTGATGGTCGGCGCGCCGATCTGCTGCTTGGCCAGATGCAACTGAAAGCTGCGAACGTCCTCGCTCGTCGCGGTGTCCGGCGACCGGCGGAGGAAGGCGGCGAAGTTCCTGACGTGGCGAACGTAGTCCTTCTGCACTTTCTCCTTGAACCGGCGTGCCGTCATGTCGTCGATGATCCGCTGACGCAGCGGGCTAATGGGCTTGTCTAGCATTGCGAAAACTCCTGTCTCGCGTGGGGTTGAACCCCACGATTTTGAGACAGGTCCGCAACTCCTCGATGCTCTTCACTCCTCCCGGATTTCCCACCGCCCCTCGCCGCACCTACCGCGAGAGCGGTTTAGTCCAGTCCGTCGACGTATTGCGGTCGTACCGGACGCGGTCGTCCACGTCGCAAGCGGTTTCGGGCGCCGGCCTTTGCGACGGTTGGGCGTGCGCCGGGGCCGGCGCACGAAAGCCTCCCAAGGAGGAAACCGCGGGGAGGTAGGGGACCGTTTGACGAGCGCGCCTATGGGGATTTGAGGATCGCAGACGGCCGTCGAGCGAGGCGTCGGCGACCGGCGGCGGTCGGAATTTTCGGCGGAAGCGCCGACGGCCGGCGTCTTCGATGGCGACGATGCGCGGGAGCGAGGGGTTGACTTTGGTCGAAGGAGGACTTGCGACCTCGCGCGGGCATGGCGTTCGTGTTCCGACGTGCGGCCTGAGGCGAAAGCGATCGATGGTGTGAGGCGGGATGCGGGGCGACGGTCATGAGCTGTCGATCCTGATCTGGGCCGGCGACGGGGAACGCCAGGGGCGCGGCCCTTCGAACGTCTCGACGATGATCATCCGGCCGCCGCAGCAGGGGCAGGGGCAGGGGCAGGGGCGCGCAGGCGAAACGTCTTGAGTTTGAGTGTCGGGCTCGGCGCGCGACGGCTGGGGGGCATTCTCCGCCGCGGCGAGCAATCGTCGTGCGCGCTCGATATTGTCCGCTCGAAGCGCGCCGGCGATGAGGCCGTAATGGCGGATGCGGTGGAAGCCGCTTGGCAGCACGTGCAGGAGAAAACGGCGGATGAACTCGTGGGCCGCGAGCGTCATGGTCTTGAGCCGGTCGCGGCCTTTGATCCGATAGTCTTTCCATTTGAAGGTGACGCCCTTCTCGTCGAGCGCGACGAGCCGGGAGTTCGAGATCGCGACGCGATGGGTGTAGCGCGCGAGATAGGCGAGGACGGCCTGCGGCCCGGCGAACGGCCTCTTGGCGTAGATCACCCTTGCGACAGGGAAAGCTCAGGAGAGGAGAATGAACATGAAGTTCTGAAACCTTTCATCGCGATCCAGAGGGTTCAACTCCCTCCCGGTAAAGGTCAGCCAACCAGCCGGAAGCGAGCCTTGCATGGCGTGCGGCGACGCCCGTCGTGAAGCGTAGGCAGCAGGTGCCGAAGCCGCGTGAGTAGCCTCGAAATTATGATCGCTGGAGCCTTCGCTGTGGGTTGAGCGGGGGCAGCATCGACGACACCGTCAGGGTGAGGATCGTCGGTCCGGCCGGGGTCTTGGACCGGGGCAAAGGCATGGGATGGATCGCCTGGGAACCTGTGAGATCCCGCCTGCGTCCACGTGAAAGTGTGCCGGCAACGGGGTGGCCGGCTGACCAAGTGCCCTGGCCCGGATGGGTCCTCCAACCATCTGGGAGCGCCGCCAAGGCGAGCACGAAGAGCGGAGGGATCGCGTGGACCCTGGAAGCGAAACAGATAAGCGGCCGGGGATGCGCAAGCGGGAAGTCGTAGCGCCTTCATAGTACCGCTGACCGCGGGGAACTGGGCTCACCGGGACCCGTGTAAGGGAAGGGGGGCGCCACGGGATGAGAGCCGTTGCCGGGAAACACGGGAGGAGACCTTGGGCTCCGCGAACCTGTCCACGAAACGACAACGGATAGCCGAACTGGCGAGGACGAAGGCGGGGACAGCTCTGTCCACGCTTCACCATGTCATCGACCTGGAATGGATGCGAGAGGCGTACCGGCTAACGCGCAAGGATGGAGCATCGGGCATCGACGGTGTGACGGCGGCGCAATACGAGGCGAACCTGGAGGCCAACCTTTCGGCTCTCCTGGAGCGCATCAAATCTGGCCGCTATGTCGCTCCGCCGGTGCGTCGGGTCTACATTCCGAAGGCGGACGGCTCGGAGCGGCCGCTCGGCATTCCGACGTTTGAGGACAAGGTGGCACAGCGAGCGATCGTCATGGTGCTGGAGCCGATCTATGAGCAGGAGTTTCTGTCCTGCTCATTCGGCTTCCGGCCAGGGCGATCGGCGCATCAGGCCCTGAGTGCGTTGCGTCTGGCCTTCATGGGTCGACAAGGGCTGCGCTGGGTGTTGGACGTCGACATCTCCAAATACTACGACACGATCCAACATCATCACCTCCGTGCGTTTCTCGACAGGCGAGTCACGGACGGCGTTATTCGCCGGATGATCGACAAATGGCTGAAGGCAGGCGTGCTCGAACACGGTGTCCTTCAGCGCACGACCGAGGGCACCCCGCAAGGTGGCGTCGTCTCGCCTCTGCTCGCAAACATCTACCTGCACCATCTGCTGGATGAATGGTTCGAGCGGGACGTGCGCGTGCGCCTCAAAGGGAACAGCATCCTCGTGCGGTACGCCGATGACAGCGTGATGGCGTTCGAGACTCTCGACGACGCCAAGCGGGTCATGGACGTGCTGGGAAGGCGGCTTGCACGGTACGGGCTCACGCTCCACCCGGACAAGACGCACCTCGTCGACTTTCGCTTTCATCGGCCGGGGGGCGTATGCCACCCGGATACGGACAGCGTCACGTTCAACTTCCTCGGCTTCTCCCATATCTGGGCCAAGTCAAAGAAGGGGGTGAACGGGGTGAGGCAAGTGACGGCCAAAGGCCGGTATGCGCGGGCGCTGGCGGCGGTAAGCGATTGGTGCCGACGCAATCGGCATCGATCCTTGCGCGATCAGCATGCCCATCTGTCCCAGATGATGCGAGGCCACTATGCCTACTACGGCATATCGGGCAACTCTCGACGCATACGATGGTTCGCCTGCCAGGTCGTGGTGCTGTGGAAAAAATGGCTGGCGCGACGGCATCGTGGAGGAGGCGCGTTCCACTGGGACCGCCTCAACTCGATCCTTAAGCGCCATCCGCTTCCACCGGCGCGGATCGTCCACCGCCTTTACGCCAACGCGAGCGAAACTCTCCCGTGAAGAACCGGATGCGGGAAACCTGCACGTCCGGGTGTGTGTCCAGCGAAGGCTGGCATGTTCAGCAGGAGAAAGGCCTGCCGGGGCAGCGGCGCGAGCGCGGCGTCGAAGGCGGGTTTGTCGGCGAGCGGGGCGAGGTCGCCGAGGAAGGCGAGGCGGCCGGCCGCATGCAGGGCTGCGAGGCCGTCGAGGAAGAGGCGGCGGAAGAGACGCGACAGCACACGCACGGGCAGGAAGAAGCCAGGCTTGCAGGCGATCCAGCGCGACCTGGCTGGCGACAGGCCGCCGCCGGGCGCGATGACGTGGACGTGCGGGTGATGGGTCAGCGCCGAGCCCCAGGTGTGGAGGACGGCGGTGAGGCCGATGCGAGCGCCCAGATGCTTCGGGTCGGCGGCGATGGTGGTCAGCGTCTCGGCGGCGGTCCTGAACAGGAGGTCGTAGACGGCGGCCTTGTTCTGGAACGCGACGGCGCCGATCGAAGCCGGCAGGGTGAAGACGACGTGATAATACGGAATCGGCAGGAGCTCGGCCTCGCGGTCTTCGAGCCATTGCCGTGCCGCGGCGGCCTGGCACTTCGGGCAGTGGCGATTGCGGCAGGAATTGTAAGAGATCCGTTCGTGCGCGCAGTCCTCGCAGCGCTCGATGTGGCCGCCGAGCGCGGCAGTGCGACAGGTCTCGATCGCCGACATCACCTTCAACTGGTCGAGGCTCACGCGCCTGGCGTTGGCCTTGCGCCATGCCGCCCCATGGGCGCGAAAGATGTCGGCGACCTCCAGGGGAGGCCGCGCCACGCGGCCCTGGTCAGCCGGGCGGCGTTCGCTTCGTCAGGCTGACATCGAGCCGGTCCAGCGGGCTCTCGATGTCGCGGACCGTGTGGACGGCGACGCGGGTGTAGAGCGCCGTCGTCTCCAACTTCGCGTGTCCCAACAACACCTGGATCAGGCGAATATCGACGCCCTGCTCGAGCAGGTGGGTCGCAAAGCTGTGCCGCAGCGTATGCGGAGAAACGCGCTTGGTGATGCCCGCCAGGTCTTTGGCGGCGGTGACGGCGCGGTTGAGCTGACGCGCGGTCACCGGATTGATCGGGTTCTGGCCGGGAAACAGCCACACCTGCGGCCGCGCCGCCTTCCACCATTCGCGCAGGAGTTGGAGCAGTCGCGGCGACAGCATCACGGTGCGATCCCGCTGCCCCTTGCCCTGCTCGACCCTGAGCGTCATGCGCTCCCTGTCGATGTCGGACACCTTCAGGTTCGCGACCTCGGACACCCGAAGGCCTGCGCCGTAGGCGACGCTGAGTGCGGCCTTGTACTTGAGGCTTGGCGCGGCTTCGAGGAGACGCGCCACCTCCTCCGGGCTCAGCACCACCGGCGTTCGGCGCGGCTCGGTCACGAGCCTCAGAGGACGAACGAGGTCGGGCCGCTCCAGCGTCACGGTGAAGAAGAACCGCAGCGCGGCGATGGCCGAGTTGATCGTCCAGGGGCTGACCTGCCGCTGCGCCATATGGAGTTGATAGCGGCGAAGGTCCTCGCTCGTCGCCGTGTCCGGCGACCGGCCGAGAAAGGCCGCGAAGGTCCTCACGTGCCGGACGTAGGCCTTCTGCACCTTCTCCTTAAACCGGCGCGCCGTCATGTCGTCGATCATGCGCTGACGCAGTGGGCTGATGGGCTTCTCTGACATCGCGAAAGCTCCTGTCTCGCATGGGGTTGTGAACCCCACGATCTTGAGACAGGTCCTGGTCTTCGCCTCAGCCCAGCCTTTCCAGTTCTCGCCGCCGGCCACCTCTACCGCGAGAGCGGTTTAGTCCTTGGGCGGGAAGCGGACCTACGGGGATCGCTCGCGCTAGCCGAGCGCCAAGGCGCCGGCGGCCCATGCAGCCGCGAATATCGCAGCAAAGGGCAGCCAGGTCCCGATGACGCTTCGGAACATGGCGTAGCTTCGCTCGAAGAGCGGCGCGACAACCAACGCGTCGAGCAGCACCACAATGACAGTGATCGCGGCAGCCCGCAGAAGAGGATCGAACTCCGGGGCCAGCGCCCGGTGAGCCGCGGCAACGAGGGATGCGATTATCGGCGCGGCGATGAGGTGCATGCGCAGCGTCGTATCGATGGACCACAGCCGACGTCCGATCGCGATGATGCCTCCGCAGGCGACCCAAGGGACCAACGCGAGCCCGATTAGATATATCCAAGCCATTCGATCCCTCCAGCATGTAGCATTGTGGCGGGTCCGAGCGCGTGCGCCTTGCGGTGGAGCAAATCGCCTTGACATTCGTTAACTCTAGATTTATCGAAGTATAGAAAAGGTGATCATGCCCCAGAGCGACGTCGACGAGATTGCGCGTTACGCGGACATGCTCGCGGCCTTGGGCGCCGAGCCACGGTTGCGGATCGTGCGGCTCCTTTTGGCGGCGCATCCTGAAGGTCTCGTCGTTGGCGAGATCGGATCGGAACTCAGCATTCCGCCGTCAACCCTCTCGCATCACCTCGACAAGCTGAAAAACGAGGGGCTCGTGTCCGTGCGGAGGGAAAGCACATTCCTTCGCTGCACCGCAAACACCAAGGCCCTCCAGGAAATCGTCGGATTCCTGTTCGCCGAGTGCTGCACCCGGAACCAGGCGATCCGGCCCGAAGCCATCACCTGCGCCTGCCCATGAGGAGAAGCGCCATGCCCGAGGTCGATCTCAAAGAAGTCGTGCGGAACCGTTACGCAGAAATTGCGCGCAACGTTCGCTCGCCGGGTTCGTCGTGCTGCTACGACGGCGAGTGCGGTTCAGAAGGAATCTCCGCCAACCTCTACGGCGACGATGAGACCGAGACGTTGCGAGAAAAGGCCGTGCTGGCGTCGCTCGGCTGTGGCAACCCGACCGCGCTCGCCGAACTCACCGAAGGCGAGACCGTGCTCGATCTCGGCTCCGGCGGCGGCATCGACGTTCTGCTGTCGGCGCGCCGCGTCGGCCCTTCAGGCAAGGCTTACGGCCTCGACATGACCGACGACATGCTGGCGCTCGCACTCGAAAACCAGCGCAAGGCCGGCGCGACGAACGTCGAGTTCATGAAAGGGGAGATCGAGCATATCCCGCTGCGGGACAATTCCGTTGACGTGATCATTTCGAACTGCGTCATCAACCTGTCAGCCGACAAGGACCGCGTCTTGCGTGAGGCGTTCCGAGTGCTGAAGCCGGGCGGGCGCTTCGCCGTCTCCGACGTGGTCACCCGCGGGGCCGTTCCCGAAGCGGTTCGCCGCGACATGTTGCTCTGGGTCGGCTGCATCGCCGGAGCGCTCGATGAGAATGACTATCGGCTGAAGCTCGCCGTCGCCGGGTTCGAGGCGATCGGCGTCGAGCCAACCCGAGTCTACAAGGTCGACGATGCGCGCGAATTCCTGGCCGGCAAGGGCGTGGACGTGGACGCCATTGCGCCCGCGGTCGATGGGAAGTTCATGAGTGCGTTCGTACGCGCCAAGAAGCCGGGCAAAGCCGCGACAGAGAAGGCCGGGACGTGCTGCGCGCCGACGTGCTGCGAACATTAAGGAGGAAACAATGAGCGATCGAGAGTTCAACGTTCTGTTTCTTTGCACGGGCAATAGCGCGCGCTCTATCATTGCCGAAAGCATCCTGAATAAAGAAGGGGCGGGGCGCTTCCGCGCCTTCTCGGCCGGAAGCCACCCCAAAGGGCGCGGTCAATCCGTTCGCTCTCAAGGTGCTGGAGTCTTACGGCTATCCGATAGAGGGCCTCCGTTCCAAGAGCTGGGACGAATTCGCAGCCCCCGGCGCGCCCGTGATGGATTTCGTCTTCACGGTGTGTGACACCGCCGCCGCCGAGACCTGCCCTGTCTGGCCGGGCCAGCCGATGACCGCTCATTGGGGCATCGAGGACCCCGCTGCGGTCGAGGGATCTGATATCCAGAAGGAAGCGGCACTCGTCCTTGCGACCCGCTATCTCAAAAACCGGATCTCCATCTTCAGGAGCCTGCCGATCCGGAGCCTGGACAAGATGTCCCTCAACGCGAAGCTGCGTGAGATCGGGCAGCTAGAAGGCGTGACAAAACCGAGGCCGGTGGTCGGGTGACGTCGCGCGTTTTCGGTCCCGTTCGCTCGTGAAGACGACGCTCGCACAGCGCCTTGCGGCGGAAGCGCTGGGCATGGCTCTCCTCGTGGCGACCGTCGTCGGCTCGGGGATCATGGCTGAAACGCTAACCAAAGACGTCGCGCTCGCGCTGCTAGGCAACACCATTCCGACGGGCGCGATATTGGTCGTGCTGATCATGATCCTCGGACCGATTTCTGGCGCTCACTTCAATCCGGCGATCTCGCTCGTGTTCGCGCTCAAGCGTGAACTCGCGCCGCGGGAAACGGCTCTCTATGTTGCGGCGCAAGTCGTCGGCGGCGTTGCGGGAACCTTCGCAGCCCATTTGATGTTCGCCCTGCCCGTCCTCGAAACGTCGCTGAAGGCGCGCACTGGCGGTTCGCAGTGGTTCGCGGAATGGGTCGCGACATTTGGCCTCGTCGTCACGATCCTCGCGGGCATTCGGTTCGCTCGGACGTCCGTGCCGTGGCTCGTCGGTCTTTACATCACAGCCGCTTATTGGTTCACGGCGTCCACGTCCTTCGCCAATCCGGCAGTCGCGATCGCGCATTCGCTCACGAATACGTTTTCCGGCATCCGCCCGATCGATCTTCCGGGCTTCATTGTCGCGCAACTCCTTGGCGCGGTCTGCGGCATGGCGTTTGCGACGTGGCTTCTGCGTCAGCCGGAAAAAGGCGTTGAACCCATGAATGTCGAGGCGCAGCTATGACAGTCACGATCTATCACAACCTGAACTGCGGCACGTCGCGCAATGTGCTGGCGATGATCCGGGCGAGCGGCGAGGAGCCGGTCGTCATCGAGTATCTGAAGACCCCGCCGACCCGCAAGCGGCTGAAGGAGCTGATGGCCGCGATGGGGATTCCCGTTCGCGCGCTTTTGCGCGAGAAAGGCACTCCCTACGCCGAACTTGGACTCGGCGACCCGAAATGGACCGACGATCAACTCCTCGACTTCATGATCGCGCACCCGATTCTGATAAACCGGCCGATTGTCGTCACACCCAAGGGCGTCAAGCTCTGTCGTCCGTCAGAGACCGTGCTCGACATCCTGCCGAACCCGGACATCGGGCCGTTTGTCAAAGAAGACGGGGAGACAGTCCGGCCCCGCACCGGTGGTTAGCGGATTGCTCGGGGATCGCGGCGATACCGGAGCCGACGGTGAAGGGCGGCAAATTGTCGGATGTCACCCGTTCGCCAAAGCCGTCGGGGAATGGGCCGCTAATTGCGCATTCCTGCCTTTTATTGGTACGAATTTTGACGGCAGCAACGGGTCAATTCTGTCCCTCTAGTTCATCGATTTCAAAATTCGAAATCATATGGGATGCTCGAAACGGCCACATTCCGTGGATCGATGGCCAACTAAGCAATTGAGCGGTTTCGTGGAATCGATCGTCTAGTCGTGGCTAGGATTAATAGCGGGAAGGACGGTTACCGCTAGCGAAAATGGTCCCGGCCCGGCTCGAGCCAAGCGACCGCGGTGGAGCAGTAGCTCGCGCGCTCATAGGCCCGGCGCATCACCGCCAGCAGCATCATGCCGGCGAACCGCTCGGATTCGAGCGGGCGAACGTCCGCCGGCGGGCGCCTGTGCTCGCGCCGCAAATCGCGCAGGTGAAGGGCGCAGGCCTCGTCCGGCGTCGGCTTGGCCTTGCGCGGCATCAGGCCGCGGCCTCCGGCAGCGGCCGCATTTCGTCGGCGACGAAGGCCAAGACCTTGTCGCCTGATTCCGCTAAAGCATGACGCCATGAGGTTGAACCACCAACGTCATGACGAGGAGCGCAGCGACGAAGCAGTCCAGGGGGCGTAGGACGCCCTGCCGTCACTGGATTGCTTTGCTTCGCTCGCAATGACGGGGCCTGATCTTGTGTTTCCACATGCTATGAAGCGCGGGAAGCCGTTCACTGACGATCTTGACGTCGCAGCCTATACGCTTGCCGAGGCCGCCCGGCACACCCGGCTGCCCGCGGCGACGTTGCGGGCCTGGACGCCCGGCCGCCAATACCCGAAAAGCGAAGGCGGCGGCCACTTTCCCTCGCTGATCAAAGTTCGAGAAAGAGAGCGAAGGCGGCTGCCGCGAAGCGGGCCGGGCACGCGGTGTCGGTCAAGGCCCTGCGAAGCGCCCTCGCTTACGCGGAAAAGACGCTTCGCATCGAACAACTCCTCCTTCGGCCGGAATTGCGCTCGGAAGCCGGAAGGTTGTTCCTCGACCGCTACGGCGAACTCATCGAACTTTCGGCGTCCGGCCAACTCGCGATGCGCCGGGTCCTCGAAGAGCACCTTTAGCGAGTTGAATGGGATGCGGCTAGCTTTCCCGCGCGGCTCTATCCCTTCCTTTCCGCCGTCGCACCGAGCGAGGAACGATTAATCGCCATTGATCCGCTCATCGCTTTCGGCAGACCCGTGTTGATTCGGAGGGGCGTATCCACCTCAGCCGTCGCCGACCGGATCGACGCGGGAGAGACTGTCGAGGATATTGCAGCGGATTACGATCTCGGCCCCGCGGAAATCGAGCAGGCTGCCCTCTATGAGCGGGCGGCTTGAGCTTCGTCTACTTTACCGATCGCGATCTCGGAAAGCGCTTTCCTGAGATTCTCAGATCGGGCGGTCTGACTGTCGAGCGGCACACGGATCACTTCGCACCGGTCGCCCCGGATGAGACTTGGCTTGAAGCGGCCGGCAAGCGCGGCTGGATCGCGCTCACTCATGATCGTCGAATTCGCTACAAACCGAACGAGCGCGATGCTGTTATGTGACACGGCGTCGCCCTGTTGGTGATCGTCGGCGCGGCATCCTTTCCAAACCTTGCCCAACGCGTTTGTCTCGACGCTGCCTCCCGTCGAAGGTTTTCTTGCCCGACACAAGCCGCCGTTCATCGCCAAGGTCTCGGCCCACGCCGGACGAAGCTTATCGCGGCGCAACCGCCGGAAGAGTCGAGCTTTGGTATCCGCAAAAGGTGACAGTCTGCCAAACGCGCGATCCCTTGAACCAAAGGAAGCATGACGCTTGGAGCGCTTGCGGTTGCCAAAGTTCGACACATTGTTCAGGCGTGACGCGAATGAAAATCGCGCGCCACCACCTCGTCGATAAAATCGTCCATCCGCTTCGCGACCACGCCGATGTCGAAGAGCGAAGCGACGCGGGCGCGGCCAGCGCGCGCCAGCTTCTCGCGGAGATTTTGCGAATCCAGGAGGGAGGCGAGCCGGACGACAAGGCCCTCGGAACCGGCCGGATTGGCGATCTCGGCATGGGGACCGCAAACTTCGGCGAGACCGCCGAGCCCGGAGGTCAGCAGCGCCGCGCCGCTCGCCAGAGCTTCCAGCGCGGTGCGACCGAACGGTTCGGGGGTCTTCGTCAGCACGATCGCGACGGCGGCCTTCTCCCAGGCGGCCTTCACCTCGGCGTAAGGCAGGTTCGTCTCGATCGTCACCTGCCCAGCCATGCGCGCCGCCGCCTTTCGAAGCGTCTGCACGGTTTTTGGCTCCCTGTCGGTCGCCGACAGGATGAACCGCGCCCGCCAGTCCGGCCGCGACGGCAAGAGGCGCACGATCGCCGCCATGGCCTCGACATGGCCTTTGTCGTCGAGCGCGCGGCCGACGGAAAGGATCGTCTTCTCCTTGGGACCCGTGTCGGACCACGCCGCCATGTCGAGACCGTTCGGCACCGCGCGCATCGGCCCGCTCGCCTTCGGGAAGTTCGCCAGAAACCGGTTGGCGCAATCCTCGCTGACGAAGGCCAGTCCCGAGATACGGCTGAGCTCGGCGTCGCGAACGACCCGCTTGAGGCGGCCCTTCGCCGCATTCTCGTACGCGTGGCTGTGCAGGATCACCGGCAGGCGGGCGACCGACGCGATCAACGCAGCAACAGGCAGATGGTTCTCGACGATCGCGATGTCGACCCTGCGCCGCCGCAGCATTCTGCCGACGCTCCAGGCCTTGGCGAGATTTCCCCCGAAGGCGGCGTCGGGGACCGTCTCGATCGCGACGCCGTCGAACGGCTCATCCACCTTCGGGCAGACGACCAGCGTCGAACCCGCGTAGCGGCTGTTGCGCGCAAGGTCGCGTACGCAAAGCTCGACCGACGCCGCGCCCTTCGGCCCGAACACCGAATTGCGAAGGAGGACGTAGGCGATGGACGGGTCACGCGCCATGGTTGAAGTCGCTTACACTTGGCCCCGGCCCCTGACAAACGTTACGGCGCGATTGCCGCACGCGGCAAATTTTGCTTCAACGACCGCCCGTCCCGCAATCGCCTCACCCGTGCGACGGGCTTCGGGCGCAGCAAAAAGGTCGCTATGGCATCCTCCCGAAACAAAGGCCTGGGCGAAGGCGCGAACCAGCTTACCCATGTCGGCGCGGACGGCGAGGCGCGCATGGTCGACGTTTCCGAAAAGAGCGCGACGAGCCGCGTCGCCGTCGCCGAAGGCCGTGTCCGGATGGGGGGAGCCACTCTTCAGGCGATCCTCGCCGGCGACGCCAAGAAGGGCGACGTGGTCGGTGCGGCGCGCATCGCCGGGATCATGGCGGCGAAGAAAACGTCGGAGCTGATCCCGCTCTGCCATCCGTTGCAGCTGAGCAAAATCGTTGTCGACATCACGCCGGACGAAAGCCTGCCCGGACTAGCGGTCCGCGCCGAGGCGCGCTGCGTCGGGCCGACTGGGGTCGAGATGGAGGCGTTGACCGCGGTCGCCGTGGCCTGCCTCACCGTCTACGACATGGCCAAGGCGATCGATCGCGGCATGATCGTCGAAGGCGTCCGTCTCGTCGAGAAGCGCGGCGGCAAATCGGGCGAATGGCGCGACAAGGAGCATTAGCGGATGAACAGCATGATCACGGTCGCGGAAGCGCTCGAGCGGGTGCTGGCTTCCGCCGAGCCGCCGCTTAGAGAGGAGCGCGTCGCCCCAGAAGCCGCGCATGGCCGCGTGCTGGCGCGCGATCTCGTCGCGCTGCGCACCCAGCCGCCTTTCGCCAATTCTGCGATGGACGGTTTCGCGTTGCGCGCGACGGACGCCTCCGTTCTTCCCGCGAGGTTGACCGTCATCGGCAAATCCGCCGCGGGGCGGGCTTTCAACGGCGTCGTCGGGCCGGGCCAGGCGACGCGGATTTTTACCGGCGCGCCGATGCCCGAAGGCGCCGATGCAATCGTCATACAGGAAGACGTGCGCCGCGACCGCGACCGCATCGAGCTCGCGACAATCGTGTCCGCGGGCGACAACGTCCGTGCCCCGGGACTGGACTTTCGCCAGGGCGAGGTCCTTATTCCGGCGGGGCGGCGCCTCTCGCCGCGCGACGTCGCGCTGGCGGCCGCGGCCAATCACGTTGATCTCACGGTCCGCAAGCGAGCGCGGGTCGCAATACTGGCGACCGGAGACGAACTTGTCGCCCCGGGCGGAACGCTCGGCCCATCGCAGATCGTCGCATCGAACAACTTTGCCGTGGCCGGGGTCGTCGAAGCCTGCGGAGGCGTCGCGATCGACCTGGGTATCGCCGCCGACACGATCAGCGCTCTCGATCAGGCGATCCGGCGGGCGCAGGCCGCCGGCGCCGACGTGCTGGTGACGCTTGGCGGCGCTTCGGTCGGCGACCACGACCTCGTGCAGAAGGCGCTCGTCGCCGCCGGAATGGAGCTCGGCTTCTGGCGCATCGCCATGCGCCCCGGCAAGCCGCTGATGCATGGCCTGCTGGGTGGGATGCGGGTGCTTGGCCTGCCGGGCAATCCGACATCGTCGATGGTCTGCTCGATCCTGTTTCTTCGCCCGCTTCTTCGCGCTCTGCATGGCGAGCCTGACGCCGGCGCGGATCCGACCCGGCCTGGCCGTCTCGCCGTCGACCTTCCGCCCAATGGCCCACGCCAGGACTACATGCGTTGCTCGCTCGCGTTAGACGCCGACGGGGCGGCGGCGGCGACGCCGGCGGAATTGCAGGATTCCTCGCTCGTCAAAGTCATGGCGCGCGCCGACGGCCTGATCGTCAGGCCGCCCCACGCCGCGGCGGCCAGGGCCGGCGAGGCCTGCCGTGATCATCGCGTTCGAAGGGATGGGGGTATAGAGCCGCCAGGCCGTGAGCTTTGGACGCGCGGGAACGATTTCAATGCGTTAGGCGCCAAAATCGTAATCGGGGCAATTTTCCGGGCGGCGTTAGCTTGGGGCGGGTCTGATGAGGGCTGCGAGGTCGGGGATTTCGGGGCCTGGAATGGCGAGGCGGGCGCCGAGATAGTCGAAGAAGGGGATTTTGAGCTTCCGACAAGTCTTGGCGAGGCCGAGCATGACGTCGCGGGCGTCTCGGCCTCTGTCGCTGACGGTCCCGCCGGAGATTTTGCGCTTGGTGACGAAGACGCGGATGTCGTTTTCCGAGGCGTTGGTGTGCAGCGGAATATGGGGGTGGTCGAGGACGCGTAGGAGGTCGTCCTTGAGGCGAAAGAGCCGCTTGAGCAGGCTGTCGAGGGTGGCGTAGCCGGTTCTGGAGCGGTTGAAGATGCGGTCGAATTGCGCCCGCAACCGCTCGGCTTTCTCGGGGCTGGGGGCGAGCTTGTAGTCTTTCAGGCCGCGATAGAACCACCAGATCATGCGCCGTGCGACCTCGACCGCGTTGCGCTGCTTGTCGTTGGCGGGGATGAGCTTGTGGACGAGGCGTTCGGCGTGCCCCCAGCACAAGGCGTGTTCGCCGACGCGGAACTGGCCGGCGCCGTCGGACACGACGACGGCCTGGCCGAGCAAGCCTTGCTCGCAAACGGCGTCCCACAGAGCGCCCTCGCTGGCGACGCGAACCGGATCGGGCGTGATCCTGAGATCGGCGAATCCGAGCGCGTTCAGATGGTTCATCCAGTCTTCGTGTGACGCAAAAAACCGCGTCGCATGGCCGGCGAGCTTGTCGATGAGGGCGAGGCTCAGATTGCAAGCCCGCATGGAGACGAGCGCCGCCTCGTTGACCACGTAAGAGGCCGCGCCGCCCAGGAGATTGCGCAGGAACGCCAGGCGGGATTTGCTCGGGCCGGTTCGAAACGCGGTGAAGGTGTCGGAGCCGATCTGGGTCGTCACGCCGCTCTTGCCTTGATGGCGGGCGACGGTGTCGTCGACCGTGACGAAGGAAGAGCAACGCAATCCGGCCTTCAGAACCTCGCCGTCCTCGGCCCGGAACATCTCGAGCTTGGCGGTCAGCAGGCGCCCCACCTGGCGCTTTGAAATCACAACGCCCATGCCGTTGAGCAGCGCAAGAATTTTCTCGATCGTCACATGACACTGATAATGCAGCATCAGAACCACGCGATGCAGTTGCGGGCCATAGCCGCCGACGATGCCGGGATCGAGCGGCGCGACCAGGGTTTTCCCATCCGGCGTTTCCCAGCGCTCACGTCGATAGCGCGTCACCAACGGATTCAGAACCAGATCCTGAACGACGATCTCCTCATAGCCCTTGTGGCGCGAACCGGCCGGCGCGTCGACCTTCACCTCGACCGTTCGCGTAATCGTCAACTTGTCCAGGTTGCTGCCGCGCCGCTGCGTCGATCGCCCGCCCTTGGGCCCGTTCGCTTGCGAATCCGGTCGGTCTGTCGCCTTGTCCATCCCCGACGGCTTTTGCGGCGGCCGCGGCGGCAGTTTCTTCAATCGCGCCAGTTCGTCCTTGACCGCCTGATGCTCGACCCTCAGCTTGGCCAACGCCCCGCTCACCTTCTCGTACTCCGCCTGAACCCGGGTCACTTCGCCAATCAAAGTGCGAACCAGACCGATGAGCTCGGCCGGCGTCATTCATTCAAGCAAATCAGTCGATTTAAGCGCCATTCCCAGCTTGAATCATACTTTTGGGACTCCCACTCCGCCCGGAAATTTGCTCCGGTTACCCAAAATCTGTCCCTTTGCGGGCGCAATATACTTTCAAGAGATGTCCTTTTGCGAGCAAGTATTTGAAATATCAAATTATTTTCGTTTTACGACGCCGGGGCGCGCCGCTCAAAGGCGACAAACGGGCCTCACCGGCTCTCCCGCCATGCGCCGGCCGATGGCGGAGCACGGAAAACAGGAAGGCGGTCGTCTGGCCGAACAGCATCATGCCGTCGAGCGCCTCGAGCGCGCCCATCATCTGCCAATAGGATCAGATGAGATTCTGGCGTGACCGTAGCTCGTCATCGCGCTCAGCGAATAGAGCATGCCGTTCTGGGGTCCGCCAACGCACCGAGCGCGAGATAGGCGAAGGCCCAGGCGCCGCCTTCGAGCGCGCGCAGACCCGTGAGCAGCAGAACGTTCCCGTGACCACGACGGCGCCTTTGGTCAGACGGCCAGAGGCGCCGTCCGCAGACCGAGCAGCGTGTCCCGAGAACACGGCGCGATCGCGTAAGCGCGCCCCTCATCGGCACTGAACTCGACAAGCGACGTCGTATCGTCGAGGGCTTCAACCACCGTGCCGACCTGCCCGCGAACGAGCCCGTGCTCGGGCAAATCGCGCAGCAACGCGATGGCGCTCAAGAAGTCTCGGCCTTGATCGCTCTCTGGGGTCGCATCTGCCATCACGAGACCCAGCAGCTCACGAAACGCGGATTCCCTTCGCCTGTCCGCAGGATCCAAATCGTTCTTACCACGGCGCGGCGGCCGTGTCGCGTGATCGCGACGTCTATCCGCCAACGGGCGCCCCAGCCGTCGCTCGAAAGCAGCGTCGCTTCCCTATTCTTTGCCGCGTCCGTCATCGCGCTCGAGAGGCTCGGGGTCTGACCGATCGCCGGGCCCGGGAAGCGGATTTCCGGGGCGGGCTGGCGCAGGCTAAATTCTTGCCGGAACGAAGCTTGACAAAACGAGTCGGACAATCGCGCAGACGCAGCGCTTAAAATTCAAGCGGCTGCCACAAGGTCAACGACGCGTTGGATGGCGGTATCGGCGCGGTGATAGGCGGCTTCGAGCCGGCTGTTGGGACGGTGCTGCGGGTCTGGCTGGTGATGGAAGCGGCTGTTGGCGAGCGGCCCGCAGAGGCGCTTGTGGAAGAACAGGAAGAGCAGGGCCACCTGGATGCCTTTTTGCGTGAGGCGGTAGGCGTAGCGTGAGCCGTCGCGCTCGATGAGGCCATGCCCTTTGAGCTTGCGCAGGTCGTAGCGCAGCTGGTTGAGGCCGTATGTCTTCTCTGAGAGATCAAAAGTGGTGAGGACGGCGTGGTGGATTTGCCGGGCCGTCCAGCCACCGACCTGAGGGCCGCCGTGGAGGAGAACCTCGAACAAGCGCACGACGCGCGCCTCATGGATCTTGAGGCCGGGATAGCGGACGGCGCCGACGGTGATCGGGCGGGCAAGGCGCTGGAGGAGGGGAAAGTCGACGTGGCTGTTGAGCCATTCGGCCTGGAAGCCGGCGAAGCGGTCGGTGATCGCCTGGAAGGTTGTGCGTACGGCGTCGAGATGGTCGAGCCCCTTCCTCAGGCCGAAGTCGTTGAGGTTGTTTGAGACCAGCTCGTTGCGCAGGAAGGTCGAGAACTTCTCGTACTGCTTCAGGAAGGCGCTCTTGAAGTAGGCGCGGAAGGCATGATGGCCGTGCTCGATCTGGTCGATGACCGTGGCCAGCTTGCCGCGCATGCGGCGATTGAGCCGCGTGCCGAAGATCGCAGCGATCTTGTCGGCGCCGAGCCGCCACAGGCCGAGCTCGCAGCTGCGCTCGAACAGCTTATGGATGGGAAAGTGGCGCTTGAAGATGAAGTTGCGGCAATACTCGACCTGCGAGATGGCGTAGAGGCGTGACAGTTTGATCTGGGCGCGCTCCTTCTTCGAGAACTTTGGTCCGAGGATCAGCGTCCAGTAGTCGAGCCGCCGGCGGATGATGTCCGGGCTCAGCCGATCGGCCGCCGTCTGCAGCGCCGCCGGATCGGCGACGGCAAGGAAGGCGTTGTCATGCTTGCGGAAGCCGATCCCGGCCCGCTTCAGCTCTTGCTCGATGAAGCTGTGACCGTTCAGGTAATAGGTGGTCTGGAACGGGAAGAACGAGGCCACCCGCAGAACCATCGGCCCGAGCACCTCGTCGCGGATGTAGAAGTAGTAGTGCGTGAAGCGGCTGCGCTGATGCGCGAGGATGCGGTAATGCGGGTCCTTGCTCGGATATTTCGGCAGGCTGACGCGGTAGGTCGGCCCTTGCTCCATGCTCTTGAAGATGAAGTAGACACCGTACGCGTCGCGCCGCGCCATCCGATGTAGCCAAGGCAGCACGTGGTCCTCCTTGCGCACCCCCTTCTCGGCCCACTCGATCGGGATCGAATGATTGCGCGCATAGGCTTCCACCCAGCGCTGATAGTCGTTCGTCCGCTGGCTCAGCGCCTCCTTGCTGACCTCGGCGACGCCGACGATGTCGCGGAAGAAGTGCACCACCAGCTCCGGCCGCGACAGCGCCGTCAGATAGCCGTGAATGACAATCCGATCGAAGCAGTGATAGACGAAGACCAGGAACTCGCCGAACAGCTTGGTGAAGACGTCCATCGCTTCGCCTCCCGCAACGGTCGATCCAAACCAGATCGGGCAAAGCTATGCGCAACCGTCCTCGGCTTCGACTCGCCGGCGAGATTCGCTCCATCCAGCGACGGGCCGCCGCTCATGACGGGCGCGTCGTCGCCGTCGACCAGCTTGTCCTGTTCTCGACCGAAACAGGCGATGCTTGGCTCCTCGACCCCTCCGATCACCTCGCCGCCCGCCTCGCCCGCGACGGCGATCCGGAATCCATCGCCTTTGACGAAACCGACACCAGCTTCCAAATCGCCTGGCCCGGCAACTATCGCCTCGACGGACCGGCCTTGGTCTACACCGATCGCCACAGCCGCCGCGTATCGACCATCCTCGGCTATCCGACGCACCTCCTTGCCGCCGCTGAGCGGCGCTGAAATTTCAAATATGTTTGGTTAGTGTTAGTTGAGAGAAGGGGTCGCGCCCAGGTCATCGAGCAGCGCCTTGGCATCCTTCAGATCAGGCAAATCGAAGCCTTCCGTGAACCATCGATATATTGGCGCGAGCAGATTGCGGGCGTCGGCGCTCTTGCCCTGGTCGCGCACAACCGGGCAAGGCTCGTCGCGGTTCGGAGTTCGAATGACCTTGCGCCTTGTTGGCGAGCAATCGCCAAACTGTGTTGAAAGCTCGCTTCGGCCCTTTCAAGGTCCGGGGGCGTCGACAGAAGCTCTAGTTCGCCGGCTATCCTGTGGGTCTCAGCCTCGGACGATCTTTCGTTGGTTTTGCCCACAGCGTCCAGCGCTTGCGAAATGCTTTCCCAGGCCCGTTCCAATTGGCATGTGCGTACATAGCAGCGGGCAAGGTCAGTCAAGAAGTCGGAACGAATACTTTGGCTCCGGTGGATCGATACGATTCAAAACCGGCGTTGATGAGCCCAATCGCATCGGCCGCCCGGTCCGTCGTCGACAAGATCGAACCTTTGGTAAGCGTTCCTAGCGCTCGCCAAAATTCCGCGCTCTTTTCCTCCGCAAGCGCGATGAGTTCGACGGCGTCCGCTTCGGCCATCTCGACCTGTCTCGCCCAAGCCTCGACGCAGGCGACATGGTACAGCGCGTGCATCAACGTGGCGGCGTGACCCAAGGCTCGCGCATGCTTGATGAGCTGATCTGCGACAGCCAGAGCGCCCTGCGGATAACCGCGGTGCCACAGGGCAAAAGCCTGATAGGCCAACGCGGTGGCCCCAACATCGTGACCGAACCGCGTAGCCAACTGGCGATGCTTATTAGGCGCGTAGAGTGCGACTGCTTGATCGGCATGCGTTTGCGAGATATCAAAATGGCCCTGCACAAACTGCGTGACGGCCATCAAACGGTGGCCGATTTGCAGCGGCAGCCGATATTTCCGCCTTTGCGGCGAGGGCCAGAAACTCTTCCGCCCGCCGGCAGAGTGGATCGACATCCATCGCGATGTAGCTCGACGCCCAGAGGCCGTACAGGATCGAGAAGTGTAGGAGGGGATCCTCGTGACGTTCGCCCAGGGATTCCGCATTCTCGATCATTGATAGAGCCGTCTCGAAGGCGCCGATCACATCGGGAGAGGAATAGCCCTTCAGAAGCATCAGGCCGCTCGCCAACGCTGCCTGCAATTTCAATGTCTCGCGTCGAATTGCCGCCGTTTCCGGCAGGCTCGCAAGCTGGTCCAGCGCCTTTGTCAGCTGGGCGACCCCCTCGACCAGCGCCGAGCGCGCCAGCGACTGCTGTCCCGCCTTGCCCCACAGGCCTGCGGCCTTCTCGGTCAGCCCGGCCTCGGTGCAGTGATGGGCCAGGACCTCCGGCCGGCTCTCGGCAGTTTCGCCGAATTGGTTTTCAAGGGCTTCGGTGATGCGGGCGTGAAGCTCCCGTCTCGGCTCGCGCAGCAGCGTGCCATAGGCGGCATCCTGCACCAGGGCGTGCTTGAACAGGTAGGTCGCATGCGGCGGCACGCCCTGCCGGAAGAGCAAACCGGCATGAATGAGACGATCCAGGGCCGATCCCAGCGCCGCCCCAGTATCGCGCGCCACCAAAGCCAGCAAGGCATGGGAGAACTCCCGGCCGATCGCCGCCCCGATCTGCGCCACCTCCTTCGCCGGGCCGAGCCGATCGAGCCGCGCCATGAGCGAGGCGTGCAAGCTTGCGGGGACCGCCAGGGCCGGCGACGGAATTGCCGCGACGGTGCGCCTGGCTGCTCCCTCGCTCTCCGCCTCCAACACCGCCTTCGTCACTTCCTCGACGAACAGGGGGATGCCGTCAGTGCGTTCGACGATGTCCTGCCGGATGCTCGCCGGCAGTAACTTGTTGCCGACGACGCGGTCGATCATGTCGGCGACTTCGCGCTGCGCCAGCCGGTTGATGGTGAGGGCGGTGACGTGAGGCTGTCCGATCCAGGGCGGCGTCGAATTCCGGCCGGAACGTCACGATCAGCAGCACGCGAAGGGTCGCGGTCCGGTCCACGGCCCGGCCGAACACTTCCAGGCTCGTGGGGTCGATCCAGTGCGCGTCCTCGCAGATCATCAGCACGGGATTCGCGCGTGTCAGCGAGTCGAGTTGGGAAATGAGCGCTTCCAACGTTCTTTGCCGACGCTCCTGCGGGGCAAGCTCGAGCGCGGGATAGCGTCCATCGTTCGGCAGCGACAACATCTCCGCAATGAGCGCGGCGTCCTGCGTCGAAGTCGAGGCCTGCGCAAGAACGGCATCGAGCTTGTCGAGCTTGCCTTGCGGTTTGTCATCGTGCGCCAGCCGGCGGCGCGTTCCATTTGGCCAATGATCGGATAGAGCGCGCTGTCGGTGTGGTGCGGGGAGCAGAAATAGCGCAAGCGCGTATGCGGTTCGCTGGCGAGGCGCGCGAGAAGCGCGGCCGTGAGCCGCGATTTCCCGATGCCGGCCTCGCCGGAGAGCAGCACAACCTGGCCTTCGCCGCGTCTTCGCCCTCGACCAGCGCCGAAGGAGCAATTCGGATTCTTCTTCCCGGCCGACGAGCGCAGTCAGGCCGGTCGCATGCAGCGCCTCGAAGCGGCTCTCCACCGAACTCGGCCGAAGCGCCGCCCAGGCGTGAGTCGGCCCGGGGATGCCTTTGAGATCCCTGGCCCCGAGATCCTCGAAGCTCGTAGAGATTGCCGAGAAGCCGTCGCGTGCTCTCGGCGATGACGACCGTATTCGGCTCGGCGATCCCCTGCAGGCGCGCCGCGAGGTTCGGCGTCTCGCCGACGATGCCGCGCTCCTGCGCTTCACCCGAGCCGATCAGGTCGCCGACCACCGCGAGCCCGGTCGCGATCCCGACGCGGACATTGAGGGGCGAGTCGGCCACAGTCGCGAGCTTCGGCGCCGCCTCGACGATGGCAAGCCCGGACCGCACCGCGCGCTCGGCGTCATGCTCGTGGGCCTGCGGGATAGCCGAAATAGGCGAGCACCCCGTCGCCCATGTACTTGGCGATGAAACCGCCGTCGCGCTCGACCAGTTGGGCGCAACAAAGGTGATAGGCGCCGATGACGCTCCGCATATCCTCGGGATCGAGCCTCGCAGACAGCGCTGTCGAGCCCACGAGGTCGCAGAACATGACCGTGAGCTGGCGGCGCTCGGCGGTGTCTCGCGCAGCCGGCGCCGGCGCGCAAGGTTTGAGATGAGACCGGGGCGGCGTCCAAGAGCTCCGCAATCGCCCGCAGCATCTTGCGGCGATGACCCAGCGACACTCCCAAGTCCTTGAGGTCCTGATCGGTCAGATCGCGCAGGACGCTCGTATCGATGTCGCTCTCGGCAAAACGCTGCGCATATTCGGACATGCCGAGCGCCGCCAGCCAATCTGCGATCGTCGACAAGAGCTTCCCCTGAGCTTCCTCCGCCAATTTAAGTCGGATGCAGAGGTTACAACAAAGGGCGAACAAAACCAAGACACATTGGTGGCGGGTGGCGCTTGCTTCGATCATTGTTTCGAGGCGGCGCGGTCAATGCGCGCGTCCAGGCGGGCTCGCTGCGTGATGATCCGCGGCCTGAAAACCATCGCGTCTGCTTTGCCTCAGCGTCCGGGTTGGCCAGTAAGCGTGGAGCACCGAGAACAGGCACGCGGTCGTCAGACCGAGGAAGCTCATCCCGTCGAGCGTTTCGAGCGCGGCCCTGCGCCCCGGGCGTGGTCGCGGCCGGCTAGCGCGAGCTCAGGGCTACCCCGGAACCAGCGGTCCCCAGGCGCGCGCCTTAGTCCGCCGCGGCTTCGGCGTTCTCACGCGGTGCAGAGACCGGTCTACCAGTCGGCGCGATCAGTTGCGCGCGCCGACGATCGCCCGCCAGAAACCGCTGTACCCGAGTTCGAAACCGACAATCGAATAGTCCAGATCGATCCCGTCCAGCACTTCGTACGCGGAGTTGTTGCAGATCGAAAAGATGATCAGCCCGTCCTTCGACACATGATGACGCGCCTGGCGCAGGTAGGACTCGGTGATGCTGCCGTGCGGGTCGCACAAGCTGTATTTTTCGATGTCGTTCTCGGGGTTCTTGTCGACCATCGGCGTATTGAAGACGATCAGGTCGAAATTTCTCTCGTCGATCTTTTCGAACAGGTCCGATTGGAAAGCGGTCAGGGTCAGCTCATTGAGCTGCGCGTTGTCGAGCGTCGCCTGGACGGCGACCGGAGATATATCGGTCGCGACGGTTCTCGAAGTCCAGTTCGCTGCAATGAACAGCGAGATGATTCCGCAGCCCGCTCCAATCTCCAGCGTCTTGTCGATGGCCTTCGGGTTCATCGCCCTGATGTTGCGGATGAAGAACTCGGAGCTGGAATCCGGCAGCGGGTGGTAGACGCCGGCCGGAACATCGACGATCAAGCCATCCGTCTCGATCCTTTCGGGAACAGCCTGACGTTGCACCAACGCCGCGTGCGCCGCCGCGATGTCGAAAGTCGTGGTGTTCACCAGACCCGCGAGTCGAAGCTTGCGAAGGACAGACGTTCGGGCCCCGACCCGATATTCGATGTTCATAACGCATCGCCTTCAAGAATGCTGGGCGCAATTTCCCACCCGTTCGCCCCGACGGCGTCACGTGAACCGCCGATCGAGGCTGACAATTGTTTATACGTATAGCTGCATCTGTAAGATCATGTCTCCCGACCGCGCTCGCTCTCATGCCACTCCGCCAAGAGCCAGTGCGACAGCGCGGTGAGAAAGACATGAATTGTGATGCCGGCCACCGAGATCAAGAGCAGCGCGGCAAACATTCTCGGAATATTGAGGCGAAATCCTGACTCCACGATGCGATAGGCGAGGCCCGACCCCTGGCCCGCCGAGCCGGCGGCGATCTCCGCCACGATGGCGCCGATCAGCGCGAGTCCGCCGCTGATGCGAAGGCCGGCGAGGAAATACGGCAGCGCCGATGGAAGCCGGAGCAGTATGAACTGCTGGAAGCGCGTCGCGCGGTACATTCGAAAGAGATCGATGAGATTATGGTCGGCCGAGGAAAGTCCGAGCGTGGTGTTGGCGAGGAGCGGAAAGAACGCGACCAGGAAGGCACAGACCAGAACCGCCACCGACGGCGTAAGGTAGATCAAGAGCAACGGGGCGATCGCGACGATCGGGGTCACCTGCATGGCGACCGCGAACGGGTAGAACGCCCGCTCGACGAGCCGCGACTGCGCGAAGATAATGGCCAAAGTGACGCTTCCGATGACCGCCGCGAGGAGCGCCTTCAATGTGATCGACAGCGTCACCCAAAGCGAGGCCGAAAGGGTCGGCCAATCCGTGAAAAGCGTGGCGATGATGACGCTCGGGGCGGGCAACAGGTAGGGCGGGATGGCGAAGTAGCGCACGATCCCCTCCCACGCCAGCAGCCCGAGGCCGAGCGTGAACGCGGGAACGACGTAGCCGATGATATCGTCCCTGTTCATTCGGTCAGCTCGGCCGGCGGTTCTTCGCCCATCGCCAGATGCAAGGCGGCGGAAGTGCGGCGACAGGTTTCGGCATAGGCGGCGGTCAGACGAAACCCTTCCCGTCGCACAGCGGGGGCCTCGACGGAGATTTCCGCGACCGCGCGTCCCGGCCGCGCCGCCATCACGACGATCCGATCGGCGAGATAGACGCTCTCAAATACCGAGTGCGTGACGAAGACGACTGTCGCGCCGAGGGCGGACTGCAGTGCTGCAAGGTCGTCGTTGAGCTTGAGACGCGTGATTTCGTCGAGCGCGGCGAAAGGCTCGTCCATCAGCAGCACCGCCGGGCGGGTCACCAGCGCGCGGGCGATCGACACGCGCATCTTCATCCCGCCGGACAGTTGGCGGGGATAGGACTTGGCGAAGCCCGACAACCCCACCTCAGCCAGCGCCTGCTCGATGCGCGGCCTTGCCCTCTCCTTCGATACGCCAGCCAGACGAAGCGGCAGCCAGACGTTGGAGAACACGTCCGACCAGGGCATCAGTGTCGGCTCCTGAAACACGAAGCCGAATTCGGGTCGCTCGCAGCTCCAGGCGATTTCGCCGTTCGTCGGCTCCGTCAGGCCTGTAAGAAGCCTGAGGACGGTCGACTTGCCGCAGCCCGAGGGGCCGAGCAAGGCCAGAAACTCCCCGGTCCGAATTTCGAGGTCGAGCCCCGACAACGCCGTGACCTGGTTGGCGAAAACCTTGTCGACTCCCCTAAACGTGGCGAGCGGCGCCGCGCTCGGCTTGGAAGAAGCCATCCCTCCCGCAGACGGAAAAGCTACGACCTTGGTCATTTGGGCCACCAACCGGCCTGCCGGCGTGCCTGTTCCCGCCGGCCGAGCCGCCATGACGTAATGACGCGTAAAGACCTCGACCTATTCATCCCGGATTCGCAGGTTGGCGAACGCCTGTTAGCCCCGACTTCCCGCCCCTTCTCCCAGAAACGCCGCATCGGCTGCCATTATATAATCACTTGAACGATTGAAACTATAGGCCCCAATGCGCCGGGGTCAAACTGCCGCGCGGGATCCCGCGGCCGAACCGCCACGAGGCTCTTGTCCTTGACGCCGAACTCGCGAACGTGCGATCCGCGTTCGACTTCGCGATGGCTGCATATCAGCCCGGGGCCCGATCGATGACGAAGGACTACGTCTCCGACACACTCGACGTCCCGAACCTCGATCACCTGTTCCCAAACATGATCCTGGCCGACAAGAGCGTCTCGACCTGGCCTTGGCTGCGGCGCGAGATCGATCATCCGTTCCGGGTCGACCGACGCAATCCGATCGTCGGCTTCATCAACCGGGACGAGGCGGCCGTTCTTTATTCCAACGCGCGGCTGTTTAAGGGTCGCAGGGGCGTCGAAGTCGGCGCCTGGCGAGGTTGGTCAACCGCCCATCTCATCGCCTCGGGTCTTGCGAGCCTTCACGTCATCGAACCGCTGCTCGCCGATCCGGTTTGGCGGGCGGAACTCGACGGGGTGGCGCGCGCCGCCGGCGGAAGCCAGACGACGATCCTGGTGCCGGAGGCGAGTCCGGGCGCGGTCGTGCGCCTGGGCGAATCCGGCGTCCGGTGGTCGTTCGCATTCATCGACGGCGACCACGACGGCGAGGCGCCGGAGCGGGACGCGCTGGCGCTCGCGCCCTTCCTCGAGCCGACCGCGATGGTCCTCTTTCACGATCTGGTGTCGCCCCATGTGGCGAAGGGCTTGCGCGCGCTTGAGGCGATTGGCTGGAACGTCATGGCCTATCAGACCGCGCAGATGGTTGGAGCCGCCTGGCGGGGCGAGGTCGCTCCGGTCGCGCATAAGCCGGATCCGTCGCAGGTTTGGCGGGTTCCGGATCATTTGAAGGGCATCGTGATATCAGGCGTAGCCGCGGATTGAACGGCTCGAGCAAGGGAGGCAAGGATGGGCGGGATATTCGATGCGAAGGGTTTCGGCGCGCTGGCGCTGGCGCTTTGCTGGTTTGCCCCTGCCGTCGCGGCCGACCAGGCGCAGATCGCCCGCGGGCGCTATCTCGTTTCGATCGCCGGCTGTTCCGACTGCCACACGCCGGGGGGGATGCTCGGCGCGCCCGACATGAAACGCTACCTCGCCGGATCGGACGTCGGCTTTTCCATTCCGACCCAGGGCGTATTCGTCGGCCAGAACCTGACGCCCGACAAGGAGACGGGCCTCGGTCAGTGGACCGACGAGCAGATCGTCACGGCGATCCGCAAGGGCAAGCGGCCGGACGGCAGCGAGCTCAGCGGCGTTATGCCCTCCGCTTCCTTCGCTCACCTGACCGACGAGGACGCCTTCGCGATCGCAGCGTTTCTCAAGAGCCTGCCGCCGGTGAAGAACAAGGTGCAGAACTACCGCTCGTCGGACACGGTGCCGATCGCGGTCTCCGCCGTGCTGCCGCCGGAAGTGTACAACGCCCTCCCCGCGTCGCAGAAATGATGGGGCGGCGAGGCGCCCCGATCTTTTTCGCCCGCGAGAAGGTCAGTTCTTCGGCCGCAGATCGAGGCCGACGCCCTTGTTGACGAACTGCAGGGTGTAGGCCTTCTTGTAGTCGATGCCGGCCTTGACGACGCCGGCCTGGACCATCTTGTCGTAAAAACCCTTCCACCGCGCGTCGGTCATCGCCCCGATGCCCTTGGTCAGAGTGTCGCCGGAATCGACGATGCCGTATTCCTTCATCTTGGCGATCGAGAAGGCGATCTCATCGTCGGTCAGTTCCGGGTTTTCCTTCTTGATCGCCGCGTTCGCCTTGGCGTTGTCGCCGTAGAGATAGTTATACCACCCGATTGCGGAGGCGCTGACGAAGCGCTGCACCATGTCTGGATTCTTGTCGACGATCTCGCGACGGGTCTCGATCATAGTCGAATAGGTGGTGTAGCCGTAGTCGGCGAGCAGAAACACGTTGGGCTTGAAGTGGCCCTCCTTCTCGATCTCATAGGGCTCCGAGGTGATGTAACCCTGCTGGATCGAATGCTTGTCGGCGATGAAGGGCGCCGAGTTGAAATTGTATGGCTTGATGTTCTCGTCCTTGAAGCCATAGGCGAGACGCATCCAGGCCCAGAACGTGTTGACCGCGCCGGCGCTGACGAAAGCGGGGTTCGCGTTGGGCAGGTCCTGCCACTTGTCGAGCCCGACGCCCGGATGGGACATGAAGCACTGCGGATTCTTCTGGAAGTCGGCGGCGACGGCGATGGTCGGAATATTGTTCTGCACCGCCAGGAAGTCGCCGATCATGTCGCCGCCCATGAAGAACTCGATCTTGCCCGCGATGAGCAGCATACCCCCGTTCGCCGACGGGCCGCCAGGCAGGATGGTGACATCGAGGCCGTACTTCTCGTAGGTCCCGTCGACCAGCGCCTGGTAGTATCCGCCGGCCTCGGGATCGGCGAGCCAGTTGGTGCCGAACGTCACCTTGTCGAGAGCGTAGGCCGGCTGAGCCAAGGCCGCCGCGCCCCCCAGGGCGGCGATGATCAGAGCGCGCATTCTTCGTTTCCTCCACAGTTCCGTTCCGGAGGCGCCGAAATGCGTGCGACGCCTCCCCATCCCCCCGGCCATTGTTCGCCGCGAGCGGATTCGCGCCTCACCTTAGACGGCTGGCTGCGGAGCGTCGAATCGAAATTCGCAACCGCGCCGCCGGGGCTGGCGTTTCACCCGGATCATCGCTAACCGGTTGCCGCTCGCGCCCTTTATGCTCAAACGGAGCTTGCCCCATGCGCCTCTGGATCAAGGATCCGCTCGCAATCCTCGCGCCGGACGCTGAGCGCGGAATTGTCGTCGACGGGTCGCAGATCGTTGAGCTCGTTGCGCACGGCGGGACGCCCGTCGCGCCCTGGGAGGCGACCTTCGACGCCTCGCGCCATGTCGTCCTGCCAGGTCTGATCAACGCGCACCATCACTTCTACCAGACGCTGACCCGCGCCCATCCGGCCGGCGTCGGGAAGGAGCTCATTCCCTGGCTGGTGGCGATGGAGCGCGTCTGGGACCGCATGACGCCGGAGGCGCTCCGCGTCGCCGTCCGCATGGCGCTGGTCGAACTCCTTCTGTCCGGCTGCACGACGGCGGCCGACCACCACAACCTCTTTCCGCCCGGCCTCGAACGGGCAATCGAAATCGAGGTCGAGGAGGCCCGGAAGCTTGGAATGCGGATGACGGTCACGCGCGGCTCAATGGGCATCTCGGAAAAGGACGGCGGCCTGCAGCCCGACTCGATCGTGCAGGATTCGGACACGATTCTCGAGGACAGCGAGCGGGCGCTCAAGGCTTTCCACGATCCGACGCCAGGCTCGATGATCCGCGTCGCGCTTGCGCCCTGTTCGCCGCTCGCGGTGCCGCCGCGGGTGCTGAGGGAATCGGCGACGCTCGCCGAACGCTATGACGCCCGCCTGCACTGCCATCTCTGCCAGTCGCCCGATGAGGATGCATACGCGATGCAGGCGTTCGGCAAGCGCTCGGTCGATCTCCTCGAGGAAGCGGGATGGCTTGGCCCCCGGACCTGGGTCGCGCACGGCATCCATTTCAACGACGACGAGATCGTCCGGCTCGGCCGCGCCGGGGTCGGCGTCGCGCATTGCGCCGCCTCGGACATGGCGTTCGGCGTCGGCATATGCCCGACGAAAGATCTGGAGGCGGCCGGCGTCGCGATCGGGCTCGGCGTCGACGGTTCGGCCTCGAACGATTCGTCCAACATGATGGAGGCGGCGCGCCACGCGCTGATGCTTCAGCGCCTGCGCTACGGCCATGCCGCCTTCAGTCCGTACGACTCGCTGCGATGGGCGACGGAGGGCTCGGCCCGATGCCTCGGCCGCGAGGACATCGGCAGGATTGCGCCCGGAATGGAGGCCGACCTGGCGTTCTATCTTCTCGACGAACCGCGCTTCAGCGGCGCGCAGGACCCGATCGCCGCGCTCGCGCTCTGCGGCACCCATCGCGCCGACCGCGTCATGGTCGCCGGCCGTTGGCGGGTCATCGAGGGCGCGCCGGAGGAAATCGACCTCGCCGCGCTCGTCGCCAAGCACAGGGCGGCGGCGCGGGCGTTTGCGTGAGGAAAGCGTCGCCCGTTCTCGCCGAAATTCTCCATGCGACAGCACGTCGTAGACCTCGGCCGCCATTGCAGCTGGCAGCTGCGGCGCCGATTCGATAGCGCTCGAACGGATCGCCCGCGAACCGTATTTAGCCCGAGCGCCTTTTGGACAAAGCTCGGTTGATATAAAACCGCAAAATGTGCTCGGCCTTGTAGCCCAGATAGGCGCCGATCAGGCCTGCAGGAATCAAGACGAACAGCGAGGACGAGAATGTCGCGCAGACCGCGACGGCGATCGCGCCGACGGCCAGCGCCACCCAGGTCGAAAATTCGGTTGAGCCTTCTGCTTTCATTGCCGACTGGATCCCGATTTTCCTCGTCGCTTCGGCAGGACTGAAGAGCTCAAAACCCCTCTCCTCCGTCGACCGTCAGCACCTGTCCCATGATGTGGCGCGCGCGGTCGCTGGAGAGGAACAGCACCGCGTCGGCGATGTCGTCGACGTCGGCGATGCGACGTGCGGGAATCCCCGCGAACATCCCCGCTTCGTCCAGCCGCCCGGCGCGGAAATCTTCGATCACCCCCTCGGTCGCGACGTGGCCGGGCGCGACCGCGTTGACCCGCAGGCCCTTCGGCGCCCATTCGAGCGCCATCGAGCGGGTAAGGCTGTCGAGCGCCGCCTTCGACGCCGAGTAGAGCCCGCAGCCGGGCGCCGGCCGCCGGCCCGCGATGCTGCTGACATTGACGATCGCCCCGCCCCGCCCGCGCTCGAAGGCCTGCCTGGCGAAGGCCCGCGCGCATTGGAGCGGACCCGCCAGATTGATGGACAGGAACCGCGCCGCCTGCGCCGCGTCCGCTTCGATCAGAGGGACGAGCGCGAAATGAGCGGCGTTGTTGACCAGGACGTCGAGCGTGCCGAATTGTTCGATCGTCCGAGCGACGATTCGTTCGCAGTCGGCCTCGATCGCGACGTCGGCCTCGACCACGAGAACCGGCGCGCCCGACGCCTCCTCGATCGCCGCCGCGGCATGGGTGAGCGTCGTCCCGGTCCGGCCGGCGATGGCCACAAGCGCGCCGCCGCGGGCGAAGGCGCGCGCGATCGCGAAGCCGATCCCCGCCCCGCCCCCGGTTACGATCGCGACCTTTCCGGCGAAGTCGTCGCTACTCATCCAACCCCTCACCCCGGCCCTCTCCCGCAAGCGGGAGAGGGGGCGCATACCCTTCTCCCGCCTGCGGGAGAAGGTGGCGCGAAGCGCCGGATGAGGGGTCGAGCTCTGCTGCTGGTCCAATCCTCACGGCATCGCCTGGAAGCGCTTCGCGAGCGCGCTGATCTTTCGCGCCGTCTCGATGTCGAGATCGGTGATCTTCATGCCCGCGTCATGGGTGCAAAACGAGAATGAGACGATGTTGTAGGAGTTGTGGAACTCGGGATGATGGTTCATCACCTCGGCCTCGATCGCAATCTCGACGATGAAGGCGATCGCGTCGCGAAACGTCTTCAGGGCGAAGGTCGCCTCGATATTGGGGGCCTTGACCGACCAGTCCGGCAGGTCGGCCAGAGCGGAACGGATCTCTTCGTCGTTCAAAATCCTGTAGTGCGCCACGGGGTGAGCCTCCTTCCTCGATTGTCGTTGCCTTCACTGCGAAGACGCCTCCGCCCTCGGCTTGTCGAGCTCGACAATCGCCTGTTCGAGCGCGACCGGCGAGACGCGGACGACCGAGCCAGTATACGGCCTGTTGAACTCGAGGATGAGAAAGATCGCGAGCCCGACCGACGCCGCGCCGAGGAAGAGCATCGTCACCGCCATCGGATTGAGTTTCGACAGGAGCCCCATGCCGCCGAACATCAGGCACGACCAGGCCGTCACCGCGTAGATCAGCGGCCAGGCGACCGGCGTCGCCGCCTGCAGAGACATGAGAAGCCGCTGCTCGCCGATGAAGCTGTAGTTGCTGCGCGCCGCGGCGAGCAACTGCGTCTGCGCCGGCGTCTTGGGCTCGAGGCTGTCGAAGAACTTGCTCAGGTCTCCCATCGCCTTGTATGACGCGTCGTAGGCCTCGGCGCGCGATGTGTCGTCGCCCCAGAACTGCTCGTGCGCCCAGACGAGGTCGCGCCGCAGGAGTTCGCGCCCCGGATCGCCTTCCGGCCCGTATTGACGCATTTCGAGGTCGAACTCGAGCGCGCGCGCAGCGATCGTCTGAAGCTCGGTCTGCTGGGTGTTGTAGACGCCGAAGGAGGTCCAGATCAGGAGGCCGAGCACCAGCGCGAGGAGCAGGGTGAGAAGCCCGACGACGCCTCCGATCATATCGCGCGAGCGCTCGGCGGTATGGTGCGCGGCCAGCAATCTCTGCAGAAAGAGGCCGATGAGGCCGCTCGCGGCGATGAGCCCGCCGACGACGAGCGCGGTGGAAAGCGAGTTCACGAAGGCCCTCCCAGCCGGGATCCGCGCATCCCGTGCCATGTTCGACGCCGGGCGTCCAGCGGCGTGGCGGACCGGCGCCCGGGCGTGCGGGATGGCGCGTTCCCGGCGGGGCGGCCTAAAAACGGACGGCGGCGCTCCTCATAGCGCGACCGTCACGTCATTGAGATCCCGGTGAAGCTCCTCAGCGCTGGGCGCGAGCGAGTCCTCGATCAGATAGGAGAGAGGCTTGCCGTCTTTGTCACCCGACGGCCTCACTGGCCCCGCCCGCCCGGAAGGAGCGCGCGCAGCGCGGCGAGCGTATCGGCCTCGGCGACCGGCTTGTCGCGCCGCCAGCGCAGCATCCTGGGAAACCGCACCGCAATCCCGCTGCGATGCCGCTTGCTCGGCGCGATGCCCTCGAAGCCGAGTTCGAACACTTGTGTCGGCTTGACGCTGCGCACGGGGCCGAACGTTTCGACCGTCGTGCGGCGGATGATCGCGTCCATCTCGCGCATCTCCGCGTCGGAAAGGCCCGAATAGGCCTTGGCGAAGGGCACCAGTTCGCGATCCTGCGCTCCCTCCTCGGCGCTCCACAGAGCAAAGGTGTAATCGCTATAGACGCCGGAGCGGCGACCGTGGCCGCGCTGCGCATAGATCAGCACCGCGTCGACGCTCATCGGGTCGATCTTCCATTTCCACCAGACGTTGGTGCGGTCGTCCCCCTTGCGTCGCCCGACCCCATAGGCCCCCTCGCGCGCCTTCAGCATCAGCCCTTCCCTTCCGAGTGCGCGCGCCTGTTCACGGATCACCGCGAGCCCAGCCCAGTCCTCGGCCGACACCGTCGGGCTCAAGCGCAAGGGCAGCCGCTCTTTCGCGGAAGCCAGCGTCCGGCCGACGAGGCTCTCGAGACGCGCCCGTCGCTGGTGCTGCGGCTCGCCGCGGATGTCGCGCCCTTCGCTTTCGAGGAGATCATAGGAGATGAACGCGACCGGCAATTCGCGCATCGTCTTGTCGCTGACGACTTTGCGGCCGAGCCTCTGCTGCAGGTTGGCGAACGGCGCGAGGCCGTCGAGCGAATTGGCGGAAAAGTCTCCCGCCGGAGGAATGAGCACAACGAGTTCGCCATCGAGCGCGACGCCCGAAGGCAGCGCCCGCGCCAGCGGCTCGAGATCGGGATAGGCGTCGGAAATCAGCTCCTCGCCGCGCGACCAGAGACGCCAGCTGTCGCCCCGCTTCAGGAGCTCAGCCCGGATGCCGTCGAACTTCCATTCGACGATCCAGTTCGACGGCGGACCGAACGTATCGCGCATCGCCTCGACCGGCCCCTGCCAGGACTGTGCGAGATAGAAGGGATAGGGTCGGCCGGCGTCGAGCGCCTGCGCCTCCGCTTGGGCGACCTCGCCGATCAGCGCCTGGAAATCGTCGGCCGACGGCGTCCGCCTCGCCTGCGCATAGCCGATCATCCGCTGAGCCATGCGGCTCTCCTCGACGCCGGCGACCTCGGCCAGGGCTTTGACGACCTGCAGCCGCGACACACCGACCCGCAGTTCCCCGGTGATCAGCTTGAAGAAGGCGAGGCGCTGGTCCGCGGGCAGTTCCGCCGCCCATCGCCTGAGCCGCGCGTAGCGCTCTTCCTCATCGAGCGCCGGCAGCGGCAGGAGGCGCTCGCGCATCCAGCGATCGAGCGAAACCTCCTCGCCCGCCACGCCCTCGGGCAGGAGGAGCGACAGGGTTTCGGCGAGATCGCCGACGGTCGAATAGCATTCCTCACACAGCCACTCCGGCAGCCCCGAGGCCTCGATCGCGAGGCGCCAGAGGAGCCGGGTCGGGACCGTCTGGCGCGGCTTGCCGCCGGCCAGGAAATAGACCATCCAGGCCGCGCTCGCCCATTGCATGGGATCGTCTTTGGCGGTGGCGAATGCTTCGATCAGCGCTGCCTGCTTCGCCTTGGTCGAGGTCGCCGAATTCGAGCCGCCGGTAGAGATCGGAGAACGCCTTCATCGGCCGCCGTCCGACGCCGTGGGACTCCCGCTCCCTGGAGCGGCGGCGCCTCCTTCTCCGCGAAGCGGGGAAGGTGGCCCGAAGGGCCGGATGAGGTGCGGAAAGCAGATATGCGTCACTCGAGGCTTGCAGTGATGGTTGTGCAAATCGCCAGACTCTGCGGCAGTGGGCCATACCCCCTCCGGCGCTTCGCGCCACCTTCCCCGGCAAAACTGGGGAAGGACCACAGGTGGCGCAGCAAGGCCTTCACGCCTTCTCCTCCTCGGCGGGCGTCTCCTCTTCGCCGTAGGCGGTCGGCAGGATCTGCGCGTCGAGCCCCTTCTCGCGAAGATAGCGGGTCAGCGGCCCGACCGTCCCGTGCGTCGCCAGCACACGTTCGGCGCCGGTTGCGTCGATCGCCTCGAGGAGTTTTGGCCAGTCGGCGTGGTCGGAAAGCGCAAAGCCGCGGTCGAGCCCACGCCGCCGCCTGTTGCCCCGCACCTGCATCCAGCCGCTCGCCAGCGCGTCCGAATAGTCGCCGAAGCGCTTGAGCCACGGACTCGCCATCGCCGATGGCGGCGCCACGATCAGCGCGCCGGCGAAGCCGCGCTTGCCATGGACCTCGCTCACGAGCAGCGTTTTCGGCAGGGCGACCCCCGCCCGCCGGGCAAGCGCGTTGATCGGCTCGACCGCCCCATGGCAGACGATCGGCCCGATCGACGGGTCGACATGTGCGATGACGCGCTGCGCCTTGCCGAGCGCATAGGCGTAGAGAACGCTCGCCCGGCCCGCGGCGACGTTGTCGCGCCACCAGGCGTCGATGATCGCATAATTCTCCGCCTGCGGGCGCCAGCGGTAGATCGGCAGGCCGAAGGTCGATTCGGTGATGAAGACGTCGCAGCGCTGCGGCTCGAACGCGGCTGCAACGCCGTCGTCCTCGAGCTTGTAGTCGCCTGAGGCGACCCACACCTCGCCGCGATAGGAGACGCGGATCTGCGCCGAGCCCAGCACATGTCCGGCGGGATGGAACGATATCTCGACCCCATTGCGGGTCAGCGTCTGGCCGTAATCAACCGTCTCGACCGCAATGTCGCCGAGGCGCCTGCGCAGGAACGGCGCGCTGTCACGATGGCAAATGTAGAGTTCCGAGCCGAAGCGGGCGTGGTCGCCGTGCGCGTGGGTGATCAGCGCACGTGCGACCGGGCCCCACGGGTCGATATGAAAGTCGCCCGCGGCGCAATAGAGGCCGCGATCGGTCGGAACGATGAGGTCCATTGGGGCCAAGAAGAGCGGCGACGACCGCCGGCCCTGTCATATAGGCGCTTGTCGCCGGCCCGCCATGCGCTGGCGGCGGGGCGACTTTCAGTACCGCGGGCTAAGCGCGATCGGACCTTCGCCGATACAGCGGACGCCGAGCGCTCTCAGTTCGGCGTCGCTTTCCGGCGACAGGTCGCGGTTGCCGGTCAGATTGGCCCTCAGCGTCGCCATGTCGCCGCAGGCCGCGTAGGGCAATCTCGGGGCCAGGCTGTAGGGCGCCCCTGGCTGAGCAGGCGCGCACCCACAAAGCGCTCCTGCCAGAAGGACCGGGAAAAGCGTCGCCAGTTTTTTGCGAAAGTTTTCGCGCACGCAGGCTCTCCAGTCGCCCGGTTGGCGGCGGTTCGCCGAATCGATTCGGTCGATCCGCCCAGACGCCGACAGTCCATGCTCCGACGCTTGTCCGAGCCTTGCTATCACTTCACCCGGGGGATCGCCGCCCCGGGCGCGGGCTCTGGCCCGAATACGCTCATGCCGCCAAATTCATGCGAGCGCGCGCGCTCGTCGGCGAACAGAGCCTCGACGGAAGGTCCGCGGGCCTCAGCCTCGAGCCTGCGCGCCTCGGCGTCCAGGCGCCGGATCGCCGCCAGCTCCTCCGCCTGGCCGAGTTTCGCCTTCACCACCGCCGCCTTCATCACCTCGATCGTGCGGTCGTAAACCTTGAGCGGCACCGGATAGGGGTGGCGGTCTTTGCCGCCATGGGCGATCGAGAACCGCGCCGGATCGCTGAACCGATAGGGCGCGCCATGGACGACCTCGGCGACCTGGGCGAGCGCTCGCAGCGTCCGAGCGCCGACCCCTTGCACGAGCAGAAGCTCGGCAAAATCCTTCGGGCCGCGGTCGGCGGCCGCCGCAAGATTGGCGTGCAGGCGGCGGGCGACGATGTCCTCGGGCCGCACGTCGTGCCGCGACGGCATCACAAGATGCGGCAGCAAGCGGCTGCAGCGGGGGCTCGGCCGGCCGGACGGCGACGCCCTCGAGCTTCGCGAGTTCGCGCCCGATCCGGTCCGGCCCGAGGTCGCCGAGGATGTCGATCTGTCGCCGCCGCGAGGCTTCGGCGCGCGCGTCGGTCAGGTTGACGATGACGCCCTGGTCGATCCCGTCGATCGCGGCGTGCGGCGCCTCGACGAAGCTTTTCAGGCCCTCCGACAGCCAGTGATAGCGCCGCGCCTGGCGGCGCTCGCCGTTCATGCCCTGCTGGACGACGACCCAATGGCCATCGTCGGCGACGATGAAGCCGTGCAGGTAGAGATCGAAGCCGTCCTGGACGGCGGCGCTGTCGACCTTGGCGACGAGGCGGCTCGCGGTCGCCAGCGCCGCCCCGTCGAAGCCGACCCGCTCCCCGATGGCGACGAGCTCCTGCGGCGTCTGGCGCGAATGGGATCCTCGGCCGCCGCAGACATGCAGGCCGAGTTCGCCCGACAGCGGCGTCAGCCCGCGCTTCAGCGCGCCGATGACCGAGGTCGTGATGCCGGACGAATGCCAGTCCATCCCCATGACCGCGCCGAAGGACTGGAACCAGAACGGATGAGCAATTCGGCGCAAAAGCTCGTCGCGCCCGTATTCGAGCACGATCGCTTCGGCGATCACGGCGCCGAGCCGGGTCATGCGCTCACCGAGCCATCTTGGCACGCGGCCGCCGTGCAGCGGCAGATCGGCGCTCCCTCCGCGGCGGGGCATCAGGAGGCCCCGGAAGGCCCGGACGAAGCCGGAGCGCGCTTTCTCGTTCTCAAGGTCATCAGTCCCAGGAATTGCCGGCACTATAAAGCCGCGCGGACGCTCCATAAACCTTCATCGCGCTTTGCGACGGCGCGAACGATTCCAGCACGCTCCACTCGCATTTTTCGGGAACGCTTCGCCGCTTTGTCGGTTTCGTCGAAGATATCGCGGTCCCTGGGCGAGCGCTCGGGCGCGACCGACAATTGGAGGCTTTCCTTGAGCTGGGGTCTGATCGTGAGCGGCGCCTTGGCCGCCGCGCTATTGGCGCTGGGGTTGAATACGGTCGCGCCGCTGGGCGGCGGCCTGGACACGCTCTGCGATCTGGCCGGGGTCGCCTCGGGGATGCTGTTCATCGGGCTGGCGGACGGCGTTTAGCCCGCGTTTAGCTCCCGACCCATCGCTCACACCAAATTGATTACTTTAATCTGTGTTTTTTTTAATCCTTGTTTGTCAGCCTCCGTCTTCCGTTCCACGATCGCCGGCGGCCGCTCTCCATGCAAACACTCGATACGGCACCAAGCGACGTAATCGGCGGCGCTTTCGCCTCGGACCTTGACCGTCGCGACGTCCACGGGCTTCAGCGGCGTCTGGAGATTGCACGCGAGACGTTGCAGCCGGGCGTCGCCGACGAATCCGGCCCCTCCGGACGACGGGAAGGCGCTTCGCGACGGATCATCGGACATCTGGTGTCCCTGAACGGAACGCACGGCGTCATCGACTGCCGTCTCGATCCGGCCGGGGAAGACTGGTCCGTCGGCCACCTGATAACGATCGCCCATCGCAACGCGCGCTTGGTCGGCGTCGTGTGCGAGGTCGCGACCGTCGACTCAAGGTGGTCGGAAAGGGAGGCCAACCTCGCTCGGGTCACGTTCGAACTCAGCGGGGAGATCATCGATCGGGCGCCCGATCCATCCGTGTTCTATCGCGGCGTCCGCTCGTACCCGTCTCTCGGCGCGACCGTGCATCAAATGAGGGCCGAGGATCTCCGCACCATCTATACGTTCCGAGGCAAGCGGGGAGTGGACATTGGCCGGCTCAGCCAGAATAGCAGCATTCCCGCGGAGATCAGCGTCGATCAGATGATCGCGCGGCATTTTGCGGTGCTCGGGGCCACGGGGGTGGGCAAGACGACCGCCGCCTCCATGCTCATCAGCAGCGCGATAGCGGCAAGGCCCAATCTGCGCGTGCTCATCCTCGACCCCCACAACGAATACGCCGCGCATTTCCCCGACATCGCGCACATCATCGATTCGGACAGCCTGGAGCTTCCGATCTGGATTTTTCGTTTCGACGAACTTGCCGACGTCATCTTCAGCGGCCGCGCGCCTCATCCGGACGAACGCGACGCGCTCTATGATGTCATCCAGACCGCAAAGTCCAATTATCGCGCCGGCGGAAGCTCCGCCGGCACGGGCGTACTGCGCCGGAGGCTATCTATCGAAGGGGCGGCGGTGACGGCCGACACGCCGAGCCCATTCCGCATCGCCGACGTCATCGCAACCATCGACGAATGGCTCGGAAAGCTCGAGCAGCGCTATCCGCCGTCGGATTTGCGAGCGCTGCGGGCCCGGATCGAAGGTCTCTCCCGCGATCCTCGTTACAAGTTCATGTTCAGCGGCAAGAGCAGCCTCGAGGAAGACGCCGCCCACGTCATTTCCCGCGTCTTCCGGATCCCGACCCAGGGGCTGCCGATAACGATCGTCAAGCTCGCGGGA
Source organism: uncultured Alphaproteobacteria bacterium (assembly GCA_963835885.1). Taxonomy (GTDB): domain Bacteria; phylum Pseudomonadota; class Alphaproteobacteria; order Rhizobiales; family Beijerinckiaceae; genus Roseiarcus. The sequence goes on from CAWIHF010000017.1 coordinate 207,983, forward strand.
TTGCCCAACGAGGTGGTCAATTCCGTCGTCTCGGTTTTGTCCCGGCTCGCCTTCGAGGTCGCGTTCTGGTGTTCCGGGAATTTTGAAGTCAACCTGGTTTGCGAGGAGGCGCACCGCTACATTCCCACCGGCCTCGGCTACGAATTCGCCCCGGTCCGGCGCGCGATCGGCCGCATCGCCAAGGAAGGCCGCAAGTACGGGGCTTCGCTCGGCGTGATCTCGCAGCGGCCTTCGGAACTGGATCCGACCGTGCTCTCCCAATGTTCGACCACCTTCGCCATGCGCCTTCCCAACGACAACGACAAGAAGATCATCGCCGACGCGGTCGGCGTCTCCGCTCTCAGCATGGTCGCCCTCCTGCCCTCGATTGCGGACCGGGAGGCGATCGCCTTCGGCGAGGCGATCGCCATGCCGATGCGGATGAAGTTTTCGGATGCGGGGGCCCAGTCGAAAGAGCGGCTCGCCCGCCCTTCCGAAGCGCCGATCGATCTGGCCCGGCTCTCCAGGCAATTGCGCGATGGGGCGCGCGACAGTCAGTAGGCGGATTGGCGCGTCCGTCCGTTGCAATTCGCCCGTCGCCCGGTAGGATCATTCCGACAGGCGGTCATCGATTGACGGAGAGGCGCGAGCGGACCGCCGGCGCCTCACCGAAGTCGATGCGCCCAACCGCGAGGATCCGAAGACCATGCGAGAGGTCGTATCGTTCGCCGTCGCGCTCGCCGCCCTGGCGTCATATGCCGCCTCGGCCGGCGCGCGCGCGGAAAACCTCGGTCAATATTGCGCCAGGGTCGTCGACCACGATCAGCCAAAGCCGATACCCGCCGGACCTGGTGAGCCAGGCAATCCGGTTGTTCTATGTGGCGCCTCCCGACGCCAGGCAGATCGAAAGGAGCACGGTCTATCGGTGTATGCGAGGCGCATTATGGCTCTGCAATTACGGGGCCAATCTGTCGTGCGCCAAGGCTGACGTGTCGCGCGTCTCGCAAGGCGCGGAGGCCTATTGCAAAGAGTTCCCGGGTTCGGCGGTCGTCCCCATGGCGGCGACCGGGCACGACACGATCTACACCTGGAAATGCGTCGGCAAAGAGCCGCGCATCACCGGTTCCGAGAAGGTCGACGAGCGCGGCTTCATCGCCAATCAGTGGAAGCCGCTCGACTGAATCCAGACCCCCGACGGCGGACAGATCCGGAAGCGAGTTCGAGCTGTTATTGTCTCGCCGTCGGCCTGATTCGGACGCCTGAAGGAAAGTCGCATGCATTATTCCGACGAACGCATGATCGTCATTTTGCTCGTCGGCGGGATTGCTGGATATCTGGTGAGCCGCGTGATGCGCGGCTCCGGCTTCGGATCCATCGGCGACGGCGCGGTCGGCGTGGTGGGAGCCATGATCGGCGTCTGGCTTCTGCCCCGCTTCTTTCATTTCGCCGCCGGTCTCGTCGGGCTCGCCGTGGACGCGGCGATCGGCGCGATCGTGCTGCTGCTCATCCTGCGCTCGGTCGGCGCGAGCGGATGGGGCGCTGGCCGCTAGGTCGGCCTGCGTCTCCCGCGCCCGATCAACGACCGGGACTCAGTGCAGCGCCAACGAAATCAACGGCGTGGCGCGTCTTCTCGTCTTGCGGGCGATCGCAAGCGCGACGCTGCTCCAGTCCCTCGCCATGGCGTCGCTGCTTGCTTCCTGCGCCCGCTGGCGTGCGACCCAGTACGCGTCGACGCCCAGATTGGAGATGAGGGCTTCCGCTTCGACTCCCACGCCAAGTCGCAATTCGCGTGGACGTTGCCTGTTCGACATTCCAAAGTCCTTTCCCATTGCCGCGCTGTTCCCGCGTTGGCTCCAATTGAGCACAACGCTCCGCCGGGCGCAGTGACAGGGCTCACAGTCCGGGCCGAATCTTCGCCCGCGCCCCCATTGTCGCGGCAAGGTCGTCGTCGAAATTGCTGCGTGAACGAGGATGTCGAATGCCTCCGCCGGGCTCCGAGGACCTATTCCATCTCCATGACGTGCCCGTCGCGGATCGTCACGCGGCGGTCCATGCGGGCGGCGAGGTCCATGTTGTGGGTGGCGATGAGGGCGGCGAGGCCGGTCGCCTTGACCAGCGCCGTCAGCGTCCCGAACACGTGATCGGCGGTCTTCGGATCGAGATTGCCGGTCGGCTCGTCGGCGAGCAGCACCCGCGGGCCGTTGGCCACCGCACGGGCGATGGCGACGCGCTGCTGCTCTCCGCCGGAGAGTTCTGCGGGCCGATGGTTTTCGCGCGCCGCGAGGCCGAGGTAGGCGAGCAGTTCTCGCCCGCGGGTCGCGGCTTCGGCGCGAGGCAAACCGGCGATCATCTGCGGCAGGACGAGGTTCTCGAGCGCGGAGAACTCCGGCAGGAGGTGATGGAACTGATAGACGAAGCCGATCTGGCTGCGCCTGAGCGCGGTGCGATCGTTGTCCGGCATGGTCGAGGCGACGACGCCGCCGACCGCGACTTCGCCGGCGTTCGGCTGCTCGAGCAGCCCCGCGACATGCAGGAGCGTCGACTTGCCGGCGCCGGAAGGGGCGACCAGCGCCACCGATTGGCCCGGATAGAGCGCAAGCGAGGCGCCGTTCAGCACTTCGACCGTGGTCTCGCCCCGGCCGTAGCGGAGCTCGATCCCCTCGAGCGCCAGCGCGGCGAAGCGCCCCGCGTCATTCATAGCGCAGCGCCTCCACCGGATCGAGCCTCGCCGCGCGCCACGACGGATAAATGGTCGCTGCGATCGACAGGAAGAGCGCCAGCGCCACGACCGCGATGACGTCCGTCGCCTCCACCCGCGAGGGCAATTGCGACAGGAAATAGAATTCCGCCGGAAACAGGTTCTCACCGGTCAGCCAGCCGAGGAACCGCCGGATCGGCTCGACATTGTGGGCGACGAGGAGGCCGAGCACGAGGCCGACCCCGGTGCCGACGACGCCGATCGTCGCGCCGGTGATGAGGAAAATGCGCATCACCGCGCCGCGCGTCGCCCCCATGGTGCGCAGGACGGCGATGGCGCGCGCCTTATCCTGCACCAGCATGATGAGGCCGGAGATGATATTGAGCGCCGCAACCAGCATGATCAGGGCGAGAATCGCAAACATCACATTGCTCTCGACCCCCAGCACATCGAAGAAGCTGCGATTGAGCTGGCGCCAGTCGGTGTCGATCATCGGGCGCTGCTGGGCGGGCTCGATGGCGCGGCGCATCGCGTCCATGTTGTCGGGATCGGCGACGTAGACCTCGATCACATTGGCCTGACCCTCGTAATTGAAGAAGGTCTGCGCCTCGGCGAGCGGCATGAAGATGAAGGTGTTGTCGAAGGTCGCCATGCCGATCTGGAAGATGGCGGCGACCGTATAGGACTTGATCCGCGGGGTGACGCCGAACGGCGTCTCCGCCCCATGCGGCGCCATGATGGTGATCTTGTCGCCGACCCTCAAACTCAAATGGTCAGCGAGCTTCGCGCCGACCGCCACCCCCTGCCCTTCGTCGAAGCCGTTCAGCGTGCCTTGGGTCAAATGCCCCGCCACGCCCGGCAGCCGCTCGAGATCCTTCTGGCGGATGCCGCGCACCAGCGCGCCCGACGAGCCGTAGGGGGAGGTGGCGAAGGCCTGCCCTTCGACCAGCGGCAGCGCGAGCGTGACGCCCGGAACCTTGCTGACCCGCTCGGTGACCGCCTCATAGTCGGTCAGCGGCGTCTCGACGCCCTGCAGGAACATGTGGCCGTTGAGGCCGATCATCTTCTCGAGCAGATCGTGGCGGAACCCGTTCATCACCGACATGACGACGATCAGCGCCGCGACCCCGAGCACGATGCCGAGGAAGGAGAAACCGGCGATGACCGAGATCGACTTCTGCGCATTGCGGGCGCGCAGATAGCGGAACGCAATCATCCATTCGAAGGGCGCGAATGGCCGGGTCGGCCGAGGAGGCGCCGCGGTGTCCGCGCCGACGGTTGCGGTCATGCGCGCTCGCCCTCACCCCGGCCCTCTCCGGCAAGCGGGAGAGGGGGCGAATCCCTTCTCCCGCTCGCGGGAGAAGGTGGCGCGAAGCGCCGGATGAGGGGAAGCCGTCCCATCACATCGTCCCGCCGAGCCTGGCGATCGCCGCTTCGACGCTGACGAGTTCGCGCTCGCCGCCCCGGCGCGTCTTCATCTCGACCTTGCCCTCGGCCAGGCTTTTTGGACCGACGATGACCTGATGCGGCGCGCCGACGAGATCCATGGTGGCGAATTTCGCCCCGGCCGCTCGTCGCGGTCGTCGTAGAGCACGTCCACGCCTGCTCTTCCGAGCGAATCGTAGATGCGCCTGCAGGCGCCGTCGCACGCCGCGTCGCCGACCTTCAGGTTGATCAGCCCGACGCGGAACGGCGCGACCGCCTCCGGCCAGACGACGCCCGCCTCGTCGTGGTTCGCCTCGATCAACGCCGCGGCGAGCCGGCTCGGGCCGATGCCGTACGAACCCATATGCACGAAATGCTCCCTGCCGTCCGGCCCGTTGACCACGGCTTTCATCGGCAGCGAATATTTCGTTCCGAAGTAGAAAATATGGCCGACCTCGATGCCGCGCGCCGAAATGCGCGCTTCTTCGGGCAGCTTCTCGAAGGCGGCGGCGTCGTGCTTCTCGGAGGTCGCCGCGTAGAGCGAGGTCCATTTGTCGGCCACCGCCTGCATTGCCGCCGCGTCGTCGAAGTTCACGTCCTCCGGCGGCGTCGCGAACGTCAGGTAGTCGCGATGGCAAAATACCTCGCTCTCGCCGGTGGAGGCCAAAATGATGAATTCGTGGCTGAGATCGCCGCCGATCGGGCCGGTGTCGGCCAGCATCGGAATGGCGGTCAGGCCCATCCGCTTGAAGGTGCGCAGGTAGGCGGCGAACATTTTGTTGTACGAATGGCGCGCCCCGGCCTGGTCGAGATCGAACGAATAGGCGTCCTTCATCAGAAACTCGCGCGAGCGCATCACGCCGAAGCGCGGACGCACCTCGTCGCGGAACTTCCACTGGATGTGGTAGAGGTTTATCGGCAGGTCCTTGTAGGAGCGCACCGACGCGCGAAAAATCTCGGTGATCATCTCCTCGTTGGTCGGCCCGTACAGCAGGTCGCGGTCGTGCCGGTCGCGGATGCGCAGCATCTCCTTGCCGTAATCGTCGTAGCGCCCGGATTCGCGCCACAAGTCGGCCGACTGCAGCGTCGGCATCAGCACCTCGAGCGCGCCGGCCCGGTTCTGCTCCTCGCGCACGATGGCGCAGATCTTATGGAGGACGCGGACGCCCAGCGGCAGCCAGGCGTAAATTCCGGCCGCCTCCTGCCGGATCATTCCGGCGCGCAGCATCAGCCGGTGCGAGACGATCTCCGCCTCTTTCGGCGTCTCCTTGAGGATCGGCAGGAAATAGCGGGAGAGGCGCATGGGCTGGCTCTGACAGACAAATCGGAACGGAGCGCGCGCGCGCCCCGCGAAAGCGGCCTTATGGCCTCAACGACGGGAAAAGGGCAAGCCGCGACTCTCGCCGCGCTACTGCGCGGGGCGTCGTGGCCTTGGGCCCGGAGCGTGGAGGACGCGCCTGGGGCTCGAATCGGCGCCAAGGATTCGTCAGAGCCAGCCGCTTCACCCGTCCTCCCTGCTTTGCAATGAGCGACACGGCCTTCTTGTCGAAGGACACAAAAGTCTGCGCCGCCGAGCCACGCGCCCTCGTAGGCGATGACGCGACCTGCCCCCGCGCGGTGACGGTCAAGGTCGCCATGACAGAACCCTCGTAGACTCAGATGTACTGCAGATCTGCATTACAAAGGTCGACGCCGAACTTGTTCTGGCTCGGGCTCGTGCCGCCCTGCTCGTTGATGTTCCAGGTGTAGGCCTTGTAGCCGAAGCCGACGATGCAGAACTGGCAGACGACGTTGTGCTCCTTGGCGTCGACCGGGATGATCGGAAGCCGGTCGGTGTGACGCTTGTATGTCATGGTTCAGGCCTCCAGAACGTTCGACAGCCGGCCGCAAAGCAGTTCGTCGACGCCTTCGGCGTAGATGTCGCCCTTGGCGTCGACCCGCAGCAGATATTGGGGCGGTCGCATGGCCCCAGATTTCCGGTGCGACGCGCGCCGGCTCTATTCCCGTTCCCGCGCGGCGAGCGCAGCTTTTCCCGGCATGGAAGTTCGATCTCGTAAAATGGCGTCAACTTCCGCGAACAGGTCCATAACTTTTGTGCCGGCTATCCGTCGATCCGCCTGAGTTCGGAAGCGAAGCGGCGCCATTTTTCGACATAGTGCTCGGCGGAGCCGAGCAGGGTCGCGGTCGCGGTCGCGTCAAGGGTGCGGACCGCCTTGGCCGGCGCGCCCCGATGATCAGCGAATGATCGGGAAAAACCTTGTCCTCGGTCACCAGCGCTCGCGCGCCGACGAGACAGCCGCGGCCGATCTTCGCGCCATTGAGCACGACCGCGCCCATCCCGATCAGCGAGCCGTCGCCGATGGCGCAGCCGTGCAGGATCGCATTGTGGCCGATCGTGCAGTCCTCACCGATGTCGAGCGGATAGCCCATATCGGTGTGCAGCGTGCTGTGCTCCTGGACATTGGTCCGCGCGCCGATCACGATCGGCTCGTTGTCGCCCCGCACGACCGCGCCGAACCATATGCCAACGTCGCGCCCAACCCTGACGTCGCCGATCAGGCTGGCGTCTGGGGCAATCCAGTAATGACCCACGGGCGGCAGCTGCGGACGGCGGCCTTCGAGCGAATAAAGCGGCATCGACTCAATCTCCTCGTCGGGCGCGCCCCGCGTCACGCCTCGTCGAGGTCGATGTCGAGAATGGCCATCTGCAGCGTGAAACTCGAACCCTGCGGGTCGTCGGCGGAGACGATGCCGAGGAAATCGGGGCCGTTATTGAGTTCGACGAAGTCCGTCTTCTTGGCCCGCGCGGCGACGGTCAGCTTATCGTTGTCGAACAGTTTCCGTAGGTAATCCTGCAGGACCGGCCGCCCGACCGGGACTTTCATCGCAAATGCGAACGACCGGTCGCCGTCCTCGTCGTCAACTGTAATCACGCCGATCTTGCGCTCGCCAAGCGACACGTCGGCCGCTTCCGCCGACTTCGAGCTCGGCGTGACCTGCAAGATCGGCGCACCGAACGCCTTGCGCAGAAACTCGCGCAGCTTGACGATCTCGGCTTTGTCCACGGCGCTCACCCTCGCTCGATCCCCCGCGGGGTCGCTTTGCCAGAAGGGGGCGCTCCCTGCAAGGCGCCTGGCAGCGTGACTCGCTCAGGCCTCGCCGCCCTTGTCGGCGAGGATCTGGTTCATGTCGCGCCCCGGCTCGGCGCAGCCCGCCTCTCCGACGATGCGCGCCGGCACGCCGGCGACCGTCTTGTTGTGCGGCACCGGCGCCAGCACGACCGAACCGGCGGCGACCCGGGCGCAATAGCCAACCTCGATATTGCCGAGGATCTTCGCCCCGGCGCCGATCAGCACGCCGTGGCGGATCTTGGGATGGCGGTCGCCCGTTTCCTTGCCGGTGCCCCCGAGCGTCACGCCCTGGAGGATCGACACGTTGTCCTCGATCACCGTCGTCTCGCCGACCACCAGCGCCGTCGCGTGATCGAGGAACACACCCTTGCCGATCCGCGCGCCGGGATTGATGTCGACGCCGAACGCCGCCGAGACGAGGCTCTGCAGGCTCAACGCGAAGTCGCGCCGTCCAGCCTTCAGCAGCCAGTGCGACAAACGATAGGCCTGGAGCGCCTGAAAGCCTTTGAAATAGAGCAGCGGCTCCATCATCCGGAGGCAGGCGGGATCACGGTCGGCGACCGCCATGATGTCGGCGCGGAACGCCTCGCCGATCGAGGGATCGCGGGCGACCGCCTCCGCGAAAGTCTGGCGGATCAGGGCCGCGGAGACGTCCGGATTGTCGAGCCGCGCAGCGACCCGGTGCGCGACCGCGCTTTCCAGCGTGTCGTGGTTGAGGATCGTCGTCATCAAGAAGGTCGCGAGCTCGGGCTCGCGCCGCATCGCTTCTTCGGCTTCCTGCCGGATGCGGGCGAACAGTGGATCGTTACCGGCAAGCCCGACGATCCGGGCGGTCAAACCTTGCGCCATGGCAAACTCCTGGCCTCGGAGAGCGATCTTCTGGCGCTCATATATAGCACGCGCGCCGGCGTTCGCGAAGGAAGGGGCAAGCCCGCCTATCGAGCCGCCGGCGTCGGCCGGAATCGCGGCCACATGCGGGTGAACACGGTGTCGTGCTTCACCCGGGCGTGCCAGACCACCGCCGCCAGGTGCACGGCGAGCACGATCCCGATCGCCCAGGCAAAAACGAAATGCGCCTGGCTCGCCGCCTCGTCGAGCGCCTTGTCTCTTGGAACGATGTTGGGAAGCGTGAACAGTCCGAAGAATGAAACGTCGTGCCCGCCGGCGCTCGAGGTCAGATAGCCGCTGACCGGCAGTGCGATTATCAGCGCATAGAGCGCCAGATGGCCCGCGGTCGCTGCGGCATGGACCAGACGGCCGAGCGGCTCGGCATAGGCCGGCGCGCCGACGGCAATGCGAACGGCGATCCGCATGAGGACCAGCGCAAGGATCGCGATCCCGATCGACTTGTGGACGAACAAGACTTCGGATCGGAGCGTGCCGCGCGGCAGCTGCGTCGCAAAGACCCCGAGCGCCGAGCATGATGAAAATCAGCGCCGCCATCAGCCAGTGGAACGTGCGCAGCACAGGATTGTAGACTTCGACGGGACGGGGCGGCGGAAAGGCTTTCATGCGGCAGCGGCTCTGATCGGGCGTGGCGCGGTCTTGGCCCGCGAACGCGACAATCGCAAGGCGGCGCGGCGCTTCACCGTTCACGATTCGATGATCGCGACCGCCCGCGTCCAGCCGGCCGAGGCGCGCTCGATCTTCGCTGGAAAGCACGACACCATGAAGCCAGTCGACGGCAGCGCCTCCAGATTATGCAGTTTCTCGATGTGGCAGTAGCCGATGTGACGCCCAGCCTTATGGCCTTCCCAGATGATCGAGGGATCGCGCGTTTCTGCGTAGCGTTTGGCGGTATGAATGAATGGCGCGTCCCAACTCCAGCCGTCGATGCCGGTCACCCTTACGCCGCGTTCGAGCAGATAGAGCGTCGCCTCGGCGCCCATGCCGCAGCCGGAGGCGACGTAGTCCGGACGTCCGTATTTGGCGCCGGCGCTGGTGTTGACCACCACGATGTCCAGCGGCTTCAATTCATGGCCGATCCGCTCCAGTTCGGCCTCGACATCGGCCTGTGTGGCGACATAGCCGTCGGGGAAACGCCTGAAGTCGAGCTTCACGCCGGGCTGGAAACACCATTCGAGCGGGATCTCATCGATCGTCCAGGCGCGCTGTCCCTCGTTCATTGTCGGATGATAGTGCCAGGGCGCGTCGAGATGCGTTCCGTTATGGGTTGAGAGCACGACGCGCTCGACCGCCCAGCCCTGCCCGTCCGGCAGGTCCTCCTTCTTGAGTCCCGGGAAAAACGGCAGGATTTGCGGCAGACTCTGCTGGTGATCGATGTACTCGATCTTGGCGCCGAGCCCCGGCGGATCGGCCGGAACGTCGTTCTGCAGCGGAACCGAAATATCCACCAGTCTGCGGCTCATCGTTATCCTCCTCGTTCCGTTGTCATTGGCGCACGCGGCCGGGACGTCCAACGTCGACCGGCCGCTGCAGCGATCGCCTCATTGACGCGAGATAACAGTCGGTCTCGTCGCCCAGGCGCCGTCGCCGAGCAATGCGATGGCGATCAGTGTTATGGTCCAGAATGCGGGGTACTCCCATCCGCCTCCCGGAGCGGCGAAGACGAAGCCATTATGGAGGTGCACGAGCCAAATCGCTCCGATGAGGTCCGGCGCGATCAGGAGTGCGGCGATCCGCGCATAAAAGCCCAAGACCAGCGCCAAGCCGGCCAACGTCTCCCATGCGATGACAACCAGGCCGAACCACCCGGGCAAACCCAGGCTGGCGAAGTAATGCATCGTGCCGGCCGGCGTGAAGACGAAAAACTTGATCGCCGCGTGCGCAAGGAAAAGTATTCCAACCGTTATCCGCAGAATAGCTGCGCCGTACGGGGCCGTCCTGCTGTCGATCATGGTCCGCCTCCTTCTCTATCCCGACTCGTGGCGTGTCGGGCGGTTGACTTCATCGCATCCAGTCAAGGCGCCGACTGGCACACGACTGTGTTCCGCAGAACCCCGATGCCCTGGACCTCGAGTTCTGTCACGTCGCGGTCCTCGAGGAAGCGGCCGGTTTCGAGGCCGCAGCAATTGCCGACCGTGCCCGAGCCGAAGAATTCGCCGGCATGGACGGTTTCGTCCTGAGACGCGTACGCGAGAATCTCCTCGAAGGAGAACAGCATGTCGGCCGTGGTTCCGGTCGCACGCAGCTCTCGGTTCACGCGAACCGAGACGTTAAGGCCTTGGGGATCGCCGAGTTCGTCGGGCGTGACGATCCATGGGCCCAGAGCGTTGGCGCCGTCGAAGCTCTTTCCCTTGGCGGGGCCGAGACGGCCCTGCATCTCGACCGCCTGCCGGTCGCGGGCGGAAAAGTCGTTGAAGATCGTGTAGCCGAAGATATGCGCGCCCGCTTCGCTCGCCGGGATGTTGGCGCGCGTGCGTTTTGTGACGACACCGATTTCGAGCTCGTAATCCATCACTTTGCTGTAGCGCGGCCACATGACGGTCGCGCCCGGACCGGCGACCGTGAAACGGTTGGTTATGTAGTAGATCGGGATCTCGCGATAGACCGCGGCGAGTTCCTCGAGCGGCTCCGCCATTACCGCCTCGAATGCGTCGCGACCGCCGGAACGCATCGCCTGTAGAGCCCGCGCACCACGCGTCGCCTGCCGGATGTGCAGCGCGAACGACATCGCGTCCCGCATCTGGCGCGGCTCCGGCAAGGGCGCGAGCAGTTCGACCCGGTTGAGATCGGACCAGAGATCGCCCTCGCCGCCCCGCCTGGCGACGAGCGAGCGCGCCAAGTCGAGGCCGGCGTCGTCCGAATCGATGAGGTCAAGCATTGACGCGAAGGGCGCCTCGGGCGCGCCGGCTCGGCCCGCGGCGGCGGACAGGTCGAACAACCGGCCCCTGTCCCCGTCGACGACGCCGACCCTGATCGCGCGGCCCGCCCGATACGTCGCCAGTTTCATCCAACTCTCCCCTTGCATTCGATCGAATTATATATGATCATATTTTTCATCGATGATCAATAGCATCATCGACGAACACCCCAAGCAGGAGGAACGGATGGGAGTTTCGCATGCAATGAGCCGACAAGAGGCGAACGGAATGGTTCGGGAACAGGCGCGGGCCGGATGGGCGCTCATTCTGACCATTTGGTTCTTCGGGGCGTTAGCCGGGGCGGGCCTCGGCAAGACGATCCCGCTGGTCGGCATGGTCATCAAACTGTACGGCGCGCCTCCCAGCCAAATCCCCTGGTTCATTTCCATCGTCACCGTCGCCAGCGTCGCGCTGGCGCCGTTCGGCGGTTGGCTGATCGACCGTTTCGGGGAGCGCAGGATCCTGGTGCTGTCGTGTCTGATCGGTATCCTCGGCAATTTGGTCGTCGTCGCCGCTGGATCATTCGCCGCGGTGATGGCGGGTCGTCTGGTTGAGGGATTCGGTTTCACCGGATTGCTCGTGGCGGGCACGGCGATGATGGTGCGGGTGACCCGCGGAGCGCAACGCAATATCGCCATGACACTGTGGGGAACGTCGGTTCCCATTGGCGTCGGCGTCGCCGAGGCGCTGAGCAGCATCTTGACCGATGGCGTTTTCCAACGCCCGTTCTGGGGACACGCCGCCGCATTGATCATCGGGATTGCGCTAGTCGGCGCCTTGCCGCGATTGCCCAAGGCCGTCTCGGCGCACGACGCATTCGGCATGTTCGAAATGTATCGTCATCCTGGAGCGGTCCGGCTGGGCGCGGCGCTGACGGCGGTGGTCGCCGTCCAGTTCGGCATCGCAGCAATGTTTCCGCTGTTTCTGAAAATCGCGTACAAGCAACCGATTGAGATCGCCGGACCGATCGGGGCCGCGAACATCGCCCTGGGCGTGCTGGGCAGCATCGGCGCGGGGGTGTTGCTGAACAAGAAAATGTCGCCGCTGACGCTTGGGTTGACCGCCGTCGCCTTGGTGGGGGCCTTCGGCGGCCTGATCTTCGCGCCGAACATCGGCGTGGCGTTCAGCTCCCTGATGTTCCTTCTATGCTCCATCGGCGCCGGCGCCGCCATCGGCCTGGGGTTCGCGATGGTGCCGGTGGTCGCGCCCAGCCCAGCAGCCTATGGGGCTGCGGGAGCCTTGTGCAATCAACTGGTCAACCTGGGATTCGTAATCGGACCACCGGCTGCGTTTTCCGCATTACATGCCGACACAAGGGTTGGACCGATGGCGCTAGCTGCCGGAGGGGCGCTGCTTGCGGCGCTGTTGCTTCCGAAAGCGACCTTGCGTTCTGGTCATTCAACGCAAAGCTGCGATGGCGATTTCAAAGTTCACCGAACAGCCGATTGACATCGTGCGCCTGATCCGCCCAAAGCTCGCGACGCTGCAGTTGAAGGACTCGAATGTCGTGCGGTGGATCGAGACCACGAAGGAGCAGGATATGCTGCAATCCGCCGTCGACCTGAACAAGCTGGTCCTGCCGTGAGTCAAGACGTGCTCACTTCCGCCGAGACGCTCACCGAGCGCGCCTCGGCGCTGGTCGAGGCCGACATCGTCTCGGGCGCGCTGGCGCCGGGGACGCGTCTCGGCATCGCCGAGACGGCGGCGCGCTACCGCGTCGGCGCGACGCCGCTGCGCGAGGCCCTCTCGCGCCTCGCCGCCCGCGGCCTCGTCGACGCCATCGGCATGCGAGGCTTTCACGTCAAGGCGATTTCCTACGACGACCTCGCCGACATCGTCCGTATTCGCACGACGATCGAGCGCGAAGCGCTGAGGTTCAGCATGACCAATGGCGGAGGCGAGTGGGAGGCGGACATCGTCGCCTCGCTGCACCGATTGCGACACTACGCCCGGCTCAATCCGCGCGGCCTCACCGAAGGCGAGCGCGAGTTCGACGCGCTTCATAAGACGTTTCACACCGCGCTGATCTCGGCCTGCGGCTCGCCCCGCATGCTCGCCGCCCAGTCCGATCTCTATGACCAGGCGTATCGCTACCGCCGTCTGATGATGGCGGGATTCCCCGATCCCGAGGTGTTTCTCGCCGAGCACGACCGGCTCGCGGACCTCGCCCTCCGGCGCGCGCAACCCGAGGCAAGCGCGGCTCTCGAGAGCCACATCGCTTCGACGCTCCGCCACGTCTATCCCGAGACGGAAGCGCGCTCCGCATAAACTCCGCGCCGCTGACAAGCTTCCGAATTGTCGCTCGCCCCCAGCGATAGTCTCATGCTGGGCAAGCTGTTGTTCGAAATCGGGCGCGTCGATCAAGGAGGCGCCCGCGGCTCTCCGTCCGGGCCGGGTCGCTAGGGGCGCCGCACGCTGCGCAGCACGCTTGCCCCGAGTGTCGCTGGCAATAGGACGGTCAGCAACAGGCCGGCCGCCCATGTCGGCAGGACGCTGAGCAATGTCAGGAGGGCGACGACGGCGACCACGACCAGGATCCCGACCGCCAGAAGTTCGTCGTCGACGAAGAGGCCAATCAGTTGCTTGACGATCGCCCTGATCATGCCGGCTCCTTCGGCTTCAGGAGCGTCACGAGCGTGACGGCGACCGCGAAAAACATCACGGCAAAGGCCAGGATCGCCGCATCGCCGCCCGGCCATGCGACGCCCAGGCTCTCGCCGGTCCAGAACAGGCCGAAGGCCGAGAGCATCACGCCGACCCCGAATTTCAGCGCGTTCTCGGGCGCCTGCGAAAGCGGTCCGAGGGCGGCCGCGCCGATCGCCGCCACCAGGACGCAGGCCGCCAGGGCGCCCGCGCTGGCGAGCCACAGGAGACCCCCGGCGCCGATGGCGATGACAATGAAGACGACCTCGATCCCCTCGAGCAGCACCGCCTTGAACGAGGTCACTCCGGCGATCCAGTCGAGTCCATTCGAACGCCGGCCTTCGGCCTCAGCGAGTTCGCGCGTCTCGCGCGCGAACGCCGCGTCCTCGTCATGAAGCGCGACGACCCCGATCGAGCGCAGGATCGCCTTGCGCAGCCACCTGAGGCCGAACAAAAGGAGCAGGACGCCGACGACCGCCTGCAGCGCGTGGATCGGAATTTTGCCTATCAGCGGGCCGAGGACCGCGACAATGAGCGCGAGCACCGCCAGCGCCGCCGCCGCTCCGGACAGCGCCGGCCGCCAGCCGCGGGCCAGCCCGACAGCCAGCACGACGGTCAGGGCTTCGACCGCCTCGACGAAGGATGCCGCGAACGAGGCGCCGGCGACCGAAACAATCGTCGAAACGTTCGGCATTCGATCTCCCTTTCACCAGGCGTTCGGCAACACCCGCACCCGCGCCGTCAACTCGGACGTCTGGCGAGGGAAAGCCAAAGGCCGCCGCCAATCAAAACAACGCCGGAGAGTCTGCCGAGGAATTTCGCCCGTGCGGGCTTCATGAACCATGCGCGTCCGAGACCCGCCGCAATGGCCCAGACAGAGTCCATCACCGCCGCGAGAAGCACCGAGACGAGGCACATTGCCGCCAACTGCGGCCCGGTCGGCAGGCTGGGGTCGATGAACTGCGGCAGGAAGGCCGTGAAGAAGACAATCGTCTTCGGATTCGAAATCGCGACCAGCAGCCCGCGCAAGAATCGCGCTCGCCCGGTGTCGGGCGGCTCCTGCCCGTTCTCTCCTGCTCGCCGCCACGCCTGGACGCCAAGCCAAACAAGATAGGCCGCGCCCGTCCAACGCAGCGCCTCGAACAGAAGGTCCGCATGTGCGTGCACCCAATGCAGGCCCAACCCTATCGCCGACAGCAGCAGCGCGTTGCCGAGCGTCGTGCCCATGACAATTGTCAAGGCCGCTCGGACGCCCTGGGCGGCGCCGGTCGAAATGACGAGGGTTACGATCGGACCCGGGGTGACGATCAGGACGACGGTGATCAACAGAAAGGCGGTAAACAACTCGACGTTCATGGCGACCTCCAAGGTGGAATTAAACGCCACGCAGCGGTTGAGACTAACCGCCGATCGGCAGGCGGCCGAGCCGGCGCCGACCGCTCAAGCCTTCCAGAACAGCCCAACCGTCAGCGCGACGCCGATCACGATGACGGCGATTTTCAGCAGCTTTTCGTTGACGCTTTTCAGCATCAGCGCGCCGGCCCTGCCGCCGAACGAGGCGCCGATCGCGGTGATCAGCGCCTGGATCCAGTGCACGTCGTGGGAGAAGGCGAAGATCGCGACCGCCGAAGCGTTGATCACGCCGGCCAGAATGTTCTTGGCCGCCCCTGCGTTGCGCACCGCGAGGCCCGCCATGGTCAGCGAGGCCATCATTAACAGCCCGATCCCGCCGCCGAAATAGCCGCCGTAGACGGAAATGAAAAATTGCACAATCGCCGCGCCCCAGGGCGGCAGCTGCGCCTCGCCCGGCTTCGGGGCTTTACGAAAGAAGCTGCCCCAGGCGAACAGGACGGTGGCGAACAGCACCAGCCAAGGAACCAGCCTCGCGAACACGGTCGGAGGCGTCCACAGCAGGATCAGCGCGCCGAGCGCCCCGCCGACCAGGCAGATGCCGAACAGCGTGACAAACGACAGGCCGGGCGGACTCCTGGAGTCGGAACGGCCGGTGAAGCCGGTGACGAGCTGGGCCGGAAAGAGGGCGATCGTCGAGGTGATGTTGGCCGCCCGCGCGTCCATGCCGGTCAGCATCAGCGACGGCAGGGTGATGAACGAGCCGCCGCCGGCGAGCGCGTTCTGGGCGCCGGCCCAGATCGAGGCGACGAACAGGACGATGAGAGAGGCGATCATTCTCCGGCTTTGCCCCGCCTCGGCGAACGGATCTCGTCCTCCGTGATCGAGACAGCCGCGCGTCTTGAGGAAGGCCTGCGTCCGCTCGAGCTTGCGATCGAAGCTGCAGGTCAAAGCCTCGATGTCGAACACAGGCTGATGGGACTGCATGAGCTCGGTCTGCTCGCTTTCGCTGAGCGAGGACCACGGGCGAAGTTGGTCGGGATCGGCCATCGGCTGGCGCCCTCGAGTTACTTGGAATCGGAATGGGATTTCCATAGCGGGTTTTTCTGAGGCAATCGACCCGACTTTGTCTGACCAGGCTGTCTTCAACCAGGAGACTGTTTAGAGTTCCGCGAAGCCGCTAGAGCAGGTTCCGATCGACTGGAACCGGACGCCGCCGACCCTCCATTTCCTTCGGATAGCTTCCACAGGCTTCCAAAAATTTGTCGCCGGGCTTCCAAAAATTTTCCGGAAACTTTCAATTTCTTTCAAATTATTGCAAAAAATCGCACTGGGAAACCTCTACTTATCAAAGCTTTACGACCGAATTTGGCGGCTGAACGGCTGAACATTTCTCCGTGACGCCCCGCGGCTCGGTCCAGAGCTGCAGATCAACGTTTCTACATTGTATTTAATTCGATACTACATTGTATTTAATTCGATACTAAAGGGCGCGAGCGGGCCGTCATCGCGCAAGGCCGGGCGGGTTTGAGGGAGCAGACAAGGACGTTCTCCGTTGCGACCGTAAGAACGTCTCAAGAACATATTTCGGAGCTCTTGTCCAGAGATTGTTCTTCGGGGCGCGTCCGAGTTGAATTGCGGGTGCCGGCCCGGAAGGAGACTCCGAACGACCGTCCCGGATGGCCACAACAAGACGATCACCCTCGTCGCCGGTCTCGCTCCTTCGAGGGCTTGCGGCCCAGAAGGCTTACGACCGGCCGATGAACGCCGCCCTGTTCGAGGAACGGAGGGAAAAATGTCTCGTTTCCACCCTCTCGCCAGGCGATGTCGTCGTCATGGACAATTTGCTTGCCCACAAGGGAGCGCGGATCGAGCAACTCATCAATTCCGGTCGCCGGCCTGATGAGGGCGCTCGACACCTGCGCCCACTTCTTCAAACCCGCCGAACGCAAAAATTAATTCGCCGCATGCGGCTATGATACAACTTGATCAGAGTCTGCTCTAGACTGACGGAGGCACGCTGGCTCTCATTGCCCGGTTCGCGCTCTATCTGTCGAGGTCGATATGGCGATTTTAACCATCCTGCATTTGTCTGATTTGCAGCGGACATCCGGATTGTCGTAAACGCTTTGTGCGCTGACTTACAGCACCTGTCACAAAAAAAGAATATACGTCCAGATCTAATCGTTTTCACCGGAGATCTAGTGCTTGCAGGGGAGGATTCAAGTGCGTTTCAGTCTGCTAAACATAACTTCATTGAACCAATTTTGACCACAACAAAACTTACGAAAGACTCTTTTTTTATTGTTCCGGGCAACCATGATATTTCAAGGAAAGCTGTTCGAGCTAATTCCTATGTCGAGGCCGGCGCCTCAGCCACCTTGACTTCAGATGAAGCTCTTAACCAATTCATTGACAAATTGAATGGCAATGACGTTGCGTCGACAAGCGTGATCGAACGTTCCGCTAATTTTTACCATTTCGTTCGTAGTGAGTTTGACCATGCGCCCATTATCAGTGATCCTCTGCTTCGTGTGTTTCTATTCGAACGGAAAGACCTTAGAGCTGGTATTGCCTGTTTTGACTCATCATGGCGCGCGACGGGCGAGTCGGATGGTGCGGATCGAAATAAGTTGCTTGTTGGAGAGCGAAATATTGACAGAGCCATTTCGGCAATCGAATCCTTTGACCTAAAAATAGCTCTTTTTCATCATCCTTTAGAATGGCTGGCCGAATTCGACGAAATCACAGTGTCAAGCCGACTTTATAATGGTTTTGATTTGTTAGCCTGCGGCCACATTCATTCTAGTTCATCGATTTCGAAATTCAAATCGTCTCATGCGGCTTGGTCGAGCTTATAGGACCAAGTGTGGACGATGGGGTCTCGATTGAAGTGATCCATGGCGGCCATGATGCGGTCCTTGAGTTCCTGTTTGGATGCGACACGGATGTGACGCAGCACCGAACGGGCGAGCTTGGAGAAGAAACCTTCTACGAGATTGAGCCAGGAGCCGTGCTTGGGGGTGAAGGTGAATTCGAAGCGACCGACAGGCTGGTCCGCGAGCCAAGCCTTGGTCTCCTTTGAGATGTGCGCGGAATGATTGTCGAGGATTAGCTTGATCGCCGTATGGGTCGGATAGGCGGCGTCGAGAAGCTTGAGGAATTCGATGAATTCGCGGCTTCGGTGGCGATCCTTGACGAGGGCGTGGACCTGGCCGGTGAGCAGATCGATGCCCGCCAGCAAGCTTGACCGTGCCGTGGCGCTTGTACTCGTGATCGCGCGCCAAGGTCGCATGTCTGCCGGGCTCGGGCGGCAGGTCCGGGGCCGTCGTGGCGATTGCCTGAATGCCAGGCTTCTCATCGTAGGAGACGATCGCCACCGCATCGCTCGGCTTTTGTTTCGCGGCGGCCGCGGTCTCCTTGATAAGCTTCACCTCGCGATAGACGCACAGAACCTCCGCCATCCTCTGCTTGAACTCCGGGTCGCGGCGTTCCAGGTAATAGCGGACCTTGTGCGGCTTGATCTCCTGCTCATTGAGGATGTTGCACAGCGTGCCCTGAGCCAGCTTGGCAAGGCAAGCGTGCCCTTCTGCCGGCCCATGCTCGCGCACATGGCGGGCGAGCAGCCGCGTCGTCCACAATTCGTGGGGATAGCCGAGGTCCTTGGCCTTGCGGCAGGCGAGGTCGACAATCCATGCCTTGGCCTCGGCGGTGATCGTCGCCTCCCGGCCGGGCCGCGGGCGATCGTCGAGCGCCGACATCGGACCATAGGCCAACGCCCGCTCGACACAGCGCTGGACCGTCTGATGGTGTGCGCCCATGGCTCGCCCCACCGCGAAAAACGATGGGTCCTCCCGGTAGGCCAGCAAAATCCGCGCTCGCTCGACCCGGCCCGCCGGTTCCGTTCGCGAGCGGGCGATCGCGCGCAACGCCGCCAAATCCGCCTTGCCAATTGCCAATTCGATCGCCTTCCGCCGTCCCGCCATGTCCTCAAACCCTGCTTCCGAATCAAACCAGCAAGGCTACAAGCCATGTCGGGAAAAATAAATCCCGCGCATAGGATCGGTTTCAACAAATCGATGAACTAGCCCGCATTATGCACCGCGCTGACCGTTCTTCCGGGTCTTTCGTGGCATTTGGTTGATTTTGGTCGAGTTTGGACGTGTTGGTTCGGCTCGGGCTTTGAGCCTGAGTTTTGGTTGGAGGGGGGTTTGCAGGTTGGTGGGATGGGTTTGCGTTTTGGGGCCTCGCGCCCCGTCGCTCAGGTGACGAGACGCGGTATGCGTTCCAAAGCGAGGCGCAGAATATCCTGCGCCGGGCACGAGGTCGGCAAGTGCACGCGGATCATCGTTTTCATTTCGACGACGCGGGCGGCGATCTTGATGAGGCGCAGGCGCAAGGTGTCGAACTGGGCGACGCGCCACATCGAGCGCTTCGGCATCGAGACGCGAAGCCCCCACATCAGCCAATAAGCGCCGGCGTGGAGGAAGAGACGGAACTGATTGGCCGTCGCCTTCGTGCAGGACGTGCGGTCCGCCGCCAGATGCGTCTTCCAGGATTTGATGTGGTTTTCGGCTTGGCCGCGTCGGCAGTAGAGGTCTTCGTACAGCGCGCGGGCGTTGCGCTTTTGCAGATTGGTCACGACGAAGCGCGTGTCGGGTCCGTCCTCGCCGACTTCGACGCGCGCGATGATCCGCTCGACGCGGCTCCAGCTCTGTGCGCCATCGTAGAACTCCTTGAAGCGGCGGAGCTTGCCGTCCTCCTCGAACCGCGCCTTCGTGCTGGCTTCGAGAGCCTCGACATGACGACGCAACGTCGTGGTCGGCGCGACGCCGAGGATGTAGTCGATGCCGTTGGCGCGACACCAATCGAGAACCTCGGGGCCGCAATAATGGCTGTCGGCGCGCAGGAGAATCTCGGTGTGGGGCCAGTGAGCGCGGATCGCGCGCAGCAGCCGGCGCAAGAAGGGCTTGATCTCGGCGCCGCTCGGCCGTTTGGCGGGACGAAGCACGGCCGTGACGAAGCGGCCCTCGCCGTCGAACACGACAATCGGCTGAAAGCCGTATTCGTCGTAATGCGCGTTGAACAGCCGCAATTGCTGGCCGCCGTGCACCGCGTCGAACGTGTCGTCGATATCGAGCGTGATCCGTTTGGGAACCTTGGCAAACAACTCGCAATAGAGGTCGACCATCGCACGGCCCATTCGCAACAGCGCGCGAGCGTCCGGCAGGTTCTCCAATCGCGAGATCGTCGATTGCGAGCACAACTCCCGATCCGACGGCGTCAGATCGAGCGCCATCTTGAATATCGGGTCGCTGCGCAGGGAATTGGCGTCGATCCCGTCCTCGTAGCCGGCGCCGATCATCAACAGCCGAAACCGGATGATGTCCGCCAAGCTGTGGGTGATCTGATCGGGCGCCCGAGGATCGACCACACACGCGGCCAGCCGATCCGCGACCCGAAGCCGCTGTTCGACTTCGCGCAACGCCAAAATGCCGCCGTCCGACGAAAGCAACCCTCCATCGAATTTGGCCACAACGGCTTTGCCCGAAACCGATGACAGACCAGGCAGCGGCAGCATAAAATCGTTCATGGCGGGTGTGGCTCACCTGAAATCGCGCAAATCGGCGTCGACAACCGGATTCTACGCAAAATCAGTCGCTTAGGCTACTCCCGCCGACCCGCGACGCATAATGCGGGCTAGTGCACCCAAGATGACTTTAACGCCGAGCGGAGGCTCAATCTTGAGCCAGACTGGTTGCCTTTATGAAACGAGGAAATACTTCAATGGATACCAAATTATCATCATCGATACGGAGAATGAAGAAGCTGAATTCTCCATTCGCTGCTACTACGACAAAAGGCGCGCTTTTGACATTGATCCGAAAATGACGCCGGAAGGCATATTTAAGGTGCAGCTGCGGTTGAAGAGCGCCGCGGTCGCCTCCGCAAATGTGAATCGTGTGCTACGCAACTTGCGTCCTCATATCCGTCAGACAGCGTCTGACCACATCAATATGCAAGAGGCCAATGCAACGCTACATTTCGATGCAAAGGAAGCTTTTGTCTGCCCGCCACTTTCTCGCAACGAATATCCGCATGAGCAGGTAATGGCTACCTCCGCCAATCGTTCGAAGGCAAAGGCAGAGTCAGTGTCGCTTGAAGAATTGTTAAGGGATAACCGGAACATCAGTTTTTTCGGGAATCGCGAAGTTGGAAAATCGAGCTTGGCTCATTTCATAGCAGTAAACATGGCCGAAGGGCTAACGGATCGTCCCCGCGTACCCATATTAATCGACTTTAGGCACTTCAAAAGGAATAACTATGGTCTGAAGAAAGCAATTGCAACGTTCGCTCAGGGACTTATTTCGCCAAAGGACGTCGATGAGCTTCTGGAGCTGGCGAATACGTTTTTCTCGTGGACAATTTTAATTGTGTGACTGCTTCAGAGAGATCAGAGATTGAAGATCTAATTAAGAAAAGCGGCAATTCTAGATGGATGCTCTTTATCGAAACGTCAAGAAAACGATTGATCGGAGACGATAAGTTAAATAAATTGCCGGAATTCTCTGAGGTATATATTCAGCAATTGCCCCGGAAAGCCATTCGTGAGTTGTCACGAAGGTGGTGTATTCAAACCGGAATCGACGTTGAAAAGACTTTTCGCACAATAATGAAACAGTTGCAAACTGCTGCCCTCCCTAGGACTGGTTTCACTGTTACTCTTCTTCTCTGGTCAGTATATCAGAAGCAGCGCCACGGAAAAATTAACGAGGCAATATTACTGAACGGGGTAATTGATATATTGTTAGGAAAGACTGATTTAAAAAGCATTATGGGACGAGACATCGATCCCAAAGCTAGAGAAATTACATTACAATATCTCTCTGTATTTCTGCGTGGAACCGATGGTATTACAAACATCAATGACGCGACTGAATTCTTGATCGAGTTCTTCCGGGAGCGCGGACTGCGTTACGCAGCCCATGATGTGTTAGACGTGTTTATCAATAGCGGAATTCTGTCCAGGATTGGCGACGATATCGCATTCAAATATCCATGTTTTCAGGACTTATTTCGTTGCGTCGCATTTGAAAGAAGATCCACGCGCGCTTCGTGACGTGTTCGAAAGCGGAAAGGTCGCTGATTACTTTGAAGAAATCGATTTGACGTCTGGACTCCATCGGCGCAACTCCGAATTAATCGCTAAATTGCAAGCTTTGGTTGAGCAGGGCGTGCCGCAAGAACTTCGCGAAGTATCACTTGAAAGCTTCGATAGTGCCAATGGCGCGTCTCTTGGTTTTGTCATAAATGTCGAGAAGCTTAAAGATCTTAAGCGTAAGACCTTAACATCGGATCAAATTGATGATCTAATGGATGCCGCCGAAAGGCAAATGTCTGAGTTTAGGCCGCGTTCCTATAATGAGAAATCGACGAACTCTGAAGACGAACCGCCCGAGCCTTTGCCTGGAGGTGAGGCGATAGGAACACATTTAGGTGTCGCAGGCCTGCTAGGACGAGTGGTAAGAAACTCTGATTTCGTTAGTATTGAGGAGAAATTGGTCGCGTCGAGAGACTACATTGCGGCCTATGCAAAGGGGTATGTGTATATATATAATTTTGCAGAGAAGATTGCACGCAGTATATCGCGTAGTCTCGAGAGCAAATGGAAAGAACGAGGGGCCAAGGTTACCTCAATACCTCCTGAGCTGATCGCGTATATGATAAGGATCTTATTTTTCTTTGTTATTCAATCAGCCATCTGTAACCAATTTGCCTCAGAAAATTTGTCTGAGGTATATGAGCGGTTTATAGAGGACGATACATTAACAAATATTGAGCGTATGTTTGTTGTAATGGTAATCGTTGAGATTGGCGGAGCCAATTGGGATAGACCGGTAGAATCTCTCGTGAAACGTAATAAGAAAAATAGGATTGCGCTGGATGTTATTGTTGATAAGATTTGGACTTTACTTCATACAAGAGTGACGACGCAGGCTGAACGGGAAAATATAGCCTCGCTCGCGTATACTATAGAACGACATATGGGTGTTGAGAAATGGGCCAAATCAGCAATTACCCAGAAAGTAATTGAAGTTGCAAAAGAGACAACACGGCGTGAGGAGATATAGACGTTCGCCTCGCTCACGCAAAGTCCCTCGCAGCCGCCTTGTGCTCGGCGATCAGTGCGGCCAGGTCGAGCCCGACCGGCATGCGGTCGACGACGCGCCAATCGCCCGCCACCATCACCCTATCGGCGCGGTGCGCACCGCAGAGCACGAGCGCGGCGAGCGGATCGTGCGCGCCGGAAAAACGCGGCTCGTCGAGCGTGAACAGCGCCAGATCCGCCTCGCTGCCCTCTTCGATCCGACCGACGTCGGAGCGCCCGAGGCAGCGGGCCGAGCCTTCGGTCGCCCAGCGCAGGACGTCGCGATGGGTGACCTTGTCCGCGCCGTAACGCAGGCGTCCGATCATCAGCGCATGCCGGACGGCCTCCATCATGTTCGACGAATCGTTAGAGGCCGAGCCGTCCACGCCGAGGCCAAGCGGCGCCCCCGCCGCCTCGAGTTCGCAGGTCCGGCAGATGCCGGAGGCGAGCACCATGTTCGACGCGGCGCAATGACACACGCCGACCCCTGCCCGGCCGAGCCGCGCGATCTCCTCCGCGTTGAAATGAATGCCGTGGGCGAGCCAGACGCGGCTCGACATCCAGCCGGTTTCCTCCAAAAGGTCGACTGGCCTCACCCCGTACATCCTCAGGCAGAACTGCTCCTCGTCGTCGGTCTCGCAGAGATGCGTATGCAGCTGGCAGTCGTAGCGCTCGGCGAGCCGCGCGCTCGCGCTCATCAGATGCTTGGAGATCGAGAACGGCGAGCACGGCGCGAGCGCCACGCGGATCCTCGCGCCCGGCTTCGGGTCGTGGAACAGCTTCAGCACCCGCTCGCTATCATCGAGAATCGCGTCTTCATCCTGCACCACGCTGTCAGGAGGCAGGCCGCCTTCCTTGATGGAGCGGTTCATCGAGCCGCGCGACACCGTCATCCGCATACCCAGCCTGAGCGCCTCCTCGACTTCGATGTCGACCGCGTTCTCAAGACCGCCCGGATAGAGATAATGATGGTCGGCCGCGGTCGTGCAGCCCGACATCAAAAGCTCCGTCAGCGCGAGCCGCGCCGCAAGACGCAGGTGATTGGGCTTCAGTCGCGCCCAGATCGGATAGAGCGCGACGAGCCAGCGGAAGAGCGGCTTGTTGATCGCCTCCGGGTGGGCCCGCGTCAGCGTCTGGTAGAAATGGTGGTGGGCGTTGACGAGGCCGGGCAGCACGACATGACCCGAGGCGTCGAAGACGGCGTCGATCCCCTCCGGGGTCTCCCCTCGTGCGACACAAGCGGCGATCCGGGTCCCCTCGACGACGATTCCGCGTTCGGCGCCTTGGGCGAAAATCGCCAGCGGATCCCTGATCCACGTCCTCATGCCGCCCGCCCCAAGCGCGAAAGGCGCTCAATGGCGAGCGCCGCGCGGACATGTCAACCCATCAAAGTATATACATAAATAGATCGATATTATGACCTCCGTGGGGCCTTCGGCTGCGCCGTTGCGGACCAAAATCGAGGCGACCCTAAAGCGGGTCGCAAACGACTGATTTCATTGAGGGCCGCCGCTAAACCGGCGCTAAAGGCGAGATTGGCGGAACCGCCGCCGCGAGCGTCGGCGCAACTCTGGAACCCTACCAACGGATCAGCGCCGCGCCCCAGGTGAACCCGCCGCCCATCCCCTGGATCATGACGAAGTCGCCCGCCCTGATCCGCCCGTCCTTGACCGCGACGGCGAGCGCGAGCGGGATCGAAGCGGCGGAGGTGTTGCCGTGCAGGTCGACTGTGACGACCACCCTGTCGATCGGAATGCCGAGCTTGCTGGCGGAGGCGTCGATGATCCGCTTGTTGGCTTGGTGCGGCACGAACCAGTCGATCGCGTCGGCGGTCACTCCGGCCTCGGTGAGACACCCCTGAATGACGTCGGTCACCATGCCGACCGCGTGGCGGAACACCTCCTTGCCTTCCATCCTGAGGACGCCGACCGTCCTGGTCGTCGACGGGCCGCCGTCGACGTAGAGCTTGCCGCGATGGCGCCCGTCGGCCCTCAGCCTCGATGCGATGACGCCGGGCGAGTCGATCGAGCCGTCGCTCTCCTGCGCTTCCAAGATCATTGCGCCCGCCCCGTCGCCGAACAGCACGCAAGTGGTGCGGTCGCTCCAGTCGAGGATGCGGGAGAACGTCTCGGCGCCGATCACCAGCGCCCGCTTGTGCGACCCCGAGATGAGGAACTTGTCCGCCGTGGCGATTGCGTAGACAAAGCCGGTGCAGACCGCCTGCAGGTCGAACGCCGCGCCCTCGACGATGCCGAGGTTGGCCTGGACTTGGGTCGCGACCGCGGGAAAGGTGTAGTCCGGCGTCGAGGTCGCCACGATGATGAGGTCGATGTCGGCCGCCGCGAGGCCGGCGTGACGCAACGCGGCCTCCGCGGCCCGCGTCGCCAGAGTCGAGGTAGTCTCGCCCTCGCCCGCCACGTAGCGCTGTTTGATGCCGGTCCGTTGTTGGATCCACGCGTCCGAGGTGTCGACGGAACGCGCGAGTTCATCGTTTGTCACAATGCGGGCCGGAAGGGCGGCGCCGACGCCGCGCACGCAGGAACGGAGATTGGCTGTCATGGGGTCCCGGTTCAGGGCTCGGCGGCTTGCGACGGGGCGGCGGCCGGCAGGCCAGCGTTGGCGAGAGCGATCATGTCACGAATTCTTAACGAGCAGTTCCTGCCGGACCATGTCGTAGCCCAGTTCGATGGCGCCGGCATAGCTGTCGGCGTCGGCGCCGCCATGGGCCTTGATGACCACGCCGTCAAGTCCGAGAAAGACGCCTCCGCTCGCCCGCGGGCTCATTCGCTCTCTCAGGGCCGCCAGCGCGTTGCGGGCGAAGAAGAAGCCGATGCGCGACATCAGGCTGTGGCTCATGGCGTCGCGCACATATTGGCCGAGCTGCCGCGCCGTCCCTTCCGCGGTCTTCAGCGCGATGTTGCCGGTGAAGCCCTCGGTGACGAACACGTCGACCGCGCCCTTGCCGAGATCGTCGCCCTCGACGAAGCCATGATAGTGCATATGGGGCAGTCTGGCCTCGCGCAGGATGCGCGCCGCAGCCTTGACCGTCTCGACCCCCTTGATTTCCTCGACCCCGACGTTGAGGAGGCCGATCGTCGGGGTGTCGATGTCGAATACGATGCGCGCCATCGCAGCGCCCATCACCGCAAGATCGACGAGGTGGCGCTCGTCGCCGCCAATCGTCGCCCCGACGTCGAGGACGATCAATTCGCCCCGCAGCGTCGGCCACAGCGCCGCGATCGCCGGGCGGTCGATCGGCGCCATCGTGTGCAGGCAGAACTTCGCCATCGCCATGAGGGCGCCTGTGTTGCCGGCGGAGACGGCGCAGTCGGCGGCGCCGGACTTGACCGCCTCGATCGCCTGCCACATCGACAACTCCCGCCTCCCCGTGCGCAGGGCCTGGCTCGGCTTGTCGGTCATCTTGACAGCGACGCTGGTGTGAAAGACTTGCGATCGTTCGGCGAGTTTGGGATGCGCGGCGAGCAGCGGGGCCACCACGCTCTCGTCGCCGTAGAGCAGAAAGCGGAGGTCAGGTCGGCGCTCGAGCGCAATCGCCGCGCCAGGCATGACGACGGAGGGGCCGCTGTCGCCCCCCATCGCGTCAAGCGCTATGCGGATGTCGCTCGCCATTCCCTCGTCCGAACGCGCCTCGCCGAATCTGGGCGGGGCCAGACGCGGCGGGACAATAACGGCTTCGCGGAGTAAGGCAACGCCGATTGAGGCGGCACATAGGCGGCACGCGGCCCCGATTTCCTATCCGGGCTTCTTCTGAGCCGGAAAGGCGAGGGCGGAGAACGGCGAGACCGTCGCCTCGAGTTCTTCGGGCAATTCGAACGAGGCGCCTGGCTTGCGAGGATAAGGATCGAGGCCGAGGGCGAAGAATTCCGCCGCCAGCGCGCCGAGATCGATCTTGCCGTCAATGATTGGATCGGGTTCGTTTTCGTCCACCATCGAGAACGCCTCCGCCTCCGTGACTGATTTGCGCTGCGCCCCGTGGTCAGCGCGTGGAGCGAACCGGACGTCAATCTCTTCGTCAACCGTTGCGGGAAACGGCTCGAGGGAAACGACACACACCTGGGTCAGTTCGCCGTGAACCGTGCCGGTCACACGTACGCCCGCGCTCCCCGAGCGCATGAGCGCGAGCGTGGCGCTCAGTGTCTTGATCGAGGGCAGTTCCAGGAACGCCGCGAGCGCTTCACGCTCCGCCGGGTTGGCTTCGATGGTGAGCATCTGACCTTCCTTCGGCAGAGAGTCGACCCGCATCATGCGGCTGAAGGGTTCTTCCTGCATTCTATCCTCCGGACGCGATCGGGCCTTCCGGGAAGCGAAAACGTCCGGTCGCGAAGTCTTCGAGCGGCGTCTCGGCCAACGCATTGTCGACCGACGCGACGTAGTCGGCAAGCGCGCCGGCCCGCGCCGCGTCGTTCGGAGAGCCGTAGACATTGCGCGCCAGCGCCGCCTCCAGATCCTGCCGCGAACGCAGAATCAAGCGCCGCCGCGTAGGCGGCGTTCCGGCCATAGAACGCCTGCTTGATTGTCTTCAGTCGCTTCGAAACCGTCACGTCGCTCAACGCCATTTCTCGCAGCGTATCGTCGAAATGGAGAAAGACGCTGTTGACGAGATCCTGCGCGATGTCGTGCCCCAGGCCGCCGATTGCGACCAGCCGTCGCAGGACGAGCCCGACATGCAGGGTCAGGAGCTCGAATCGCCCGTCGATCCGGTCGGGCGCGCCCAGCGCCTGGTACAGCGCCGGCCGGCGGGCGGCCGCCACGATCTCGCCGCGAAGTTGCTCGATGAGGGCTTTGCTGGCGCGTCGCGCGCGCCATCGGGCGAAAACCATCAGACGCGCCTTGACCGGCCGCAGCGTATTCCTGCGGAGTCTTGCATTTGTTCAGCCGCCCGGGTTAGGCATCCGCGGTCGAACTTGGCAAGCGAAAAAGGCTCGACGAGGCGGAGAGAGTGAATGGGACGAAGGCCGGATCGCTATGATCGCGCCGCGCGTGGATTTGCCCTCGCCGTCGCTTTGGCGCTGGGGATGACGCTCGGCGGATGCCTCGGCTATGACGGCGACTTCGACCGCGGCTATCAGGTCGATCAGGAAACGCTGTCACAGATCAAAATCGGCTCCACGACCAAGCAGCAGGCCCTCGCTACGCTCGGCACCCCTTCCACGACCTCGACCGTCGGCGGCGACGCCTGGTATTACATCGGGCAGAAGATGCATCGGGCTCTCGCCTTCATGCCCCTTCAGATGACCGACCAGCACGTGCTGGCGATCTATTTCGACAAGGGGGACAAGGTCTCGCGGATCGCCAACTACGGCATGCAGGATGGCAAGGTGTTCGACTTCGTCTCCCGCACCACCCCGACCGGCGGCACGGAGCCAGACTTCCTGCGCAACATCATGGCCGGACTATTCAAATTCACCTAATCGAATGGCGCGCATTCGAAGGCGCCGTTATCGGCGCCCCGAATGAACGGACACGAACCGGCCGGTCGTTCAAACGGCGGCAGCCGCGGATCGGACGGCGCTTATTCCGCGGCCTGCGCCGCCATTTCTCCGTGGCCATGCATTTCGCTCGGTTCGGCCGGCGACACGTGAGCGAATCTTGCGAAGCCGAACAGCATGGCGGCGACGCCGAGGTAGCCGAAAGCAACCACAGGGGATTGGGCAAAGCCGATCTCCTCGCTGTGGATGAAACCGAAGAACGTCAGGATTGCGCCGGCCAGCGCAAACCAGCCGGCCTTATCGAGCTGCCGCTCGATGATGAACACCGTCACGGCGCCGAGGATGATGCCGGCCAGTGTCGCGCCGCTGCCGAATGTCGCGAGGCCGTGATAGAGAACGCCGGCGTTGCCGAGCTTGTCGAAGCCGACGGCGGCGGCATTGGTGCCGGCCGCGCCGAGCGCGCTGTCGACCATGTTTTTGCCCCACGCCGCGATCTGCGGCAGCATCGCCAGAATGATCGCCGGCGCGTGACTCTTCGGGGTTTCCTGGAAAGCCTGTGAGCCGATCAGCATGCCAATGTAGAGCAGGATCGGCAGGATCGCGACCACCGGGATCAGGCTGCTGACGAGCGCCGCGATGCCGAGCCAAGTCAGCACCAAAACCATCACGCCGGTTGCGGCCGAGTAGCCAATCCGTCCGCCCATCGCCTTCCAGCCCGGATGGCCGATGTAGACGGCATTGATGAACGGGTTGCCGAGCAGGCAGCCGATCAGACTGACGACGCCGTCGGCGGTCAGCACCCGCGTCGTTGGAAACGAGTCGCCGGCTGCAGCGGCGCTCTCGACGTTGTCCATGGCTTCGACGAGGTCGTAGATGCCGAAAGGAATCGCGGTGACCAGGATGACGCCGAGCCACTTGAACCCGGCAAAGACGTGCCCCACCGCAGGCAGCGGAAACGAGAAGCCGAAATGCGATACCGCGGCGCCGACGTCCGCCAGGGTCAGCCCGCCGTAGCCGAGCCCGAAAAGGTTCGACCCCCAGGCGATGATCGTACCCGCCGCAATAGCGATCAAGCCGCCCGGCACGCCGCCATAGTAGCGCACGCCGCCGAACCAATTGGCCAGAATGACGGCGAAACAGACCAGACCGATCAGCGGCGTCTCGAACATGAGGAGCCCGGGCCGCATGGAAATGAAGGTGATGGAAATGCCGGCAAGCGAGCCGAGCAGCGCCGCCCGCGGCGTGATCCTGCGGATCACCGGCGCAATAAATCCGCCGGCCATAAGGACGAAGCTTTGGACGAACACCCAGGTCAGGCCGGCGTCCCACGCCTCCACCGGGTCCTTGGTCTTTGCCAGAATGGGCAGCATGACCACAAAGGTGACGACGAACATGTGCGGCACGCTGATGCCCGACGGCAATGCGCACACGTCGGTTCGCCCCGTTCTCTTGGCGAGCCGATAAGCGAGGTAGGCGTAATAAACGGTGCTGAGGAACAGCATCAGCCCGGTGGCGGGGAGGATCCGGCCGAATACGAGAGAGTCCGGCATCTTCAGCACGAAGCGAAGGAGGCCGGTCAGGACCAGGATATTGACGAGGATATTCGTCCCGAAGCCGAAGAAGGCGTTCCAATCGCCTGGAACCCAAAGCCGCTCAGAGCGACCCGCGGTCATGGCCGAATCTGTCATTGCTCCGCTCCTTCTGTCTGAGTTCCGATCAGCCCAGCGCTTCGATCACTCCGTCGGAGTTCGACACCCAGCCGAAGATGCCGCCCTGAGCCTTGATCATTTTGAGGCCCATGGCGTGGAATTCGGGGAAGTAGGAGCCGACGCAGTCTTCAAGCACGAGGCAGTCGTATCCACGGTCGTTCGCTTCCCGCACCGTGGTATTGACGCAGATCTCGGTCGTGACTCCGGTGACGACGAGTTGCTTGACGTTTTGGTGCTGCAGGATGGCGTGGAGGTCGGTCGCGTAGAATGCGCCCTTGCCGGGCTTGTCGATCACCGGTTCGCCGGGCGCGGGATAAAGCTCCGGAATGATGTCGTGTCCAGCCTCGCCGCGCACTAGAATGCGGCCCATCGGGCCGGCGTCGCCGATGCTAGTCGCACTGCGCCCGCGAATCTTCTTCGCTGGCGGCAAGTCGAACAGGTCGGGCCGATGGCCTTCCCGCGTATGAAGCACAGGAAGACCGGCGGCGCGCCAGGCCGCCAGCAGCCGACGGTTCGGCTCGATCGTCCGGCGAAGCTGCGAAACATCGTTGCCGAGCATTTCGCCGAAGCCCCCTGGCTCCAGAAAATCGCGTTGCATGTCGATGATCAGCAGCGCGCAATGCTCGGGGTTCAGGGTGAAGGAATACGGCTCCGCCGCGAGTTCGATCGCCTTCATCGGTCGACGCCGGGGTTCGAGAAGACGAAACCAAAGGGCGACCCGCGTCTCCATGAGACAGGGCGGTTCACGGCAGCTACGGGTTTGCCTGTCGACTGCTCCATCGCGCGCCTCTCGACACTCAGCAATGGTCGCACCCGAAGCAAGGACCGTGCCCGTCGCCCGGACCAACAATTGCCGGTCGTCAGGCCGGCTTTCTGCTCATCGGGCGGTTCTGAATGCTGAACCTGTTTGCGCAAGATGCACAAAGACCGGGCTTCAGCGCCGACGCCCTCGCCCGGGGACCTGGCGGACAGCTCGGCCCAAGGAGCATGGCGCCCTGCGCCACGCGGGCCCGGAATTCCCTGTTCCTTGAGCAATCGGCACAAGTTTCCCAACGATTTCAGTTCGATCGGCGGCTGGGCGTCGAACAGATGATGACTTTGCTAAGTATATCATAAGCTTGCTTCAGAATTCCCTGTTGTCCGAGGAACAGGGAATTTATTGGGCCCGAACAGCGTAATTCTTTCGAGGAATAGGGAATTTTTGCAAGGGAACACGGAACGGCCCCATGCGGACGCAATTCCCTGCCATATGCACATTACGCATAGCGTCGGCGGGAGCCAAGCCTTCCTCCCGGGCCGCGAGAAGCCCGCAGGCTAACGTTCGTCAGGCGAATTCGAGAAGAAGCGGCGCGTGGTCCGACACCTCCTCGGGCAGGACGCGGAAGTCGCGCACGTCGATCCCCTCGCTGACAAAAACATAGTCGGCAAACTGCTCGTCCCGCGCATAAAGGCTCGTTCGGGTCGAGGTCAGGCCGAATTCGGCGACGAGGTTGCGCAGACCGGCCGACTCGAGCATCCGCAGGCTCCCGGCGTCCGGCAGGAGATTGAAGTCGCCGCAGAAAATGATCGGCTCCGGACGGCCTTCGAGGAAGTTCAGGATCCGCCGCGACTGCTCGATCCGCTCGTCGCTGTCGCCTTTGCCCTGCCCGTTCCATAGCCCATGGAAATTCACCATGCTCAACGGCCCCGAGGGGCCTGCGACCGTGACGAACTGAAGATTGCGGGCGTGCAGGCCGAGGTTGCCCTCGGGCACGTAGCCGCGCTCCCGATGGACGAAGACGTCGCCCGATTCGACGACGCAAAGCGTCTTCGAGACCAGGGTCATCAGGCCGTAGTCGTTCAGGTGATTGGGATGGAAGAAGGCCACGTGGCCGTCGAGCAGCGCGCCGATCTCCTGCTTGCCGTAGACCATGATCTCGGCGTGGGTGATCGCGTCGGCGCCCGCGGGAACGCCCTCGAGACCCTCGTAGGGGGCCGACCAGACCTCCTGCAGACAGATGAAATCGGCGTCCCTGTGCAAGTCGAGGAAGGCGAGCAGCTTGCCGGCCCCGGCGCGGCCGCCCCAGGTGTTCAGGCAAATGAGTTTCATCGGCTCATCCGTTTCCATGCTCAGAGTTCAAGCCGGAGGGAGTTTGTGGAAGCGCGCGAAGCTCGGCTTCGCTCAAAGCGGAACGCCAAGGGAGGCGCTGCGGAAATTGCGTCCGCCGAAGACCGTCTCTTGCCAATTTCTGGACGGCGCTGCATGGCCGTTCAACTCCGGAGGCAGACACGCATGATCCGAAAGGGCGCGGAGGAAGCGCGCAATCAGCTTCCCCATCTGCTTGAGGAAGCCGAAAGGGGCCGATCCACCATTATCACCAAACACGGCCGGCCCATTGCGGCGCTCGTGCCCATCGACCCCTATGACGCCATTCGTCAACAACCGCTGACGCCCACGGCCGGATCTGGGTGCGGACTTTGGGGAGAGGACAGCGCGCGCACCATCTGCGGACTGCGTGACGAATGGAGCCGGTAGATTTCGACGATTTGCCGGAAGGGGCGCTCCTCCTCATCGATTCAGTCAATTCAGCGCCGATCATTTATGTTCTCGAGGATCATCCTAAGCTCGCGCTCCAATTCAGTCCCCTGTTCGACGCGCATGCAGCGGCCATCTGCGCTTCAACCAAGGGCATTCTTAAATGAACTGCGCTTCAATTCGGCCGTGAGTCACAATTATTGCTTCATTTGCCTGTGGCGCGAGAGATGTCGCTGTCGGAAAGGCCGGAACGCAGGCTCAAGTCCGGGCCAGTTACAGAAGCGTTCGAAACTCGGTTTCGCTGAGGCCTGCCTGTTGCAGGATCCTTTTCAACAACGGGCGCTTGAGGCCTCCCCCATGCATCGGAACTACGATCGTCCGGCGAGATACGGGATGGCGCTGGCTCCCCCTTTGCCTCTGAAACACAAATCCCGCGCGCTCCAGAGCCCGGATCGTGTCCTTCGCGCTGACGCTCGGAAGCCGCGCTGGCATCGGCTTAGGCCGCGATGTCGGTCCGCACGATAATTCCGAGCGACGTCTGACCGGCGGCCAACTCCGCTTCTGGCAGCGGGTCCCCGTTGGCGATCAGCGTCTCGATATAGACAGCCAGGGCCTCTTCCGCGTTTCGCACCGCCGCTTCGTCGGTCTCGCCCCAGGTTTGGCAGCACGGCAATGTCGGAAAATAAGCCAGATAGCCACCGTCGCGAGGTTGGGCCTCGATCGTGAGAGGGTAAGTCCGAAAGCTGGGCATTGTTGAGTGCTATCACATTCGAACGCTGCGCCAAAATCCGCAACAATTGGAGCATCGGCAGCCGCGCGATAGACCAGCGCCAGTCTTCGGCTCGTTTGACAAGCCACGCCCGCACGGGGTTCATAGCCACGTATCGCGCCGCGAACCGCGCCTGGAAGAGATGGCCGGTCACCCTGAGTCACGCGTTGATGGTCGACAAATAACGCCGGCGCGTCGTCGTCCTCGCTGAAGAACACGCGCTCGCGCCCGGCGCCGGGCAGGAGGCTCTATGTCACAGCGAGGGATGCGGACATTTTCGATGGAGTTCTCAAGCGGGTTGCCGGTTCCATAGCGCTACGACCCGCTCGAGGCGCAGGAACGGCCGTCGCGCGGCGAGGTCCGTCCAGTCCTGGGCACAATGAAGCCGACGCGCGGATAGAGTTCGCGCGAATAGCGAAGGGGCGTGAGCAACGCCCCTCGCAATTCTCTCTTTTCTCCGATCAGTGTGCGAGGATCGCCAGCAGCAGCAGCGCCACGATGTTGGTGATCTTGATCGCCGGGTTGACCGCGGGTCCGGCGGTGTCCTTGTAGGGGTCGCCGACGGTGTCGCCGGTCACCGACGCCTTGTGCGCCTCCGAGCCCTTCAGGTGCTTGACCCCGTCCTTGTCGATGAAGCCGTCCTCAAAACTCTTCTTGGCGTTGTCCCACGCGCCGCCGCCCGAAGTCATCGAGATCGCGACGAACAGGCCGTTGACGATGACGCCGAGGAGCGAGGCGCCGAGCGCGGCGAAGGCGTTGGCCTTCGAGCCCGAGATCCAGAGCGCCCCGAAATAGACGACGAAGGGCGCGAGCACCGGCAGGAGCGAGGGTACGATCATCTCCCGGATCGCCGCCTTGGTCAGCATGTCGACCGCTCGGCCGTAGTCGGGGCGCTGCGTCCCCTTCATGATGCCCGGCATCTCCTTGAACTGCCGGCGCACCTCCATCACCACCGAGCCCGCCGCCCGGCCGACCGCGGTCATCGCGATGCCGCCGAACAAATAGGGAATCATGCCGCCGAAGATGAGGCCGGCCACGACGAACGGGTTCGAGAGGTTGAAGTTGACCTCCCCGACGTTCTTGAAGTAGGGCGCGCCGATGTCGGTGAAGTGCCGGATGTCGTTGGTGTAGGCGGCGAACAGCACCAGCGCGCCGAGGCCCGCCGAGCCGATCGCGTAGCCCTTGGTGACCGCCTTGGTCGTGTTGCCGACCGCATCCAGCGCGTCGGTCGACTGGCGCACTTCCTTGGGCAGGCCCGCCATCTCGGCGATGCCGCCGGCGTTGTCGGTCACCGGGCCGAAGGCGTCGAGCGCGACGATCATGCCGGCGAGGCCGAGCATGGTGGTGACCGCGATCGCGATGCCGAACAGGCCCGCGAGCTCATCGGCCGCGATGATTCCCGCGATGATGACGAGCGCGGGAAGCGCCGTCGAACTCGAGCGAAACCGCGAGACCCTGGATCACGTTGGTGCCGTGGCCGGTGACCGAGGCCTGGGCGATCGACACGACCGGGCGCTTACCCGTTCCGGTGTAATATTCGGTGATGACGACGATGAGGCCCGTGACGGCGAGGCCGACGAGGCCGCAGACGAATAGGTTCGCGCCGACGACGGTCTTGCCCGCGACGGTTCCGATCACGCCCCAGCCGACGACATAGGTCGTCGCGAGGGCGAGGCCGAGGATCGACAGCACGCCGGTGGCGATGAGGCCCTTATAGAGCGCGCCCATGATCGAGTTGTTGGCCCCGAGCTTGACGAAAAACGTGCCGATGATCGAGGTGACGATGCAGGCTGCGCAGATCGCCAACGGATACATCATCGTCGGAAGCAAAGCCGGGGTGTTCTCGAAGAAGATCGAGGCGAGCACCATGGTGGCGACGACCGTCACCGCGTAGGTCTCGAACAGGTCGGCCGCCATGCCGGCGCAGTCGCCGACATTGTCGCCGACGTTGTCGGCGATGGTCGCCGGGTTGCGGGGATCGTCCTCGGGAATTCCGGCCTCGACCTTGCCGACGAGGTCGGCGCCGACGTCGGCGCCCTTGGTGAAGATGCCGCCGCCGAGACGGGCGAAGATCGAGATCAGCGAGGCGCCGAAGCCGAGCGCGACCAAGGCGTCGACGACCGTCCGGTCGTCAGGCGCATAGCCCAGGACGTGGGTGAGGAAGCCGAAGTAGCAGGAGACGCCGAGCAGCGCGAGGCCGGCGACCAGAAGGCCGGTCACCGCGCCCGAACGGTAGGCGATGTCGAGGCCGCCGGCGAGCGACTTGGTCGCGGCCTGGGCGGTGCGCACGTTCGCCCTGACCGACACGTTCATGCCGATGAAGCCCGCCGAGCCGGAGAGGATGGCGCCGATCGCGAAGCCCGCGGCGACCGTCCAGGAGAGCAAGAGACCGAGGCCGATGAAGACCACGACGCCGACCCCGGCGATGGTGGTGTACTGGCGCTTCAGATAGGCCTGCGCCCCTTCGCGGACCGCGCCCGAGATCTCCTGCATGCGCTGGGAGCCGGCGTCGGCCGACATCACGCTAATGACCGTGTAGACCCCATAGACGATGGAAAGCAGTCCGCACAGAATGATCAAACCCAACAGCATGGCGAACAGCCCCCTGATGTCTGCTTGCGCACCCGCGCCGCATTTATGGGCGGCCTCATGCCAGAAACCGCGCTTTGCCGCAACGCACAAGCCGGGGTTTTGAGCTGTCTTGCGACGAAAGTTAAGCCAACGCCCCGTGTGGCAAATCGCCTCTGCGCCCGAACTCGCGCCATAAAGCGGCGCTTTCGGGAGTTCAGTCTGACATTGGCCGTCCGAGGATGTCCGTGAATGGGCGGAAAAACGCGGCGCCGAGAAAATTGTTCCCGTCCCGTTCCAGCGGGTCCGCGGTCGTCCGTCGACCCGGGGATGTGGAGCTTCTTTTGCACCCCTGTCGAAACGCGCGCCGCTCAATTGTCTTTCCTCCCGTCTGATCGAGGCCCCAGATCTGGACACGGCCATCGACGGGGGGCCTGCCGCGCAAGGAGGCGATCGAGGTCTGTGCGACATCGGCAGGCGGATTTCTTGATGAGCGCCGTGGGGGTCTGCGACGGGTGGAGCGTCCTGCAGCCGGCCCCGCGCGGCTAACCCTCGTGTATGGTCAATATCTTGATTTCATGTATACAAATGGCGTTTACGAAACGCCTTTCGGTGCAAAAGCCCGCATACCGGCTATAGTTTCAGACGGTGCTGTTTGAAAAATCAATCGCCCCGCCTGCTTCGCTGAGGCTCGCCGCAAGGCGGCGATGATCGCCTCGTCCTCGATAACGAGGACCCGCTTGCCGGGAAGTGGGCTCATTGGCGCGCGTCCCGATCTGTCGAAAGCGGCGCGTCGATCAGGCAGGCGAGCCCGGACGGCTCGAAGGCAAGCTGCACCTCGCCGTCGAGATCGGCAGCCAACGAGCGTTCGAGCAGGCGCGAACCGAACCCGCGGCGCTTCGGCGAAGAGACGCGAGGGCCGCCGCTTTCCCGCCACGCGAGCCTGAGGCGCGGACCGGCGCTCCGGCTCCATTCGATGTCGACCCGGCCGACTTCGTTGGATAGCGCGCCATACTTCATCGCGTTGGTGCAAAGCTCGTGCAGCGCCATGGTGACGGCGAGCGCTTCCTTGGGCGGCAGCATCACGCGTGGTCCCGAGATCCGGATGCGTCCCGAGCCGTCTTCCGTCACATTGAGGACCACCCTGGCGATCTGCTCGAGCGAGACGTGCTCCCAGTTGAGCTCGGTCAACAGGTTGTGCGCCATCGCCAGAGCGATCAGACGGCCCTCGAACGCCTTTCGGGCGTCGGACGTCGTCTCGGTTTCGCGAAATGTCTGGTGCGCGATGCTCTGAACGACGGAGAGCGTGTTCTTGACCCGGTGATTGAGTTCCGCAATCAAGAGTTCCCGCTCGGCCTCCGCTTCGTCGCGTTCCGTGACGTCGACGTTAACGCCAATCATGCCGACAAATTCACCCTCGGCGGAAAAGCGCGGCTGGGCGTTGGTGTTCAGGATGCGATAGGCGCCATTGGCGTTCAGGTAACGCCCCTTGACCGTGACTGGAGCGCGGGCGCTCACCGCTTCCATCATGCTAATGCCGATTCGGTGCGCATCCTCCGGATGCATGGTGGACTGCCAGTTGAAGGTTGGAATGTCCGTCTCGTCGACCCCCCAAAAATCCCGCAGCATCCGGTTGAGGTGCAGGCAGTGGTTCTGGGCGTCGCTCATCCAGATCATAACCGGCGCATGCTCCGACATGAGTCGGAAACGTTCTTCGGATTGGCGCAGGTCCTCCGCGGCGAATTGGTGGACAACCGCGAGGGCGAGCTGGCGCGCGATCGTGTTCGCCAGACCCATTTCATCCTCGGAGAAGGCGTGTGCGTCCGAGTAGTAGGTCATGAACTTGCCGATCAGCCTCCCTCTGGCGATCAGCGGGATGAAGGCCAGCGCCCGGATCCCTTCGGCCTTGATCATCTCTTTGAGGGAATCCGGCTCATCGGCCGCATTGATGTCGCTGATGTAGATCGGCGCGAACTTCTTCGCGTCGGGCTTCCAGGGAGAGTGACCGTCGACGGCCTTGCGGTAGGCGTCCGAGAGGCCACGCCAGGCGACGAATCGCATGACGCCTGCCGCGTCGAACAACAGCACCGAGGCCCGGTCGCAGCCGAGCGCGTCTCCGATGGCGTCGAGCGCGGCAGAATAGACGGCCTCAAGTGATTTTGCGCTATGCAGCCTCTCAGTGAATTGAAAGAGGGCTGTCAGTTCGCCCATGCGCTTCGAGAGGGACGCCTCGAATTGTTTTCTCTCGGCAATGCCCCCGCAGACAGTCGAGCCGCCGACAATGCGGCCTTCCGCGTCGGCGATCGGCGAGACGGTCAATTCGACCGGGACAAGACTGCCATCCTTTTGGATTCTCACGGTCTCGTGCTGCTCGTACCACGCCCCCTTGCCGACGGATGTGATGATGGCGCGCGCGGCGTCATGTCGTTCGGCGCGAACGAGTTTAAGGAGGGATTGCCCAACGATTTCGTTGGCGGCGTAGCCGAGCAGCTTTTCGGCCGCCGCGTTCCACCAGACGACGATCCCGTCGGTGTTCCAGCTCCAGATCGAGTCTCGGGACCCTTCCAGGATCGCCTCGAGACGGAGCCGATCCGCCTCGAGGCGCGCGCATCGCTGTTCAGCGGCCTTTAGCGCTTGATGGCGCTCAGCGGGCGATAGGTCTTCGCCATCCGACTGGGGGCGAAGCCGATTCGGCATCTCGGCGATGTCTGTGTCGCCGCTTCGCTGTAGCGCTATGGACATCGGTCCGCCTCCCGAAGCTTTAGCCGGTTCTCGGCTTCACTTTCCGCGCGCACGCGCGATCGTCCCGCGATGAGGATCGGCAAATAAGGCGCAAGGCGACAATACTGTGTTCGCGCGGCGGCGTCACTTGAACCCGCACCTAACGCTATCGGAGGCAAATCGTTCCCGTCGCTTTGTTTGCGCTTGCGCGATCGCTGATTGCCTTGGCTAGGGTGATTGATTCCAGTTGAGCGGGGCGCGGCGTCACCGCCTGCGCCCTTCGCGGGACGTGCGTCCCTGGGGAATTCGAAGCACGGCTCGGAACGAATGCGCCGGTTCTGGCTGCCTTCTCCGCAGACGCGACTTTTGCCTCTGTTGCCTGTTGCGAAAATTGGAAAATTCGAAATTTCATCGCAACATATGGTGATCAAACGGCTTTTGGTTACGGCTCCTCCGCAAAACGGCCGAAATCCCTGCCCGCAGGGAATTTTCGCCGCTCGCGGCGCGTCTCGACCGCAGGAGACCGCAGGCGCCCGACCGGACGTCGGCCGCCGGCCTCACCCTTTCTTGTGTCGCGCGCGAAACGCTTTGGCCCAGCCGGCCCGGGCCTCCTGTCGGGCGCGGGCGACGGCGAGCGCGTTCGGCTCGACGTCCTTGGTGATGACCGAACCCGAGCCGATATAGGCGCCGTCGCCGATCCGGACCGGC
The DNA here is from genome assembly GCA_963835885.1 of uncultured Alphaproteobacteria bacterium. Classification (GTDB taxonomy): domain Bacteria; phylum Pseudomonadota; class Alphaproteobacteria; order Rhizobiales; family Beijerinckiaceae; genus Roseiarcus. The sequence continues at coordinate 247,622 of CAWIHF010000017.1, forward strand.
GCAACGAGCGCGGAGTTCGAGCCGACGAACGCGCCGGCGCCGATGTCCGTCCGGTGCTTTCCGAAGCCGTCGTAATTGCAGGTGATCGTGCCGGCGCCGATGTTGGCGTTCGCGCCGACCCGCGCATCGCCGATATAGCTCAGGTGGTTGACCTTGGCCCCCGCTTCGATCGAGGACTTCTTCACCTCGACAAAATTGCCGATCTTCGCCTTCTCCGCGATGTCGGCGCCGGGCCTGAGGCGCGCATAGGGGCCGACCGCCGCCCCACCCGCGACCCGGGCGCCCTCCAGATGGGTGAAGGCGTGAATGACGGCGCCGTCCTCGATCACCACCCCCGGGCCGACGACCACATGCGGCTCGATCAAGACGTCTCGCCCGATCTTCGTGTCCCACGACAGAAAGACCGTTTCCGGCGCGACGAGCGTCGCGCCCTCGCTCATGGCGCGGCGTCTGAGCCGCGTCTGCATCGTCGCCTCGGCGGCGGCGAGCTGGACGCGGTCGTTGACGCCCATGACTTCGGCTTCATCGACTTCGAGGGCGCGCGCGACGAGCCCGCGCGCGGCGGCGATCTCGACGAGGTCGGTAAGGTAATATTCGTTCTGCGCATTTTCCGGCTTCACCGCCTCCAGCATCGACAGGGCTTCGGCGCCGCCGAAGGCGATCGGGCCGGCGTTGCACAGCCGGGCCGCCTTCTCGTCGGGGGTCGCGTCCTTGTGTTCGCGAATCGCGACCAGCCGACCGGCGATCTCGATAAGCCGGCCGTAGCCGGTCGCGTCGGCCGCGGCGAAGCCAAGCGCGACGAGCTCAGTCCCTTCGGCGAGGGCGCCTCGCATGGCCGACAGGGTGACCCCCCTCAGGAGCGGAATGTCGGCGTAGGTGACCAGAATCTGGTCGTAGCCCCGCGCGATCGCGTCGCGTGCCGCCAGAACCGCATGGGCGGTGCCCCGCCGCTCGCTCTGGATGAACACGCTCGCATCCTGGATCACCTTCACGACTTCGGCGGCGACGTCGTCCTGACCCGGACCGATGACGACGGCGACGTCGCCTGCGCCCGCCGCGCGCACCGCCGCAAGGACGTGGGCGAGCATCGGTCGGCCGGCGATCTCATGAAGCGCCTTCGGCCGGCGCGAGCGCATGCGCACGCCCTCCCCGGCGGCAAGGACGATCGTGAGGCAGGTGCGGGTCGAATCCATGCAATCGCTCCGGTGTCGCGGCGTATCGAGCGCTCGGGGTCCTGGCTCCTTGCGTCCGAATCGCCCTCGCGCGCGTTAATATGCAAGGCGCCGCGAGGGTTCTAGCCGCCGTCGCCGGCTAAGCGAAACTCCCGAGGCAAAATGCGTCTCGCTGCGCCGCAAAAAAGCATATACAACTTCTCGCGTGACGGGGGCGGCGCGCGGCGCGACGACGCGCACTTCCCCGCAATGCTTTGATTTGTCATTCTATCGGAGACGCTACGCTGGTCCGGGCCGCTCCTCCGCGCCGCGACCGACGACGAGCAAACGAACGGCGCCATGGCGGGACCACAACGTCGCGAATTCTTGGGACTGGCGCTCGGCGGGGCGTTCGCGGCCGCGGGCGCGCCAGCGAGCGGCAGCCCGGCCGCGGCCGAACCGCTGGCCTCTCCGGTCCCGTTCGCCGCCGACACCGTGCTGAAGGCCGCGATCCGGCTCGCCGCCGCCCCGTTCAAGGCGCCGAGCGCGCCCTTGCCAAGCATCTTTTCCGGACTCAATTTCGAGCAATACGCCTTAATCCGCCGTGTCCCGGGGACCGCGATCTGGGCCGACGAGAAGATCGGCTTTTCTCTCGAGCCGCTGCATCGCGGCTTCGTCTTTACGACGCCGATCATCATCAACATCGTGGAAAAAGGCCTTTCCCAGCGGGTCATCTACGACCCGGCCGACTTCGACTTCGGCAAGATGCAGCCGCCGCCCGCGATGGGCGATCTCGGGTTCTCCGGCCTGCGCATTCTGAAGGCGTCGGACGAGGGTTTTCAGGACGCCGCGATCTTTCAGGGCGCAAGCTTCTACCGGTCACGCGCGCGAGGCCAGAATTTTGGCGTGACGGCGCGCGGCTTGTCGATCCGCACCGGCGACGAACCCGGCGAGGAGTTTCCGCTGTTTCGCGAGTTTTGGGTCGAAAAGCCGGCGCCCGCGTCGGACACACTGACCATGTACGCGCTCCTCGACTCGGAGAGCGTGACCGGCGCGTTCCGTTTCACCATTCGGCCGCTCGAGACCACCATCATCGACACCGAGATGACGCTGATCGCGCGAGTCGCGACCGACAAGCTCGGAATCGGCGGTATGGCGGCGAACTACCTCTTCGGCCCCCTCGATCGCCGGCGCCCGGACGACTGGCGTGCGGCGGTCTACGAAGTTACCGGCCTTCAGGTCCTCTCCGGCAAGGAGGGGTGGCTGTGGCGGCCGGTGTGCAACCGCGAAACGCTTCAGGTTTCAGCCTTTTCGGATGTCAACCCGCGCGGCTTCGGACTGCTGCAGCGATCCCGCAGCTTCGACGCCTTCTACGACGACGAAGGTCGGTGGGAGCTGCGGCCGACGCTGTGGATCGAGCCGATCGGCGACTGGGGCGAAGGCGACGTGCGGCTGCTCGAAATTCCGGCCGCGTCGGAGGCCAACGCCAACGTTATCGCCCAGTGGCGGCTGAAAACAGGCATGGCGGCCGGCACAAGCCGATCGCTGGCCTACCGTCAGTTCTGGTGCTGGACGCCGCCGTCGAAGCCTCCGCTCGCCGTTTGCACCTCGAGCCGCGCCGGGAAGTTGGGCAGCCGGCCGCGATTCGCCGTCGAAATGACCGGCGACGCGTTTGCCGACCCACAGAGAGCCGCGGCCGCCCAGGCGGATGTCCAGGCCAACCCGGGCAAGGTCGGTTCAGTCAGGCTCTTCCCCTACAAAGACAGGCGATCGGTCCGTATCGTCTTCGACCTCGATATCGGATCGGAGACCTATTCCGAGCTTCGGCTCGTGCTCAAGATAGACAGTCAGGCGGTCAGCGAGACATGGCTTTATCGATGGACAGCGTGACGGTCCGTCGGATCGAGTCTCCCGACGTAGCCGGGTTGTCGCCGGGCTCGTCCCTCGGCGCATCGATGCCGGGCTACGCCCCGCTCGCCATGCCGGCGCAGTCCTTTCGCCGGTTTTCTCGCAGCGAGCGGCGGGAATGGGTGAACCCGGGCTTCGACCCGTCCACGGCCCTCGCCCGCCTCGTCGTGTTCGGCGGCGCCGTCGCGATCACCGCCTACGGCGCCTATCAGATGTACAAGGTTGTCGGCGTCACCACGCCGACCTCGCTCGAATGGGTGATGGTCGTCCTGTTCGTCATCACCTTCTCCTGGGTCGCGCTCTCGTTCACCGGCAGTCTTGTCGGCTTCGTCTGGCTGATCGTGCATTCGCATAAGCGCGAACCGCTTCCGGCTTCGCTGTCGGAAAGGACGGCGGTCGTGATGCCGATCTACAACGAGGCCCCCTCGCGCGTCTTCGGCGCTATGCAGGCGATCATCGAAGACGTCGAGCGCACCGGCCTCGGTTCCGCGTTCGACTATTTCCTCCTGTCGGACACGACCGACGCCAACGTCTGGATCGCGGAAGAGCGCGCGTTCGTCGCGATGCGCGAGAGGCTGCCGAACAGTCGAATCTACTATCGCCGGCGGCGCAAGAATTCGAGCCGCAAGGCGGGCAACATCGCCGACTTCGTCACCCGCTGGGGCGGCCAATATCCGCACATGCTGGTGCTCGACGCCGACAGCGTGATGTCCGGCGAGGCGGTCGTGCGCCTGGCCGCGGCGATGGAGGCGGACCCGGACAGCGGCATCATTCAGAGCCTGCCCCTTATCGTCAACCGCAACACGATGTTCGCACGGCTGCAGCAATTCGCAGCCCGCATCGCCGGTCCGGTCATCGCTGCGGGTCTTACCGCGTGGATAGGGCGCGACGGCAACTACTGGGGCCACAACGCCATCATCCGGACCCGGGCATTCGCTGATCATTGCGGGCTGCCGGATCTCCCCGGCAGGCCGCCGTTCGGCGGCCACATTCTAAGCCACGATTTCGTGGAGGCCGGGCTCATGCGTCGCGCTGGATATTCGGTTTACATGCTGCCGACTCTCGGTGGCAGCTATGAGGAGAGTCCCCCCTCGCTGATCGACGTCGCGGCCCGCGACCGGCGATGGTGCCAGGGCAATCTCCAGCACTCGCGCATCATCGCAGCGAGGGGATTCGTGGCGGCGACCCGCCAGCACTTCTTTACGGGCATCATGGGCTATCTCGCCTCGCCGCTCTGGATGGCGCAGCTCATCGTCGGCATCGTGCTGGTGCTGCAGTCGCACTACATCCGGCCAGAGTATTTCACTGCCGAATTTTCGCTGTTTCCGGCATGGCCGCGGTTCGACTACGAACGCGCGCTGCAATTGTTCGTGCTGACCATTGGGATCCTGCTCGCGCCAAAGTTCCTCGGCCTCATCGTTGCGCTCTTCGACGGTCCAACCCGCAGAGGTTCCGGCGGGGCGATCGCGCTCATCGCATCGACTTTGCTTGAGATCGTGGTTTCCGCCGCGATCGCGCCGATCATGATGCTCATCCAGTCGGGCTCGGTGGCGCAGATTCTCTCCGGACGCGACACCGGCTGGAGTCCGCAGCGACGCGACGACGGATCGATCCCGTTCCGGAGCATCGCGCGCCGCCACCGCGCGCACGCGTTGCTCGGCCTGATCACCTTGTTCGCCGCGGCGCTGATTTCCCCGTCGCTCGTGTTGTGGATGTCGCCGACGATCGCGGGGCTCCTTCTGTCCATTCCGCTCTCGTGGGCGAGCGGGCAATTGTGGCTGGGTGTCGGACTGAAGCGGATAGGGCTCCTGCGCACGCCCGAAGAGACATCGCCGCCGGAAGTCGTCCAGCGTGCGAACGCCCTCTCCGACGAATTGGCTCGCGCCGGGCACGATCACGAGGACGCGCTGCTCGCCATCCACGGCGACCCGGAATTGCGCGCCGTCCACGAAGCGTTCCTTCCGGAGAAGCCTCGGCATCGGCTCGGCGATGTGGACGTCGACGAGGCGGTGGCTGCGGTCAAACTGAACGACGCCGAGACGATCGAGGACGCCTGCGCCTGGTTGAAGCCGAAGGAAAGAGTGGCTGTCCTCGCCGACCGGGCTCTAATCAATATGCTCGCACGCCTGCCGACCGCAGCCGAGGCGTCGGCCAAGCAGGCCGACGATCAATAGGGCGGCGTCGCCGGCGGACGCGGCGGATTGTCGAACAGGGGGAAGAGGACGATCCCCGCGAAAAATCCGCCGAGATGGGCGACCCAGGCCACCGGCATGTCCGACAGGCCGAGCGGCCGTGCGAATGCGCCGAAGACGAAATTCGTCACGAGCCAGATGACCAGGAAAATACGCGCGCGCCGATCGACCAAAATCCCGCGTAGGGACGCGGCCGGCACCGTCTCCGCCGCGCCGAAGCCCTTGAAGCCCGACTCGCCGAGCAGTCCGCCGGGCTGGAAAATGAACCGGGTGGCGGCCCCCATCAGCCCGGAGTCGGCGCCCGAGGCTCCGATGAGGGGCGCAAACTCCATCGGCGAGCTGACCCACTGAGCGAGCCCGCTGATAATCGCCGTCACAGCCGCGAAGACCAGAAATCGTGCTGTCCCAAAACGACGCGCCACGGGCGGCCCAAAGGCGACGAGCCAGATCGTGTTGAAGAGAACATGCGTCCACGAGCCGTGCAGGAACGCGTAGGTCAGCAAGGTCCAAAGCCTTGGGCCGCCGCTAAAGGCGTGCAGGTCGCGCATGGCCCGCGCCTGCTCGAGCGCAACTGGATCGGTCTTCGCTCTAAGCAGAAGCTTGATCGCCTCCCCAGGCCACAGCCAGACGGTCAATCGGCCCGGAACGAAGGCGAACCGGTCGATGATAAGGTCCTGGAAACGGGGAGACGCCCAGGCGAACGCCGCATAGATCGCGATGAACGCCAGCGCGAGCGCGAGGACGACAGCCGGCAGGTCGAATATCGGTTCGTGACGCGAAGAAGGGCCGCCCGGCGCGCGATCCATGATTGTCAAAGCCTTTCGATCAGACGGCGCCATGGCGGAAATCGCGACAGACTGCAAGCGCGATGAAATCGACCGGCGCTGAACGCCGAGCCTGCCGACATCGATCCGGTCTGAACGCCTTGTCCCATGCCGGGACGGCACGGTCCATGCTGCTTCACGCAAGGGCAGACGCGATCACCCGATCTGTTTCGTATCGGGACAGGCGGCGGCCGCGCCTGACTGGAGAAGATAATGAGACATGCGGTCTCGAGCGAGCTCTACGCATATTGGAACGCTCTGAGGGCCGGGCGGAACGCGCCAGAGCGCAACGACGTCGAACCCGGCGCGATCCGAAGCGTTCTGGCTGACACGTTCGTCCTCGAGTTTGACGCTGGAATCGGGTTTCCCTTCCGCATCAGCGGCTCGCGGGTCAATGCGCTGTTCCTGAGGGAGCTACGCGGGCTTTCGTTCCTGAAGCTTTGGCGCGAGACGGATCGCTCCGAGATCGTGTCGGTTCTTCAGCGCGTCGCCGACACGGCGCAGCCCTGCCTGCTCGGCGCGGAAGCGAGACCCCCGGGACTGGGCCCGGTCGCCGTCGAGGTCTCGTTGCTGCCGCTGCGCCATCACGGCTCGACCCATTCCCGCATCCTCGGCTCTCTCGCCGCCGCCGACACCGATACGGACTGGCTCGGACTCGTCGGCGCAGGCGCGGCGACACTGATCTCGGTGAAGGCGCTCGATCCCGCCGCGCCGAACGTGGCGGCTAAGCAAGGCCTGGCAGTCTCGGACCGCCGTTTTCGCATTCGAAGCGTGAATAGTGGCCAGGACAATTCAGCGTCTTGTCAGACGGGTTGTCGCTGAGTGGGAAACCCTTGTGCGGGCACACCGTCGTGAAGCCGACGATGTCGCCGTCTGGCCCGACGCCGCTTCGGATTTTGCTGCCAAGCTTCAAAAGGACGCCGGGCGCTCAGCATCGGGGTACGCCACCTGCAAGGGCGCGTTCGGCTTGAGGTCGCTCACGTTCGCCAGGCGGTTCGAGGGATAGCGCAGCCGGGCGAGCTGCGGGTCGGCCTCCGCGCGGTGCGGATCGACGGTCGCGGCGGCCGCTCCGGCCGCGGCGATGCGTGCCGCCACGCCTTCATAGGCGTCGCCGATCACGCTCAGCCCGTCAGGGGCCAGCTCCGGCCCACAACAGGACGGCGCGCAGCAACTTCCCGCCTTCCGCGCAATCGCGCCGTAGCGCTCGCGCACCATGATCCGCACCGGGTCGGCGCCTTGCATGATTTCCTCCAGGCCTTCCCCTTGCGTCGGCTAATCATTTCGATTATTATTGAATTATGGAAGAAAAGCAAGCTTTGTCCTGTCTCTCTGCTCTGGCGCACGAGACCCGCCTGGCCGTATTCCGCCTTCTGGTGCAGCAGGGGCCGTCCGGCATGCCGGCCGGCGAAATCGGCGTTGCCCTGTCCGTGCCGGCCCCGACGCTCTCCTTCCACCTGAAGGAACTCGAGCGCTCCGGCCTGATCCGAGCGACTCGCCGGCAGCGCCAGATCATCTACGCGACCGATTACCCCGGGATGCGCGCGCTGATCGACTTCATCATGCGGGACTGCTGCCAGGGGCGCCCGGAGCTGTGCGGCGGCATGAACGCGCCCGCCTGCGACGCTGCTTCGACTTGCGGCAAGGAGCCCGCCAATGCCTGATCCTGTTCACGTTCTTGTGCACCGGCCTCGACAAGATGGCGCTCAACGCCAAGTTGCGGGAGATCGGGCAACTCGAGGGCGCGACAAAGCCGAGACCGGAGGTCGCGTGATGGATGTCATCATCTATCACAACCCGGCATGCGAAACGTCGCGCAATGTGCTTGCGATGATCCGCAATTCGGGGGTCAAGCCGCACGTTATCGAATATCTCAAATGCCCGCCGACGCGGCTCCTTCTGACGCAATTGCTGGAGCGCGCCGGTCTGACCGTGCGCCAGATCCTGCGCGAGAAGGGGACGCCGTTTCGCGAGCTCGGCCTCGGCGATCCGTCGATCTCCGACGAAGCGCTGCTCGATGCGATCGAGGGGCGCCCGATCCTGATCAACCGGCCGCTCGTGGTGACGCCGAAGGGGGTGCGCCTGTGTCGCCCGTCGGAGGGGGTTCTCGACCTGCTGCCGCCGCAACGCGGCCAATTCATCAAGGAAGACGGCGAGCAGGTGATCGACGACACCGGGCGGCGCGTGGCGAGCGCGTGAACTTTTCGTTCACCAAGCGCCTCGCGGCCGAATGCCTCGGGACCGGACTTTTGGTTACGACGGTGGTCGGCTCGGGGATCATGGGCGAGAGGCTGGCGGGCGGAAACGTCGCACTCGCGCTGCTCGGCAACACTCTTCCGACCGGCGCTATTCTGGTGGTGCTTATCCTGGCGCTCGGGCCGATTTCCGGCGCGCATTTCAATCCGGCGGTGTCGCTGGTGATGAGCCTGCGCAAGGATCATCCGTGGCGCGAGTTCCTTCCCTACGCCGTGGCGCAAATCATCGGCGGCTGCATCGAGACTTTTGTGGCGCACGCCATGTTCGATGTGCCGTTGTTCGAACTCGCGGTCAAGGCGCGCACCGGCCCGGCGCAATGGTTCGCGGAATTCGTCGCCACCTTTGGCTTGATCGTCACCATACTCGCGGTGTCGCGCTTCAAGAGCGAGGCGATTCCGGTCGCCGTCGGCCTCTACATCACGGCGGCCTATTGGTTCACCGCGTCGACCTCCTTCGCCAACCCGGCCGTCACGATCGCCCGCGCGCTGACCAACAGCTTTTCCGGAATCGCGCCGGTCGATGTCCCCATGTTCATCCTCGCCCAGCTGGCCGGCGCTCTGGCGGGCCTCGGCGTCATGCGATGGTTTTTCGCCGAGTCCGGCATGCGCGAAGGTATGGCGGCTTAGGAGCGGGCCTGATACGCTGGGTGATTTGGCCGGCGGTGACGCTCATTCTGATGAGTATGGCGTTTGGCGCTGGAAAGATAGATGCCCGATTCCATTCGCTTCCCGCAATTGTCGCGACCTTGCCCGGACCCAGCCGACCCCACTCTGACCTGACGGGTGACGCGTGCTCACTCCCCCTAAAGGTCCGGGGTTTGGAATGTTCAAATGAGGGTCGCTGCAGAATATGCTACGGCGAACAATCCCTATGTCGATGCGTGACCTTCCTTGAAATACTCGACTAAGAGCCTGACCCATTATCTGCACGGAATCGTCGATCCGACCGTGCAGGACTTTGAGGAGCGGCCGGCCTCCGTCCGGCACGCCTTCTTGGCCTGCGTCGCCGTGTTTCACTCGGTCGATTACGTGACGCGGCCAAAAAAGCCGAAAACCTTGCGGGACCAATGGCGTCGGGAGTCTTCGGATTTTGCGGAAGTCGATAGGGTTGCGCATGCTTTCAAGCATGTGGAGTTCGGACAGGGAAAGGCCGCTTAAGGCCAGCGCGGTGATCTCGCGGCCTGCGGCCATGGCGGGAATTATGGAGGCTGGCCTTTCGCTCTGCGGCGACATGACCGGAGCTGTCGTCCTCACGGAAAACATAGCCGGAAATTTGCTCGTCGTGGTTCGCAGAGCCGCCGCTTTCGTTCATGAGAAGGCGCGGCAAGGGTCCGTACGGGTGGGGTAAACTTCCATGGCTCCCGCTCGGCGTCGTTCCAGAATTCTGTTCCAAATGATCCTTTGCGAGCCTTGATTTTGCAAGCCGATCGCGATGACATCCTGCGTCGCCTGTTAGAGTCCTATCGGGAGAGCCCAAAGTCCAGATTACAAAAGGGCCATGCCCTTGTTGTCGCGATGCGCAAAATCGCGAGTGCTGCAAGCGAGGTTTCCGGCTGAAAAAAAATCGACGGTCGGGCTATAGTAGGTCGGTAAGTTTCGGCAAGGCTCAATTAGCGTTAGATTGAGGTGGCCTGTTTGTGCTACGATTTATTATGGATTGACAGGGGATAGCGATGGATCAGGGGATGTTTCGAGCGTGGCTGGCGGAGATCGACGGTCTGACGGCAAAGCAGCGCCAGGAGCTCGAGGCGGTGCTGGCCGGCCGGCAGCCCAGAGCGGCGGTGGCGGCGGCGATCGAGGAGCGCTTGGGCGAGGCGCGGCGCTGTCCGCACTGCGGCGGGGCGTCGGTGGGCGGGGGCCGAACCGACGGCCTGCGCCGTTTCCGCTGCAAGGATTGCCGCAGAAGCTTCAATGCGCTGACCGGAACGCCGCTGGCCCGATTGCGCAAGAAGGAACGCTGGCTTGATTTTGGTCAGTCGTTGAGCGAGGGCGAGACGGTGGCCGCCTCGGCCGAGCGGTGCGGGGTGGCGGTGAGCACGGCGTTCCGCTGGCGACATCGCTTCCTGCGCGCCGCCAAGAACCCCACGCGCCTGTTGAGCGGCATCGTCGAAGTCGACGAAACCTATATATTATCAAGCTGTAAGGGCGAGCGTCGCCTCGGTCGCAAGGCTCGCAGGCGGGGCGGAAAAGCAGCCAAGCGCGGCCTTTCGGACGAACAGACGCCGATCCTGGTGGCCGCCGACCGGAGCGGCGCCACCATCAGCGCCGTCCTCTCGGCCGTGACCGCCCAGACCATCAAGCCGGTGCTCGCGCCCATTCTGGGTAAGGACACCTTGCTCGTCACCGACGGCAATAACGTCTACCCGCCTTGCGCCGCCGCCCTCGGCGTCAGCCATGAAGCGCTCAACCAGTCGAAAGGTGAACGCGTCCGCGGCGAATTACACATCCAGACCGTCAACAGTCGCCATGAGAGCCTCAAAACCTTCCTGCGCCCCCGTCGCGGCATTGCCACAAAATACCTCGACAGCTACCTCAGGTGGTTCCACCTCGCCGGCCTCAAGCACAATCCCACGCCCCGAGCATGCCTCAATGCCGCCATCGGCGGAGGAGCCCAAATGATGATATCAATCTAACGCGAATTGAGCTTTCGGCAAACTCACGGACTAAATTCGAGGACGAGCACGGGCAAGCGCTCAGGTGATATTCGTCTCACGAAATCAAGGGATGATCGTGGTCCAACACGACGATGGCTTCGCACTCATGGAGCTTCTTGGAGGCGAAGGGGAGTTAGAAGTCGGTGTTGCTGTATCCGGCGATTGGGCGCTTCTGGTCGCGAAACCCTCCGAGCAAATGGCAGAAGGAACGAGGTAGTTCTCCAAGGGAGTTGGGGTTCTCACGATGCCGCCATAACCAACGCGAGAAACGTAGGAGGCGGATAAATCCAGTCCCTATGTACTCGCACCCGCGTGCAGGTTTCTTCCGCCGCCTTTCCATACGGCGCATACTCCGCGACCCCGAGCTATGTCGCTCAGCGTGCGAGCCCCCGCAAAAAGTCGATATTCACCAGCCCAGCGTGCTGTTTGGCGACCTTGCCGTGGTCGAACACGATCAAAGTCGGGATGCCGCGGATGCCGTAGCGGGCGGCGATCGCCGGCTCCTCGTCGACATTGAGCTTGGCGAAGCGGGCGCGGGGCTCGAGCTCTTTGGCCGCCCGGTCGAAGATCGGCGCCATCGCCCGGCACGGGCCGCACCATTCCGCCCAGAAATCGACGATGACCGGCATGTCGTTGCGCTCGATGTGCTTGTCGAAAGTCTCGCTCGTGAGCGCGATCGGATGGCCGGAGAACAGCGGCTGCTTGCACGATCCGCACACCGCCTCGGCGGCCGGACGGTCGGGCGCGACACGGTTGACGGCGTTGCAGTGCGGGCAGACGGCATGGATCGGTTCGGACATTTTCGAAGCCCCTTATTTAGAGGTTGCTAATGTAGGGCCCCGCCTTCCTGCGTTCAAGCCCGGCGACTTTGGCGGAGAGGGGCCACCAGTCGATCACGAATTCGTGATCGAAGCGAAGGGTAACCTCCGCGCATGGGGGGCGAATGATCGTCGCAGGGCCGAGAGGCTCCGCCGATCGGCCCGGCAGCCCGCCGCGCCCGACCATAAGTCATTGCAGGAATAGGGAGATTTACCGCCATGAACGCCAAGACCGCCATCACCGCCGCAGCCCTGGCCGCTTCGCTTGCGGGCGCGCTCGCCACCGCCGCCAAGGCCGGTCCCGCGCCGATGCAACCCGGCGCCGACAAGTGCTACGGCGTCGCGCTCGCCGGAAAGAACGATTGCGCCGCCGGCGCCGGCACGTCGTGCGCCGGCACCTCGACCGTCGACTACGATCCGCATCACTGGAAATACGTCGCCAAGGGAACCTGCGAGAGCATGAAGACGCCGAAGGGCCACGGCTCGCTGACGCAGATGTGAGCCGACCCGCTTCCTTTTCGCATGCGGCCCTGCCTGGAGACGGGCAGGGCTTTCTGCGATGCGGCCTGGGTTTGGATTCCGGGTTTTGTCCAAACTCGCCCGCATTCTATTCACACTGCCGCGTCGTCAAGAGTCAAAATCGATCAAGAAGGCATTACTTCTTTGTAATCAGATAGATATGACGTTATTCTCACCAGCGCGCACGAGCACGCTACGGCGGAGCCGGCTCCTCTTGTTTCGCCACCTGCTCCCTCCCCTGTTAAGCGCGAATTACCTCCCTGATAAGCGCGAATTACCTCCCTGTTTCCTGTTTCGCTCCCTGTTCTTTGGCTGCGGCGCACATCCGGATCTCGTCGAAAGCCTTTGTAAATAAATGTCTTTGTGCAACTGCTGCCGGGCAAGAAAGCGGGTTTCCGATTTTTTTCTGCCTGTTAACAGGGAGGAACAGGACGCGGGCCCGAGCGTTCAGGTCCGCGCCGCGATCGTCTTCAGCACCGCGCGCGCGGCATGGGCGCTCGGGGGCTCGCCGTCGTCGAGCCGCATCAGCCCGTCGAGCCGCGCCAGCGCCTCGATCTGCGCTGCCCGCTCCGGGCCGTCGCGCATGACGGCGGCGAGCGCCGCGGCGAGCGCGGCCGGGTTGCAGTCCCGCTGCAATTTCTCGGGAATCGCGTTCTCGCCGAGGATGAGATTGGGGAGCAGGATCGAGGGGACCTTGATCAGATATTTGAGCTGCTCCTCGACGATCCCGACCTTGTAGGCGCCGACCATCGGCGCACCGGCGAGCGCCAGTTCGAGCGTGACCGTTCCCGACGCCGCGAGCGCGGCCCGCGCGGTGCGGAAGGCCTCGAACTTCTCCGTTTCCCCGAGCACGATATGCGGCTTCTGCGGCCACCGCGCGGCGCGCGCCCGCACCTCCGCCTCGAGATGCGGCAGGGTCGGCAGAACCGGCAGGATCGGGCCGACCATGTCGCGCAAGGCCTGCAGCGCTTCGCCGAAGTCGCCCATGAGTCGCCGGATTTCCGACCGGCGCGAGCCCGGCAGCACGACGATGATCGGCGGGTCGGCGTTTCGGCGGCGCGCCTCGTCCTGGTCCGGACGCAATTCACCAAGGCGCTCGATCAGCGGATGGCCGACATAGACGCAACGCGGGCCCTCGAGGCGAACGTAGGCGTCGGGTTCGAACGGCAAGAGGCCGAGCACGCAGTCGACATAGGCGCGCATCACCCTCGCCCGCCCCGGCCGCCACGCCCAGACGCTCGGACTGACATAGTCGACGATCGGCAGGTTCGGCGCCGCCCTGCGCACCCGGCGCGCGACGCGATGGGTGAAGTCGGGGCTGTCGATGATGATGAGCGCGTCCGGCCGTGCGGCGATGATCGCGGCCGCCGTCTGGCGGATGCGTTGCAGAAGCTTCGGCAGGCGGGCGAGCACCGGCAGGATGCCCATGACCGCGACGTCGCTGATCGGAAACAGGCTCGTCAGGCCCTCGGCCTCCATCGCCTCCCCACCGACTCCGGTGAAGTCCACCTCGCCCGCGGCGGCTCTGAGAGCGCGCATCAGCTTGAAGCCGAGCTGATCGCCAGAATGCTCGCCTGCGACGAGCGCAATCTTGAGCGGCCCCGGACTTCCGCCGCTCACGTCTCAAAGCCATGAACGAACAGCCCCGCAGCGTCGGCTTCGCGCGCGCAGCGCTCACGCTCGACGACCAGGACGCGGCCGGCGGCGAGCGCGACGCCCCGCAACTGCGCCCTCACCGCGCCCTCGATCGTCAGCGGACCGACGGCGGGCATGTCGAGACGCAGATCCTGTCCGCGCTTCGGCGCCTTCACCAACACGCCGGCCGGCCCTCTGTGCCGCAGGCGCGCCGTTCGAGCGAAGCTCCGCGACCCGGGCCAGCATCGCGTCCGTTCCCTCGGCCGCCTCGATCGCCACTACGCGTCCAGCAGCGACCACCGCCGCCTGCCCCGCATCGAATCCCGACAGCGCATCGAGCAGCCGTGCGCCAAGTGCGATGTCGGACCGGTCCTCCGGCGACACCGGGCGCGCGCCGAGAAGGCCGGCGGGCGCCGCCAGAAGCGGGGCGACCTCGTGCGCGCCGACGACGCGGACGCCTTCGCGCTCGAAGACGCCGGCGAGCCCGACGAGCAGGCCGTTGTCGCCGCGGCGAAAGAGCTGCGCGAGCTCGGCGACGCGCTTCACCGCGCCCCAGTCGAGTCTGAGATCGGCGAATTCGGGCCGCGTCATCGCCCCGATCATCACCATGTCGCCAATCGCCCGCTCCCTTAGCGCGGCGAACAGCTTGCCGACCTCGCCCATGCGCAGCCAAATGTGAGGGAAGGCCTCGATCGCCGCGTCCGTCGAACCGACGACGCCGATCAGAAACGGGTCGCGCCCCGCCCGGCGCGCCTCTACAGCGACCTCGAGCGGAAAGGCGCCAGCGCCGCAAAGGATGGCGAGAGGCAGCGCGGCGGCGGCGCCGGGCGCGCCGCCAGCGGAGCCGTTCACGCCCCGTCGTCCTTGCCCGCGCGAGGAACGCAGATCGCTCGATCGCCGCCCTGGCGCAGAAAGGCGATGATCTGCTGCACAGCCTCTTGATCGGGAAAGGCCTCCGCGACGTCGTCGATCCGCTCCTTCAGCGCGCCCTTGCCGTCGAACAACATTCTGTAGGCCCGCCTCAGCTCATGAATCGCTTCGTGCTCAAAGCCGCGCCGCTTGAGGCCGACGTAATTGATCCCGGCGAGCGAGGCGCGATTGCCGAGCGCCATGCCGAAGGGAATCACATCGTGCTCGACCCCCGCAAGACCGCCGATGAAGGCGTGCGCGCCGATGCGCACGAACTGATGCGCCGCCGACCCGCCGCTCAAGATCGCATAGTCGCCAATCTGGCAATGGCCGGCGAGCATCACGTTGTTCGACAGGATTACGCCCTCGCCGATGCGGCAATCATGCGCGACATGGGCGTTGGCCAGCAGGACGCAGCGCGGGCCGACCGCCGTTTCCGAACCGCCGCCCTCGGTGCCCGGGTTCATCGTCACGCCTTCCCGGATGAGGCAGTCCTCGCCGACCACGAGCCGAACCGGTTCGCCGCGGTATTTGAGGTCCTGCGGCTGATGGCCGATCGCGGCGAAGGGAAATATGCGGGTCCGGGCGCCGATCGTCGTGTCGCCCGCGAGGCTGATGTGCGAAACGAGGCGCACGCCCTCGCCCAGCGTCACCTGCGGTCCGACATGGCAGAACGGCCCGACCTCGACGGCCGCGCCCAGGCGCGCGCCGTCCTCGACGACGGAGGTCGGATGGACGCGCACGGTCATTCGCGCACCAGCATCGCCGAAACTTCCGCTTCGCACACCAGCGCGCCGTCGACCTTCGCTTCGCCGCGGAACCACCACATGTTGCGCTTTTTGGCGATCCGGGTCATGTGGATCCTGACCTGATCGCCCGGCACGACCGGCTTGCGGAACTTCGCCTTGTCGATGGTCATCAGATAGACGACGCTGGGCGCGCCGCTGCTCTCCTGCGAGGCGACGCAGAGGGCGCCCGCCGTCTGCGCCATCGCCTCGATCAAGAGCACGCCGGGCATGACCGGACGCCCCGGGAAATGACCCTGAAACTGCGGCTCGTTCGCCGTCACGTTCTTGATGCCGACACCGTACTCGTCGGCCCGCGCCTCGACGATGCGATCGACCAGCAAGAACGGGTAGCGGTGCGGCAGCGACTTCAAGAGTCTCTGAATGTCGAAACTCTCGATCACGCGACCGGTCTCGTTCATCCCGTTCCCCTTTCCGTTCTGCGTCCCAGTCGGTTCCATAGACCTATTCCGATCCGCCTTTTTCTCCGGCGGAGCCAGCTGCAAGTCTCGTCACTGCGGCGACCTCGCGAAAGAATTCGCGGATCGGCTTCGCAGGGGCCCCGCCCCAGCGCTCGCCGGCCGGTATGTCGGTCATTACGCCGGCCGCAGCGGCGACCTGCGCGCCCGATCCGATCCTCAGATGCCCCGCGATGCCGGCCTGTCCTCCGAGCGCGGCGAAGTCGCCGATCACGCTCGAACCGGACACGCCGGACTGCGACACCAGGATCGCGTGACGCCCGATGACGACGTTGTGGCCAATCTGCACGAGATTGTCGATCTTCGCGCCCTCTCCGATCACCGTATCCCGATTCGCGCCGCGATCGATCGTCACGCCCGCGCCGATCTCGACGTCGTCCTGGATGATGACCCGACCGACCTGCGGCACTTTGAGATGCCCGCGCGGGCCGAGCGCGAAGCCGAAGCCGTCCTGCCCGATATGCGCTCCCGGATGAATGATCACCCGGTCGCCAATCAACGCGGCCGTGATCGTCGTCGTGGCGCCGACCGCGCCGTCCCGACCGATGCGGACTTCGGGACCGATAACCGCATGGGGTCCGATGATCGTGCCCGCGCCGATCTCGGCCCCGCCCCCGATCACAGCGCCGGGCTCGACGATCACGCCCGGCTCCAGCCGCGCCAAGGGGTGGACGAAGGCAGCTGGCGAAACTCCCATCTCGTTGAAGACGGACCCTGGCTTGACCGCGCTCGGGAAGAGCTTCGCCATCACCATCGCCATCGCGCGATAGGGCTCCCGGACGATAAGCACGGCACAGCCCGCGGGAGCCGCCTTTGCATGGCGTGACGCCACGAGCGCCGCCGCCGCCCGCGTCGCCCTGAACGCGTCGAGGTATTTCGGATTGTCCAGGAAGGTCAGATCGCCGGGACCGGCCTGCTCGAGCGCCGCCACATCGAGAATTGCGCGTCCGGCATCCGCCTCCGAAGCCAGCGTCGCGCCGCACCAGCCCGCGACTTCGGCGAGCAGAGGCGCGGAGGTCGGTGGAAAGAAGCGGATCTTGGCCAAAAACGGGTCCCGTCAGATGTGACAACGGGCGCGCCAGCCTGCTGCGCGCCCGTTCTTTAGCTGGGATCGCCTCTCGTCCTAGAACGTCGCGCCGCCCGAGAAGTTGAAAACCTGGGTCTGGTCGTACTTGCCCTTGCTCACCGGCAGCGCGAAGTCGAACCGGATCGGACCCATCGGCGAGGCCCAAAGCAGGCTCACGCCGACCGAGGCCCGGATCAGGTTCGGATCCCACACGTTGGCGCAGCTCGGCTGAGTGATAAGCAGAACGTTCTGGCCAGGGCAATAGGTGTAGTGCAGGAAGCTCGAGAAGTCGGTCTGTCCCGAGTAGCCGATCAGGTTGCCTGCGTCGGCGAATACGGCGCCCCGCAGGCCAATTTCCCTCGGCAAGCCGAAGATGGGAAAGTCGACCTCGGCAGATGCGCCGTAGTAGGTTGTCCCGCCCAGCGCCGAGCCCTGGATGTTGTCGGAGCTGGCGATATCGCGCGGACCGATGCCGCCCGGCGCGAAGCCGCGCACCAATGTCGGGCCCAAATTGAAGTTGTTGATGAGATCGAGCGGCTGCGAGCCAAAGCCATTGATCTGGCCGCCCTGCAGATGGATCAGGCCGACGAAATCTTCCGTGATCGGATGATACCAGCGCGCATCCAGCGATTCGCGGATGAAGTCGGACTGCCCGCCGAGGCCGGCGAAATCCTGTTTATAGGTGACGAAAAAGCCGGTCGTCGGATCCTTGCGGTTGTCGAGGTTGTTGTAAATCATCGAGAAGCCGGCCAACGACGTCACGATATTGCCTTGGGCCGCGGCCTGCTTGATTTCGACCGGCGCCTCGCCGTTGGTCAAGCAGTTGATGAACGGCGTCGGGGTTACGGCGTAAAAGGTTCCGCCGATGATCCACGGCTGATTTGGACCATAACAGTCGTCATAGGGCTGCGACGTCGTGTTCGGAATGGTGATCTTCGACTTATAGAGGGAATAGTTCGGCTGGAACGTCAGATCGTCGGTGATCGGGACGCCGAGGCGTAGCGTGGCGCCCGTCGTCCAGTTTTCGTACAGCGCGTATTGGTTCTTCAGGTTGACCTGATGATAGACGTCGAAGCCGGCGGCCAACCGCTGGCCGAGGAAATACGGCTCGGTGAATGAAGCTTTCCAGCCCTGGCTGTATTGGCCGTCGGAGACGCTGAGGCGAACGTATTGGCCGCGGCCCAGGAAGTTGGTCTCAGTATAGGCGAGCTCCGCCATGATGCCCTGCGTGGTCGAATAGCCGCCGCTGAGACTGATCGAGCCGGTCGGCTGATCCTCGACGTCGACCACGACGATCACGCGGTCTGGCGTTGAGCCCGGACGGTTCGAGATGTGGACCTTCTTGAAGTAACCGAGGCCGTTCAGGCGACGTTCGGCGCGCTCGATCAACGCATGGTTGTAGGGGTCGCCTTCACCGATGTCGAATTCGCGGCGAATAACATAGTCGCGCGTGCGCGTGTTGCCGACGATGTCGATCCGCTCGATATAGACCTTCGGCCCGTTGTCCACCGAATATTGCAGTGCAATCGTGTGGTTGTTGGTATCCCGTTCGCCGTGCGGACGGACTTCGGAGAAGGCGTAGCCCTGGCGCGCGACGTCGCGGCTCATCGCATCGACTGTCTTGTCGACCGCACCTGCGTCATAGACGTCGCCAGGCCTGAGGTAGGAGAATTGCAGCAGCGCGGGACCGTTCACTTGCGCGATGTGCGAATCGACCGACACCCCCGACACGCGGTATTGTGGACCTTCGTCCATCGTGATCGTGATCACATATCCGGCAGGATTGTCCTGATAGACCACGTCGGTGTTGGTGATGCGAAAATCGGCGTAGCCGTTCTTCATGTAGTAGCGGCGGATCGCTTCCTCGTCGGAAGCGAGCCGATCCGGATCGTAAACGTCGGTGCTCTTGAACCACGAGAGGATAGGAAACATCGTGCTGGTCTGCATCAGGTTGCGCAGACGGTAATTCGAAACCGCGTGGTTGCCGACAAAGCGAATTTCGCGAATTCCGGTCTTCTCGCCTTCGTTGATGGTGAAGACGAGGTCGACGCGGCCGTTGGGGAGCTGCACCAGCCGCTTTGTGACCGAAGCGGCGTTTCGGCCATACTTCTTGTATGCCTCCTTGATGCGGCCGATGTCGCCCTCCGCCGTCGCCTCGTTGTAGGCCGCGTACGGCTTCGACTGCACTTCGACTGCGAGCTGCTCCTTCTGGATGTTTCGGTTGCCCTCGAAGACAACGCGATTGATGATTTGCGCGCCCTTGCTGAGCGAAACGACAATTTTGCCGTCGACCACCCGGGCGTTGACGGAGGAATAAACCCCGGTCGCCTTGAGGTCGTCGACGCCGCGCTGGATGGAAGCCGGGTCCGTCCCGGTGAAATAGGGCTTGATGGTCGAGGCGTCGATGCCTGCGGGGCCTTCGACGACGATCTGCGCAGCAAAGGCGGGCGTAACGGAAGAGAACGCGCCAAAGCCGATAACCACCGCCAGAACCAGAGCGCTGAAAAAACCACGAATCCAATTCATGTCGCTCATAGTCCCTCGTCGCGCCACGCGCGGGCGACCGCCCGCGCCGCGCCAGCCTGATTCTCACAACCGTCCACGGTTCAACCCGCGGCGTTTCGTTTTCGACGCTTCACGCGAAGCGTCCACTCCTTCCCCTGCGCAAGGGCCGGAAACGATTAACGGCGTTTTACAGTTTTCAGCCGATCCTGCAAACGCTTAATCGCCAAGACTACATCATTTCCTGACGGCGTTGCCGAGAGGACACGAAAAGATGGTCGACTAAACGTTAATTGCCGCTCGACACGAGGCGCAGAATGTCGTGCGAAGTGGTAAACACCACCAGGAGCGCCACCAGGGCAATGCCGATGCGTAGGCCGATCTCTTGCATCCGCTCGCTTAAAGGCCGGCCCAGAACCGCCTCGCAGGCGTAAAAGACGAGGTGGCCGCCGTCGAGCAACGGGATCGGCAGAAGGTTCATAAACCCGACCGACACCGAGAACCAGGCCGCGAGGCTAAACAATTCCCACACACTTATCTTGGCCATCTCGCCGGCCATCTGGGCCGCGCCAATCAGTCCCGAGACTTGGTCGGTCAACTCCCGGCCCGCGAAGATGCCGACGATGTAGGCGGTCGTCGCCCTGACGATGAACCACTCTTGCTTCGCCCCCCAGACGGCGCAGGTCACCGCCCCACACCGCTCGATTTGCACGTCCTTCGGATTGGCCGATGAGGCAAGGCCGAGATGACCCATGCGGCGCTTGCCGAATACGCCCTGATCGACCACCGTCACTCTGGGCGTCGCCGTCAAGGAGACGTCATGGCCGTCGCGGTCAACGACGAAGCTCATCGGCAGGCCAGTGCTCATCAAGGTCGATTCCTGCAGCGAACTCGAAGCTCTTGATCGGATCGCCGTCGATCGACTTCACCAGGTCGCCCGCCTTGAACCCGGCCGCCGCGGCGGGGCTGTTCGGCTCGACGCGCCCGATGCGGGCGGCGTGTTCCACCCGGCCGAAGGCCATGAACATCCCGGTGAAGATCACGAGAGCCAGGATAAAATTGGCGACCGGCCCGGCGACAACAATCGCAGCGCGGCTGAGCAGAGGTTGAGCGGCCAGGGTACCCGAGCGGTCGACATCTGGATTGACCGAGCCGCTCTCAACACTCGCGGCATTCGCATCGCCATGAAATTTCACGTATCCGCCGAGCGGCAACGCCGCCACCCTCCAGCGCGTGCCCCGCGAGTCGACTCGCGCGAAGAGCTCCGGACCGAAGCCCAGGGAAAACGCGTCGATCTTCACCCCCCGCCAGCGCGCCACGAAGTAGTGGCCGAGTTCGTGGAAGAACACGATGGCGCTCAGGATTATGATGAACGGAACGACGTACCAGCCCAGCCACGCGACGACGTCGGCAACCGGTTTCAAAAACCCCATCAAGTCCTCCGCGCCGGCTCACCCTTCGCCGGCGGGCCGCTGATTACGTAACTGTTACAGGACCGACCGGCTCACGCCAAGAGGCCGCTCGCCCTATCGACCGCGATACGGTGAATCGCAAGGGCCTGCGCAACGTCCGCCGGAGCGGTGAGCTCGCCGGCCGCCTGCATCGCAAGGATGGTGCGCGAGACCAGCGCGGCGATGTCGCCGAAGCCGATCCGCCGATCGAGAAATGCGGCGACCGCCACCTCGTTGGCGGCGTTCAGCGCGGTCGGCGCGCCCCTGCCGGCTCGAAGCGCTTCGATGGCGAGGCCGAGCGCCGGGAAGCGCTCGAGGTCCGCCCGCTCGAAAGTCAGGCGACCAAGCGCGGCGAGATCGGGCGGCCGAACCCCGGAAGCGATACGGTCGGGATAGGCGAGGCAATGCGCGATCGGCGTGCGCATGTCGGGCGACGCCATGCCGGCGATGAGCGACCCGTCAGCGAAAGCGATCAGGCCGTGGACGATCGATTGTGGATGGACGACGACGTCGAGCCTCTCGGGCGGCAGGCCGAACAGGAAATGCGCCTCGATCAGTTCGAGCCCCTTATTCATGAGACCCGCCGAATCGACCGTCACCTTCGGTCCCATCACCCAGTTCGGATGCGCCAGCGCCTCCTCGCGCGTCGCTCGGGCGATGCGCTCGACGCTCCACTGACGGAACGGACCGCCGGACGCGGTGATCGTCATCATCTCGATCGTGTCCGGATCACGCGCGCCGATCGCCTGGAAAAGCGCATTGTGCTCCGAGTCCATCGGCAGCAGCAGCGCCCCCGAGCGCTTCGCCATCCGCACTACCGCGTCGCCCGCGCAGACCAGGGTCTCCTTGTTGGCGAGGGCGACGGTCCTTCCCGCGGCGACTGCGGCGAAGGTCGGTTCTAACCCGGCCGCGCCGACAATGGCCGACACCACCAGATCCGCTTCCCACAGGGCCGCCTCCCGCACCGCTTCGATCCCCGCGGCGGCCTCGATGCCGGAACCGGCCAACGCCGCCTTGAGATCGCGGTAGCCTGCGGGATCGGCCACCGCTGCGAATTCAGCTTCGAGCTCGACCGCAAGCCGCGCCAGCGCCACGCCGTCTCGCCCGGACGCCACCGCGGCGACCGCGAACCGGCCGGGCGCAGCTCCGATCACTTGCGCGCACGAGCGTCCGATCGATCCAGTCACGCCGAGGATGGAAAGCCGCCTAGGCCGGGCCCCGACGCGCGCCGCAGAAGCGCGCCTGACGGCCGGCCCGCTCACCATCGGAACAATCCGCTGGCGATGAAGGAGCCCTTGCTGTTCGCGGCGGCGAAGATCGCAGCGAAGGCGGACGCCGCGATGAAAGCGTCGAGCCTATCCATCAGGCCGCCGTGGCCGGGGATGAGGCGACTCGAATCCTTAACGCCGAAGCGCCGTTTCAGCGCGGATTCGAACAGATCCCCGAGTTCCGAGACGACCGCGGCAGCAAGCCCGAGCCAGAACAGACGATCGATCCGATTTGTCCATCCGAAAAGGAGAAGGCCAAGGGCCGCGCCAACGATAGCGCCCGCAATCGCGCCCGACCACGTCTTACCCGGCGATACGCTCGGCCACAATTTTGGGCCGCCGACCAACCGGCCCGCGAAATAGGCGGCGACATCGGTACCCCAGACCAGGGCGAAAAGCCAGAGAATGGCGGGCAAGCCATAGCTCGGACTCGCACGCAGAAGACCGAGGCTGAGGACCAGGGCTCCGGCGTACAGCGAGCCCCCGCCGGCCCAGGTCCACGCCGCCGAACCCGCGATCCAGCCGACCGCCAACACTCCCACAGCAAGCGCCGCGAGCGCGCCCAGAGCGTCGTTGTGCATAGCGAAGAGCGCGGCGACCGCAAGCGCGAGCGCGCCGACCGAGATCCGTTCGACGAGCCACTTGCCGCGCACCATCCGCTGCCACTCCCACAGTACGATCACAGAGGCGATCCACCAAAACGCGACGAAGACAAAACCGCCGATCCAGGCCACGACGAGCGCCGCAAGCCCCATCGCGACGGCGGCGGCGACGCGCGGCCACAGATCGGAGCCGAGTCGCGAACCGAGCGGCCTCGGCGGCTGCGCGCTTGCCTCGTCCTTCACCGCCATGGGTCGACCCTCATGAGGCCGACATCACGACGGCCGGTTCGGGAACCGCGCCGAAACGCCGCTCCCGCGCCGCGTACTGCTGAAGAGCGAAAACAAACGCCGCGTCGTCGAAATCAGGCCACAGAATCGGCAGGAAGACGAGTTCGGCATAGGCCGCCTGCCAGAGCAGGAAATTCGAAAGCCGCATCTCGCCCGACGTTCGGATGATGAGGTCAGGATCGGGAAGGTCCGCCGTGTCGAGCCGGGCGGCGAAATCGTCCTCGCCGATCGCGTCGACGTCGATGCGCCCCTCGCGGACGTCGAGCGCGAGGCGCGTCGCCGCGGCAAGGATCTCCTGACGCGCGCCGTAGTTAAAGGCGACGACCAGCGTAAGCCCGCTATTGTACCTGGTCAGGCTTTCGGCCTCCGTCAGCAAGGTGGCGATGTCGGCTGCGAGATTGTCCCGCTCGCCGATAATGCGCACACGGACGCCATTTTTATGGAGTTCGGCGAGGTCGTTGCGAATAAATCGCTTCAACAGGCCCATCAGCATCGCCACTTCGTCGGGCGGCCGCCGCCAGTTCTCCGACGAGAAACTATAGATCGTGAGATAGCGGACGTCGTGCTTGATTGCGGAGCGGACGGCTCGGCGGACCGCCTCGAGCCCGCGGCGATGCCCTTCGTAGCGCGGCAACCCGCGGGACTTGGCCCAGCGGCCGTTGCCGTCCATGATAATGGCGATATGCGCCGGCGTCTGGTTGACGCGCGGCGCGGCGACGGTGCGAGCGGCTGACATGCGGTGGCCCCCGGGAAGGCTATTCGCCTACACCTGCATGATTTCTTTTTCCTTCGCCGCTAAGGACGCGTCGATCTCCTTGATCCAAAGGTCTGTCGCTTTTTGCACGTCGGCCTCGTGGAGTTTCTCGTCGTCCTCGCTGATTGCGTGCTCCTTCAGGAGACGCTTGAGAATGTCGAGCCCGTCGCGTCGCACGTGGCGCACCGCGATACGCGCGTCCTCGGCGTATTTGTGCCCGATCTTGACCATCTCCTTGCGGCGCTGCTCGTTGAGCTCCGGAATGCGGATGCGCAGGACCGTGCCCTCGACGGTCGGGCTCAAGCCGAGATTGGAATCTCGGATCGCTTTGTCGACCGCATGCACCATGCTCTTGTCCCAGACCGAGACCGACAGCGCACGCGCCTCGGGCACGGTGATGGTGGCGACCTGATTGATCGGCATCCGCTGGCCGTAAGCCTCGACCTGCACAGGCTCAAGAAGGCTTGCGCTCGCGCGCCCGGTGCGCAATCCGCCGAGCTCATGCTTCAGGCTGGCGTGCGCTGCCTGCATCCGGCGTTTGAGGTCTTCGAGATCGAACTTAGGCAGTTGCGCCATGACAGTCCCACTCATTTGATTTTTGAGCCGCGTCAGCGCGAAAGGCGGCTGAAACGCGACTCGGCCGCATGTTTCCGCAGCCGGCCGCCTCATTAGCATAGCTTTCCGGCTCTGACAGCGAAGAAAGTCGGCGGACCTAACCCGCTTGCAGCTTTTCGAGTTTCGCCGCTGCCGCCATCGCGGCGAGGGCCGCCTGCCCCTCCGGCTGGATGAGACCGGCCGACATGATGAGCTTGGCGGCCTCATCGGCCGAAATCGGCAGTTCGATCACGTCTTCGGCAGCGATGTAGAAGAAGAATCCAGTGGTTGGGTTCGGCGTGCAGGGCATGAAGACCGAGATCATCGGCTTGTCGCCCGGCAGCACGCTGGACACGACCTGACCGGGATCCGATGAGACGAACACGATCGACCAGCTTCCTTTGATCGGGAACTCGACTAGCCCCACCTTGCGGAACTGCGAGCCAGACTGGCTGAACACGGTCTCGAACACCTGCTTCAGTCCCTTATAGACGCCCCTGACCAACGGCGTGCGGTCGAGCATCGCCTCGCTGAAATTGACGAGCGAGCGCCCGATGATGTTGGCGGTGAGGAATCCGAGCAGGGTGAGACCGACAAACGCGATGACCACGCCGAAGCCGGGCACATGGAACGGCACGTAGCCGTCCGGCGAGAGGCTCTGCGGCAGCCAGGGCTTCACCCAGCCGTCGATGGTGTCGATCACGAACCAAGCGATATAGGCCGTAACCGCGACCGGCCCGAAGACGACGAGGCCGGTTAAGAACCACGAACGCACGCGCGCCGCGAGAGAGCGATGAAAAGGGGCCGGCGTCGGTTGAATGGACATGGAGGGCGCGGGATCACTGCGACGACCCGCAACAAATGGCCGCTCGCGCAGGCGATTGCAAGGCGAGGCGCTGCGCTTCCTTGAGGCTAATCAGCCCTCGCCCCCCACCTCGCCCCCCTCTTCGTAATTCTCGCATGACCTCCCGAAGGCGGAGAGCGCGTCCTGCAGATAGTCGGGCAGGAGCGCCATGCCGAGCAGGTATCTCCACGCCGGCCCCTCATGCCTGTCTTGAGCCGCGGCCACGGCGCCCCGCCAGTCGTCCACTTCGTAATCCCCTCGCCCGATCCAAGCCAACGCGACCAGGGCCGCGGATTCGTCGACGTCGAGGCCGCGGATGAACTCGACCAGCTCGCAACGGATCGAGTTGGCGGCGTCGGTCAGCATGATGCGCTCGCCGTCGTCGGTCGGGTTGGAGGCGTCCGGTTTGAGGCCGACGTCCTCGCCAAGAAGCTCGCGCGACTTTTCGATAACGAAGCAGACCTTCGCCGGATTGATCTCGGGCATCTCGCGCTCGGTCGCATCGATTCTGCGCATCAGTCGGACTCTCTTCCTTTCGCATTCATGGCGCCGCCGCATGCCCCGCGAATTGCGGCAGGTCAAAGTCGCCGAGAAAAGCGCCGGCTAATCTGTAGGACGCGTTGGCGGAAGACCTGTGCCGCCGCCTATTCGACCGTGACCGATTTCGCGAGATTGCGCGGCTGATCGGCGTCTTTGCCCATGATGACCGCGGTATGGTAGGCGAGCATCTGGATCGGAGCGGCGTAGACGATCGGGGCGAAGTTCGCGCCCATGTCCGGCATCGCCAGGAAATGCTCGATTGCGACCGACGCCTCTTCTGCCGCATGACGCTCGCCGATGAGGATGATCCGCCCGCCGCGAGCGGCGACCTCATGCATGTTGGATACGGTTTTTTCGAAGACCGCATCCCGCGGCGCGATAACGACGACTGGCATGGATTCGTCGATCAGCGCGATCGGCCCATGCTTGAGCTCCCCCGCCGCGTAGCCTTCGGCATGGATGTAGCTGAGCTCCTTAAGCTTCAGCGCGCCTTCCATCGCCAGCGGGTAGCCCGTGCCGCGCCCAAGATAAAGAACGTCGCGCGCATGGGCTATAGCGTGCGCAAGCTTCTCCGCGGCTGGCTCGAGCTTGAGCGCCTCGGCAAGCAGGCCGGGGGTCGCCACCAGTTCGGCGAGCAGAGCGGATTCCGCCGGTTCGTCAATCGTTCCGCGGGCGCGACCGAGACTGATCGCGAGCGCGGCCATAGCAGCAAGCTGGCAGGTGAAGGCCTTGGTCGAGGCGACGCCGATTTCGGGCCCGGCCAGCGTCGGCGCGGCCGCGTCGGTAAGCCGCGCGATACTCGAGGTCGGGACGTTGACGACGCCGACCGTCTTCGACCCGTTCTCCTTGACGTATTTCAGCGAGGCCAGCGTGTCGGCGGTCTCGCCGGACTGGGAAATGACGATCGTCAGTCCATTCGGGTCGACCGGCGCCTCGCGGTAGCGGTATTCCGAGGCGACGTCGATCTCGACCGGCAGGCGGGCGAACCGTTCGATCCAGTATTTGCCGATCAGCCCGGCCATGTAGGCCGTGCCGCAGGCGACGATGGAAATACGGGACAGGGTCGCAGGGTCGACCGGCCAGGCGAAGGGTTTCAGCCGCATCGTCGCCATGTCGATGTAATGGGCGAGCGTATGGCCGACGACTTCCGGCTGCTCATGGATCTCTTTGGCCATAAAGTGGCGGTAATTGCCCCTCTCCGCGAGCAGGCTTCCAGCCAGGCTGCGCTGGATACGGCGCTCGACTGCCTTGCCCGAGGCGTCGCGAAACTCGGCGCCCGACCGCGTCGCGATTACCCAGTCGCCTTCCTCGAGATAGGCGACGCGGTCCGTAAAGGGGGCGAGCGCCAGAGCGTCGGAGCCGAGATAGGTCTCGCCGTCGCCATAGCCGACCGCAAGCGGCGCGCCCTCTCTCGCCCCGATCAGGAGATCGTCCTCTCCCTCGAACAGGTAAACCAGGGCGAAGGCGCCGCGCATGCGCTTAAGCCCCGCGTGGACGGCATCGGCAGGCGACTTGCCGCTGGCAAGCTCGTCCTCGACCACGAAGGCGGCGATCTCGGAATTGGTCTCGGTCTCGAACCGGTGGCCCTTGGCGGCGAGTTCCTCGCGCAGCGCCTTGAAATTCTCGATGATGCCGTTGTGAACGACGGCCAGTCGACGCGAGGCATGCGGATGGGCGTTGGCTTCGGTCGGCTTGCCATGCGTCGCCCAGCGGGTGTGGCCGATGCCGATCGTGCCCGACAGCGGTTCGGCGGCGAGCTTCGCCTCGAGGTTCTTCAGCTTTCCTTCGGCGCGCCGGCGCGCGAGCTTGCCGTTTTCGAGCGTGGCGACGCCGGCCGAGTCGTAGCCGCGGTATTCCAGACGCTTCAACGCGTCGACGATGGAGGCTGCAACCGGCCCCGTCCCGAGAACGCCGACAATTCCGCACATCAGGGACCCCTTTCAGAACCTGTTTATAGAGGTGCAAGGGTTAGGCCAACGACCAGCGCCGTCTCAAGTCACGTTACATGTAGGAATGTGAAGGGCCGCCGCTCCTGGCCGGGCCATAGGAAAGCTGAGAGCCCACGCCCCTATCGCCGGTCACGCCGCGCCTCGCCAAAAGGCCTGCGGTAAGTTTCAAGTGCGCCGAACGAAGACCGCTTGGTCACACGCCCGCGTTGACTTCCAGGCGGTCGTAGCCTCTCACGCGATAGATCAGCACGGAGAGGAGCCAGCTTCCGGCGAAGACGCCTATGATGACATATCCGAGCACGCCAAAATTGTCGTTAAGCGTGCCGACCGCGTCCCAGACCGGGCCTTCCAGTTTGAAGGTGTCGCCGATGAGGGCAAGGGTCTCGACCCCGCCGATCAGGACGGCGACGAGGACCGATACGGCCGTAATGGTGATGTTGTAATACAGCTTGCGGATCGGCTTCATGAATGCCCAGCCGTAAGCGCCGAGCATAAGCACGCCGTCAGTCGAATCAATCATCGTCATGCCCGCGGTGAACAGCGCGGGAAAGACGAGCAGAGCCCTGAACGATGCGCCGTTGGCGGCCTGCGTCGCCGATATGCCGAACAGCGCCACCTCCGTTGCGGTGTCGAAGCCGAGACCGAACAGGAACCCGATTGGGAACAAGTGCCAGCTTTTGCCGACAATTCTGAACAGCGGCCGAAACAGCCGCGCCAGGAAGCCTCGGCTATTCAAAAGGATGTCGAAGTCGTCATCGGAGAACGGCGCGCCCCGTTTGACGCCCTGAAAAGTGCGCCAGACCGAGATCAGCACGACGATGTTGAACGCCGCCAACAAAAACAGGAACAGCGCGGAGGCGAGCGTGCCGAAAATATCGCCGAAGGCCTTGAGGTCGTCGAACCGGCCGCCGACCTGAGAGGCCGCAAGTCCGACCGCGATCGACAGCAGTAGGACAACGAGCGAATGGCCGAGCGAGAAGAAGAGCCCGACTCCGACCGGCCGCTGGCCCTGCTGCATGAGTTTGCGGGTCGAGTTGTCGATCGCCGCGATATGGTCGGCGTCTACAGCATGGCGCAGACCGAACGTGTAGGCGAGAAAGGCCGAGCCGAATAGGACCGCGTTATCGCGCAGGGCGACGTAGGCCCAAAACCAGACAAGGACGTTTGCGCCGACGAGAAAGACGTAGAGCGCAATCAGGCGGCCGCGGACGCTCGCGTCGCTTTCATTCCAGACGCGGGAGACAAATCCAGGCATGACATCCTCGCACGCGTTGGTTTTTATGTTCTTGGCCTAACGATACCCGAGAGGCGCCCCGAGAGACGAGTTCAAGGCGCGATCGGCCGCGCGACGATGGCAGGTCTCCTGGCTCGCGGGTCTCCGCTCGCCGCCTGCCTTCCCAGGTTTCCCCATTGGCCACGAATGGCGACAAACTTATCGCTTACAGTTGCGGGGGCAGATGCGGCGTTGGACATCCTCCGCACCACAATCCCTCTTGATCCCAACGTGGAACCATCCAATCGTATGCTAGACCAGCGCGTTTGACGAAGCAACTTGCTTGCTAGTAGATCGATTACTTGAAACTTCGCGCTCGAACTAGTCTCTCTAAGTCGCTGCCTTCAGACCGCGGCAGTTTGAACGCTCCTCTGCCTGCGCTACGCGCCGATTGCTTTTGGCGCAGCGTTTGTCTGCTCTTGACTTCGGCGGTTGCGTCGCCCTTAGCATTCAGCTAAGTCTTGTTTGGAAACTGGCCTTCTGGGCCGAAGAGGATCAAGCCAGGGTGACCTGCAGGGGAACCCGACAGCGTCCGAGGAGGCGGACCGCGCTCAGCGCCTCGTCCTTTCGTTCGCCGGCGACCGCGCTCATCATGGCGCTGTCGCTCGTCTTTCAGCTGTTCGCCGTTCCCTATCACCTGGCGCTTTCCGCCCCGGTCGTCGTCGCGGACGACACGACTGCGATCGCCGCCGAACTCAAGGCGACCTTCGGCGACGCCGTGTCGCTCTGCGTCCACGCCGACGACAAGGGCGGGCCGCATTCTCCCGGCGGCTGCTGTGGCGACCATTGTCCGTTCTGCCGGTTTGCCGCGCAGGCGGCGGCGCTGATCGCCTCCGACGCCCCAGCCCTGCTCGGGTCGATCAGCATCGGCTGCGAAACCATCGGCTCTGCGTCCACACCGGGCGCCGTTCCCGCCCCGGCGACCCCTCAAAACCGCGCCCGCGCTCCGCCCCTCCCCGTCTGAGACGAATTCCAAGTCGCATGCGCCCTCGAGGACGGTGCGGCTTTGCTTTCTCAGACTGGAGGCTTTCCGTTCATGTCATCCCTAATCATGCGCTCCTCCGCGGGCGCGCTCGCCTGCGCGAGCGTCGCACTGTGGCTAACGCCCGCCTTCCCGCACGCGGTCTGCGGCGACCGCGTTTTCCCGGCCACGATCGCCATCGACGATCCAGGCGTTCTAGACGAGCTCACGCTGCCGACCGTCAGCTGGGTTCCCTATAATTCCGACGGCGCCCACGAGTGGGACGCGAGCTTCAGCTGGACCAAGACGATCACCCCAGGCCTCAGCGTGGTGATCGGCTCCGGCCCGACATGGGAGCACCCGGGCGGCTACGGCTGGAACGCGCTCGATACCGAGCTGCAATGGCAAGCCCTCTGCATCCCGGACGCCGAGTTCATGATGAAGGTCGGCTTCGACATCTCCTGGGCCGGAACCGGTACGGGAATCTTTGCGGGCTCCGCCGGGCAAAACACTTACTCTCCACTGGTCGACGCAGGTCTCGGCTTCGGAACGTTGCCGCCCGCTCTCAAATATTTACGCCCGTTCGCCATCACCGCCGAATTCAGCACGACGACCCCGCAGCAGGACTGGACGAACGGCGTTCCCAACGTCAGCACGTTCAACTGGGGGTTCACCCTCCAATACAGCCTGCCGTACTTCAACTCGCAGGTGGCTTCGATCGACAACGACTTCTTCAAGCACCTGATCCCGGTCGCCGAGTTCGCTTTTCAGACCCCGATTCACAATGGAGGCGCCGCCGGGGTGACGACGACAGGATATTTCCAGCCCGGCGCCGTCTATATGGCTGATAAATGGCAGTTCGCCCTCGAGGCGATGATTCCAATGACCGGCGCGACCGGTCACGGCGCCGGCGTGGTCGGCAGCCTTGATATCTATCTCGACGACATCCCCAACAGAATCGACGAACCGATCTTCCCTCACGGACTTGGCATAGCGCCAGGAATCTGACCCAAGGAGTTTGACCATGCGCACAAACATCCTCAAAATCGCCGCTTCGCTCGCCTTCGCGCTCGGCGCGACCCAGGCTTTCGCCCACGCCCAGCTTGAAAAGGCCACGCCGCCAGTCGGCGGCACGGTCTCGCCACCGAGCCAGATCCGCCTCGAATTCGGTGAGGGCGTCGAGCCGCGCTTCACCGGCGTGACCCTCACTTCGTCGGGCGGCGCCTCCGTGCCGCTCGGGCGCGCGAACGTGGAAGCCGGCGATCAGAAGGTGCTGATCGTCCCGATCGCCAAGGCGCTGTCGCCCGGCGCCTATACCGTGCACTGGCACGCGGTGTCGGTCGACACCCATCACACGCAGGGAACGTTCGAATTCACGGTGAAGTGAAATTCCGGCGGCCGGAGACGTCCGGCCCCTGAAGGCAACGCTCTCGTAGCGAGGAAGGAACAGACTCATGACGCGTATTTCAGCTTTCGCCCTGGTTTTCGCGCTCGCTGGCGCCGCCGCGCCGGCGCTCAGCCAGCAATTCAAGGCCGGCGACGTCACCATCGACAAGGCCTGGGCGCGCGCCACCCCGAAAGGCGCCGAGGTCGGCGCCGGCTATCTCGTCGTTCACAACAACGGCGCGACGCCCGACACGCTGACCGGCGGCACGGCGGATTTCGCCAGTGTCGAAATCCATGAGATGAAGTCGGAGAACGGCGTGATGAAAATGACCCAGCTCAAGAACGGCCTCAACATTCCCGCGCACGGATCGATCCGGCTTGCGCCGGGCGGCTATCACATCATGTTCACCCATCTGAGGCAGCCGCTGTTCAAGGGGGAGAAGATCAAGGCGACGCTCGATTTCGCCCATGCCGGGCCGGTCGCCGTCGAGTTCAACGTCGAAGGCGTCGGCGCCTCGGGAGCCGCGCCGATGAAGGGCGGCGCCATGGGCGAGATGAAGATGTGAGGACTGGGTCTTTCCATCCCCAGTTTCGCCGGGGAAAGTGGCCCGAAGGGCCGGATGGGGTATGGCCCGCTGTCCCGACTTTCGGTCGGACCGCACGACCGTCATCGCGAACCGACATCGAGCCCATTCTGCTTTTTACGGCCCTACGGGCCACCTTCCTCGCTGCGCGGAGAAGGCAAGAGGGCCCGTGACCGCGCTCGCCCTCTGCCGCTTCGCCCACTTCATGGCGGCGATGCTCGTCTTTGGCTCGAGCGCCTTCCTCGGGCTCTACGCGCCTACAGATCTGCAGCGCGCGTTCTCGCCGACGATGCGGCGCCTTGCGCTGGCGGCAAGCCTCGTCGCGCTCACGACGGGGATTGTCTGGCTCGCCCTCGAGGCGGCGTCGATGGCGGACGACTGGCGCGCCGCGGCCGATCCAGGCGTGATCTCCGCCGTCCTGACCGACACCGAATTCGGCCATGCATGGATCGCACATCTCGCCTTCACCGCAGCGCTCGTCGTCGCCGCCGTCTTCGCGCCGCGCGACGGTTGGGGAGCGATCGCAATTCTCTCCGGGCTCGCGCTGGCCAGTCTCGCCCTTGTCGGCCATGCCGCGATGCAGACCGGTCTCGAAGGAATTTTGCATCGCGCCAACCACGCCTTGCACCTTCTCGCGACGGGGGCCTGGCTCGGCGGCCTCATACCCTTCGTGATGTGCTGCGACGCCTACGCCGCGAACGCTCTCAGCCGCGACGCCGTCTCGGCGATGTCAAAATTTTCCTTCTACGGCCAATTCGTCGTCGCAACTGTCGTGGCGACCGGGGTGGTCAACGTCGCGCTCATCTCCGGCCACGCGCCGCTGCCGCCGACGACGCCCTACCGCGCGCTGCTCTGCGCGAAAATCGGGGTGGTCGCCGTGATGATCGGGCTCGCGATCTTCAACCGCTTCGAGCTCGCGCCTCGAATCAAGGCCGACGCCAGCGCGCTCGCCGCTCTGCGCGCGACCAGCATGACCGAAGTCGCGCTCGGCACGATCGCCGTGGCGCTCGTCAGCCTGTTCGCCCTGCTCGATCCGGCGTGACGGCTCGTCGCCCAACACCCCGAAGAATGCCGGCTTGAGCGCAGCGCTAGGGAGTCACGATCAGATTTGTTTTCATGCCGGACATGTAATGATCAGGCTGGTTGCAATTCAATTCGTAATTCCCAGGCTTCAATGTCAGCCGCAGACTCTCTTTCTCGCCGGCTTTCAGATCCGACGCTTCGCCGAGATCCTTGATCTTGGATTCGTATACGCGGTCCTCTTTCTTGTCATATGGCAACGCCGCGTTGGGCTTGTCGACCGAGACCACGATCATTTCGTGCACCAGGTCTTTCAATTCGTTCGTCACCTCGAAGGTCACCGGCCCGGCTTTGACCTTTTGCCCGTCTGTCTTGATCATGATGCGCTTGACCGAAGGACTGCTCGACGGATCCATCATTTCGACGTGCACCACAGCTGGCGGCGCGGTTGCGGCGCGCCCAGTCGCGGTCGCCCCGACCAAGCTCAGAAGCACGAGCGGCACTTGCCTGCTGATTGGACGCGGCATCCAACCTCTCAATCCGATCGCCGCTAGGCGGCGCCTTCCATCGCCCGATGGACCGTGAACTGCAGCTGGAGCTTTTCGCCAGCGAGACTGGAATCGTCGCTCGCCATGACGGGGCTCGAGGACGACCCTCCATTTCCTTCAGAAAGTTTCCAAACGTTTCAAAAAATTTCCGCCGGGCTTCCAAATCTCTTCAAAAAATTGCAAAAAATTTCACTCGGAACCTTTACTTATCAGAGCTTTACGACCGAATTTGCGAATTTGGAATTTGGCGAATTTGGCCGGCTGAACGGCTGAAAATTTCTCCGTGACGCCGCACGGCTCGGTCCAGAGCTGCTAATCAACATATCGGCACCGACCTTCCTTCGATACGCAAGGCTGCAAGGGAGCCATTCTCCCCGCAAGGGCGGGGCGGGTTTGAGGGGAGCGGACAAGCACGTTCTCCGTTGCGCTTAAGGAACATACCATGAACACAAATTTGGAGCTCTTGTCAAGAGATTGTTCTTCGGGGTCGTCTAAGGTCGAATTGCGGGTCCTGGGCCGGAAGCGGAAGGACACCGAAGGACCGTCCCGCACGGCCGCCACAAGACAATCACCCTCGTTGCCGGTCTCGCGCCTTCGAGGGCTCGCGGCGCCGAAGGCGTACGACCGGCCGATAACGCCGTCGAGCGAACCGTCGCCGGCCTGATGAGGGCGCTCGACGACTGCGCCCATATCCTTCAACCCGGCCAATACACAAGTTATTTCGCCGCTTGCGGCTATGATACAACTTGATCGGAGTCTGCTCTAGCTAGGGAATGACCACCGACGATCCCCGCGGCCGGGTTCCTGCCGAAGAGGCCGCCGGATCGACCGCGTGGCGGCCAGTCTCGCGCCGGCCGTTGCCCCGAGGCCAGGGGGACCCGGCGGCGCGCGTTTCTCCTTGAACGGCTGCCGGCTTAGGGTGAGGCGAAACCGGCTCAGCCCACCGGATAGCGCCGAACCTCGGCCCGCTCAGGATGGTAACCCTTCGCACCGACGGCCTTGGCGAGCGGGCCTCGGATGTCGCCGGTCTCGCGCATGCGCTCGACGATCGCCGCGAAATCCCACCTCGGCCGCCAGCCGAGATCCCGCCCGGCGAGCGCATTGTCGTAGACGCGATCGATGCTCTGAAGCATACGCCAGCCGCGTCGCGTATATTCGTCCTCCCAGCCTGGAACGCGCCCGCGGGTCACCGCCGCCGCGTCGGTCCGCAGGCGCGCAGCGTCTTCGCGGCGGAACGGTGTCGTAGCGCTGATGATATACCTGCCGAACCCGATCGAAGGCGCGCGGTCGAGGGCGAGGAGATGCGCGTCGACCACGTCCTCGATCGCGACCCGCCGGTACAAAAACTCGTTCGCCTTCAAATTGGCGTCGGCCAACCCCGCGCGCGCGTCCGGGTCGTCGTCCTCCTCGGGGAAGAAGCGCGAGGTCCTCAAAATGATGCAGGCGAGGCGCTCGTTGCGCCAGAAAAGCCGGCAGAGATCCTCGGCCGCGGTCTTGGTGACTCCATAGATGTTCTTCGGAACGGGCGCGATGCTCTCGTCGATCCAGGCGGCAGGCTCTCCCGGCGGGGGTTTGAGCGCGTCGCCGAAGGCGCTGGTCGTGCTGGTCATGACGAAGCTTTCGACGCCCGCGCGGGACGCCTCCTCCAGCAGAATGAGCGTGCCGAGCACGTTCGTCTCGATGAATTTCTCGCGCCCGTGGGTTGCGACATGCGGCTTGTGCAGGGTTGCCGCGTGGAGGACAGCGCGAGCCCCAGCCGCGCAGCGGGCGACGAGGGGTCGGTCGACGATCGACCCGGCAAAATCGGTGAAACGCCCCGGAACGACGTCGAGACCGACGGCCTCTCGCCCAGCCTCGCGGAGCGTGCGCATCAGCGCTTCACCCAGATGCCCCGAGCTTCCGGTGACAAGTATGGTCATCCATCCCGTTCCTGGCGATGATGTCGGCTCACGGTTGTTCGCTCCGACGGGTGGCCCAGCCGGCGCATCGCGCATATCATGATCCGAAGGGCGGAAGGAACAGGATGCAAATTGGCGTATTCGCTGGCGGCTCGACAATTCTTGCCCCTCTCCGTTCTCCTTGCGGCGCTCTGCCTCGCCGGCTGCTCGCCGACCCTCGAGACCGATCAGGCCCGGCTCTGCCGTATGGCGCTGCCGGCGCTGATACCCGAAGGCGAGCACATCACGATTAAATCGCAGCGGCCCGACGCGGATGGACGCGGGCTCGTCGTTGCATTCACAGCCGGGTCGTCCCGAGAAGAGCCCACCCCGCATGTCGCGGCTTGTCGGTTCCGTGAGCCTGGCCGGCCGAGCCAGTCGCGTGACCTCGTGTCCCTGACGCTCGACGGCACGCCACTGTCCGACGCGCAGCTCTACTTCCTTGTCCGGTACTGGCTCGCGACAGCCGAAGGCCAAGCCGCGGACCCTGCCCCGCTCGGCGACCTCAACGGCACGCTCCAGCTGTCGCGAAACCTTGCTTACGGGCTTCAGATGGCGCTCGACGGCCTGCCATTGTCGGCAATCTACGCTCTGCTGGCGGCGGCCTATTCGCTTGTTTACGGGCTGATCGGACGGATCAATTTCGCCTTCGGCGAACTTGCCGCGGCCGGCGGCTACGCGGCCGCGATGGCGGCGCTGGCGCTCGTCGGCCTTCCGCCTGCTCCGCTTTTAGCGGCCGCTTTCGCACTCGCCGCTGTGGTCGCCTGCGCATGGGGATTCGCCACGGCGCGCACGGTGTTCATTCCGCTTCGTCACGCCAGGGGCCAGCAGGCGCTGGTGGCGACCGTCGGTCTCGCCCTCTTTTTGCAGGAACTGCTGCGGATTGCCCAGGGCGACCGGACAAGCTGGATGAGTCCCCAACTGAACCAGCCCTTTGCGCTCGCGCGGTCGGGCGATTTCATCGCCGTCGCGACGCCGATGACGTTCATCGCCACCGCGATCGCGCTCGCGGTTGGTCTCGGGCTCGTCCTCCTCTTCCGCTGGACGCGGACAGGGCGCGAGTGGCGCGCCTATGCCGACGATCCACTGGCGGCCGAATTGCTCGGTGTCAGTCCTGTCAGCGTAACGGCGCGCGCCTTTGCGCTGTCCGGCGCGCTCGCCGGCCTTGCCGGCGCGACGATGACGGCGGCCTACGGGGCGGTCGGCTACGGGCTATCGGCGACGCTGACCCTGAAAGCGCTCGCTGCGGCGATCGTGGGCGGGATCGGATCGTTGCCGGGCGCCTTCCTCGGCGGCCTGATTATCGGGGCGGCGGAGGCCAGCTGGTCGGCTCTTTTCCCGATCGACGACCGGGATCTCGCCGTCTATGCGCTGCTTATCGTCTTCATTGCGCTGCGTCCTTCCGGGCTGCTCGGATCACACGACAGCGTGACGCATAACCTGTTCCCCCGCCGGTCTTGACTTCATGGGGGAGCATCCCACATCCTGCGGGCGCGGCTTGAGGGGCGGCTGCGCCGGAGGTCTTTCCATGTCCAATTTATCCGCGGCGACGCCCACCCAGGCTTTGCGCGCCGACGCGCTGGCGGGCGTCCGTACCCGCCGGGTTCTCGCGGTCTGCTTCGATCTCGTGATCGTCAGCGTGCTGGTCGCGCTGTTCTGGATCGCCTCGATCGTGCTGACGCTGGGATTCGCGCTTTTCTTCCTCCCGCCGCTCTATCCGATCGTCGCCTTCTTCTACAATGGCCTTACCGTATCCGGGCCGAAGATGGCGACCCCGGGCATGCGAGCGATGGATCTCGAAATGCGCATGCACGACACGGGCGCGCGCGTCCCCTTTGTCAACGCCGCGGTGCAGGCGGTGCTGTTCTACGTGAGCTGGTTCTTCCCGCCGATCTTTCTCGTTTCGCTGGTCGACCCGGAGAAACGTTGCTTGCACGACATCATCGCGGACGTCGTAATCGTCCGCCGTCTGTGAAACGGGCGCCGCTTCCGCGCATTTTAAGGTGAGAATCGGCGCGCGTTTCGCCGCCCGCGAGGAGAGGGGAGGACAGCGTGACAAGGGAAGTGCGCGACGCGCCTCAGTTCTATCTGACTGCGCCCTCGCCCTGCCCTTATCTGCCTGGCCAGCAGGAACGCAAGATCTTCACCCATCTTGTCGGCAAGCGCGCCGCATCGCTGAATGACCTCCTGACGCAAACAGGCTTTCGCCGCTCGCAGACGATCGCCTATCGGCCCGCCTGCGAAAGCTGCCGCGCCTGCGTCTCGGTGCGCGTGCTGGTCGACGAGTTCCGCCCCAGCGCCAGCCAGCGCCGAGCCTTGCGGGCCAACGCGGACCTGGTCGCGACGCTCGTGCCGCCGAAGCCGACCGGCGAGCACTTCGCCCTGTTCCGCGCCTATCTCGACGCGCGGCATCCCGAAGGCGGCATGGCGGACATGTCGTCGCTCGACTTCGCCATGATGGTCGAGGACACCCATATCGACACCCAGCTCGTCGAGTACCGCATGTTCGGGCAGAACGGCGAGGGGGCCGGCTCGCTCTATGCCGTTTGCCTGACCGACCGGCTCGCTGACGGGCTGTCGCTCGTCTATTCCTTCTACGCCCCGCATCAACCGCGCCGCTCGCTCGGCGCCTTGGTCATTCTGGACCATATCGAGAAGGCTCGCGCTCTCGGCCTGCCGCATGTCTATCTCGGCTACTGGGTCGAGGGGTCGAAGAAAATGGGCTATAAGGCCGCCTACCTGCCGCAGGAGCGCCTCGGCCTGCACGGCTGGATTCGCGCGGAACGGTAGGGACTGGCGGATCCGGTCGCGCGCATAAACGGTTGCGACGCGAGCGGCATCCAGTGCTGGCGCTTGCAGGCGGCTTGCCACGGCGCGTGCGAGCTTGCAAAACATATGATCCTGCCCACGACGTTCGCTAGGGTGGAAGTGCGCGGCCCAACCTCACGGGAGTTGAGCCGGCGCGCCTCAACCGGGAGAGTGCCAATGACTGAAGCGCAAAAAGCCGATCTTGGCGTGCTTGGTTTGGCCGTGATGGGCGCCAATCTCGCGCGCAACGCCGCGCGGCACGGGTTCGGCGTGGCGCTGTTCAATCGGCACGCGGAACGCACCAACTCGCTGATCCGCGAGCATGGCGGCGACGGGCGTTTCGTTCCGGCGAAGAGCCTTGCCGAGTTCGTCTCCGCGCTCAAAACGCCGCGGACCGTCATCATCCTGGTCCAGGCGGGCAAACCGGTCGACGACATCATCGACGAGTTGACGCCCCATCTGGAGCCGGACGACGTTCTTGTCGACGCCGGCAATTCCCTGTTCACGGACACCATCCGGCGGGCCAAGCTATGCGAGGCGAGGCGGATTCGCTTCGTCGGGATGGGCGTCTCCGGCGGCGAAGAGGGCGCGCTCAATGGCCCCAGCATGATGCCGGGAGGCGATCGCGCAGCCTATGAACGCATCGCGCCGTTCTTGACGAAAATGGCCGCGCAGGCGGCGGGCCGCGCCTGTTGCGCCTATATCGGTTCCGACGGGGCCGGCCACTATGTAAAGATGGTGCACAACGGCATCGAATACGCCGACATGCAGCTCATCGCCGAGACGTACGACCTCTTGAAAACGGTCTACCGAATGTCAGCGCAGGAGATCGGCGAAGCGTTCGCCAGCTGGAAGTCGAGTGCGTTGGATTCCTATCTCATCGACATCACTGCCGAGGTGCTCCGCAAGACCGACGAGAGCGGCGCGCCGCTCGTCGACCGGATTCTCGATGAAGCCGAACAGAAGGGAACCGGACGCTGGACGGCCCAGTCGGCGCTTGAACTCGGCGTGCCGATCACAGCGATCACCGAAGCGGTCTATGCCCGCGCGCTGTCGAGTCGAGCGGGATCTGCGCGTCAAGGCGGAGGCCTATTTCCCTCACCCGCAGACTTCGCCGCGCAAAGCCGGCCCGGCGGACATCGAGGCCATCCGAGATGCGCTCTATGCGTCGAAGATCGTCGCCTACGCACAGGGCTTCGAGCAGATGAACGTGGCAAGCGCTCATTACGGCTGGAAGCTCGACCTCAGCGAGATCGCCGCGATCTGGCGCGCCGGCTGCATCATCCGGGCGCGCATGCTCGACCAAATCATGGAAGCCTATGAGCGCGAACCCAATCTTGTGAGCCTTCTGCTCGCCGAGCACTTCAGGGGCGCCGTCGTCGGCGCCGAGGACTCCTGGCGCAGGGTCATCGGGCTCGCGGTCGCAAGCGGTGTCGCGACGCCGGCGTTCTCCTCGACTCTCGCCTACTACGACGGCTTCCGCCGCGCCCGTGGGCCGGCCAATCTGTTGCAGGGGCTACGTGACTATTTCGGCGCCCACACCTATCGCCGCCTCGACAGGCCCGGCGTTTTTCACACGCGCTGGAGCCAGGACGGCGCCGAGGTCCACGTCGACTGAGGCGAGGCTTCCGCGATCTACGGCGGTCGAGTTCGCCGCGCGGGCGTCGAGAAGGACGCCTGCGCTCTTGGCGCAACCCGCGGGCAAAGATATTGTTCGGCCCGCAAGGCGAAATAAGGGGCGGGAATGGGCACAGCGAGGCAGACCGGGCTGGAGGCCGTCGATCCGGCGACGATTCCGCAGCGAAGATTGTTCACCGGCTCGACGATGCCGGCCGTCGGGCTCGGCACCTTCGGCTCCGATCATGTGGGGCCGAGCGAAGTCGCGGCGGCGGTCAGGGGCGCGGCCGCGGTCGGTTATCGGCATTTCGATTGCGCATCGGTATATGGGAACGAGGACGCTGTCGGCGCTTCGCTCGAAGCGATCACGAAGGACGGAATCAGGCGCGAGGACTTTTGGGTCACCTCCAAACTCTGGAACGACATGCACG
The DNA here is from genome assembly GCA_963835885.1 of uncultured Alphaproteobacteria bacterium. Lineage (GTDB taxonomy): Bacteria > Pseudomonadota > Alphaproteobacteria > Rhizobiales > Beijerinckiaceae > Roseiarcus. Next base: position 288,171 of record CAWIHF010000017.1, read on the forward strand.
GCGAAAGCGACGTGATCGCCTCGTGCCGAAAGTCGCTGGCCGACCTGCGGCTCGACTATCTCGACCTGTTCCTCGTGCACTGGCCCTTTCCGAATTTCCACCCACCCGGCTGCGACGTGACTTCGCGCAGCCCGGACGCCAAGCCCTACATTCACGAAAACTACATGAAGACCTGGCGCAAGATGGAGGAGCTGGTCGACCGGAAGCTTGTCCGGCACATCGGCACGTCCAACATGACCATCGCCAAGCTGAAGCTGGTTCTGCGCGACGCGCGAATCCGCCCCGCGGTCAACGAAATGGAGCTTCACCCGCATTTCCAACAGCCGGAACTGTTCCGCTTCGTGGTCGAAAACGACATGCAACCAATCGGCTATTGTCCGCTCGGCTCTCCGGGACGCCCGGAGCGTGATCGGACGCCGCAGGACACATCGCCGACCCAAGATCCGGTGATCGTCCGGATCGCCGAGCGGCATGCGATTCACCCTTCCGGCGTCTGCATCAAATGGGCGGTTCAGCGCGGGCAGACGCCAATTCCGTTTTCCGTCAACCCACGCCACTATGCGGCCAATCTCCGGGCGGCCGCTGAAGACCCGCTGAGCGACGAAGAGATGCGGGAGATCGCCGCGATCGATCGCAACTGCCGCCTGATCAAGGGCCAGGTGTTTTTGTGGAAGGACGGACAAACCTGGGAAGACCTCTGGGACACGACCGGAGAGGTCACTGCGCCGTAAGGTGCCCCAGGGTGCCGGCCCCTGTCGAGGGAGTTTTTCCACCATCACGTGGTCGCTGTGGGACGTCTGGACGGTCAGCGACCGCATTGCTGATCATGGCGAATAATCGATAGTGAAGCGGCCGCGCGCCCTCTATCCGTTCTCGATTTGCGGGTACTGTTCAGGCGTTGGTCACGTCCAGCCACAGCTGCTCTCAACGCCACCAATCAAGGCGCTTCCTGACGCCCGGGGCTACAATCACGGCTCAGACCCCGAAAGGCGCTGCTCATGCTCGGCGCGGAAGACGTTGCTGTAAAGCCCATTGATCCATTGCCGCCCGCTCGAGGTCACGTTCAGGTAGCGGAGCGCGCCCTGAATGTGCGGAGACACCCGGCTCCAGTAGAATTGCGGATACTTGTCGATAAGGTCGGCCGGAGAATCGTAGCCGAGCTGCCTGTTCAAGCCGATTTCCTCGAATTCGTAGTAGAGCGCGTTGGCCTTTCTCAGATAACGCGGATCACCCATCTGCCCGACCAGGTCCGCGGCCCGCAGCAACGCCGCCCATTCGTCGATGTCGGGGTCTTCGGGCGCGACCGAGAATGGGAAGCGCGTGTGCTCGATCGCGCTTGCAATCCGCGCGCTGTCGAGCTCCTCGATCGACGCGAGGCGATCCAGCACGAACAGCTTGGACCGTTCGACGTGATATGGCGCCAGCGCGGCGTCGGAGGAGCCGCGAGGCAATGCGACCTTGCGGCCAGCCGCGTCGACAACCAAGCCATCGTTCCCGTCCCCTTTGACGATCCCGCGGACGTAGCCGATGTCGTGCGTCAGGCATGCGACGATGAAGTTCGAATAGTCGGCCGGAGTCGAGTCCGTCAGGAGCACGCGCCCCTTGAAAATGTCGTGGCCCGCCAGCGTGATGAGCATCGTATGCTCGACGTTGTGGTAGAGGGCGTCGCTGTTGCCGATGCATTCAAGCGCAAGCCGCGCCGCGAACGGAATGATCTCCGCCAAGCGCGCATGCGACGCCCCGAATCGATCCTTCATGTCGGCGGCCAGGAAGGAGCCCAGGGCTTCAGCGGCCAACTCGGGCAAAGTGATCATGGATCGCGCCGGCTGACGGAGGGCGGGTGGATCGATCATCTTGCGCTCGGTCGCCGGAAGGCCGCTGGCCTCAACGTTCGTGCGGATGTCCGCTTGAGCCGGCTGAAGCGCTCCGCCGCTTGCGACTGACGCTGCTGACCGCCGGCGGTTGTCGCTCGATCTATGCTCAAGGCCATGACCGCCTCCCACGAATGAGCCCGCACGAGCGCTCCGCGCGTACCGCGATCCTAGAGCGCCAGTTTACCCGGTTCAACGGGCTGGCAATGCCACAATTCCCGAACAAATCACCGCGCGCGCCGGTGCGTGACCGATTTTGCGGTCGTTGACGGGTCCGAATGTCACAATCCCGAGGGGTCGATCACCTCCTGACGTTCGTCGACACGCATGGCGAGTCCGGCGATGACTGCGTGCAACCGGGGCGAGTCGGGCTCGCCGGACGCGGGCGCGGGGCGTCGTCGCCGCGCCAGGGAACGCCACGCGATATCAGGTCGACGCTCGGCAGCGCGCGGTTTGGGCTCATCCGGCCGGTTCTTGCGCCAGCGCCCGGATCCTTTGGCGGGCGTCGAGGAGGGTGGCCAGCGCTTCGGCCCCGCCGCCCAGACGAATGATCAGCTGGCGGGCGTGGCTGACCACCCGTCCGGGCAGGCCGATCAGATGAAAGCGCAGCGCCTTCATGCGTTTGGCCGCCCATCTCTCGCCCAGCGCGAGACGCTTCATCGCGGCGTTTAGATTGAACGCCAGGATCGTCAGCGCCCACCAGGCGGCGTTGGCGCCGAACAGCCCAGAGGGCATCTGTCCGCCCGCCAGGTCGGATTTCGTCGCCGAATGGACTTCCTCGCTCTTGCCGCAGCGCTCGCGCAGCCACCAGATCACGCCCTCGCCGGCGCCCGTGCGGTTGGTCACGACGGCGAACAGTTTATAGACCCCCTTCGGGCCGAACGCCTGGGTGGGAAACGGCAGCTTCGCCTCGTCGCCCAGCGCCAGCTGGCGCAGCGGCTCGCGGATCGCGAGAAAGCGGTAATCGGCGCGGTTGCGGCTGTGTCCGGCCCAATTGGGCACGTAGACGACCTCGGCCCATTCTTGATCGGTCTGTTGCGGCTGGCCGTCCGTTTTGCGGATCAGCGGCTTCCACGCGCTCTCGGGCGTCGTCCGCACAGCGGCGCGGAAAGCCTCGGTCACGTCGGCGCCGATCGCGAACTCGATCACGCCAAAGCGCGGGTCTTTTCCCTCGCCGCAATAGAGCAGCAGCTCTTCCTGATAGGCCGCCGTGTCCGAACGCAACGAGACCCTCCTCACGCTGTCCGGCAGATGGCGCAGGCTCTCTTTCAGGACGCGCAACTGCTCGTGTCCGGCGGGCACGTTGCCGTCGCGGAACTCCGAATAGAGCATCGCGCCCTGCTCCGCCCACCAGCAGTTCAGCGGCTGATACGCCTTGAACTTCTTGTAGCAAAACAGCGCCTCGCGCTTGTGCGTCTCAATCAGCGTCGCGTCCATGTCCAGCGTCGCCGTCGCCGCGGGCTGACGCTTCTGCAGAAAGTCCAGCAGCGCCTGGTTCACTCTCCAGAGACCGCGCAGTGCCTGCGTCACCGCCGGAATGAACGCCATCCCCGCGACCGCCTTGGGCGAAGCTGGATCATCGAACCGTTCCAGCCAGCCCGACAGCGCCGACGGCGAGGGCGTCGCCCGCTCGCGCTCGCGCCGCCAGCGGCTTTTCAGCGACCGCCGTTCGGCGCGCGACAGCAAATCCTTCTCGATCGCCCGCAGGATCGCCGAAAAGCCGCTGTCGCGCTCCAACCGTTCGATGTCTTCCACGCAGTCGCCGCCGGACAGATTCAGGAAAATCACCGCCAGAACCATCTGGATGTCGAGCCAGCCCTGGCCGCCGGCCGCCCGAACATGCCGCTGGATCGCCCCGCCGAGGCCGCAGGCCTTGATCAGGTCGAGATACAACGGAAGCCCGGCCAGCGACGTCAATCCATGGCTGGACGAATCGGCCTCATACCGGAAATCGAGCAGCCCCTGTCCCTGCATCGCGCACCCCGTTGGTGATGATTTTCGAGTCGCAAACCAAGACTATCTCCCTGATTCCTCAGGGCCAACGGGGAACTTGAATTTTCCTGATGCTCGGGCTCGTCTCGGGCCTGCCCTCAACACTCGACGAAATTCACCGCCAGCCCGCCGAGGCTCGTCTCCTTGTATTTCGACTGCATGTCGGCCCCGGTCTGGCGCATGGTCTTGATCACGCTGTCGAGGGAGACGCGGTGGCGGCCGTCGCCGTGCAGCGCGAGCGAAGCGGCGGCGATCGCCTTGACCGCGCCGAAGGCGTTGCGCTCGATGCAGGGGATCTGGACGAGGCCGCCGACCGGATCGCAGGTCATCCCGAGGTGATGCTCCATCGCGATCTCGGCGGCGTTCTCGATCTGCGGGTTCGAGCCGCCGAGCGCGGCGCAGAGGCCCGCCGCGGCCATCGACGAGGCGACGCCGACCTCCCCCTGGCAGCCGACCTCCGCCCCTGAGATCGAGGCGTTGAGCTTGAAGAGGCCACCGATCGCGGTCGCGGTCAAGAGAAAATCGGCCAGGCCAGCCACCGTCGCGCCCTCGCAATGGTCGCGGTAGTAGCGCAGCACGGCGGGAATGACGCCGGCCGCGCCGTTGGTCGGCGCGGTGACGACGCGGCCGCCGGCGGCGTTCTCCTCGTTGACCGCCATGGCGTAGACGCTGACGAAATCCATGATCTCGTGGGCGGGGCGGGCGTTGCGCCGCGCGCCTTCGGCGAGGCGCTGGAAGATCGCCCGCGCCCGGCGCTCGACCGCCAGTCCCCCCGGCAACGGACCCGAGCGGGCGAGCCCGCGATCCATGCAGGCGAACATGGCGGCGAGCACCTGCTCGACATGCGCCTCCGCCTCACCCATCGGACGCAACGCCGACTCGTTGGCGCGCATGAGCTCCGCGATCGAAAGTTTTGACTTCGCGCCCGCGCGAAATGAGTTCGGCGCCCGAGCGGAAGGGATAGGGGACACGGGGCCCAGCCTCGGCCGCGCCCTCGCCCGCGCCATCGCGCATGATGAAGCCGCCGCCGACCGAGAGCCAGGTCTCGTCGGCGAGCGCGGTCCCGGCTGCGTCCCGCGCGATAAGGCGAAGCGTGTTCGGGTGGCGCGTCGCGGGCGTGACGACGTCGAAATGGATTGCGCTCGCAGGATCGAAGGCGATCGGGCGGCGGCCCGCGAGGCGCAAGCGTTTCGTGTCGCAGACGTCCTCGACGAGCGCGTCCGCTGCGTCCGGGTCGACCGCCTCCGGCTCAAGTCCGCTGAGGCCAAGCACCACCGCCTTGTCGGTTGCGTGGCCGCGCCCGGTGAAGGCGAGCGAGCCCAAAAGCGTGACTTCGACCGAGGCGACGCGCTCGAGCTCGGCCCGGCTGGCGAGGCCGGCGGCGAAGGCGGCGGCGGCCTTCATCGGCCCGACGGTGTGCGACGACGACGGTCCGACGCCGATCTTGAAGAGCTCGAAGACGCTGATCATCGCTTCGCTGAGGCTGGAGAGGCGTTCGCCGACAACTGACCTTATAGCCCTATTCAATACGCGAGCCGGCATTTCGCAGCCAAGCCGGGCGAAAATCAGATCGACGCAGGCGTTAAGGGAGGGAGGCCAGGCCGGCCGCAAGATAGCCGGGCTTGCCTCTGACCGGAGAACCGCCGGCGGGAAATCCCTGTTAAGGGGGAAAAGCAGGGCGTTTTGCCGTTCGGCCGCAAAAATTCGACATGAAAAGCGGCGTGAATTCAGCCTTTTGCGCCGAAATTCCCTGTACGGCCGAATAGGGAATTAATTCGCTGGAATAGGGAGCTTTTTCGCGAAGAACAGGGAAGAACAGGGAATGCTCCCAACGACGTCAGGGTAAAGCTCCGCTTGACGATGTCGGAATGCACGAAATGAATGGATCTATCCGTTCGTAAATTTTCCGCCCCCAACGCGCGATTTGCTTCGGCGTTCATGTCTGAAATCATGCACGAGGGCAAAGACCTCTGAGGTGTCATCAGCCTGCAATTCACACCCGATATCTCGTGAGCGCGACGGCTAGACCGCCACGAACAAGACGGGGTGAATGCGCATGCGCAATAGACAGTATCGCAGAATGGCCGTCGCCGCGCTCGGCGTTATGGCTATGTCATCGAATGCTATGGCGTTCGATGGGGACTGGGACGGTTCCTATGGTCGCCACGCGGGCGGCGATGGCGTCCGAGACGGGGGCGATGGCCTTTCGCTCCAGGAGAAGATCGAGCCTTCTGCGCAAGAAAGTGAAGTACGTCTTCGTGATCTTTCACGAGAACGAGTCCTTCGACCACTTTTTCGGCACCTATCCGGGCGCGAACGGCCTCTTCGAGGCTCCCAAAGGCTTCACTCCCGCCAACAAGACGCCGAGCTTCGTTCAGAAATATCTGGACACCTCCCTTAACCAGGTGACGATCTCGCCGTTTCTGATGCCCCAGGCGGTCACGACGAGCGGCGGCACGGTGGTTCCGGTCTACCCGGCGGACGAGATTTCCGTCGATCACAGCCACCAGGGCATGGCGAACAGCCTCGATGTCGATCCGAACACCGAGATCGCGGCCAATGATCATTACGCCATGGATCAGGAGGGTCTGACGACCAACGCGTCGGGGGGCATCGTGACGAAGACCGGCGTTGCACCGACATCGATCACGCTGGCGCAGAAGCAGAAGGCCGAGACCGACATCGGCCACATCGACTGCGACACGATCCCGTTCATGTGGAGCTGGGCGAAGAACTTCGTCCTGTTCGACAATTTCCATCAGACGGTCGTCGGCCCGTCGACGCCGAACGCGATTGCGATCATCGCCGGGCAATCCGGGGAGACGCAGTGGGCCTTGCATCCGGATGAGGGGGCGACGGTCACTTACGCCAATCCGACCTTCCCGAACGTGCTCGGCGCGAGCTACAGCTCAAGCATCCCGAATGCCCCAAGCAACGCCTACGTTCCCGTCGTGAGCGATCCCGGGCCCTGGCCGGGCTCGAATCTCGACCCGAACAAGGTCAAGCCGCCGTACAATACAGACGAGAACGCGGCGAATCCGACGCTCAACCTGACCTTCGCCACCCAGCCGCTGTCGTTCATGGGATCCGACATCGACAAGATCATTAAGAGCGATCCGAATCCGACGGCCGATCTGCGCGACGTGCAGGACGACATCCGCAAGATCGCGTCCTTCAACCGCCCGGTGAAATGGGGCTGGTATCAGCAGGGATTCAACGCCAACGACGCGCCGGATCCCTATGATGGGATAACCCCGCTCCCGCTCAGCGCCTACGTCCTGCATCACAACGGGCCGCAGTATTTCGCCTATCTCGCCGACAATCCGGCGGTCCTGAACACCAATCTCCACGGCGCCAAGGACTTCTTCGACGCGGTCGAAGGCCGGAAGCTGCCGAAGGATGGCGGCGTGTTCTATCTGCGCGGCGGCTATGACAACAACGACAACCTCGTGCCGGTGGATCCGACCTCCGGGATCGAGCAGGCCTTCCTCGGCAACGACGATCATCCGGCCTATTCTGACCAGCAGATCTCCGAAGCCCTGGCGGCGCGGGCGATTAGCGACATCGCCAACAGCCCCTACTGGCCGCAGAGCGCGATCATCATCACCTATGACGAGACGGACGGCTTCTACGACCACGTCCCGCCGACGAAGCGCAGCACCTTCGCTGACGGCTCGATCCTGGAGGGTGGCCCGCGCATCCCGACGATCCTGATCTCGCCCTACGCCGCGTCCGGCACGATCTCGCATCAGTACAGCGAGCACGGGTCGATCATCAAGTTCATCAACGAACTCGAGGGCCTCGTGCCGCTGGCCAAGCTGCCCGACGAGGAGCGCGGTCGTTATCTTGGCCAGAGGAATCTCGGGCAGGAAAACCTGGGCCCGTCCGACGATCCGGAAAACGAGGTCGGCGATCTGACTGAGGCGTTCGACACCGAAAGGCTGAAGGACGAAAAGCCGCCAATTCCGGCGTCGGCGGCGGCGTTCACCCCGGCGCAGATCAAGACTCTGCCGCACTTGGCGAAGCCGAATTATTCGCCGAACGGCTACACGAACGGCGCCTGCGAAGCGATCGGGGTCCTGCCCACCGACTTCGACACCTTGGCCGACTACAAGAACGGCAAGCCGATCGATCCGTACCCGGCCGACGTCAATCCGCGGCCGACCCAGTCCCCCGGCACGCCGACTTCGGGCTCCTGGACGCCCTGACCCAGCCTGGCTCGCAGCACTGGCTGCGGGCCTCAAAAACCCAAACGGACGGAGGCCGCGGCTTCCGTCCGTTTCTTTGATGGCAGCCGCAGACAAGGATCGTCGATGTTTCGCTCGCTATCCCGCCTTTTCGCTCTTGGCCTCCTGTCGCTTGCCTCCGCCGCGAACGCGCAAACGCTCGCGTCGATCAAGGCTTCGCGCCATCTCGTTTGCGGGACGGTTCAAAGCGTCGACGACTGGAACGGAGAGGACGTCCACGGAGATCTCTCCGCCCTAGGCGGCGAGATCTGCCGCGCTGTGGCCGTCGCCATTCTCGGCGGCTTGGATGGGCTTTCCATTCGTGCTTTTCCGGCCGAGCCGGAAGCCCTGGCCGCGGTGAAGGCCGGGAAGATTGAACTCGCTGTGGGCGTTTCGCCGTCAGCGACCGTCGCCGCCCAATACGAGGTCGACTTTGGACCGCCCGTGTTCTACAATTCCCAACGCATCCTGGTCGCAAGGCAGAGCGGCATCGCCGACCTCCCCGGCCTCCGAGATCAACTCATTTGCGCGCTCGACATGAGTCCGCCCGAACGGACGTTGCGCGACGAATTAACGGCCAGGCACATCAGCTACGCGCTCCAGTCCCATTCCGAGCAGGGCGAACTGGACGCGGCCGTCGCGGTGCGACGGTGCGCCGCGGGAACCGGTATGGAATCGCGCCTCGCGCAGTCGCGCGCCAATTTCCATGCGCGCACCAGCGACTTCGTGTTCCTGCCCGAAAGGCTCAATCTCGCTCCCGTCGTCCCTGCCTATCCCGACAAGGACCCCGCCTTCGGGCGGGTCGTCGATTGGACAATCAGCGCCCTGATCGAAGCGGAGGCGCTGGGCATCACGAAGGACAACGTGGGAGAAGCCATGAAACGCCAAGACATGCGCGCCGAGCAGCTCCTTGGCCACGACTTCGCGACGGCGCAGGCTTTGGGTCTGGCGCACGACTGGGCCGCCAAGAGTCATCGCGGCCACCGGCAACTACGGAGAGATCTTCGAGCGCACGATTGGCGAGCCCTATCACCTGGAACGGGGCCTCAATGCGCTCTGGACGCAGGGCGGCCTCATGGCGCCGATGCCGATGAGATAGAGCAGTTCGGAGTGTGGACGCGGCTAAATGGCCGACATGCGCGAGGCCATGACCCTCTTTGTCATCTCCTCCCGCCGAAGGTATCAGCTCGGCGGTCTGTCTTTGTTTTTACCATCGCATGGTCGAAGACATGATGGGCGTGCGGGATATCCATGACCTACGAGACCGTCCGGCAGCGGATAATGAAGTTCGGCAAAGCGTCTCCGCAAATCGGCCAGCGCCCGCTCGCGGCGACCAATGGCACGCGGACGTGGTCGTCGGTTGCTGCCAAGCAACACTGGCTTTGATTTGAGTAGCCGTCGATCAGATGGCTTCGTTATCGAGATCCTGGTCGAGCGCCGCAGAAGCACCCGCATCGTACCGGCTATTCTAGCCCGACTTTCTCAACTGGGGATGCGGACGGGTGGAAAGGGCCGTGGAATCAAGGCTGGGCGGTCGAAGGTCTCCACTACATGGCGGGTTGCGGGTGCTGCGCCGCCGGAGCAGGAGCGGTGATTAGCGGCGGCGACTGCGGCGGCAGGGTGAGCCCGAGTTGCCGCAGGAGGAGTTTATGGTCGGCGTTGGGCTCGGTGTAACGGCTCAGGATCAGGGTTCGGCCGTCGATGGTTGGGAAGTGGACGTCGAGCATCTGGATGGCGGCAAGCTTGTCGAGCACCGCGCGCGGGGTGAGGCCGGCGGCCAGCGGCCTGAGCCTGGCGCGCAGCGTGACGTGCAGACAATAGGCGAGGAAGGCCACGAAGATGTGCGCCTCAACGCGCTGCTCCAGCTGGTGGTAGATCGGCCGTAGCTGCAGATCGTCCTTGAGGTTCTTGAAGGCCGCCTCGACTTCGACGAGTTGAATGTAGAACCGCCACAGCTCGGCGGGATCGCGCCCGCGCATATTGGTGCGCAACAGGTAGCGGCCTTCGCGCCGACGCGCTTGGCGCAGCTTTTTGCGGTTGAGCGCGTAGGCGAAGGCGGCTGTGTGCGGGTCGACCGCTATGTCGAGGAGGCGCCATGCCGCAGGCGCCTTGGCGCGGGCGGCGCCGAGCTTCATCAGCAGGCTCTCGCGAGAGAGGTTCATGTGCGCCAGCTTCGCCAGTCGCGCCCACAGCCACTTCAGCTGCCGCTTTCGCATGGCGCGCTCCTTGTCGATGCGCGCCCGGCTCTGGGCGAGCACGTAAAGGTCGTCGGCCTCGGTCAACAGCTTCACTTCGACGCCCGGCCGCACCTCGTGCCAGGGCAGGCCGACGAGAGACGTTTCCAGCTTGCTGAGGCGTCCCTTGGGGGTTCCCGCCAGATAGGCGACGGGCGGATCGGATCGCCGCATTTCGGCGAGCGTCTCTTCGGTAGGGATGCCGCGATCCATCACCCAGATGCGCTGGGCCTTGCCGTACTGCGCCTCGATCTTCGAAAGGAAGGCGCGCAGCGTCGTCTTGTCGGAGATGTTGCCGGGGAGAACTTCGTAGGCGAGCGGAAAGCCGTCGGGCGTCACGATCAGCGCGATGACCACCTGCACGCAGTCTGAGCGCTTGTCGCGGCTATAGCCGTGGCGGCGCTTGTCGCTCTCGTCGCTCGGCGGATCGGATTCGAAGTACGTGCTGGTCAAGTCGTAAAGAAGGACGTCGAAGCGGGCGCCGAACAGATCCTGCCAGCGCCGACGCAGATGGGTGAACAAAGCCGGTTTATGCTCAAGCAGCTTGTCGAGGCAGCGATAGAGCGCGTTCTTCTCGACCAGCGCAAAATCTCCGCCGAGCAGATCGCCCATGGCGCTTTGCTCGAACCACAGCCGGTGCAAGCGCCACTCGCTGCCTGGATCGATGAGCCGGTAGCAGACCAGCGTCTCGAGGATGTGGCTCCAGCAGGTCCCTTGGCGCGAATCGGGCAGACGAGCCGCCCAGAAACGGTCGAGTTCCAGTTGCTCATAGAGCTGACAGGCGAGCCAGCACGCCCCCCATTGCCGCGGCCGGTGCAGCTGCATGGCCCCGAGCCGGATCTGCACCCCATGGCCCTCGGCGTGATCGGGCAGCGGCCGATCGGCGGGGAACAGGGCCAATTGAGTGGTTTGTTGCGCCCCCTCGTCGAAGGCCTCGATCACCCGGCGCCAGCTTTCCTGCTGGCTGTCGTTGATTTCGCCGAGATAGAGGACTTGGCGCTGCACGACTTTGCCGCCGGCGCAGCGCTTGCTCTCGACAATGCTCCACTAGCGGTGCTCCTTGCCGTCCTTGAAGCGTCAATTCGGGGGCAAAGACATGACGAACAAATCTACGCCAAACTATTCTTCTGCAAAGGTACTTGGTCTCCACTACACGCGAATTTCGAAACCTCGTCGTTGAAACAACTCGCTTTTCGCTCCCTCACAACCCCGAAATTCGCCGTCTGCCTGCGCCAGTTGAGAAAGTCGGGCTAGGGACACCATGAGCCGCGAACGACCATGAACACCAACGGTCGGCAGGCGCGGCGCCGCCCTGGGTCGACTTTCGTGCCCCTTGGTGAACTTTGCGGTGGTTCGATCGCTCTCAGAGGCGCTTGTAGCTTCCGCGATTGCGCGAAACGGAGGGTCACGCTCCTTGCTTCCCCGCGCCCGGCCGCTTATCTACCGGTCTTAAGGAGCCGCGCCCCATGTTCATCCAGACCGAAGCCACCCCCAATCCCGCGACGCTGAAATTCCTGCCCGGCCGGATGGTGATGGAGCAAGGGACGTTCGAAGCGCGCGATCCCGCCGAGGCCGAGCGCTCGCCGCTCGCCAAGGCGCTGATGGAATTGCCCGGCGTCACGGGCGTGTTCTTCGCCAACGATTTCATTTCTGTGACCAAGGACGAGGGCGAATGGCAGCACCTGCGCCCGGCCGTGCTCGGCGTGGTGACCGAGTTCTTCCTCTCGGGCGCGCCGCTCATCGAGACAGGCGGCGCCGATGTCGTAACGACCGGCGAATTCTTCGACGCCAAGGACGCCGAGACGGTCGAGGCGATCAAGGAGCTGATCGAAACACGCGTCCGCCCTGCGGTCGCCGGCGACGGCGGCGACATCATCTTCAAGGGGTTCAAGGACGGCGTCGTCTATCTCAAGATGAAGGGCGCCTGCTCGGGCTGCCCCTCCTCGACCGCGACGCTGAGGCACGGAATCGAGAACCTGCTCAAACACTTCCTGCCGGACGTTCAGACGGTCGAGCCGTTCGAAGGCTGACAGCTCCGCAGGCATTAGGCGCGGCGGACGATCTATCGTTGGCTCTTCCCATTCCTGTGGCTGGTCTTCATCGCGGTCTGGATCGTAATGGCGCCTGGCGGCAAGGCGGTAGCCGAGCGCGAGAGCATGTATTCAAGACTGTCGCATTACCTGCCGCTGGCGATCGCCATCTATCTGTTCGCCGCGCCCCATGTTCCCTTCGCTAAGCTCAATGACCGCTTCGCGCCCTTGGCCCTGTGGCCCGTGCAGCTCGGCGCGGCATTGACCTTCGCCAGGCTGGCCTTCGCCATCTGGGCTCGGATGCTGCTCGGGGGCAACTGGAGCTCGGACGTCACGCTCAAACGCGACCATGAACTCGTCGTCGCCGGTCCCTATCGTTGGGTGCGCCATCCGATCTACACCGGAATTCTCCTCGGTCTCATCGGAACCGCGCTGGCGCTCGGCGAGTGGCGCGGCGTGCTCGGCGTCGTCTTCGCGGGCGCCGCATACTGGCGCAAGCTCAGGATCGAAGAGGCGGTCATGCGCCGGCAGTTCGGCGAGGCTTATGCGCGCTATGCGTCGCGCGTGCCCGCGCTGATTCCGTTCGTTCTGTAGGGACCGCCGTCGTTCGGGCGTTCCGCGTCCAAGCGGCGCGGCGACGTCGCGAGGCGTTTCGTAAAGGTTTTGCACAACTGTGAGCCCCGTCACAGCGGGATTGTGAACGGGAGCGTACCGCTGCTGCTCGTTGGCTCCGTGACGCAGTGGGCGGCGGGTATCGAAGAACGACGTCACTCGATCTGGCTGACTTGCTGGAATTCGCGAACTGGGGGGACATAATGCGCGCAAAGCAAAGCAAGGATGGACTCATCGGCCAGGCGATCGCCGGCACTTACGTAGTGATGTTGGGGTGGGATCTATCGCAAGAGCAGCTGAAAAAAGGCCTGCTCGGCTTCGCCATCCTTCGCGCCGACAAGACCGAGAATGAGAGCTATTGGCTGCGGGGAATGAAGACCTTCCCGGACGCGACGCCACTTCCGCCGGGCGGCGACGCGTCAAGCCACGACCAGCCCTATCAGACGTTCCAGTGGGCGGACTATTCGGCGAAGCCCGACCACAAATATTCATACCAGATCATCGCCATGTATGGAGAGCCTGGCGCGTTGAAGGACGGCCCGTCGATCGTCCTCGACGTCGAAACGGAATCCGAATGGGCTGACGCGAGCCGAAGTCCGCACAGTGTCTTTTTCAACCGGGCCGCGATCGCATCGCAGGAATATGCGCGTCGATTTCAAAACAAGCAGCCGGACGAGGTCGGCCCGGCGGCCTTCGATTGGCTCTCGCGCGGTCTTCTCGAGGCGCTTCTGGCGTTCATTGGCCGGGCAAAGGGCAAAGCGTTCGGGTTGCGCGCGGCGGTTTACGAATTCCAGTTGCCGGCGATCCTGAACGCGCTCCACGACGCCGCCGGCGGCGGCGCGGACGTCGCTGTTCTTTTCGACGACATCCAGAACGCCCAGGACGAGCCCGCGCAAACCAACGAGGAGAGGATCGCCGCCGCGAATATATCGCGCCTTTGCACGGGCGTCACGAATGGGAAGATCATGCACAACAAGTTCATTGTGCTGACGAAGAACAAGAAGCCGGTGGCGGTATGGACCGGTTCGACGAATTTCACCGAAAGCGCCGTGTACGGGCAGTTGAACTGCGGCCACGCCATCGAGGACCCAGTCGTCGCCCAAGGTTACCTCGACTACTGGGAAGAATTGAGCGGCGACCCCGAACTGGGCGCCTTGCGGCAATGGAACGCGAAAGAGACGCCGACGCCTCAAAGTCCGCCGGCGAAGGGCGTCACGGTCGTCTTCTCCCCCAAGAGCGGACTGAATGACCTGAAACGTTACGCAGAGATAGCGGACTCCGGCAAGGACGCGCTGTTCATGACGTTCGCCTTCGGCATGAACGCGGCCTTCCTTCCAGTCTACCAGAGCAAGGACGACGTCCTGCGCTTCGCCTTAATGGACAAGGAAGGGACCGGGAAAGCCGCGGCCAGCGGCCGGAAGCATGTCGACGACCTGCGGAAACAGCCGAACGTCGTCATCGCCGTCGGGCAGAACATCACGATGAACGAATTCGACCGTTGGGCCCAGGAGCTGCCGGGAATGAAAGTCAGCGTGAACGTTCGATGGGTCCACACCAAATTTATGCTCGTCGATCCTCTGTCGGACGACCCCGTCGTCATCACCGGTTCGGCGAATTTCAGCAATGCGAGCACGGAAACCAATCACGAGAACATGGTCGTCATTCGCGGCGACACCCGGGTCGCGGACATCTATCTCGGCGAGTTCATGCGCCAGTTTTCGACCTACGCGTTCCGCGACGCGGCGTACCAGGCGACGCACGATAAGGGAGACGATCCGGGCAAGTGGCGCCCGCAGGATCTCGCCCCCGACAATTCCTGGGTCAAGGATTACTTCCGGCCCAGGTCGAGCCGGGCGCTGCGACGCCGCTATTTCGCCGGCGGCGATGGGAAGCCCGGGGATAACGATCAATGAGCCCGACGAAGATCATGCTTATTCGGCACGCGGAAAAGCCTGTCCCGGATGGCGCGGACGAAGTCGCGCCGGACGGCTCGCCGGACCCGGAAAGCTTGAGCGAGGACGGCTGGAAACGAGCGCGCGCTCTGGTCGATTTCTTCCGCCAGCCGAAAGCCTACAACATCGAGACGCCGGACGCCGTCTTCGCGGCGGCGCCGGAGCTCGGCAGCAAGCGGCCGGCGGAAACCGTGACTCCACTCGTCGACGCGTTGTGGCCGACGGCTCAGCGGGCGACGCATTTTGATGTGAGCGTGAAAAAGGCCAAAGTCACGGACATTGCCGGGAACGCGATGGCGGCGAACGGCGTCGTTCTGATCTGCTGGGAGCACACTCTCATTCACGGCATCGTCTCCGCGCTGCCCCATGCGCCGGCGACACCACCGAAATGGCCCGGCTCCCGCTTCGACATCGTCTGGATCCTGAGCGCCAAACCGGGCGGCTGGGATTTCCATCAGACGCCGCAAATGCTGCTCGAAGGCGACCAGAATTCGGTCGTCCCCTTCCCGAGCCCGAATTCCTTAGCCCGCCGCCACAGAAGGGCCCCGGTTCATGTCGCTTCCCTATGGATTCGCCAAGGCGAAAATCATCGCGCCGCCGGAACTGACGTCCAAGCGCCTGGAACAGGAAACGCAGTATCATCAACACCTGACACTCGATGTCGGCGGCGACACATGGGACGTCGCCGTCAATGTCGGAACGGACGACGCTGACGACCTGCTCCGCTACCAGCTGATTTTTGACTTCCACCATCCGATTGTTACCAGCCTCAATTCCGCGCCGGCCGGATCGAAGGCGCTGACCGGCGTGACCCAGCTTCCCGCGCTCGATTTCATACGCAGCGACGTTCTGTCGGAGACCGGGTCCTGGCGGGACAGCGACCCGATGGACGGATCGAGCGCCGTCGAACCCGTCGCGTCGCTGAAACGACTGTTCCTGAGCGCGCGCGACAACGCGTGGGATGTCTACGTCTTCGGCCGCTTCTATTCCGAGGGGAACGGCATCCACGACGTCCATTTCAATCAAGGGTCGCGGGGGCGCCATTTCCAGCACCGCCCCGGCGACGACCATAACGACCACAACGACGTCTGGCAGGACGGAGCGGTGGTGGTGAATCGGGGATCCGGCTCATGGGCGGCCTATTTTGCCATGTTCACGCAGCAGTCGACCCAGACCGACGATCTGGGCAATCCCGCCTCCTGCTCACGGGGCTCATCATTGTCGCGGTGATTACGGCGGCGGGAGGGGAGAAGCGGGCGAGGTGAGGCTGTTATCGCGCGCCCCGCCCCCGCCCCGCCCCCTATGCGCACGCCGGCGCTGACGCCGAAGGTGTTCAGCATGGTGAGCAACAGCACGAGAAACAGCGCGCCGCCCCAGACGCTCGGAAGATTGGCCTTGCCGCCCGACACCGACGTGCCGCCGATGGAGCGGCTCGGCCACGCTCAAGCAGGACCACGAGCTGATCGTCATGGGGCCTTAGCGTTATGTGCGCCACCCGCTCTAATCCGAAGTTCCCGGAAGTTCGGTCTAATGTGCGCCACCCGCTCTATACCGGACTGCTGGTCGCAATCGCTGGAGTTTCGTCGCATGACAGCTTCTTCGAGGCTGAGCCTACGCCAGAACGCGCCGGTTCGGCGAGCCCTGCGAAGGCTACGCGGAGCGCACCCGGCGCTCATTCCTTTTCTGATCCGACCCGCGGCGCCGGAGGCGGCCGCTACGCGATCCGCTTTCGCGATTTGGCGAACGTGTCGAACGCGACGGCCAGCACGATGATGAAGCCGATGATGATCTGCTGAATGTAAGAGGAAACATTCATCAGCACGAGGCCGTTCAAAAGCACGCCGATCAGCAAGGTGCCGACAACTGTGCCGAAAATCGTGCCGATCCCGCCGAACAGACTGGTCCCGCCGATGACCACCGAGGCGATCACCGTCAGTTCGTAGCCAGTCCCGGCGACCGCCTCCGCCGAATTGAGACGAGCCGAAAGGATGAATGCGCCGAGCCCGGCGAAGAAGCCGGTGAGCACGTAGACGCTGAGAATGATCCGGCGCACATTGAGCCCGGAAAGCCGCGCAGCCTCCGGATTGCCGCCGACCGCGTAGACCTGGCGCCCATAGCGCGTATAGCGCAGGACCACGTGGCAGGCCAGTGCGCAGATCAGGAAGAGGATCACCGGCACCGGGATTGGCCCGATCTTCCCCTGCCCCCACCAGACATAGTTCAAATCGAATCCGCTGATCGGCCCGCCGTTGCCGAACAAAAGCGCGGCGCCGCGCCACGCCGACATGCCGCCGAGCGTGACGACGAAGGGGGGGACCTTCAGCCGGGTGATGGCAAACCCTTGGACGAAACCTCCCGCCGTACCGACCAGAATCGCCGCCAGCACCGCGGCGCCCCAGCCGTAGCCGAGCGCGGCCTCGCCAGAACCGACCGTGAAGCGGTGGGCGAGGCCGCCCTTGGCGACCGCCGCCGCCACCAGCCCGCAAAAGGCGAGCAACGAACCGACCGAGAGGTCGATACCCGCCGTCAGGATGACAAAAGTCATGCCCAGGGAAAGCAGCCCGACGATCGAAACCTGGCGCATGACGTTGAGCAGGTTGAACGGGCTCAGGAAGCGTGGCTGGCCAATGGCAAAGGCCACCATCAGGACGGCAAGGAATATGAGCGGAGCAAAGCGGGCGAGGGTTCCGATCACATCGATTCTCGCCGCTCCGACGGTCTGCGCCCGGCGAGCGTCCGCAACCCCTCCCCTCCTCATGCCGCCCTCGCGCCCAGCGTCATCATGGCCATCAGCCTTTCCTGGTTCGCCTCCGAGTGACCGATCTGACCGGTGACGCGTCCTTCGCGAAGCGTCACGATACGGTCGCTGATCGCCAGCACTTCCGGCAGCTCCGAGGATATGGCGACAACCGCGATTCCCGATTGCGCCATCTCGAACAGCAGGTTGTGGACCTCGACCTTTGCGCCCACGTCGATCCCCCGCGTCGGCTCGTCGACGATCAGCACTTTCGGGCGCACCGCCAACCAGCGGGCGAGCACGACCTTTTGCTGATTGCCGCCGGAGAGATTGGCGACCGATTGCTCGGCGCTGGTCATTCGGATGTTGAGCGCGCGGCGGAATTCGTTGACCAGTCCGAGCTCCGCTTTCTCGTCGACAAAGACGCGCCAGCGGCTGATGCGGTCGAGCACCGCCATGCTCAGATTGGCCCGCACCGCAAGCGACAGGAACAGCGCCTGCTGCTTGCGGTCCTCTGGCACCAGCCCGACGCCGTGACGGATGGCGTCCTCGGGAGAGCGGATCCGGACCTCGGCGCCATCGACCATGATGCGGCCGCTGTCGAAGGGGTCGGCGCCGAAAATCGCCCGCGCCATCTCGGTGCGGCCCGCGCCGACGAGACCGGCAATTCCAAGAATCTCGCCCCGGCGCACTTCGAGATCGACATGATCGAGCACCGTCGCGTGCGGGTCCTGCGCGTTGCCGCGGCGTGTCAGTCCCTCGACTCTCAGCACGACGGCGCCGCTCTCGGCGGAAGCACGCCGGGCGTAGAGTTCGTTCACCTGTCGCCCAACCATGAGGCGTATAATGTCGTCGATTCCGGTGTCGGCGACCGAGCCGGCGCCCACCTGACGACCGTCGCGCAGCACGGTGTAGCGGTCGCAGATTGCCATGACCTCATCGAGGCGGTGGGTGACGAAGATCACGCTGATGCCGCTCGCCTTGAGGTCGCGAATGATGCGAAAGAGCTTGTCCACTTCAACGGAGCTCAACGCCGACGTCGGCTCGTCCATGACGATCAACCGCGACTCCATCGACAGGCCGCGCGCGATCTCGACCAGTTGCTGTTCGGCTACGCTGAGGTCGCGCACGAGGGCCATCGGGTCGAGGTCAAGCCCCAGCCGCCGGATGATGGCCTCCGTTTCGGAGCCGAGCTTCCGCCAGCTGACAAAGGGACGCGGCCCGGGTTCGCGTCCGATGAAGACATTCTCGGCGATGGTGAGGTTCGGAGCCAGCGTCAGCTCCTGGTAGATGGTGACGATGCCTTGCTTCTGCGCGGCGTGCGGCGTGCGGAGTTCGATCGGTTTGCCTGAAAAGACGATCGCGCCGGCGTCCGGCGGTTGCGCGCCGGAAAGGATCTTCAGAAGCGTCGACTTGCCCGCACCGTTCTCGCCAAGGAGCGCATGGACCTCCCCCGATCCTACCACGAAATCCACCGAATTGAGCGCGGTCACGCCGGGAAAGCGCTTGGTGATCCCGGTCATGCTGAGGATCGGACCAGCCATGAAACCCGATTGATCTCGCGAGTGAATAAGCGCGCGAGGCAAAACGCGCCCCGCGCGCTCCGGCGCCAGTCCGGACTATTTGACCTCGTTGAGGCGTTCAGCCTGATTGAGGTTGTCCTTGGTGATCGCGATCGGCGTCAACAAGGTAACTTTCTGATCCGGCTTCTTCCCATCCCTGAGGAATGCCACGAGCGTATCGAGCGCGCCCTTGCTCTGGCCCCCTGGCATCTGCTCGATGGTCGCGGTCATGTTGCCGTCGCGGATCTGCCCGAGCGCCTCAGGCAGGGCGTCGAAGCCGATCAGCTTGACCTTGCCGACTAGGTTTCGAGCCTTCAGGGTCTGGAGAGCGCCAAGCGCCATGTCGTCGTTCGCGCAAACGATGACGTCCGGGGGCGTCTTCATGCTGTCGAGCGCCAACTCGGTCATCGCCATGCCCTTGGACCGGTCAAATGCAGCCGTATCCTCGAACACGATCTTGTACTTGTCCTTGGCCTTGTCGAGGACGTTGTGCAGCCCTTTGTTGCGGTCGATCGCAGGGCTGGAGCCCGACTGACCCTGAAGGTTCATGACGGTCGCGCCGTTCGGGAACAGCTTCATGATGAGCTCGCCCTGCGCCTCGCCGCCCTTGACGTTGTCGGCGCCGACATGGGCGAGGATCCCCGGAACCTTGTCGACCCTGCGGTCGATCGTGACGACCGGAACTTTAGCGTCGACGGCTTCCTGCAGTGCGGGCGCCATGGCGTCGACCTCGTTCGGGCTGATGACGATTCCGTCGACGCCCTGCGTGATCGCCGCCTCCACGTCGGCCGTCTGCTTCGGCGACGAACCTTGGCCGTCTGCCACGACGAGTTCGATGCCGCCAAGCTTCGCGGATTCGGCCTTCATCGCATCCACCATGTGGACGAAGAACGGAAAGGCCATGTTCGGCAGCGAAACCATGATCTTCAGCTGTTTGTCTGCTGCTACGGTCGGCGCGCTGAGAGCCAACGCGACCGCGACAGCGCCGCCAAGCAGCGCCATCTTTCTCAAACTGAGCATATTTTTCCTCCCTGTCCCTTTAACCGGGCCTCGCAAATTGGACTTCGCCGCGGGGCCTGTCAATTTGGCGCACGTAAGCGGAACCCCCTCTGGAACGACGCGTCACCTCGCCCTTCTCTCCCCTCCCGCCGCCGTGATCACCGCGACAATGATGAGCCCCGTGAGCAGAAGCCGCACGCCGGCGCTTACGCCGAAGGTGTTCAGCATGGTGAGCAGCAGCACGAGAAACAGCGCGCCGCCCCAGACGCCGGGAAGATTGGCCTTGCCGCCCGACACCGACGTGCCGCCGATGACGACGACCGCGATCGAGGACAAGAGGTATTCGTTGCCGATGTCGACGTTGGCGCCGCGGAAGTAGCCGGCGAGCAACGCGCCATCGACGCCCCCAAGCGCGCCGCAGAGCGCGTATGTCGCGAAGCGCACCGGCTCGACGCTGACGCCCGCCAGGCGCGCGGCGCGGATGTTCTGTCCGATCGCCAGGACGGAGCGACCCCAGATCGTGCGGTGGAGCGCCACATGCGCGCCGCCGGCGAACAAGGCCGCCAGGATCGCCAGCAGCGGCACGCCGATGAATTCGATGTTGGTAAAGTCGGCAAAGCCCGGCGGCGGCTTGATCTGCAGGCCGCGGCCATAAGAAATGTCGATCGACTGGATGATGAAGCTTGCCGACAGGGTCGCGATGATCGGCGGGATGCGCAGGAGCCAGATCAGGAGATAGTTGGCGACGCCGACCGCAACACCGCAGCCGAGCGCTGCGAGAAGCCCGACGGCGACCAAGGAATCGTCGCCGCCCATGGTCTTCATCGCCACGGCGCTCGCCAGCCCGATGTTGGCGGGCAGCGAAAGGTCGACGTTGCCGGGTCCGAGCGTGATGACGAACATTTGTCCCACGCCAACGATCACGGTGAACACCGCAAGCGACAGCGCGGCGGTCAGCATCCCGCCCCCGCCGTGGCCGCCGGTGAAGGCGACCGCCGCGAGCCAGACCACGAACGCGCCGAGGAACGACCAGACCCACGGCCGTGCGGCGAGCGCATTCGTCATCGCGCCGCCCCGCGGCTGATGAGAACCCGCGCGGCGAGAACGATGATCAGGATCGCGCCGTTGGCGGCGACCTGCCAGTCCGGGGGAATGCGCATGAAGGTGAGAAGCGGCGAGGCCGCCATCGCCATGGTCAAGGCGCCGAGCACCGCCCCGATCGGCGACACTTTTCCGCCGACGAATTCCCCGCCGCCGAGAATGACGCCGGCGATCGACAGAAGCGTGTAGCCATTGCCGATATTGGCGTCGGCCGAGGTCGTGATGCCGACGAGCGCCATTCCCGACAGCACGCCGAACAACCCGGCCAGCGCGTAGAGCGCCGCTTTGGCCTTCAGGAGCGACCAGCCTGCGCGCTCGATCGCGATCGCGTTGCCGCCCGAACCTCGAAGGATCGCCCCATAAGACGTCCGCATCAGTCCGAACCAGGCAATCCCGGCGATAAGGATGGCGGCGACAATCGGGAATGGGACGAGCGGCGGCTTGACGCCCATGATCGCCTGCAGCCAGGCGGGCGCTGTTCCGCCCGGCTTCGGCAAGAGCAGGATCGCCAGCCCCTGCCAGACGAAGCTCATGCCGAGCGTCACCACGATCGAGGGCAGGTTGCGCAGATAGATCAACGCGCCGAGCGCGGCGTAAAGAGCGACGCAGCCGAGAAGCGCGAGCGCGCCGAGCGCGGGCGCGTCGCGCAGCCAGGTCGCCGAGACGCAGCAGACGAAGCCGACGAAGGTGCCGATCGACAGGTCGAGGTCGTTGCCTGCGATGACGAACATCTGCGCGACCGTGGCGAGCGCAATCGGGATCGCCAGATTGAGCATCAGCGTGAAGCCGAAATAGCTGATCGCGCGCGGATTCAGCCAGGCGATCGCCGCGACCACGAGGGCGAGGGACAGGGCCGGCAGCGCCGCCCGCAGCCTGCGCCGCAGGTCCGCGCCGCTCCCCGCGAGATCGGGCGCGGAAGCCGCGACGCTCATCTCAGGCCGCTCCGGCGAACGAGGAATGGATGACGCGCTCCTCCGTCAGTTCGTCGCGCGTCAGCTCGGCGACGAGTGCGCCATTGCGGAAGATATAGATGCGGTTGCAGTTCTTCAGTTCCTCCGTCTCCGTCGTGTACCAGAGGAAGGTCCGGCCCGACGCCGCCTCTGCGCGGATGAGGTCGTAGACCTCGATCTTCGTGCCGAAGTCGACCCCGCGCATCGGGTCGTCCATCAGCACGACGCGGGCGTCGGAGGCGAGCGCGCGGGCAAACAGCGCCTTCTGCTGATTGCCGCCCGACAGCGACAGGATGCTGTTGCCGACGTCGGGCGTGCGAATGCCGATCCGCTGGCGCCAAGCGTTGGCGAGCTCCGCCTCGAGCCGCGGCGAGACGAGTGGGCCGGCGCGCAACCGGCGAAGCGATCTGACGCCGATGTTCTGCGCGATCGACCATTGCGGAAAGACCCCGTCGGAAACGCGGTCACCGGCGACGAGGGCGACCGGCCCCTCGACCTGTTGGCCCGCTCGGGGGCGCGAGGCGGCGTCGAACGCCGCCAGCAAGAGCTCGGTCTGGCCGTGGCCGGCGAGCCCGGCGAGGCCGATAATCTCTCCCTCGCGAGCGACGAGCTCCCGGCCATCCGTCTGCCGTTCCGGAGCAATGCGCACCCGGATCGGCGCTTCCGCACCGCCCAGGCCGCCGGCAGCGGCGGTTGGCGGCGCTTCGCTCTCGACGCCGCCCATCGCGGCGACCAGCTTCGAGCGACTGAGATTGCGCGAATCGTCCTCCGCCACGACCTTGCCGTCCCGCATGACGACAATGCGGTTGCAGGTCTCGAGCACTTCGCCGAGAATGTGCGAAATCAACACGCAGCTCAGACCGGCTTCGACCGCCCGCCGCACGTAGGCGAGCAACTGCCCCGCGGTGTGGGCGTCGAGCGAAGAGGTCGGCTCGTCGAGGATGACAAGGCGCGCCGACGCGTCGGAAACCGTGAACGCCCGCGCGATCTCGACCATCTGCCGCCGGCCGATCGACAGGTCCTGCACGAGATCAGCGGCGCCCGCGCCGTGCCCGGGGAAAATCTCGTCGAGCTTGTCGAGGATGAGGCGTCCCGCCCGCTTGCGCCAGCCGAGGCCGCGGACGGAAGGGTGATACACCCGGGCGTTCTCCGCGACCGTCAGATTCGGGCAAAGCGACAGCTCCTGGAAGACCGAGCGCAATCCCAAAGCCTTGGCCTTTGCGGGGGACCACCCGTGCTGTTCCTCGCCGGCGACGATGAGCCGCCCGCGATCGGGCGTCACTCCGCCGTTCAGGACGTGCACAAGCGTCGACTTTCCAGCCCCGTTGTGTCCAACGACGCCGACGCATTCGCCTTGGGCAACATAGAAATCGACGCCGTCCAGAGCCCGGACGGCGCCGTAGGATTTCTCCACGCCTTTGAAGTCGACGAGAGAAGCGCCGCCGCCCGCCATGGTTCATCAGTCCCTGAGCGCGCGACGCGTTTCGTCTCGCTTGCCGAGCTTACTTCATGTTCGCCTTGATGGCGGCGATCGCGTCGGCCTGGGTATATTCGTGGCTCGCGACGCCGCCCTTCGGAATTTTTGGCAGCTCGGCTTCGAAGTCGTTCTGGTTGAACGCGAGGTAGGGGACAAGGAGATCGTGCGGGATCTTTTTGTTGCCGTCGAGGACCTGTTGCGCCACCCAGAAGGCGAGCGTCGACACGCCTGGCGCGATCGAGGCCGACCAGGTGACATAGCCGTCCTTTTCCTTCTGCTCCTTCCACCATTGCAACTCGTCCTGACGGTTGCCCATGATGATCGTCGGACGCGGCTTGCCGGCGGCGGCGAAGGCCTGCGCCGCCCCGTAGCCGTCGCCGCCCTGGTCGACCACGCCGACGATCGGCGGGAGCGACGGCAGCACGGTCGCGACCGCCTTCTGTGCGGTCGTCTGGTCCCAGTCGCCGGTGACGGACGAGACGATCTTGAATTCCGGATGCGCTTTCACGCCCTCCTCGATCCCGGCGTGAATCGCGTCGTCGATCGAGGTGCCGGCGAGGCCGCAGAATCTCGAGCAGGTTCCCGCCTTTCGGCTGGAACTTCGCCATGTGGTCGACTTCCTCCTTGCCCATGTCCTTGAAGTCGACGACGACGCGATAGGCGCAGGGCGCGGTGACGATGCCGTCGAAGGAGACGACGACGATGCCGGCGTCGCAAGCCTGCTTGATGGCGCCGTTGAGCGCGTCCGGCGAAGCCGCGTTGATGACGATCGCATTGTAGCCCTGCAGGATCAGGTTCTGGATCTGCGCCGCCTGCGTCGGCACTTCCTTGTCGGCCGTGGTGAACACGTCGGCGGCGGCGACGACATGATCCTTCACCGCCTGTTGCGTGACGATTTCATAGCTCTTCAGCATCGCCTGACGCCAGGAATTGCCAGCGTAGTTGTTGGAGAAGGCGATTTTCATTTTGCTGGTGTCCGCCTGCGCGGACCCGGCGAACAGCACGCCGGCGGCGCAAAGGGCAAGCATGGAAATGTTGCGGCTCATGGGGTTCCTCCTTCGAAGCGCTCTTCGGCGCACGCGGTCGGCCCGCGCTTGGGATGCCTGTTGTCGTTGACGGTTGCGGCGGCGCGACCGTAAGCGCCGCCAACGCCGCCACGGCTAACATGCTAGTAATTTTTGTGTCAATTGGCGGCGAGGCGTCCAGGCGAAGCGACAGCGTCGAGATCGCCGAATTCAGCTGAAGGCGCTCTCTCCCACTGCGGCGGCCTCTCGGCGGATCCAGGCGTACCAGCCGTCAAGCCCCTCACCGGTTCGGGCGGACAACTCGAGCGCAAGGATCGCAGGATTGACCTTTGCGGCGTTGGCGATCGCGCGCGATACGTCAAAATCCACATGAGGCAGCAGATCGATCTTATTGAGGATCATGAGGTCAGCGGCGCGGAACATGTGTGGATACTTGAGCGGCTTGTCGTCACCCTCCGTCACCGAAAGAATCACCACCTTGGCGCGTTCCCCCAGATCGAAAAGAGCGGGACAGACGAGGTTGCCGACGTTCTCGATCATGACGATGGAGGCTGGGGACGGACGCAGTTCCTGGAGCCCGCGCGCGACCATGTCGGCCTCGAGATGACACCCCGAGCCGGTATTCACCTGCACCGCGGGCGCGCCGGCCGCGCGGATTCGCTCGCCGTCACGCGCCGTCGCCTGATCCCCCTCGATGACGAACAGCCGCAATTCCTTGCCGAGATCGCGGATCGTTCGTTCAAGCAGCGACGTCTTGCCCGCTCCCGGAGAACTGACGAGATTGAGCGCCAAAATCTCGCGTCCTTTGAACCAGGCGCGGTTCTTCTGCGCGAGCGCGTCGTTTTTGGCGAGGATCCGCGCCTCCAGTTCGACCACAGCGCCGGACGGCGAGTGCTCGTGGCTGTGCGCATGACCGTGATCGTGAGAATGCGTGTGCTCATGATCGTGTTCGTGAGAATGCGCATGCCCGTGATCGTGATCATGTTCGTGCGGCGCCGCATGATCATGCACATGCACATGGTCATGATCATGATCATGCGGATGGTCGTGGTCGTGGGGATGGTCGTGAGGTCCGCGTCGCATCGCCGCCTCCTTGCCCGTCTCCAGATTGACGATGGTGGCGCCCGCTTCGTCGCCGCATCCGCAGTGTCCGCACATCACGCAGCCTCCATCAGCTCCATCGACTTGACGTTCAGCTCGTCGCCCTGCAGCCGCGTCAGAAGGAGTGAACCGCACGGACACGGCTCGAACAGTGTCTCGGTCACGATCTCGCGTCCGCACAAGTCGCAGCGTGCGCGGCCTTCGATTTCATGAATTTCGAGGCTGGCCCCTTCGAGCGCCGTCCCGACCGTCACGACGTCGAAGCAGAAAGCGATGGCGTCGCTTACGACGCCCGACAGCTTGCCGACCTCCAGCGTCACCCGGACCACACGCCGACCCTTCGCCGCCTCGTCCACGATCGCCACGATATTGCGCGTTATGCCGAGTTCGTGCATCGGTCTCCCTCAACAGATCCGCGGCAATTGTTCGCCGACCAGCATGTCCACGATGCGCCGGCCGCCGAACACCGTGCGCATCGTCACCCGCCCCGCCTCGCCCGGCTGGACGCGGCCGACGATCGCCGCGCCGGCTCCGAGCGGATGGGCCTGCATGGCGACGAGCGCCGATTGAGCTTCCTCCGGCGGCGCGACGACGACGATCTTCCCCTCGTTGGCGAGATAGAGCGGATCGAGCCCGAGAATTTCGCAAAACGCCTTGACTTCCTGGCGGATCGGCGTCGCTTTTTCGTCGATCTCGATCGCGACCCGCGACGCCGCGGCGATCTCGTTGAGCACCGTCGCCAGGCCGCCGCGCGTCGCGTCGCGTAGGAAGCGGACGCCGGGCGCGGCGGCGAGCAGCGCGTCGATGAGCCCATGCAGCGACGCGCAATCACTTTCGATCTGCGCCGACAACGCCATGTCGCCGCGCGCGCAAAGAATCGCGGCGCCATGATCGCCGAGGAGGCCGTTGACCAGTACAATGTCGCCCTCGCGCGCCAGATGTGCGCCGAGCTCGACGCCTTCGCGGATGACCCCGATGCCGGTCGTCGTAAGGAACAGCTTGTCGCAGGCGCCCTTGTGGACGACCTTGGTGTCGCCGGTGACGATCTGGACGCCCGCCTCGTCCGCCGCTCGCGCCATCGAGGCGGCGATCTGCCTCAGGAAGTCCACGGTCACGCCTTCCTCGACGATCGCCGCGCAGGAGAGGTAGAGCGGCTTGGCTCCGCCGACCGCGAGGTCGTTGACCGTGCCGCAGACCGCGAGCTTGCCGATGTCGCCGCCGGGGAAGATCAGCGGGTCGACCACGAACGAATCGGTGGTGAAGGCGAGCCGGTCGCCGTAGCGCGCAAGATCGCCGAGATCGAACCGAGCCTGATCCTCGAGCGGCGCCAGCGCAGCGTTGTCGAAGGCTCTGACGAACACGTCGTCGATCAGATCCTTCATCGCCTTGCCGCCGCCGCCATGAGCGAGCGTGACGGTCGGCACGTGGACCCGGCCTAGAATTCTGCCTTGATTGCGCGGGGCGACGTTCATTCCGCCGGCTCGTGCTGCTTGACGCCGCCATATTGGTAATAGGCCGCACAGGCGCCTTCCGACGACACCATCAATGCGCCGAGAGGGCGTTCGGGCGTGCATGCCGTCCCGAACACCTTGCATTGCCATGGCTTGATGACCCCCTTGAGCACTTCGCCGCATTGGCAGGATTTGGGATCGGCGATCCTGAGATTTGGTATGGCGAACTTTCGCTCGGCGTCGAAGCGGGCGTATTCGTCGCGCAACCTCACTCCCGAATGGTCGATCGACCCGAGGCCTCGCCACTCGAAGAACTCCCGCAACTCGTAGACGCGCGCCACCGCGCGCAGGGCCGGCGCATTGCCGCCCTCCGGAACGACGCGGCCGTATTGATTTTCGATTTCGACGCGCCCCTCCTTGATCTGCAAGAGGAGCATCCAGATCGACTGCAGGATATCGAGCGGCTCGAAGCCGGCGATCACCATCGGCTTGCGATAAAATCTGGCGATGAATTCGTAAGGCGCCGTTCCGATCACCATCGACACATGGCCCGGCCCGAGAAAGCCGTCCAGCCTGAGATCGGGACTGTCGAGGATCGCCTTGATGGTCGGAACAATCGTAATGTGATTGCAGAACACCGAAAAATTCGCCACGCCGTCTTTTTCGGCCTGAAGGATTGTCAGCGCGGTTGACGGCATTGTCGTCTCGAACCCAAGTCCGAAGAAAACCACCTCTCGGGTTGGATTGGCGCGCGCCAAAGCGAGCGCGTCCAGGGGCGAGTAGACCATACGCACATCGGCGCCGTCGGCCTTGGCTTGCAGCAGGCTCTTTCTGGAGCCAGGCACCCGCATGGCGTCTCCGAACGTCGCGAAGATCACATGCTTCTGCTCGGCGATTGCGACGCAATCGTCGACCCGCCCCATCGGCAGGACGCAGACCGGGCATCCGGGCCCATGCACCAGCTCGATCTGTTTGGGCAGCATGCCCTCCACGCCGTAGCGAAAGATCGAATGGGTATGTCCGCCGCACACTTCCATGAGGTTGAGCGGCCGTTCTTCCGGGATGTCCATCGAGGCGACCAGCGCCTCGATCTCCCGCAGGAGGATGGTCGCCTTGGCGCTGTCCCGAAACTCGTCGACATATTTCATGCCGCGTCTCCCTTGGTTGCCGCCGATCCGCGATCGTCGGCCAGCAGGGTATGCACGAGGTCCCAGAGAATGTGATAGGCGGCGACGTGGCATTCCTGGATGCGATGGATCGACGTCGTCGGCACGACCAGGCAGTGGTCCACGACGCCGCTGGCCTTCATTTTCCCGCCGTCGCCGCCGGTAAGCCCGATGGTGGCGAGGCCCATTTCCTTGGCCTTGGCGAAGGCCGAGACGAGATTGGCGGAGTTGCCGCTCGTTGAAACGCCAATCAGCCCATCCCCCGCCCTGCCCTGCGCGATGACCTGGCGGACGAATACGTGGTCGAAGCCGATGTCATTGCCGACCGCCGAGATCATCGCCATGTCGGCGACAAGATTGATCGCGGCGAGCGCGGGCCGTCCCGCGGTGATCGGATGCACGAACTCGACCGCGATATGCGAGGCGTCGCAGCTCGAGCCGCCATTGCCCATCGAGAACAGCCGCCCGCCGCGGCGGTAGACCCCGGCGACGGTCTTGGCCGCCTCGATCAGAATCGGGGCCTGCGCGCCAAAGAAGGCGGCGTTGGTTTCCCGCAAGTCGCGCGCCTTGTCGTCGATCGAGCGCAGCAGCACAGCCTCCAGTTTTTTCGGCTCCTGCGCCGCGCCGTGCAAGAAGGGATAGAGGGCCTGAAGATCGGCTCGCTCTGTCATGACCAGATTGCCTTCATCGACCGGCGGAGAGGCGGATCGCTTCGAGCTCCGCCTGGGCTTCGCCAAGTTCGGTCAGGATCCGAAAAGTCTCGGCCGCCTCCGCCTCGTCGATGCGGCTCATCGCGAAGCCGACATGAACCAGGACCCAATCTCCCACGCAGGACGAAGCAGGATGCTCGTCGCTAACCACGCAGGCGATGTTGACCTGCCGCTTGACCCCGCCGAGGTCGACGGTCGCGAGTTTCATGTCGAGATCGTCGATTTTCTCGATGCGGCCTGGGATCCCGAGGCACATGACGCTTATCCTTTGCTTCAATCCAAGTTAGGGGTTTTTCGTTCCCCCGTCGATAAGATGCGCAGCGCCGATCGCGGCCTGTCCGAGCGCAAGGCCGCCGTCATTGGCGGGAACTTCGGCATGCGAAAGCACAATGAAGTTCGCCTGCTCAAGGCCCCGGGTGACCTCCTCGAACAGAACCCGGTTTTGAAAGCATCCGCCGGACAGGGCGACAGTATCGAAGCGAGCGCCGCCGTCCTCGCTGCGATAAGCCAGTTTTGTCGCCATCGCAACGATGATCCGCGCGAGACCCTTGTGGAAACGCGTCGCAATCAGCGGCGCCGGCGTCTTCAGGACGAGATCGCCGAGCAGCGCCCGCCACATCGGCAGCGGTTCGATATAGGGCAGGCCGGCTCCTCGCAGATTGGCGATGGCGAACGGATACGCTGACTCCTCGTCGTCGCGGCCCATGGCGTCGAGATCGACGATCGCCTCCAAACGCGCGCCCGCCTCCCCCTCGTAAGCCTGACGCTCGCGGCAGATGTCCAACGCCGCTGCGACAGCGTCGAACAGCCTTCCGCAAGAGGAGGCCTTCGGCGAATTGATGGCGCCCCGGACCATTGCGTCGAGTGTGACGCGCGGCCGCCGCGACAGGTCGCGAAAGACGTCGAGCTCGGCGAAATTCGTCGAGAATTCCGCCCAGCCCATCTCGGCCATCAGGTGGGCGTAGAGATTGCGCCACGGCTCCCGCGCGGCCTGCGCGCCGCCCGGCATCGCAACCGGCTTGAACGTTCCGAGCCGCTCGAAGCCGCGATAGTCGGCGAGCAGGAATTCCCCGCCCCAGATCGTCTCGTCGTCGCCCCAGCCGAGGCCGTCGAGGACAATACCGAGGGCCGCGGGCGCCTCGAGCGCAACCTTGTTTTCGGCGAGGCACGCCGCAACATGGGCATGATGGTGTTGCGCTTCGATGAGCGGCAGGGAGTTTGCCTGCGCCCATCCGCGGGCGAGCTTGGCCGAGAGATATTCCGGGTGCCGATCAGCGACGAGGGCGCGCGGCGCGTGGCGGAAAAGCTCAGCGTAGAGCGCCAGATTCTTGCGGTAGTCGTCGAAGGTTTCGACGTTCTCCAGATCGCCCTGATGCTGACACAGGATGGCCTCGCCGTCCTTGACGAGACAGAAGGTCGCCTTGAGCTCCCCGCCCATCGCAAGAAGCTCGGGCGCCGCCTCGAATCCCGGCGGCAGTGTGACGGGAGCTGGCGCATAGCCGCGGGCGCGCCGCAACACCCGCATGCGGCCAGCCATCAGGCGCGCCACCGAATCGTCGACGCGATTGGCGATTTCCCGGTCATGGATCAGCGCATAGGTCGCGATCTCGCCGAGGCGCGCGCGCGCCGCGCTGTCGTCGATGACCTGCGGCTCCTCGGAGACATTGCCGCTGGTCATCACCACCGGGCGCTCCATACCCGCCAGGATCAGGAGATGCAGAGGCGTCGTCGGCAGCATGAAGCCGAGGGTCGAAAGGCCGGGAGCGATGTCGTCCGGCAGTTTCTGCGCCTTGTCGGCCGGGAGCAGAACGATCGGCGCCGCGGCCCCGACGAGCGCCCGCTCCTCCGCCGGCTCCACCGTGCAGTAGCGCCTGACGATGTCGAGATCCCTCGCCATCAGCGCGAACGGTTTCGAGTCGCGCCGCTTCAGCCGACGCAAGCGGGCCACGGCTTCGGGATTGGTCGCGTCGCAGGCGAGCTGAAAGCCGCCGAGCCCCTTGACGGCGACGATTTCGCCCTTCGTGATGAGCCCGCGGACAGCGTCTACGGCGTCGAGCACCGAGCGCTGGTCGAAACTCGTTGCGCGGCCGTCGAATCGGATCAGCGTCGCGCGGGGGCCGCAAGTGTGGCAGGCGATCGCTTCCGCGTGGAACCGGCAATCGGCGGGATTGCGATATTCGCTCCCGCATAACTCGCACATCGGGAAGGGCGACATCGTGGTGTTGGCGCGATCGTACGGGATCCGCTTGACGATGCTCAGCCGCGGCCCGCAATGCGTGCAGTTCGTGAACGGATAGCGGAAGCGGCGCTCGAACGGATCGAGGATTTCCTCGGCGCAAGCCTCGCAGATCGCGGCGTCCGGGGCAATTTGCGTATGCGGCAGGCCCGCACGACTCTCGACGATGCGAAAGTGCCGCGGCAGCGCGCCGTCGAAGGCGCGCGCCTCGAGGCGATCGATCCGCGCCAGCGGCGGCGGCTCGCTCTCCACCCGGGCGATGAACTCCTCGACGTCGCGGGACCTGCCCCCGACTCGCACCAGCACGCCCTCGGAATCGTTGAGCACCTCGCCGACCAGTTCGAGCTCACGCGCGATTCGCCAGACCGTCGGGCGAAACCCCACCCCTTGCACGCGCCCACGGACCCGGATTTCCATTGCGACGAATTGCGCCTCCCGCCCGACGCCCGGAGTGACCGTCATGGCGCGGCCTCCGAAAGGAGCGCCCGGATATTGCCGGAATCGGCGATCGCCAATGTGGGTCCGCAAGCGGAGACGCGTTCGGCGAGACAAGGCCGGACGACCTCACGGCGCCGCAGGACCGCGCATACGACCTCGTCCGCGACGGCGGGATTCATGGCGGCGAGCGCCGCTGAAACGCCATCCCGGGATCGGCGAAGAGTTTTCCACGAACAAACAGAATCATCGAGCTTTGAGCCATCGACCGCCTGCCCGCGCTCCTCAGACGATGAATCGCAGGATGAGCTGGCAGATGACGATACCAGAATTCCGCCCATCAGCGTGGCCAATTCGTTCACCAGAGATTTGCCTCCGCCCAAATGCCCCGCCGGCGAGCGAGGATGAACGACGAGGATCAGCGTTCATCGGAGGCGGCCAGGTCCGGCGGCGAGGTTTCGCCAGAGTGGCCAAGCGGATCATGCGCGATCGTCGCCGCCTGTGGCGCGAGAATCTCGAACGGCCGTTCCACGTGCGCCGGAGGCGCCGCGGTCAAAGTCCGGCCCGCGGCCACAAGGGCCAGGAGGAGCGCGGACGGCGGCCATGAAGTAGAACACGCCATCGATGTCGAAACGCGCCATGAGGCTTGCGCCGACGATAGGGCCGATCACCGAGCCGATCCCGCTCACCAGGATGAGCCGGCCGCTGACCGCGACCACGCGATCGGCCGGCATATGATCGTGCGCGAAGGCGACGCAAACCGGGTAGAGCGTCGACATGAAACCGCCGAGCAGCGCCGCCGCAGTCAGAACGATCGGCAGGGAGTGCGGCAGCAGGACAAGGGCGACGGCGGCGACTGCGAAGCCCGCGCCGAGCGCGGCCAAAACGACGCGGCGGTCAAAGCGGTCGGAAAGCCGGCCGATCGGGACCTGGAAGGCAAGCCCGCCCAGCACAGCCACAAGCATGAACAGCGCGATCGTTGATCGCTCGATCCCCTCGTCCTGCATCCACGCCGGCACGAGCGCGTAGAATGCGCTGCTAACGAGCCCGCTGACCGCGCAGCCGGCGACCGCAAGGGGCGCAGCGCGCGAGAGATGGCCATAGGGCAGTCGCGCCGCTTCGGCCGTCCGGGGCGCCTCGGCCCTTGTCGTGCTCACCATAACCAGAGCCAAAGCGAACAGAGCGACGATGATACTGAACGGCGCGGCTGTCTCAATCTCGGCGCGGGCGATCAGGAGCTGCCCGACCGCGAGGGCCAGGAACGTGCCGACCATGTAAATCGAGAAGACCCGTCCGCGCTCGGACGCCTGGGCCTTGGCGTTGAGCCAGCTTTCGGTCGTGATGAAGATCCCCGAGCAGCCGAATCCGATGACCGCGCGCAGCGCGAGCCATTGCCATGGCCCTGGCCAAAGCGGCATGGCCGCCGTCGCGGCGACCACGACGCCGCCGAACGCGGCATAGGCGCGGATATGCCCGATCCTTGCGATGATCCCTTCGCACTGCACGGCGCCGAGCGTGAAGCCGGCGAAATAGCCGCTGAGCACCAGACCAGCCAAGGTCCCGCCAAAGTCCTCCGCCGCGACCCGCAAGGAAAAGAAGGTGCCGAAGAAGCCATTGGCAAGCTGGACCGCGCTCGTCGCGATGACCAACGTTCCGATCTGCGCGCGCATTGATCCGGTCGGCCCCATTTGCTCTCCACCGTTTCGCAGCCGATTGACATTCCCAAGGCTCGCGCTCCTGGCCGGCGAGATCAACCGGTTTCATGTCACGTGTTTTCTGCGAGCGCGGCAGCTGAACTTAAAACGAATCCGCCGGAAGTCCGCCAGCGCGCAGGACTATGCTCTCCGGCCCACCGCAAGTTCGTGCTCGATATCGTCGACGTCTCGGCGGCCGCCGGCGCTCGCCCCACTGGATCAAGTTCTGCTCGCCTAGACTGGCGTGCAATCTCGCCACGCGTCCGATGCCGCCAAGCCCTGCCGGCTTGGTGCGAATGTCAGCCGAACCGGAAGCCGGAAATCACCTTCCCGCCGATCACGTCGCGGAAATCGTGCTTGCCAGAACTGTCGCCGGCGGCCCCGGCAACCACCATCAGCGGCAGGAGGTGTTCTTCGCGCGGGTGACAGGCGCGCGCGGCGGGGGCCTTGTCCCAGGCCGTCAGCCGCGCCTCGCGCTCAGCCGGCGGGGCTTTGACGGTCTCGTCGAGCCAGGCGTCGAAGGTTGCTGACGCTTTCAAATCGCCATCCTGGAAGTGGCGCAAGTCGTGAAAACTCATGCCGCTGCCGACGATCGCCACCCCCTGGTCGCGCAGGGAGCTGAGCGCCTTGCCGAGCCGGATATGGAAAGCCGGATCGAGGTCCTTGCGCAAGGATAGCATGACGACCGGGATCTCCGCCTTCGGATCGACGATCAGGAAGGGCACGAACACGCCGTGGTCGAAGCCACGGGCCTCGTCGGTCGCGACTGGCAGACCCGCGGCCTCGATGAGGCGCTTCACCTCGGCGCCAAGTTCCGGCGCGCCGGCGGCCGGATAGCTCAGCTTATAGGTGTGCTCCGGAAAGCCGTAATAGTCGAACAGCATTCCCGGCTTCGGGTTGACGCTGACGGTGGGCTCGGCCGCCTCCCAATGGGCGGTGACGACCAGAAACGCTTTTGGCCGCTCCGGCAGCGAGGCGACGAGGCCGGACAGATAGTCCCGTAGGCCATCCCAGGCGTGCGGTCCGAAGGGAGGAGGAAATTCGATCCAGAAACAGGGGCCTCCGCCATGGGGGATGAAGATGGCGGGCTGGCGGGCGGCGGACATAGGGACCTCGGCGGCTCGGCGCTTCTGCATGCAGTTACGCCTCCGAGGTAACCGTGGCAACTCCCGCGGCGTCGCGGGCCCAAGTCCCGCGGGTTGACCACCGTCAGGAAATTGGGGTGAAATGGCCTCGCTTGCGACGAGCGCGCCCGGTTTTGCACATCGGTGGCTCGGGGAAACAGTTGGGGCTGTTCGATGCGCAGTGTGATCAGGCTCACAGACATTGCCCGCGAGCGCCTCTAGCGTGCGACTTGGGGCGGTGCGTCCTGATCAACGACGACACATGCGATAAGGCAGGAAGAACCGCCAGCAACATTGCCATTTGCGGCTTTCAGTGTCGTTGCTGCCGCACGGTCCACGGTCGTGGAAATGGCCGGCCGATTTGAAAGGGAGGTTTAACGATGAAAGAGGAAATTATTGCTCAGTTC
The DNA here is from genome assembly GCA_963835885.1 of uncultured Alphaproteobacteria bacterium. Lineage (GTDB taxonomy): Bacteria > Pseudomonadota > Alphaproteobacteria > Rhizobiales > Beijerinckiaceae > Roseiarcus. Next base: position 323,263 of record CAWIHF010000017.1, read on the forward strand.
GCCCAAAGTCTCCGTGGCTCGCTTATCGGGCGCGACCATCCGGAATACGAAGAGGCGCGAAAGCTCTACAACGCCATGATCGACAAGCGGCCGTTGCTCATCGCGCGATGCGCCGACGTCGCCGACGTCATCGCGGCGGTGAATTTCGGCCGGGACAACAAGCTCCCGATCGCCATTCGCGGCGGCGGCCACAACGGTCCCGGGCCTCGGCAGCGTCGACGACGGTCTGGTCATCGACCTGTCGACGATGAAGGGCGTCAGGGTCGACCCCAAGCAGAAGACGGTGAGAGTGGGCGCCGGGCTGCACCACCGGCGACGTCGACCACGCGACCCACGCCTTCGGTCAGGCGGTGCCGTTCGGGATCATCTCGACCACCGGCGTCGCCGGGCCTGACGCTGAGCGGCGGTCACGGTTATCTCAGCCGCCAGTACGGCCTCGCCGTGGACAACTTGATCGAGGCCGACGTGGTTCTGGCCGACGGCCGTTTCGTCACCGCTTCGGAGACCGAGAACGCCGATCTGTTCTGGGCGCTGCGCGGCGGCGGCGGCAACTTCGGCGTCGTGACCAGCTTCCTGTTCCGCACCAACCCGGCGAGCATGGTTTATGGCGGGCCGATCATCTTCGAACTCGCCGACGCGCCCGCCGTGATGAAATGGTTCCGCGAGTTCCAGCCGAAGGCGCCGGAGGAATTCTACATGTTCCTCGGGCTGCAGTCGGTCCCGCCCGCCGATCCTTTCCCCAAGGAGCATTGGTCGAAGAAGATGTGCGTCCTCCTCGTCTCGCACAACGGGCCGCCTCGCGGAGGGCGAGAAGGCCGTCAACGCGGTCCGCGCGGCGCTGCCGAAGCCGATCATCGACTGGGCGCAGCCGATGCCCTACACGGTGATCCAGACGCTGTTCGACCCGCTGCTGCCGAAGGGCCTGCAATGGTACTGGAAGGGCGACTTCGTGAAAGAACTGCCGGACGCGGCCATCGACGCGCATCTCGCGCATGCCGCGAAGCTTCCGAGCGTGCTCTCCGGAATGCACCTCTATCCGATCGACGGCGCCGTCCATCGGCAGGAAGCCGGACGCGGCCGCCTGGGGCTACCGCGACGCGGCCTGGTCGATGGTGATCTTCGGGGTCGATCCGGATCCGGCCAAGGCGCCGGCGCTCAAGCAATGGGCGCAGGACTATTGGGCGGCCGTCCATCCGTTCAATCTCGCCGGCGCCTATGCGAACTTCATGATGGACGACGAGGGCGAGGCGCGGGTCAAGGCCGCCTACGGCGGCAACTACGACCGGCTCGCGAGCGTGAAGAAGAAATACGATCCGGCGAACCTGTTCCATGTGAACCAGAACATCCGCCCGGCGGCCTGACGGAAGTTGTGAATCGAAGCTTTTCTCACACTTGTCGTTCCCGGCTCCGCGAAGCGGCGACCGGGAAATCCAGAGCCGCGACAGGCTTCAGCGGGGACGCCCCTGGATTCCCGGTCGGTCCTTTGGACCGCCGGGAATGACAAGATCGGCGTCAATCGTTGGAGACGGGAACGCTACCGGCGCAGGCTCGCAGGGCGCGGCGGCTCGACGCGAAATTCCAGTCTGTTCCGTGAATCAAATCAATGATAGAACAGGCGCCGCTCATGAATAAACGGAGCCGCGCGTGCCATCGATCGAGGAATGGCTGAACGGTCTCGGTCTAGGCAAATATTCCAAAGTCTTTGCCGAAAACGACGTCGACCTTCGCGCCCTGCCTCACCTGAACGACGCCGACCTGACAGGCACTCGGCGTCTCGCTCGGTCACCGCAAGGTCATGCTTGCGGCCATCGCCGAGTTGCGCGCGGCCGCGCCGACGGAAATCGAGCGCGAGGCAGAGCAGGAGCCGCGCGGCTCGATCGTCGACGGACAACCGGGGCCGAGCGGCGCCGAGCCGGCGGGCGCGCCCGGTCCCGACCTCAGGCTGCTCAGCGTCCTCTTCTGCGACATGGTCGAATTCCACGAGCCTGTCGGCGCGGCTCGATGCGGAGGAGATGCACGACCTCATCAGCGCCTACCAGGAAACCGTCGCGGGCGCGGTCAAGCGGTTCGGCGGCTACGTGGCGAAGTTTCTGGGCGACGGCGTGCTCGCCTATTTCGGCTGGCCGATCGCCTATGAAGATCACGCCGAGCGCGCGATTCGCGCCGGTCTTGCGGCGATTGCCGGGGTCGAGAGCCTCAAGACTCCCGCCGGCGCGCCGCTTCAATCGCGCGTCGGCATCGCGAGCGGCCGCGTGGTCGTCGGCGATCTTGCCGGAGGCGGCGTCCTTGACCGTGGTCAGGTGGCGGGCGAGACGCCTAATCTCGCTGCGCGCCTTCAGGGCGCCGCGGAGCCGGGGCAGATCCTGATCGCGGACAATACCCGGCGCCTCGCCGGCCACGCTTTCGAATTCGAAGCTCTCGGCGCCCACGAACTCAAGGGCTTCCCGCATCGCGTGCCGGTGTTCCGCGTCGCCAGCGAGCGCGAGGTCGAAAGCCGCTTTCACGCGACGCGGGGCAAGTCGCTCTCGCAATTCGTCGGGCGCAACAGCGAAATCGGCATCCTCCTCGACCGGTGGGAGCTCGCCAAGAGCGGCCAGGGCCAGGCGGTGTTTGTGAGCGGCGAGGCGGGGATAGGAAAGTCCCGCCTCTTGGAAGCGCTGATGGAGCGCGTGCAGGATGAGCCGCACGAGTCCATCCGCCTGCAATGCTCGCCCTACCATACGACGTCCGCGCTTTATCCGGTGATCCAGCGGCTGAGCCGCTCGGTTGGCCTCGCTGCGGATGACGATGCGGCGACGCGCGCCGAAAAGCTCGACCGCCTGCTTGCGCGATATGGAGAATACCTGGCCGACGTCCGGCCGGTCTATGACGAGCTCCTGTCGCTCGATCTGGGCCACGGCTCCAAACTGGCCGATCTTTCCGCCTTGCAACGCAAGGAACTGACCCTACGGACGCTCGCCAATCGCGTCTTCCTCGCTGCGAAGCGGGCGCCCGTGCTGTTCGCGGTCGAGGACGCACATTGGATCGACCCGTCGACCAACGAGCTTCTGCGGCGACATCGTTTTGCGGAGCCATGGCGGCGCCCATCTATGTGCTGATGACCCATCGTCCCGACTGGTCGCCGGATTGGGCGAAGGGCCTCTCGCACGTGACCGAACGTGGCGGTCGGCCGCCTGACCAACCAGCAGATCCGCTTGTTCATCCGATCGATCCTCGGCGCGGTCTCCGATCGGCTCGTCGACCGGATCGCCGAACGGACGGACGGCGTGCCGCTTTTCGTCGAGGAGCTGACCCGTTCGATCCTCGAGAGCGGCGCCGATGCAAACGAAGACATCGAGATTCCCGACAGCCTGCAGGGCTCGCTGATGGCCCGGCTCGACCGCTTGTCGGCGACCTCAAAGGAGGTCGCGCAAGTCGCCGCCGTCATCGGCCGGGAATTCGACCGCGGCCTCCTGGCGCAGGTCGCCGCGCTCGAGGCGCCGATCCTCGACGACGCGCTGCGTCAGCTTCTGACGGCCCAGCTCGTGGTGATGGGCGGGACGTCGCAACAATCCCTGCTCTTTCGCCATGCCTTGATCCAGGACGCCGCCTACCAATCCCTGCTGACCCGCAAGCGAGTCCACTTTCACCACGCGATCGCCGACGCGATCGTCCAATCGCATCCGGATATTGCCGCCACCCAGCCCGAGCTGATCGCGCGCCACTATACCGAGGGCCGGCGCGACGATCTGGCGTTGCCCTATTGGAAGAAAGCAGGAGAAAGGGCGCTGGAACGCTCCGCCAATTACGAGGCGACCGATCACTTCTCGAATGCGCTCGCCCTCGCGGAGAGGCTTCCGGACGGTCCGGAGCGGAGCATTGAAACGCTTGCCGCGCGGCTTCGGCTTGCCGAGGCGCTCACCGAAGTGGGCCGGTTCAAGGACGCCACAACGCATTACCTTATGGCTGCCGAGCAAGCGCGCCAGGCGAACGACACAGAAAGCTTCGTGCGAGTTGCGCTCGGTTACGACACCGCGCAGTTCCTCGTCGGCGTGCCGCTCGACCAGTCCGTCGTGCTCCTCACAGAGGCGGAGGCGAAGATCGCCCCTGACGACGACAAGCAACGCTGCCTGATTCTGTCTCGGCTCGCGCGCGCACACCTGCTTCTCGGCGATGCGGAGAAGAGCGAGAGTTTTGAGCAGGCGGGGAACCGAGCTGGCGCGGCGGTTGGGTGACCGTCGCTCCCTGTTCAACCTTTTCGTCAATCGGTTCCTGGTCCCGCGGCAGGTCGCATCGTTGAGCGACGCGCAAAGCCGGCTGTCGGAGGTGAGCGAGCTGGTCGAACTTTCGCGAAGCGTCAACGACGACGAGATGAAGGGGCGGGCGCTTTCGCTGGACGCCTATGTCTCGGCGGAGCTTGGCGATCGCGCCCGCCTAGACCGGTCGCTTGCCGCGCTGACCGAACTGGGCGAAGTCCGCCAGCGTCTGAATTTACAGTGGATTTCGCGCCACGGCGCGGCGATGCTGGCGATCCTCGATGGGAACTTCGCGGCGGCCGAAAGCTTTGCAAGGGAGGGCCTGAAACTCGGGCGCCTGACTCTACGGCGACCAAGTCGAAGGCGTCTACGGCATCCAGATGTTCTCGATCCGCCGCGAGCAGGGACGGCTCGCCGAAGTGGCGCCCGTCGTCAAACGTCTCATCGACGAGAAACCGGACGAGAAAACGTGGCTGCCGGGCTTTGCGCTGATCGCCGCCGACCTCGGCTTCGAGGAGCCGGCGCGGCGGCGTTTGCGCGAATTGGCCGAGACCGGCTTCGAAATGCCGTTTGACGCAAAGCGCAGCGCTTCGCTCTCCTACGTCGCCGAGGTCGCCGCGCTGCTGGGCGACACCGACGCCGCCGAACGGCTCTATGAATTGATGTCAGCCTACCAGCACATGACGATCACCGCCGGAATCGTCACGGTGTGTTACGGCGCCGCCAGCCGCTATCTCGGAATGCTCGCCGCGACGCTCGGCGAGTTCGACAAGGCGGAAGCGCATTTCGAGCATGCGCTGGAGATGAACCAACGCATCGGGGCGCGTCCATGGCTTGCCCACACCAAGGCGCGAGTATGCGCTGCTGCTCCGGCGCCGCGGCCGGAGGGGCGACAGCGAACGCGCGGAAGCGTTGGCGAACGAGGCATGGGAAGTCGCTGCGGAGCTTGATATGGTGCTGCTGAAACGGCGACTTCAGCCGAAGATTCATTGAGCTTGGACGGGACTGCGCCGCCACAAATTGTCGTAAGGGAGAAAAAATCATGCCGCGCTACATCATCGAACGGAACTTTGCCGAGCAGCTGGCGCTGACGAAAGACGGCGTCGAAAGCGTCAAACGGATCAACGACGGAGGAGGGCGTGGCATGGATCTTTTCCTTCCTCAGCGCCGACAAGAAGAAGACCTATTGCCTCTATGAAGCGCCAAATCCGGAGGCGATCCGCGCCGCGGCCCGCCGCAACAACATACCAGCCGACGCCATCATCGAGATCGGGGGAGAAATCGGCCCCAACATGTTTGCCTAGCGGGTGAACCGGAACATTCGGCCGGCGCCTCACTGCGAGATTCGCGCACGCCGCCGAAGCTCTTGCAGCGAAGCAGAAATCCGATTGCGGCGACCTTTTTCGTGTGAACATTCGGCCGGCCGCACGAGTTATTGCGGCGGCGTGAGGAGAACCATATGTTGCCTTTGTGGGCCAGCGCGACCGGTGCGGGGTCAAAGCCATGACCGATGGGCTCGAGCGAATTTGGGGCTCCTCCTGTTTGACCCCGCCGGGCCTCACGAAGGACGCGAAGTCAACGATAGAAGCAACGGGATAGCGGCCGCCTTCGACAAGGCGGCGATTCGGACGATTGCGGTGACCGGCATCCAGCCTTTCGTCGTGCGTGCGCTGTGCGAGGAGGACAGCGCGCGCTTTGCTCCGCTTGGCGAGCGGCGGTTCAAGGGCTTTCCGGCAAAGGCTCAGGCGTTCCGCCTTGACCGGCGGAACTGAAATCTCGCGCCGCGTTCGCAAGTCTGGGCTCGCGAGGCGTCTTTCGGTTGCGATGCGCCGAAGAAGCGCGCTCATTCGGCGGTCTATAAGGCTCAAGCTGCCGCTCCGCGACGGCTTGGTGCGGCTGTCCGTGCTGGGACTGATCGTCGGAATCTTCACCGGGGCCGGCGCGGTGATCTTCCGCGACCTGATCGGCTTCCTGCACAATCTCGCCTTCGAGGGGCGGCTGGCGGTCCCTTACGACGCCAACCTGTTCTCGCCGCCGAGCCCCTGGGGCGCTTTCATCATCCTCGTTCCGGTGATCGGCGCGCTGTGCGTCACGTTCCTGATCGTCAACTTCGCGCCCGAGGCCCGCGGACACGGCGTTCCGGAAGTGATGGACGCGATCCATTATCACGAGGGCGTCATCCGTCCCATCGTGGCGATCATCAAGTCCCTGGCCTCGGCGATTTCGATCGGCACGGGCGCAGCGGTCGGACGCGAAGGGCCGATCATCCAGATCGGGTCGTCGCTCGCCTCGACGCTCGGGCAGGTCATTCCCATGCCCGGCTGGCAGCGGATCACGCTCGTCGCCGCCGGGGCGGGCGCAGGCATTGCGGCCACGTTCAACACCCCGATCGGCGGCGTTTTGTTCGCCGTCGAACTGATGCTGCCCGAGGTGAGCGTGCGGACGTTTCTGCCGGTCGCGCTGGCGACGGGAACCGCGACCTTCATGGGGCAGATGTTCTTCGGATGGCACCCGGCGTTCGAGGTGCCCAAGCGCCTGCTGCTCGACGAGCCGGCGACGGTCGAGTCGCTGGTGATCTACGCCGTCCTCGGCGTGCTTGCGGGCGTCGCCGGCGCAGCCTTCATTTTCGGTATCGAGACCGCAGACGAGTGGTTCGACCGTATTCCCAATCCTTACCTGCGGCACACCGTCGGGATGCTGTCGATCGGCGTCCTCATCTACGTTTTGCATGAGTCCGCCGGACATTATTTCGTCGAGGGCGTGGGCTACGCGACGATCGAAGCGATCCTGAATGGCGGCCTCACGGCGCCTCTGCTGCTCGCCGTTTTGTTCGTCGCCAAGCTCTATGCGACGTCGGTGAGCCTCGGATCGGGAGCCTCGGGCGGCATTTTTTCGCCGTCCCTGTTCATGGGCGCGACCCTCGGAGCCGGCGTCGGCGCGGCGGCGTCCGCGATTGCGCCGCAGGCCGGCGTCGATGTTCCGAGCGCCGCCATCATCGGGATGGCGGCGGTCGTCGGCGGCGGAACCGGCGCAGCCATGACCGCCGTCACGATGATTTTCGAGATGACGCGCGACTACGCCCTCGTGATGCCAAGCATCATCGCGGTCGCGCTGGCCGTCGGCGTAAGGCGCCTTCTCAGCCACGAAAGCATCTACACGGCCAAGCTCACCGGCCGCGGCCACTACATCCCCGAAGCGCTGCACGCCAACATGTTCATGGTGCGGCACGCGAGCCAGGTGATGGAGCGGGACGTGGTGCTCGCCTCCTGCGACACCGATTTCGGCGAATTTTTGCGGGACCCCCGGAACGCGGGGAAAATGAAGCATGTGGTGGTGATCAAGGGCGACCGGATCGTCGGCTGCCTGCGGGTGAACATGGCCTTGCGCGCCGGCGTCGAGGGCGCCTACGCGGGCGTCAAGCTCGGCGATCTCGCCCACCGCAAATTCATTCTCGCCAGCGCCGACCATGTCGTGTTCGACATCCTGACGCGGATGGCGCGGCGAAAGGCGGTCATGGCGATCATCATCGACAAAGCGCGACGACCGCGCGCCCACCATGTGGTTGGCGTCCTTTCACGGGAGCACCTCGGCAATTCGGTCATCGACAGCATCCGGCAGTACGGCGATTAGGACCGCCAGCGATATATACCAATATATAAATGTAAATATTTCGCCCACAATGAGCGGACGACCCTAAACGGGGTCGCAAGCCTCTGAAAGATAAGGGCCCCGTCACTAAAATGGCGCTAAAGCCGGTCAACCGGCCCGGCGCTCGAGTCCCTTGGCCTCGCGCCATAGCGCCTCCATCTCGTCGAGATTGACGCTCTCCGGCTTGCGGCCGCTTTCGGCGAGACGTTGCTCGATATGGGCGAAGCGGCGCTCGAACTTGGCGTTCGCGCCGCGCAGCGCCGCCTCCGGATCCACATCGAGATGGCGGGCGAGGTTCACCGTGGCGAACAGAAGGTCGCCGACCTCGTCCGACAGCTTCTCCGCCGAACGAGCGGCGATTTCCGCTTCGACCTCGGCGATCTCCTCGCGCAATTTGGCGACGACGGCCAGAACGTCGTCCCAGTCGAATCCCACCTTGCGGGCCTTCTCCTGCAGCTTCAGCGCGCGCGAAAGCGCCGGCAGAGACAGCGGAACGCCGCCGAGGGCGGCCGAGCGCGGTTCGGTCGCGGAGGCGGCGCCGGCCGGTCCGCGCGCCTCGGCGCGAGCGCGCTTCTCGTCGGCCTTGATGCGCCCCCACAGGACCTTCACCGCATCTTTATCGAGCCCCCGGGCGTCGCCGAAGACATGCGGATGCCGGCGGACAAGCTTCGCCGTGATCGCCTCGACGACCCCGCCGAAGTCGAACAGGCCCGCTTCCTCGGCCATTCGCGCGTGGAAGACGACTTGCAGCAGCAGGTCGCCGAGCTCCTCCCTCAGATCCTCGGTGTCGCCGCGCTCGATCGCGTCCGCCACCTCGTAGGCCTCTTCGATCGTGTAGGGGGCGATCGAGGCGAAGCTCTGCTCGACGTCCCAGGGGCAGCCATGGTCCGGGTCCCGAAGCGCGGCCATGATCTCGATCAGGCGATGGATGTCGCGCGAGGGCTGCATTGGTCGATCTCTCATCCGGTGGGGAGGCGCACGCAACGCAAATTTTGCGGTGTCCCTTCACGCAAAAGAGCGCGGCCATGAGCCGCGCTCCCAAATACGCCCGGACGGCGGGCGATCAGATCGAAAGCGAGATCGCCTCCCGGCCCTTGGGCGTGTCGACGACGCGCATGTTGACCTGCTGTCCTTCGGCCAGAGTCGTGACCCCCGCCGGCCCGAGGATCGAGATGTGCACGAAGACGTCCTTGCCCCCGTCCTCGCTGGCGACGAAACCAAAGCCCTTGACGCCGTCGAACCATTTGACCTTGCCGGTGACAGGGATGGCGGTCGAGGGATCGGGCGCGGCGCGGCGCGGTCGCGGCGCATCGCTGCTGAACGAGCGTTGTGGACGCTCGACGGCTCCGGATGCGTCCACCTCGAGCACGCGGGTCACTTGCGCCCCTTTGGCCCCGGCGCCCACCTGAACCCGCAATTTAGCGCCCGCCGGGACCGAACTCGTGGCCAGCGTTATGCAGCGCATTGGCATGCAAAAACGCGTCGCCCTGGCCGCCGGCCAATTCGACGAAGCCGTAACCCTTGTCGGCCTTGAACCATTTCACCACCGCATCGACCGCCGGCGCGTTCGACATCGGCGCCGCCGACGCTCCACCGGCGAGAGGCGGCCCGCCGTAGGCGCCTTCGGGAGCTCCCCCATAACCCCGCGACTGGCGCGGCTTCGAAGTCGTAGGACATCGGTCCGTCATCATCGAAGCCCCGCTTGCGGGGGCGAAAATCCTTACCCTTGCTCATGCTAGTCCAAATTCTCCAACCAAAACTTTATTCGGTCGAGGCGCGACGCCGCCCCCTGCGATCGCCGCCGTCGCAGCGAAACCTTGCGCGCCATCCGGCCTGACCGTTCCAGGTCGTTCGGCGGAATCGGTGCTGTCAAAATCCTCAAAGGTGGGGCCTCTCGGCGGCAGGACCGCGCGCCTCGCGCTGCGCAACCCCGCTCTCCACGGACAACGGAAAAGCTTCGCTTGCCGGCCGCGATATAGCGAAATCAAAGTCGTCAGTCATCGAATGCTCGCCCGCCCGCTCGCCGGACGCGAACAGGGCCCACCGCGCGATCCAATAGCGCATTTCTTTCGCCGTTTCCAGATGGCCTAACGCAACAACGGAAAGTATCTTCGCTTTTTGATGGCGCGGGACAGCGGGACCGGCCAGCCGCAAAACCCGTTCAGACGTCGACCAGTTCGATCGCCTTCGGCGCGCGCTCCTGGATGAAGGCGAACCGGGCCTCAGGCTTCGATCCCATCAGGCGCTCGAGCGTTTCCGCCGTGGCCGCTCTGTCCTCCGCCCCTATGGCGACGCGAAGGAGCGTGCGTCTCGCCGCATCCATGGTGGTGTCCCTGAGGTCGCGCATCGGCATTTCCCCCAGTCCCTTGAACCGGCTGACCTCGATCGCGCCGCGGCCTGCGAAACCGGACTTCAGCAACTGCTCCTTGTGGGCGTCGTCGCGGGCGTAAAGCGACTTGTCGCCCTGGGTCAGCCGATAGAGCGGAGGCACGGCGAGATAGAGGTGGCCTTCATCGATCAGCTTCGGCGTCTGCCGGTAGAAAAAAGTGATCAGGAGCGAAGCGATGTGGGCGCCGTCGACGTCGGCGTCGGTCATGATGATGATCTTGTCGTAGCGCAGGTCCTGAGAGCGGTATTGCGGGCCGGATCCGCAGCCGAGCGCCTGCAAAAGGTCGCTGAGTTGCTGATTTTGCGCGAGCTTGTCACGCGTGGCCGAGGCGACGTTAAGGATCTTGCCGCGAAGCGGCAGCACGGCCTGGGAGGCGCGGTCACGCGCCTGCTTGGCCGAACCGCCCGCCGAATCCCCCTCAACGATAAAAAGCTCAGAGCCTTGCGCGGAGGAGTTCGTGCAGTCCGCCAGCTTGCCGGGAAGGCGTAGCTTCCGGACCGCGTTCTTGCGCGCGACGTCCTTCTCCATGCGCCGGCGGACACGCTCCTCGGCGCGTTCGATCGACCAATCGAGGAGTTTCGCCGCCTGGCTCGGCGCCGCGGCGAGCCAATGGTCGAAGGCGTCGCGGATGGCGTTGTCGACCAGTCTGGCGGCTTCCGCGGTCTGCAACCGGCCCTTGTTTTGTCCCTGGAATTCCGGCTCCCGAATGAAAATCGAAATGAGCGCGGCGCAACCGACCATCACATCGTCGGTCGTCAGGTTGCTCCCACGCTTGCCTTGGCCGATTCGGTCGGCGTGGTCCTTGAGTCCTCGGAGCAGCGCGGACCGCAGGCCCGCCTCGTGCGTTCCGCCGTCCGGCGTCGGGATGGTGTTGCAGTAGGAATGGACGAAGCCGTCCGCGGCGGCGAGCCAGGTGACAGCCCACTCGACCGTGCCATGCCCGCCCGATTTTTCGATGCGGCCGGTGAAAGCTTGATCGGCGACAAGGGCCTCTCCCTCGATGTCGGCTGCCAGATAGTCCTTGAGGCCTCCGGGAAAATGGAACATCGCCTCCGCGGGCGTTTTCGTCCCATCGCCGAGCAGCGCGGGGGCGCAGCGCCAGCGGATCTCGACGCCGCCGAAAAGGTAGGCCTTGGAACGCGCCATCCTGAACACCCGGGCCGGATCGAAGCGGGCCGCGCCGCCAAAAATCTCCGGGTCCGGCAGGAAACGCACCTTCGTGCCACGGCGGTTGGGCGCCTTGCCGACCATGGTGAGCGGCGAGGTCGGCTTGCCACGCTCGAAAGTCTGGCGGTAGAGCGTCTGTCCGCGCGCCACTTCGACTTCCAGCTTTTCCGACAGCGCGTTCACCACCGACACGCCGACGCCGTGAAGGCCGCCGGACGTCTCATATGCGCCGCTGTCGAATTTTCCCCCGGCGTGCAGCATGGTCATGATGACTTCGAGCGCAGATTTCTTTGGGAATTTCGGATGCGGGTCGACCGGCATGCCACGCCCGTTGTCGAGCACGCTGAGGAAGCCGCTTTCCTCCAGCGACACCTCGATGAAGGTCGCATGGCCGGCGACGGCCTCGTCCATTGAATTGTCGATCACCTCGGCGAAGAGATGGTGGAGGGCATTCTCGTCCGTTCCGCCAATGTACATCCCGGGGCGGCGGCGCACCGGCTCAAGCCCTTCGAGCACTTCAATCGACGCGGCGGTGTAATCGGCCTCTCCCGGCGAAGCGCTGCGCCGGGCGGCCTTGGCTTTTATCGGAACGGCATTGCCGCGCGGAGCCGACCCGGCGCCGAAAAGATCATTCATGTCGATTCACAGCCTCGCAATTCGTTAGGCAGAATATCATGAGGTCCGAATGAACGAAAAAAGAACAGATAACGACGCACAAGGACGAACTGGGCCGGAACGGGCGAAGTCCTGATTTCGGGTGATCGACTTGCGCCTAAAGTCCGGTCAGCAAAGACCGTGTGGCCGCAGCGACGTCCTTTTGACGCATCAGCGTCTCGCCAACGAGAAAAGTCTCGATTCCGGCTCTGGCGAGTCGCTTGCAGTCGGCATGATTGCCGATGCCGCTTTCGGCAACCACGATCTTCCCCGCAGGCACATGCGGCTTAAGCCGCTCGCAGACCTCGAGCGAAGTGGTGAATGTATGGAGATCGCGGTTATTGACGCCGATGAGCCGCCCCTCGAGGGCAAGGGCGCGCTTCAGCTCGCTCTCGTTGTGAATCTCGATCAGAACGTCGAGGCCGAGGTCGTGCGCCGCCTTGTTCAGAGTCCTCGCCGTTTCGTCATCGACTGCCGCCATGATGATCAGAATGCAGTCGGCGCCCCAGGCGCGGGCCTCGAGCACCTGATAGGGGTCGAACAGAAAGTCCTTGCGGAGGATGGGCAGGGCGGTGGCCTTGCGCGCCTTCATCAAGTGTTCGGGGGCGCCCTGGAACGATGGGCCGTCGGTTAGCACCGAGAGACAGGCGGCGCCTCCGAGTTGATAGGCCTTGGCCAGCGAAGCCGGCTCGAACTCCTCCCGGATAATCCCTTTGGACGGACTGGCCTTCTTGATCTCGGCGATAAGCCCGAACCGGCCTTCCTCGGTCGCTCGCTCGAGAGCCTTGATGAAGCCGCGCGGCGGCGACTGGCCGGCAATCTCGCGTTCGAGGGTCGCGCGCGGCACGCGGACTTTGGCGTCGGCGATCTCCCGTCGCTTGTAGCTTTCGATCTTTTTAAGGATGTCGGCCATCGGCGTCCTCGATCTCAAGCGTTCGACACGGCGATCAATCGGTCGAGCGTGCGCCGCGCCTCCCCGGAGCGAATGGCGGCGTCCCCCAGACCGACGCCCTCTTTCAGCGACGCCGCCTTTCCCGCGATGACCAATGCGGCGCCGGCATTGATAAGAGCGATGTCGCGATAGGCGCCGCCGCCGCCGTCGAGCACTTTGAGGAGGGCCGCGGCATTGTGCTCCGGGTCGCCGCCCTTCAGGGCGGCCGGCTCGGCGCGCGCGAGGCCCGCATCTTCCGGGACGATCTCGAATGCGTGAATCGATCCGTTCTTCAACTCCACGACTTTGGTCGGCCCCGTCGTGGTGATCTCGTCGAGACCGTCCGTCCCATGAGTGATCCAAACGCGTTCGGAGCCGAGATTGCGCAGCACTTCGGCCAATGGCTCGAGCCATGCGGCCGAAAAGACGCCGATCAACTGCCGCTTGGCGCCGGCCGGATTGGCGAGCGGCCCGAGAAGATTGAAGATCGTGCGTGTGCCCAGTTCGACGCGCGTCGGCCCGACGTGGCGCATCGCCGCATGGTGCGAGGGCGCCATCATGAAGCCGATCCCGGCTTCCCTCAGGCAGCGTTCGACGGCCTCGGCCGGAAGTCCGACCTTCACCCCGAGCGCCGCAAGGGTGTCGGCGGCGCCGGAGCGCGAGGAGGCCGCTCGATTGCCGTGCTTGGCGACCGGGACCCCGCAGGACGCCGTGATGATCGAGGCCAGCGTCGAGACGTTGTAGGAGCCCGAATTGTCTCCCCCGGTTCCAACGATGTCGATGGCGTCCGGGGGCGCCTTGACCGCGACCATTTTCGCCCGCATCGCCGAGACTGCGCCGGTAATCTCCTCGACGCTCTCCCCGCGCACTCGCAGCGCCATCAGGAAGCCGCCCATCTGCGACGGCGTCACTTCGCCCGACAGCATCGCATCGAATGCCGCCACCGCTTCTGACCGGGTCAACGTCGCCCCGGCGGCGACCTTGGCGATCAGCGGCTTGAAGAATTCCATGCGTCGCCTAGCGCGCAGGGCCGCGCGCGTGAAACGCGGCGGTCAAGTCGAGGAAATTGCGTAGGATCTGGTGTCCGTGCTCGCTCGCGATGCTCTCTGGATGGAACTGCACGCCGTATACCGGACGGTCGCGGTGCGCGACCGCCATGATGAGCCCGTCGTCGGTTTCTGCGCTCACCTCGAGTTCGTCCGGCGCGGTCGACCGCTCTATGACCAGCGAATGATAGCGCGTCGCCTGGAAGGGCCCGTTGAGCCCGCGGAAGATGCCCTTCGCATTATGATCGATGCGCGACACCTTGCCATGCATCGGGGCGGGCGCGCGCACGACCTCGCCGCCGAAGGCCTGCCCGATCGTCTGATGGCCGAGACAGACGCCGAAGACCGGCGTGGTCTCGCTCGCGGCTCGCACGAGGTCAAGGCAGATGCCCGCTTCGTTGGGCGTGCAGGGGCCCGGCGAGAGCACGATCGCGTCCGGTTTTGCAGCCAGAGTCTCATCGACGCTGATCTGATCGTTTCGCCAGACCGCCACCTCCGCGCCGAGTTCGCCGAGATAGTGGACGAGGTTGAACGTGAAGCTGTCATAGTTGTCGATCAGGGCGACGCGCTGCATTCTTTGTCCGATCGGGGTCGAGCGGGTCTTTTCCGACGCCGCGCCGCAGCCGTCAAGCACATGGTCTCGGCTTTCGCCGCGCGCCAGCGTCTGGTCATGGGCCAAATCGCGGTGGCGGAAAAATCCAATGAGATCGTCGCCATTCCGGCGCTGCTCGACATGATGGCGATCGAAGGCGCCGTCGTCACCATCGACGCGATGGGATGTCAACGCCACATCGACAGGCAAGATCATCGACAGCAAGGCTGATTACATCATCGCGCTCAAAGGCAACCAGGGCACGTTGCACGATGACGTGAAACTCCTCGCCGCCGAGCAGAAAGTCAACGGTTTCAAAGATGTCGTCATCAGCCGACACGAGACGGTCGACGGCGATCATGGGCGCATCGAAACCCGTTCCTACACCGTATTCCACGACGTTGAATGGCTGCAACAGCGCCATGACTGGCCGGGATTGAAAGCCGTCGTCATGGTCGAGAGCCAGCGCGAAATCGAAGCTAAAATCTCAAACGAAACCCGCTTCTACATCACTTCGCTGACCATGCTCGCCAATCTGATCGGGAGATGGAGTGCGCTTCGTCCGCGGTCGTTCGCAGCCGCACGAGTTGCGCGCTGACAAGTGCGCCGGCCTACGCCGCAATTCCCTGCAAACAGGGAAAAATACAGGGAATTTTTCGTTTTTCGGCTTTTTCCGGCACAAACCGCGCCGGAAAAGCCAGATATTCGAGCAGGTTGGACCAAAATTCCGTGTGCGCGGGAACAGGGAATTTTTTCGCGCCGAACAGCGGAATAAATCCGCAATCGGCCCGAGAACAGGGAATTCCGCTTCGCAGCTTTGACTTCAGCCTCGGCCGCGGGAACGGCCGGGGCTGGAGTCGCTCAGAGGTGGGAGGCGACGACGCGCCAGCCGTCGGTCGTCAGTTCAGCGTAGCCAAGAACCGCGGCCCGCTCGGCGTCGGTTATGCCGACGTCATCGAGATAGCGGGCCGGCAACCCGGCAAAAAGGCTGCGATCCGCGGCGACGCTGGCGCGCTCCGCGACTGAGTTAAGAATTCGTTTACAAACCCGCACCACCGAGGAAGGCCCGAACTCGACATTGTGATGGGTCGAACCCGCCGCATACGCGCCCATATACTTTATTCCAATTAGCAACGGCTCAGGATTGCGCCATTTTCGGCTTCGATATATGAATGAGGCGGCGTGCTTCAAGTCAAAGTTTATGCCCATAAAGGATAGCCACGCTATACGATGAAACCCGTCGACCGGTTGCCGCCGCTCAATGCGCTCAGGGCCTTCGAGGCGGTCGTTCGCCGCTTGTCGTTCGCCCGCGCGGCTGAGGATCTGCACGTCACCAAGGCGGCGGTCGCCCAGCAGGTCCGACTGCTCGAGCAGGAGATCGGCGCGCCGCTCGTCCAGCGATCGGGGAGGGGCCTGGCGCTGACCGAGTCGGGGGCGGCGGGCGCGAGCGGCCTCGCGGAAGCCTTCGCCATCCTGGCGCGCGCCGCGCGGGCGATGCGCGAGGCCAAGGGGCGCCGCTTTCTCGTCATCAACGCGAGCGCGTCCTTCGCCGCCACCTGGCTCGTCGGCCGGATCGGCAAGTTCAAGGCGCTCCATCCCGAAATCGACGTGCTGCTCGACGCCAATCCGATCGACGACGCGCTCGAATCGAGCACGACCGACGCGATTGTCCGCTGGGGCGCGGGAGACTTTCCAGGGCTGGCCACGACGCTCCTGTTCAAGGAGGACGTGTTTCCCGTGTGCTCGCCCGCCATCGTCTCCGGCGACAATCCGCTGCGCGCGCCCGAGGACCTGAAGGGCCATACGCTCTTGCATCTCGAGCAGAGCCCCGCCTATCCGACGTGGCCGACGTGGACCGACTGGCTCAAGGCCGCCGGCGCTCGGGACGTCGACGCGCGGCACGGGGTCTGGATCAACAACATGGCGATGGCGATTCGTGCTGCAGTTCAAGGGCAGGGCGTGGCGCTCGGCTCGCCGGCCATCGTCGCCGACGAACTCGCCGCCGGCCGTCTCATCGCCCCGTTCTCGACCAGCGTCAAAACGCCGTTCGGCTATTATTTTCTCTGCCGCCCGGAAGAAGCCGGGACGCCGCGCATAAAGGCCATCCGGGAGTTTTTGGTCGAGGAGGCGGCGCTGTCGGCGGCGGAGCCGGTCTGAGCGCAGCCGCGATAAGCGTCGGCGCTGATTGTCGCGGCGACCGCCAGGGAGACGCCTGAACCGCCGTCGGAGCGCGCGCAGCCAGAGCCGCGACACGGGTTCCCGAAAGCCCCGAATTGCGGGAAAGTCGATCGTCGGCTCAGGATTGAGTCCGGCTCAAAGGAGAAGGCTGGCGTTCGGCGCCTTATGATCTTCGCTTCGTCAGATCGACTTCACCTCCCCGCCGTCCATGCGGAGCGTTGAGCCGGTCATCCAGCGGGCGCCAGGCGACACGAGGAAGGCCATCAATTCGGCGATCTCCTCCGGCTCTCCATATCGCGCTATGCCCGCTTCCTTCGGGAAGTTGGTCGTCGCCTGCTCCACCGTCATGTTGTGCAGCGGCGCCCTGTGCTGGAGATAGGAGCGACGGCGTCCGGTCATCCCCGGGCCCGGCAAGACACTGTTGACCTGCACCCCATCCGCGATGCCGCGGTCGGAAAACGCCTTGGCCAGGGCGACAATCGCCGCGTTGATCGTGCCCACGGCCGCATAGGGCGCCTTCGGGAACAGGGCCGAGTTGCCGGACATCAGCACCACCGAACCTTTCGACGCCTTCAAGGCCGGCCATGCCGCGATGGTCAGCCGCCGGGCGCCGTGCAGCTTCAGCGCGAGGCCGCTTTCCCACTGGCCGTCGCTCATCTCGAACAGGTCGATCTGCGGCACCGCGCCTGCGATATTCAGCAAAGCGTCGATGCGGCCGAAGGCGGCCAGGACCTGATCGACCAGCGCCTGCGCGACCTCCGGTTGGGCCAAGTCGGCATCGACGATCAGCGCTTCTGCGCCGGCGGCTCTGACCGCCTCCGCCGTTTGCTCGAGATTACCGCGGTTGCGCGCTACGAGCGCCAAGGCCGAGAAATCGCGCGCGAGGCGGATGGCCGTCGCCTTGCCGATGCCCTGACTGGCGCCCGTCACGATGGCGACTGCGTTCGACATTCGATGTCTCTTGGTTTGGAGCGTCCGGCGTGATCGAAGCTGGATCGCAGTCGCCCGAGCACGCTCACGCGTCGGTTTGCCCGGCGCCCAGGCTCGTCAGGTCAGCGAAGGAAACCGCGGATCGCCGCCGCGATCTCCGTGGCGTGGGTCTCGAGGGCGAAGTGCCCCGTGTCGAAAAAACGCACGACGGCGTCGGGAATGTCGCGCTGGAACGCCTCGGCGCCGGCTGGCAGGAAGAACGGGTCGTTCTTGCCCCAAACCGCGAGCAAGGGCGGCCTGCGGCTCCGGAAATAGGCCTGGAAGGTCGGATAGAGCGCGACGTTGCTCTTGTAGTCGCCGAACAGGTCGAGTTGCAGGTCGGCCATGCCGGGCCGGGCCAGGTAGAAGTTGTCGAGCGAATAGCCGTCCGGCGACACCATTTTCGGGTCGGGGACGCCGTGCGTGTATTGCCAGATCGTCGTCTCAGGCTTGAGGAAGGCGCGCAGCGCTTCGCGATTGGCTCCAGACGGATCCTGCCAGTAGGCCCGGATCGGGCTCCAGCCGTCGCTTAAGCCCTCCTCGTAGGCGTTGCCGTTCTGAGAGATGATCGCGGCGATCCGGTCGGGACGCTTCACCGCGAGCCGAAAGCCGGTCGGCGCGCCGTAGTCGAAGACATAGACGGCGTAGCGATCGAAGCCGACGACCTCCGTCAAGCGGCCGATCATCTCCGCCATCCGCTCGAAGCTATGGCCGCGGCTTGGCATGTCGGAGTTGCCGAAGCCCGGCAGGTCCGGCGCGACGATGTGGAAGCGATCGGCCAGAAGCGGGACGAGGTCGCGGAACATGTGGCTCGCGCTCGGGAAACCGTGCAGGAGCAGCAGCTTCGGGGCGCCGGCGGGCGCCCGCCTCGCGATAGAAGATCTTGAAGCCGTCCACGCTGGCGGTTTGGTATCTGATGGCGGTCATCGCGGTTTCCTTCCTTCGGATTGCAAGCGACCGTCGGGAGATTACGCGGCGCTCTCGGCGCGGACCGCGGCAATCGCCTCGCGGAGCACGTCCAAGACGACCGCCGGGGCCGTCACAATCGGCGCGTGATCGACCGCATGCGAACGCACCCGGGCGCGCATCCGCTCGGCCATGAAGCGCTGATTGCCCTGGACGATCATCCGGTCCTGCTCCGCCACCAGAAACCAGGTCGGCCGGTCCTTCCAAAGGGGACGAGGTACGGCGACCGTGATGCAAGCGGGCGCGATCGGCCGCTGGACCGCCTTCAGCACCGCCAATTCTACCGCGGAGGCGTTCTGGGCAAAGGCGGCGGCGAAAGCCGTGTCGGGCAGGTAAATAAGGCCACGATGATCAGGCGCGAGCTTGGGCGCCTGTGGATGCGGTTCTCCGCGGTAGAATACGTCCGCGACCGTCTCGCCCTCGTCCGGGGCGAGGGCCGCGACGTAGACCAGCGCCTTCACCTTGTCGCTGCGCGTGCCGGCAATGACGGCGCCGGCATAGGCATGGCCGGCGAGGACAACCGGCCCGGACACGCGCTCCAGGGCGCGATCGAGCGCCGCGACGTCGTCTTGAAACGTCGCCAGCGGCAAGGGCGCCGCCAACACCTTGACGCCGTCGGCCGCCAGCGGACCAATGATCTTCGACCAGCTCGATCCGTCGGCCCATGCGCCATGGACAAGCACCGCGCTCATGTCATTCGAGGGCATCGCTTCTCTCCTTTTGAAAGGCGACTCTCCCGCAAAAGAATTGCTCTGGCGCCCGCATGGCCGCCGGACCGGTTCGCTATTGGTCGGGCTGGCCCACCGAACTTGGCTCGTAGTAGCGGGGCGATCCGGCCACCATAGGCCACAGGCGCGTCGCTTTGATGGCTGAGACGAGCAGCCGGGCGCCGCCGCCATCGGCGCGCGCCTCAATGGACACCCTAAACGATCGGAGACCGTCACTCGTCCATGGAACTGTCACGACCTCGTCAGACCCAGTCGCGGGAAGGATTGTCTCGTTCGCTGTGGAAGGATCGGTTTGCGACCTTTCGCTCGGTTCGATGGCAACCTTGAACCGAATTGGCTGATCGCCGGTCAACTTGGCCTTGAGTTTCAGCTCGTATGCGCCAGCAGGCATCGCATCGACGACAATGCTTCGCCACACTCCCGCTCCCCCTGGCGGCAAATCGATTGCCAGGCCTGAAGCAGCGTCAAAATGGGCGGGTTGGCCCGACGTTTCATTGTCGTGGAACCAGAAAGGTGGGCGCAGCGCCGCGAATACCGCCGATGCCGGGGACGCCGTGCCGAGGATGAACTGCTGGGCGCGCCGCCAAACATTCTCGCCGACCTTTCGACCGAGGTCCTGGCCACGTTCGTTGTCCGCCGGCCAGTGAACTCCGGCCCAAATGCGAGAGATCCCGGCGGCTTCGGCGGCGGCTACAAATGTCGGATATGATAGCGTGACGGGTTGCGCCAGTTCGCGCTGCTCGACGTAAAGGTGTCTCACGGTCTTCTTGAAGTTGAAGTCCGGCTTTCCCATTGCGAGCTCCATCGCGCGGGCCCATGCCGCGACGAAGACGCTATGGCCAGAAACGTAACTGGGGAATGGCGGCGTAGGCAGATAGGGCTCCCAGTCGGCTGCGCGCACTTCTCCAAGTCCCGCGGGAACGACGACGGAATCCTCGGCCTCGGCTTTCGCTTCCGGCGTGGAATAGGCCAATACGACTGGAGACCGCGGGCGCCAGGCGCTTATGAGCGTGTCGCCGAGCGCGCGAATCGCGGTGATGGGGCGCACATAGTCGAAAGCATATTTGGCGTCCCAGGCGGCGATCGAGGCGTCGAAGATCGCGTTGCTGGCGACGAAGAATAACTTGACGTCGTCGTCGAGTTGCAGATCATTGGTGTCGGAGACGAATTTTGTCATTTCGATCAGTTCGGGGGCGGGAGCCATGCCAAAAATCCCCCAATATTCCGTCTCCGCCTTCTGTTTGTCGGTCAGCGCGCAGCTGATCTTGATCAATACGTCAATTTGCCGCGACCATTCGGCAGTTCCGAGGGCCGGCGGCGGAATGGGGCGGAATTGATCGGCGCGCGCCAGAGAGAAGGGCATGACGCGGCTCCATTGCGGGGTCGTTGGAAGCTGGCGCTTTCCCAACAACTCGATCGGGCGCCAAGCGTCCGGCGGTCCGGACATCCGTGGTTCATAGCCAGTCGTATCGGCGAAGTTGCCGGCTTCGTTGGCTCCGTCGTAGCGGCGGTTGGCGAGAACGGCCGCCGCGGCCCGCCGCCCGACCTTGGCCGGCAGGGTGTCGGCGTTGGGATCATAGCCGAGCGCCTGCATCCGCTCGATGAGCGCGCGTCGATGCTGTGGCGCAAGCGTCCGCAAAACGGTGAAGGCGGCGTGACTGATCGCCTCGCGTTTGTTCGCTTCGTTGTCGGGGCCGCCTAGTCGCTAGCGTCAACGAATTGGTGGTGTTTTTCTAGAGTCCCTGTCGCCGCGGAAGCAGCGACGGAGGTGATTCGTGGCCAAGAAGGAGATTACGGTCAAGAAGTACGTGGTGAAGCTGAGCGGCGAGGAGCGCGAGCGGCTCGAAGCTCGGATTCACGCGGGCAAGAGTTCGGCGCGTATGCTGACGAGGGCACGCATCCTGCTCAAGGCGGACGTTTCGGAGGCGGGCGAAGGCTGGAGCGACAGCGCAATCTCGGCGGCGCTGGACACCAGCGTCAACAATGTCGCTCGCACGCGTCAGCAGCTGGTCGAGGAGGGGTTCGAGGCGACGCTGAGCCGCAAGTACAATCCCAACTCGGCCCGGCCGCGGATCTTCGACGGGGCGGCGGAGGCGAAACTGATCGCTCTGGCTTGCTCGCCCGCACCGGAGGGGTTCGCTCGCTGGAGCCTGCGTCTCCTCGAAGAGAAAGTCGTCGAATTGAACATCGTCGAGAAGGCCAGCGACAATACGATCGGACGGACGTTAAAAAAAACGCTCTTAAACCGCACCGCAGGCGGCAATGGGTGATCCCGCCCGAAGCCAATGCGGGCTTCGTCGCCGCCATGGAAGCCGTGCTGGAAACCTACCAGAGGCCGCGCGATCCCGATCGTCCTCTCGTGTGTTTGGACGAGACCTCCAAGCAATTGATCGTCGAGACGCGCGCTCCGATCCCGCCCAAGCCCGGACAACCCGCTCGTCACGACTACGAATACCAGCGCAACGGCGTCGCCAATCTCTTCATGATCTTCGCGCCGCTGGAGGGCTGGCGTCGCGTGGCGGTGACCGACCACCACGCCGCCGTCGATTACGCGAAGGTCCTCAAAGATTTATCCGACGTGGATTTCCCCGCCGCCGAAAAAATCGTGTTGGTCCAGGACAATCTGAGCACGCATACGCCGGCCTCGCTCTACGCCGCCTTCCCCGCCCCCGAAGCGCGCCGCCTCGTCAACCGGTTCGAATGGCATTACACGCCAAAGCATGGAAGCTGGCTCGACATGGCCGAGTCCGAACTCGCCGTTCTGACCACCCAGTGCCTGAGCCGCCGCATCCCCGACAAGCAGACCCTCGAGAAAGAAGTCGCGGCTTGGCAGAGCCATCGAAACAAACGCCACGCCAAAGCCGACTGGCAATTCACGACCGAAAACGCCCGTGTCAAACTGAAAAGACTGTACCCCCAGTTTGATGAATCGGGCGACTAGTCCCTTGAGGGTGGTCCCCGCGACGACCCCTACGGCCATCGGATCATAGGCGGTCCAGGCGTCATACATCGCCGTGTAGAGGATAGCGAAAAAGCGCGAACCGACCGTGGGCTCCCAGGCCACTTCCTGCGCATAAGGCAGCGCCTGGTCGAGCCATTCCGTCACAATCGAGGCGGCGCTCGCTTTCGAGGCGCTGCATTATGACGATCAGGCTTACGGCGATGGACACAAGACCCTTGATCATTTCCTCTTCTCCAGGTGTTGCCACAGCCCCTGCGCTTCGTCGGCGCAGCTCGCCCTCCTTCCACCAAACCGCGGTTCAACGCAGCGACTTTGTGAAGCCCTCGAGCGATGCCGTCTGGTCCATCTTCATGGCTCCGGCGTCGTCGACGGTGACCCGGGCGACTCGGCCGCGTTTGAACTGAGCGAGGATCGCCGCGTAAGCGGGGTTGGACGCCGGGACGATCACCTCGCACTTGCTGCCGCTATCGCCGAACTTGCATTCGGCGGCCGTAAAGAGGTGGCGAAAAGCGGGCGTCTTGGCCTTGTCGACGAAGACTTCAATACGCGAACCGGCGACGCCGGCCTGGGTTGTGCGCACCACGATCCTGTGGGGCTTCGCCGCCTTGTCGAAGGCGAATACGGCGTTCGGTCCCGTCGCTTCTCCGGCGCGCAGCATGATTGCCTCGGCGGCCAGCCCGATCTGCACGGGCGCGGCAGCGAACGCGATGAAAAAGGAGCTGAAGAACAAACGACCGGCAAGCGCGCATGACAGCTTCTCCAACGGCTTTCCATTGAAAGGGACCGAGGAGCCCGGCGAGGCGCCGGACTCCGACGCTGCGACGCGCCGCTCACAGGAAGCGGTAGACGATCGGGCAGTCCACCACGAGGCCGACCGATCCGAACTTCTTGCCGTCGAGCCCGGTGATCCAGCCCCTCTGCACCATTCCGAGAGTCTCGAACTCCCCCGTCATGCGGGCTCGATAACCGAGTTCAATCGCCTTTTGTGTCCATACCGATGGATTGAGATCCCAGATCGGGCTGTAATCGGTTGCGACGGTGGGAATGCCGCCGAGCACGTTGAGCGGGCCGTCGCCGTCGGACAGCGCGCTGTTCAGGCCCTGCCGCTGCGGATTGTCCTTGCCGGTCGGACCATTGGCGAACACGAAAATACGCTCGACCGGGCTGAAACAGGCTGTCGTCGCCGCCCCAAGTGATGTCTTCCAACCCCGGGGCGTATGTCGCTCCCTCCAACGCTGCGGTCAGCTTGTTGTTGGTGTCTGTCGAAAGGTATAGCACCGGCTTGGAGAAACTAAATCCAGTGGTTAGCCTCATCGTCACTGTCTGGTCACGCGGGCAGATCCTCACGACCTTCTGATGAACGAGACTATGGTCGGGGTTTCCGTCACAGAATTGGTTGAGGACGTCGGCTGATACATTATAGGCAACCACTGGTGCGTTATAAATGTGTTCGCCAGCGTTTGTAATCTTGACGAGCGGGGTGTAATCCTTGTCTCCAACACCGCTTGGCTGAAACTGCTTCGGGGGAAAGAAATTGGGAGCGTCTCCCGGGGTCACGCTCCGTTTCGGTGAGAAATCGACCGTGCCAACGTCGAAGACCAGCTTAAACTTGCCCTCCAGGGTCGCTTTTCGAACGGTACGGCCGACGTCGGCGAAGGTCAATTTCGGCGAATAGTTGAGGCCGAGCATATCGGCGGCGCCCTTGTCGTCGGTGTCGGTAACAATGTACCAAACGGTTTCGCCGCTCTTCATTGCGCCTTGGTAGAGAGGCAGGGTGATGGTTCCTTTGTCCAAATCGACCTTGCCGGACTTCAGGTTCTGATAGCTGCCGACGAGTTCGCGCTTCACCTCAGAGGGCTGCGGGCCGAAATAGGTCGCCGGCACATCGGCCCCGATTGCCGGCGACGCCGGTTGGATTTCCTGGGTTTCGAGATTCTGCGCGAACGCTGAAGCCGCCGGCGCGCCAAACAGTGCGACAGCCAGTGCTGCAGTCGTGATCCAACTTGCCTTGGCCCTCGCCTGAGTGGGGCGATCCGTTAGAGCCGGACTGGGTGTCTTCATAGGGTTGCTCCTGGTCTTGAACTCGCTTGGCCGCAGCGGCGAAAGCGTTCCTCGTAATTTGGTCGGTTGTTGTTGGCGTCATGAGTCTCCATGTCGGCGGATGTCGATGGCCGGCAGGCAGTCTTCGACGGCGAAGCGAACTCAGTTCGGCCGATGCATTTCTGCACTCGCGAGGTCCTCGAGGGATGAATGCCCCCTTTGCGCCGATGAGCGCGGGCCGATCAGGCGCAGGAACGGTGTTCGAAGTGAAATGCCTATTTGCAATCGACGCGATAGCCGCCGTCTATAGAGCCGACCCGGCGCGCTTTGAGAGTCCATGCGCAAGCGTGTTGGAGCTAGGATCAGCGTTCGGCCGAGCTGATTAACCGCCTCCGGCGTCGCGCGGGCCAAATTAAAGGCTGAAACACCCGTCAGCCGAATCGGCCTTGCCGAAGGCAATCTCTCGAGACGTCACAGCTCGTGAAAGGACGCGTTTGGCGGAGCGGTCCAATTTTTCTGCAGACGCGGCTCTCGCCGCTCAAGCCGGAGCAACTCTGAGGCAGCGCGCGCCCCTCATTTCCAGCCAGCGACCATGCGGAGTGTGGACCGCCCTTAGGAGGATAGCCGCACAATTGGCGCACCTCAGCACGACTCCCATCGGGGCTGCATAGTAGCGCAGAGAACCCACGGCTCCGACCGTGCCGCATGCGTCGCATTGAATATGCGCGGTCGTCATGTCAGCGGCGAAGACTTCCCGAAGAGCGCCCGCGGCGGCATTGCCATCCAGAACGAAGTCCAAATCGTTCGCAGTCATTGCCTCTATCCTCCGGTCGGTCCGAACCGCTCCGTCTTGATCGTGAGAGCGTCATGTCCAAGCTCCACCAGAAACCTCGAGACGTCTTCCACGAAAGGCGTGGGGCCACAGACATATATCTTTGGGTTTCGGTCGGGTGGAAAGCACGCGTCGGCCAGCATCGACTTGTCGATCCTTCGCCGGTAGCCCGTCCATCCCTCCGGCTGCTTTCTGGTGAGCGTGCCGACCACTCGCAGTTCAGGATCGCGGCGCGCCATTGCATCAAGTTCTTTTCGGTAGATCACATCTTCCAGGTTCCTGGACGAATGCAACAGCACGGCGGCGACGCGGCTGTTCCGCCTGTCGCGGTGACGCAGCATCGCCATAAGGGGCGCGATTCCCGACCCGGCGGCTATGAGACAGAGAGGGCCGCCGATGGGGATGGTCCACACGAAGTAGCCGCCGATCGGTCCCCGCAATTCGAATTGGTCCGCCTCCCGAAGCTCATCGACGAGATATGGCGAAACCTCGCCGTTCTCCACTCGCTCCACGGTCAAAGCGATCAATCCATCCTCGGGGGGCGAGGCGATCGAATAACTGCGCTGCGCCTGGTAGCCATCCTCGCCCGTGAGCCGAATGTCCGCATGCTGGCCCGGCAGGTGTCCCTGCCATCCGGCGACCTCGAGAAGAAGACTTTTCACGCGCGACGTTTCGACGATGACTTGACGCACTTTGGCTCGCCGCCACTCGAGCCTGCGCACGGGGGCGGCGGAGGGCTCAATCGCCGTCATATCTCTGCTCTTTCCAGGGGTCGCCGTGGTTGTGATAGCCGAACGACTCCCAGAAGCCATGTTCATCCTCTTCCATGAACCGCAATCTCCGCACCCATTTGGCGCTCTTCCAAAAGTAGAGATGTGGGACGAGAAGTCGGGCTGGACCGCCGTGCGCGGGCGGAATCGGCGCCCCGTCGTAGCGAGTCGCGATCATGCCCTTGCCGCCGACAAGGTCGGCGACGGGGACATTTGTCGTGTAGCCTCCGTCCGAGTGCGCCATGACGTAAAGCGCCGGCGGCTCCTTGACAGCCGCGGCCGCGAGCAGGTCGTCGAACGTCACGCCCTGCCAGACCGTGTCGAGCTTCGACCATTTTGTGACGCAATGTATGTCCGTCTTGATTGTGGTCTGGGGGAGCGCGTGGAATTCAGCCCATGTCCACTTGCCGAGCTGCAATCCGTTAAGCTGAAGCCCAAAAGTCCAGTCTTCATATGTGACCTGCGGAGTCGGTCCTGCCGACAGGACCGGGAAATCCGTGGTCACATACTGTCCGGGCGGTATCCGGTTGGTCAGACCTTGCTCTTGTCGTCTCGACTTGAATCCGCGGGAAACCGGGGGCTCGTCCATGCGGGTGCTGCCTTTGCGTCTGGAACAACGCCACGCTGCGATCGAGCATGATCGAGCTTGGGGGCGGAAAGAGTTTCTGACCTATTGTCTAACGGGCAAGACAATTGCTGCAAGAACGTTGGCGGGGACTGCGGGCTCGGCCGCCGCAACTATGCGATCATGGAAGAATTCATTGAAGTCGTCTCCAAACGGCCTCGCCGGCGATGAGCGCACAGTCCATTAGGCGCAGCGACGGAGCTCGAGGTGAAATGCCTATTCGCAATCGATGCGATAGCCGCCGTCTATGAAGCCGGCGCGCCGTTCTTCAGGGCGACGGCGCAGCCGCTGCGACGCCGTTCATCGCTCGCACGGCTGCCTAAGCCTAAGCAGCCGAAAGCGCGCCTTCTGAAATCCATCGCCCGCATCAGCCGTTTGCCGAACCACGTCTTCCGCATCGCCTCGCGCACCAGCGAGCCGACCCCCGGCGAATAGCGACGCCCCCTTACGCTGACAAGGCCTACCTCTCGCCAAAATTCGGGCTCGACGACCGGCAGACCCACCACGCCGGGGTGTTTGACCGAGTTTGCCGGCATGAATGCAAATCCCAACCCGGCGGCGACCATGGCCAAAGTCCAGTCGTCGCGCTCGCTCCAATAGACGGGATTGCAGGTGACTCCCTTCTGCTGGAGAATCTTGTCGGCATAACCAGCGAACTCGCAGTTCATGCGATGGATATAGTACTCGCCATTCATCTCTTGAACGGGAAATGCCCCCGTGTTGGCGAGACGATGGTCGCGATGAACGGCGAGAACCATCTGCTCGCGAAACAGCGGAATCGAATGAATGCGCTCGTCGGGCTCCTCGCCTGGTAGGGCGTAGATGGCGACCTCGAGATCGCCAGCAAGAGACGCGCGCGCAGGTCCTTTGCATTCGCATCGCAAAGTCTCAGCTCCACCTCAGGGTGGCGGGTTCGAATATTGGCGATGAGATCGACGATCTCGTCCGGCGAGATCGTGGTCATGATCCCCAATTTGAGCGGCCACTTTCTCACGAACTCCTGAAGTTGACTCGAAAGTTCATGCGGGATTGCAGAGCCTTCGCAACATGAGGCGGATGGAGGCGAAACGAAGGAACATTAGGGCTGTGACGTTGAGGTTCTCCCAGTCCTTGGCCAGTCTTCGGCAGCGGTTGAGCCAGGCGATCGTTCGCTCGACGATCCAGCGCTTGGGCAGCGTGACGAAGCCCTTCGCCTGATCGGATCGTTTGACGATCTCGATTTTGACCCGAGACAGGATTTTGGCGACCGCTTGGGCGAAGATCGGCCCTTGATAGGCGCCGTCGGCGAACAGTTTTTCGAGATAAGGGAACCGGCCAAGCAGCGTCGTCAGCAACAAAACGCCGCCGTCGCGGTCCTGGACGTCGGCGGAATGAACGATGGCCTGCATCAGCAGCCCTTGGGTGTCGACGAGAAAATGACGCTTCTTGCCCTTGATCTTCTTTCCTGCATCGAACCCGTGCGGATCGATCGAGGCCCCCCTTTTTCCGCGCTTCTCACGCTCTGGCTGTCGATGATTGCGGCGGTTGGGCTGGCCTCACGTTCGGCCTGCTCACGACACTTTTCGTAGAGCGTGTCATGGATCCGATCCAGCACGCCATCAATGCCCCAATCGCAGAAGTATCGATAGACGGTGCTGCGGGGCGGAAAATCTTTGGGAAGGTAACGCCATTGGCATCCCGTGCTCAGCACGTACATGAAGGCGTTGAGCGCCTCTCGCATGTTCGTCTCCCGTTTGCGGCCTCCCCTCCTTGCCGGAGGAATGAGCGGTTCGACATGCGCCCACTCCTCATCCGTCAGGTCGCTCGGGTATCGCAAATGATCCCGCTTGTATTTCGCTCGGTTCTCGTTCGTCCACATCGGCGGCCCCCCGATTCGGTCCGCCTTCCTTAAATCACAACCGATTCATGCGAACTCAACAACTTTCGGACCAGACACTGAGACAGGCGCTTCGCCAGCCTCGAATGGTCGTAAACCGACTGAATGTGTGGACGGACCATGTGACCAAGATCCGTGAGGTGTGTCGATTCGCGCTCGCGGTGAAAGAGCAGCCCTCCAAGCTCCTCCTCCAGAAGCTTTATGGCGCGCGACAATGAGGGCTGCGTCACATTGCACCGCTCGCTTGCGCGCGTGAAATTCAGCTCCTCGGCCACCGCGAGGAAATATCGAACCTGGTGCATTTCCATGATGATCTCACCAGCAATGTCGACGGGCGAACTGTCGCGGCGATTGGAATGGGATGATCTGGACGAACATAACGCTCGCATCGCTCAAGGCCATCTCGCTCTCCTTCAACGTCAGGGGTAGAGTAACCTCTCTCCCCCCTGCAATGGGGTCATCACCACAAGAAGCAACTGGTCAAGCCACGATTGAGCGGTTATCGTCGCGTCACTGAGCGCCGCCCGGTTGGGCCGCCGGGCCGGAAGAGGAGTTGCGATGGACCGCCGTCCGGCCGCGATCTTTGTGGGAAGTGCGCCAGGGTTGGATTTCCTGAACTCGATCGCCACGCCGGCCGATACCACCATCGATTGGCTTGATGATGGCGAAGGCTATCTGAGCTGGCTCGAGCAAGCCCATCTGGCGCCAGGCGAGGCGCTTCGAGGCATGAGGGCGTGCGCTCTTCCCGGCGAATTGGACAAGGTCGCGGATCAGGCGCGGAGCCTGCGGGAGTGGTTCAGGAGCTTCGCGCTTAGGCATATGGGCTGCCCCCTGACGGCCGAGGCTCTCGCCGAGCTCGCGCCCCTGAGCCGTCTGCTCGAGCGCGACGAGACCATCACTCGGATCGCCCTCTCGTCGACGGGTCAACGGCCTTTCCGGCTTGAGCTCCTGCGTCGCTGGCGCAACCCCGACGCGCTATTGCTCCCTGTCGCGGAAGCGTTGGCTCAGCTTGTCTGCACGGAAGACTTTGAGCGCATCAAAGCCTGCGCGGGCCCCGCTTGCACGCTCCTCTTCGCCGATCATACGCGGGGCCATGCGCGGCGGTGGTGCAGCATGGAGATTTGCGGCAACCGGGCAAAACAGGCGGCGCACCGAAATCGCAGGAAGGCGCATCAGCATTCGGGATCATAGTTGCGGAGATGATGGCGTGCAGTTGCGCCCGCAGCGACCGTAAGCGAATTCTCTTGCTCTCCCCAATTACAGTGACAGCTTACTAGATCTCCATTTGCAGGCTTCCGCCGAGAGGCTCGTTGTCGGCAGACCGAGCCGCCGTCCTCTTGCCGAGCTTTGTTTTCCGGGCCTTCAGCCTGTCAATGGCGCGCTGAAAGCGCGCCGCCTCCGACGGATCTCCGATGGACTTCGCCCCTTGACAGAGCTGACAGGCTCGGAAGAGGTCTCATGCAAGAGGTCGACGGCGCGGAGTGTCGACCGCGAATCGCCGGGAGCTTCGGTGCGCTCGAATGGGGCGGGTTGAGCGAGATCCTCGATAGAATGCGAGCCAATCCGTCGTCGGATTGGCGTGTCGCGGATGTTGAGACGGTGTGCCGCACGTATGGAATCCGCTGTGCTTCGCCGTCCGGCGGCGGTTCGCATTTCAAGGTCTCGCATCCATCGCAGCGCGAGATCCTGACTGTGCCTTTTCGCTGCCCGATCAAGCCCGTATATATCCGCAAGCTCGTGCGTTTCATCGACGCAATGCGAGGGCCAATGCGAAAGCCTGACTATTCCGTCTTGATCGAGCCGCTGTCCGAGGACGAAGGCGGCGGTTTTTTGGCGACAGTCCCCGATCTTCCCGGCTGCATGTCGGACGGGGACACGCGAGAGGCCGCCGCCCGTAACATCGAGGACGCCATTGCTTGTTGGCTCGAAGAGGCGAAGGCGCTCGGCCGCGATATTCCGCAGCCGAAACAGGCGCTCCGCATCGGCTGAGTCGACCAGGGTGGGGAGAGACAGGATCATTGCCGTTCGGATGGCGCCTTCTGAAATGTGCCGGCCTTGCCGTCCTGATCGCGCTCATGAGCGCGAGCCTGTCACTTGCGGCGGGACAGCCGGGCGTTCCGGCCTGGCTTGAGGCCCATGTCGGCGAGGGCGAGGGGCAGATCGCGCCCCTTGTGCTCATGAGAGCCCGCGCGCTCTATCAGCGGAAGCTCAGCGAAGGCGCGGTCCGCAATCCCTGCTACTTCGCCATGGACGCGACGCGTCCCCATGACCTCGGCGGGAGCCGATTGGGGCGCCGGTTTTACATCATCTGCGAAGAGAAAGGTTCGTTTCGTGCGATCTCCGCGGGCC
This sequence comes from uncultured Alphaproteobacteria bacterium, assembly GCA_963835885.1. Classification (GTDB taxonomy): domain Bacteria; phylum Pseudomonadota; class Alphaproteobacteria; order Rhizobiales; family Beijerinckiaceae; genus Roseiarcus. Next base: position 354,220 of record CAWIHF010000017.1, read on the forward strand.
ACGGCGGCGGCCGGGATCTGGACGGCGTTGCGGATTTCTCCAACGGTCGGCGGTGCGTGAAGAATTTCGGCAACGCGATGGATTCCGACCTGACGGCGGGCGGGGCGTATGTGACCGCCGAAACCAAGGCGTCGTTCAAGGGATATTATCGCGCTCCGGGCGGAGGAGAGGCGGTTTTCATGCGCCCGTTCCTGAAGTTCGACGGCGAAGGCGAGACCGCAAACGCCAGAGAGCGCGCCATCGGCGGACATCCGGCGGTCCTGCTTCGGGGCGTGTGCCGCCGAAAAGATCCGGAGAGCCCGCATGCCGACCCGGACGGCTATGTTCCGTTCGGAAAGCTGGTGAATTACGCGGCCGGGCGCAGCGACGGCTGCACCAGCTGGTCGCCGTCGGACGCCGAGACCATCATCGCGATGACAAACGACGATCCGACCACGCTGTACATCTATCCGGAGTCCCGCGATATCGACGCCGTCGCGCGGGCGGTCGAGGCCGGAGAGGCGCCGTCGCGGGCGGGGCTCTACTGGAACGCCGCGTGCCTGAAAGACATCGGCGCTCCAAGATTCTGGCGGAAGGAAACGCTCGAGCCGATCCTTGCGCGATATCGGGAGGCGCATCCCGCTCCGCCGCCGCAGCCGGCGCCGATTTGCAGGGAGCCCTAAGTCGTTAGCGGCGGAGCGTTTTCGCGAGCAATGGGCCAAGCTCTGTGGCCTGAAGCGGCTTGTTTCTATGGAGCACAACGAGCCCGCGGGCGGTCATGGCGCCGACAACCGCAGATTTCTCTTTCCAACGACGTGTGTTCATGGTACGTTCTTTGTTGGATCGTCTAGCCCCAAGTATGAGCGAGGCGAGCATAAGGTCGAGAAGGCGGCTGAAAGTTTCAATTTGCGGCAAATTCCATGCGCGTCTTCGGAATCGACGAAGCAAGACCGAGTTTCTTCCGGGAGGAAAGCAAGAAGAATTTTTTTCCGCCCTTCCCGCCCGTAACGCTCTGATATGTTTCGAATCGCGGTCGGAAAAGGAAGGAAATGGAAGGAAATGGAAGGGCGTTTCGGGCCGCTGTTGCACGCGATTGACGTTCGACTGGCGCGCGGTTGGGCGGCGTTTGCGCATTTTGGAAAGACAACGGCTTCGGCTTTGTCGCAGTCGGGGCAGCCCTGCAGGCCCACCGCGCGGAGGCGCCTGGCGGTTTTGCTCGTCGCATCGATTGCGGCGGGAAGCGCTCGACCGGTTCTCGCCATGGGCGGAGGAGGGCCGCCAGTGTGGACCATGACGCAAAATTATTGCCGGGAGATGGTCGTCAACAAAGGCATTACCGAGATCACGCGATTCGAACAGGAAGTCAGAAAGTGCATGGCCAATCCCGTCACCTACCCGCCCGCGTACCGCCGCCCTGGGCTTTGACCGGGATGGGTTGGGGCTGCTCTTCTCCGGCAGAGCTTCGGCAGAGCCGGGGAAGGCATGAGACAGGCTTCACCTCACCGGCGCTTACGTCCGGTGGCGTCGCGGCGGGCGCAATGATGACTCCGCCTCCGACTTGGCCACGATCGCCAGGACCTCGACGCTCGCGCCTGAAACATCATAGAAGACACGCATCTCACCCACGCGCAGCCTATATTGCGGACGCCGCAATCCCCGCAGTCGCTTGATGCGGCTACGGCTCGTCGTCCCGCTCCTCGCTTCTCTGTCGTCGCCTGGCGATCAACTGCCGGCGCCCGCATTTTTTGAGAGTTGGTCCGGCAGGCGTGCGATAATCGCGAGGTTGGGCGGACCCGCCGCGTCATCAGGTCCTTCTTCGGATGTCAGGAACACTCCTCATGCCGCATCGTGGAAAATGATCCCCAGCGTGAAGCGTTCGCCGCTGCGCAGCCGGCTCACGCCGTGGCGCATGTTGACCCGGTAGGGGCCGCGCGCGCCTTGCGCCGGCCGCTCGCGCACGGCGAAGATGACGCCGTCGCCCTGGGTCAGGCTGACGACCTCCGCCCGCGACTGCATGCGCGGCCTTTGCTCGGTCAGGACGAACTCGCCCCCGGTGAAGTCGCAGCCCGGTTCGGAGAGGAGAATCGCGACCTGGAGCGGAAAGACGAGGCTGCCGTAGACGTCCTGATGCAGGCAATTGTAGTCGCCCGGACCGTAGCGCAGGAGGAGCGGCGTCGGTCGCGTCTGGCCGGCCGCGAGGCAGCGTTCGCGGAAGGCGTCGTGCTCAGCCGGATAGCGGGCCTCGACGCCCATCGTCGCGTTCCACCGGTCGGCGATCGGCGCGAGCCGAGGGTAGAGAGAGCGGCGCAGGCCGACGATCAGTTCCGGCAGCGGATCGGCGAAATATTTGTATTCGCCCCGTCCAAAACCGTGGCGCGCCATCACGATCGTCGACCGGAAGCGTTCGCCTTCCCCGTACGTCGCCGCGACGCGTTTGCAGCTTGCCGGCGACAGGAGCTTTGGCGCGACCGCGCAGCCGAAAGCGTCGAGTTCGCCCTCGAGCGCGGCCCAGTCGAGCCGGCCAATCGACGCCTCGACAGGCCCACCCTCATCCGGCCGGCTGTCGCCGGCCACCTTCTCCCGCAAGCGGGAGAAGGGCTCGCGCCCCTCGCCCGCTTGCGGGAGAGGGGTTGGGGTGAGGGGTTGAGCCGCCATCACGCGACCTCCCGATCGAGCAGCTTGCGCTTGCGCTCGACGCCCCAGCGATAGCCCGACAGGCCACCGTCGGTGCGCACCACCCGATGGCAGGGGATCGCGACCGCAAGCGGGTTGGCGGCGCAGGCCTGAGCAACCGCCCGCACCGCCTTCGGGCGACCGACCGCGCGCGCGATTTCCGCGTAGGTCGCCGTTCGGCCCGAGGGTATCGCGCGGAGCGCCTGCCAGACTTTTTGCTGAAAGGCGGTGCCGCGGATGTCGAGCGGCAGATCGAGCCCACCGCCCGGCGCCTCGACGAGGCCCACGACCTGAGCGACCGTTTGCTCGAAATCCGGGTCGCCCCCGACGAGTTCCGCGCGCGGAAACCGATCCTGCAATTCGCGTGTGAGCGCGTCCGGATCGTCGCCGAGCATGATCGCGCAGACGCCCTTGCCGGTCGCCGCGACCAGCACGGCGCCGAGCGAGGCCTCGCCCACTGCGAAGTGGATTTTTTCGCCCTCGCCGCCGCGCCGCGCCGCGGTCGGCGTCATGCCGAGGCGAGCCGTCGACGTCGCGTAGAAGCGGCTCGAGGAGTTGAAGCCGGCGTCGTAAAACGCCTCGGTGACGCTCGTGGCGGTTTGCAGATTCTCGGCGGCGCGCCGCGCCCGCATCTGTGCGGTAAAAGCTTTCGCCGTGACGCCCGTGACCTTTTTGAAGATTCGGTGGAAGTGGAACGGGCTCAGGCCAGCCTCAGCGGCGAGGTCGTTCAGCGAAGGCGCCTCCTCGGCCGACGCGATTGTTTCGCAGGCCCGCTTGACCGCCTCGGCCTGCGGATCCAGCAGGCCGAACCGGTCGGGCCGGCAGCGCTTGCAAGGACGATAGCCCGCCCGCTCCGCGGCTTCCTGGCTCGGATAGAAAGAAACATTCTCGCGCTTCGCGGGACGCGACTTGCAGCTCGGACGGCAATAGACGCCGGTGGTCTTCACGGCGACGAAGAATGCGCCATCGTAAGCCGGATCGCGACGGCGGACGGCGTCCCACATTGCGTCGGGACTGACGGAATGGCTGGCTTCGATCATGGGCGTGAACATAAGGACGACTCCGGACTTTTGCCTGACCCGCCCTCTCTACCCCGATGACGCGGCCGCAAAACTCCGCTCCTTGCGGTGCAATTCGAAGCGCGGCCTTCCCTTCTCCCCCTTCACGGACCGTTCACCGGGAGAAGGTGGACGGCGAAGCCGGCCGGATGAGGGGCGGCACGAACGGTCGAACGTTTGGCCTCGCCCCTCACCCCAACCCTCTCCCCGTTCCGGCGGGGCGGGGAGCCGCCCCCTCACGCCGCCCTTCGCATCGCGCTCCCCGCCGCGTCGGAAATCGACCGCGCGCCGAACAGGATGAAGATCACGCCCACAACTCTTGTCACCGCAACGCCATGCGTCAGGAAGAACTTCCGCACGGCCGGGAGCCCAGCGGCGAAGATCAGCGTCGCGTCGGCGAGCAGGAAGCCTGCGAAAGCGGCCAAAAACATCTGCGGCGCGTCGGCCATTTTCAGCGCCCCGATGTAGGGCGCGACGATTGCGGAGAACATCGCCAGCGCAACGGGATAGGACTTTGGATTGGTGAGGCCGAAGGCCATGCCGGTCGCAAGAGGTCGGCTCGCGCCGATCGTGCGTGGTTTTGCGTCCTTGCGGGTCGTCACTGCGCGGACGCCGAGCCAGACCAGATAGAGGCCACAGACGAACCCGAGCCCTTCGAACAAGGTCGGGCCGATCCGGTTGGCGCCGACGATGGCCGCGACCGCCAGCGCCCCCCAGGTCACATCGCCGACGAGATGGCCGGTGATGAACCAGGCGCCGGAGACCCGCCCGCGAGAGGCGGCAAGCGTGAACAGCGCCAGAAACGCCGGCCCGGGCGTGACCACGTAGAGATACGCGGCGACGAGCGTCGCGACGAGGATCTGGGGATTGGTCATGGCGGCTCCTCGCACAGCCGCTTCAGCTTATAAAGCGCCGCATGGGCCTCGCGCGGGCTCATCGCGTCGGGGTCGAGCGCAGCGACCGCTTCGCGCAACTCGTCGCACGCGGGCGCCGGATCATGCGGCTCATAGGAGAACAGCGGCAACGCGTCGAGCGTCCCGCCGGGCCTCGAGGCTTCGAGATCGGCCAGCACTTTCCGCGCCCGCTTGACCACTGACGCCGGCAGCCCGGCGAGCTTGGCGACCTGGATCCCGTAGGAGCGGTCGGCGGCGCCGCGAACGACCTCATGCAGAAAGACCAGGCTTCCCTTGAATTCGCTGACCCGCATGGTGAGGTTGACCAGCCGCGGCAGGGTCTCGGCGAGCTGGGTCAGCTCGTGGAAATGGGTGGCGAACAGAGTCCGTGAGCGGTTGACCGCGTTGAGGTGCTCGACGCACGCATAGGCGATCGAGAGGCCGTCGAAGGTCGCCGTGCCGCGTCCGATCTCGTCGAGGATCACCAGCGATCGGGCGGTCGCTTGGTTGAGAATCGCCGCCGTCTCGACCATCTCGACCATGAAGGTCGAACGGCCGCGCGCCAGATCGTCCGCCGCGCCGACCCGGGAGAAGAGGCGATCGACCACGCCGACATGCGCGCGCGCCGCCGGCACGTAGGAGCCCATCTGGGCAATCAGCGCGACCAGCGCGTTCTGCCGCAGATAGGTCGACTTGCCCGCCATGTTCGGTCCGGTGACGACCGCGATGCGGCCGCCGTTGGCGACCTCGCCCGAAAGATCGCTGTCGTTGGCGACGAAGGGCTCGCCAGCGGCTTTCAGCGCCGCCTCGACCACCGGATGGCGGCCGCGCTCGATCATGAAGGCGAGCGAGGCGTCGACCAGTGGGCGCGTCCAGTCGCGCTTGACGGCGAGTTCGGCGAGCGCCGCGGCGACGTCGATTGCGGCCAGCGCCGCGCCGAAGCCGCGCAAGGTCTCGCCCTCGGCGAGACAGGCCTGGCGCAGCCGCTCGAAGGCCTCGAGCTCGAGCCCGAGCGCCCGGTCGGCCGCGGAGGCGATCTTCGCCTCGAGATCGACGAGGGCGTTGGTGGTGAAGCGCAGGGCGCCGGCCATCGTCTGGCGGTGGATGAAGGCGGCGTTGAGCGGCGGCTTCAGGAGCGCCTCGCCCTGCGCCTGCGGCGCCTCGATGTAATAGCCGAGGAAGTTGTTGTGTTTGATCTTGAGCTGCCGGACGCCCGTCTCCTCGGCGTAGGCCGACTGCATGTCGGCGATGACGCGCCGGCTCTCGTCGCGCAGCGCCCGGGCTTCGTCGAGGGAGGCGAGAGCGCCGGCGCGCACGAAGCCGCCGTCGCGCTTCACCAGCGGCAAGTCGTCGGCGAGCGTCGAGAGAAGATCGCGCTCGAGCGCGCCGCAATCGGCGCCGAGCGTCGCATGATCGCGCAGAAGCTCCGGCGGAAGGCCGTCGGCCTCGCCGAGCAAGCGCGCGAGGGCGGCGGCCGCGGCGAGGCCATCCCGGATCGCAGCGAGATCGCGCGGGCCGCCGCGATCGAGGCTGAGGCGCGACAGCGAACGCAGGAAATCGGGCGCGCTCGCGAGAATCCGCCGCAGCGCTTCGCGCAGGTTCGCCCGCTCGGTGAGGACGTCGAGCGAATCGAGGCGCGCGTTGATCGCCTCGGGATTGGTGAGCGGACTCGCCAGCCGCTCGGCGAGGAGCCGCGCTCCGGCCGGCGTGACGGTAAGATCGATCGTCGCCAGCAACGAGCCTTCGCGGGAACCGGTGAGAGTGCGGGTCAGCTCCAGATTGGCGCGGGTCGCCGGATCGATCTCCAGGGTCGCGCCGCGCGCCCGCCGGGTCGGAGGCGACAGCGCCGGCCTCGCGTCGAACTGGGTGCGCTTGACATAAGCGAGCGCGAGCGCCGCGGCGGCGATCTCAGCGCGGGCAAAGGCGCCGAAGCCGTCGAGCGTCTCGACGCCATAGAATTCGCACACCCTTCGCTCCGCCGCCAATCCGTCGCCGGCTTCCCGCGCCAGCGGCGTCGCGGGCACGCGCATGTCGGCGACCATGCGTTGGAACGCGGCCTCGTCGTAGACCGCCTGGGCGGCGACGATCTCGCTCGGCTCAAGCCGAGCGATCTCGGCGGCGAGGCCGGTCTCGTCGGCCTCGCTCAGAGAGAATGCGCCGGTCGAGAGATCGAGCGCCGCGAGGCCATAGGTCGAGCGGCCTTCGCTTACCCGCACCCGCTGGACCGCGACCAGGAGGCGGGCGCGCCCCGGCTCGAGCAGGCGCTCTTCGGTGATTGTGCCCGGCGTCACCAGGCGTACGACGTCGCGCCTGACGACCGACTTCGCGCCCCGCTTCCTGGCCTCGGCCGGATCCTCCAGCTGCTCGCACACGGCGACGCAATGACCGAGCGCGATCAACCGGTTGAGGTATTCGTCGGCGCGTTCGATCGGCACGCCGCACATGCGGATGTCCTCGCCATCGTGCTTGCCGCGCTTGGTCAGCACGATGCCGAGCGCGCCGCTTGCGACCTCCGCGTCGTCGAAGAAGAGTTCGTAGAAGTCGCCCATCCGGTAGAACAACAGGCAGTCCGGATTGGCCGCCTTGATCTCGAAATATTGGGCCAACATCGGGGTTAGCCGCGCGGCGACGTTTTCAGGACCGGAATTGGCGCTCAAGGCTTCCATGCGCCGAAGCCTAGCAAATCAAGCCTCGGCCCGCAGGGTCGGGTCGAGGATATCCACGGCCGGGAAACATTCTGTGCTTCAGGCCGCATTCGCTTTGAGGAGCCGGCGCGCCTTCATCGCGCTGGCGGCCATGGTGTAGCCGCCGTCAGCGCCGTCGACGAAGTGGACGTGGCCCCGCTCGGTGATCGACGGAACGAAGCAGGTCAATTGCGCCGCCTTCTGGCGGAACAGGCCCCAATTGGCGAAGTCGTCGGCCGCGGTGAGGCGCGCCTCCAGCGCGTCCGCGAAGCCGAGCGTGCAGTCGAGCGTCATTCGCAGGCCATCGTCGAATTTCCGGAAATCGGCGTTGGCGGCCACATCGGCCGCATAGACGGCCGCGTCGAAGCCGCCCGCCTTCAGCTTGAACCTATGGAAGGTGACGCCGAGAAGGTAGCTTCCCGCCGCCGTCGCCCACGCCTTCCAACGGGGAACGCCGGAAGCGGAGAGCGCGATCGAACTCCAGGCCGATCGCCGTTTCCGGGGCCACAATGCCGAGGCTTTCGACCGTGATCGGCCGCCCGCTTCGTTTGGCGTCGAGCGTCATCGTGACGATGTCCTCGATCAGGGCCGCGTAACGAGGGTCGTCGCCGCGCGGGGTGACGATCAGCGACAGGACGAGCCCGTGCCTGGCCGGCGCGACGCCCCAACGGCAGGATAGGCCCGCAAGATTCAGACGGGTCTTTGGCGCGGCGGCGGCAAGCGCATATTCGCCGCGCTTCGCCCGCTCCCCGAACCAGGCGATGCCGCCGCCTGAAAACATTGCATATACGCAGTGCTCCGACGCAGCGAAGCGCGCGACCCGGACGTCCCGGCCGGCTGCCCGAATTTCGCTGACCGGGATCATCGCGACGCGAAGGTCGAGCTCGAATTGCGCTCGGGCGAAAGCGGCGAGCGCGGCGAGCGCCTCCGCGGCCGCCGGGGCGTCGGTCGATGAAACGGCGAGGCTTGCCCCGTCGCCGCCGAACACGAACGGAAATGCGCGCCGGTCAAGCGCGTTGGCGACCGCGGCGATCACCCCTGCGCCGATCATGTTGACCGTCTTGTATTGCCCTTGCGCGATCGCGGCGGTCGACCCGACGACGTCGGCGAAGCCGACGACCCAGTCATTCGGCAATGGCGCAGAGTTCGCCGCCCTCACTGCTTCGGCGAAATTTTCGAAGACCGGAATCGTGTCGTAGAAGTCACTGTTGTCGCTCTGCATCGGACGGCTGCCTCCGGACGCAGGGTAGCGCAATCAGCGGGCGCGGAAAATCAGCGAAGCTTCGTCTGAATGAGCGGCCCGGGTCCCGCGCCAAGCGACAAGCCCCGCCCCGCCTCGATCGCGTCGCGCACGAAAGCCTTGGCCGCGGCGACGGCCTGCGGCAACGGCTTGCCGAGAGCGACGTGGGCCGCGATCGCGCTCGACAGCGTACAGCCCGTGCCGTGCAGATTCGCCGAGGCGATCCTCGGCGCAACAAAGCGGCGAACGGCGTTCGACGTCACGAGGAGGTCAATGGCCTCGTGGCCCGCAAGGTGGCCGCCTTTGATCAGCACGGCGCGCGGACCAAGCGCGACCAGCGCACGCCCCTGCCGCATCATGTCGGCTTGGCTTACGGCGATCTCCTCGCAGAGTAGCGCCGCCGCCTCGGCCAGATTGGGGGTGAGACAGTCGACCTGCGGCAGGAGCCTCGCCCTGACCGCATCGACGAAGCCCGCTCCGCTCAGCGGGTCGCCGGACGAGGCGGCCATAACTGGGTCGTAGACCACAAATGCCCTCATCCGGCCGCGCTTCGCGCGCCCACCTTCTCCCGCAAACGAGAGAAGGGACTCGCCCCCTCTCCAGCTCGCAGGAGAGGACTGGGCTGAGGGGAAGCCCAACCTCTCCGCCACCACGTCCGCAATCGCTGCGCTTCCGAGCATGCCGATCTTGATCGCGGCGACGTCGAAATCCTCCATGACGGCGTCGATCTGCGCCGCGACAACGTCGGGCGGCGCGAGATGAATGGCGCGCACGCCCCGGGTGTTCTGCGCCGTCAGCGCGGAGATCGCTGTCGCCGCATGGACGCCAACCGCCGCGAAAGTCCTCAGATCCGCCTGGATCCCGGCCCCCGCACCCGAATCGGAACCTGCGATGGCCAGCGCGATCGGCGTCCGCGTGGTCACGCTGGGCGGGTCGCGGCGATCCATTCCCTGGCGTGGGCCTCCGGATCGGGGTTCAGCGTAATGTCGGTGACGACGGAGACGACATCGGCGCCGGCGGCGAGACAGAGCGTCGCCCGCTCGACGGTGAGGCCGCCGATGGCGACGAGGGGTACGGCGCCGATGCGGCGCTTCCATTCGCCGACCCGCTGGAGGCCCTGCGGAGCGAAGGCCATCGCCTTGAGGATGGTCGGATAGATCGGCCCGAGTGCGACATAGTCGGGATCGAGCTTGAGCGCCCGGGCGAGTTCGGTCTCGGCATGCGTGCTAACGCCGAGCCTTAGGGCCGCCCGGCGAATGGCGGCGATGTCCGCGCCGTCGAGATCGCCCTGGCCGAGATGGACAAAAGGAGCGCCCTCGTCGATCGCGACGCGCCAAAAATCGTTGACGACAAGCGTCGCGCCAGCCTTGGCGCAGACCGCCAGCGCCGCCCGCGTCTCACGCGCGACGGCCCGCTCGTCCTTGTCCTTGACGCGCAATTGCACGAGCCGCGCCCCTACGCCGACGAGCCGGGCGACCCACTCGGCGCTGTCGACAATCGGGTAAAAGGGATCGAGTCCGCTCACGAAAGATTCGCCCTGCCCACCACCGGCGTCGAAGGCGCCGCCATGTCGCGCGGCTGCATCGGACCGGCGAGGAAGGCGGCGCGGCCAGCCTCGATCGCCTGGGCGAAGGCGCGCGCCATCGCGACCGGATCGCCCGCCTTGGCGACCGCGGTGTTGAGCAACACCCCGTCGTAGCCGAGCTCCATCGCCGCCGCCGCCTGCGAGGGCAAGCCGAGGCCCGCATCGACGATCAGCGGGACGTCAGGGAAATGGGCTCGGAGCGCCCGCAGGCCGAACAGATTGTTGAGCCCCTTGCCCGAGCCGATCGGCGAGCCCCACGGCATCAGCACCCTGCAGCCCGCCTCGATCAGGCGCTCGGCCACGACGAGGTCCTCGGTCGTATAGGGAAACACCTCGAAGCCGTCGGCCGAGAAGATCCGCGCGGCCTCGACGAGGCCGAAAACGTCCGGCTGCAACGTGTCAGCTTCGCCGATCACCTCGAGCTTCACCCAGGGCGTGCCGAACACCTCACGCGCCATCTGAGCGGTCGTCACCGCCTCCTTCACGCTGTAGCAGCCGGCGGTGTTCGGCAGCACGCGCGCACCGATGTCGCGGATGAGCCGCCAGAAATCCTGGCCCTCCTTGAGCCGCGCCGACTCGCGCCTCAGCGACACGGTGACGATCTCGGCGCCGCTCGCTCGCGCAGCGTCGGCGAGGATCGCCGGCGAAGGATATTGCGACGTGCCGAGCATGAGGCGGGAGCGCAGCATCGCGCCGTAAAGGGTGAGGTCGGGGGGTTGAGTCATGGTCATGCTAAAATCGACTCGAATGGGCCATTTCGATTTCCTCGCGCGCGGCCAAGCTGAATTCCTTCAGTGCATCGATTGTGTCGCCGGCCTTAACCAGATCGTGCAGTTGCTTGAATGTCCTGTTGGGCGCACTGAACGTGTCGACGATCAAACGCATGAGCTTTTCGCCGGCGTCGACGGTTTCGGGCCGGCACAATACGCGCATCCTGTTGAGCAGGGCATAGAGCCCGACAAGCTCCGGGATCTTCGGCTCGCTCGAGGTGAGCGCTTCGCCATAGATCCTCGAGGCCGAGACGATGAAGTCTCGGAAGAGTTCCTCCCGCCGCGCCAGATGGGCGGAGACCAGGCCGGCCCTTGCTGAAACGCTCTGACTGATCCACGTCGACAGACCGGTCGTCAGCCCGCCGACCACCGATCCGGCGAGCGCCGACAAGGCCGAGAGATAAGCGGCGTCCACCTCACCCCCCCTGCCGCGGCGACAGAATCTCGATCCGGTCGCCGTCCTTAACGGGCGTCGCGTCACGCGCGCGCTTCGGCACGAACTCGCCGTTGAGCGCGGTCGCCACGGTCGCCTCGGCGTAGTCGAGCGCGACAAGCGCCTGCGCCAGAGTTTCGCCGACGATCTCTCGCCGGTCGCCATTGACAACCAGCGTCTTCGATGGGCCGGCGAGGTTCAGTGCGCCCACGGATTCACCAGTTCGATTTCCAGTCGTTCGAAATCCTTGATGTTGCGCGTCGCGAGCCGCGCGGAAGCGGCGATTGCGCTCGCCGCGATCAAGGCGTCCATCGGCTGCAGCGCAAACCCGGATCGCGTCTCGCCAGCGCGAAGCCGTCCCGAGATGTCTGCAATCTCGGCGTCTATGGCGATTGTCCGTTCACGGAACCGCCTACGAAACGTCTCGATCCCCGCGCTCAATCTCGCCTTTTTCGTGCCTGCGGGCAGCAATTCGACGCCGTAGGTCAGCTCGTGGAATGCCGCGGCGCAGACGATTGGGTCTGTTTGCTCTTCGACGAAGGCGATGACCCTCCGGTCCGATGCAGGGCGGAGCAGTTCCGACAGCGCGTTGGTGTCGAGCATGGTGGGGCGAGCGCTCAAGACTGGAGGTCCTCATCGGACCAGTCCGCGAAGGGAATAGGCCGATCGTCGCCGCGCGAGGGCAACTCGATTTCCCCGAGACCGGCCAGGTTCTCGACCAGCCATTTGCCCATGTGCGGCTCTTCTTCGCTCCTCGTCAGACGCTTGTAGTCCTCCATCGAGACGACCACACAAGGGTCGCGTGCGCCGATGACCTGCGCTTCTCCCGCCCGGGCGCGCTCGAGCACCTCGGATAGCTTCGCTTTCGCTTCCTGCACCGTCCACATGAGAGATAGCCCTCTGCGTATTTATGTAGTCTACACTAGACTAGTTCATCGATTTCGAAATCGTATCTGAGGCCGGCTTGATCGAGAGCTTATAGGCCAGTGTGGACGATGGCCGGTCTCGATTGAAGTGATCCATGGCGGATAGATGCGTCCTTCAGATCGATGCCCGCCAGCAAGCTGATCGATGCGTGGCGCTTGTCTCGTGATCGCGCGGGTCGCATGTCTGCCGGGCTCGGGCGGCAGGTCTCCGCCTCGGCGATTGCCTGAATGCAGCGCGTAGGCGTTCTCATCGTAGGACGATCGCCACCGCATCGTACTCGGCTTTTGTTTCGCGGCGGCCGCGGTCTCCTTGATAAGCTTCACCTCGCGACACGAACCTCCGCCATCCTCTGCTTGAACTCCGGGTCGCGGCGTCCAGGATAGCGGACCTTGTGCTTGATCTCCTGCTCATTGAGGATGTTGCACAGCGTGCCTGAGCCAGCTTGGCAAGGAAGCGTTTCTGCCGGCCCATGCTCGCGCCATGGGGCGAGCAGCCGCGTCGTCCACAATTCGTGGGGATAGCCGAGGTCCTTGGCCTTGCGGCAGGCGAGGTCGACAATCCATGCCTTGGCCTCGGCGGTGATCGTCGCCTCCCGGCCGGGCCGCGGGCGATCGTCGAGCGCCGACATCGGACCATAGGCCAACGCCCGCTCGACACAGCGCTGGACCGTCTGATGTGTGCGCCCATGCTCCCCAATCAAACCAGCAAGGCTACAAGCCATGTCGGGAAAAAATCCCGCGCATAGGATCGGTTTCAACGAATCGATACTAGGCTAACAACTCGACCGTTAGTCCCGCCCGCTCGAACGCCAGCGCTGCCGCGCTCGCGGCGAAGGATGGCGCGAGCAGGAAGCCGTGACGGTAGAAGCCGTTGACGTAGATGCGGCCGTCGCGCTCCACAATGCGCGGCTCGTTGTCGGGAAAAGCGGGGCGCACGTCGGCGCTCATTTCGAGAATTTCTGCCTCTCCGAAGGCGGGATGGAGCGCGTACGCCCCGCTCAGCATCTCGATCGCCGAGCGGACCGAGACAGCGCCTTTCTCGGCGCTCTCGATCATCGTCGCGCCGATCATGAACTCGCCGTTCGCGCGCGGCACGACATAGAGCGGAATGCGAGGATGCAGGAGCCGCACCGTGCGCGTGAGCCTCACTTCGCGCGTGCGCACGCGGATCATCTCACCGCGCACGCCGCGCAATTCGGGCAGATCGGGGCGCGCGGCGTATCCCCGACAGTCGATCACAATGCCTGGGTCGGCGCCGAGCCGGTCGCCATCTTCACTGAAGCGCATCTCGACGCCGCGACGGTGTAACGCCTCGACAAGCGCGCGCATCGCGGCGCGCGGATCGACGTGTCCCTCGTCGGCGAAGAAGAGCCCACGCCGGAAGCGCCCCGCGAGGTCCGGCTCGAGCGCGGCGATCCGGGCCGCGTCCGCGCCTTCGTGGCCCGACGTGCGCGCCGCGAAACGCTCGATCTCGCCGACGTCGCGCGGCGCCGCGACGACCAGCGTACCCGCGCGCACGACGCCGGGCGCATGCGCTCCCCACCAGTCGATCGCATGGCGTCCGAACTCGACCACCGCAGGCGGAGCGCTCTCGCCCTCGCAGAACGGGGCGAGCATGCCGCCGGCGAGCCACGAGGCGTTGGCGCCGATGTCGGCCGAGCGCTCGACCAGCGTCACCCTGGCGCCGCGCTCTGCGAGCTCGGTCGCGGTCGCTAAGCCGACGACGCCGGCGCCGACGACGGTCGCGCGCATCTCACTCCGCCGCCTTCACATAAAGCGCGGCGCCGCCGTCGACGAATTCGCGCGACTTCTCCGCCATGCCCGCCATCGCCTCGGCTTCCTTGCGCAGGTCCTGGGTGATCTGCATCGAGCAGAATTTCGGCCCGCACATGGAGCAGAAATGCGCGACCTTGTGGCTATCCTTGGGCAGGGTCTCGTCGTGGAACTTGCAGGCCGTGTCCGGGTCGAGCGACAGGTTGAACTGGTCCTGCCAGCGGAAGTCGAAGCGCGCCCGCGAGATCGCGTCGTCGCGGATACGCGCGGCCGGATGACCCTTGGCGAGGTCAGCCGCGTGGGCGGCGATGCGATAGGTTATGACGCCGGTCTTCACGTCCTCGCGATTCGGCAGACCGAGATGCTCCTTCGGCGTCACGTAGCAGAGCATCGCCGTGCCGAACCATCCGATCATCGCAGCGCCGATGCCCGAGGTGATATGGTCGTAACCCGGGGCAATGTCGGTCGTCAGCGGCCCGAGGGTGTAGAAGGGCGCTTCGCCGCATTCTCTGAGCTGCTTATCCATGTTGATCTTGATCTTGTGCATCGGCACGTGGCCGGGGCCCTCGATCATCACCTGGCAGCCCTTGTCCCACGCGACCTTGGTGAGTTCCCCGAGCGTCTCGAGTTCCGCGAATTGCGCCCTGTCATTCGCGTCAGCGGTCGAACCGGGCCTAAGGCCGTCCCCGAGCGAGAACGAGACGTCGTATTTGCGCATGATGTCGCAGATGTCGCCGAAGCGCTCGTAAAGGAAGCTCTCGCGATGGCCAGCGAGACACCAGCGCGCCATGATCGAGCCGCCGCGCGAGACGATGCCGGTCACCCGCTTCGCTGTCAGCGGCACGTAGGCGAGCCGCACGCCGGCGTGGATGGTGAAATAGTCGACGCCCTGCTCCGCCTGCTCGATCAGCGTGTCCTTGAACACTTCCCAGTCGAGCTTGAGCGGATCGCCCCCGACCTTCTCCAGCGCCTGATAGATGGGCACCGTGCCGATCGGAACCGGCGAATTGCGCACGATCCAGGAGCGGATGTTGTGGATGTTGCGCCCCGTCGACAGGTCCATCACCGTGTCGGCGCCCCAGCGAATCGCCCACACCATCTTCTCGACTTCCTCGGCGACGCCGGAGCTGACGGCCGAATTGCCGATATTGGCGTTGACCTTGACGAGGAAGTTGCGACCGATAGCCATCGGCTCAAGCTCGACGTGATTGATGTTGGCCGGAATGATCGCGCGGCCGCGCGCGACCTCGCTGCGAACGAACTCCGGCGTTACGAACTCCGGAATCTCGGCGCCGAAACTCTCTCCGTCGGCGATCCGCGCGCCGGCCTCCTCGACCGCGGCTTCGCGAGCGAGATTCTCGCGATGGGCGACATAGATCATCTCTTCGGTGACGATCCCGGCGCGGGCGAAATCGTATTGGGTGACGGGTAGACCCGGCCGGCCCGCGCGCAATGTGCGCGTCGCTGGGCAGAGCGGCGCCAGATGATCGGCCGAGACGTCGCCGTTGTCCTCCGGCCTGATCGAACGCCCCTCGATCGCGGCATAGCCGCGCGAACTCGAGCCAAGCCTCGCGCAAAGGCGACAGGCCTTCTGCGAGATCGATGCGCGTCGCGGTCTCGGTGTACGGGCCTGAAGGGTCGTAAACCCTGACCGGAGGCTCCTTCAGATCGCTGAGGGCAATCTCCCGAAACGGCACCCGGATGTCCAGCCGGTCCTTCGGCGAGGCGTAAACCTTGCGGGAGCCCCCGATCGGCCCGACGGTGACGTCGTGCGGCGCGGCAAACTTGGTTGGCGTCGGGATCTCGTTCATGGCTGTCTCCTCGCACGGACTGCGGTCTGACAGCGAGAAGGGGCTGACCGGGATGGAGGAAACGCGGCCGCTTCAGTCCCTTCGCCGGCATGACCCGGATCAGGTTCAAAGGGTTCGGCTCGTCGCCGTCTCAGCCCCGTTCGGGACGCCCCTCGAGCAAGATCAGAAATCTGGGGGCCGGGAGGCGTTCTGTCAACTCCGCCGACCGTGTCTGTCGGAGGCGCATCGGTTGTCAGCCGCTCACAGTGCGTCTCTCTTGATCGGGCGATCCCGTCATCACCGCAGCGGGGGACGTCTGGCTGGCGGAAGATACGCCGTGAAGCGGTCACAAGCCGAAGTTGTCTCAAAAGAGCCGTTCGACGTCGTCGTCATTCAACTGCCCGATTAACGACCCGTCCCAGATCGCAGATCGGAGGGGTGGCTCTTCGGGTCCGCGTAACTGCCGAGCGGCGCGGTCGGCCGCCCGTTGCCAGCGCGCCTGCGGGCGGCGAAGCGGGCTGCAAGCGGCGCGATCCCAGGCGCGCGGCCCATGGCGGCCGCAGCCCTGCGGCGCCACTGGCGCAGAACCGCCGCCGCCGCGTGCTTGTAAGGCACGACGATGCGGTGGGCGTAATGATGCCAGACCATCACCTTCTTATAAGCCCAGACGAACCAGGGCAGCGTCATCAGCCTGTGCTGGGTCAAGTCGAAAATCGCCGGAATGACCCCGATCGCGAGGAGCTTGAGCACGATCCATGCGATCGCCCCCGTCACGACATAGCCCATGGCGATGGCGACCGTCGCGACCGCCAGCAGCGGCTCCACGATCAGAAGCGGCACGAGAAAAATCAGCAGCACCATCGGCGCCGGCAGGCGATCGACGAGCCCGACGAACGCCGCCTTGAACCTCGACCACGGGATCATCCGGACAAGAACGCGCGCAATCGCGATCAGGCCGTCCCAGATCCAGGCCGCGCCCAAAAACGCCATCGCCAGCGCCAAAAGCGCGCTCCGCCTCATCCTATTGTGCTTCATTCGAGTGAAATTCCAGCCAATCCTGCGGCGGACGCCCGTTTACAATGTGTAACATTGCCTCCCGACTGAGGCGCGCGCAAGGCTTTTGGCGCCGCAATATGGCCATCAATGATCTGTTTACGCTTGCCGCGCTTCGTTCGGCCTTTGCGGAAACGCAGCAAGGGTGCGGTAAGGTTGCCGGAACCTTGCCTTAACTCTTCCGGCCTAGTCAGCGACAGAGGCGGGCAGGCATCGTCGGGAGCGTATTATGGCCGCGGGGACATCCAGAGCTTCTTTGGTATTGGCGGCGGCGATTACGCTTGGTTTAGCCTTGAGCGCCTGCGCCCGCCACAACGCGGAAGGCGATCTCGCGGCCGCCAGCTATGGCGCGGCCGGACCGGGCAGCGTGAACGAGTTCAACCAAACCGTCGGCGACCGCGTCTTCTTCGACACCGATCAGACCGACCTTTCGCCAGCCGCCCAGGCGACCCTCGACAAGCAGGCGGCTTGGCTGTCCAAGTACAACAATTATTCCTTCACCATCGAAGGCCACGCGGACGAGCGCGGCACGCGCGACTATAATTTCGCCCTCGGCGCGCGCCGCGCCCAGGCGGTGCACGACTACCTGGTCGCAAAAGGCGTCTCCGCCGCGCGGATGAAGACGATCAGCTACGGCAAGGAGCGGCCGGTCGCGGTATGCGACGACATCTCGTGCTGGTCGCAGAATCGCCGCGCCGTTACCGTATTGAATGGAGCCCCGGCGAGTTGACGCGCCGGGGGACCCGGCTTTTTGGCTCGACAGACAACTCGGGTTGTCATGGCGGGGCTTGACCGGCCCCCATTCCGGAGCCGCCTGCAGAGGAGATTGAGTGAAACGCTGGCAGCGCTGCTTATGAAGGTATGGCATTTGTCCAAGGTTGTTGGCTCGCCGAATGCGCGGTCCGTGTGCTCGCGCATATCCGCCGCGACGCTCGCCTGCCTCGCGCTCGCCGCCCCGGCGAACGCCCAGGGCTTCGACTTTTTCCACCGCCAGACGCAAGCCGTTCCGATCGCGCCGCCCGCCGACGTCCCTGGGGGCATCCAGGCGGAAGAAAACGAGGCGGCGGCTCTGGTCGTGCGGGTCAACCGGCTCGAGGAGCAGCTCAGACAGGCGAACGGCCGAATCGAGGAACTCGAGAACGCCGAGCATCGTCTCGAGGACCAGTTGCAGAAGTTCCGCCAGGACGTCGAATATCGCTTCGGCGAGCGATCGGGCCAAGCGCCTGCTCCGTCCTCGGTCGCTTCTGCGCCAGCCGTCATTATGCCCTCGCCCGTCGCGGCCCCTCCCGTGACCGTGATCGAAGCGCCCGTCACGGCGAGGCCACGGAAGTCGGACGCCTTCGACCCCAACGCCGAGCCGAACGCGCCTGGCGCGCCCCAGCCGCTCGGAACCACGGCGCCGAGCGCACCGCTCGTCCGTCCCATCCGGCCGGCCGGGCCGCCGCTCGAACTCGGCAAGGGTCCGACGCCGCCGACCCCGCTCGCGACGGGGCCGACGATCGTCGGCTCCGGCGTTGCGATGCTGGACGCGCCGCGGGAACAGTTCAACGCCGCGTTGCAGGCCTTTCAGAGCGGGGAGTACAAACAGGCCGAAGATGGCTTCAAGGCGTTCGTGGCGGACAACACGGGCCACCGGCTGACGCCGGACGCAATCTTCTACATCGGCGAGAGCTACTTCCAGCGATCGCACGCCCGCGAAGCCGCCGAGCAATACTTGAAGGTGACCACCGACTACTCGAAATCGTCGCGGGCGCCCGAAAGCATGGTGCGCCTGGGTCAGGCGCTGGCCGCGCTCGGCAATTCAGAGCAGGCCTGCGCAACCTTCGCCGAATTCGGCAAGCGCTATCCGAACGCGACCCAATCGGTGAAGAAGCTCGCCGAGCGCGAGGCGGCCAAGGATCATTGTTGAGGGGAGACCCCGCAAAATCTCTGTCGGCGGCGCGAATCGACGCGCTGTTTGCGCCGCTCACGGATGCAAGGACGCTGCTGGTCGCCGTTTCGGGCGGCCCCGAATTCGACTGCGCTGCTCGTGATGGCCGCCGAATGGGCGTCGCGGCGAAGTGTGCCCGTCGCCGCCGCGACCGTCGACCACGGCTTAAGACCGGAGAGCGCCGCCGAGGCGGATGCTGTCTCGATGCTCGCAGCGAAGTTCGGCGTCCCACACAAGACGCTCGTCTGGACGGGCGCCAAACCGTCGACCCGGGTGCAGGAGCGCGCCCGCGAGGCGCGCTACCGGCTTCTGGTCGGGCACGCGCGGGCGATCGGGTCCGACACGATCGCGACCGCCCACCATGCCGACGATCAGGCCGAAACCGTTCTTCTGCGCCTCCTCCGCGGCTCGGGAGTGGCCGGCCTCGCTGGCATGGAGGCGATGAGTCAGCGCGACGGCGTAACGATTGCGCGCCCCTTGCTCGGCTTGGCGAAAAGCGATCTTGTCGCTATTTGCAGTTCGCGCGGCGTGGTCTTTGCGGACGATCCCTCGAATACAGACCCACGCTTCGCACGCCCCCGCCTGCGGGCGCTTTTCGAGCGCCTGGGCGACGAAGGCCTGAGAGTGAATAGCCTCGTCCGCCTCGCCCGTCGCGCCGCCGAGGCGGACGAAGCGCTCGAGAAATGGACGGGCGACGTCGAGGCGAGGCTCGGCGGCGGCCCGATAGACGACGCTCGGGCCCTGTTTGCCGAACCAATCGCAATCGTCCAGCGCGTGCTCGCGCGGCGCATTGCAAGGGTCGGTGGGCGCGACGAAAGCCGGATCGGCCTGGAGAAGATCGAGAGGTTGGCTTTGCGCCTTGGCGACGCGACGGCGAACGGACGGGCGCTCAGCGTCAACGTCGGCGGGGCGCTGATCCGGCTCAGCGCCAAGGGAAGGCTCAGCTTCGCACCAGAGCCGGCGAGGCGCCTTTTGTAGGCGCGGTCGCTGACTGCTTGCAGGCGCGGTCGCTGACTGCGCCAGCCGCGCTCCATAGGGCGTCCGGGAGGACGCCTGTCTCTCGGCGGGCTATGGAGCGCGTCTACAGCTGCCGACTGCCCATTTCCCACCGCCGCCCAAACCCGCTAAACTCCAGCGGAGCCTAAGCCTGGGAGGCAGAACATGCTTTGGGGAATCGATCCGCTTTTGGATGCGGACCTGCTTTACGCGTTACGCAGGATGGGCCATGGCGACGAGATCGCCATTGTCGACGCAAATTTTCCAGCCTCGTCGACCGCGAGCTCGACCGTCACCGGGCAGCCGCTCCTGATGGCGGGCGTGTCGGCGGCGCGCGCCGTCGAAGCCGTGTTGTCGGTGATGCCGCTCGACAGTTTCGTGCCGGACCCGGCGCTGCGTATGGAAGTGACCGGCGATCCAGTCGTGGTGCCTCCGGTCCAGCAGGAAGTGCAGCAGGCGATCGACCGCGCGGTCGGTCGCCGTCAGCCGCTCGTCGGCATCGAACGCTTCGCTTTCTACGAGCGGGCCAGCGAAGCCTTCGCGATCGTCGCGACCGGCGAACGCCGCCACTACGGATGCTTCATCTTCAAAAAGGGCGTGCTGCCGGAGGAGTGAGGCTCCCGAGCGGACCGCCGGCGCCGGATCGTATCGCAATCTCTTCGCAACCCGCCGGCGAAGTCGTCACGCCTCGAAATATTCTGCCTCGACAGGCGCCCTCGACGCTTAAGCGCGGCTCCGACACGCAGCCGGCGCTTTCTGGCCGGCGCGCGCTTTGCGCGCACGCCCCGCGCGTCGGCGCATAGGCGCGAAATATCCCCGTGCTCTCCGCCGAACAGGGAATTTGAATTCCCTGCTCGGCGAAAAAAATTCCCTGTTCGGCCGGGTAGGGAATTTTGCTGGAGACTCACTTGAAATCAATAGCACTTTTCGGGTTGTTTTTCCAACAACCGACCGAAGGGAGTAGAAATTCCCTGCATTTTTCCCTGATGGCAGCGAATTATCAGTTCCCGACACGGAGGCGTCGCTGACCAGCACAAGCTGTCTCGACACGGGACGTACGCGCCTGACGGCGGGACATCTCGACATTTTCGAGGAACTGCCGCGCGCTCTCTTTCCAGGTGAACCGCAGCGAGTATTCCCGCGCCGCCTCGCGCGGGATCGTCAGCGCCTCGAGACAGGCCGCGCGAAGGTCTTCGTCGAGGATTCCCGCGGCCGGTCCGACGACGTCGATCGGACCCGCAACAGGAAAGGCCGCGACCGGCAGGCCGCTCGCCATCGCCTCGATGAGGACAATGCCGAACGTGTCGGTCCGGGAGGGAAAGACGAACACGTCGGCGCTGGCGTAGACGTCCGCGAGCGCCTCGCCGTATCTTGCGCCGAGGAAATGCGCATGCGGGTAGCGGCGCTCGAGGGCCGCGCGCGCGGGCCCGTCGCCGACGATGACGGTCGATCCGGGCAGGTCGAGATCGAGCAGCGCCTCGAGGTTCTTTTCGACCGCGACCCGCCCGACCGAAAGAAAGATCGGCCGCGGCAAGTCGAGCACCTTGTTCGGCGCGCGGGCGGAACAGCGCATGGTTTACGCCGCGCGTCCACAGGCGGACATTCTTGAAGCCTCGCCGCGTGAGTTCGGCGCCGATGGTCGGCGTCGGAGCCATGACCGTCGCCGAAGGGGCGTGGAAATTGGCGAAGCCCGGCGTAGGTCAGCGCTTCGGGGATGCCAGTGCGGGCCCGAATGTATTCCGGAAAACGGGTATGATAACTCGTCGTGAAGATGCGCTTTGTCTTCAGGCAGTGGCGCCGCGTCAGCCAGCCGATCGGGCCCTCGGTGGCGATGTGGATATGGTCGGGCGCCGCCTGCTCGATCCGCCGGGCGATCTCGTCCCGGCGTGGTGATCGCGACGCGAATGTCCGGGTAAGTCGGCATCGGCGCGGTCCACATTCCCTGGGGCGTCAGGAAATCGAACTTCGCGCCAAACTCGGCGGCCGCCTGGGTCATCCGCTCCAGGGTCGAGACGACGCCATTGACTTGCGGCCGCCAGGCGTCGGTCGCAATGAGGATGCGCATCAGGCCGCTTCCGCCTCCGGCCTCTTCGCGCTCGTCCTCCAAGGGCGTGTTGTCCTCGTGGACGAGGACCTTCAGCGCCGCCGGCCAGCGCATGACCTCGAACCGGCCGTCGAAATGCTCCACCACGAGCGAGCAGGATTTCGACGAAATCGCCGGTATTGACGTAGGTGACGCCGTCGATATCGCGGATGACCGGGTGATGGATGTGGCCGCAGACGACGCCGTCGACCCCACGCCGCTTGGCCTCGCCGGCAAGCTCCTTCTCGAACGAGCCGATGAAATTGACCGCGTTCTTGACCTTGAGCTTCGCCCAGGCGGAGAACGACCAATAAGGCAGGCCGAGCGACCGGCGGGCCGCGTTGAAATGCGTGTTGACGAACAAGGCGGTCGTGTAGGCCCAGTCGCCGAAATAGGCGAGCCACTTCGAGTGGCGGACGACCACGTCGAACTCGTCGCCGTGGGTGATGAGATAGCGCTTGCCGTCGGCGGCAGTGTGGACGGCCTGGCGCTTGATCTCGATGCCGCCGAACGTCAGGCCGAAGAACTGGCGGGCGAATTCGTCATGGTTGCCGGGCACGAACACCATGCGGGCGCCCCGGCGCACCTTGCGCAGAAGCTTCTGCATGACGTCGTTGTGCGCCTGCGGCCAATACCAGCCCGAACGCAGCCGCCAGCCGTCGATGATGTCGCCGACCAAGTAGATCGTGTCCGCCTCGACGTGCCGCAGCATGTCGAGAATGAGATGCGCCTGGCAACCGCGCGTTCCCAGATGAAGATCGGAGAGGAACAGCGTGCGGTAGCGATGGTCCCCGTGATGCTTTGCCACGTCGCCCTCTCGCATGAAGTGCAATGATCCGGAAGTTTCCTGCGCAGATTCTCGTGTCGCTTCGATGACGCAAAGCTTGCGTTGCAGCTTATAAATAGCTGATTTAGACGTGTCGAGCAATGGGAGCTGGCGTTGGATCTCGGGATTTCCGGCCGCAAGGCAATCGTATGCGCCTCGAGCAAGGGTCTGGGACGGGCCTGCGCCGATGGCGCTGGCCGAAGCCGGCTGCGAACTCGTCATCAACGGCCGCAGCAAGGACGAGCTCGCGTCGGCGGCGAAGGCAATTTGCGAACAGACGTCCGTCGCCGTTCACGAAGTCGTGGGCGATCTCAACGATCCGGCGACGCGCGCGGCGCTGATCGCCGCTTGCCCCGAAGCCGACATCCTCGTCAACAACAACGGCGGCCCGCCGTTCAAGGCGTTCGGCGCGATCACCCGCGAGGACATCCTGGCCGGCGTGGAAGCGAACATGCTGACGCCGATCGCCCTCGTTCAAGCGCTTCTGCCGGGGATGGCGAAGCGAAAGTTCGGCCGAATCATCAACATCACCTCGGGTCGGTGCGCGCGCCGATCGCCGGGCTCGACGTCTCGTCCGGCGCCAGGGCCGGCCTGACCGCATTCCTGGCTTCCGCGGCCCGGACATATGCGGCCGCACAACGTGACGATCAATTCGATCCAGCCCGGCTCGTTCGAAACCGACCGTTCGCGTTCGGCCCTGGCGCGGTCCGCCGCCCAGCGCGGCGTTCCGCTCGAAAGCGCGCGCGCCGAGGCTGAAAGCCCGCATTCCCGCGCGACGCTTCGGCGATCCGGCCGAATTCGGCGCGCTTTGCGCGTTTCTCGCCAGCGCCAAGGCCGGGATTCATCACCGGTCAGAACATCCTGATCGACGGCGGAGCGTTTCCTGGCGCTTTCTGAGCGACCGCGGTCATGGCTTCCGGCCGCAAGCCACTTTGGTCGCAAATGGCGAAGCTCATTGGGCGGATTCCCGGCCGATAATTCGCGTCCAAAGCGAGCGAGGCCTGAAAAGGCGAACGGACACGTTCGATATTCCGGACGCAATCGGCGTATGCTGCGTTCGGAATTTTCGGACGAGGTCGCGCATGGGCGTGGAAGGCAAGGACAGGGCGAAGGTGCTCGAAGCGGGGGCGGCCTCGCTGTCGAACCAGCTCGGCCGCGCAGTCCAGCGGCTGCGCAAGAGCTTCGGGCTTTCGCTCGCCGATCTTTCCGCGCAGTCCGGGGTGGCCAAATCGATCATCTCGCAGATCGAGCGCAACGAGACCAACCCGACCCTGACCACGATCTGGCGGCTCGCTCATGCGCTCGACGTGTCGATCGAATCGATCCTGCAGGGCGGCGAGGACGGACCTTTCATCGAACATCTCGGGCGCGGCACGACTCCGATTTTCGTCTCCGACGACGGATTGTGCCGGCTCGCCGTGACGGGCTGGCTGAACACGGTCGACTGGCTGCAATGGTACGATTTCCAGGCGGATCCCGGCGGCGTGCTCGAATCGACCGCGCACGCGCGCGGCTCGGTCGAGTGCCTGTCGGTGCTCGACGGCGAGCTTGAAGTTGATGTCGGGGGATCGATCGAGGCGGTCGGAGCGGGCGAGACATTGCGCTATCGCTGCGACCGTCCCCATCGCATCCGCAATCTCGGCGCCAAGCCGGCGCATGCGACGATGGTCTGCATTCTCAAGGCGGCGATGATGGAATGAGTGCGCAGCTGCCGGAAATGAACGCGAGGCCTCAAGGGCCCGCCTGTTGTTCGAGGACGCCGTGAAGACTTCTTTTCTGTTCGGCATTGCCTTCGCGTTTGCCGCCTCCGGCCCCGCTTACGCCGACGAACCGGCCGCAGCCGCGGGCCGTAAGTTGGCGCTCGAGGTCTGCGCGAGCTGCCACGTCGTCGGCGCCCGACCAGGCTCGGGTTCCGACGCTCAAACCGCCGGCTCCGAGCTTCGCCGAAATAGCAGCCCGGCCCGACATCACGGCGGCGTCCCTGCGGACGTTTCTTGCGGAGCCGCATGGCCAATCCCGCCGCGACAGCCGCATGCCATCGTTTCTTCTGGCCCAATCGGAGATTGACTCGGTCGTCGCCTACCTTCTCAGCCTGAAGGCATCATAGGCGCAGAAATAGCCCACGATTTTCGGTCACATTCTGAAAGCCAACCCGGCTTCGTATTGCCGCGTTTGAGCGCCAGCTCGAATATGATAAGGGGCGCGCCGCGAGCCAAGTTGAAGCCAGGGATTGAAGCGAGTTTTCATGAGTGCTTTCCAACACGAGCGCGTCCTGAGCGTCCACCACTGGACCGATCGTCTGTTCAGCTTCCGCACGACGCGCACGCCATCCTTTCGCTTCCGCAGCGGGCAGTTCGTCATGATGGGCCTCGAGGGCGACGGAAAGCCGTTGCTGCGCGCCTATTCGCTGGCAAGCGCTAACTATGACGACGCGCTCGAGTTTTTCAGCATAAAGGTCCCCGACGGCCCGCTCACCTCGCGCCTGCAGCACCTCAAGGAGGGCGATAAGATCTTGGTCGGACGAAAGCCGACCGGCACGCTCGTCATCGACAACCTCAAGGGCGGCCGGACCCTGTTCCTGCTCGGCACCGGCACCGGGCTCGCGCCGTTCCTCAGCATCGTGCGGGACCCCGAAGCTTACGACAAGTTCGACCGTATCGTGGTCGCGCACGGCGTCCGCTGGGTGAAGGACCTCGCCTATAGTGACTATCTCGCCAACGCCCTGCCGAACGACGAGTTGATCGGCGAACTCGTGCGCGAGAAGCTGCTTTACTATCCGACCGTAACCCGCGAGCCGTTCCGCCATCAGGGCCGGCTGTCGCTCGCGCTGACCAGCAATCGCGATGACCGACGCCCTCGACATGCGGCCGATCGACCCGGCGCATGACCGCTTCATGCTCTGCGGCAGTCCCGCGATGCTTTCCGACATCCGCGCCATCCTCGGCCGCCCGCGGCTTCGAGGAAGGCAACCACGGCGAGCCCGGCGACTACGTGATCGAGAAGGCTTTTGTCGACAGGTGACGACTCGGAAGCGGCCGCTTCCCCGGCTGTCTGTCTCAGAGCGTCGCTTTGGCGACCTTCGCCGCGCGCAACCGGGCGACTTCCGGCAGATCGCGGCCCAGAAGAGGACGCAAATAGTCGCCGAAGGCCGGCGTGACGTCGTTGCCGGCGCCGTTGATGAAATGGTCTTCCATCACGCGCGTCTTGCCAGCGACCGTCTCGAGCGGGATCAGCGGATAGTCCACGGCGTAATCGGCGACCCGGCGGATTGCGACCGAACCGTCGCTCTGACCGCCGACCGCGTATTGCACCGCCTTCTCGCCGACCTCGCGCGCCTCGCGCTGGTCAACCTTGCTGACACAGCCGACGAAGGAGCGCTGCAGATAGCCGAAGGTGTCGCCGCGCACGCGCTTGATGCCGAGCTTCGATTTGACCTCCTCGCAAAGCAGGTCGGCGAGCGCGCCGGTGCCGGAAAGCTGGACGTTGCCGTGCGCATCCTTCTCCGTTTTGCCCATGAGCTTGGTGATGATCGCCTCGCCTTTCTCGTCGTGAATGCCCTCGGAAGCCGCGATGATGCAGCGCCCGTAGCGCTCGAAGGTCGTCCTTCACGTCGGTGAGGAACTTGTCGACGACGAAGGTGCGCTCGGGCAGATAGATGAGATGCGGGCCGTCGTCCGGATATTGGCGCGCGAGCGCGGAGGCCGCCGTCAGGAAACCCGCGTGGCGGCCCATCACCACGGCGCAGTAGACGCCGTTCAGCGCGATGTTGTCGAGATTTACGCCGGCGAAGGCCTGGACGACGAACCGCGCCGCCGACGGATATCCGGGCACGTGATCGAAGCCGACGAGGTCGTTGTCGATCGTCTTGGGGACGTGGATCGCCCTGAGCGCATGACCGCCCTTCCTGGCCTCGTCGGCGACAATGCGCACGGTGTCGGAGGAATCGTTGCCGCCGATATAGAAGAACGTGTCGATCGCGTGCGCCTTCAGGACCTTGAAGATCTCCTGGCAGTACTTGAGGTCGGGCTTGTCGCGGGTCGAGCCGAGCGCGGCGGCGGGAGTCGCGGCGACCGCTTCAAGGTTGCCGACCGTTTCCTGGCCGAGATCGACGAGGTCGTCGTTGACGATGCCTCGCACGCCATGCAGCGCGCCGTAGACTTTCGAGATGCCCGGAAAGCGGCGGGCCTCGAGCGCGACGCCGACCAAGGACTGGTTGATCACCGCCGTCGGTCCGCCGCCCTGAGCGACCAGAATCTTGTGCGACATGGGTACCCTCCCTGTTCCGCCTCTCCGCGGGCGAAGCCGCCCGGTGACCGACAGGCTTTAGGCGCCGAGAGCGTCATGCGCAAGACGGGGGCCCGGTTTGCCTCGCGGCGGGGCGCAGGACCGGCCGCCGAGCTCGACGGCGTCGCCTGGGCTGATTTCTGAAAAGATGCATGGGCGATTGGGCCAATCGCCGGACCCTGCGGGGCCGAATCCCCTGCTAACAGGGGAGCGAACAGGCGGAATCGGCCATTGATTGTCGCAGTTTTCGAATATAAAATACACGATTCTAATGCTTTGAATTAATATCTTCCTGCAACTGAGCAGGAAAATAACAGGCAGCGAATTCGCGCTTAACAGGGGAGGAACAGGCGGCAGGAACGCGATAACAGGGGGAATGCCAAGGCCCGAAGAGGCTGTCGGCAGCACGAACGTCCGCGCCGCGCGATTTGCCGATTTTACTGTTTTTCAGAAAATATTCGTAGGAAGCGACCGGCGCGCCGGCCTGAGAGGCGGGGAGCGTCGAAAACGCGAATCTGCGCGAATTCCGCGTCGACAACAACGGCGCGAACGCACACCGTGTTGCTAACGCGTCGGCCGCCCGCCCCTTTCAGGGGCGGCCCGCGCTCGCGCCCTGCCCGGCCCCAAGCCGCCCGCGCGCGCTTTCCGTCTCCGCCGTCACCTCGGCGCGGCGCGAGGCCTTGGCGAGACCGACGAGCGGCATGCCGCTATAGACCGTCTCGTACTCGCCGGCCCGTACGAGATAGGTCTCGTGCCAGATGCCCACGTCGCCGCGCGAATCTTTCATCCTCCGGTTGATTCGACCCAGGCGGGCCAGTGCTGCCTGTCGCGAGCTCGCGCATAGCGCTCCAGATGTTCGAAGCTGCGCCAGTACTGGATCAGCATGGTCGAAATTCCCGGGCTCATCGAGCCAAGAAACCCGATCTCGGGCGGCGCCGCCTCCAGTTCCTTGAGCATGCGCGGCATGGCCAACGCGACCGGCAGCCACTTGCCGACCTTCCACGGCTTGTTGATCCGCATTCCGATGAGAAAGACGACGAAATCGCCGTCGATGCGGCAAGGCCCAGCGCATCTGGGTGATGGATCGCGGCATCCCTACCGAAGAGACGCTCGCCGAAATGCGGCGATCCGATCCGCCCGTCGCCTATCTGGCGGGAACCCCCAGGGACGCCTCAGCAAGCTGGAAACGTCTCTCGTCGGCCTGCCCTGGCACGAGGTGCGGCCGGGCGTCGAAGTGAAGCTGTTGACCGAGGCCGACGACCTTTACGTGCTCGCCCAGAGCCGGGCGCGCATCGACAAGGAGCGCGCCATGCGAAAGCGGCAGCTGAAGTGGCTGTGGGCGCGACTGGCGAAGCTGGCGCACATGAACCTCTCTCGCGAGAGCCTGCTGATGAAGCTCGGCGCCGCCCGCGCCAAGGCGCCTGCGGCATGGCGCCTCCTCGACATAGCGGTCGACCCGCACACAGCCGCCTTCGCCTACGCGCTCAACCGCAAAAAGCTGCGCCAAGCGCGTCGGCGCGAAGGCCGCTACCTGTTGCGCACCAATATGCGCGGGCGCGATCCCGCCGAGCTGTGGCGGTTCTACATTCAACTCGTCGAAGTCGAGGCGGCCTTCAAGAACCTCAAGGACGATCTGCAGCTACGGCCGATCTACCACCAGCTGGAGCAGCGCGTTGAGGCGCACATCTTCGTGGCCTTCCTCGCCTATTGTCTGCACGTCACGCTGCGCGCCAGGCTCAGGCCGCTGGCCGCCGGCCTCACCCCGCGCGCGGTGCTCGACAAGCTTGCCGCCATCCAGATGCTCGACGTCCACTTCCCAACCATCGACGGCCGAACCCTGATCCTGAGCCGTTACACCGAGCCCAACGCCGACCATAAACTCCTCCTGCGGCAACTCGGGCTCACCCTGCCGCCGCAGTCGCCGCCGCTAATCACCGCTCCTGCTCCGGCGGCTCAGCACCCGCAACCCGCCATGTAGTGGAGACCTTCGACCGCCCAGCCTTGATTCCACGGCCCTTTCCACCCGTCCGCATCCCCAGTTGAGAAAGTCGGGTTAGGGGAGATATGCCCTCGCCCAAGCGCGACGCCAAGGCGCCAGGTCGGCCCCGAAGGTCAGCCTGGCGCCAGCCGGGCCGACTTTGAACCCGCTACGCTGGCCGAGCCCCGTATGACGGGGACGCTTGCATCTTTACCCAAAGGTTGAGAACTCCCCCGCCCGGCCTTGCCGGGCGGCAGTAGGAGTCTTGACGTTTTCGGAAGTCCGGCGCGCCAATCAGCGCGCCGCGAGCGCAAGTAGGACAATGCCGCATCCTATGACAAGCACAGCCATCCAGTGCCCAACTGTTATCGGTTCATTGAAGAGGACATGCCCCACAACGATGGCCGCGACGTAGGATGACGCCGTGCATGGGAGGGCGACGGAAAGCGGGATACGGCGCAAGGCCGCGGTGTACAGCAGCGCGGCGAATCCATACAGCGCGAGTCCACCCAATGTGTGCGGATCGAGCACTTGCGAAAGGAAACCTTGCGCTGCCGATTCGCCGCTTGCGCCTGCTTTTAGAAGCGTCTGCCCGAACACGCTGGTGAGGATCGCGCTCCACAGAAAGAACCAATGAACCGTCATCGTGGCGACATCGTCAGGTTACCCGAGCGAGCGGAAAACGATAACGTCTCAGTCTGTCTCGACGCTGGCGCGACATCGGCAAATCACGTCCTTGGACTGCCGCAGAAAATCACCGGTTCGAGCGTTTTGCAAAGGGCCTCCCCTGGTGTGACTCACGCTGCCCGAGCCCGCAGAAACATCTGCTTGGCGAGCGGTTTGACCGGCGATTTGAGGTAGGCGGCGATCAGCGCGGGATGGACCGGCAATCGCGATTTGACCGTCAAAGGCAGGAAACGAGGCCGGGTCTCGATCACCTGATATCCGTTGGCGGCCAGAAAATCTGCTAGGCTCACATGCGAATAAATCGCGACATGGGTATAGTCATCGAAATACTCGCGATAGGCATAGCGGTAGTTAGGCTGCAGGATGTTCAGCGTGCCTTCCGGCGACAGCTTCCGCCGCAGGGCCGCCAGCGTCTTCACGAAATCGGCCTGCGTCAGATGTTCGAAGAGGTTGCTGGCGAAGGCGAAATCCACGACGCCATCCTCTAGGGAGTCGAGGTCGGTGACGCTCGCCACAATGGCCTCGACGCCCGGCGCAAGAAAGCCCGCAAACCCATCCCAGAAGTCGAGCGCGATGCGCCGCCGCGCCGCCACACTGTTGATGAACTCGCCGTAGCCGCATCCGAGATCGAGGACACAGGCCGAAGGCGGCACGATCGCGCTGAAATGGTGACGCCACAGCGTCTCCCAGAGCACGGTTCGCCTCGGATCGTGTGTGTGGCGAATCTCATGGTATGCGTTCACAATGGGCGCTTCCAGTTCGTGACGATGCCCATGATCATGCGCAATCCGACCGCCAGTCCGCGCAGGTTGCTCTTATTGCCGCCCTTACTTTCACCGACCCGCTGGTGAAAGGTCACCGGGCACTCGACGATCGCGAGGCCATCGGCAAGCGCGCGGTCCATCAGGTGCGCGTTGAACTCCAGGTTGATAGCCGGATTCAATTTCGGCAGCAATTGCAGCAACGCCCCCCGACGGCACAACTTGTAGGTCGTGCCGACATCGGTGATCGTTCCCAGGCCGAGATGCTTCGCCTCGAGCAATTTGCCGACGAACACATTTCCATAGTACATGAAGGTTGTGAGTTGGGTGTTCCGCTCGCGGAGCGGTTCAACGGTCCGCGTGCCGTTGACGATGTCGCAATGCGGGATGTAGGCGACCAACTTTTCGATATCGAGAGCGCGGAATGTCCGATCTCCCTCGCAAAGCACCACCAATTCGGTGTCGTCATACCGGGCCGCTTCGGTCAGACAGCGCCATACGCACCGTCCATAACCCTGCGCCTCTTCGTTCAACGTGATCGCCCCTCCGGCCTGCGCCCGCTCGAACGTGGCGTCGACGCTGTTGTTGCTGACGACGATCACCCGCCTCACCAAGGGGTGGGCCAGGAAATCCTCGACCGCCGCGGCGATGCTCAATTCGTCGTTGTAGGCGGTGAGCGCGACCGTGACGGACCGATTTTGTGGCGGATCGTAACGCACCCTCGCGGCCGGCCGCTTCTGTTCGAACAGGAAGCCGAGGTCGGCGGCGGCCAGTGCTGCGCCGGCCACAATCGGTACGCCGCTGTACCAGACAATCCACTGACTGACCGGTTCGAGCGCGGCATTGAGGCCGAGCAGGTAGCGGGGAAAGACGAGAAGCACGCCGAACAGATAGGCCCCGACACCGAAACAGAAGCTCAGAACGCCGAACATCAGAAGCGGTAGGCGATGCACCGCCCCCCGCGACACTCCGCGGAGCTTGTCGGCGGACATCGGGCCGGCCGTCTTGGCGCCGTCAGACAGCGGCGCAGCGCTCCAAAACGCTCGGGTTGCCGCATCGGAATAGTCATGCATGAGAAACGCCCCAGATACGCGTCTCGATGCTAGAGTAAATTCGTCAAATAATTATGTATGAATCGGAGACATCTGAACTGTTAATGGTAATTTAGGAGCCTGTTGACTAAATTGCGATCAACTCTGCAAGCTTTACTCGCGTCACCCGCCTAGACGCATTCGTCGGAGGCGCGCAAGCCTTAATACGCGGCGCTGAGAGCTCGTCAAAATATTGGCGCAGCTGCCAAGATCGCCTTTGTCCGAAGCTCGCAGCAACTCCGGCACGGGGTGGAGACAGGATGCCGAGACAAAGTGCCAATAGTCTCAGCGGGGAGCCCAAGCCGATGCGGGGCGAAGGCGAAACTGGCCTGCAGGTTGACCGCCAGGTTTGTGAAAGCAAACGCTTTGCGCGGATAAAACCAGTCGTCACGACCTGCTTGCTGATGCTGACTGGTTTGCCGTTTATCTTCTTTACGACCTTCACCGGAATACCGACGTATGACGATGAAGGAACGCTAATGATTACATTTCGCCAGCTCTTAGACGGCGACATTTTATATCGTAATATTTTTGCGTTATACGGTCCTTTCTACTACCTAGCGGTCAAACCGATCTTCGGCCTGTTCGAAGTTCCCTTATCGCATGACTCGGCGCGGCTCATTACAGCATTCTTGTGGATCTGCTGCAATGTTACGTTTGCGACTCTCATCTGGCGACTTACGGCCTCGCCTATAGCGAGAGCTTTTACGCTGTTGGTCATGCTTTTCTTTCTGAAGCTTTTTGGTAATTCCGCGCTCCACCCGCAAGCGCCGAGCTTTCTTATGATCGGCGTTTTTCTGCACCTGCTCGTGAGTATCGAAAGGAAACGGCCGACCCAAGTGGCTCTGCTTGCTATCGGAGCCATTGCTGGCGCATTGCTCCTCACGAAGATCAATCTTGGTGTGTTTATTTTATTTCCTTTAATTCTCATGGCGCTGCGCGCAACCGGCGACGAGACCTTATGGCGGAGAATTCGCCCATTCGTATTGGCGGCCGGTCTCCTTATGCCAGTCATACTGATGGCCCCGCTGCTGCGTTTTGAATGGGTAATTCATTACTGCGTATTCGCGGAGGGAACGATCCTCGCCGCGTTCTTTGTTTGGTCGTCATTGAATATTCCTAAGATATTTCGTGTTCGGGATTGGGTATTTGCCATCGGTGGATGTGCAACGGTAATGCTTTTGATCGTCAGCGCAACGATGGCCAGCGGGTCAACAGCGAATGAAATCTTAAACGCAACAATTCTGCAGAATCTCGGTTTTGCGAAGAATTGGTATATGCCAGCGCCGATCGGCGCCGGGGCCATTCTTATTACTGCGGTCTCTGCGATAATCGCAATGCTCTATGATCGTTCGCGGACCCGCGCCGTGAACACGAAAGCCGCAATCGGTCTCGTGGTGGCATTGTTAAAGGCAGTCATCGGATTCTCGGGCTGTGTGGCGATTGTCCTCGCGACATTCTTCACAACCCCATGGATTTTCTTGCCCGAAATCATGTTCCAGTTCGTCGTCCCGTTCTCGTGGCTCTTGATGGTCACGGATGAAACCTCTGCCGAACCTCTTCCGCTCGTCCGGGGAACGCTAGGCCTGATGGCGGCCTTCTTGTCGCTTTACTCATTTCCAGTCAGTGGGACTCAAACCGCACTCGCGAGCCTCTTGCCGACGATCATGTTGCCGATCTTGTTAAACGAAGGGGTCAGGCATCCCGATGTGCAGCGGTTATTAAGAGGTTTTTTACCGGGATTCTTGGGAAATCGACGTTGGCGCGGCGGGCAGATCTCGGTGGCGGCGTACCTGCTGATGTTGGCGATGCTGGGCAACCAGACGATATTGGAATTTGCACGATATCAGCCACTCGAGCCGCTCGATCTTCCCGGGGCATTCCTGCCGCGCACCGATCACAGAACCGCGGAGCTTTACCGATGGGCGGCGGGCGAGCTGGCCAAATGCCCTGCGTTTTATTCGCTGCCAAACTTGTCGAGTTTGTACTTTTGGACCAACCAGATGCCCCCGACTGGGATACTCAATAACGACGCCCTAGGCTTGCTCTCATTCAAGCAGCAACGACAAGTTATCGCGGATCTCGAACCCCACAAGGAATTGTGTATTCTGATGTATCCGAAGCTTCTGGAGTTCTTTGACCGTGGCCAACTGAACACCAAACCACCGCTGCTCGAGTACGTAAATGATAATTTCATCGAGATTGAATCGAACGGCCCGTTTCAGTTGATGCGCCGGAAGTCGTCGAATAAAGAGGCCGGAAAGCGCACCGAGCAAAGCGCAACGGCCTCTCCCATGGAGTGAGACAGGTTACGCCAGCTTGAATCACAGAATGTGACCGTCGATCAGATTCGCCGGGCGAGCGTCGACCCGCCCGCCGATAGGGCGATCGGCCTGCGTCGAGCGACGACGCAACACGCGGATCGCTCCCTCATCCGCCAAGATTCGGTAATCGTCGAGGAATCCGGGCTGCAGAGCATTCAGTTCCGGCGCGAGCCAAGAGAATATCGGCCGCATATCCTCAATGATGATCTCGGGCCGCTTGTCTTTGATCTCGCGCAGGACGGCCTCGAGATCGGAGCGATGGTAGGCGAGCCACCGCGCCTTTTCGTCAGGGGTCAGCGCTTTCGAAGTCAAGGCGAATCGCGTATAGCGCGCGATCCACTGGCTATGCGTGTGGCCGACCCATACGGCGCCGATCCGGCGGGCCAAAGGAAAGGATGTGTCCTCTATTGGCGACACGGCGAGGGCCCGGGGATGCGCAAGACCGGTCGCCCACGCCAAGTCGCGCATGCGCGGATGACCGTCGGCGAACCCGGTAACGAAGAGAACGGCGATCGCGCAGGCGGCGAGGCCATATACGCCCACCGCGGCGACGCGCGCCGGAAACGACGCTTCGCCGAGGCGACTCCACTTTCGCAAGACGGCGACCCAGGCGGCCAGGGCGCTGAAAAGCGCCGCCGGATAAGCATGATAAGAAAAGTACTTGCCCTGAACGAAATAAGCGACGAGGAAACCCGCCGCCACGATCACTGAGATCGTCGCCGCGGGCGAGTTACCTCGCAAGGAAAGAACGAGGGTGATCCCTAGGCAAGACAGGACTCCGAGACAGGCTCTGTCATGCGCGAAACCGAAAACGGATCCACGGATCGGGACGTAAACGTCCGCCATGATCCCGGACATGTTGCGCAGATAGTCGGGAAACACAGCGAGCGAGGCGGCGGTGACGGCCAGCCCGATCACGGCTGCAGCGACGAGACCGCTCGGGAGAAGGAACGAAAGGCTTCGCGTCCGCGCCCAATAGTAGAGGCCAATCAAAACCCCTGGCAGCGCGAACAGCGGCGGCTTGACGGCGATCATTAGGCCGCCGAGAACGGCGGCAAGGGCCCGATCCGACAGGCCGGGCCAGGTTTGGTCATCGGCGTGGCGGATGAAGACCGCCGTCATCGGAAGCGCCCATGCCGCGGCGAAATATTCGCGCTGCGCGAACGCGTCGCTCGGAAGAAGGAAGAGCACGGCGGCGACCGGCGCCAGCGCCAACCAGGCGGGAACGCCGTCCGACAGCCGGCTCGGCAAAATACGGGCGGCCAACCAGAGCGATCCGAACGCGCAGGCGTAGGCGAAGGCGAAGGTCGCTGCTTCGGGCGTTCCGCCGATGAACTTCGCGACGACCGCGCCCGGCATATAGAGCAGCATCGGCACGGGCGGGGTGGTCTCGAGAATGTCGACGTAGGCGCGCTCGCCGTTCAACATGCGCTCGCACATCGTGATCAGCCAACTCACGTCCGGAGTGGCTTCGCCGCGAAGCCCAACGGAAATAGCCGCCACCACCAGCAATGCTGTCAGGAACGCGCCGCGAGACGCGTGCGGATGATCAACGTCGGCCGGTGAGTTCGGAATCATTGCACCGTATTCAGGGACAGAAAATTGCTAACAACGGCTCACACTCAAGGGACATGGCCTGCTTTATTCGACGCTCGCCCCGGCGGCGGGGCGCCTCGATCCAACGCGAGACGACCCATCTATGGCGCTACGGGGTGCGACGTTGGGCATCGCTGATGCGGGGAGCCCCGTCTGGACCTGATACGGCAGCGCCAGGTCGCCTGAACGAGGTTCATCCCGGCCAGAACGCGTCATCCGGCGCCTGCTCGAACGGGTAAGGCGACCCTGGACAAACAATCCACAGGCCGCCCGCCGCCTCTCGACCGCCGCCCGCCCGCTTGCGACAATGGGCCCCATGGAATCAGCCGTCATCAAGGCCATCGGCTTTGTGCATCTGCACGTGCACAGCGCCTTTTCGCTGCGCGAGGGGGCGCTGGCGATCGAGACGCTGGCCAAGCTCGCCAAGGCCGACGCCATGCCGGCCCTCGCCATCACCGACACCAACAACCTGTTCGGCGCCCTCGAATTCTCGGAGAAGCTCGCCAAAACCGGCATTCAGCCGATCATCGGCGTGCAGGCGACGGTCGATTTCGGCGACGCTCCGGCCAACCTGTCGCGCCTCGCCGAGCAGCGCATGGCGCGCCGACCGATCGTGCTCCTCGCCCAGAACGACACCGGCTACCGCCATCTGATGCGGCTCGTCTCCAGCCTGTGGCTCGATCCGAAGGAGGGCGAGGAGCCGCATATCCCGTTCGATGCGCTGATCGGCTGCCAGGGGCTGATCGCGCTGACCGGCGGCCCCGCCGGGCCGATCGACCAGGCGCTCGGCCAGCAAATGTCCGACTTTGCCGAGAGCCGGCTCAGGCGGCTCGCCAAGGCCTTCGACCGGCGCCTCTACGTCGAGCTCCAGCGCCACGGCATCGAATCGGAGGCCGCGATCGAACCGGCGCTGATCGACCTCGCCGACCGGAACGGCCTGCCGCTCGTCGCGACCAACGAGCCCTATTTCGCCGCCCACTCCGACTACGAGGCGCATGACGCGCTCCTCTGCGTCGCCGAGGGCGCCCTCATTTCGACGCCGGACCGCCGCCGGGTCACGCCCGAGCACCGGTTCAAGACGCGCGCCGAGATGACGGCGCTGTTCGGCGACCTCGCCGAGGCGACCGAGGCCAGCGTCGAGATCGCCATGCGCTGCGCCTATCGGCCGCTGACCCGAAAGCCCATCCTGCCGGGCTTCTCCATCCCCGGCGCGGAGGCCGTCGACGAAGAGCAGGAGCTGCGCCGGCAGGCGATCGAGGGGCTCGAGGCGCGCCTCGCCCATCACGGCCTCGCGCCGGGCTATGCGCGGGAGCAATATGACGAGCGCCTCGCCTTCGAGCTCGACGTCATCGTCAAGATGAAGTTCCCCGGCTATTTCCTGATCGTCGCCGACTTCATCAAATGGGCCAAGGCGCAGAACATTCCGGTCGGGCCGGGCCGCGGCTCGGGCGCCGGCTCGGTCGTCGCCTGGGCGCTCACCATCACCGATCTCGACCCGATCCGCTTCGGCCTCCTGTTCGAGCGGTTCCTCAATCCCGAGCGGGTGTCGATGCCCGATTTCGACATCGACTTCTGCCAGGACCGGCGCGACGAGGTGATCGCCTATGTGCGCGACCGCTACGGGGCCGACCGGGTGGCGCAGATCATCACCTTCGGCTCGTTCCTCGCCCGCGGGGTGATGCGCAACGTCGGCCGGGTGCTGGAAATGCCGCTCGGCCAGGTCGACAGGCTGGCGAAGCTCGTGCCGATGAACCCGGCCCATCCGGTCACGCTGAAGCAGGCGGTGGCGGACGAAGCGCGGCTGCAGGAGGCTGCCAAGGCGGACGAACGGGTCGCACGGATGCTCGCCATCGCCGAGCGGCTCGAGGGGCTCTATTCCAACGCCTCGACCCATGCCGCGGGCGTCGTCATCGGCGACCGGCCGCTGACCGAACTCGTGCCGCTCTATCGCGATCCGAAAGCGGCGATGCCGGCGACCCAGTTCAACATGAAGTGGGTCGAGCCGGCGGGGCTGGTCAAATTCGATTTCCTCGGCCTGAAGACGCTGACCGTGCTCAAGCGCGCCGTCGACCTCGTCGCGCGCCGCGGCGAGCGGATCGATCTCAGCCGGATCCCGCTCGACGACACGAAAACCTACGAGATGCTGGGGCGCGGCGAGACGGTCGGGGTGTTCCAGGTGGAAAGCGGCGGCATGCGCAAGGCGCTCGTCGAAATGCGCGCCGACCGGTTCGAGGACCTCATCGCGCTGGTCGCGCTCTATCGTCCGGGCCCGATGGCGAACATTCCCGTCTACTGCGCGCGCAAGCTCGGCCGGGAACAGGTCGAATACGCCCATCCCCTCCTGGAGCCGATCCTCAAGGCCACTTTCGGCGTCATCACCTATCAGGAGCAGGTGCAGCAGATCGCCAAGGACCTCGCCGGCTATTCTCTTGCCCAGGCCGATATCCTGCGCCGCGCGATGGGCAAGAAGATCAAGAAGGAGATGGACGCCCAGCGCGAGCGTTTCGTCACCGGCGCGGTCGATCGCGGCATCGACAAGATGACTGCCGACGCCATTTTCGACGCATGCGCCAAATTCGCCGAATACGGCTTCAACAAATCACATTCCGCGCCCTATGCCTTCATCACTTACCAGACCGCCTGGTTCAAGGCGAACCACCCGGCCGAATTCCTCGCCGCCTCGATGACCCTCGACAAGGGCAATACCGACAAGCTCGCCGAATTCCGCGCCGAGGCCGAGAGGCTCGGGATCCCGGTCGCTCCCCCTTCGGCCAACGCCTCCGAGGCCGACTTCGACGTGCGCGTAGGCGCCGACGGCTCGGCCACCATCGTCTATGCGCTGAGCGCCATCAAGGGGGTCGGGGAAGCGCAGGCGGACGCGCTGGTGAAGGCGCGCGGCAAAAAGCCGTTCGGTTCGCTTGCCGACGTGGCGAGCCGGCTCGATCCGCGCCTCGTCAACAAGAAGGCGCTCGAAAGCCTCGCCGCGGCCGGGACGTTCGACGAGCTCGAGCCCGACCGGGCCGTCGTGTTCGCCGCGATCGAGCCGATGCTGGCGATCGCCAACCGCGGCGCCGCGGAAAAGGCGTCCGGCCAGAACGCCTTGTTCGGCGAAACGGAGGCCGCGCCGCTGAAGGTCAACGCCAGCCCATGGACGGACGCCGAAAGGCTCAAGCGCGAGTTCGACGCGGTCGGCTTCTTCCTCTCCGGCCATCCGCTCGAGGCTTACGATTCGGCGCTGAAGCGGCTGCGCGCCGCCCGCTGGGCCGATTTCGCCCGCTCGGTGCGCGCCGGCGCCTCGACCGCCCGCTTGGGCGCGAGCGTGCTCGACCGGACCGAGCGGCGCACCAAGAGCGGCTCGAAGATGGGCATCGTGCAGCTCTCCGACCCGTCCGGACAATACGAGGCGATCGTCTTCCAGGAAGGGCTGAACCAGTTCCGCGACCTTCTCGAAAAAGGCTCGGACGTGCTGGTGACGCTGCAGGCCAATGTCGAGGGCGAGGAGGTGCGCGCCCGCATCGTCCACGTCGAGCGCCTCAACGACGCGGCGGCCAAGGTCCACAAAGGTCTGCGCATCTTCGTCCGCGACGAGAGCCCGCTCGCCTCGATCGAGCGGCGCCTCAGCGCGCCGGGCGAAGGCGAGGTTTCGCTGGTCGTGGTGCTCGGGCCGAAGGAGGAGGTCGAGATCCGCCTGCCCGGCCGCTACGCCGTCAGCCCGACGGTGGCCGGCGCCCTGAAAACCGCCCCCGGCGTGCTGGCGGTTGAGCATGTGTAGGCGGGTCGGGACGCTACCGCCGTTTTAGCGCCAATTTAGGGACGGGCCTCAAGGATTCCAGAGGGTTGCGACCCCGTTTAGGGTCGACCCTCGCGGACCGGCTGGGAAGCCCACTCCGCGGCCCATCAATTAAACATTACATATATGTGTTATGTCGACTCTTCGATCGCCCAAGCCGGGCGCGCCGGCCTTTCGCATCGGGAAGCGGCATGCGGAAGGCTTGCGCGCGCGTCCGCTCTTCGCTATTGACGCCGCCTGCTCCCTTCCGCGAGCGGCCGTTGGGGGATAGTTCAACGGTAGAACTGCGGACTCTGACTCCGTCAATCTTGGTTCGAATCCAGGTCCCCCAGCCAGTCCTTGTGAATACCCAGGATAATCAATAATATCAAAGGAGTTTTGACCCTCAGTATCGGCCGCTCTACCCAAGCCTCTACCCAAAACTCTACCCAAGCGCGACCTAATGCAGCGGCGCTGACCGACCTGCACACGAGTTCAGAAAAGTCGCTGCCGCTTGCGGAGCCAGCGAGTCTATTTGTGGAGTTTCCACCATCTCTCGATCTCTGCGATTTGCCCAATTGTTAGGTGTATTCGCGCCGGCAAGTGGCTGCCCGCCATCAACGTTCCTTCCGGTGTTCCCTGTGATTTCG
The DNA here is from genome assembly GCA_963835885.1 of uncultured Alphaproteobacteria bacterium. GTDB lineage: Bacteria > Pseudomonadota > Alphaproteobacteria > Rhizobiales > Beijerinckiaceae > Roseiarcus. The sequence continues at coordinate 394,052 of CAWIHF010000017.1, forward strand.
GTTGCCCTAGCAGCATCCGACCATATCTGGACCTTCTAAATCGTGTTAGCATCCGACCTACACCAGACGTTCTAAATCTCAACCATAGTCCTCGCACTCCTGAGTGGCTATATTGGGCGCAAGCGGACTTAAAGCTTGGGTAAGCAGCGTGTCTTTCAAGGAGACGAAGCGCATCCTGCGTAGTCCACCGGCTGGCTTTCTCGATTTCATCCAACCCTTTACTGACATCGCCAATCATCGCGCGCCAGTCGGCTATTAGCTGCCGTCGGTGCTGGCGTAGCTCTCGCTTTTGCTCAATGCCCCACTCGACGCGGGGTCGAAACCAGTTTGTCAGGACTGACCCTATGACCGCGCCTAAGAACCCAAATATCGACGCAATCACTACAGGGTTTTGCAATAGCTTGAGCATCTCGTTCACTAAATCGCCGTTGGCCCCCAGCGGTTTGCCCCGCGCTCTCCCAACTCAATGGCGAGGAGCGTTACCTCGCGGCTGGCCAAAACGCATAGACCCAGTCCTCCATCAGGGCCGCGAGGGAGCCCTCCCTTGGTCCCTTCGGCGTTGCCTTACGCTTAACGATGGCGTTGCTCGCCGGCCCTTCGGCGGACGCACGCGATGCGAGGGCGAGGGGCTGTCAATGATCCGCCTCAGTTCCTCAATCGGGTCAACCTTTAGGGCCTCGCGTTCGTCACGCTGCGGGTTCCCTTTGGGTTCCGCTTTGGGCTTGGCCGTGAAGTCCGCAAAGCTCGCGGGCTCCGCGTCCATCGCCATCCGCGCGTTGCGGTGTCGAGTCGATCTGGCTTCCCCGGGACCTTGCCCAAGATAGCATCGACCAGCGAGCGTAGTGTGGATAGCATCTCATCCCCCTTTGCCGTTCTCCGCTATCCGGGCATAGTCGCCGCGCATGTGCAACCTGTACTCCGTCACCAAAGGCCAGTCGGCTATCCGCGACCTGTTCGCGGTGAAGCACGACCGCGCGGGCAACCTACCTCCCATGCCTTCGGTCTTCCCCGACCAGATGGCTCCGATTGTTCGCGTAGGGGCTGACGGTGAGCGTGAACTTGCGATGGCGCGTTGGGGTATGCCGGGTCCGCCTCAGTACGGCGGCCAACCAGTTACCAACATCCGCAATCTCGGGAGCCCGCATTGGCGAGGATGGCTTGGCAAGAGGAACCGCTGCATCGTGCCCGCGACGTCCTTTTGCGAGTACCTCGATACCAAGCCGCGCAAGACGCCCATTTGGTTCGCCTTGAGCGAAGACAGGCCGCTGTTCGCGTTTGCCGGCCTATGGACGCCATGGCGCGGCGTGCGAGGCTCGAAGAGTGCGCCCGTCGAGGGTGACCATGAGCTGTTCGGGTTCCTGACGACAGAGGCAAATGCGATTGTCGCGCCGATCCATCCGAAAGCCATGTCGGTGATCCTGACGACGCCTAACGAGATTGACCTATGGCTTGAGGGGGACACGCCTGACGCGCTTATGCTGCAACGGCCGTTGCCGGATGACGCACTGCGGATAGTCGCGAAAGGTGAGAAGGTGGACGCTGTGCCCGCCGTTGCCGCGGTCTAGGCCACTGCCGCACCTTGCGCTCAACGTCGTCGCTGGATAGGTGCGCGTTCAAGTCTGATGGGACAAAAGGAGCCGCCGCCTCGCAACCGGAATGACCCAAATGGGCGGAGAGGGGGCCTACAGGGGTCGCCTTGGGAAGAACCGGAGTCCGCGCCATAGCAGTCATTCGACTGCGAGCGCGAAATAGGCTTCACCGATTCGGCGCTTCGACTTATGCCCGCGCCGCGGCCCGAATCATGTCGCCGCCCAGACATTGTTTCCGTTGATCGTTGGCCCGCTCCCGTCTGGCAACTTGGATCGTAGCCGCAGTGCTTGTGCAACTCGCTGGAACATCGGCTCTGGCAGCGATTTGTCAGTCAGGAGATCACGGTACAGCTGCGACAGCTCTGCATCATCGTGTTTGACGTGAGCACGGCCCTCCGACAGTTCGAACCAGAATAGACCCGCGTCAAACAAACGGTGTATGTCCGCCCGGAGTAAGACAGCGTTACCAATGACCTCTTGGCCGCCCGCTTTTACAGGAACAATGTGGGCCGCCTCAATTGCAGCCGCTTGTTTCTCGCCGGAAATTGCACAACACTTATCCAAGCAGAGAAGCTGATCTCGCAGGGATTGCTGGCCCGGACGGGTCTTCACGATGACAGAGATTGAGTTTCTGAACTCACCCACGGGAGCTTCATTTCCTAAGACATCGACATTGACCACGCCACTCCAATCTTCATCATAGGGCCCTTCATCATCGGTCCATTTCGCCGTCCCAAACCCAGCTTTAGACTGCCAAGTGATCTCAGACGTGCCCCAATGCAATTTATAATTACGATCGCGAGCTCTAGCATCTGTCTGGTCGTCGCGCACATATCGAAGTACGAGACTATTCTTCTTTGGCCCTAGAGCGGTATCCGAACGGATTGAATCGGTTGGGGGATTCCCGAATCAGTTAGTTTCTGATTGATCATTCACGCCGCGAGAGGGAGGCGGCGGGGATGGCTGTTTCCGACGATCTTCGCGAGCGCGTGGTTGAGGCGGTGGTCTTGGGCGGGTTGTCGCGCAATCAGGCGGCGCGCGCGTTTCAAAGTGAGCATAGCGAGCGCGGTGCGCTGGGTGAAGCGGTTCCAAACCACGGGCGAAATTTCACCGGCGCCTTCTGGCGGCGACCGCCGCTCCGGCCGGATCGAGGCGCATCACGACTATCTCTTGGGCCTGGTCCGGCGCAGCCCGGACCTCACGCTGCTCGAGATCCAGGAGCGGCTGATCGCCAATTGTGGCGAGCGTTTTGCGGTCTCCGTGCTGTGGCGTTTCTTCGACCGTCACGAGATCACCTTTAAAAAAAACGGCGCACGCCGAGGAGCAACAACGCGCAGACGTGCAAAATCGACGCCGGGAATGGTTCGCGGGGCAGCTCGATCTCGATCCGACGAAACTCGTTTTCATTGACGAGACGGGAGCCTCCACAAATCTCGCGCGCAAAAGCGGACGTTGCCGGCGCGGGCGCCGCTTGCGGGCGGCCATCCCGCACAGTCACTACAAAACGGTGACTTTGGTCGCCGGCCTTCGCCTTCGCGGCCTGACGGCGGCAAGGACTTTCGACGGACCGATCAACGCCGCCCTGTTCGAGGATTGGGTGGAGACATGCCTCGTCCCCACGCTCTCGCCCGGCGAGACCGTCGTCATGGACAATCTCCCCGCTCATAAGGGGCCGCGGGTCGAGCAACTGATCAAGGCGGCGGGCGCGGAGTTGCGATATCTGCCAGCCTACAGTCCTGATATGAACCCGATCGAAAAAGCCTTCTCCAAGCTCAAAGCCTTCCTGCGCAAAATCGCCGAACGGACCGTCGCGGGCCTGATGCGCGCCCTCGAAACCTGCGCCGAAATCTTCAAGCCCTCGGAATGTACAAATTACTTCAAATCCTGCGGTTATCAGGACGATACAGGATGATCGGATTCCGCTCTAAATTGAAGCGCTCCAATCGGGCGATGTACATGAGGCTTATGCCGCCCCTCCATCGTTCCAAGGTAGTAACAGATCCTGCGGTAGTATCCTTAGCTGAGATTGGGACATATTCGGTTCCGTACCACCAATGAATTTTCAGTAACGCTTCAGACATCTCCCCGCCTCCGCGACCGCGCGCCCTCGCCCCTGCGGCCAGAAATGGGGCGGGACAACGATTCTACACTAGGGCATGTTTTTACGCGACACATCGTCTCACCATCTTAACGACAGCGGCTGCAACGATTGCGGGCCTTGAAAACGGCAGCCGAGGGCCGCTTTCTCGCGCTTCCCGCCCGTTCATAGAGCCGCCTTTGAGGGGCAGCAAAGGGTCGTTCCTTCCGTTTGCCGTTGGCGACCGTTGAGCTAGCCCTCGAACCCCCTCCCAAGCGCCGCCCCTCCCACCCCTGCGGGTCGCTTCATCACAACGAAGCCCGACCGCTCAAGGTGTTCAACGAGCCGCTTCACGACGATCTCGGCCATGATCTCGTCAACGTTATGCGTCCTCTTGCGGCCCTGATAGCGTAGCGCGAAGGCGAGCGCGCTGGCGATGTCCTGGGGGTCTGCAGGGGTGAGATTGTCGGCCGAGCTGGGCATCGGCCCAGACTAATCACCGGTCTGGAACAGATCAAGAACGAAATAGCACGTCGGCGTCCGTCGCCATCCTCGTGTTCCGTATCGAGCCCGAGGCGCTTGACCGTCCTGCGTCACCCACCACAGCGACGCGGCCGCAGTGAGCGAAGGTCTCCGCGTTGTTGGCGTCCGGTTGACGCTGGCGGGCATCGGAATTGGCGCGAAGCGGGTCTTTGGCGATGAGCGCGTCAACATCGGCCTCCGCTCGTTGAGCGTGGTCACGTTGACGGCGAACCAAGACAACATCTTCGCCTCCCCTTTGCCCGTTCCCCGCTATCCGGGCATAGTCGACGCCGCTGCCCTGATTGCTACCTTGTTATCGGGCCGATGAAGCGAGAATTTACGGGTGATTTACATGTCTCAACACCGGTAGGCATTCAGCATGGCTGTCCCTGACTTCCAGACTTTGATGCTTCCGTTATTGAAGCTGGCGAGTGACGGCCAGCAGCACGCGTTGTCTGAAGCCGTCGAGCAGATGGCCAAAGAGTTTCAGCTCTCCCACGACGACCAAGCAGAACTTCTCCCCAGCGGACAACTACGGCTGTACAATCGAATCGGTTGGGCAACCACGTACCTCAAGAAGGCCGCCCTGCTCCAACGCGTCGCGCCGGGGCGGTTCAAACTGACTGATCGTGGGCAGGATGTTCTCGCGAGCTAACCCACGACAATTAATGTCGCGTTTCTAGAGAGTAAGTTCCCGGAGATGTTGGCGTTCCGAAAGGCGCGTTCAAAAGTTGAGGTCGCCGACGAGGAGCCGTCCTTCAACACCGCCGATGGCACATGGAACCAGCGCGCGAGCGTCGAGGAACGGATTCGTACGATGATGGAACTGTCGATTCCGAACGAGGCGTTACGAGTTGCGGCGTTGGGTCTCCTGGCGTCGGCCATTGAGGCTGCAGACGAGGAGGGCAGTAACGCGTGGCGCGTGAGTGAGACCGAGCGAGGGCTTCGGCTCATGACGGGGCGTCTGCTGGCATGCGAGGTCGGCCGGTCGCAAATGAGGGTTAGTGTCATCGGACCAATCGATGACGATATCCGCGGCGCTCTCGGAGCAGAAACCGAGAATGATGAGGAGTTCAGGTTCAAGACAATTCCCGGTGGGCTGCTACTTACGTTCCCTGTCGAGCACGCACCTGAGGCTCTGAACCTATTGAGGGATGGGCTCAACAGCTTCGTTGACGCAGCAGTCGCACGCGTGCGTAGCTCTGTCAGCCTCGAAGATCATCTCCCCGAGGCGGTCGTATACATCGCCAGCGTAGTCGGCCGTGAGTTGCCGCAGCCAAAGCCCGCCACCGCATCAAATAGCACCGAGGAACTCGACGATGCTTCGGAGGAGGACGAAACCGGTGTTTCTAGGGAGCCACGGGTTCGCGGGCGGGCACCGATCTTCGAGCATGGTCAGCGTTCGATCGCCTCCTTAATGGCCGACATCGAGCGCGAGGTAATCGCGCTGCCTGACTTGCAACGGCCCTTTGTGTGGGAAGACACAAAAGTACGCGATCTCCTCGACTCGCTATTCGTCGGGTTCCCGGTTGGGACTCTCGTTTTTTGGCATACGTCGAGCGACAAAGACGCGCGCGCTCTCGGAGCAGAAAAACCGGGCCTCCGAGCCACGACCCTGGTTATCGATGGCCAACAGCGTCTCACGTCGCTCTATGCCGTGATGCGGGGTGTCGAGGTCGTCGACAAAGATGGAGCGGAGCGAAAGATCACAATCGCGTTCCGACCACGCGACGGGCGATTCGAGGTTGCCGACGCGGCAATCCGCAACGACCCTGAGTTCTTGCCGAATATAACGGAACTGTGGAACGGGAAGCGTCCCAAACCACAAATCCGGCGTGATCTCATGAGCGCGCTCCGCGATAAAGGGCGCGTCGTCGACGAAAGATACGAAGACGCTGCGGAACGCAACCTCGATCGCGCGCATTCGATAGTTGACTACCGGTTTCCTACAGTCGACATCCGCAAGACTGCGACGACACAGGACGACGAAGCCACAGAAGAGGACGTTGCCGAGATTTTCGTTCGCATCAACAATCAGGGGACGCGACTCGGGCAGGCCGACTTTGTCCTAACGCTTCTCTCTGTGTACCACGGCGAGCTGCGTGACCGGATCGAGGGGCGTTCACGGGCAATGTCCCTCGGGGCCGTCGTTGCGATCGATACACAGCAGCTTCTGCGGGCCGTGTGCGGCGTCGCGTTCGCTCGTGCGCGAATGTCGGCTGTTTACCGCTACCTTCGCGGGGTCGATCCGACGACTGGCGAAGCGGATGCCGCAGGGCGCTTGAAACGCCTTGCCCAACTCGACGATGCGGCGAAGGAGTGCATGGAGATCACGCCATGGCGTGACTTCTTGCTTCGCGTTCAGCATGCGGGGTTCGTCAGCCCGGCCCTCGTCGCCTCAAAGAACGCGATCGTGAATGCATATGCCTTCTACATCCGTGGTCGCAGGGTCGGCGTTCAAAAGAGCAGGCTCGACGAGATGATCGCGCGATGGGTGTTTGCAACGCTGCTAACGGCGCGCTACTCAACTTCGTCTGAGACCATATTTGAGCAGGACTTGGCACGGGTTGCCAGCCTCAAGTCGGACGACGCCGATGGTTTCGTGCGCGCACTTGACGATGCGATCAGCGAGACTCTCACTGGCTACTACTGGACTCATACTCTTGTCTCAGCGTTGGAGACTCAGAAGGCTCGGGCTCCCGCTGCGCTCGCATTTCGAGCGGCCCAGATCGTTCTCGGAACACGCGCCCTCTTCTCGGATCAGCTTCTTCAAAATCTCCTTGACCCGCCGGCGCGCGGCACTCGCGCCGCTAGTGAAGCCCACCATCTCTTTCCGGTAGCCTGGCTCAACGCGCGCGGGGTTCGCGACCGCCGCCGGATAAACCAGATCAGCAACCTCGCGGACGTCGGCTGGTATGAGAACAGTGACATCGGCAGCCGAGGACCCCTCGAATATGTTCCTCGGCTGCGTCAGAAGCTGGCCATCGATGATGATCAGTGGGGCCGCCTGTGTGCGGAGCATGCCCTCCCTTTGGGGTGGGAGTCGATGGAATACGATGAGTTTCTCCGGCAGCGACGGCGAAGGATGGCGGACATCATTCGTGTTGCGTACCGCCAGCTCGGAGGCGAGCGAGACTCCCCCCCACTTACACCACCCTGGTTCCTCCCGGGAGCTGAGGCCGTTTGGCGGCGTATCGTCGACACCGAGCGCGCCCTACGCGCGTTAGCCCGTGAGGTCTACGCCGAACGTTTCGGTGAGTCGGCCGCGCGGAGGATCGAGAAGATTCTGCCGGAACGCGAACGCGAGACCCTCGCACGCGCACTCGGGGCGCGCCCTCAGGGTTCGGACCCCCTCAGCATCGTCGATTACCTCTATCTCGCTCAGTTGCCGCCCTTGCTCTTCGCTACGGATGTTTGGCCCCATGCTCGTCTACGTTTGGGCGCGGCATTGGATGGAAAGCAGCGACTCCAAACTGCCGTCGCCATGATCGCACCAGTTCGCAACGAAATCGCTCACGTCCGCGAGGTCGATCGCGAGCACCTTCTTCGCGCCAGCGTCGCGTGTAACGATGTGCTTGAGATGGTGAAAAGCAGGCCTTGACTGAACTGGCCCGCCCGCGCTCGCACATGCAAGCTTGTGCTTTGTGCGCAACGTTCAACGACGTCACGCCCTTCCCAACGTAGCGGGTCTCTTCGGTAGCGATGCAAGCAAACCTAAACGGGAAAATATGCCAGCGTCACTGTGTTTTCCCACGGTGTCGAACGGCGGATCGATGTCGATGAGGTTCACCTTCCCCGCGAACTCGGCTAACAGCGACGGCAGGACATATTTTTTGTCGATCCAGATCAGCCGGTTGCGCGATTCCTCCGCGCGGAAGCCCGGGCCGAACTGCAAGCTGCCCTGACGGTCCTGCGCCGATTCGTTCACCGTCTCGACGGTCTGGAACGGCAGGGCCGCTCGCAGGGGCGCAACGCGCCTGCCGGCGGCGTCGTACTTTCCTTCGCAAACGAGTTCCGCACGCGCTGAGATCGCCGCCCCTGCGGCGCGCCATCGCCGCGCCTCGCAGCCTTCCCCTTCGTCGCTGTCTCGTCCATCGCCCGGTGACCCCCCCTGCGTCCAATTTCTTATCCGTTTCCGCCGAGGAGCCAAAAGCCTTTTCGGCTCCATTCGATATTGAGCCGCAAGCGCGGGCGCTTCAAGAACGTGCGCCGTCAGCGACTGTCCCTTCTTTCGCGGCGAACCGAACCGGAGGAGAGCCCCTCCCACAATTGTGAAACGTATTGCCACACGCATCACGATTTTGCGCCGGCCACGCCCCGAATTCCCCGAAATTATGCAGTTAGATACTTGGACAAGACTTGTCTCGGATCAGTCCAGGAGGAAATCAATGACCGACAAACTTACCAGACGCGGATTGCTCGGCCTCGGCGCGACCGGAATTGTGGGTCTCGGCCTCGCCGGCGCTTCGCCTCTGACCGCATTGGCGGCGGAGCAAGGCAAGAAGTTCAAGATCGCCCTGTCGAATTCCTATCATCGGCAACAAGTGGCGCATCGAGATGGAGAACGAGTGGAAGGCCGCCCTCGCGATGGAGCCATTCAAATCCGAGGTCGAGGGCTCGTGGTTCAATTCGGGCAACGACGTCAGCAAGCAGTCGCAGCAGATATCCGATCTGATCGCCCGCAAGGTCGACGCGATCGTCGTCGATGCGGCGTCGCCGACCGGACTGAACGGCATCCTCACGCAGGCCAGCCAGCGCGGCATCCTGGTCGTGTCTTTCGACAACATCGTCACCGCGCCTTCGGCGCTCAAGGTCAACACCGACCAGGTGGCGTTCGGGCGGCAACTCGCCGAGTGGCTCGCCAAGAAGCTCGACGGCAAGGGCAACGTCATCATGGTGACCGGCGTCGCCGGCACTCATGTCGACGAGGAGCGCAACAAGGGCGCCGACGAAGTCTGGGCGAAGAATCCCGGGATCAAGGTCGTCAACCGCTATACCGGGATGTGGGACTCGGCCACCGCCGAGCGCAACACGGCTTCGATCCTGCCTTCGCTGCCTCCGATCGACGGGATCTGGTGCCAGGGCGGGACGGACGGCGTGCTCAAGGCGTTCATCGCCGCAAACCGCAAACTGCCGCCGACCGCGGGCGAAGCGGAGAACGGTTTCCGCAAGTTCATGCTCGGCTACAAGGGACACAAGGTCGAAGGCATATCGATCGGCCAGCCGCCATTCCTTTCCGTCATTTCGCTGGAGCTCGCGCGGCGGATCCTTGCGAAGACCTATCCGAAGAAGGACGTCACGATCCCATTCCCGTACGTGACCAACGAGACGGTCAAGGAGGGCGAGACCGTGTTCCCGAATCTTCCCGACAGCTTCTTCGCCGACTTCACCGACAGCGGGCCGAACGCGACGGTGAAATTGTGCGTCGACGCCGCGACCGACGGCAAGCCGTGCCCGGGCAAACTCGACGTCAATCTGCCCTCCGCGACGACGTGAGGCCTGCAGCTGACGCCGCCGGCGAACCGGCCGCGCCGGCCGTCGAGGGGCTGAAGCTCTCCAAGTCGTTCGGCGGCGTCCGGGCGCTGGACAGCGCGTCGTTTTCGGCCACCAGAGGAGAAGTGCACGCTCTGGTCGGCGAGAACGGCGCCGGCAAGAGCACGCTGATCAAGCTGATCGGCGGGCGGCTGCGTCCGGACGGGGGACAAATCCGGATCGCGGGCGCCGCCGTGGAGATGAACGGCCCCGAGCGCGCCCATGCGCTCGGGGTGTGGACGGTGTTCCAGGAACTCACTTTGCTGCCGTGGATGACGGTGGCGGAGAACCTGCTGATCCGTCGCGAACCGCGGGGGTTTCTCGGCCTGATCGACCGCCGCCGCATGGCCGAAGAGGCCGACGCGATCCTGGCGGGGCTGGGCGTCCGCAGCATCGACCCGCGCGCGCTCATCGAGGACCTGTCGCTCGCCAAGCGCCAGATGGTCGAGATCGTGCGGGTCATCGCGCAAAAGCCGGAAACGATCCTTCTCGACGAACCGACGTCATCGCTCGGCGACAGCGAGGTCGACTGGCTTTTCGGCCTCGTCCGCGAGCTGCGCGCGCAGCAGAGGTGCATCATCTTCACGTCGCACCGCTGGAACGAGATCACTCATATCGCCGATCGGATCACCATCTTCCGCAACGGAAGGGATCTCGGCGCCTTCACCCAGATCGACGAAGACGAGGCGGTGACCCTGATGACCGGCCAGAAGGTGGAGGCGCACTATCCAAAGCCGCCGCAGCTCATCGAGACCGGCGCGATGCTCGAAGCGCGGGGATTGGCGGGGCCTGGCCTGACCGACGTTTCGCTGGCGCTGCACGCCGGCGAAATCCTCGGCGTCGGCGGACTCGCCGGGCAGGGCCACCGAGAACTGTTCTTTTCGCTGTTCGGCGCGGCGCCGACGACCGGCGGCGCAATTCTCGTCGCCGGCAAGCGGGTGCGAATCAAGAGTCCGCGCGACGCCGCCCGCCTGGGGATTGCGCTGGTTCCCGAAGACCGCAAGACCGAAGGGCTGCTGCTGCCGATGTCGGTGGCGGTAAACCTGACGCTCGCCGTTCTGCCGAAAATATCGACGATGGGAGTCCTGCGCCGCGGACGCGAACACGGGCTCGCCGAGCGGATGATCGACGCGCTGAAAATCCGGACGCCGGATCTGAGCAATCCGGTCGGAAGGCTCAGCGGCGGCAATCAGCAGAAGGTCCTGCTGGCGCGATGGCTGCTCGCGGAGTCGCGCATCGTCCTGCTCTACGATGTCACCCGCGGCGTGGACATCGCCACCAAGCACGAGATTTACGAGCTGATGATGCGCCTCGCGGGCGAAGGCCGCGCGGTGCTCTTCTACTCGAGCGACGCGGAGGAGTTGGCGCATCTTTGTCACCGCGTTCTGGTGATGCGCGAGGGGCGGATCGCGGCGGAGCTCGTCGCCCCGGGGGTAACCGCAGAACACATCGTTTCGGCCGCAGTCAGGGAGCCCCAAGGTGTCGACTGAAGCGACAGTCGAGGCGCGCCGGCCGGCGAGGCTCTGCCTATTTCGTCGGTCAGAACGTCGGCCTCGTACTGGCGCTCGCCATGCTCGTCATGGCGATCTTGATCTACTGCATCGTCTACGGGTTGGAGCAGGCGACGCTGCCGGGCAATTTCGAGATCACTTCGACCGTCAACAACACCATGCCGCTGGTGCTGGTCGCGGTCGGACAGGGGTTCGTCGTTATCGCCCGGGCCCTCGATCTCTCGGTCGGCGGCATCATGGATCTGTCCAACGCGCTCGCCGCCGTCCACATTCACGACAGCATCGCCAGCATGGCCGGCTGGAGCGTCCTGATCCTGCTCGTCGGCGCGGCGCTCGGCCTGGTCAACGGCCTGCTCGTCGGGGTCGGACGGCTGCAGCCGATCCTGGTCACTCTTGCGACGCTTGTCGATCTATCAGGGGCTGGCGATCCGCGTGCTGCCGCAACCGGGCGGCTCGATCCCGCCGGCCTATACCGCGGTTCTCGTCAACCCCGACCAGCCGTATGCGCTCTTCTACGTGCTGCTCGTCGCGTTCATCTGGTACGCGTTCCGACGGAGTTCGATCGGGGTCTCCATCTTCGCGCTTGGCAATGACGAGATGGCGGCCCGCGCGAACGGCGTCGACACGGTGCGGGGGCGCGTGATCGCCTTCGTGCTCAGCGGAATCATGTCGGCGGCCGCCGGTCTCTTTCTCGTGGCGACGGCGACCGCCGGCGATGCGACGACCGGCGACGGCTACACGCTGACCTCGATCGTCGCCGTGGTGCTCGGCGGGATGAATCTGTTCGGCGGGCGCGGCAGCGGCGTCGGAGCCATCGCCGGCGCATTCGTAACCACGATGATCGTCAACATCCTGTTCTTCTCGAACATCGATCCGCTCTACCAGTCCTTCTACGAGGGACTTTTCCTGGTCATCGCCGTCGTGGCCGGTGGACTGATCGGCCGTCTCCTGAAGCGCCGCCGCCGATGAGAAGGGGAAGCGATCGCACCCTGGGCCTCGACCGGCTCGGCCTGACCCGGGATCGCCGCCGCATCGTCTATGCCTATCTGGCGGCGATTCTGCTGTTCGTGGTCGGCGAGATCGTGCACCCGGGCTTCGCCCGTCTCGGCAGCGTAGCGGCTATTTTGACTGTCGCCTCCTTCGTCGGGCTGGTCGCCGCCGGGCAGACTTTCGTCGTGCTGATCGGCGGCATCGACCTTTCGGTCCCCTGGGTTCTCAACGGCGCGGCGATCCTCTTGGTCACCAGCTCGCTCGGGCAGGACGCCCGCTCCGTGTATGCCCTGTTCCTGACTCTCGGCATGGGCGCCGCCGCCGGTCTGGTCAACGGTTTCGTCATCGCCTTCCTCGGGGTTCCGGCGGTCGTCATGACGCTCGCGATGGACGGCATCATGCAAGGGCTCACGCTTGGCCTGAGCGGCGGCATGACCTGCCAGGCCTGCGCCTCCTATGCGCCGCCAATCGTCCAGGACGCGGTCCACGGCGGCGTCCTCGGAGTCCCGGCGGCCGTCATCCTGTGGATCGGCGTCATCGCCCTCGTTTCGTTCATCCTCAGTCTGACAAGCTTCGGCCGAAGGACCTACGCCATCGGCAACAATCCGCTGGCGAGCTACCTCGCCGGCGTCAACGTCCGCTTCGTCACGATGTTGCTCTACATGCTCAGCGGGTTCTTCGCCGCGCTCGCGGGCGTGCTCCTGGTCGGATTCGGCGGCCAGGCGTCGCTCGGCATGGGAACCCCATATCTCTTTCAGTCGATCGCAGCAGTGGTCATCGGCGGCGTCTACATGCTCGGCGGCCGCGGCCACTATCTCGGCGCCGCGGCGGGCGCGGTCACGCTGGTCGCGCTGGTCAGCGTCCTGCTCGCGATGAACATGCCCGACTACGGGCGCAACATCATCTACGGGATCGTCATCCTCGTTCTGCTCCTCCTCTACGGCCGGGAAGAGAAGGAAGAGTGAACCTCAAAACCGCGGTTGACCGGCGCGAGGCGGCTGGGTTTTGAGTTCCTTCGAGCTCTCATGAAGCGTCGTACTGCGCCGACGGCGTCGAGCGCGACAGCGCCTTCTCCTCGTCGTCCATCTCGGCCTCGATTCCTTCGAACAGCGGCGTCGTCATGTAGCGTTCGCCGGTGTCGGGAAGCATGCAGAGAATGACAGATCTGGCCGACGCCTGCTCCGCGACGCGGCGCGCCGCTGCGAAGGTCGCGCCGCCGGAGACGCCGGTGAAGATCCCCTCCTTCCTGGCGAGCTCCTTGGCCCATCGGATCCCCTCGGCGCCGGCGATCGGCATCAGTTGGTCGAACAGCTTGGCGTCGATCGCCTCCTGAAGGACCTCAGGGATGAAGTCTGGCGTCCAGCCCTGGATCGGATGCGACTCAAAGGCGGGATGGCTCGAGGCGGGCGACCCGTCCGGCAGCCGCTGCTGCGGTCGACCGTCGGTGACGAGGGCCGCATTTGCCGGCTCGCAGAGCACGATGCGCACGTCCGGCCGCTCGCGCCGCAACACGCGCGCGACGCCGACCACAGTTCCACCGGTGCCGTATCCGGTTACGAACCAGTCGAGCCGAGAGCCGGCGAAATCGCCGATGATTTCTCGGGCGGTCGTCGCCTCGTGAATGGCGGCGTTCGCCTTGGTCTCGAACTGGTGGGCGAGAAACCAGTCGTTGGCCTCGGCCAGTTCGACCGCCTTGACGTACATGCCGAACCCTTTTTGCGCACGGGGGGTCAGGACGACCTTCGCGCCGAACATGCGCATCAGCTTGCGCCGCTCGATGGAAAAGCTGTCCGCCATAGTGACGACCAGCGGATAGCCCTTCTGTGCGCAGACCATCGCGAGTCCGATCCCGGTGTTGCCGCTGGTCGCTTCGACGACGGTCTGACCCGGTTTCAGCGCGCCGCTGCGTTCGCCCTCTTCAATGATGTTGAGCGCCAGACGGTCCTTGACCGATGAGGCCGGGTTGAAGAATTCGGCCTTGGCATAGATCGTCGCGTGGCCGACACCGAGATTGTTGATCCGGATTGCCGGCGTATCGCCGACCGTGTCGAGGATGCTGTCGAAAAGGCGGCCGCGCCCCGACGTTTTTCTGATGCTCGACTGAACCGGCATGAATGACCCTCCATAAGGCGCCACTTCCAGCCGGAGAGACTCTTCGAAATTTACGCGGGCGTGTCAAATCGCACGCGGACGCGCGTTGGCAAATCCTCGCCGGCCGACATCAAGCGGCGAGGCGGCATCGTGCGACCGGCTGCCGCGGCGCCAAAGTCCTATGGCCTCCTGCTGCCCGAATGCTGCATTGCAGCATGGCGACATAAGGGAGGTTTGATCATGTATTCGTTGCAGGAGCGCTGTAGCAGATCGGCTCGAAGGTCCCTATCGATTGCGGCGGCCGCGGAGCCTGTGTGCGATGAAAAGAAGTGCGCCGAAAAGAGGGACTCAGCTTTTCTTTCGACGCGGGCGCAGGAGGCGGCCGAGTTCGCGGTCGACTTTGCTGGACCGTCGCGGGCCTCTCCACGAACCCGACTGGCTTACGGTCTTCTGAAGGCCGCGATGGACGAGGCGGGCGAGGCCATTGAATCCAATCGCACCCTGTTCGCCACGGGATTGCGGGAAATCCGGTCGCAGACGATCCGATCTGTTCACGCCAGCGCGCTTGCGACAATCGAACTCATGGAAGCGCTCAACCGAGCCAAAGGGCCAAAGGACATGGCGGGGGCGCAGCTCACGTACAGCCGGCGACAGCGCGAAGCCATCGACCGCCAGATTATTGAATTTCTGGCGGCGGCGCGAAACATGATCTTCGTCCTGACGGCGCCTCCGTCGGACCCTCTGGTCGATTGTTCCAAGGCGGGCAAGTGTCCTGCGGCTCCGTGCGATACGCAGAGCGTCGCCGAGCGCCTGAAAGCGCTGACGGAGCGCCAAAAGCGCGTCCTGGAGTTGATCGCGGAGGGCCTTCCGAACAAAGTCATCGCGTACCAGCTGGGCCTCTGTGAAACGACCGTCAAGGCCCATGTCAGCGGGATCCTTCGCAAGCTGTGCGTCTATAACCGCGCCCGTGCGATCGCTCTTTTGGCCAACATCGATTTGGCGTCGATCAATTGGCCGCCTCACTCCTGATCTCGGCGAACGCCGCCAGCGCGCGGGCGCGGGCCAGCGCGTGGTCGACGATCGGCGTCGGGTAGGTCTTTCCCAATATGACGCCCGCGTGCTTGAGCGCATCCGCCGGCGCACGCCAGGGCGCGTGGATATGCGGGGCCTCGAGCCTTGCGAGTTCGGGAACCCAGCGGCGCGCGTAATCGCCGTCGGGATCGAACTTCTCCGCCTGCAGGATCGGATTGAAGATGCGGAAGTAGGGCGCGGAATCGACCCCGCATCCTGCGACCCACTGCCAATTTTGCGGATTGCTGGCGGGGTCGGCGTCGCAGAGCGTGTCCCAGAACCATTCCTCCCCGCGCCGCCAATCGATCAGCAAGTGTTTGACGAGGAACGAGGCCGTGATCATCCGCGCGCGATTGTGCATATAGCCGGTGCGCCAGAGCTGGCGCATGCCGGCGTCGACGACCGGATAGCCGGTCTCGCCGCGCGCCCAGGCCCGAAAGCCGGCGCGGTCGTTGCGGTAGGGAAAGCGTTCGAACGCTCGCCGTAGCGGACGCTCCGCCATGTCAGGATGCGCGTAGAGAAGCGCCGCGGCGAAGTCGCGCCATACGAGTTCGCCGAGGTATTTTTCCGCCGGCTGAGCCAGGGTTGGATCGGCCGCCGCGGCGCTTTCCACCGCGGCCGCGGCGCGGCGGGCCGAGACCTCGCCGAAGCGAAGATGAGCGGAAAGGCGGGAGGTTGCGTCGAGTGCGAGCGCGTCGCGGCCGTGCGGATACGATCTCAATCCTTCGCCGGAAAAGCGTGTGAGGGCCACGAGGCCGTCGTCCTCCCCCGGCGTCTCGCCGAGCGCGAGTTCGGCCGACCGGTCGGGCGCGGTCGGAGTGAGCCGCAGCGCCTCGATCGGGACGCGCTCGGGCGCATCCTCGGGCCAGGGCGCCGCGCCTAGCGTCGGAGGGGCGGGGCGCGGCGAGGGCGGCGGTCCGAACGCTCGGTGGCGCCGCCAAAAGGCTGAGAACGTGCTGGCGGGGCCGCCGTCTCCTCTGGCCAGCTCCCACGGCTCGCGCATGAGCCGACCATTGAAGCTCAACCCCTCGACGCCGCGCTCGGGCAAACTGGCCTTCACCTCCGCGTCGAGCGCGATGGCGGAGCTTTCGTAGCGGCGGGTCCAGAGCACTCGGGCGGAGCCCGCCGCGGCGGTAATCGCAAGGATCGTCCGGTCGGCCGCCCCCTGAACCACGTCGAGCCGCGCGCCTCGCTCTGCAAGGCGCCTCTCCATCGCCTTCAGCGATTGCGCGAGGCGCCATTTCGCCGCGCCGCCGAGCGGCCGACCGTTCCGGGCCAACTCGTCGTGGACATAGACATAGAGAGCCGGCCGTTCCCCCGCGGCGGCGATCGCCGGCTGATCGTCAAGGCGAAAATCATCCCGAAGCCAGACGATGTCGACGCTCATGGGCGGCCTCCGTGGGGCGTCGGGACGCGTTCAACCGCGCGGCCCACTCGAGAAACGAAAATAGGAGAGATTTGGATGAGGGTTGAGGAAGCCGATCGCGAGACGCGGCGCACCCGCTCGCCGAGGGCTGTCAGGCGATCGATGCGATGCAGCGAATGCCGCGCCGGGGCTCTACCGTTGGTTCAACGCGCCGGTCCGAGTCTCTGCTCCAGGCCCTGCACTGCGGGGTGATCGGACCCCGACGCCCTCATCGACGAACTGTAAGGTGTAGACCTTCTTGTAGTCGGTATCCGGATTCACGATGCCGGCCTTCACCATTTTGTCGAAAAAGTCCTTGATCCGCGCATCGGTCATGGCGCCGATTCCGAGCTTCAACGCGTCGCCCAAATCGACGATGCCGTATTCCTTGAGCTTGGCGACCGAATAGGCGATCTGCCCGTCGGTCATGCCGGGATTATCCCGCTTGATCAGCTCGTTGGCCTTGGCGTTGCCGCCGTAGAGATAGTGACGCCAGCCGATTGCCGAAGCTTCGACGAAGCGCTGCACCGAGACTCGGATTCTTCTCCACCGTGTCGCGACGCGCCTCGATCAGGGACGAGTAGGTCGAATATCCGTAATTCGCGAGCAGGAAGACATTGGGTTTGAAGTGACCCTGCTGCTCGACTGCATAAGGCTCCGACGTCAGATACCCCTCCTGGATCGAGTGCTTGTCGATGATGAACGGGGCGGAATCGAAGTCGTAGGGTTTGACGACCGAATATTTGAATCCCCACGCTTTCACCATCCAGGCGTAGAAGGAGTAGAGGCCGCCGGCGCTGACATAGGCGGTCGTGGCTTTCGGAAGATCGGTCCATTTGTCCAGACCAACTCCTGGATGAGACATGAAAATCTGCGGATCTTTCTGGAAATCTGCGGCCACCGCGACGAGCGGCAGGTTGCGCTTCTCGGCGAGGAAGTCGCCGAGCAAGTCTCCGCCTTGGAAGAAGTCGATCTTTCCGGCGAGCAGAAGCATTCCGCCGTTCGACTCCGGCCTGCCGGGTTCGATCGTGACGTCGAGCCCATATTTGGCGTAGGTGCCGTCGACAAGGGCCTGGTAGTAGCCGCCCGCCTCCGGATCGGCGAGCCAGTTCAGTCCGAATGTGACTTTATCCAGCGCGAAGGCGGGGCTGGCCGAGGCGATGAGAGCGGTCAGGCCGGCGATAAGGGCGACGAAAATCAACAGGATTTTCCTCCCTCGCCACCAGTGGACGTCCTATTTAGCGGTCGCGAGCGACGTCGCCCCGGAAGCTGCAGTCATCGAGCTTTGCGACCGCCGTCGGACACTGATGAACGCGGGCGACGGCGAAGCAGTTCCAATCAAACCGATGGTCGGCCAATCGGGGAATGACAAGGACCGGCGCAATTCGGTTCGGCCCATCGCGACCGCCGGCGGCCGCATTGCGCCGGGCGCCTCCTGTGATAAAGGAAACGTCATTCGTGAGCGCGGGTCAAAGGCGCGCGGGGGGGATGCGCGGTTGGTCCTTGGCGAGAAGGCGGAGTCCGGGGTTGTGTCTGCCGCCGCGTGGAGCGAGAACGCGACGGTAGCGGCCTCCGAAATCGCGCGCCAGCTTGCGCCTTTCGACCTTTCGGGGCTGACCGTGTTCGTCTCGCCCGACTACGACGTCGCGACCTTCGCGTCGGAGATCGCCCGGCGGTTCGGCGTAACTCCGGTCATCGGCTGCACCACGGCGGGCGAGATCACCCCCGAGGGGTGGAGCGAGGGCGCAGTCGTCGCGATCGGGTTTTTGAGACGCCACTTCGCCTTTCTTGCCCGCCCGATCCTGGATCTGTCGAATTTCCACGTCGAGGCGGGGCGGGAGCTGACCAAGCAGCTGCGCGCCGATCTCGGCTTGCAGCGGCCTGGGTTTCCCGGAGAGGGCGCGTTCGCCGTCCTGCTCGTCGACGGCTTGTGCCGGCGGGAGGAGGCGGTCGTCTCGGCTCTGCAACTGGCGCTCGATGAAATTCCGATCGTCGGAGGCTCAGCCGGCGACGGCCTCAGGTTCGAACAGACCTTCGTCATCCACGACGGCCGGGCGCTGACCGACGCGGCCGTTCTGGCGCTGGTGGCGACCGATCTGCCGTTCAAAACCTTCCGTAACGACAATTACGAGCCGACCTCGATCAAGATGGTCGTCACCGAAGCCGACACCGAGAAGCGCATCGTCAAGGAGCTCAACGCCGAGCCGGCCGCCAAGGAATACGCCCGCGTCTGCGGCATCCTCAACTCGACCCTCGACGCCTTTTCCTTCGCCTCGCATCCCGTGCTGGTCAGTGTCGGGGGCGAGTTTTTTGTCCGCTCGATCCAGAGGGTCAATCCGGACGGCTCGCTGAGCTTTTTCTGCGCGATCGACGAGGGGCTCGTGTTCACCGCCGCCAGACGTCTCGACCCGATGGAGAGCCTCGACAGACTGTTCGAGCGCATCGAAGGGGAGCTCGGCGAAGTCGATCTCTATTTGGGTTTCGATTGCGTTCTGAGGCGCCTTGCGGCCGAGCGCGAGCAGGCGGCGCAGCCGATGTCCAATCTCTATCGCGCCAAGCGGGTCGTCGGCTTCAACACCTACGGCGAACAATTCACGTCGATGCACGTCAACCAGAGACCTTCACCGGCGTTGCGATCGGGCGAAGGCAGGCCGGAGGCCCATGACGCCGGCGCCGGGCGAGGCGGAGGAGCTGCGGCGCCAGGTCGCCAAGCTCCAGAAGATCAACGCCAAGCTCATCTCGCGCGTCGAACGATCCTACGATCAGAGCCCGAGCGCTTATGCGCTGTTCGAGACCGCCATCGCCCTCGACAATCAGGTTCGCCGCCGCACGCAGGAACTCCAGCAGGCTCTCCGCTCGGTCGAGCAGGCGAACAACGACCTCGTAAGAGCGAAGGAGCAGGCCGAAGCGGCCAATCTCTTGAAATCTTCGGTCCTGACGTCGATCAGCCACGACCTTTTGCAGCCGCTGAACGCGGCTCGGCTCGCCCTTTCGGCCCTCGCCAGCTTCGACATGGGGCGGGAGCCTGCGGGCCTCGTCGATCAGGCGGACCGGAGTCTGGCGACGCTCGAGGATCTCCTGCGCACTCTGCTCGACCTGTCGAAGCTCGACGCCGGCGTGATGACGCCCGACCTCAGGGCCTTCCCGATCGACGATCTCGTCGGCTCGCTGGTCAACGAGCAGGCGCAGGCTGCGGCGAGGCGCGGCCTCGAGCTCAGGCATTTTTGTGCGGGACGCATGGTGCGGTCCGATCCGCTGCTCCTGCGACGCGTCGTTCAGAACCTGATCGCCAACAGCCTGCGTTACACGCGGCGGGGCGGGGTGCTGGTTGGCGGCCGGGCTCGCGGCGGCCGCTGGGTTGTCGAGGTTTGGGACACCGGGCCGGGCATCTCGGAGGAGCGGCGCGACGCGATCTTTCACGAGTTTCAGAGAGGCGAAGCGGGCGAGCACGGCGGGCAGGGTTTTGGCCTCGGCCTCGCCATCGTGCGGCGCCTGGCGCTCGCGCTCGAGCACCCGATCGACCTCCGGTCGCGGGTCGGCAAGGGCTCGATGTTCTCGGTGGCGCTGCCGCTCGCCGAACCCCGGCAGGTCGAAGCCGCCGCGGCTGAGGCCGAGCCGCCGCCCGCCGCGCGCAGCGCTTTGCGCAACGCGCGCGTGCTCGTCATCGAAAACGACGCGGCGGTCCTGGCGGCGATGTCCTCGCTGCTCGCGCGCTGGGGCTGCGACGTCGCGGTCGCGCCCTCGGGCGACGAGGCGGCGGAGCTGGCTCGCGCACGCCCGCCCCAGGCGATCATCGCCGATTTGCATCTCGACCACTTCGAGCGCGGCTCGCAGGCGGTCGCCAAAGTCCGCCGCGCGGTCGGCGCCGCGACCCCCGCCATGCTGGTGACGGCGGACCATTCCGACACCGCCGCGCGCGAAGCGGAGGAGGCCGAGATGACGCTGCTCAGGAAGCCGGTCCGCCCGGCCGAACTGCGCTCGCTGCTGTCGTTTCTGCTGTCGGAGCCTGCCTGACCATCTTTCTTCTCCCGCCTGCGCGGGAAGAGACGGCCTTGGGCTTGCCGGCTCTTCCCCACTTCGTGGAACAGCAAGCCGGGGAAGGCGTTCACGCGGCGATTTGAGATGTGTGAATGCCGTAGCCCATTGCGCCCCCATGACCGGCAGCCGGAGGTCTAGGCCCACTGGCAAAATTGGCCTCTTCTGTTCCGAAATTCTGTTCCCGAATGGACGCTAGATTTGGCCATCGAAACCAGACGGCCTTTGTAGTGTAAAAGGCAGCATGAAGCGCGACGAGATCATCAGGACGTTGAAGGAGCGCGAGGGCGACTTCCGGGCGCATGGCGTCACGCATGCCGCCTTGTTCGGTTCCGCCGCGCGTGACGAGCAGCGCGCCGACAGCGACATAGACGTTTTGGTTGGCCTCGACCCCGCCGTTGTCGCCACGATGTTCGACTATGCGGGCTTGAAAGATTACGTCGCTAGCCTGTTTCAAAGTTCCGTTGACGTGATCGACAGGGAAGCCTTGAAAGCCGCGCCTTCGACCCCGCGTGGCCTCCGACGCGATCTATGCTTTCTGACACCGAACGCGACGCGCTGGAGGACATACGGGACAACATCGCCCGCGCGATGCGCTTTGTTGACGGCTTCGACCTCGACGCCTTCCTTGCCGACGATAAGACCTTTTACGCCGCGACCCGTTGCCTCGAAATCATATCCGAGGCGTCGCGGCGTCTGCCCCGCCTTCAAGAGACGGTTTCCCGAAATCCCTTGGAAGCAGTCGCCGGTCCGGGAAGCATCTCTACGCGGCCTTTTCCTCCACCTCCACATACTCCGCCCAACTCGACGGCGGCGGGATCGGCGCGCCGTCCTCCGCATCCCTTCGAGATGAAATTCAATCGCCTCGCGGATTTCGGCCTTCGCTTCTTCCAGCGTATCGCCGACCGACACGCAACCCGGCAAGTCCGGAACGTAGGCCCAGTAGTTCCGCTCGCCTTTCTCGATCACGACTGCGTAGCGCATGGGTTCAATCCTTGAGGCCGGCCTGACGCAGGATACTCTTCAGAGTGCCCGGTTGCAAATCGGCGCTGAGCTTGCCGGGCACAGTGACCCGATCTTAGAGAATGTCTTGCTGATCACTGGGTCCCCCGAAACATCGACGTCGTCCCTGACTGCCGCGGCGACGCATATAAGTCTGAGAACAGGGCGCAAAAGCCGCCTCTCCTGACAGCGCGTGGTCGGGACGAGTTGATTAAGGATAGTTCACGTCGCCGGGCTGCGACGTACGGGCCGGAAACGCGCTAAAAATCCGAGGCCGGTCATCGATTTATTAATTTTTAGTGACCAAAAATCGAAGGCGCGAATTACGGTGACAGGACCTCCGATCCCTCAATACGCAAGGTCAGAGGCGCCATTGGCGTGATGGCGCGGAGGGGTTTTAACCTGGAGAACGGCAGTTGGATCATCCGCCTTACGTGTAAGACATTGAATTATAATGTGTTTACGCCAAATCTTTGTGAATGCGGAGCAGTTGAGCCGATCGCAACAATTTCAACAAGTTACGCGTCAACTGCCGTTTCTAGGTTTCTAGGTTTAAAAAGCGGTAATTGAGGGCGCGTCACCGTAATCCCTCCCGAAGCGCCTCGCGGAGGATCTCGCGATGCTCGGCCTCCGCGGATCGACCGTGCGCCGCCGCACGCATTTTTGGTCTATTCGACCTCGGCGTACGTCACAGACGATGGCGAGTGGACGGCGAAGTGACGGTGCCAACCCGGGTCAGTTGACGCAGATCAATACGCGCAGGCGGCGATATGCAACTATGAGGATGTCAGAGTGGTCACCCGGACCAACGGCCTTTACCGAAGGCGGACGCGGTCCCTCTGAAAATTCGGGCCGAGGCTGGCGGAGTTGCCCCGGCCCGACTTTCTTCTATCGCCTCCGCGAGGATCGCGGCGTTGGCAAGAAGAAAATCTTTCGAGTTTAGATGAAGCATTGCCGCTAAATTGGTGCTTTTTGTTGTGGTAAGCGTCTCAACATTGCCGCCGAGCACAAGGTCGGGGAGGATGATGATGACGACGGCGCAGCAGATACTCGACAGAAAAGGCTCAGAAGTCTGGTATATTGGCCCAGACGCCACAGTCTTCGACGCTATCACAAAAATGGCTGAAAAGGATGTTGGGTCACTGGCCGTGATGGACGGCGATGAACTCGTTGGTGTCATCACGGAAAGGGACTACGCGCGCAATGTTCTTCTCAAAGGCAGGGCCTCTCCGAAGACGCTTGTTCGCGACGTTATTGAAGAGCACGTCCTTATCGTGCGGCCGGAACAATCTGTTGAACAATGCATGGCACTGATGACGGCCAAGCGCGTCCGCCATCTGCCGGTGGTTGATGGAAAAAAGCTAATTGGGATTATTTCGATAGGCGATCTCGTCAAGAGCATTATTGGCGAGCAGGAATTCATAATCGGCCAGCTTGAGCACTACATTCATGGTCAAAGGTAGCGCGCTGGTGTTAAAGATTAGAAATACTCGGGTTTAGGGGGAATTGCCGAGGTGCGAATTAATTACGGAATTACGACGGTGACAGCGTAAGGACTCCCTATCTCTCGGCAGCGCTCCAACCCCGCCAGCGGGCCAAGCCGTCGACCGAAGCCAAATTGCAGCCGCCTGACAGGTGGCCGAGATCGAACGCGAATCTCGATGTCCGGCGACGGCCGCGCGGCGGGGAAGGCGCAGCGGCTCAAGAACGCCAATCCACGTTGGCCGTACTGACATGAGAGTTTAAATCAATGATTGGTCGTGGGGCGGCGGAAGCGATGACCAGGGCAAGCCTGATCATCAGTCTCTTGGCCGTGCCTTAGGGGCCCTCGCCGAACTTTACGCATCAGCGCGGACGCTTGGCGCCGAAATCTACTTGACCCGAAGCGACTGTGGAAAATCGGTATTCGCCTTCGTCGTGGAGAATTCGGCATTCATGTTCGTGGAAGCCGGTGCGGGGAACCGCTCAGACCGAGAAGTGGAAGCTGGTCGGGCCGACGACGCCGGCCTTCTGCATTGCGGCCTTCAGATCGTCTCCTGAGAGCCAAGCGCGCGCCCTCCCCATGTCGGCGACATCCTGAAGGATCAGGACATCATTCGGGTCTTCGGCGCCGCGAAAAACCTTGCCGTTGGTGATGCCCGCCGAAGTGCGGCTCTTCTCGTGTTCGTCGTAACCCTTGCGCCAGGTCGGGTAGTCCTTGACTTTGTGGTGGATCGTAAGGTTTTCTGTCGAATGTTGTGCATTCATTGCCATTCTCCAAATTAAATAGAAATATAACTTCGAACGATTACCATTCGAGCTAGAAATAGCACTTGAGGTGTTTTTTTGCTATTACAAGGCCGCAATCCAACGTAAGTGTCTGGTCCGAAAGTTGTTGAGTCGCATGAATTGGTTGTGATTTAAGGCAGGCGGACCGAATTGGGGGGCCGCCGATGTGGACGAACGAGAACCGAGCGAAATACAAGCGGGATCATTTGCGATACCCGAGCGACCTGACGGATGAGGAGTGGGCGCATGTCGAACCGCTCATTCCTCCGGCAAGGAGGGGGAGGCCGCAAACGGGAGACGAACATGCGAGAGGCGCTCAACGCCTTCATGTACGTGCTGAGCACGGGATGCCAATGGCGTTACCTTCCCAAAGATTTTCCGCCCCGCAGCACCGTCTATCGATACTTCTGCGATTGGGGCATTGATGGCGTGCTGGATCGGATCCATCGACACGCTCTACGAAAAGTGTCGTGAGCAGGCCGAACGTGAGGCCAGCCCAACCGCCGCAATCATCGACAGCCAGAGCGTGAGAAGCGCGGAAAAAGGGGGGCCTCGATCGATCCGCACGGGTTCGATGCAGGAAAGAAGATCAAGGGCAAGAAGCGTCATTTTCTCGTCGACACCCAAGGGCTGCTGATGCAGGCCATCGTTCATTCCGCCGACGTCCAGGACCGCGACGGCGGCGTTTTGTTGCTGACGACGCTGCTTGGCCGGTTCCCTTATCTCGAAAAACTGTTCGCCGACGGCGCCTATCAAGGGCCGATCTTCGCCCAAGCGGTCGCCAAAATCCTGTCTCGGGTCAAAATCGAGATCGTCAAACGATCCGATCAGGCGAAGGGCTTCGTCACGCTGCCCAAGCGCTGGATCGTCGAGCGAACGATCGCCTGGCTCAACCGCTGCCGAAGACTGGCCAAGGACTGGGAGAACCTCAACGTCACAGCCCTAATGTTCCTTCGTTTCGCCTCCATCCGCCTCATGTTGCGAAGGCTCTGCAATCCCGCATGAACTTTCGAGTCGAACTCTTAGTGTCTGGTCCGAAAGTTGTTGAGTTGCATGAATTGGTTGTGATTTAAGGAAGGCGGACCGAATTGGGGGGCCGCCGATGTGGACGAACGAGAACCGAGCGAAATACAAGCGGGATCATTTGCGATACCCGAGCGACCTGACGGATGAGGAGTGGGCGCATGTCGAACCGCTCATTCCTCCGGCAAGGAGGGGAGGCCGCAAACGGGAGACGAACATGCGAGAGGCGCTCAACGCCTTCATGTACGTGCTGAGCACGGGATGCCAATGGCGTTACCTTCCCAAAGATTTTCCGCCCCGCAGCACCGTCTATCGATACTTCTGCGATTGGGGCATTGATGGCGTGCTGGATCGGATCCATGACACGCTCTACGAAAAGTGTCGTGAGCAGGC
This sequence comes from uncultured Alphaproteobacteria bacterium, assembly GCA_963835885.1. GTDB lineage: Bacteria > Pseudomonadota > Alphaproteobacteria > Rhizobiales > Beijerinckiaceae > Roseiarcus. The sequence continues at coordinate 419,561 of CAWIHF010000017.1, forward strand.
CGAACGTGAGGCCAGCCCAACCGCCGCAATCATCGACAGCCAGAGCGTGAGAAGCGCGGAAAAAGGGGGGCCTCGATCGATCCGCACGGGTTCGATGCAGGAAAGAAGATCAAGGGCAAGAAGCGTCATTTTCTCGTCGACACCCAAGGGCTGCTGATGCAGGCCATCGTTCATTCCGCCGACGTCCAGGACCGCGACGGCGGCGTTTTGTTGCTGACGACGCTGCTTGGCCGGTTCCCTTATCTCGAAAAACTGTTCGCCGACGGCGCCTATCAAGGGCCGATCTTCGCCCAAGCGGTCGCCAAAATCCTGTCTCGGGTCAAAATCGAGATCGTCAAACGATCCGATCAGGCGAAGGGCTTCGTCACGCTGCCCAAGCGCTGGATCGTCGAGCGAACGATCGCCTGGCTCAACCGCTGCCGAAGACTGGCCAAGGACTGGGAGAACCTCAACGTCACAGCCCTAATGTTCCTTCGTTTCGCCTCCATCCGCCTCATGTTGCGAAGGCTCTGCAATCCCGCATGAACTTTCGAGTCAGACTCTTAGAGCCACGCCCGGAAGCTCTGCCCCGCCAGCCGAGGCAAAGCCGTCCGGCGCGACAAGGTCAGTTCTTAACTTCGGAGCCAAAATCGTCGGGCTCTTGGGCTGCAATCCGAGAAGTGTCCACGTTTTGCGAATGTGTTCGTGAACCAGCAGACTTCTTAGCGTAACAGACAGTCTTCTGAGCTCGTCGTCTGTCGCAGTTGGGCGGGCCGCGCCCTCTAAGAATTTAAGGTCTCCCGCTGTTATCCTTATGAATTCTAGATCGTCTACCGAGAAAGCCATTGTTTCGCTTCCGGCTTGGCCTTACGTCGTCACGAACACCCCGTCGTGCTCCCGCAGGTGTCGCACTTCAGGCACGTGCCGTTGCGCACCATGGTGAAATTGCCGCATTCCGGGCAGGCCTCGCCGACATAGCCCTTCATCCGCGCCTCCGCCCGTTTTTCCGCGACCGTTTCGGCCGCCGGCGCAAACTCGACGCCGCCGACGGTCAACGGCGCGGCGTCGGCAAGGTCCCCCTTCAGCGCGGTCGCGCCCTGGACGTAGCCCGCGGCGCCCGAGCCGCCGGCGGCCTGCACCGCCGGCGCTTCGCCGCCGGTCGCGCCGCGCACCAGCATCAGCTTGTGCCGGGCTTCGCGCGCAAAAGACCGTTGGAGATGACCGACGACGCCGCCGGGCGCCGGGCGCCGGCGCCTTGTCCTGGCCGACGCCGCCGCCGAGCACGGTGTTGCCGATCTCCTCCGGCGCGACATGGGCAAGGTCGTTGCGGCCGAGGTAGGAGATGGCCAGTTCGCGGAAAATGTAGTCGAGGATCGAGGTCGCGTTCTTGATCGCGTCGTTGCCCTGGACGAAGCCGGCCGGCTCGAAGCGGGTGAAGGTGAAGGCCTCGACATATTCCTCCAGCGGCACGCCATATTGCAGGCCGAGCGAGATCGCGATGGCGAAATTGTTCATCAGGCTCCGGAAGGCGGCGCCCTCCTTGTGCATGTCGATGAAAATCTCGCCGAGCCGCCCGTCCTGGTACTCGCCGGTGCGCAAGTAGACCTTGTGGTTCCCGACCACCGCCTTCTGGGTATAGCCCTTGCGGCGATCCGGCAGCTTCTCCCGCTCGCGCGTGCGCTCGACCCTTTCGATCACCCGCTCGACGATCTTTTCGGCGATCTGCATCGCCCGCGCCGGGGCATTGGCGGCGATCAAGGTCTCGAGCGCCTCCTCTTCCTCGTCGTCGCTCTCGATCAGTTGCGCGTTCAAGGGCTGAGAGAGTTTCGAGCCGTCGCGGTAGAGGGCGTTCGCCTTCAGGCCAAGCCGCCAGCTCAGCAGATAGGCGTCCTTGCAATCCTCGACGGTGGCGTCGTTCGGCATGTTGATCGTCTTCGAGATCGCCCCGGTGATGAATGGCTGCGCCGCCGCCATCATCCGGATGTGGCTCTCGACCGAGAGATAGCGCTTGCCCGTCCGGCCGCACGGATTGGCGCAGTCGAACACCGGATAATGCTCATGCTTTAGATGAGGAGCGCCCTCCAGGGTCATGGCGCCGCAGGCGTAAATGTTGGCGGCCTCGATCTCGGCCTTGGAGAAGCCGAGCGCCGAGAGGAGGTCGAAGCCCGGCGCCTCATAGCGTTCGGCGGAAATCTTCAGCGCCCCGCTGAGAGTCTCCGCGCCGAGCGTCCATTTGTTGAACACGAAGCGGATGTCGAAGGCGGCCTTCAGCGCCGCCTCGACCTTGTCGATCGCGCGCCTCCGGAAAGCCCTTGGCGCGCAAGGCGGAATGGTTGATCGAGGGCGCATGGGCGAGGGTCGCCCGGCCGACCGCATAGGCGACCATGTCCTCGATCGCCTTCTCGTTATAGCCAAGCGCCCGCAGCGCGTCCGGCACGCCGCGGTTGATGATCTTGAAATAGCCGCCGCCGGCGAGCTTCTTGAACTTGACCAGGGCGAAGTCGGGCTCGATGCCGGTCGTGTCGCAGTCCATCACCAGCCCGATCGTGCCGGTCGGGGCGACGACCGAGACCTGCGCATTGCGGAACCCATGCTTCTCACCGAGCGCCAGCGCCGCGCTCCAGGCCGCGCGCGCCGCTTCGCTCAAGTGGTCGAAGGCGGGGCCGGCCTTGATCAGCGAGGCATGGTCGAGCGGGGTCGGGGCGACCGACAGCTGCTCGTAGCCAGAAACCTCGCCGTCGGCGGCGCGCTTGTGGTTGCGGATGACGCGCAGCATCGCGTCCGCATTCGGCTTATAGCCGGGGAAGGCGCCGCTCTTGCCGGCGATCTCGGCCGAGGTGGCATAGGCGCGGCCGGTCAGCACGGCGGAGAGCGCGCCGCAGATCGCCCGCCCCTCGTCGCTGTCGTAAGGGATGCCGCAGGACATCAAGAGGCCGCCGATGTTGGCGTAGCCGAGGCCAAGCGTCCGGTAGTCATAGGAGAGGCGCGCGATCTCCTTCGAGGGGAACTGCGCCATGGCGACCGAGATTTCGAGCGTCAGCGTCCACAGTTTTACGGCATGCTCGTAAGCACGCGATATCAAAGGCTTTCGTCTCGGGATTGAGAAACTGGAGGAGGTTCAGCGAGGCCAGATTGCACGCCGTGTCGTCGAGGAACATGTATTCCGAGCACGGATTGGAGGCGCGGATCGGCCCCGACGCCGGGCAGGTGTGCCAGTCGTTGATGGTGGTGTGGTACTGGACGCCAGGGTCGGCCGAGGCCCAGGCGGCGTAGCCGATCTTCTCCCACAAGTCGCGGGCCTTCATGGTCTTCGACGGCTTGCCGTCGAGGCGGCGGGTGAGCGTCCAGTCGCCGTCGGACTCGACCGCGTGCAGGAACGCGTCGGTGACGCGCACCGAATTGTTCGAGTTCTGGCCCGAGACGGTGAGATAGGCCTCCGACTCCCAGTCGGTGTCGTAGGTGTCGAATTCGAGCGTCGTGTAGCCCTGGCGGGCGTAGGCGATGATCCGGCCGATGATGCCGTCCGGCACGTCGTTCCGCCGCGCGGCCTTGACCTCGCGCTTCAAGGCCGGGTTCTTCTCGACGTTGAAGCAGTCGTCGCCCGAGCCTTCGCAATTGACGCAGGCCTTCAGGATCGCCTTCAGGTGGCGCTTGACGAGCTTGGAGCCGGCGGCGAGCGCGGCGACCTTCTGCTCCTCCTTCACCTTCCAGCCGATATAGGCCTCGATGTCGGGGTGATCGACGTCGACGACGACCATCTTGGCGGCGCGGCGCGTCGTGCCGCCCGACTTGATCGCGCCCGCCGCCCGGTCGCCGATCTTCAGGAACGACATGAGGCCGGAGGAGCGGCCGCCGCCCGACAGTTTCTCGTTCTCCCCGCGCAGGGCGGAGAAATTGGAGCCGGTGCCCGAGCCGTATTTGAACAGGCGCGCTTCCCGCACCCAGAGGTCCATGATGCCGCCCTCGTTGACGAGGTCGTCGGCGACCGACTGGATGAAGCAGGCGTGCGGCTGCGGATGCTCGTAGGCCGACTTCGATTTGACCAGCTTGCCGGTCTCGAAGTCGACGTAATAATGGCCCTGGCTCGGCCCGTCGACGCCATAGGCCCAATGGAGGCCGGTGTTGAACCATTGCGGCGAATTGGGCGCGGCGATCTGGCGCGCCAGCATGAAACGCATCTCGTCGTAATAGGCGCGCGCGTCCTCCTCCCCGTCGAAAGAGCCGGCCTTCCAGCCCCAGTAGGCCCACGCGCCGGCGAGCCGGTCGAACACCTGTTTGGCCGAGATTTCAGAGACATAGCGCTGGTCCTTGGGAAGCTTCTCAAGCGCCTCCTCGTCCGCCGCCGACCGCCACAGGAACGACGGCACGCTGTTCTCCTCGATCCGCCTGAGGCGCGACGGGACGCCCGCCTTGCGGAAATATTTCTGCGCCAGCACGTCGGCCGCGACCTGGCTCCAGGCGGACGGAACCTCGATGTTGTCGAGCGAGAAGACGACCGAGCCGTCCGGATTGCGGATCTCGCTCCTGGTCGTGGCGAAGGCGATCAGGTCATAGGGGGATGCGCCCGACTGCGTATAATGCCGCTCGATTCTCATCTGTCTCGCCCTCGATCTCATGGCGGCCCGCCGCCGCCCGCCTCGTGATCCTCGACCTCGAACAGGGCCCGGCGCGCCATGTTCCGCTTCGAACGGCGTTCGCGGCGAAGGGCATGGGCGCGACGATTCCTCGCGCTCCCCGCCGCCCGATATGCCCAAATCTGCGAACCGCTTGACCCGTTCGGCGGGGCCGGAAACCCGCACCCTCGAGCAGGCTCGCGCCTGCTTTTCCCGAACGACTCGAAGACTACGACTCTCCGGCGAAAGCGTCAACACCTTGTGACGACGTCGCGCTCTCAACACAACATATTGTGGATAACAATGTATAATGCAACGTTAACGCAGCGTCCGATTGACAGCATCGTCCGAGTCGGCGGGGGCGCGCAAGAGGTCGGCGCGGCGCCGATCGCCGCAAAGATCGACTGGACAGGCCGGCCCGCCTCGCCATAGTCCCGCGCGCCCGCCGCGGGCGGGATTGAGACGACATTGGCCTTCGACGGATGAAGCAGTTTTTTCTGCGGTTCTTCACATGGTGGAACGGGGCGACCCTCAACACCCTGTTCTACACCCGCCGTCACGGCGAACTGGTCGGGCACGACGAGTTCGGCAACGCCTATTACCGATCGCGAGGCGGCAAGATCGATCCGGCGCTCGGCTTCGAGCGGCGCTGGGTCATCTATAACGGGATTTCCGAGGCCTCGATGACGCCGCCGGGCTGGAACGGCTGGCTGCACCATACCGTCGACGTCGCTCCGACCGAGGAAGACTATAAGCCCCATCCGTGGCAATTGCCCCACATCGGCAACCCGACCGGGACCCCGGCGGCGATCCGCCCCAAGGGGTCGATCCTGCGTCACGGCCCGCGACAGCCGACCGCCGGCGACTATGAGGCCTGGAGCCCGGGCCCCTGAGCGCCTTCATTTAGCCGCGCTTCACCGGCAGATCGGCCCGCATGCAGTTTCTGAACACCCGGTTCGCGCTCGGAAAGGGCCCGTTTCGCGCCCGCGCAAGCCGAGGGGCGAGCCTTCCTGCGCGCTCATCGCCTGCGCGCTCGGCCTCGGCGCCGGGCCGGCGAGAGCCGACAAGATCAGCAACCCGACGGCGGTGTTCAACGGCCTCGACAAGATCACCGGGCGAATCATCTCCTTCGAGGTTGCGATCAACGAGACGGTCCAGTTCGGCACGCTGCAGATCACGCCAAGGGTCTGCTACTCGCGCCCGCCGACCGAGCAGCCGCAGACCGACGCCTTCGCCCAGGTCGACGAGATCGACGAGAACAAGAAGGAGAAGCGGATCTTTTCCGGCTGGATGTTCGCCGACAGCCCTGGCCTGCACGGGGTCGAGCATCCGATCTACGACGTCTGGCTGACCGGCTGCAAAGGCGGGACGACGATCATTCACGACGCGCCGCAGGTCGAGGCCTCGACGCCGGATAAGGACAACCCGGACGCTTCGGCGGAGCCGAACCCGGCGCAATCGCCCCAGACGGCGCCGGCCCCGCAGCCGAAGAAGCGCGCCAAGCCCAAGGCCGCGGTCGTCGTTCGGCCCCTTCCTCCGCCGCAAGATAACGCGCCGCTCGAACTCGGCGGGTCGCCGTCCAACACGGGCAACGCGCGGGTGCGCTAGGCTGCGAACGCACCGGGCATGGCGGCGAGGACCGATATGCGCTAGCGTTCCGCCAAAAGGAAGGAACGCCGATGACTGCAATCCGCGGAACTGTCGGGCCTGACCGGCCGCCCGGGCGAACTCGGGATTCATTCGCTCGACCGGTTTCACTTCGCCGTCCCCGACCTTACGACTGCGAAGACCTTTTACGACGCGTTTGGACTCGAAATCGGCGAGCAACGCGGCGAGCTCACGCTGAAGACGCAAGGCCACACGCATCTCTGGGGCACGATCGGCGAAGGCCCGCGCAAGAAGCTCGGCTACCTGTCGTTCGGCGCGTTCGAGGACGATCTCGAGCGCTTCGCCGAGCGCCTCCGGACCCTGGCGATCCGGCGGCTCGATCCGCCCGCCGGCGTCGATTCGAACGGGCTCTGGCTGAACGATCATGACGGCAATCTCATCGAGATCAAGGCCGCCGAAAAATCGTCGCCGAACGAGAAATCCACCTTGGTCTTCACTTCGACCGGACCGAACGAGCGCGGCGCGCCGGGCCGAATGGCCGCCCCGCGCACCTATCCTCGCCGCCTGTCGCACGTTCTCCTGTTCACCCGTGACGTGAGACAGGCGATCGACTTCTATACCCGCGTCCTCGGCCTGCGCCTGTCCGACCATTCCGGCGGACGGCATCGCCTTTCTGCACGGCATCCACGGCAGCGACCATCACCTCCTTGCTTTCGTCCATTCGAATGCGCCGGGTTTCCATCATCTCAGCTGGGACGTCGGCAGCGTCGACGATATCGGGCTGGGAGCGACCTATATGCTCGGCAAGGGCTACGACCGGGGCTGGGGCTTCGGCCGGCACGTGCTCGGCTCGAATTATTTTCACTATGTCCGCGACCCGTGGGGCAGTTTTTCGGAATATTCGGCCGGCATCGACTACGTCCCGGCCGACCGCGACTGGCAAAGCGGCGATCATTCGCCGGAGGATTCCTTCTACGTCTGGGGTCCCAACCCGCCGGAGGACTTCGCCCACAATTATGAGGCCTGACGCCCGCGCTTACCGCCACGTCAGCCAGGCCGTTCCAGCCGCGAGCGTGAGAAGCGTCAGCGGCAGGCCGACTTTGAAATAGGCCCAGAAGCTGATCGGAACGCCTTCCGACCGCGCCCGCTCGGCGACAATCAGATTGGCGACCGAGCCGATCAGGGTGAGGTTGCCCGCCAGCGTCGAGGCCATCGCGACAACGAGCCAGGCGCGTTGCGGATCGACAAAGCTCGGGATGAACGGCCGGAGGATCAGAACCGCCGGCACGTTGCTGACGATATTCGACAGGACCGCGGTGAACAGCGACAGGCGCCAGGGGACATCGAGGCCGAAGCTCTGCGCCATTGCGACGCGGTCAGGGGTCAGGAGCGCGCGCTCCGCCCCGGCGACGACGATAAAGAGGCCGGCGAACAGGAGGAGCAGCGGCCCGTCGATCTCCCGGTAGATCCGCATGGGCTTGATCTGGCGGGTGAACAGAAGGATCGCCCCGCCGACGACGGCGGCTTCGGCCGGCGGAACACCGGCGAAGAAGGCGATTGCGAGCCCGGCGCAGACGAGGCTTGCCTTCACCACCTGGCCGCTATGCATGCGGCCGGGCTTCAGATGCGGGTTGATCGCCCCATCGGTTGCGAATTCCTTGTGGAACACGAGCCAGACCACGACAATGACCGCAACGAGCCCGAAGGCGGCGACCGGCGAGAGCGCGGCGGCGAACGCCGGATAGGAAATCTTCGACGTCGCCCCGATCACCATGTTCTGTGGATTGCCGGTGATCGTCGCGACGCTGCCGCAGTTGGAGGCGGTCGCGGTCGCGACGAGATAGGGGACAGGGTTCCGTCCGAGCGCGCGCACGACCTGCATGACGATCGGCGTCATCACGAGACAGATCGCGTCGTTGACCAGGAAGGCCGAGAGGACGCCCGCGAGGATCGTCACCGTGACCAAAAGAATGAACGGCGCGTGGGCGTGCTCGACCGCAAGCGATCCGAGCGCTCGGAACGCCCCCGAGACTTTGAGGTGCGCCACGACGATCATCATGCCGACGAGCAGGGCGATCGTGTTCAAGTCGATGGCGCGGAACGCATCTTCCAGGCTGAAGGGGCCGAGCGCGATCATCGCCGCGCCGCCAAGGAAGGCGATGCCCGACCGGTCGAGGCGGAGGCCCGGGACGCCGCCGGCCGCAACGCCGACATAGGTCGCAACGAGGATGGCGAGTGCGGCGAGGCTCGAAGCGTTCATCGACCCGACGAACCTTCATGCGCCGCGGCTTCCGCTTGCCCGGGCGCGATCGCGTCGGAGTCGCGCGTCTCCGGCATCAGCAGCATGAACACCGCCCAGGCGACCGCAGCGGCGCCGGCCAGAAACAGGAACGCGGCCGAATAGCCGAAATGGTCAGTCACTTCGCCCGCCGCCAATGCGCTGATCGACGCGCCCACGCCCTGGGTGGTCGCGATCGCTCCCTGCGCCAGATTGTACCGCCCGGTGCCGCGCATGACGTCGGCGATCAGGAGCGGAGTCAGCGCCTGATAGATGCCGGCGCCGACGCCGTCGAGAAGCTGCACGCCGAGGAGCCAGAAGGCGTTGTTGGACAGCGATGTAGAGCGCGGCGCGGATCGGCAGCACGGTGAAGGCGATGAGAAAGATCGGCCGGCGGCCCAACCTGTCGGCATTGCGGCCAACGAGAATGGCGATCGGCAGCATCACGCCCTGCGCGGCGACCATGCAGAAGGACAGCATCGCCGTCGCCTCGTCCGGGAATTGCAGCGCAAGCTTCTGTCCGACCAGCGGCAGCAACGGGGCGTTGGCGAAGTGGAAGAACAGCGCGCAGACCGCGAAAATCATCAGGGGCCGCGTGCGAAACAGCACGCCGTAGCCTTGCGCCGCGCCATCGCCGCCGCCGCTTGCGAGATCGCGCGCTCGGTCCTGATCGATCGCGCCAGGCGGAATCATCAGGACCGCAGCCGAAGTCAGCGCGGCGAAGACGGGCGCCATCAGAAACACCGCCCGCTGGGAAAACAGGGCGCCGACCCCGCCTGCAACGAGTGCAATCGCGATGTTGCCGCCGTGGTCGAAGGCCGAATTGCGGCCGAGCCGCCGGGCCAGCGCGTCTTTGCTGACGAGGCCAAGGGTCAGCGCCGCAACGGCCGGAACGAAGGCGTCGCCGGCCAGCGAGAGAATGCCGGTCGCGACCGCCATCCACCAGAAGGTCGGCATGGCGAAGATGATCAAGGCGGCGACCGTCATCGCCGCCATGGTCGCGACGATGACCCCGCGCTTGGCGCGGATCACGTCGATCGCGGCGCCGATCGGCGTCTGCAGGGCAAGCCCGAGAAGACCGCTCCCGGTGATTACGACGCCGACATCGGTCTGAGTCCAGTGCCGGCCGGTGACGAGATAGACGTTGATGAAGGGCCCGAACAGGTTTCGGACGTCGGCCGAAAGGAAATTCAGCGCGTCGAGCGCAATGGGAATGGACACCATGCGAGCCCCGTGGGCCGCCCGATGCGCCGCCCCCGCCAGGCAACGTGACCGACGCCGAGTTCGTTCCGCCCTCCTTGGCCTCGGCGAACGTCGAAAACACAATGGCCGCCCGCGGCGCGGCCGCCACCCAGTGCTCGGGCGCGCGAGAGTTAAGCGGAAATCACGATGCGGCGCACTGGACGACGCGCCAAACTCGCCATGACCAAGCCGGCGCAACCGAGCAGCAGAAATGTCCAGTTCCACCTGTTCGCCGTCATTGCGGAAGCCGGATCGCCTACGGTCGCCACGAGGCGGCCGTTGACTGCAAGCGTCATCGGGCGGCGAGTTCCGAGGACATCGTCGGGACCGAAGCCTTTGCCGAGATCATCGACAGCCGTCTCGCTTCCTGGGCTGACCAGGGACGCTGCACGTGAGGAAACGATGGTGGGGGTTCCCGCCGAAGCGAAGGACTGCGGCAAGAACAGCATACCTGCGGTGAATAAGATCGCGACCGCCCTACGCATTCCAATCCCAATCAGGCAAGACTTTTTTCGGAGCCCCGACAGTCCTCTTGATCGAGATATGTCGCCTGAGGCGTCCGCCGTCAACAGAATTTGTCGATAACACGACCTTATCTTGTTGACATCGCGGATATATGGTTCCTCGGTCGTTGGTCGAAACCCGACACAAGCCGACCCGTCCGCTGGCGTTCTTATGCCTTTGTGGCGATACTCGCGTGAAAGCCCTCTGGAGGCCAATGTCCCCTGCCCTGTTCAGCGCCTTCCTCGGCGCGACCACAATCCTGATGCTGATTCCTGGCCCGAACGTCGCGCTGATCGTCGCGAACAGCCTGGCCTTCGGCGCGCGGGCCGGACTCGTGACGGTCGCCGGAACGAGCGCGGCGATGGTCGTCCAGCTCGCGGTCGCGGCGTTTGGCGTCACGGCGCTTCTCGGCGCGCTCGCGCAGGCGTTCGCGGTTCTGCGTTGGCTCGGCGTCGCCTATCTCGTCTGGCTCGGGTTCCGCGCGTGGCGCGAACCGGCGGATAATCTCGATGGCGTGCGCGCTGTACCGCCCGGCAAGGTTTTGGGTCGTGGCTTCCTCGTCTCGCTCACAAACCCGAAGACGCTCGCCTTCTACGCGGCTTTCTTTCCGCAGTTCCTCGATCCGTCGGCTCCGCTCGGCAGGCAGATGGCGATCCTCAGCGTGGCGTTCGTTTCGACCGCGCTCGTCATCGACGGCGGCTGGGCTTTGCTGGCCGGCCGCGCGCGCCCGCTGGTCGCCCGGTTCGGCGGGTTGCGCAACCGGGTGACCGGCGCAGTCCTGGTCGGCGCGGCGGTGGGGCTCGCGCTGGCGAGGCGATACAAAACCACTCCTCTCATGATGTCGCACGAGAATGGGGTCGAGCGACGTTAGAATTGGCAAAAATGGGTATCCCCTTCACACCCGCTATACCCGGCGCTACCATCCGACGATGGAAAGCGCCGTTCATCCATTCCCGGAACCGATTATCCCCGGACCTTTCACGAAATGGACCAATGGTTCCGAGTCAGTGCGCTCGGGCTCCAGAGGGAATTGGGGCTTGGTAGCTATGAGACCGCCTGGACTTGGCTGCACAAGCTGCGGCGCGCGATGGTGCGTCCAGGGCGAGACAATCTCAGTGGCGAGATCGAAGTGGACGAAACCTATGTCGGCGGCGCGGAAGAGGGTAAACGTGGGCGGGGAGCCGAAACCAAGGCGATCATCGCTGTGGCGGCCGAAAAGAGCGGGCGCGGAATTGGTCGTATCCGCCTGCGGCGCATCGAAGATGTATCGGCGGACACCCTGATAACGTTTGTCCGGGACGTCGTTGTGCCGGGGGCGATGATCCACACCGACGGCTGGCGTGGCTACAACGGGCTGGCGGCGGCTGGTTATCGGCGCGACGTCAGCGTCATAAGCGATAGCCCCGATCCGGCTCACGAAGTCATGCCGCGCGTCCACCTCGTGGCCTCGCTGCTCAAACGATGGCTGGTCGGAACTCACCAGGGCGGCATTCAGCATCCGCATCTTGACTACTACCTCGACGAATTCACCTTCCGGTTCAATCGGCGACGTTCACAGGCAAGGGGGCTCCTCTTCCACCGGCTGGCCCAACAGGCAGTTGCCATCTGCCCTGCGCCGTACAAATCGATCGTTGGCGGCACTCCACCGCGGCCCGCAGTCGAGCGGGTGTGAAGGGGATACCCATTTTGGCAAATTTTACGCCTACAGATTTTGCGCATTAGATTAATCTCGTTCGCAATCCGCGTTGGTGGCCGTTTTTGCGCGGCGTCGTGATTTTGGGGGGACGAGGAAAGCGTCGTGGTCGAAACCCGGAAACTCGCAGCAATTCTCGCCGCTGACGTCGTCGGCTTCTCGCGCCTCGCCGGCGCGGACGAGGACCGCACGCTGGCGCGGCTTCGTGCGTTGCGCAGCGACCTAATCGATCCTACCATCGCGGTGCATCACGGCAGGGTCGTCAAGCGCACCGGCGACGGCGCGATCGTCGAGTTCCGTAGCGTCGTCGACGCCATGCGCTGTGCAATCGAAGTTCAGAACGCGATGGTCGAGCGCAACTCGGGGGTGCCTGAGGACCAGCGCATCGTGTTCCGTATGGGGGTTCACGTCGGCGACGTCGTGGAGGAGGACGACGGCGACCTGATGGGCGATGGCGTCAATATCGCCGCACGCCTCGAGGGGAGTCGCAAAGCCTGGCGCCATCTGCATATCCGAGGACGCCTATCGGCAGGTGAAGGCGCGGCTCGATGTCGCGGTCACCGACCTCGGCCACCAAAAGCTCAAGAACATCGTGGAGCCAATGCGCGCCTATTCGGTCGAGGTTGGCAAGCCGGCCGAGCGGCCGAAGCCCGCTCCCATCCGCCGGGGTTCGCTCGTTCCGGCGCTCGCCGCGCTCGCGTCTCTCATCGTCGTCGCAGCCGCAGCCTGGCATTTCGTCGGCGCCCGACCTTCGACGACCACGGCGTCCTCGGATTCGGCGCCATCGGTCCGTTCCGGCGTGCCGACGATCGCGATCCTGCCGTTCGCCAACGCGACGGGCAATCCCCAATACGATCCGCTCGCGCAACGCATCAGTCAGAAAACGAGGGATGCTGCCGGCAACGAGACGATCTGGCGGATCGTCGGCCGTTCGGGGGGCGCGGCCGATCCGATCGAAGTCGGGCGGCAATTGCACGCCGACTACGTCGTCACTGGAGACGTGGAGGCTGGGGGCGATGCGCTGCGCGTGACGTTTCAGGTCGATAACGTCCATTCCGGCGCACGCCTGTGGTCTCGAACGATTTCGCCGATCCTCGAAAGCGCCAATGCGCCTGCGGCTGAGGATGAAATCGCGGGGAGCGCGGTCAGGGCTATTGAGCGACGTGATCCTGGATGCTGAGCGCGCTCGCCTTTCGTCCGCCGGCGACATCGCGAAAACGACCTGGGGTTGTGTTCTGCTGGGCTTTGCGACCCCCACCATGCCAGGCACGGTCGCGCCTGCTCGCAAGTGCTTGGAGGCGGCAGCCCAGCGTGAGCCCTCCAACGCCAATGTGTGGGAAGCGCTCACCGAGGTCATCCAGAACCAGAGGGTTTGGGGCTGGGGACTGCCGCCGGACGAGGCGAGCGTCGCAAAGCGCGCCCATCTTGCAGGCCCGGAGTTGCATGCAGCTTTGCGCGCCCAAGATCTCGCGCCATTGGACGGCCGACTCAGTTTTTCGTCGCGATGGGCTATTACGCCACATGTCAAGCGGACCGCGTTCAGATCGAAGCGGAAAAGGCGGCGGCGCTCAGCCCCTACAACGCCAACATATTGGGGAGCCTCGGACTTTGGGTGGCGTTCACGGGTCACTGGGATGAAGGGACCGCACTTGCCGAAAAGGCCATCAAGTTGGCAGGTCCCGCCGCCGTTCCGTACTGGTGGTGGCCGGCGGCGAAGCGCGCCTGGTTCCGCGGCGAGTATCAAGAGGCCTACGAAGACTTTCAGCGTCGCCTACATCGAATCGTTCTGGCTCTCGCATCTCGATCTCGCCTACACTCTCCCGTTTCTTGGACGGATCGACGAGGCCAAGGCGCAGGTCGCGGCGCTGTTGAAAATGTACCCGACGATGACGATCCGCGAGGCCGACGCGTTCTACAAGCTCGTCTGTTTCGACGCCGCCTACCGCGAGAAAATGGACGGCGCGCTGCGCCGGGCCGGGCTGCCGGAGTGAGGGGGAGCGGGCTGGGCTTGAGCCGCAAAACCCTCATCCGGCGCTTCGCGCCACCTTCTCCCGCAAGCGGGAGAAGGGATCGCGCCCCCTCTCCCGCTTGCAGGAGAGGGCCGGGGTGAGGGGATGCGCAAGCGGGCCGATATCGTCCTCGTCGAGCGGGGGCTCTTTCCGAGCCGGGCTCGGGCGCAGGCGGCCATCGCCGCGGGGCTGGTCTGCGTCGGCGGTATCGCCGTCGGCAAGTCCTCGGAGGAGATCGACGAGGCGCGCCGCGATCGAGGCGCAAGCGCCCCACCCTTACGTCTCGCGCGGCGGATTGAAGCTCGCGGCCGCTCTCGACGCCTTCGGGCTCGATCCGGCCGGCCTCGCCTGCCTCGACGTCGGCGCCTCGACCGGCGGCTTCACCGACGTCCTGCTGCGGCGCGGCGCGAGAATGGTGACGGCGGTCGACGTCGGCCACGGCCAGCTCGACCCGAGGATCGCTGCGGACCCGCGCGTCCGCTCGTTCGAAGGTCTCGACGCGCGCGCCCTGACGCGCGGAGGTGATCGGCGAGCCGCCGGGCGCGATCGTCTGCGACGTGAGCTTCATCTCGCAGCGGCTTGTTCTGCCGCATGTCCTGAGGATGGCGGCGCGGCCAGCCTGGCTCGTCAGCCTGATCAAGCCGCAATTCGAGGTCGGTCCGGCCGAGATCGTCAAGGGTCGTGTCCGAAGCGAAGAGGCCCTCAAGCGCGCCTGCGACGACGGTCAGCGCATGCATCGCGGCGCAGGGGTGGACCCTCATCGGCCTCATCCCCTCGCCGGTGCTCGGCGGCGCCGGGGCCCGGGAGTTCCTCACGGCGGCGCGGAATGGCTGAAGCATTGGAGGAGCTCACGATCGTCGCCCTCGACGCGCGCGGCTACGGGATCGCGGAAGGCGGCGCGCTCGTTCCCGGAGCATTGCCCGGCGAGCGAGCGCGCGTTCGACAGCGGCCGGCAGCCGAGCTTGTCGAGCGCCGAGCCCGAGCCCCGAGCGGGCAAAACCCTTCTGCCGCTGGTTCGGCAGTTGCGGCGGCTGCGCGGCCCAGCACATGTCCGAAACCCTCTATCGCGAGTGGAAGCGCGGCCTCGTCGTCGAGGCGCTGCAGCGGGCGCGCATCGAGGCCGAAGTTTTGCCGTTGATCGACGCGCATGGCGCGGGGCGGCGGCGGGCGACTTTCCACGCGCGTTTTCCGCACGGGCGGCCGGACGAGGTCGGCTTCATGCGGGCGCGCTCGCACGACATCGTATCCATCGCCGAATGCCCTCTGTTCGCACCCGGAATGGCGCATGCCGTTCGGGCGGCGCGCGCCCTCGCCGGGGATCTGCGGGGCCTCTGCAAGCCGCTCGACATCGGCGTGACTGCGACGCTCGAGGGACTCGACGTCGACCTGCGCGGCTCTGGCCCGCTCGAAGTGGCCGAGATGCAGAAGATCGTCGCGCTCGGCCGAGCAGCTCGACCTCGCGCGCGTCGTCCAATCACGGCGCGGTGGTGATCGAGCGCCGCCCGACGCGGGTCGCCTTCGGCGAGGCGCTCGTCGCGCTGCCGCCCGGGGGATTTCTGCAGGCGACCGAGGCCGGCGAGGAGCGTATGGCCGAATTCGCGGAAGAGGCGTTCAAGGACGCCAAAAAGGTCGCGGATCTCTTCTGCGGCGCGGGCGCCTTCGCCCTTCGCCTCGCCAGGAGACGCGAGGTTTTCGCCGCCGATTTCCATCCAGCCTCGATCGCCGCGCTCGAACGCGGCGCAGCGACCGCCCTCGGCTTGCGCAAAGTCGTCGCCGAGACGCGGGACCTCTTTCGCCGCCCGCTGCGCGCCGAGGAGCTTTCCGCTCTCGACGGCGCCCTGTTCGATCCGCCGCGCGCCGGGGCGGAGGCGCAGGCGCGTGAATTCGCCGCAAGCGCCTTGCCGCTGGTCGTCGCCGTGTCTTGTAACCCGGCGACCTTCGCCCGTGACGCCCGCATCCTTGTCGACGGCGGCTTTCGCATCGAGCGGATTGCGCCGCTTGACCAGTTCCGCTTTTCCCCGCATGTCGAGATCGCCGCCGTCTTTCGCCGTCCGCGCGCAAAGCCGCGCGCTCGGAGGCTTCTCGGTTGAACTCAGGCCGCAACGCCGCGCTTCAGGCTCTGCAAGGCATTGTCGGCGCACGGCATGTGCTGACCGATCCCGCCCTCTTCGCCGGCGCGCTGATCGAGCCGCGCGGCCTCTATCAGGGAAAGGCGCTCGCCCTCGTTCGGCCGGGCTCGACCGACGAGGTCGCAGCCATCGCCGGCCTTTTGCAACGAGGCGCGGATCGGCCTTGTGCCGCAAGGCGGCAACACCGGCCTCGTCGGCGGCCAGACGCCGGACGAAAGCGGCGACGAAATCATCCTCTCGACCCAGAGGCTGAAGACAAGTCCGCGAGGTCGATCCGCACGCCGACGTGATGATCTGCGAGGCGGGGGTGACGCTCGCCGAGGCGCAGGCCGCGGCGCTCGCCGCGGACAGGTTGTTTCCGCTGTCCCTTGCGGCCGAAGGGACCTGCACGATCGGCGGCAACGTCTCGACCAACGCGGGCGGCCTGACGGTGATCGCCTACGGCAATGCGCGCGATCTCGTCACCGGCGTCGAGGCGGTCCTGCCCGACGGGCGGATCGTCAACGCGCTGAGCAAGCTGCGCAAGGACAATACCGGCTACGACGTCAAAGGGCTGTTCGTCGGCTCGGAGGGCACGCTTGGAATCGTGACGGCCGCGTCCCTGAGGCTCTTCCCCAATCCGCGGGCGCGCGCGACCGCCTTCGTCGGGCTCGCGACCCCCGAGCAGGCGCTCGAGTTGCTCGCGCTCGCCCGCAAGCGCCTCGGCGGCGGGATCACGACTTTCGAGCTGATCGGGCGCATGGCCTACGACATCACGGTGAAGCACGGGCTCGCGCGCGCCCCGCTCGAGAGTCCAGCACGCCTGGTACGTCTTGATGGAAGCGTCGTCGCAAGTTCCCGATGGTCTTGATGCGGCGCTCGCCGGGACGCTCGAAGCTGCATTCGAGCGGGGCGTCGTCGAGGACGCAGCGATTGCCGCCTCGCTCGACCAGCGGCGCCAGTTCTGGAGCTTGCGCGAAGGCATTCCCGAGGCGCAGATCCGCGAGGGCGGGTCGATCAAGCACGACGTTTCGGTCGCGGTCGGCGACGCGCCAAAACTCCTCGACGAGGCGACGCGGGCGGTGGAGGCATTCGAACCTGGCGCCCGCGTCTGCGCCTTCGGCCACCTCGGCGACGGCAATATGCATTTCAACGTGTCCCAGCCGATCGGCGCCGACAAGGCCGCCTTTCTCGAGCGCTGGGATGCGATGAACGAAGTCGTGCACGCCGTCGTCGCGCGCCTCGGCGGCTCGTTCTCCGCCGAGCACGGCGTCGGGCGCCTGAAGCGCGAGCTCATGGCGCGCACGAAGGACCCGGCGTCGCTGGCGGTGATGCGCGCAATCAAAGGCGCGCTCGACCCGAACGGGATCATGAACCCCGGCAAGGTGCTGTGAGGCGATCGGCTGCAGATTTTTGACCCGAGGTCCCGCATGTGTCGCCGAACAACCATGACTGTTGACAAGGCGGATCTTGCGGCTTTTTCGATTGTCCGAACGGCCTTGGCGCGAGGCGCCGCGCGGCGCTATTCTCGCTGGCGTTGATTCGGTGAGCGGATTGGGCGCATGGAGACGCGCCCGGCGGGAGTTTGGTTGAAGGATCGAGCACCATGTCCGCGGCGCGACGGATTCGCCGCTCTGATTGTTATGGTCGGTCTCGCCTGCGGATGGGCGGCGCCGGCCAGGGCCGCCTGCGCCCCCAAGGACTTCGACGGGGCGAGGTTCACCGTTTGCGCGTTCGATCCTCGCCACGAAGAGATGCGTCTCTTCTGGAAGGGGTCCGACGGCCGCCCTTATGGCTCCTTCGCGGCCCTTGCCGACGAATTGCGGACGACCGGCCAGCAGCTCACCTTCGCCATGAACGCCGGCATGTTCAAGGAGGACCAGTCGCCCGTCGGGCTCTACGTCGAAAAGGGCCAAAAGCTGCACAACGCCGACACCCGCGGGGGCGGCAAGAGCAATTTCCACATGAAGCCGAACGGCGTGTTCTGGATCGGCAACGGCGCGGCGGGCGTCACCGAAACGAGCCGTTACCTTTCAGCGCCGCCGGCCGCGCGTTACGCCACCCAATCGGGGCCGATGCTGATCGTCGACGGCAAGATCCATCCGAGGATCCAACCGAATGGCACGTCGGAAAAGATTCGCAATGGCGTCGGGATTACCGATGCGGGCGGGGTCGTGTTCGCCATCGCCGAGGAACCGGTGACTTTCAACGCTTTCGCGCGCCTCTTCCGCGACGGTCTCGGCTGCAAGAACGCCCTCTTCCTCGACGGCTCCGTCTCGTCGCTCTATGCGCCGGAACTCAAGCGCGACGACGAGGTCGGGCCGATCGGGCCGATCGTCGGCGTGGTGCGCCAGCAGGCGGTGGGTCCGAGCCAGTAGACCGGCGGCTACGGCGAGGCGGCGTCCGCAGGTCGGCTATCGCCCGGCCCCAGCGCCCTCTGCAGGATCGGCGTGTCGACCCACTGGCCGAATTTGAAACCAACCGATCGAAGCGTCCCGGCGAGCTCGAAGCCGAAGCGCCGATGCAAGGCGATCGAGCCCGCATTGGCGCTATCGCCGACGATCGCGAGCATCTGCCGCCAGGGCCCGCGCTCGCATCGTGCGATCAACTCGGCGAGCAGGGCGGCGCCAATGCCCCTGCCCCTAAGCCCATCGGCGACATAGACCGAATCCTCGATGGCGAAGCGATAGGCCGCGCGGCTGTGATAGGCTGCGCCATAGGCGAAGCCGAGAATCTCCCCTCCCGCTTCGGCGACGAGATAAGGCAGGCCGAGATCGAGCGAGGCCTGCCTGCGCGAGAGCATCTCCTCGAGCGTCGGCGGGATCTCCTCGAAGGTGGCGAGCGACTTCAAGACGTAGTGGGCGTAAATGCCTTGGACCGCCGCCATGTCGGCCGCCTCGGCGTCACGCACGAGCGCTTCGCCGGGGGGCGCATGATCGCCGGCGCCGTCGACACCAGCGGATTTCGGTTCGGCGGCGACCGTCACGGAAACAGTCCCCTCGCCTGCTTCGCCCGCATCACCCGCTGGACCCCGATCGCCATCGCCGCAGTGCGGTTGGTCACGCCCTCGCGTTTGGCGCGATTGACGACCATGGTCCAGCAGCGGTCGAGCGCCCGTTCCAGCCGGTCCATCACCTCGTCCTTCGACCAGAAATACTGCTGCAGGTCCTGCACCCATTCGAAATAGCTGACGATGACCCCCCCGGCGTTGCAGAGGATGTCGGGGATGACGAAGATCCCGTCGTTGCGCTCGGCGAGAACCCGGTCCGCCTCCGGCGTGGTCGGGCCGTTCGCTCCCTCGGCGATGACGCGGCAGCGCAGGCGCCGGGCGAGCTCGCCGTCGATCACCCGCTCGACCGCGCAGGGCGCGAGAACGTCGCAAGGCTGCTCGAGCAGCGCGAGCGGATCGATCGCTGCTTCGCTCGACCATCCGGCGAGCGAGCCCTCTCTTCGGACGTGCTCGACCAGCGTCCGCGCGTCAAAACCTCTCGGATCGTAATAGGCCGCGCGGTGGTCGCTGACGCCGATCAGCCTGACGCCGCGCGCGGCGAGCCCCAACGCCGCATGCGAGCCGACGTTGCCGAAGCCCTGCACGATCGCGCTCGACCCGTTCGGGTCGATCTCCAGCGCCTCCATCGCGCGGGTGGCGAGAAAGGCGACGCCGTGGCCGGTCGCCTCGCGCCGCCCCAAAGTGCCTCCCGTGCCGACCGGCTTGCCGGTGACGATCTCCGGAACGGTGACGCCCTGGTACATCGAATAGGTGTCCATGAACCAGGCCATCACCTGCTCGTTGGTGCCCATGTCCGGCGCCATCACGTCGACGCGGGGGCCGACGAAGGGGATCATTTCCTGCATGTAGCGGCGCGACAGATTCTCGAGTTCGTTGAGCGAAAGCGATCCGGGGTCGACCGCGACGCCGCCCTTGCCGCCGCCATAGGGCAGGTCGGCGAGCGCGCATTTCCAGCTCATCCAGATCGCCAGCGCGGCGATCTCGCCGATGTCGACATTGGCGGCGAAGCGAGTGCCGCCCTTAGCCGGTCCGAGAGTCAGATGATGCTGCACCCGATAGCCGGCGAACACCTCAGTCGAGCCGTCGTCCATGTGAATCGGGCAGGAGACGACGATGGCGCGCTTCGGATAGAGGAGCCTGTCCCGCTCGTCCTCGGGGATCGCGAGATGGTCGGCGATGACGTGGAACTGCTCGCGGGCCATCTCGAACACCGGACCCGAATAAAGGTGCCTCATGCGTTTCTCCAAACGAGCCCGGCGCGCGTCACGCGCTTAGATCCGCGCGAACGATTAGCCGAATTCCCTGGGAACAGGGAAAAAAACAGGGAACTTCGCATTTTTGGGCGCTTATTGGCTAAAGGCGGCAAAAAGAACGCATGATTCCAGCAGCTTGCGCCAAAATTCCCGACGCCGACGAACAGCGAATTTTTGTCGCCGAACAGAGGAATAAATCCGGCAAGGCCGCAGGAACAGGGAATTTGCAGTGACCCTTCGGCAACGGGAGATTCGGCCCGTTTAATTAATAAGTCGGGACCCATTATCCGGGCGAAGTTCGGCTTGACTTCCGACCCGGCCTCATTATTTTGCCGCTCGCATGCGCCTGCGGGTTCCGCGGGCCTTTTTTCGTTTCCGGCGCCTCCAGCGCCAAAAGCTCAGGGACGCCGCGCCATGGCCAAGGCCGCCTCGCTCAAGATCAAGCTCCTGTCGACCGCCGACACCGGCTATTTCTACGTCACCAAGAAGAACGCCCGCACCAAGACGGAAAAGCTGACCTTCAAGAAATACGACCCGATTGCGCGCAAGCACGTCGAGTTCAAGGAAACGAAGATCAAGTAAGCCGGCCTTCGTCGGCCTGACGTTTGAGGGGCGCCTCGAGGGCGCCCTTTTTTATTCGGAGCGCTCGAGGCTTCCTGCGCGACAATTATCTCGCCGGTTCTCACCCCTTGCGCGATCCGCCAGGCGACTTTGTGAAGTTGCCAATTTGTCACACGTTGGCCAGTTGTGGGCGAAAAGGCGCCGGAATGTTGACTTTACGGAAGCCTGCTCGAATAGTCGAAATGTTGTGGAGAATCGACCGCAAGGATTCTGAGTGCGGGAGGGGGCAATTTCTTACTCGCGGGCCTTGTTGTCCGCCATCATTGGGTTGTGCGCGCTGGCGACCGCTAGCGCGCAGGCTCAGCAGAACATTGGTTCGACCGCTCAGGCGCACAACCAGGTCTCTCGCGAGCTTTCCGGGGCCGCGGGTCCGCTCAATCCTGGAGATCCGGTCTTTCGGGACGAACTCGTCCGCACCGGCGAGGTCTCGACGGCGAAGCTGATCTTCATCGATTCGACCAATCTGGCGATCGGGCCGACGTCGCGGGTGAAGCTCGACCGGTTCGTCTATGCCGGCGGCGCGACGAGCGAGCAACTCACCGTCAATCTGGCCAAAGGCATTTTCCGCTTCACCACCGGCGCGCTCGACAAGCGAGCCTACACCATCTCGACGCCGACCGCCTCGATCGGGGTGCGCGGCACCGTCCTCGACATCGACGTCAGCCGACCGCAATCGCGGGTCACCCTGGTCGAGGGAGAGGCGATCGTCTGCCCGCGCAAAGCGGGAATCACGTTCGAGCAGCAAAGGCGCAATTGCTCGCGGGCCGAAAGTGGCGTGCGCGGCGCGCACTGCGATTGCGTCGATCTCAACTACCCCGGGCAAACGGCGACGGCGAAGAAAGCCGGCGGCACAATTCAGGCGAGCCTGACCTCGACGCCGGTCAATTTCGCTTCGCTTTGCGCCGGCGACGCCTCGCTCTGCTCGGGCAGCGCCTATGCGTCCGCCAGTCCCATAGGCGGAGGCGGCGGAGGCGGATTCCCGGCGGGGGCGCTATGCGGACATTAGCGGCGAAATTTCCTCCTCACTTTTTGGGGAGGGTCAGCGAGTGCGGTCGGGCCGGCCTCTTCAGGTTGGATAGCTTCGCGCCGAAAACCGAAGCGGCGGCGCAAAACCCCAACCCTGCCCTTTCCCACGAGCGTATCGGGTTCACGCAATTTGGATCGCCAACGCGTTCCCTCCCGAGCTCCGCTGGGGAAGGCGGCGCGGAGCGCCGGATAGGGTATGGGCCGCTGCTTCGAGCGCAAGTCGGATTGCACGAACAGCAGCCCGAACCTAGATCGATCCAGACCTGCTTTCCACACCCCATCCGGCCCTTCGGGCCACCTTCCCCGCTTCGCGGAGAAGGGGGGAACGCGCCAACCCAGGGCGCTTCGGAGTTCACGGCTGACTCTCGCCTCGTCGCCCGTTCGCGGCGGCTTCACGTTCTCATAGGCTTGGCCGCGCTCCTTCTGTCCTCGAGCGCGGCGTTCGCTAGTTGCGTCACTGGCTCCCCACCGGACACGTTCATCCACGCCTCCGCCGGAGAGACGTGTTTTGCTTCCGGGCTCTACTCGACGGCGACGCCCGGCGTCGTCGCGGGGGAGTCGTTAGGCCCCGGCACGATCCTGACTAACGGGGAGGGCACGGCCTCGTTCGCGACCACGGGCGTCACGACGCCCGCGCTGCTGGCGGCCTTCGGCGGAGCCATCAACCTCACCGGCGGAACGGTGACGACGTCCGGCGACGGCTCGCAGGGCGCCCTGGTCGATGGCGTCGGTTCGACGATCACGATGTCGGGCATCGACGTCACCACCAGCGGCGGCTTCGATTCGGAGACGGGCAGTTTCGCCGATGGGTTGTTCGCCGCGGAGGGAGGGAGCGCGAGCTTTACCGGCGGCTCGATCACCACCAGCGGGGCGAGCGCGGTCGCCGTTGCTTCGGCCGGCGCGGGCAGCAAGATCACGCTCACCGGCGGGAGCGAGACGCCGCTGACGATCCAGACGACCGGAAACGGAGGAATTGGCGTCGCGGTGAATGGCGCGGGCGCGTCCCTGACGGCGACCGGCGTCACGATCACGACCAGCGGCGGCATCGATAGCAGCAGCGGCATCGCTATCCCCGCCTTCGGCGCCTACAACGGCGCTGGGCCGGGGACCACGGCGGGCGGCCTAATGACGTTGACGAACACAAGCATCACCACCACCGGAACCGGGGCGGATGGCGTGGTCGCCGCCACAGGAGGCGTGACGACGATCAACGGCGGCACGGTCAGCACTTCCGGTGCCGGCGCGCTCGGGCTTTATGCCACAGGCGCAGGATCGAGCATTACGACGCTCCCCTATCTGTTCGGCGACGTGACAACTTACACGACGGTCGCGACGACGGGGTCCAATGCGCCCGGCGTGCTGGCGCAAACGGGCGGCGCGGTGACGCTCAACGGCGGCTCGGTCAGCACTTCGGGCGAGACCTCCTTCGGGCTCTGGGCGAGCGGCTCGGGAGCGAGCATCACCTCCAACGGGACAGCGATTGCGACCGGCGTTCCCTTCGACGACGATTCGACGGCCGGAGCGTACGCCCATGGCGTACTGGCGAACGCGGGTGGCGCGGTCACCCTGAACGGCGGGTCGGTTTCGACCGCAGGGACCAACGCCATTGGCCTCTATGCGACGGGCGCAGGGTCGGCCATAACGACCACTAACCTGGCCGCAACAGGCCCGGTGACGATTACGACGACAGGCGCCGACAGCCCGGGAGTTCAGGCGGATTCAGGCGGCACGGTCGCGCTCAGCGGCGGGTCGGTGACGACGTCCGGCGTGGATTCTTCGGGCTCTTCGCGAGCGGCGCAGGATCGAGCATCACCTCCTCGGGCGGGACGACGATCTCGACCACCGGCGACTATGCCGACGGCGTTCTGGCGTATACCGGCGGCGCGATTACGCTGGACGGCGGCTCGATCGCGACGACGGGAGAATTTTCTCAGGGGGTCGGCGTCCTAAACGGCGGATCGGCAACAATCACCGGAACCGTCGTGACGACGAGCGGAGACGCGTCCACCGGCCTCTTGATCAACGGAGCGGGCGGGACCCTGATCGCAAACAATGTGCGGGTCACCACAAGCGGGAGCATCATACCGGCGGGGGACACCTCCGACGGGGCCTACAACGGACCCGGCGGCGGCTATGCGGCCGGGGGGAACCTTTCAATCACGAATTCCACAATCCTGACGGAGGGCCACAACGCGACCGGCGTAGCGACATCGACCGGCGGCGTGACGACGGTAACCGGCGGATCGGTTGAGACGACCGGGTTGGACTCGATCGGAATCCACTCCGAGGGCGGCGGCAATACCACGGTGACCGGAACTTCGGTCACCACGACGGGCGACGGCGCGAAGGGTCTGTTCATCGACGGAACCCGGTCCTCGCTTTCCGCCTCCAATCTCACCGTCACCACGCATGGGACCACCGACGCCGCCAACAACGACCATGCGGAAGCTGTCTTCAACGGCAGCGGGAACTTCGCGGGCGGCGGGACGGCCACGCTGACCAATCTGACGATCAAGACCTCCGGCGACGGCTCAAACGGCGTCGTGACGGAAGACGGCGGGAGGACAACGCTGTACGGCGGATCCGTCAACACGACTGGCAACGCCGCCTACGCCGTCACCACCAACAGCGGAGGCCTCGTCTCGCTTAAT
Source organism: uncultured Alphaproteobacteria bacterium (assembly GCA_963835885.1). GTDB lineage: Bacteria > Pseudomonadota > Alphaproteobacteria > Rhizobiales > Beijerinckiaceae > Roseiarcus. Next base: position 444,156 of record CAWIHF010000017.1, read on the forward strand.
GGAACCGCGATCGGCACGACGGGCAACGGCTCGGGCGGCCTGGGGATCAACGGCGGCGAAATCGACGCGACAAACGTCACGATCACGACGATGGGCGCTTACTACTTCGTCTCGGGCCAACATTCCTACGGCGTCTACAACGGCCCGTTCGAAAGCTACGCGAGCGGCGGCGTCGCCAAGCTCACCAACACGTCCGTTTCGACGCAGGGAGTGGACATGCACGCCGTGTTCACCAGCACCGGCGGCGCGACGACGATCCTCGGCGGCTCGTTCACGACGGCAGGATCGGGAGCGCACGCCATCTTTTCGGAGAGCGGTGGGACCACTTCCGTCGACGTGAGCGCAAGCGGCCCCACGACCCTCGCCACCACAGGGACGAGCGCCGCGGCCGTCGTCGCCTACGCCGACGGCGCGGTGCAGCTGACCGGCGCGACGGTGACGACCAGCGGGGCCGGATCGACCGGGCTCGCGGTCAACGGCGCAGGTTCGTCGCTCTCGGCGAGCGGCGTCAGCGTCGCGACCAAAGGCGGAATCGATCCAACGACGGGCGATCACGCCGACGGCGCCTTCAACGGCCCTTACCTTCCTGGGGGTCTGACCTCGGGCGGAACCCTGTCGCTGACCAATTCGACGATCGCGACCAGCGGCGCCGGCGCCAACGGCGTCGTGACGGAGGCGACCGGGACGACGACCAGAATCAGCGGCGGCTCGATCGCCACCACAGGGCCGGACGCCAACGCCTTTGACGTGGGGACCGGCGCCACGGCGCAAATTACGGGGACGACGCTGACGGCGTCGGCGAACGGCTCAAAGGGCGTCGTCGTCACAGACTCCGGCACGACGCTGACCGCCTCGGGGATCACCGTCACGACCAAGGGCGGCTTGGACCCCGCGACCGGCTTTACCGCCAACGGCGTCTACAGCGGTCCCAGCAGCAGCCCTTCGTCGACGAGCGGGGGAACCGTCAATATCGCCAATTCCACAATCACGACGACCGGGAACGACGCCGCTGTCGTCGTCGCGGAATTGGGCGGTGTCGTGAACCTCGCGGGTTCCAGGATATCCGCCACCGGCGCTCTGGGGTCCAGCGGGCTCGCGATTCACGACGGCGGTCGCATCGACGCAACGAACGTGACGGTCACGACGCTGGGCGGCTTCGATTCGGCCACGGGCAGAGCCTCGTATGGAGTTGCAAACGACCCCTTCGGCAGCTTCACGACGGGTGGCGTCGCGATCATCACGGACTCTTCGATCTCGACGCAGGGCGCCGGCATGTATGGCGTGCACACGTCGACAGGCGGCGCCACGACGCTGACCGGAACCAGCGTCGCGACAGGCGGCCTCGGCGCGAGCGGCGTCGTCACACAGAACGGCGGCGTCACCAACGTCGGCGGCGGGTCGGTCGCCACGTCCGGCCAGGACGCGCACGCGCTCTTCGCCACCGGCTCGGGCTCCAAGGCCAATTTGAGCGGCGCTGGGACATTTGCGACGACCGGCGACGGCGCCATCGGGCTCTACGCCAAGCAGGGCGGCGTTATCAACGCGAGCGGCGGGGCGGCGACGATCACGACGACCGGCGGCGTCTCGTCGGCGACCGGTCTTGGCGCCTATGGCGTCAATGCCGACGGCGCCGGTTCAGCGATCAATCTTGCAGGCGCAGTAATCACGACCTCGGGCGCCGGCGCGAGTGCGCTTCTCGCGAGCGACAGGTCGGCGAGCGGCGCGGCAGGGACGATCACCGCGACGGGACCCCTCATCGTCAACACCACCAACGCTTCGACGGCGGCGGTCATGCTCGAGGGCGATGGCGCGTCGATCGCCGCGACCGGCGGCGGGACGATCACGTCGGCGGGCGACGCGATCGAGTTCACCAACGCGGCGAACGCGGTCGCCACCTTCGACAATTTCACCATCAACAACACGACCGGCGATCTCGTCCTTGCCGATCCCTCGACCGCGATCGTCAATTTCAACGCCACGACCGCGAACGCCGGGCTGAGCAATCTCCTCGACGCGACCAACGGCAGCGTCGTCACGCTCAACGCCAGCGCTTCGACGCTGACGGGCGTGATCAAGACCGACCCGACCTCGACCACCAACGTCAACCTCTTGAACGGCACGACATGGACGATGACGGGGTCGTCGAACGTCACGAATCTCGCCGTCACGAACAGCGTCATCGTGTTCGCCCCGCCGAGCGAGGGCGGCGGCTTCAAGACGCTGACGGTCAGCAATTACGTCGGCAACGGCGCGATCGTCGCGATGAACGTCGTGCTCGGGGGATCGAACTCCGCCGCTGACCAGATCATCGTCAACAGCGGCAAGGCGACAGGCTCGACGCTCTTGATGATCAATAACGCCGGCGGCCTCGGCGCGCATACCACCGGCGCCGGCATTCCTATCGTCACCACGGCCAATGGCGGAACGATTGCCCCGAACGCCTTCGGGCTCGGCAATGTTCCGCTCGCCGGGGGCTTTCGCTACATGCTCGAGGAATCCAACAACGACTGGTATCTCGTCTCGACCCCGGCCCCGACACCCGGCCAGGTACAGGGCTCCATCAACCAGGTCGCCAAGGCGCAGCAGACCCAGATCATCACCAACCGCGTGCTCGACTCGCTCCTGCTCGGCGCGACACAGCAGATCAGCGCGTGCAGCTGCGCGGGCGGCTTCGCCTCGGTCGGTTCGTTCGCCGCCGGCGCGGCGGGCCGCTGGGGCCTGAGCGACGAACTCTCGCTGATCGGCGGTTTCTCCTACAACGACTGGTACGCCTCGGGCATCTCGGTCCAGAATGCGCCGACCGTCGCCGGGGCGCTCCTTTATGATTTCTGGAAATGGGGCGAGAGCCGGCCGTTCCTCGAGGTCGGCGGCGCGCTGACCCCCTACGAGGACGTCCACTACTCGCGCTATTACCCCAATGGCTTGACGACCGGGGTCGGCAACGCCTCGGCGGTCGACCGCGACCTCTCTCTCTTCGGGCGAGCGGGCTGGATCGACCGCCTCACTCCGACTGACGAGGCGGCGGTCTACGGCGATCTGAGCCGGAGCTGGATGCAGACGGGCGGCTACACGGAGATGTCCAGCGCCCTCAACCCCTTCCCGACCACGGTGAACAGCGGCCTCGACACGCTGAATGTCGCCCGGCTCGGCGGGCAATTGACGCATCTTTTCAACGGGAACATCGAGGCGAATGTCACCGCCGCGGTCGCATACGGCTTCGGGGCCGGCGCCGGCGCGGCGGTCAGCGTCTACGACTTCGGTCCGATCGCGCCGAACGCGCTGCCGAACACGGCCTGGATGGAGTACGGCGCTCGCCTCGGCTACCGTTTCAACGACCGGCTGGTGATCGACGCTTTCGTCGTCGGCACGGCGTTCGGCGAAGTCGGGACGACGGTGCACGGCGGCGTCGGCCTGCGCTACGCGTTCTGACCTATTCGATGTTGGGTCGTCATCGCGAGCGCAGCGAAGCGACCCAGACGCTGAAGGACAGAGGCGCGCGTCTGGATCGCCACGTCGCTTCGCTCCTCGCGATGACGATTCCGCGAAAACGGGACGCGCTCAGCGGAGCGCCGACCGGCGCTTGTCAGGGAACGGCTCGACCCCCGGATATGCGCGACACCCCGGCGATGTCGCGCAATCCCCAATGCTCGATGATCTGCCCGTCGGCGAGGCGGAAGATGTCGCAAGAGGTGAACCAGAGCCGCTTGTGAGTCGGCCCGATGCCATAATAGGGGCCGTCTTGCGTGCCCTGGTAGACGAAGCTCGCGGCGACCTTGTCGGCCTGGGCGACCGTCGTCTCGACCGTTACCGTGAGGTCCGGCAGGGCCTTGAGCCGGGCGGCGAAGAAAGCAATGGTCGCGGCCTTGGGCGTCATCCCGGCGGGAGGGGGCGGCGTGGCGGCGCTCGCCTGATGGTTGACGTAGCTGTCGGCGAACAGAGCGGCGAAAGCGTCGAGGTTATGGGCGGTCAGCGCGTCGGCAATTCGACGCGCGATCGTCGCGTCGGCGGCTTGGGCTTGCCTTGCGAGGAGCGCAGCCGCTCCGGCCAGCGCCCCGCCCGCGACCAGGGTTCTGCGCTGCATGCCGCCTCCATTGGCCGCTCGACGGCCGACGCGTCAATTCGCGCCGGCTTCTTTTCTACCCCATTCTAGGGGCGATCGCGCCCTTTTGGTGTCAGTGTGGCGGCGCGGGCAGTTTGGAATAAACCTCGCCGGGGATGATCGTCATCACCAGGGTCGAGGGAACGTCTTTCGGGCCGAACGGCCCGGGGACGGCGTTTTTGACCGCCGGCAGGCTGCGCAGATAGGCGACGATCGCGTGAGCGTCGTCCGAAGTCAGGTGAGAGAGACCCTCCCACGGCATGATCGGCGCCAGCCGGCGTCCATCCGGCCGGATTCCGGTGGTGAACGCGGCGATGATCTGGTCATCCGTCCAATTGCCGAGGCCCGTCTCCTTGTCCGGCGTCAGATTGCGGCCGACGAAGGTTCCAAGACCCGGGAGGCCGAAGCCGACGTCCGAGCCGCCGAGGGTGCGGGAAAAGTCCGGCTTGCCGAGAAAATATCCAGGCGTGTGGCAGTCGTTGCAGCCGCCGATGGTGACCAGATATTTGCCGCGCTCGACTTGCTGGTCGGCGGCAAATGCGGCGGAGGCGGCGCAGAGCGCGCCGGCGGCAACCCATAGCAAGCTGAAATTACGCATATTCCCTCCCTGAACGTTGTCATTGTTGGCCGAATCGCCGCGTCCGGCGCGGCAAAGCGCAGGCCAGTGACGCATGAATTCCGCGCGGAAGCAATCCGAGCCGGATTTGGCGCAGGTATGCCGGAATTCCAGAGACGGGCGTCGCATTCGGGGCGAGAAGCGACCTGCCGTGACATCCTTGATTTCGCCCATGTGGAGCCCTATCTCGGCCCAGTTGGTCGAGGAGGAAGACGTGCTGCCGTACTACGATGCGAAGGGGGTCGCCGAGGTCATGGGCCTTGCTTTCGTCCGTCGGCCGAAGGAGAGCGGGGGGCATAAAAACCCTGCCGCACCGGTCTCGATCAATGTCGATGGCGACACAATGCTGATTGTCGGGCGCTTCTCTGAAGTCAAAGGCCGTCGGGTGTCATCCCCTTCCCCGATCTTCATCGAGAAGGCGGTCGAGAGCGGCCTCCCCCGCGAATCTCTGCAGCACGTTGCGGAAGCAATCGCTGGCGGCGACAAGGCGAAGGCGTCAGCCTTGGAGCGGGGCATTGTCCCGAAGACGACCCTCGAGCGGCGCGAGAGCAAGCTTTCGCGCCGGGAGAGCGAGCGCACGGAACGTGTCGCGCGAATCTTCGTGCGGGCCCGCCGCGCCCTCGGGACGGAGGCCGAGGCTCGCGAGTTCATGACGACTGCGCACCCCGAACTCGAAGGGCGCAGCCCGCTCGACGCCGCCAAGACGGACCTGGGCGCGCGCCGCGCCGAGCAAATTCTGAACGCGCTCGAATTCGGCCTGGCGCTCACGGGAGCGAGCTTCGCCCTCTGCCTCATCGAGGTTCTGGTCCACGCCAATCGGAAGTCGCCGCCGAGCGCCGCGCGATGCGTCGAAGCCGTTGCGCCCGACGACGTTTCCCGCGAAACGTTTGCTCCCGAACTCGCATCCCGGCTGGGACAATCTGCGCGATCTCTCGGTCGCCCAAGCCTTCGGCCGTGACTGGATCGAAAGCCGAAGATCGGCCCTGCTTGTTGTTCCGTCCGTCATGACCGCGGGGCGCGACGCCAATGTCGTGGTCAATCCCGAGCACCCTGACGCCGCTCTCATTTCGGTCGGGCGGGAAGACTCCGCTCGCCCTCGATCCACGGCTTTTTGGACCTTGGCGCCCCTCGCCCGCTTGCGGGAGAGGGCTGGGGTGAGGGCCTTGCGCCGAGGCAGCAAACGCGTCTTCCGACGCGAAGCCGCAAGCGCGTCTTGCGGCGCGAAGCCCTCATCCGGCGCTCGCGCCACCTTCTCCCGCAAGCGGAAGAAGAGGATCGCAAGGCGCTTGGCTAGCGCCCCTCCTCCGGCGCCTGATCCGGGTCGGCCGGATCGGCGCCGTGGGACGTCGCATGGCCGGCCCCGACCACGCGCTCGCCGGGCGCCCACGGCGGCGCCGGCGACCACGGGCGGGTCTGCTCCGTCGAGCGGTCGCTGGTCATCGTAAAGCCCGTCTCGCCAAAGGTCAGGCCGACCGCGCCGAGCCGGGCCAGCGCTTTTTCGTCGAGCACGAACTTCGCTTTGCACCCCGCCGGGGCGGTGAGCGCGCTGACCAGGACTTCCGCCCGCGCACAGTCTTCCTCGAAGGCCATCCGGTCGAGGACGATGCTCAGGAATTCGCCCTCCGGGAGGGCGCCGACGCAGCCCAGCCGGTCGCAATGGGCGTCCGGGTCGCGGGCGGTCGTGGGTTCGCGTCCGTCGCCGTCGGCGGTCAGCCACTGTTCGGCCGCGAAAGCGTTGAAGCGCTTGCCGACAATTTGCAAGCGGCCGTCGGCGTCGCGCAGGGCGACCTGATCGCCGGAGGGCGCGACGATCACGTCGTAGCGCGGCCCCTGAGCGGCGCCGATCAGGCCGACGACGGCAAACGGAATGGCGCTCGCGCGAAACACCCATGTCCGCCAGATCGTCGCGCTCATCACGGCAAGCGCGAGGAACGGCAGCGCCAAGGGCGCGAAGGCCCTGACATGCACCGTCGAGCCGGGCGCCTCGGCGATGAACCGGGCGCACATGAGAATGAATTTGATCCCCGCTCCGACATAGAGCCAGACCGGCGCGTCGAGCCCGAGCGGATAGAGCGCCGCGCCGAGAAGCGCGCCGGGCACGGCGAAGAACTCGATGACGCTCAGCGTCAGCGGATTGCCGATCAGCACGTAGGGGCTCAGGTCGTGGAAGTGATAGGCCATGAACGAGGCGGTCGCCGCGGTCGCGCAGAACGTCGCGAAGATGAGCGTGAGCGGCTTTTTCAGGAGGTCGGCGAAGAAGCCGGACGGAGCGGCGCCGCGCCGCGGCAGATAGGGGTCGGGGTCGCTTTCAAGGCCAGCGAGCCTCGCCTCCATCACCGCGACCAGCGCCGCGACCGCGGCGAAGGAGAGTTGGAAGCTGACGCCAAGAATGGCCTCCGGCTCGATGGCGACGACGGCGATGACGGCGAAAGCGAGGTTGCGCATCGTCAGCGCCCGCCGATCCATGATGACCGCGCCGAGCACGATCACCGTCATGACCAGCGCCCGCTCCGTGCCGACGCGCGAGCCGGTGGCGAGGTCGTAAAGGAGCGAGCCCGCCATGGCGACGGCGGCCGCCCATTTCTTGATCGGGTAGTTCAGCGCCAGCGTTGGCGACAGCGCGAGCAGGCGGCGGCACACAACGAAAAAGATGCCGGCGACCAGCGTCATCTGCACGCCGGAAATCGTGATGATGTGGAAGATGCCGGCCTCGCGGATGAGGTCTTTGGCGTCGTTCGACAGAAAGTCGCGTTTTCCGGTCACCATCGCCGCGGCGATCGCGCCTTCGTCGCCGCCGATGATCCGGTCGACCCTGACCGCGAGGCGGTTGCGCGCGTGATCGATTGCCGCCGAGAAGCGGCGTCGCCAGCCGGCGTCATCGGGCGGCGGGAGAATTTTGATCGGGCCGAGCGTCGAGCCGACCGCGCCGACGCCGGCGAAGAAGGCGTCGCGGGCGAAATCGTAGCCGCCCGGCAGGGCTGCATGCGACGGCGGCAGGAGCCGCGCCTTGACCGCCACATAGTCGCCCGCCGCGACGCCCGGGGTCTTGCGCGTCGTGACCCGCACGCGTCGCGGAACCTTCCCAGGCGGCATGCCCTCGGCGCCTGTGACCGCGATGATCATGCGCGCGCCAACCGGCCTGAGGTCCACCTCCTCGACGTAGCCGTGCAGGCTCACGATGCGGATCCGGTCGAGCACGGGCGCACCGACACGCGCCGTGCGCAGCGACATCGACAGAAATCCGGCGGAGAGGGCCGCGAGCGCCAGAGTGACGCCAAGCCCGACCGGCCTCGCGCGGCAAGCGAAGGCGAGCCCGGCGAAGAGCGCAGTCAGTCCGGCGGGCAGCCAGACGACCGGCTCACGGTCGGCCGCCAGATTGAGCGCCACCCCGCCCATGCCCAGGACCGGCAGCCAGAGGAAAAAGCGCCGCTCCTCGACCTCGCGCGCAACCGCCCGGGCCAAGGCCGCGCGCCAATTCGGCGCAGCGACGGCCGCGCGGCCAAAGGACGCCGCGGTCAGAACGCCGATGCGCCCGGAAGCCGACATTCCGTAAGGTAAGCACGGAAGGCGGCCGGGAGAAAGGGAGTGCGCCGTACGCGCCGTCCTCCCCTGCGCGATCAAGAAACGGCGGCCGAGCCCTTTCCGATCGCGTCCGCCAAATTACTCGTCGTTGCTGGCGTTCAGGTCCTCGGTCGCGATTGAGCGTGTTCCCCGCCGCAGGCCCAGCTTCTCGCGCAAGTCCTGGATTTCAGCGATCGCGCGCTGGACGAGCGCGATCTCGAAGTCCGGCTTCCCGCCGGGTCGCTTCCCAAGGAGAACCTCGGTGCTCATTCGTCCCATCCAATCGTCCAGTTCCCCGACGATATCGCTCATATAGTTCATCCCAGCGGACTCCCCGAATCAAACACAACCGCCCAGGTTGCGTCGAGATCAGATGTCTACTCCAAAAACTGGCTCCGGTACAGACTTATCGAGCAAGAGGCTCGCAAGAGGCCGAGCGGGAAGGCGCGGCCAGTCCCGTAACGTCCAAACGTCTGCCGCAGTTCCTCGCCGCGCCCGCCCGATCCGGGCTGACGACGCAGGTCTTTCCTGTGCCGCGGAAGATCACGCAAATGTATAGTGTCGCCAAAACCAGGCGGAGGACGACCATGAAGGACGACAATCTTAGGCGGCTCAGGGTCAACCGCGTCTATCTCGCCGAGGGGGCCTGCGACCTCGAGTCGTTCCGCGCGCTTGTCGAGCGAACGGTCGATCGGGCGGACTATCCATTGGCCAGCGACGTCGTTTCGAATGTCCTGATCTACGAGGGCGACGCGGTGCGCGCGGCCGCCGCTTCGCCCGAGAGCCGCAGGGAGATGATGGCCGAATGGGTCGAGGCGATGACCGAAGGGCCCGGCATTATCGTCTTCCGCAAAGCCTTCCCCAACCTTCGACCGATCGAGGAGGCCAACGCCGAGTTCTGGGCGATGATCGACGAACAGCACAGAAACAATTCGGCCCGCGGCGACCATTTCGCCAAGCCCGGCGCGAACGACCGCGTCTGGAACGCGCTGGAGAAGCTCTGCCTCGCCGATCCGAAAATTTTCGCCGCCTATTACGGCAACGCCATCATCGCGCTGGTCAGCGAGGCCTGGCTCGGGACCTCCTACCAGATCACTTCGCAGCTCAACGTCGTCAATCCGGGCGGCGACGCGCAGGTTCCCCACCGCGACTATCACATGGGCTTCCAGACGGCGCGCGAGATCGAGCGCTTTCCCGCGCACGCCCATCGCCTGTCGCCGATGCTCACCCTGCAGGGCGCGGTCGCGCATTGCGACATGCCGCTCGAATCCGGCCCGACGCTCTACCTGCCGTTCTCGCAGACCTATCTATCCGGCTACCTCGCGGCTTTGCGGGAAGATTTCCGCGCCTATTTCGAGGCGCACAAAATCCAGCTGCCGCTCAAGAACAGCGACGCGGCCTTCTTCAATCCCGCGCTCTTCCACGCCGCCGGCTCCAATCGGTCGAAGGACATCAAGCGGATCGCCAATTTGTTGCAGGTTTCGAGCGCTTACGGCCGCGCGATGGAAAGCGTCGACCCGCTGAAGATGAGCGTAAAGCTCTATCCCGCGCTGCAGAGGCTCCTGGCCGACAAAGCGATCGCGCCGGACGCGGCCGACAAGGCGATCGCCGCTTGCGCCGAGGGCTATTCCTTCCCGACCAACCTCGACCGCGACCCGGCGATCGGCGGCATGGCGCCCCAGAGCCAGCAGGCGCTGATGCGGCAGGCCCTGGCCGAAGGCTGGACGCCGGAGGCCTTCGCCAAGGCGGCCGAGGCGCAAGCGCGGCGGAAGCTGACGTGAACGGTAGTTCCGTCATTGCGAGCGGAACTCCGTCATTGTGAGCCGGAACTCCATCATTGCGAGCGAAGCGAAGCCCGTCATTGCGAGCGAAGCGAAGCAACCTACGCCGCCGCGCCCTGCGGCCCCTGGATTGCTTCGGCTCCGCCTCGCAATGACGTTGGTCAGCCCTCGCGCCGGTACTTCGACGGCGTCGTCCCGAAGGTCGCGCGGAAGCGGGCGTTGAAGGTCGAGAGATCGCCGAAGCCGCTGGCGAGCGCGATGGAGAGGACGGATTCGTTCGATGTCCTCAGGCGCCGCGCGGCGCGCGCCATGCGGGCGCGCAGAACGTACTGGTAGGGCGTCATGCCGACAAAGCGCCGGAACACGCGCAGGAAATGATGCTTGCTGAGGCCTGCCTTCGACGCGAGGCCGGCGAGATCGAGCGGCTCGTCGGGACGGTCCTCGATCAGGCGCAAGATTTCGATCAGGCGGCGGATCTCCCAGGCCGCCGGCGAGGGCGGGGCGCGCAGTCCGTCGTTGAGCGCGGCGACGACGGTCTCGACCAGGACAACGAGCAGCTCCTCGGCCTCGAGCGGCGAGGCGCGGTCCCGCAGGTTCTCGATCGCCGCGAACAGCGGCGCGAGACGGTTCGACGCCGGCAGCATCGGCTGGCTGAGCGGGCGGCGCGGGCGCGACGACGCGGCTGAGGCGATCTCCTCGAACGCATCCTCTCGAAGGTTGAACGAGATGCAGCGGTCGCCGCGCCCGTGCTCGTGCCCGCACTCGTAACAGGCGCGATGGCTTCCGAGCAGCAGAGCGCCGGGATAGAGGAGGCTCGCGCCGCGGCCGGCGCGATAGGTGAAGGAGCCCTCGAGCACCGCCGCGATGCTGAAGCCCTCGTGCCGCTCTTCGTACGGCCGGTCGGCGGGCCCGGCGCGACAGATAATCTCGCTCACGCTCCACGTCTCCCCGCCGGCGATGGGTCGCACGGAGATTGTCGGCGGGCGCGACGCTTCGGCTTTCGCCGGCGCAGCGGGAGCCATCATTTCCATAGCTGCATAATAGCAATTTTCCCCAAGCCGGCCATCGGGCAAGCGCTTACCGTCTGCCGTCTCGCACGGGTTCGCGCTGCTCGCCCCTAACGACGCGATCGGGGTCCATGCTGCGATCGGACCCGTCAGAGACCAAAGGTTGCGACGCGCCGCGTTCGGCCGATCGCCAAGAAAGGAGAAGAGCGCATGTTCGACCATATTTCGATCGGCGTCCGCGATATCGAACGGGCCAAGGCGTTCTACGATGGGACGCTCGAACCGATCGGCTACAAGCGGCTCAGCACGGCTGAGGACTCGCTCGGCTACGGCAAGGAGTCCGTCGGCCTTTGGATCGGTGTTACAGAATCGCCGGTTCCCGCCGATCCAAAGTCCGGATTGCACGTCTGCTTTGCGGCCCCAAATCGCGAGAGCGTCGAAAAATTTCACGCCGCCGCGCTGGCCGCGGGCGGACACGACAACGGCGGCCCAGGGATCCGCGCGGACTACGGCGCGGATTACTTCGCCGCCTATGTCGTCGATCCCGACGGCTACCGCCTCGAAGCCCTCCATCTCGGAGCGTGACGGCGATGGCGACAGTTCGAACGACCCTCGACACCTCCGCGTCGCCCGACGACGCCTGGGCCGCCATCCGCGACATCGGTGCGCTGCACACCCGCCTCGCCCCCGGCTTTGTCGCCGACACGAAGCTCGAGCCGGGCGCGCGCGTCGTGACCTTCGTCAACGGAACGGTCATTCGCGAGCCGATCGTCACCATTGACGACGAGGCCCGCCGGCTTGTCTGGAGCGCGGAAGGCGGACGAACCAGCCATTACAACGCCTCGCTGCAGGTTGCCGCAAGACCCGAGGGCGGCGCGACTGTCGTCTGGGTGGCCGACTTCCTGCCCGACGACGTCAAGCCGCAACTTGCCGCGGCGCTCGAAGCCGGAACCCGGGCGATGAAGCGGTCGCTGGATGCGCTGGCGAAATGAACGGCGACGCTTCGCCGGACTCAATCCGCCGCCATCCCTGGGAGGGCGCGGTCGCCGACCGCGCGGCCGCGCTCTATAGGACGCCCGTCTTCGGACGGGCTATGGCGCGCGGCTGCAGTCCGCCAACACCGCCCTGAGCTGCGCCTCCAAAGGCCCGGCACCCGGTGCGTAGGATGCCTCGATCGCCGCGGTCCCGATGGTGAAGGCGTCGGCGCCGGCGGCGCCGATCGCAGCGACGCGCGCGGCCGAATCGATCGACCCCGCGACGACAAGCGTGCCCGTCTCGCTCAAGCCGCGACGGCAGGCGGTCACGAGGTCGAGCGGCTCGGCCTCGGTCGCCCGGTAGGCGAGAATGTCGACGCCGGCGCAGCCTTTTTGCGCGAAGGCCCGGCAATGCTCCTCCACCTCGACCGACGTGCCGCCGAGCCGCGTCGGGTGACCGAGCGGCTTTCCTGCGAAGGGCAGATAGCGCGTCGCGCTCCCGGCGAGGATCCTCAAGGCCTCATCGACGCTGACGCCGCCCATCAGCCAGTCGACGCCGAGATCGTGGGCGAGCGCGATCGAGCGCAATTCGTCGTCGCGTGTCGTCGAGACGACTTCCATCCAGACGGCCGCGCCGGCCTCCCGAATCGCCGCGGTCAGCCGCCCCAGACGCGAGGGCTCGGCGCCGACGTCCTTGAAGCCGATGTGCTTGATGGCGAGCGGGCGCGCAACCTCGACGAGGTCGAGCGCGTTTTCGACCGTCACGTCGTTGCGGGTCAACATGAAGACGAAGTCCATTCTCTGCCTGCCGCGTGCGAGCGCCCTGATGAAAGCCTAGCATCGCGCGGGCGCCGAAGGGAATGCGGCATCGAGGCGCAAGGCGCGGCTTTGCCGCGGCGTCCCTCGTCTGCTAGAGCCACGCGCTCGATTTCGATTCCGCCTGTTCGAGCTTTTGCGCGATGCCCCAGGTCGTCACCCGCTTCGCCCCCTCCCCGACCGGCTTCCTGCATATCGGCGGCGCGCGCACAGCGCTGTTCAACTGGCTCTACGCGAAACGCTTCGGCGGAACCTTCCTTCTGCGCATCGAGGATACCGACCGCGAGCGCTCGACCCAGTTGGCGGTCGACGCCATTCTCGACGGCCTCAACTGGCTCGGTCTCCACTGGGATGGCGAGGCGATAAGCCAGTTCGGTCGCGCCTGGCGCCACCGCGAGGCCGTGGACGAAATGCTCACGCGTGGCGCCGCCTATCGCTGCTACGCCAGCGCCGAGGAGCTCGAGGAGATGCGCCAGAAGGCGCGAGCGGAAGGGCGCCCGATGCGCTATGACGGCCGCTGGCGCGACCGGGACCCGTCCGAGGCCCCGGCCGGCGTCGCCCCCGTCATCAGACTGCGCGCCGGGCAGGAGGGCGAGACCATCATCGACGACAAGGTGCAGGGCAAGGTCGTATTCGCCAACAAGGAGCTCGATGATCTCGTGCTGCTGCGCTCCGACGGCAACCCGACCTATATGCTGGCGGTCGTGGTCGATGATCACGACATGGGCGTGACCCATGTCATCCGCGGCGACGATCATCTGACCAACGCGGCGCGCCAGACGCAGATCTATCAGGCGCTTGGCTGGGACGTTCCTGTCTGGGCCCACATCCCGCTTATCCATGGACCCGACGGCGCAAAACTGTCCAAGCGCCACGGCGCGCTCGGTGTCGATTGCGTACCGCGCCATGGGCTACCTGCCGGCCGCACTGCGCAACTATCTCGTGCGGCTCGGCTGGAGCCAGGGGGACAAGGAGTTCTTTTCAACCGACGAGATCATCGCCGCCTTCGATTTGCCGGCGATCGGCCGCTCCCCCTCGCGCTTCGACTTCGCCAAGCTCGAGAATATGAACGGCCATTTCATGCGCGCCATGAGCGACGACGAGGTCTTTCATGCGCTGATCGCGGCGCTGCCCTATCTGCCCGGCGGCCCAGAGGTCGAAGCCAAGCTCGACGAGCCCAAGCGCGCCGAGCTTCGCGCAGCGATCCCGGGGTTGAAGGAGCGCGCCAAGACGCTGGTCGAGCTGCTCGATGGCGCGAGCTACCTGTTCGCGACGCGGCCTCTGCCGATGGACGAGAAGGCGGCCGACATCCTTGCCAGGGGCGGGAGCGCGCATCTGGCGGCCTTGCTGGCGAGAACTCGGCGCAGTCGCCGAGTGGAGCGGCCCGGCGCTGGAGGCCATCGTCCGCGCCTACGCCGAGGAAACGGGGGCGAAGCTCGGCTCGGTCGCCCAGCCGTTGCGCGCCGCGCTTACCGGCCGCTCGACCTCGCCCGGCATCTTTGACGTCCTGACGGTGCTCGGGCGCGAGGAGAGTCTTGGGCGGATCGAGGATCAGGCGAAGCTGTAGGCGGGATTGCGCGTCGCACCGCCCCATAAGGCCGCTCGATTTCGCCGCAGCTTTCGCGTCCTGATGTCGTCATCGCGCGGGGAGCGGCTCGGAAAGACACGGACATTTTTTTGCTGGGCCATCCCGCTTCGCCGAATCACAGCGAGGCGAAGCGGGCCAATCCCGTGAAGGCCAATGGTCAGCAGGGCGCACACCAGCAACGATACCGGTTGCAGACTCTGTGATGGTACGGACCGCAGTACCGGCCCCAGTGGTGGCCACATGCGGCCTTCTCAATCGGGGTGAAGTTCTGGGGCGTATCGGCCAGCGCGGCGGGTCCGCGCTCTGTCTGCGCCTGAGCCTGCCACGTCGGCGCGGCGCTGAACATAAGAGCGGTCGAAGCGGCGAGCATAATCGCGATCCTGCGCATCGATTTCCTCCATCCAGCGGCTCCGCACGCCGTATGCAGAGCCAGTTGAACAGTGTTATCTTCAATCGCCATGCGCAAGCGCCAGAACGAAAAAAGTCGGGCCGAGGCAACACCCAGCTTCGGCCCGAACTTTCAGGGACACGGTAAACCCGCGTCGATGACGTCTTGGAGGTTTCGCTCAATCTGACAAAGTAACTATCGCAGATTCCGGCGCGCGCATATTGATGTGGATCAAAATCTGTTGTCGCCGTTGTTTTTTCGCCGGCCGGGCGCGAGACGCGCAGTCGGGCAAGGCGTTCCGCTTCGGGCCTCCCGAAGCGCTGACGTTACATGAAAGCCCGCAAGGACGGCGACTTTCGACCGGCGAGCCGCGGCTGAAACGTCCCTATTCCTGAGGCAGCGCGAGCGGCTGAGCGGGGACCGCCGAGGCCAGCGGGCCCGGTCCGGCGCCGTCGCGCTGATAGACGTCCGGTCGGAACTGGACGATCCCGTCGGGCGTCGCCCAGGCAGTGATGTAGACCCAATAGACGTTGACCGGCTGCGTCAACTTGACGTCGAGGCGCTGGCCGGAGCGGATCACCTCGTCGATTTGGTCGCGGCCCCAGCCAGGGTTGTCCTTGAGAAGCCAGGCGACGTAGTCACGCACATCCTGCACGCGCACGCAGCCCGATGAGACGAAGCGGAAATCGTCGCCGAAAATGCCCTTCGACGGCGTGTCGTGCATATAGACGCCGTAGGGGTTCGGGATGTTGATGCGCACGAAGCCGAGCGAATTCAGGTCCGCGCCGGTGTCCTGGCGATATTTGAAATGCGTTGCCTCATCGGTGTTCCAGTCGATTGTTGACGGCGAGACCTCCTGCCCGTCTTTGTTGAAGACGCGAATCTTTTCGTCGGTCAGATAGTTCGGATCGGCCTTCATCTTCGGGATCAGGTCCTTCTTGATCAGCGAAGGCGGCACGGTCCAGTACGGATTGAAGTTGATCTCGGTCGCCCGCGTCTGCATGATCGGCGACTGGCGGTCGATCTTGCCGACGCCCGCCGCATGGTGGGAGTAGACGACGCCGCCCTCGACCGTCTCGACCGAGGCGGCCGGAATGTTGACGATGACGAAACGGGAACCCAGATCGCCCGAATACGCTTTCAGCCGGACGATGTTGGTTTCGAGCTGCTGCAGGCGCGCCGCTGCGGGCACGTTGAGTTCGGCGAACACCTCCTGATTAACGATTCCGGTCTGGCCGAGCCCGTGGCGGGCCTGGAACCGCTTGACCGCCGCTTCGACGAAAGAATCGTATATCGGGCCAGCGCCGGCGATCGGATCGAGGTCGCCCGACGCGACGAGCCGGTCACGCAGCATCTGCACCCGCGGGCCCCTCGATCCGATTTTCAGCGGAGCGCCTGGCGGCACTTGGCCCCAGCCGCCCTTGGCGACGATGTCCTGGTATTTCTGGATCGCGGACTTCTGTCGCGCTAACCGTGTCCGGGGATAGGATCGGCGTCGACTCGCGCCCGACCGCCATCTGCGGAGAGGCTTCGTAGCTCTGCGGCCATTCCGCCTGGTTGTCCGCATTGGTTCCGGCGATCGACACGATCGGCGCCGCGCACGCGAACGCCACGAGTGCGGCCGCACCAAGAAGAGCCCGGCGGAACCGCCGCGAGACAAAGATGTCAGCCATCAAAATCAAAACTCCCCAGGACCGGTGCATATCCCCGCCCGCCGATCGGCGCCCCGCCCTGCTTGCGCGCCTGAGGCGCGCCGTCGCCCGGCTTTCCTTTGGGCGAACGATTTGGTTAGCCGCCAACATAGGGTCCAGTCGGGCGTTTTTATGGCCGCTTCCGGATTCGAACGAAATCGGGGCGCCCGGCGACGGACGCCCCGCATGAGCGAGGTCGCTTGGTTAACAGATCGCTGTCAGAGGCGATACTTGATCTGGTCGGTCCAGTATCGCTCGAGGCGCTGCAGCGAGACGTTGACGCGGGCGAGATCGTCGCAGGGAATGCCGCCGATCTGTTCCACCGTGCGGGCGTGTTTCTCGTACACCCCGGCGACGATCCGGTGAACCTCCTTGCCCCTCTCGGTCAGGCTGATGCGAACCGAGCGCCGGTCGATGCGGGAGCGGGAATGGTGGAGAAAGCCCAGTTCGACAAGCTTTTTCACATTGTAGGAGACGTTCGACCCGAGATAGTAGCCGCGGCTTCGCAGTTCGCCCGCGGTCAGCTCCTTGTCGCCGATGTTGTAGAGCAGAAGCGCCTGGACGGAGTTGACGTCGGAGCGGCCGCGCCGGTCGAATTCATCCTTGACGACGTCGAGCAACCGGCGATGCAGCCGCTCGACCATGGTCAACGTTTCCAGGTAGACGTTCGCGACACGAAGTTCAGGGTCCGCGCGAAGGGCGACATTATGAGTTTTGACTGCGTTCAACATAGCACACTCGCCTGTTCGTCTCTCGATGGCCGAGCACTTGTTCGGTCCGCTGATAGAGTGAAAGGTAGGCGCGGCGCGTGAAGACGAGCCTAAAATTCAAGATGAATTGATGGTTTTCTTAGTCTGGTAAACATCTATTGAATCATAGACTTTGTTTACGTTGACGATGCGGAAACATGCCGGCGCGCCAGGACCTGGCAGGGTTGTCCAGCGTGTCGAAATCCGCTGGCATTGGCAATTCTCTGCGGAATGCCCTGGCGGCAAGGAGAGCCCATACCACGAACCGCCCGAACTATAGACCGGCGCCACCGTCTTGCTCGGAACCGAAGCGTTCTGCGCGCGCCATTCGCCAAGAAGATCCGTGCTTGGCGCAATTTGTCGACCATGTCGGCGGAGCTGTCGAAGCCGGCGTTGACGAGGAATTGACGTCAGGCGCGGTCTCGCACTGCCCGCCAGCTAAGGAGGAAGTAGCCGCCCATGAGGGCCACGTTGAGCAGCGCGCCGAAATAGCCGATCGCCGCCGCGCTCGGACCTAGGAACGGGGAAACCGCTTCGACCACCGCGCAGAGGAGCCAGATCGCCCCGCCCCACGGCGCCGCCAGCCACAATCCGACGGCGGCCAAGAGATCGAAGCAGGCGAAGGTCACGATGGTCGCCTGGAGAGGCAGCGCCATAGCGGCGAAATCTCCAAGGCCGGGAAAAGCCCCGAGAATGATCGCCCAGTTGAAAAGGCCCTTGCCGACCCACACCCAGGCCAGTGTGCGCACGTACCACAGGAGGGCGGTTCGCCAGCCGATCGTCCGTAGGGCCGAGAAGAACGAGCCCTCCATCGGCCTGGCGGGAGATCGGTCGACCAGTTCGACCGCGCCGTCGCGCGTCTGGCGCATCAGGTATTTCATGCGCCCCGGCCTGGAAACCTCAGTTCGTCGTCGCCTATCGGCGCGAAATAGGCGTCGACCTCCGCCGCCGTCGGCGGCGGACTCCATTGCGGTCGATTGTCCTTGTCGATGATGACGGCGCGCACGCCTTCGTAGAAGTCGCGACCCCGACAGATGCGCGAAACGATCCGGTACTCGACGCGCAAGGCTTCGTCGAAATCGGCCGTCCTCCCAACGGCCATCTGCCTTAGCGCAATCGCCTGGCTCGTCGGCGACTTGTCGAGCATCGCTGCCTGGGCCGGCCCAGCAAAGGCGGCCTTCCGCTCTGCCTTGGCGAGCGCGGCCAGGATCGCATCCCGGCTATCGAGCGAGAAGCAGGCGTCGAGACCGTCCGCGTCGCTCATCAGCGCCGAATGCGGAGGCGACTTGGCAAAGCGGGCGATCGTCGCATCAACTGGGCCGGCCCCTTCCAGCGCCTCGGCGAGACCGGTGAAGGCGGCGCTCGGAACGAAGGCGTCCGCCAGGCCGAACGCAAGCGCGTCGCCCGCGCCGGCGCGAAGTCCGGTCAGGGCAAGGTAAACCCCCGCATGATGGGCGAGCCGGGGCAAGAAAAACGTTCCCCCGACATCGGGGAAAAAACCGATTCCGACCTCGGGCATGGCGAAGGCGAAGCGGTCGCCGGCAATGCGATGCGACGCGTTGATCGACACGCCGACGCCACCGCCCATCACGATGCCATCGATCAACGCTACAACGGGTTTCGGATAGGTCCTGATGTGTCGGTTGAGCTGATATTCCTCGCGCCAAAAGGTGAGTTGCTGGCCGTGATGGCCGGCGCGGCCGAGCTCATAGAGATGGCGGATGTCGCCGCCGGCGCAGAACGCCCTCTCGCCCGCGCCGCGGATAACGACCTGGGTGACGGTCGGATCACGCTCCCACGCGTCGAGTGCGACCGCGATCAGCCGCACCATCGTCAAGGTCAGGGCATTGAGCGCCTTCGGCCGGTTCAGGACGATGACGCCGGCGACGCCGCGCCGCTCGATCCTCGCCTCAGCGCCCGACGGCCCGGTCACGCCGCCGTGACTTCGGACAACACCGCGTCGATCGCCCTGGCGACCTCGTCGATCGGCGCCATGCCGTCGACCAGATGCAGGAGGCCGCGCTGACGATAGAACGGAGTCACCGCCGAGGTGTCGCGCTCGTAGGCGGCGAGGCGCGACTTGAACACTTCCGGGTCGTCGTCCTTGCGCACAGGCTGACCGGCTGACTTCGCCTCGGCGGCACGGTTGACGATACGTTTGACAAGGCTGGCCGCGTCGACCGTCAGTTCGATCGCCGCGTCGAGCTTAAGGCCCTTGGAGGCGAGCATCGCCTCGAGTTCTTCGGCCTGTTTCACCGTCCGCGGGAAACCGTCCAGAATGAAACCGTTCCTGGCGTCCGGCTGGCTGATGCGCTCATTGATGATTCCGACCACGATTTCGTCCGACACCAGTCCGCCCGAATCCATCACCGCCTTCGCCTTGAGGCCGATCGGGGTTCCGGCCGCGACGGCTGCGCGCAACATGTCGCCGGTCGACAGTTGCGGAATCCCCAGATTGCGCACCAGCCGCGCGGCCTGGGTGCCCTTTCCGGCGCCGGGCGGCCCCAGCAGAATCAACCTCATCGCTTACGTCCCTTCAGCCTCGCCCTGCGGATCAGACTTTCGTACTGCTGAGCCTGCAGATGCCCGTGAATCTGCGCGACCGTGTCCATCGTCACATTGACGACGATCAAAAGCGACGTGCCGCCGAAATAGAAAGGCAGCGCCGCATAGG
The DNA here is from genome assembly GCA_963835885.1 of uncultured Alphaproteobacteria bacterium. Classification (GTDB taxonomy): domain Bacteria; phylum Pseudomonadota; class Alphaproteobacteria; order Rhizobiales; family Beijerinckiaceae; genus Roseiarcus. The sequence goes on from CAWIHF010000017.1 coordinate 464,100, forward strand.
AGATGAGCCATTCCGGCAACAGACAGATCAGCGACAGATAGCCTGCCCCAAGCACAGTGATCCGCGTCAGAACGTAGTCGATGAACTGCGCCGTGCGCTCGCCCGGGCGTACGCCGGGGATGAAGCCGCCGTGCTTCTTCAGGTTGTCGGCGGTGTCGGCCGGATTGAAAACCGTCGCCGTGTAGAAAAAGGCGAAGAACACGATCAGCGCGACATAGAGGAAGAGATAGAGCGGGCTGCCGCGCCCAAGCAGGGCGGTGATCGTCGAGAGGATTCCGGAGCTGGCGCTGCCTTGGGCGAAATTCGCCACCGTGGTCGGCAGGAGCAATAACGAGGAGGCGAAGATCGGTGGAATGACGCCCGAAGTGTTGAGCTTCAGCGGCAGGAACGAGCTCTGGCCCTCGTACATCTTATTGCCGACCTGGCGCCGTGGATAGGTGATCGGAACGCGCCGCTGGGCGCGCTCCATGAACACGATGAAGGCGACAACGACGAACACCATCACGATGACGGCGAGCACGAGGCCGGTCGAGATCGACCCTTGCCGGCCGAGCTCGAACAACTGCACGATTGCCTGCGGCAAGCGTGCGACAATGCCGGCGAAGATGATGAGCGAAGAGCCGTTGCCGACGCCGCGCGCGGTGATCTGCTCGCCGAGCCAGACGAGAAACATCGTTCCGCCGGTCAGCGTCACGATCGTCGAGATAATGAACAGAAGGCCGGGATTGCTGACGATGCCCGCACGTCCCTCGAGGCCGATCGCGATGCCGTAGGCCTGGAACATCGACAGGACGACCGTCAGATAACGCGTGTACTGGTTGAGGACCTTCCGCCCCTGTTCGCCCTCCTTCTTGATCGCTTCGAGCGACGGCATCACCGAACTCAGGAGCTGGATGATGATCGAAGCCGAAATGTAGGGCATGATGTTCAGGGCGAACACCGCCATGCGCTGCACCGCGCCGCCCGAAAACATGTTGAACATGTCGAGCACGCCCTGCTTCTGCCCGAGAAACGCGGTCTGGAACGCCTGCGAGTCGATGCCGGGCAGCGGGATGTAGGTGCCGAGACGGAAGATAACGAGAGCGCCGAGGGTGAACCAGATTCGCTTCTTGAGCTCGTCGGCCTTGGCGAAGGCGGACCAGTTGATATTGGCTGCGAGCTGTTCGGCGGCCGACGCCATGGTTCGCTCCGATCGGCGCTTCTCAGGGAAGCGCGGATGTTCAATAACGTCGTTCTCGCCGCGCTCTTTGGCGCGGCGAGAACGCCCCTATCATATGATCTCTGCGTGCGCCATCGCCACCCCTGAGGGTGTTTTCACGTGGCGGCGGGGGCCGCTTCTTCGCGCAGGGTCTTGAGGCTGCCGCCGGCCTTCTCGATCGCCGCGGCCGCGCTCTTCGAGGCCGCCGCGACTTCGAAGCTCGTCTTCGCCTTCAGTTCGCCCGAGCCGAGAATCTTGACGCCGTCGCGCGGATGCGTGACGACCCCGGCCTTCATCAGGGTTTCGAGCGTGATCGGCTCGTCGACGCTAAGCTTGCCGGCGTCGATTGCGCGCTGGATGCGGCCGAGATTGACCTCATTATAGACGATCCGCGCCGGCGGGGTGAAACCGCGCTTCGGCAGGCGGCGATGCAGCGGCATCTGGCCGCCCTCGAAGCCCTTGATGCGCACGCCCGAGCGCGCGGTCTGGCCCTTGCCGCCGCGGCCCGCCTGCTTGCCCTTGCCGGAGCCGATCCCGCGCCCGACGCGGATGCGCGCCTTGGACGAGCCGGGATTGTCCTTAATTTCATTGAGTTTCATGGCGCGATCTCTACTTGCCGTCGACGACGCGCAGGAGGTGCGCGACCTTGGCGATCATGCCTCGGTTGGCGGGCGTGTCGGCCACGCTCGAGCGGCGGCCGATCCGGTTGAGGCCGAGGCCTTTCAGGGTTTCGCGCTGCGACCCGGGGCGGCCGATGGCGCTCCCGGTCTGCACCAGCGTGATGGTCGTCTTCTCCGTGCTCATGGCTCTCCGTCCGCCTTACGAGTCGAGTGGCGTCGGGCTCGACGCCCTGGCGGCGCGACTGGAGGGTCGACACCTTGAGGTTGCGCCGTTGCGCGACGGTCCGCGGGCTGTCTTCGCGCGCCAGCGCGTCGAACGTCGCGCGCACCATGTTGTAGGGGTTGGACGAGCCCTGGCTCTTCGCCACCACGTCATGCACGCCAAGCGACTCGAACACCGCGCGCATCGGACCGCCGGCGATAATGCCGGTGCCGGCGGGCGCGGCGCGCAGGACGACCCGCCCCGCGCCATGGCGGCCGTTGACGTCGTGATGCAGCGTGCGGCCTTCCCGCAATGGCACCCGCACCACGCCGCGCTTGGCGGCCTCGGTCGCCTTGCGAATCGCTTCCGGCACTTCCCGCGCCTTGCCGTGACCGAAGCCGAACTCGACCCTTCTGGTCGCCGACGACGACGAGCGCAGCAAAACCGAACCGGCGGCCGCCCTTCACGACTTTCGCCACACGGTTGATGTGGACGAGGCGGTCGACGAACTCGCTGTCCTCGTGCTTGTGGTCGCGGCCACGGCCGCCGTCTTCACGCGCCATTGTTTTCTTTCCGTCCACTAATATCGCGGCGCGCGCCTGAGAACGGCGCCGCTCGCTTCCGTTGCCATCAGAACTCGAGGCCGCCCTCGCGCGCGCCCTCGGCCAGCGCCTTGACGCGGCCGTGATACATGTAGCCGCCCCGGTCAAAAACGACCTTTCCGACCCCCGCCTTCTTCGCGCGCTCGGCGATCTCCTTGCCGACGACGCGCGCGGCCTCGATCGTCGCGCCGGTTTTCAGCTGCTCGCGCATCGCCTTTTCGAGTGAAGACGCGGCCGCGAGCGTACGGCCATGCTCATCGTCGATGACCTGAGCGTAGATCTGCTTGGAGGAGCGGAAAACGCTGAGCCGCGGGCGGCCGCCTCCGTTGGCGGCGATCGCGCGGCGGACGCGCGCCTTGCGCCGCTCCGTGGACGTATTCGACTTGGCCATGGCGGCGCCCCTTACTTCTTCTTGCCTTCCTTGCGGAAGATGAACTCGCCGGCGTATTTCACGCCCTTCCCCTTGTACGGCTCGGGGCGGCGGAACGCGCGGATCTCCGCCGCGATCTGACCGACTTGCTGCTTGTCGATGCCAGCTACGGTGATCTCGGTCGGCTTCGGCGTGGCGATCGTCACTCCGGCGGGGATCGGGTAGATGATATCGTGGCTGTAGCCAAGCGACAGCTGCAGATTCTTTCCCGCAATCGCCGCCTTGTAGCCGACGCCGTTGATCTCGAGCTTCCTCTCGAAACCATGAGTGACGCCGCCGATGAGGTTGGCGATCTGGGCGCGCGTCATGCCCCACATCGCGCGGGCCCGTGGATCCTCGCCGAGCGGCTTGACGTGCACCGCGCCGCCGTCGATCGAGACCGCCACCTCCTCAGGCGCGGTGAACCGAAGTTCGCCTTTCGCGCCTTTGACGGCGATCGTCTGCCCATCCAGCTTCGCGGTGACCCCGGATGGGATGACGACGGGCTTTTTGCCAATACGAGACATGACTCAATTCCGTTCTTTGCGAAAGCGCCGTCAGAAGATGGTGCAGAGGACTTCGCCGCCGACATTGTTTTCGCGCGCGGCGTGGTCAGCCATGACGCCCTTCGGTGTCGACACGATCGCGACCCCCAGGCCGTTGGCGACGCGCGGCATAGCGTCGACGGTCGCATAGACGCGGCGGCCCGGCCTGGACACGCGCTCGATCTTGCGGATCACCGGCTCGTTGTCGAAATATTTGAGCTCGATCTCGAACTCGCTGCGGCCGTTGCCGTAGTCGGTCGTCGAGTAGCCGCGGATGTAGCCTTCCAACTCCAGCACGTCGAGCACCTTCTTGCGGAGCGAAGAGCCAGGGGTCGTCACCCGACCGCGCTTGCGCATCTGCGCGTTGCGGATGCGAGTGAGCATGTCGCCGAGCGGATCGTTCATAGCCATGACCTCGCCTCCCTCACCAGCTCGACTTGACCAAGCCCGGGATCAGGCCCCGGTTGCCCAGTTCGCGCACGGCGATGCGCGACATCTTCATCTTGCGATAGAAGCCGCGCGGGCGGCCGGTAACCTCGCAGCGATTCCGCACGCGAACGATCGCGCCGTTGCGCGGCAGGGCCGCGAGCCTGAGGCGGGCCTCGAAGCGCTCCTCCATTGGCCGCAACTCGTCGTTGGCGATGTCGAGCAGGCGGCGCCGCCGGCCGGCGAATTTCTTGGCTAGGCGCTGCTTGCGCAGGTTGTTCTCGATTGCACTCTTCTTTGCCATCAGTGGCCTCCAATGTTCCGCGTCTGAGCCATTTTCAGCTCACTGCCGGAACGGGAAGTTGAACGCACTCAGCAGGGCCCGGGCTTCCGCATCGGTCCTCGCGGTCGTGCAGACCACGACGTCGAGCCCTAGCATGGCTTCGGCCTTGTCGTAGTCGATCTCGGGGAAAATGATATGCTCCTTGATGCCGAGCGCGTAGTTTCCGCGTCCGTCAAACGACTTCGGATCGAGGCCGCGGAAGTCGCGGACGCGCGGCAGCGCGACCGTCACCAGACGGTCGAGGAACTCGTACATGCGGGTCTTGCGCAAGGTGACCTTGGCGCCGATCGGCATATTCTCGCGCACCTTGAAGGTCGAAATCGCCTTGCGGGCGCGCGTGACGACCGCCTTCTGCCCGGCGATGAGCGCCAGATCGGCCGCCGCGGACGTCACCTTCTTGGTGTCGTTGACGGCCTCGCCGACGCCCATGTTGAGCACGATCTTCTCGAGCCGCGGCACTTCGAGCACGTTCTTGTAGCCGAACTCCTGGACCAGCTTCGGCACGATCTCGTCCTGGTAGACCTTCTTCAGCCGCGCGACATAATCCTTCGGCGCGGCCTTGACGGCGCCGGCGGCGGCGACTTCGCTGGCCCCTTCCTTGCGGCCCTTCGCTCCCTTGGCCTCGGCGGCTGCGGGCGGCGCGCCCTTGCCGCCCTTCTGAGGGGTGGCCTTGTCGCCCTTGGCCGGCTTGGCGCCCTTCTCCTTCTTTGCATCAGCCATCGATCAGATCTCCGGAGCGCTTGGCGACGCGGACCTTGCGGCCGTCATCGAGAATCTTGAAGCCGACCCGCGTCGGCTTGCCGGACTTGGGATCGGTGATCGCCAGATTCGAGAGATGAATCGGCGACTCCTTACTCAGAATGCCGCCCTCTGTCTTCGCGCTCGGCTTGGTGTGGCGACGCACCATGTTGACGCCCGCGACAATGGCGCGGCCCTCCTCGGGCATCACCTGACGGACCTCGCCGGTCTTGCCCTTGTCGCGGCCGGCCATGACCCTGACCCTGTCGCCCTTCTTGATCTTGGCCGCCATCACAGCACCTCCGGGGCGAGCGAAATGATCTTGACGTGGTTCCTGGCGCGCAATTCGCGCGGCACCGGCCCGAAGATGCGGGTTCCGACCGGCTCGGACTGGTTGTTGATCAGCACCGCGGCGTTCGAATCGAAGCGGATCACCGAGCCGTCGGCCCGGCGGATGTCCTTGGCCGTGCGCACGACGACCGCCTTCATCACGTCGCCCTTCTTCACGCGGCCGCGCGGGATCGCCTCCTTGACGGAGACGACGATGATGTCGCCGATCGAAGCGTAGCGACGCTTCGATCCGCCCAAAACCTTGATGCACATCACGCGCCGCGCGCCGGAATTGTCGGCGACGTCGAGATTGGTCTGCATCTGTATCATGGCCTGATCGCCTTTCTGTCAGATCGGTTTCCGACGCCTCATCGGCGCCGGACTTCGCCTGAAGGGGCGTCCCCGCCCCGGGATGAATTCGAAACGCGTCTCCCGCGCCTCTCACGCCTGCGGCGCCGTCTCGTCGATGACGATCCAGCGCTTGAGCTTCGAGATCGGCCGGGTCTCCTGGATTGAGACCGTGTCGCCGACCTTCTGAGTCTTGTTCTCGACATGCGCGTGGTAGTTCTTCGACCGCCGCACCGTCTTCTTCAGCAGCGGGTGGGTGAAGCGGCGCTCGACCTTGACCACGAGCGTCTTTTCCTGCTTGTCGCTGACCACGACGCCCTGCAAAATTCTCTTCGGCATATCCTCAGTCCTTGGCCGTGGCGGCGGCGCGCTTTTGCGCGGCGATGGTCTTGACGCGGGCGATGTCGCGGCGGACGACGCGCACCCGCGCCGTGTCCTGCAGCTGCCCGCTCGCCTTCTGGAAGCGCAGGTTGAACTGCTCCTTCTTGAGCTTCAGCGCCTCGTCCTCGAGCTGGTCCGGCGTCATGACCCGCAGATCGGAAACCCGACTGGCCTTTTTCATCTCGCGCTCTCCTTATTCCGCGATGCGCTGGATGAAGCGCGTCTTGATCGGGAGCTTGGCTGCGGCGAGCAGGAACGCTTCGCGAGCGATCTGCTCCGACACGCCGTCCACCTCGAACATGATGCGCCCGGGGGCCACCCGCGCGATCCACAGCTCCGGCGCGCCCTTGCCCTTGCCCATACGGACTTCGATCGGCTTTTTCGAGACCGGCACGTCCGGGAATATCCGGATCCAGACGCGTCCGGCGCGCTTCATGTGACGCGTCAGCGCACGGCGGGCCGCCTCGATCTGCCGCGCCGTCACGCGCTCAGGCTCCATCGCCTTCAGGCCGAACTCGCCGAAGTTCAGCGCACATCCGCCCTTCGCATTGCCGTGAATCCGGCCTTTGAAGGCTTTGCGGAACCTGGTTCTCTTGGGTTGCATCATGGTCGTGGACTTTCAAATGCTGCGCGGGGCTTAGACCGCTTCGCGTCCATGCTCGCGGTCGCGCTCCCGTGGCTCGCGACGCGGACGGTGCGTCGAGGAATGGTCGGCCTCGGCCTGGCGCTTGTCCTGGGCCATCGGGTCGTGCTCGAGGATTTCGCCCTTGAAGATCCAGACCTTGATCCCGCAGGTGCCGTAAGCGGTGTGGGCGGTGGCGACGCCGTAGTCGACGTCGGCGCGCAGCGTATGAAGCGGCACACGTCCCTCGCGATACCATTCGAGGCGGGCGATTTCCGCGCCGCCCAGCCGTCCGGAACAATTGATGCGGATGCCCTCCGCGCCGAGCCTCATCGCCGACTGGACCGCGCGCTTCATGGCGCGGCGGAACGCGACCCGCCGCTCGAGTTGCTGGGCGATCGACTCGGCCACCAGGGTCGCATCGATCTCGGGCTTCCTGACCTCGACGATGTTGATCGCCACTTCCGAATTCGTCAGCTTCGACACCTGCTTGCGCAGCTTGTCGATGTCCGCGCCCTTCTTGCCGATGACGACGCCCGGGCGGGCCGAGTGGATATTGACGCGGCACTTCTTGTGCGGGCGTTCGATGACGATCTTGGAGATCGCCGCCTGCTTCAGGCCCTTCATCAGCACGTCGCGGATCTGCATATCCTCGTGCAGGAGCTTGCCGTACTCGGTCTTATTCGAGTACCAGCGCGAGTCCCATGTTCGGTTGATCCCGAGGCGCAGCCCAATCGGATTGATCTTCTGACCCATCGTTGCCTCTCTACGCCGCCTTGGTTTCGTCGGCGGCGACTTCGCGCACCACGATCGTAATGTTGGAGAACGGCTTCTCGATGCGCCCGGCTCGACCGCGGGCTCGCGGGCTGAAGCGCTTCATCACCATGTCCTTGCCGACCCAGGCCTGCGCGACGACAAGATCGTCGACGTCGAGCTCATGGTTATTCTCGGCATTGGCGATCGCCGACTCGAGCGCCTTCCTGACCTCGGTCGAGATTCTCTTGTTGGAAAATTCGAGGTCGGCGAGCGCGGTCGCGACCTTCTTGCCGCGAATCAGCTGGGCGAGGAGGTTGAGCTTCTGCGGGCTCACGCGCAGCATGCGCACAGTCGCCTTGGCTTCGTTGTCGGCCAAGCGGCGCGGGTTGGCTTGCTTGGACATGGGTTACGCCCTCTTCGCCTTCTTGTCGGCCGAGTGGCCGTGGAAGGTGCGCGTCGGCGCGAACTCGCCGAACTTGTGGCCGATCATCTCCTCCGACACGAGCACCGGAATGTGCTTGTGGCCGTTGTAGACGCCGAAGGTCAGTCCGACGAACTGTGGCAAAATGGTCGAGCGGCGGCTCCAGATCTTGATGATATCCGAGCGGCCCGTACCGCGCGCGGTGTCGGCCTTCTTCAACAGATAGCCGTCGACGAACGGCCCCTTCCAGATCGAGCGCGTCATGGCTCAGCCTTTCTTCTTCCGCGCGTGCCGCGACGCGACGATGAACTTGTCGGTGGACTTGTTGGTCCTGGTCTTCTTGCCCTTGGTCGGCTTGCCCCAGGGCGTGACCGGATGGCGTCCGCCCGAGGTGCGGCCCTCGCCGCCGCCGTGCGGGTGATCGACCGGGTTCATGGTGACGCCGCGGTTGTGCGGGCGATGGCCGAGCCAGCGGTTGCGTCCCGCCTTGCCGAGCGACGCGTTCATGTGGTCCGGGTTCGACACGGCGCCGACCGAGGCGAAACACTGGCCGTGAATGAGGCGCTGCTCGCCGGAGCTCGAGGCGGAGCGAGACGTAGCCCTGGTCGCGGCCGACGATCTGCGCGTAGGCGCCGGCCGAGCGGGCGATCACGCCGCCCTTGCCGATCTTCATCTCGACGTTGTGAACGATCGTGCCGACCGGAATGCTGGCGAGCGGCATGGCGTTGCCGGGCTTCACGTCGACCTGGGCGCCGGCGACCACCTCGTCGCCGACCGCCAGACGCTGCGGGGCGATGATGTAGGCTTGCTCGCCGTCGGCGTATTTGATCAGCGCGATGAAGCTCGTGCGGTTCGGATCGTACTCGAGCCGCTCGACCTTGGCCGGGACGTCGAGCTTGCGGCGCTTGAAGTCAACGATGCGGTAGGACTGCTTATGGCCGCCGCCACGAAAGCGCACGGTGACCCGGCCCGCGTTGTTGCGACCGCCCTTCTCCGGCCGGCCCACGGTCAAGGCCTTGAGGGGCTTGCCCTTGTGGAGCTCGCTGCGGTCGACGAGGGCGAGCTGGCGCAGACCCGGCGTCGACGGATTGTAAGTTTTGAGAGCCATGGCCTTCTAAGTCCTCACAAGCCGGTCGTCACGTCGATGCGATAGCCGTCCGCAAGGGTGACGATCGCCTTCTTCATGTCCTGCTGCCTGCCCCGGATGCCGCGAAAGGCCTTGGTCTTGCCCTTGCGCAGAAGGGTGTTGACCGCGGTGACTTTCACGTCGAACAGCTTCTCGATCGCTTCCTTGATCTGCGGCTTGGTGGCGTTGCGCGCGACCTTGAAGACGAACTGGTTGCTTTCGGACGCGAGGGTCGCTTTCTCGGTGATCACCGGCGCGACGATCGTGTCGTAGTGACGAGCGTCCCTATTCATTTGAACCGCGCCTCCAGCGCTTCGACCGCCGCCTTGGTCAGCACGAGCTTCTCGCGGCGCATGATGTCGTACACGTTGACGCCCTGGACCGGCAGCACATCGATCTGGGGTAGGTTACGCGCGGCCAGGGCGAAGTTCTCCTGCACCTTCGCGCCGTCGATGATGAGGGCGTTGCTCAGCGACGCCTTGGCGAACGAGTTGCGCAGCATCTTCGTCTTGCCTTCGGCGAGCTCCGCGTCCTGCCAGACCACGAGCCCGCCCGCCGCGGACCTTGGCGGAAAGCGCGTGGCGCAGCGCGAGCGCGCGCACCTTCTTCGGCAGGTCATGCGCGTGGCTGCGCACGACCGGGCCCATCGCGCGACCGCCGCCGCGGAACTGCGGCACGCGGCCCGAGCCGTGACGGGCGCCGCCGGTGCCCTTCTGCTTGTACATCTTCTTGCCGGTCCGGTTGATCTCGCTGCGGCCGAGCGTTTTGTGGTCGCCGGCCTGGCGCTTGGCGAGCTGCCAGCGCACCATACGCGCGATGATGTCGGCGCGCGGGTCGAGACCGAACACCGTGTCGTCGAGTTCGAGCGAGCCGGCGGCCGATCCATCCATCGACGTCATGTCGTATTTCATGAGCGTCATTCTCCCTTCGGCGCTTCGGCAGGGCCGGGGTCGCCCGCGGCATCGGCGTGAACACGGAACTTGCCGGGGACCGGCGCGTCCTTCGGAAGCGGCTTCTTCACCGCGTCCCGCACGGCGATCCAGCCGCCCGCATGGCCCGGCACCGCGCCCTGAACCAGGATGAGGCCGCGCTCGACGTCGGTCTGCACGACCCGCAGGTTCTGGGTCGTCACCTTCTCGACGCCCATGTGGCCCGGCATCTTCTTGTTCTTCCAGGTCTTGCCCGGATCCTGGCGGCCGCCGGTCGAGCCGATCGAACGATGCGAGATCGACACGCCGTGGGTGGCGCGCAAGCCGCCGAAGTTCCATCGCTTCATGCCGCCGGCAAAGCCCTTGCCGATCGTCACGCCGGTGACGTCGACGTATTGCCCAACGGCGAAATGATCGGCGGTGATCTCGGCCCCGACCGGGATCATCTTGTCCTCGGCGACGCGAAACTCGGCGAGGCGCATCTTCGGCTCGACATGCGCAACGGCAAAGCGGCCACGCTCGGCCTTGGATACGTTCTTGACCTTGGCCTTGCCGACGCCGAGCTGGAGGGCGGTGTAGCCGTTCTTTTCCTGCGTGCGATGCGCGACGACTTGGCAGCCCTCGATTTGGAGGACGGTAACCGGCACGTGATCGCCCGCGTCGGTGAAGATCCGGGACATGCCCAGCTTCTTTGCGATGATGCCTGAACGCATTGGCGTTTATCCTTCGAGAGCGCGTACGAAAAGAGGCGAAGAGGCGCTCGGCAAATCCTTAGAGCTTGATTTCAACGTCGACGCCGGCGGCGAGATCGAGCTTCATCAGCGCGTCGACCGTCTGCGGAGTGGGATCGACGATGTCGAGCACTCGCTTGTGCGTGCGAATTTCGAACTGCTCGCGCGACTTCTTGTCGACGTGCGGCGAGCGGTTCACGGTGAATTTCTCGATCCGCGTCGGCAATGGAATGGGACCCCGGACCCTGGCGCCGGTGCGCTTGGCCGTGGACACGATCTCCTTCGTCGAAGCGTCGAGCACCCGGTGGTCGAACGCTTTGAGACGGATGCGGATGTTTTGCGTGTTCATGTGTCAATTCCCTGCCGGCGCAGACGGGGCGTTCGGCCGCCCCGCCTCTTTTCGCTGGTCGTGAGCCTTACTCGGTGATCGATACGACAACGCCCGAGCCGACCGTGCGGCCGCCTTCGCGGATGGCGAAGCGCAGCCTCTCCTCCATCGCGATCGGCACGATGAGCGCCACGTCGATCGTCACGTTGTCGCCCGGCATCACCATCTCGGTGCCCTGCGGCAGCTCGACGATGCCGGTCACGTCGGTGGTGCGGAAATAGAACTGCGGCCGGTAGTTGGTGAAGAACGGAGTGTGACGGCCGCCCTCTTCCTTGGTCAGGATGTAGGCCTCGGCCTTGAACTTGGTGTGCGGCTTGACCGAGCCCGGCTTGCACAGCACCTGGCCGCGCTCGACTTCCTCGCGCTTCGTGCCGCGCAGGAGGCAGCCGACGTTGTCGCCCGCCTCGCCCTGATCCAGGAGCTTGCGGAACATTTCGACGCCGGTGACGGTGGTCTTGGCGGTCGGACGCAGTCCGACGATCTCGACTTCCTCGCCGACCTTGATGATCCCGCGCTCGATGCGCCCGGTCGCCACGGTGCCTCGCCCAGAGATCGAGAAGACGTCTTCGACCGGCATCAGGAAGGGCTGGTCCTTCGGGCGTTCCGGTTGCGGGATGTAGTCGTCGACCGCGTCCATGAGCTTGAGGATCGAACTCGTGGCCAATTTCCGGCGACTTGCCTTCGAGCGCCATCAGGGCCGAGCCCTTGACGATCGGAATGTCGTCGCCGGGGAACTCGTAACGGGAGAGGAGTTCGCGCACCTCGAGCTCGACGAGCTCGAGAAGCTCCGGATCGTCGACCATGTCGACCTTGTTCAGGTAGACGACGAGCGCCGGAACGCCGACCTGGCGGGCGAGCAGGATGTGCTCGCGGGTCTGCGGCATCGGGCCGTCGGCGGCGGAGACGACGAGGATCGCGCCGTCCATCTGCGCGGCGCCGGTGATCATGTTCTTCACGTAGTCGGCGTGGCCGGGGCAGTCGACGTGCGCGTAATGGCGCTTCTTCGTCTCGTACTCGACATGCGCGGTCGAGATCGTGATGCCGCGGGCCTTCTCCTCCGGCGCCTTGTCGATCTGGTCATAGGCGGTGAAGGTCGCCCCGCCCGTCTCCGCGAGAACCTTGGTGATCGCGGCCGTCAGCGTCGTCTTGCCGTGGTCGACGTGGCCGATCGTGCCGATGTTGCAATGCGGCTTGGTACGCGCAAATTTCTCTTTGGCCATAGCCGGACTCCTTCTCGTGACCCTTCGATTTCAACGCGATTAACGCGCCTTACTTGAACTTCTCGATGATCTCGGCGGCGATATTCGCCGGGACCTGCTCGTAGTGGTCGAACTGCATCGTGAAGTTGGCGCGGCCCTGCGTGCCCGAGCGCAACTGGTTGACGTAGCCGAACATGTTTGACAGCGGCACCATTGCGTTGATGACGACTGCGTTGGCGCGCATGTCTTGACCCTGCACATGCCCGCGGCGGGAGAGAAGATCACCCATCACGAAGCCGGTGTGCTCTTCCGGTGTCACGACTTCCACCTTCATGATCGGCTCGAGCAGAACCGATCCGCCTTTCTGCAGACCTTCGCGGAACGCAGCGCGGGAAGCGATTTCGAAGGCGAGCGCCGACGAGTCGACGTCGTGGTAGGCGCCGTCGACCAGCGTCGCCTTCACGTCGACGACGGGAAAGCCCGCGAGCACGCCCGAACCGAGCACGCTCAGGAAGCCCTTCTCGACGCCGGGTATGTATTCCTTCGGCACGGCGCCGCCGACGACTTTCGATTCGAACGTCGAGCCGACGCCCGGCGGGTTCGGCTCGAACACGATCTTGACTTTCGCGAATTGGCCCGAACCGCCCGATTGCTTCTTGTGGGTGTAATCGATCTCGGTCTTCCTGGTCAGCTTCTCGCGATAGGCGACCTGCGGCGCGCCGATGTTGGCGTCGACCTTGTAGGTGCGCTTGAGAATGTCGACCTTGATGTCGAGATGCAGTTCGCCCATGCCTTTGAGAATGGTCTGCCCCGACTTGGGGTCGGTCGAGACGCGGAACGAGGGATCCTCTGCGGCGAGCTTCGACAGCGCGACGCCGAGCTTCTCCTGGTCCGCCTTCGACTTCGGCTCGATCGCGATCTCGATGACCGGCTCGGGAAACTCCATCTTCTCGAGGATGACCGGCTTATGCGAGTCGCATAGCGTGTCGCCGGTGCGAGTGTCCTTGAGACCGGCAAGCGCGACGATGTCGCCGGCAAAGGCCTCCTTGATGTCCTCGCGGTTGTTGGCGTGCATGAGGAGCATGCGGCCGACGCGTTCGCGCTTATCCTTGGTCGAGTTGAGGATCGAGGCGCCGGATTCGATTTTGCCGGAGTAGACGCGGCAGAAGGTGATGGTGCCGACGAACGGGTCGTCCATGATCTTGAAGGCGAGCATGGAGAACGGCTCGGAGTTGCTCGGCATGCGAACGACTTCCTGGCCTGTGTTCACGTCGTGGCCCTTGATGCCGCCACGATCGACGGGCGAAGGCAAATAGTCGACCACCGCGTCGAGCAGCGGCTGCACGCCCTTGTTCTTGAACGCAGAGCCGCACAGCACCGGCACGAAGGTGATCTGCCTCACCGCCTTGCGGATCATCGCCTTCAGCGTATCGATGTCCGGCTCATGGCCGTCGAGATAGGCCGCCATCACGTCGTCGTCGAGCTCGACCGCCGCCTCGATCAGGACGTGCCGATACTCTTCCGCCTTCGCCTTGAGCTCGGCCGGGATCTCTTCGTCGTGATATTTCGCGCCGAGGCCTTCGTCCTCCCAGACGATCGCCTTCATCCGCAGAAGGTCGATGACCCCCTTGAAATTGAACTCGGAGCCGATCGGCAGCTGGATACAGACCGGGCGACCGCCGACCTTGGTGTTGATCTCCTCGACACAGCGGAAGAAATCCGCGCCAATCTTGTCCATCTTGTTGACGAACACGATGCGCGGCACGCTGTACTTGTCGGCTTGGCGCCAGACGGTTTCTGTCTGCGGCTCGACGCCCTGGTTGCCGTCGAGGACGCAAACCGCGCCGTCGAGGACGCGCAGCGATCGTTCGACCTCGATGGTGAAGTCGACGTGGCCGGGCGTGTCGATGATGTTGAGGCGCTTGTCCCGCCAGAACGTCGTCGTCGCGGCCGAGGTGATCGTAATACCCCGCTCCTGCTCCTGCTCCATCCAGTCCATGGTCGCGGCGCCATCGTGGACTTCGCCGATCTTATGCGACTTGCCGGAGTAGTAGAGGATGCGCTCGGTCGTCGTCGTCTTTCCGGCGTCGATGTGAGCCATGATGCCGAAATTGCGATAGTCCTCGATTGGGTGGCTGCGCGCCATAATCCTGATCCCGTTTGCCTGGACGACGGCCGCCTACCAGCGATAATGGGCGAATGCGCGGTTCGCCTCCGCCATGCGGTGGGTGTCCTCGCGCTTCTTCACCGCCGCCCCGCGATTGTTCGACGCGTCGAGCAGTTCGGCCGACAGACGGTCCACCATCGTCTTGTCGTTGCGGTCACGCGCAGCGGAGATGATCCAGCGGATCGCCAGGGCCTGGCGACGATCGGTGCGCACTTCCACCGGAACCTGATAGGTCGCGCCGCCGACACGCCGAGAACGCACCTCGACCGCGGGGGCGACGTTTTCCAGCGCCTGCTTGAACACTGCGAGCGGATCGCTCTTGGCCTTGGCCTCGACGTTGTCGAGCGCGCCGTAAACGATCTTCTCCGCGACCGACTTCTTGCCCTCGTACATGATGGTGTTCATGAACTTCGCGACCACGACGTCGCCATACTTGGCGTCCGGGATGATCTCGCGCTTCTCAGCGGAATGGCGGCGGGACATGGGCCTAACTCTCTCTCTTCCTCATGGCCGGGCTCCACCCGGCCATCCATTGAAACCTTCTGCGGGATCCCCGGATCTCGCTCCGTTTGTCCGGGAAGCTCCTGGCTGCGCTCCGGTCACTTCGGCCGCTTGGCGCCGTACTTCGAGCGGCGCTGCTTGCGGTCCTTGACGCCCTGCGTGTCGAGCACGCCGCGCAGAATGTGGTAGCGCACGCCGGGCAGGTCCTTGACACGGCCGCCACGGATCATGACGACCGAGTGCTCCTGGAGGTTGTGGCCTTCGCCGGGAATGTAGCCGATGACCTCGAAGCCGTTTGTCAGGCGCACCTTGGCGACCTTGCGCAGCGCCGAGTTCGGCTTCTTCGGCGTCGTCGTATAGACGCGCGTGCAGACGCCGCGCTTCTGCGGACTCGCCTCGAGATGGCGGGCCTTTTCGCGGTAGGTCTTCGGTTGCCGCGGCTTGCGGATCAACTGGCTAATCGTCGGCATGTCGAGCCCTTAACTTCTCGTTCCTGACCGTCCGGCCGTGAAGCCGGACAGAAAATTTTGCTCATCGCCGTGTCGCGCTCGTCAACGCGCGAAGCCGACAGCGCCCATGAAACCCACGTGGGTTCGGGCGCCGGCGGCTGCAGAGGATCACGGGACTTGCCCACGATCATGCCAAACAGAACCGGCCCCTCCGGGGCCGGAATTGGCTCGTCGATGAGATCGTCAGCGTTTAGAGCCGTTGGGTATCGAACGCGTCGTCCGATACAGCGAAGCTCTACGACCTGCCGAAAGCGGGCGGAACATATGCGCCAATTCCGTCATCGTCAACCCTTTTGTGGGCCGGTGTCGGTAGCAGATGATATGTCCGGTTTAGGGAGCGCACGATCTGTCCGGTAGCCTCGGCCCTTTTTGGAGGGGGTTGGATGCGCCGGACGGAAGCCCTTCAGGGTGTGCGTATGATGAGGTTTCTGGACATTTTGGGCCGCTACGAGGCGGCGGAGTTCAACCGTTGGAAGCAGCGGCGTTGCTTGGGGTGAGCGAGCGGACGTTTCGGCGCTGGCAGGCGCGTTACGAGGAGGACGGCGAGGCTGGGTTACTGGACCGGCGGCTTGGCAAGGCGTCTGGGAAGCGGGTTCCGGTCGACCGGGAGCAGGAGGTCGAGGCGCTTTACCGACAGCGTTATGCGGGGTTCCGAGCCAAGCACTTCCATGAGCACCTGGTGAAGGATCACGGTTTCGCCTGGGGCTACACGTGGACCAAGACGTTTCTGCAGTCGCGCGGGCTTTTGCCGAAGGCGGCGCGCAAGGGCGCGCATCGCCGGAAGCGGGAGCGCCGGCCGTTGCCGGGGATGATGCTGCATCAGGACGGCTCGCGACACGTCTGGCTCGAAGGCCAGCCGGCGCTCGATCTCATTGCGACGTTGGACGACGCGACCGGGGCGATCTATTCGGCGGTTCTGGTCGAGGAGGAGGGTACGGCTTCGACGTTCCGGGCGCTGAAAGAGACGTTCGGGGCCCACGGGCTGCCGATGAGCCTCTATACGGATCGCGGTTCACACTACTTCCATACCGCCGAGGCGGGCGGCAAGATCGACCGCAGCCGCCTGACGCAGGTGGGCCGGGCGCTCGAGCAACTCGGCGTCGAGCATATCGGGGCCTATTCGCCGCAGGCGCGCGGGCGCTCGGAGCGGGCGTTCCAGACCTTGCAGGAGCGGCTGGTGAAGGAGCTCAAGCTCGCCGGGATCACGGCGATCGAGGCGGCCAACGCGTTCATCCGCGAGGTCTATCTGCCCGCCCACAACGAGCGCTTCGCGGTCGCGCCGGCGCAGCCCGGTTCGGCCTTCACCCCGATCCCGGGCGTCGACCTCGATGAGATCCTGTGCGTGCAGGAGGAGCGCCAGGTCGGCAACGACAATTGCGTGTCCTACCGCACGCTCAAACTGCAGATCCCGGAGAGCCCGCTGCGGCCGCACTTCGTCAAGGCGAGGGTCAAGGTCCATCACTATCCCGATGGCTCGCACGCCGTCTTTTACGGCCCGCGCTGCATCGGCCGCTAACGACCAGAAAGGAGCGATCCGGGACGCGAAAAACGCCGCTTAAATCCGCTCGGTGGCGCGCCTGTGGAAATGTGGACAACGCAAACGCGTTGCCCACAGTCCCACAGGGAGAACAGAAGCAGAAGAAGCGGACATTTGATGTGCTACCAAAACCGGACAAGTTAATTCGCTATCGACACCCTTTTGTGGGCCGGAAATCGGGATAAAATCGGGTCGTACTTAGGGTATGCTCGGACGATTGGCGCCCGCGCGTCGCAATCGACGCGATTATACTTCCCGCGACGCCGGCGGCGGCCATTGCTTGAGGTCGAGGTCCTCGCTCCGGACCAGGAGAATTGCCGCGAGCATCACGACATTCGCCGCCATGACGAGCGCGCCTCGCGGCGGCGGTCGCCAGGATGGCGTCAAGGTCGCTCGAGGCGCATTGCCTTGTTCGCTGACGCCGGCAGATCTTCCGGCGGATCGACGCGTCCTTGATATGGCGCGATTGTCCTGCTTTGATCCGTTCGGTCCCACAAGGGCCGCGAAAGATGGCGCGGCTCAACGCAAGCCTTGCGCATGAGAGCAATTCCCGACCACCCGGAGGACGCGGCCGAGGCGTCCGTGCTGAAGAATCTGTCCGCCCGGATCACGCTGGTCCTCGCGGTGCTCCTGGTCGTCGTAAAATTGGCGGGGTGGCTGGTCACCGGCTCCATGGCTCTCCTGGCCTCGGCCATCGATTTGCTGGTTGATACCGGCGCGAGCATCGTCACGCTTCTGGGCGTCCGCTACGCCCAGCAGCCGCCCGACCATGAGCATCGCTTTGGGCACGGCAAGGGCGAAGCGGTGGCCGCTTTCACTCAGGCGAGCTTTCTCGCCGGCGCGGCCTTCGTGCTGGCGTTCCAGTCGGTCGAACGACTCGTCTTTCCCGTGCCGCTCAATTCGCTCGAGATCGGCTTCTGGCTAATCGGCGGCAGCCTTGCGGTCGCCTCTGGGCTGGTGGCGATGCAAAGCTGGGTGGTGCGTAAAACCGGCTCGACCGCAATCGCGGCCGACCGGGCGCATTACTTGACCGACATCGGGCTGAACGTGGCGGTGCTCGCCGCGCTCGGCGTGACCGAGCGGACCGGATGGACCCGCGCCGACCCCGCCTTCGCATTCGTCATCTCGGGCTACATGCTCTGGAGCGCCTACGTCATCACCCATGAGGCGCTGGAGCAGTTGCTCGACCGCGAACTGCCGAGCCAGGATCGGCGCCGCATCATGGCGGCTGTCCGCGCCTGTTCCGGCGTACGCGACATTCACGACCTGCGCACCCGGTTTTCCGGCGACCGGACGTTCGTCGAATATCACCTCGAGGTCGATCCCGGGCTCACCGTCGACGTCGGCCACGCCATCGGAGACGCGACGGAACTCGCGGTGCAGAATTTGCTGCCCGGAACCGTCGAAGCGACCGCGCACCTCGAACCGCATGGGATCGACGATTCGCGACTCGACCACGCGGTCGCGCAGAGGCCTTAGGTCCACGCGGAGACCGGCGTCGCGAACAGGGGGCCATCACCGCGACCATCGCAATCCGCGATCGTCTCAAGGGCTCGCCGTTTCTCAGCCGCGCCTTCTGACTGCCGACGCGCAAAAAAAGCGCCGCCCGAAGGCGGCGCTTTTCTATTCGTAGACCGGAGGCTTCACTCGGCCGCGGACTTCGATCTTTCCTTGCGCCCGCCGGTATCGACCGCCGGCGCGGCGAGCGGCAGGGCCGCCGGAGCTTCCGACGCTTCCGCCTTCTGCGCCAGGATCAGCGTGTCGCGCATCGAAGCGATGGCCCGTAGCTTCGTCATTGCCGCGCCGGTCCCGGCCGGGATCAGGCGGCCGACGATCACGTTCTCCTTCAGGCCTTCGAGCGTGTCGATCTTGCCGTTGACCGCAGCCTCGGTCAGCACGCGCGTCGTCTCCTGGAACGACGCGGCGGAGATGAAGGAGCGTGTCTGCAGGCTCGCCTTGGTGATGCCGAGCAGCACCGGCGTTCCAACCGCGGGCTTCTTTCCCTCGGCCAGAGCCGCCTCATTGGCCAACTCGAGGTCGATCGCGTCGACCTGCTCGCCGAGCAGGAAGTCGGTGTCGCCGGCGTCGACGATATCGACCTTCTGCAGCATTTGGCGGACGATCACCTCGATGTGCTTGTCGTTGATGCTGACGCCCTGGAGGCGATAGACCTCCTGGATCTCGTTGACGAGATAGGCCGCCAGCTCCTCGACGCCCTTGATCGCGAGGATGTCGTGCGGGGCAGGATTGCCGTCGACGATATACTCGCCCTTCTCGATGACATCGCCGTCTTGCAGATGGATGTGCTTCGACTTCGGGATCAGGTACTCCACAGATTCGACGCCCTCCTCGCTCGGCTCGATGGTCAGGCGCTGCTTGTTCTTGAAGTCTCGCCCGAACCGAACGGTGCCCGAGATCTCGGCGATGATCGCGTGATCCTTCGGCCGCCGCGCCTCGAACAGCTCCGCCACTCGGGGCAGACCGCCGGTGATGTCGCGGGTCTTGGCGCTGTTGATCGAGATGCGGGCGATGACGTCGCCCGCGCGCACCGTCGCGCCTGGCTCATAGGAGAGGATCGACTCGACCGGGAGCAGATAGCGGGCGTCGCCGCCTCGCGGCAGCTTGGCGAGCTTGCCGTCCTTACCCTTGATCACCAGCGCAGGCTTGAGGCCCGCGGTGCGGGGCGTCGAACGCCAGTCGGTGACAATGCGCTTGGCGATGCCCGTCGCCTCGTCGACCTGCTCCGACATCGAGGAACCCTCGACCAGGTCCTCGAACCCGACAACCCCGTCCACCTCGGTAAGGATCGGACGGGTGAACGGATCCCACTCGGCGATCCTCTGGCCGCGCTTGACCTTGTCGCCCTCGTCGACCTTGAGGCGAGCGCCATACAGAACGCGGTGAACCGCGCGCTCGGCTCCGCTGCGGTCGTGGATGACCACGGCCACGTTGCGCGCCATCGCCATCAGGTCGCCGTTCGAGTTCCGCGCGAGGTTGCGGTTGCGGATCTTCACCTCGCCGTCGAAGTTCGACTCGATGAAGGACTGGTCGGCGAGCTGCGCCGCGCCGCCGATGTGGAAGGTGCGCATGGTGAGCTGGGTGCCCGGCTCGCCGATCGACTGCGCCGCGATGACGCCGACCGCCTCGCCGAGATTGACCGGCGTGCCGCGCGCCAGATCGCGTCCGTAGCAGAGCGCACAGACGCCGTTCTTCGCCTCGCAGGTCAGCACGGAGCGGATCTTCACCTCTTGGATGCCCGCGGCGACGATCGCCGGCATGTGCTCCTCGACGATCATCTCGCCCGCTTCGACGATGACGTCTCCGTCGGCGTCACGCAAAGTTTCCGCCGAGGTGCGGCCAAGAATGCGGGTGGCGAGCGAGGCCACCACCGTGCCCGCGTCGACGATCGCGCGCATGCTGATGCCGCGCTGCGATCCGCAGTCCGGCATGGTGATGATCGAGTCCTGCGCCACGTCGACCAGGCGCCGGGTGAGGTAGCCGGAGTTCGCGGTCTTGAGCGCAGTGTCAGCAAGGCCTTTGCGCGCGCCGTGGGTCGAGTTGAAGTACTCGAGAACCGACAGACCCTCCTTGAAGTTCGAGATGATCGGGCTCTCGATGATCTCGCCCGAGGGCTTCGCCATGAGGCCGCGCATCGCCGCGAGCTGGCGCATCTGGGTCGGCGAGCCGCGCGCGCCCGAATGCGACATCATGTAGATCGAGTTGATCGGTCTGTCGCGGCCGCTCTCGTCCTTCCGTACGGCCGAGATGCCCGCCATCATCTCCTCGGCGAGCTTGTCCGAGCACTTGGCCCAGGCGTCGACCACCTTGTTGTACTTCTCGCCCTGGGTGATGAGGCCGTCGTTGTACTGCTGCTCGTACTCCTTCGCCAGCGCCGAGGTCTCGGCGATGCGCTGCGTCTTGGTGTCCGGCACGACCATGTCGTCCTTGCCGAAGGAAATGCCGGCCTTGAACGCCTCGCGGAAACCGAGCGCCATGATCCGGTCGCAAAAGATGACCGTCTCCTTCTGACCGCAGTTGCGGTAGACGATGTCGATCATGTTGGAGATTTCCTTCTTCGTCATCAGCTTGTTGACGACGTCGAAGGGAATTTTGGCGTGATCGGGCAGGAGCTGGCCGAGGATCAGGCGGCCGGGCGTGGTGTCGAAAATCTTGGCGACGCGCTCACCCCTCTCGTTGTAGGTCCAGGCGCGGCCCTTGATCCTCGTATGCAGCGTGATCGCCTGAGCGGCGAGGGCGTGTTCGATCTCGCCCATGTCGCTGTAGACGCCGCGTATCGGACGCTTGGTCTCCGGATCCTCCTCGTACTGGCCCGGATCACCGTCGCGCACCAGCGACACGTAGTAGAGGCCGAGCACGATGTCCTGGCTGGGCACGATGATCGGCTGGCCGTTGGCGGGGTGCAGGATGTTGTTGGTCGACATCATCAGCACGCGCGCCTCGAGCTGCGCCTCGAGCGACAGCGGGACGTGCACGGCCATCTGGTCGCCGTCGAAGTCGGCGTTGAAGGCCGAGCAGACCAGCGGATGGAGCTGGATCGCCTTGCCCTCGATCAGCACCGGCTCAAAGGCCTGAATGCCGAGGCGGTGGAGGGTGGGCGCGCGGTTGAGCATCACCGGGTGTTCACGGATCACCTCGTCGAGGATGTCCCACACCTCAGGCTTCTCTTTCTCGACCAGCTTCTTCGCCTGCTTGACGGTGGCCGACAGGCCCTTCGCGTCGAGCCGCGAATAGATGAACGGCTTGAACAGCTCGAGCGCCATCTTCTTCGGCAGGCCGCACTGGTGGAGCTTGAGCTCCGGGCCGACCACGATGACCGAGCGGCCGGAATAGTCGACGCGCTTGCCGAGCAGGTTCTGGCGGAACCGGCCCTGCTTGCCTTTCAGCATGTCGGCGAGCGACTTCAGCGGCCGCTTGTTGGCCCCGGTGATGACCCGCCCGCGCCGACCGTTGTCGAACAGCGCGTCGACCGACTCCTGCAGCATGCGCTTCTCGTTGCGGATGATGATGTCGGGCGCGCGCAGCTCCATCAGCCTCTTCAGCCGATTGTTGCGGTTGATGACGCGGCGGTAGAGGTCATTGAGGTCCGAGGTCGCGAAGCGGCCGCCGTCGAGCGGAACCAGCGGTCGCAGGTCCGGCGGGATGACGGGGACTTCAGTCAAGATCATCCATTCGGGCTTGTTGCCGGAATGGAGGAAGGCCTCGATGATCTTCAGCCGCTTGGCGAGCCGCTTCGGCTTCAGCTCGCTTTTCGATTCCGCGATCTCGACCTTGAGGTCGTCGGCGATCTTCTGAAGGTTCATGCCCTTGAGAATCTCGCGAATCGCCTCGGCGCCGATCATTGCGGTGAAACTGTCCTGGCCGTATTCGTCGAGGGCGCGCAGATAGTCGTCCTCGCTGAGGAGCTGACGATCCTTGAGCGGCGTCAGGCCCGGATCGAGCACGATGTAGGATTCGAAATAAAGGATCCGCTCGAGGTCCTTCAGCGTCATGTCGAGCAGAAGGCCGATGCGCGAAGGCAGCGACTTCAAGAACCAGATATGGGCGACAGGCGCGGCGAGCGAAATGTGGCCCATGCGCTCGCGCCGTACGCGCGACAGCGTCACCTCGACGCCGCACTTCTCACAGATGACGCCCTTGTACTTCATGCGCTTGTATTTGCCGCACAGGCACTCGTAGTCCTTGATCGGGCCGAAAATACGGGCGCAGAACAGGCCGTCGCGCTCGGGCTTGAACGTGCGGTAGTTGATCGTCTCGGGCTTCTTGATCTCGCCGAACGACCACGAGAGGATCTTCTCGGGGCTCGCGATGGCGATCTGGATCTGATCGAACGCCTGCGGCGCCGCGACCGGCGCGAATGGATTGGTGATTTCCTGGTTCATTCTTGTCTCCCGCGAGGCTCGGCGTCAGCCAACGCCGACCTCGCTCTCATGGAAGAAATCGCGGCATGAGCGCCGCGAGCGGAAATTTTGGGCGGCGCACGCATCCCGCGCGCGCCCTGCCCTACTCGGCGGCCTCCGCCGTCGGCGTCTCCTCAGGCAGCCGCTTCAGCGACGCCAGTTCGACATTGAGGCCGAGCGAACGCATTTCCTTGACCAACACGTTAAAGCTCTCCGGAATGCCCGATTCGAACGTATCGTCGCCGCGCACAATCGCCTCGTAGACTTTGGTCCGGCCGGCGACGTCGTCCGACTTGACTGTCAGCATCTCCTGCAGCGTGTAGGCCGCGCCATAGGCTTCGAGCGCCCAGACTTCCATCTCACCGAAGCGCTGTCCGCCGAACTGCGCCTTGCCGCCCAGCGGCTGCTGGGTGACGAGGCTATAGGGGCCGATCGAGCGGGCGTGGATCTTGTCGTCGACCAGGTGGTGGAGCTTCAGCATATAGATGTAGCCCACCGTCACCTTGCGATCGAAGGGGTCGCCTGTCCGTCCGTCGAACAGCGTCACCTGTCCCGACGGATCAAGACCGGCCATTTTCAGCATTTCGACGATGTCCTTCTCGCGGGCCCCATCGAACACCGGGGTCGCGATCGGTACGCCGCGGCGCAGGTTGTCGCCGAGCTCGACGAGGCTCTTGTCGTCGAGCGCCTTGATCGTCTCGTCCTCGCCGTAAATATCCCTGAGCTTGCCGCGCAGGGTCTCCGGGTCGTTCGAGCGCATATAGGCGTCGACCGCCTCGCCGACCTGCCGGCCGAGTCCGGCGCAGGCCCAGCCGAGATGGGTCTCGAGGATCTGTCCGACGTTCATCCGGCTCGGCACGCCGAGTGGGTTCAGGACGATGTCGACCGGAGTTCCGTCAGCGAGGAAGGGCATGTCCTCCTGCGGCACAATGCGCGAGACGACGCCCTTGTTGCCGTGGCGTCCCGCCATCTTGTCGCCGGGCTGGATCTTGCGCTTCACCGCGATGAAGACCTTGGCCATTTTCATCACGCCGGGGGGCAGCTCATCGCCGCGCTGCAGCTTCTCGACCTTGTCGAGGAAGCGGCTCTCCAGCGACTTCTTCGCTTCGTCGTACTGTTTGCGCATGGCCTCGATTTCCGTCATCGTCTGGTCGGACTCGAGCGCGAAGGTCCACCATTGCGAGCGCGGATGCTCGTCGAGCAGGGCGCGGGTCAGCACCTGATCCTTCCTGAAGCCCTTCGGTCCGGAAAGCGCGCGCTTTCCCTCGAGCGTCTCGGCGAGACGCGCGTAGACGTTGCGATCGAGAATCGCCTGCTCGTCGTCGCGATCCTTGGCGAGCCGCTCGATCTCCTCCCGCTCGATCGCCTGAGCGCGCTCGTCCTTGTCGACGCCATGACGATTGAAGACGCGCACTTCGACGACGGTGCCCTGGACGCCCGGGGGAACGCGCAGGGACGTATCGCGCACGTCCGAGGCCTTCTCGCCGAAGATGGCGCGCAGGAGCTTCTCTTCCGGCGTCATCGGGCTCTCGCCCTTCGGCGTGATCTTGCCGACGAGAATATCGCCCGCCTGCACCTCGGCGCCGATGTAGACGATGCCCGCTTCGTCGAGGTTTTTGAGCGCCTCCTCCGACACGTTCGGAATGTCGCGGGTGATCTCCTCCGGCCCGAGCTTGGTGTCGCGGGCCATCGCCTCGAACTCCTCGATGTGGATCGAGGTGAACACGTCGTCCTTGACGATGCGCTCCGACAGCAGGATCGAGTCCTCGAAGTTGTACCCGTTCCACGGCATGAACGCGACCAGCACATTGCGGCCGAGCGCCAGATCGCCGAGATCGGTCGAGGGTCCGTCGGCGATGATGTCGCCGGCCTCGACGCGGTCGCCGACCTTCACCAACGGCTTCTGATTGATGCAGGTCGACTGGTTCGAACGCTGGAACTTCATCAGCCGGTAGATGTCGACGCCGGGCTTGGCCGCGTCGGTCTCGTCGGTGGCGCGGATGACGATGCGGGTGGCGTCGATCTGGTCGATCACGCCTGCCCGGCGCGCAACGATCGCCGCGCCCGAATTGCGCGCCACGATCGCCTCCATGCCGGTGCCGACGAGCGGCGCGTCGGAGCGCACGAGCGGCACCGCCTGACGCTGCATGTTCGAGCCCATCAGCGCCCGGTTTGCGTCGTCGTTCTCGAGAAACGGGATCAGCGCCGCGGCGACCGAGACGAGCTGCTTCGGCGACACGTCCATGTAGTCGACGTGGTCGGCCGCGAGCAGCACGACGTCGCCCGCCCGCCGGCAGACGATGAGGTCGCCAGTGAGGTGGCCGCTCGGGTCGATCGGCGTATCGGCCTGCGCCACGGCGTATTTCTGCTCCTCCATCGCCGACAGATAGGCGACTTCCTCGGTCACCTTGCCTTCGCGCACCCTGCGATAGGGGCTTTCGATGAAGCCATATTTGTTCACCCGGGCGAAGGTTGCGAGCGAGTTGATGAGGCCGATGTTCGGGCCTTCCGGCGTCTCGATCGGGCAAATGCGGCCATAGTGGGTCGGATGAACGTCACGCACCTCAAACCCGGCCCGTTCGCGGGTGAGGCCGCCCGGGCCCAGCGCCGACAGGCGGCGCTTGTGGGTGATCTCGGAGAGCGGGTTCGTCTGGTCCATGAACTGGGAGAGCTGCGAGGAGCCGAAGAACTCGCGAACCGCCGCCGCGGCGGGCTTCGCATTGATCAGGTCCTGCGGCATGATCGTGTCGATTTCGACCGACGACATCCGCTCCTTGATCGCCCGCTCCATCCGCAGAAGGCCGATGCGATACTGGTTCTCCATCAGTTCGCCGACCGAGCGCACGCGCCGATTGCCGAGATGGTCGATGTCGTCGATATCGCCGCGGCCGTCTCGCAGGTCGACCAGCGCCTTGACCACCGCGAGAATGTCGTCCTTGCGCAGCGTGCGCTGCGTGTCGGGGGCGTCGAGGTCCAGGCGCATGTTCATTTTCACACGGCCGACCGCCGACAGGTCGTAGCGCTCGCCGTCGAAGAACAGCGACTGGAACATCGCCTCCGCGCTTTCGATGGTCGGCGGCTCGCCCGGACGCATCACGCGGTAGATATCGAACAGAGCGTCCTCGCGCGAGGCGTTCTTGTCGACCTTGAGCGTGTTGCGAATGTAGGGTCCCACGTTGACGTGATCGATGTCGAGGACCGGCAACTCGGTGAAGCCAACCTCAAGCAGCGCTGCGAGCGACTTCTCGGTGATCTCGTCGCCAGCCTCGGCGTAGATCTCGCCCGTCTCCGGATTGTAGAGATCTTCGGCGATGTACTGACCGTAAAGGTCGGCGTCGGCTGCGAGCAGGGCCTTCAGGCCCTTGTCCGCGAGCTGACGGGCTGACCGCGCGGTCAGCTTGCGGCCAGCCTCGATCGCGACCTCGCCGGTGTCGGCGTCGATGAGGTCGACAGAGGCTTTCAGACCCCTCAACCGGTCGGGATCGTAGGGCACGCGCCAGCCGTCCTGCACCCGGGTGTAGGCGATGGTGCGATAAAACGTCTTCAGGATCTCCTCGCCATCGAGCCCGAGCGCGAAGAGAAGCGAGGTGACCGGAATTTTGCGGCGCCGGTCGATCCGAGCATAGACGATGTCCTTCGCGTCGAACTCGATGTCGAGCCACGAGCCGCGATAGGGGATGATGCGGGCGGCGAACAAAAGCTTGCCCGACGAATGGCTCTTGCCCTTGTCGTGATCGAAAAAGACGCCCGGCGACCGGTGCATCTGCGAGACGATGACGCGCTCGGTGCCGTTGACGATGAAGGTGCCGTTCGGCGTCATGAGCGGCATGTCGCCCATGTAGACGTCCTGCTCCTTGATGTCCTTGACGGACTTGGCCTGCGTCTCCGGATCGACGTCGAACACGATGAGGCGCAGCGTGACCTTGAGCGGGGCGGCATAGGTCATGCCGCGCTGGCGGCACTCGTCGAGATCGTACTTGGGCGCCTCATATTCGTACTTGACGAATTCGAGATGCGCGGTGTCGGCAAAGTCCTTGATCGGAAACACCGACTTGAACACCGCCTGCAAGCCCTCAGTCGGACGGCCGCCCTTCGGCGCGTCCATCAGGAGGAATTGATCGTAGGAGGCCTTCTGCACCTCGATCAGGTTCGGCATCTCGCCGACTTCCTTGACGTGCCCGAAGACCTTGCGAACGCGCTTGCGGCCGGTGAATGTTTGCGCCATATCATTCCTCAACGCTCAAGGCCTAACCGGCGATCGTCGCGATCGCCCCTGGGCCCTCGGGACGTCGCGAACGTCCCCGGATGTCCTCTGCCTGGCGCGCCGGCCCCGCAGCCGCCTGCGCCCCGCAAGAGGGCTAAAAAGCCAATCTCGAAAATGCCGGAACGGCCCGGGGCGAGATCGCCCGAGACCGTCCCTTTTCCCTATGCGAGCCCACTCGGGACCCGCGCGCTCCTCACTTGAGCTCGACCTTCGCGCCGACCTTCTCCAGGGCGGCCTTGATCTTCTCGGCTTCTTCCTTCGACACGCCTTCCTTGACGGGCTTCGGCGCGCCCTCGACGAGGTCCTTGGCCTCCTTCAGGCCGAGCGCGGTGATCGCGCGGACTTCCTTGATCACCTCGATCTTCTTGTCGCCGATAGCGGCGAGGACGACGGTGAACTCGGTCTGCTCCTCGACTGGCGCGGCGGCGGCGCCGGCCGCGGGAGCGGCGGCGACCGCCACCGCAGCGGCGGCCGACACACCCCACTTGGCCTCGAGGAGCTTGGCGAGTTCAGCAGCTTCGAGAACCGTCAAAGACGAGAGTTCGTCGACGATCTTTTCCAGATTGGCCATTTTTGAGAGTTCCTTATATGGGTTCGAATTCGAGGAAATAAAAGAGCCTGGCTCAGGCTGCGTCTTTGGCGGCATAGGCCCCGACCACACGCGCGAGCTTGGCGGCGGGCGCGGTGGAAAGCTGGGCGAGCTTGGTCGCCGGGGCGGTGATCAGCCCCAGGAGTTTGGCGCGCAGCTCGTCGAGCGAAGGCAAGGTCGCGAGCGCCTTGACCGCATCGACGTCGAGGGAGGTCTTGCCCATGGCCCCGCCCAGAAGCACGAACTTGTCGTGATCTTTGGCGAAAGCCACGGCTGCCTTGGCCGCCGCCACCGGATCGGCCGAATGGGCGATCAGGGTCGGGCCCTTGAGCAAGGGGCCGATGGAGGCGACGTCCGTGCCTTTGAGAGCAATCTGGGCGAGGCGGTTCTTGGCGACCTGGACGCTTGCCCCAGCGGCCTTCATCTGCTTGCGCAGACGCTGCATCTGGGCGACCGTCAAGCCGGAATAGTGCGCCACAACCACGACCGACGTCTTCGAGAAGACGTCGTTCAGGGCTGCGACAGCTTCTTTCTTTTCCGCTCTATCCACGGGTGCTGTCTCCGGTCGGCGGACCCTTCATGAGCCCGCCTGTTGCACATGCCGCGCCGCGCGAATCAAAAGAGACTCGAGCGCCGCGACGACTTGCGCCTGTCCCCGGAGTTGGGCGAACCCAGCGCCGGACAGAAGGTTCGAACCGCATTTTCCGCAAGGGGACGCCCCACGGTTTGAAACTCGGTCTTCCCCGTCTATGCTGGCCCCTGCCCCTTCATTGGGGCTGTCGGAATTAAGCGTTCGGCCCGAAGGCCTCGCGCGCCGGCAGTCTCGGACAGGACATGGCCGGAAGGGACGCAAGGGAATTCCCTCCGTCCTCCGGCCTATCCGCCGCTCCCGCTCTGATCAGCCGTCACCGGTTTGTTCTTCGCAGGGCGGTAGCCATGTATGATCATTTGGGGTCGCATCGCGCCGCCAACCCCAGTGGGGCTACATAGCGGGTTTGGCGGGGGGTGACAAGAGGGTTGTGGACAAGTTTTTGCGGCGCAAGAGGCGACATCAACGGCCGTGACTCCCAAGCTGGGGCTCCCTCACCCTGAGGAGCCCACGACGTCAGCGCCGGGGCCGGTCGCGGAGCGAGCGCATGCAAAGGCAGAAATATTCCCCTGCTCTCGCGCGAAAAGCTCCCTGTTCTGCGAAAAAAGTCCCCTGTTCCGCGAATCCAAATTCCCTGCTGTGCGGACCGGAGTGGCGTTCGGCGACCACTTTCAGCCTATGTCCGCGGCGCGCCGGCGCGACATCGGCGCCCGATCGGCGCCATGCCCGTTACGCTCTCGGGCGGCGTGAAAATTGTTGGCGAAAGCCGGGGTTTTTGTACTATATTTGTTCTCCATCGTAAAGACGCCCAATGACCTTCTCCCGTCACGCGCTTGCCCTCGCGCGCGCTGCGCCTCCCGCCCATCTTCGCCAGCTCGCGGGTCGGCGCGGTTCGTCCAGCCTCCGCCTGTACGTCGACGCAGGCGGGATTCGCCGGAAACGCAAAAAAGTCACGCTCTTTCGCTCATTTCTCTAACCTATTGAAAAGGCTCAAAACGGCCATGAGCAGGTCTTGTCGCGAGTTGGCGTCGATGCGCTCTTGGCGCCATCCAGGCTTGGCGTCGGCGCCGCGGCTTCTTGGCGCGCACGACGCGTTTCGCTGGTCCGGACTAGCTCCGGGGTCGCCAACGGCAGTTGAATTGACATCAAGTCGCGGAACGACTCGGAACCTGGGCTTCCGGAGCCGGCAGGCCCAAATGGTGCTCCACCCGGCGCACGCGCGCCTCGAGATCGCTTATGAGCACGCCGTGTCCGAGGACGGCGGAATGATATTCGACCACCGCCCGGCGCAATCCGGCGATCTGCTCGCCTGTTTCCTTGCGCAAGGCGAGGAAATCGGCCGCAAAGTCCGCCCGCAACGAATTGATCTGCGACCGCAGCTCGGTTTTCGCGCTATCGACCTTGATGTCGATTTTCTCGTCCATCCTCGCGATATCGGCGCGAATATTCCGCAATAGTCCGAGCACGAGGTTGTCCGGTTCCTTGCTCACCCCGACCTCCGCATTCGCCCGCCGGAAAATGCGCTATTCCCGTTCGGCTGTCGAGTGGACCGCTGCTGCTTCGCGGCAACCACGTCGTCGAGAGCCCCAGTGGCTCCGGTCGAGACTTGTCCTAGCTACGCCCCGGCCAGCCGAAATGGCGGTGCAGCCTCTGTTCGGCCATCTCATCCGCCATGGCCAGCGGGTCCCAGGCCGGAGCCGACTGCACCCGTTCCCGGGTCACGTTTACGACGACGCGCCGCTCGCCCCAGTCGATGTCCGTCACCGCATGGGCGGCGAGCTGGACAAGCTTGCCGGGCAGCCAGTGACCGGTGTCGACGACGACATAGCGGACGACCCAAACGACATCGTCGACGAGCAGATTGTCGACCGCGCCGATGTCGCCGTCCGCGGCTTGAACTGCGTAGCCCCTGACGGCGGCGGCGCTGCCCAGATGCGGATCGCCGGGAGGACCCGGGTCCACAGCTCGCCCCTCGGCGACTTCGGCCGGAAGCGGTCGGCCGGAAGGCTGAGCGACAATCGCCTCGGCGCCGAAATGCGAGCCGCCCCAAAACGGATCCCAGCCGTAATAGTCGTAAAGGCCCTGCTCCATCTGTTGCGTCACCGGCTCGTCTTCCAGCGCCTCCGGACTCTCCTCGATCTGCCGCGTGGTTAGATTGACGGAGACCGCCAGCGTCTCGCCGAAGCTGAACATCGGCAGGGCGGGCTTCGGCGGCAGCTGAAGCGGCGCGATCGCCGACGGGTGGATCAGCACCTTGCGGCCCGGCAACCAATGACCCGTGTCGACGACCATCCAGCGAACCTTCCAACTCCGGTCGTGAAACAGGAAATCCTTGACGGCGCCGACGCGGCCGTCGGTGGCGGCGACGGGGCATCCGATCAAACCACTCGCAGCAAACAGCATGGCGCGTTCCCTCCTCGGCCGCGTCGGGCGAAGACCCGAGCGTGGGTGAAACTGTTAAAGCATGACTCGAGCAGATGGAAACTGGTCTTGCCGCAGACGCCTCGAAGGCGGATCGGCCTCGAGGCCCCGGGCTCACCCGGCCGGGCGTCGCGGGCGGCCAATAGGGCGCAGCGAAAAAAGCATGGCGCCTGCATCAAGACTGCGCTTGAACACGGGAGGGCGGCGCGAGACGTTCCGGCCGAGCTTCAAAGCAAATCCCCCGGGGAGCGCATGAAAACCACAGCTGCCGTCTGCCGCGCCTTCGGCGCGCCGCTGGTCGTCGAGACGATCGAACTGAGCGCCCCCGGTCCCGGCGAGGTCCTGATCCGGACGGCCGCCTGCGCGATTTGCCATAGCGACATATTCTACATGGACGGCGCCTGGGGCGGCGAACTGCCGGCGGTGTACGGCCATGAGGCTGCGGGGGTGGTCGAGGCGGTCGGACCGGGCGTGACCCGGCTCCAGACCGGCGATCACGTGGTCGCGACGCTCATCCGCAACTGCGGCTTCTGTCCCGCCTGCGCCGAGGGCGCGCCGGTCTTCTGCGAAGAGGTGTTTCCCCTCGACAGGGCGACGCCGCTCCACGACGGCGAGGGAAGGCCGGTCGTCCATGGCCTGCGAACCGGGGCCTTCGCCGAGCATATCGTCGTCGACGCCTCGCAGGCTGTGGCGATCCCAATGGACGTCAAGCTCGACAGCGCCTCGCTCATCGCCTGCGGCGTCCTGACCGGCATGGGCGCCGTGGTCAACACGGCGAATGTCAAAGCTGGCTCGAGCGTCGTCGTGATCGGCTGTGGCGGCGTCGGCCTCAACTCCGTCCAGGGCGCGCGTCTCGCGGGCTGCGATCCGATCATCGCGATCGACGTCGAGCCCAAGAAGCTCGCCGCGGCGCGCGAATTCGGCGCGACACACACGGTCAGCGCGCGAGGCGAGAACGTCGAGGGTCGGGTGAAAGAGCTCACCGGCGGCCGAAAGGCCGACTGGGTGTTCGTCACCGTCGGCGTCAAGGGCGCCGCCGAACAGGGCGTCTCGCTGATGAAGCGCAACGGCGGAACCGTGCTCGTCGGCATGCCGCCCTCGGGTGTCGCCGCAACCATCGACCCCGGCTGGCTCGCCGCCGACGGGCAAAAGATCCTCGGCTCGAAAATGGGCTCGGCCCGGCCGCAGATCGACATCCCGAAGATCGTCGCGCTCTACCGCGACGGGCGACTGAAGCTCGACGAACTCATCACCGGGCGATATCCGCTGGAGCGGATCAATGACGCCGTCGCCTCCTCGCGCTCCGGCGCGGCGCTCCGAAACGTCATCGTGTTTTGAAACCGCCCTCATCGCGAAGCGCCGGATGAGGGCAAGGGGGCCCGCATGAAGATCGCCGAACTGAAGACCTTCGTGGTCGGCAACCCGCCGCCCGCGTTCGGCGGCCGCTATTTCATCTTTCTGAAACTCAGGACTGCCTGCGGAGTTGAAGGCGTCGGCGAAGTCTATGCGGCGAGCTTCGCCCCGAAGGCCATCGTCGCCATGATCGAGGACGTGTTCGAACGTCATGTTCTGGGCACGGATCCGTTTCGCATCGAGACGCTGTGGCGCAACGTCTACGGGCGCGGTTATACGCTGAGGCCCGACGTCTCATTGATCGGCGTTCTCTCAGGCCTCGAGATGGCGCTTTGGGACATCGTCGGCAAGGCGGTCGAAAAGCCGGTCTATGAGCTTCTCGGCGGAAAAGTCCACGAGCGGCTGCGCAGCTACACTTATCTCTACCCCGACGAGCCCGGCTCGCACGCCTATTCCGACAGCCCCGTCTACTCGATCCCCGACGCCGCAGCCGAGCGGGCGCTGAAATATCTCGCGCAGGGGTTCACCGCGGTGAAGTTCGACCCGGCCGGCCCCTACTCCACCTTCGACCCCCGGCAGCCCAGCCTCGAGCGGCTCGCGCTCAGCGAAGCTTTTTGCAAGACCCTGCGCGAGGCGCTTGGGACGAGGTGCGACCTCCTGTTCGGCACGCACGGCCAGTTCACCGTCTCCGGCGCGCTGCGCCTCGCCCGCCGGATCGAGCCCTACGAGCCCCTGTGGTTCGAGGAGCCGACGCCTCCCGAAGCGCCCGAGGAGATGGCGAGGGTCGCCGCCCAGTGCCGCATGCCGATCGCGACCGGGGAGCGGCTGACGACGAAATATGAATTCGCCCGAGTGCTCGAAACCGGCGCCGCGTCGATCCTG
This sequence comes from uncultured Alphaproteobacteria bacterium, assembly GCA_963835885.1. Taxonomy (GTDB): domain Bacteria; phylum Pseudomonadota; class Alphaproteobacteria; order Rhizobiales; family Beijerinckiaceae; genus Roseiarcus. The sequence continues at coordinate 497,144 of CAWIHF010000017.1, forward strand.
CAGCCGAACCTCGGCCGGGTCGGCGGACTGCTCGAGGCCAAGAAGATCGCCGCGATGGCGGAGGCGCATTACGCTCAGGTCGCGCCGCATCTCTATTGCGGGCCCGTGGTCGGGGCGGCTAACGTCCAACTCGCCGCGTGCAGCCCGAACTTCCTCATTCTCGAGAGCATCGAGCGCTGGGACGGCTTCCACGCGAGGATTCTGAAGAAGCCGATCCGGTGGGAGGACGGTTACGTGATTCCCCCGGAGGATCCGGGTCTCGGAGTCGAGCTCGACGAGGAGGTCGCCCAGGCCCACCCCTGGGAAGGCTCGGCGCTCCATCTCGTGCCGCGGTTCGGGCCGGTCGCGCCGCCGGACTGACGGGGTCCAGAAAGCCGATCAGTGCTGCGGGCCCATCAGCCAGGCGCCGTTCTCGGCGCACCAGACGTGATTGTGGAGATTGGCGACCCATTGGCGCCCCGAGGCGGTCATCGACAGATATTTGACGCCCTCCTCGATGTGGGCCGCCACCAGTTCGGAAAAGAACTTGGGATATTTGTCGACCAGATCGGCCGGCGTCTGGTAACCGAACTGGCGGTTGCTGCCGATTTCCTCGAATTCGGCAAAGAGGGCGTTCGCTTTCTTCGGATAGAGCGGGTCCCCGAGCTGCCCGATGAGATCGGCGGCCAGCATCAGCCTCGGCTCGAGATTGGCGTTTTCGCGGCCATTGAGGCAGGGCGGAAAGCGGGTGAGTTCGATCGCCTCGGCGACCCGCGCCGGATCGATCTCTGGCGAATTCCCCAGCCGCTCATAGGCGAACAGCTTCGACCGATCGACATGATAGGGCATCAGCGCGGCGTCCGAGGCGCCGCGGGGAAGCGTGACCTTGTTGCCGGCCTGGTCGACGACGAATTCTGTCCTGGTGTCGCCCTTCAGAATGCCGCGCACGAAGCCGATGTCGTGCAGAAGGCAGGCGCAAATGAGGTGGGAATAGTCTTCCGCCTCGATTCCCTGGGAGAGCACGCGGCCGCGCAAGATGTCGCGGCCGACGATCGTCACCAGCATCGTGTGTTCGAAATTGTGGTAGAGCGCGTCGCTTCTGGCGATGCACTCGATGGCGCTTCGGGCCAGCGAACCGATTCGTTCCGCGGTTTCATTATGGGTAACGCCGAAAATATCCCGAAAATCGTCGGCGAGAAACTTGCCGAGCTTCTTCGCCGCCAAGGCCGCGATCGTTTCCACCGTCCCTGGCTCCCGAATTAAGGCGGCCGCTCACTCAAGGTTAGACATCAAACCCCACTATAGACTTAGTGCAATCGAGGGGCTAGCGCCAGAGGTCGCCGTCCGGTTCCCTCGACGACACTCGACGCGGCGCTTGCCCGACGCGGCCGAGCGCCTATTGTTCCTCCAAAATGGTTTGAGAGGCGTGAATGACGACGGCGTACGGTTTCATCGGCCTGGGCAGCCTCGGCGGGGCGCTGGCGGCCAGCCTTCAGCGCGCCGGGTTCGATCTCGTCGTGCACGACGTCGATCGCAAGACGGCGACACCCTTGCTGGCGGCCGGCGCCGCATGGGCCGATTCTCCGCGCGCGCTCGCCGAGAAGGTCGAGGCGGTCGTCACCTGCCTTCCCTCGCCGACCATCTCCGAGCGGGTGCTGACCGGCCCCGAGGGCGTGCTCGCGGGTCTCAAGCCCGGCTCGACCTGGATCGAGATGAGCACTGACGATTCCGAATTCGATTCAGCGCCTCGCGGCGAAGGCGGCGGAAAAGGGCGTCTTCACCCTGGAGGCGCCGGTGACCGGCGGCGTTCACAAGGCGGCGGCAGGCGAAATCGCGGTCATTGTCGGCGGAGAGCCATCCCTGTTCGAGCGCCATCGCGCTGCGCTCGAGGCGATGGGGGGGCCGATCTTCCACGTCGGTCCGTTGGGCTCCGCATCGGTGATGAAGGTCATCACCAATATGCTCGCCTTCGTCCATCTGGTCGCCGCCGGCGAAGCGCTGATGCTCGCCAAGCGCGGCGGCCTCGACCTGGCTCAGGCCTACCACGTCATCAAAGCGAGTTCGGGCAACAGCTTCGTTCACGAGACCGAATCGCAGCTCGTGCTCAACGGCTCCTACAACATCAACTTCACCATGGACCTCGCCTGCAAGGACCTCGGCTTTGCGATGAAGCTCGGGCGGGAGCTCGGCGTGCCGCTCGACCTCGCCGCGATCACCGCGCAGACTTTCATTCGCGCCCGCGAAGCCTACGGCGGCGGGGCGTGGTCGACCCAGGTGGTCAAGCTCGTCGAGGACGCGCTGCACACGGATTTGCGCGCGCCGGGGTTCCCGGCGGAGCTGAAGGCGTAGTCGCCGACTTGCGCGTGCGCTTGGCTCAAAAGCCGTTAGCGCCACGTGCAAACCCCGTCAAGATGGCGACGGGGCGCCGACTTCCCCTTACGGGCTTGGTCGGATCGGAGTCCGACCTAAACCGTCCGCTCCGCGCTAGGCGTCGTCGGATTCATTTTCTTCCGCCGCCAATTGCTGAAGGTCGGCCGGACTCACCTGCTCGCCATTTTCGTTGAAAATCCGAATGTTTGGCGCCGTCTGAGTCGCCACGGACACCGCCTCGAGAGCCAGTGTGGCGCTGTCGTAGCGCTCCACAACCTCTTGAACGCCCTCTCCGGAGTGGACGAAGAAACGCATGTGCCGCGTATATTGCGCCAACCTGTCAATTTGAGGGCCGGCGAAGCGCGGTCGACTTTTTCGTTAGCGCCGACCGGCAGCTGGATTTTCCCCAGGGAAGCATGTGAGGCCGACCAAAAAAGGATGGCGATGAAGGTTTGCCTTGGGCCCGCTCGACCCCTGAGCGCTTGACCGTCACGCACCGCTGCGGATTGCCGTGGCTTCGCTCAGGGGCTAATCCGCGTCTCTAGGAGCCTGTCCGAGTAATCGAATTTTTAGTGCAGGCATACAATATCCAGTATACGTCTTCGATAAGTACTCCAATATGTTGTGCATGAAGACCGCATTTTGTATTACTCGGAGAGGCTCCTAGCCCTTCCTAGCGGACTTCCTGCGGACTTCCGCCTCCTCCTTGCCGGTCTCCACGCGCACCTATAGCTGTAATCCCAGCTGCACTGGTGAAAGCGGCGCGCAACTGCACTGTCGCTGTAGAGCGCGCGCGGAAGGATGACATGACGGACAAACTTGAGGTCTTCCGAGATATGGCGATGCGCGGGCCCATCGAGCTGCGTCCGGCACTCCGCGAGGCGCTGATCGCGGCTGTAGCAGAACCATGGCGCGTTGATCTGGAGCGGTCCGCAGAAGTCATGCGCAACGCCGTACGTCGCAGGATGTCCTGCTTTTCCAACGGCAGAAAGGCGATAACCTTCCAGGCAGCGGCCTCACGCTCTGGGGCAGAGATGACGGCTAACGACGCCCATACGCTCGTGACGTTGTCGGGCGAAGAACATACTTGAAGAGCATACTTATTGTTGATGCTCGCAGATTGGCGGCCGGTAAGACATAGAACGAAAATAGTGAGTATTTTCGTGGTACTGTTTCGATACGCAGGCTAAGAAGCCCAACAATGCGATTGCGGTCACTCTCGCCAGAGGCACTCCTCGGCCTTTTCCTCGGCCTCCTCGCGTGGGTAGTCGAGTTGAATTGGGCGCTGCGAAGCGCTTTCGTTTTGCTTACTGCGGTATTGGCCGTTCATATCGCAAATAGGCTGGACTGGACCATTTCTATCAGGATCACCTTTGTGACGGTCGTGATCGGGGTATTGGTTCTAGGTACGTATCATCCGATATGGATTGGTTTGAACGAAGAGTTCCCGACAATCACTGGTGAAGCTGCGCTTTCCACAATTATTGAGGTAGGTACTCTGGCCGCCTGCGCGATTGCGCTTTACGTTTTCCTGCTTCGGCCGCGCGGAAAGGATGGTTTTCAAGTGCTACCTGCCCAGTTGATAGCGTTTGGTGCAATAGTAATGGCGGCCGGATTTGTCTCGGTCGCAATCGGGCTAGCATGGCAATTCAAGCAGAACTGGGCCGGCGGCGTAGCACCAACCGGCGCGCCAGTCTCGGTATCGCGCGCAACTAAGCAAGCGCAGATCAGTCCGAAGCCGCCTCCTCCTGCGCTTCCGCCACCAGCGCAACCGTCTCCTGAATTGTTTTCAGCCTACAATCTAACGCAGGGCGGAATTAACGCGCTAGCAAATGAACTGTACAAGTTCAAGGAAGGTCTGCATTCTCGAATTGATCTTCAGCACGTTGACAGTGACTTGTCTTCCACAAATCTAACCAACTCTATTTTTAGAGCGTGCGATCTATCCGGAATTGCTTGCCCAATCAACAATGGGCACACGAACTCGCCGGGCGAGACCGGAGTAATGCTTTACGTCAGCGACCCCAAAAATCCTCCGAAACCAGCTGAACAGCTTCAAACTGCATTGGAGCACGTCGGCATTCACGCACCTTTCATTGCTCGCCCGGAGACAGCATCGGACGCATTTATTTTGTTTGTCGGACCCGCTCCGTAGGTCAAACCAGGTCGGATCCCTGTCGAGCTTCAGCGTGAAGGGCTGTCTCAGCAACACTCCAAGCCTCGCTGCGCGGCCGTTGGCGTGGCAATGCTCATCCTGGCGAAATCGAGAGCCCTGCGTCGGCTTGGGTTTGAGCGACGGCGGAACTGGCAGGGCGCTGACGGGTTCCGCGCGATTTCGCGGAGGTCAGTCAGAACCCAGCTGACGAAAAGCCGTCCGTTCACGTCACCGCTGGGGATCGGCTCCTATCGCCGATCCATCACCGCTCCCGCCTCATAACCGCACCAGTTATGCGACCTTTAGCGCTTCGAAGTGGCCACCACCTTTTTCGATGGCGATCTTCACGATCTTGACCACCTCGGCCAGGAACTCACGCGCGTCCGGCCTCATGGCAGAGCTGATCGGGGGCGCGCTTTCCTCATAGATGCGGCGGATTTCCCCCGCGCGCCGGGAACCGGACCCGTATCCCGAATACGTATAGGCATTCATCCAGTCGGTCCGGTGGCGGTCGGCGAGCCGCTCTTTCACGAGCACGTGGAGGGCATTGAACACGCCACTGCGCACGCGGTTGAGGGCGGCCATTCGCTCATCCCGGTCTGCGGATCCAACAGTCCAGCCGACTGGGCTGTCGAGCCAACGTGAGATTTCCTCCTGCAATCTGCCAATCAGGTCACCGGCGGGGCGTAGGTTGTCGTACTCGTCGCCCCATGCGTTTGCGAAGCGACGCGAGAGCGCCTTAAGCCGAGTCCAGTGCTCGGTCCTGATCCCGTCGCGATAGATCAACCCGAGCCGAGCTTCCCACGGACGCAAGAAGCTCTCGACTGCATCGCGGAGGGCAAGTTCCAGGCCGTCCATTGCATAAATCGGCGCGACCCCGGGCGTCTTCTCCAGTTCCGCCGACGATTGTAATAACATGAGAAGTCTACTCATTTCGTTGACGACACCAGACGGGATCGAACTCGACTTCACGGTCGAGTGCGCCGAACAGAAAGACCCGCTCCTCAAGGCGGCGCTCTAAGGCTGCGGCGACCGGTGCTCCAAGCAACTGACGCAGCCCCCCTACCGCGTTGCTGATGCTCGCCAAGACGTGGGCGCGTTTCTGCGATGTCGTTCGGAGATTGTCGCCTTTCACGAGATCAAAATGCGAGAAAGCAAGCGCGATCTTGTCGGCGTAGCCTGCGCTGCCGGCCGCGACCAACAGGGCGAGGGGGGCGGCTTGCATAGGCTGCTGCGCGCTGTCGACGAGCAGTATCAAATCTACGTCGGCGAAGCGCTTTGTAAGCTTCGTCGGGACGCTAGAGACCGACCCGAACGTATGACCAAGGCCCTCACCGTCCAGCAACACGAGTTTGTCCGCGAGCTGAAGCTCCTTGCGCAACGGACGAAACGGCCCACGCACCCGTATTCCGTCAACCAGCGGGGTGAGCAGCCTGCCGAACTGCCGGAAATGATTGCTGGAGAACCAGCGGACCTGACGGAGGAAAACTTCGCGATCCGGGCTCTCAAACGTCCATATCACCGGCCAGCCGGTCGGAGAGCGTTCAAGATTGCCGTCGGTTAGGAGGTCGAACCTGCTCTCAATCTCGTCCCGGATGTCGAGCGACAGTCTCGCGAACTCCTCGCTCTCAAAGAGCCGCTCGCCATAAAGCTCCAGCCAAGCCGCGTTATCGTCCGGCGTCTGCTGCGCAGACAGCGGCCCAAGATCGGCGGCAATTTGAATGCCGATCTCTGTCGCCAGCGCTCGCGCACGCCCAACAAAGCCTTCGATCAGTTTGCCGTTAGCGAGACGTTCATCATCGGTAACAAAGTCCTCGTCATCCAGGTTACTGCTTGCGTTCGGCGTTGCTTCGAACGAAAAATCCTCATCATCTTCCGACGCTACGCCCCCCATTCGCCGAGAATGTGGAAGAGGCGGAAGCGTTGCTCGCGATGGGTTAGCAGGGCGGCGGCAACTTTCTCACTTCGCTGGCCACCGATCGTCGAAAAGCAGGCGGCTTCGATGCATTCATCGATATGAGCGCGCACTTCAAACTCGGACATAAACGTGACAGCCGCGATAAACGCTCCATCAGCAGTGACGATCTCCGTGTCCGATATGGTCGTCTTCGCGGGAGAAGTGGAGGGAAACCGGTCACGCACATGACTTGAGCCGATGAAGTGCCGCTCCAAGGTGGTCTTGCCAGCACCGGATGCGCCAGCGAGTAGCACCCTGGCGTAGCCTTGCTCCCGACTAGGCAGGGGGATTCGCGTGTCTCGCAATTTTGCCGTGTCGATACGGCCCACCTCAATTCCATCGAAAAAAGCGGACACGATCTGTGAGGCGAACTCTCGCTCGGCGTCGCCTCGGCGATCGGCGCTCCACCAACTGCGGTCTGAGAGAAGGACGTTAAGCTGGGCGACGAGTTCGTCAGCCTTGTCGTCATCGGTTGTATTCAAGCCGCGCCTGATCTTAAGGGGCTTGCCCCGCAGGTCTCGGCGCAAGGGATTGCGAAAAATCACGCTCCAGCCGGGCCGGCCGGAGCGCGTCTTGGTGGCGGTGTAGATGTCTTGCATTCGGACGCCCCGTTGTTCTGCGTTGTGGCAGCCTGTATGCCGGACGAGGATCGAGAAAGTCAAGGGTGCGTTACAACGAGGAACAACGTCTGCCATATATGCTAAAGCGTTTTGTGTAATCATTCGGCCAAAACTTAGAAGATTCTATGCGCAACCATCAAGGCCCGACCCCTATTCAATTTTACCCCCCTCGGGAGAAGCATGCTTTTTTGGCTGCTGCGCTAATGTCAACGCAGATGCATGACTACTCGCAAGCTCGCCAGCCGATAGCGGGGGCGTAATTGCCGCCCCGATGCGCTCGAGAGCCCCGCGCAGCACCTGAGGAACGCATGTTCAAATGGTTGCGCGCGTTGCGCGAAGAGACAAGCATTGGCCGAGGATACCAACCGCACCTTCGCCAATTCGAGTGAGCGGGGCGAACCGTCGTGCGACGTGGACCGGATCGAACAGCTTGTCCACATCGTCGGCGACGGCGAAACTGGCCCGGTTAGGTCTCTGGGTCCGCAATCGCACTGCCGCCGCTGCGCGTTTATCGCCAACTTGTGAGATTGCAGAACGCTGTCGGTCTTTTGCAGTGGTAGGCGCGTCCGGTCTCGAACCGGAAACCCTCTGATTAAAAGTCAGATGCTCTACCTATTGAGCTACGCGCCCGTCTCGTCGCACAAGGGCCTCGTCCGTACAACGTCGTGCGCAAAGGGTCAATTGCAAGCGGCCGCGGGGCTGCCGGGGCTTCGTCGCCGGTCGCCCTGGAACGCCGCGGCGGGGAAAGGGCCGCCTGTCGGCGGCCCTCCCTCCCCTGCCCGCGCTGCCCAAGCGAACGTCGCGTGACGGTCCTGGCGCGACGTGCGGTGGCCGGCCGCGAGAAGCCCGGCAAAGCCGAACGCCAACATCAGCCAGCTTGCGGGCTTGGAACGCGGCGGCGATGGACCCAGATGGACCGGTCAGGATTGTCGCTCCTCGTAGTTTTCGAGGAGAGATCATCGATCGAGCCGGCGCCATGGATCGCGCCGTGAATGTTGAAATCATCGGCTGCGAACGCCATGCCCGCCGTGTCGGCATAAGGACTCGTGGAGAACACAGGGTCTTCGGAGCCCCACGGCTTGCTCATCGCGCCGCTGCTCATCGTCCGGTTGTTCGGTCCGACAACTGTTTGGCTGAGCTCCGTTATGCCGTAAGCGCCGGGCGAACTCGCCATATCGGAGACCTCGCCGGGCCGGGCGAAAACGGCATCCTGTGTTTCAAAATGGAACGCGAGAGTCCGCGCTTCCGCTGCGATCGGGGCGAACGCCAACAGCGCGGCGGCGGCCCAGAGAAGTTTCCGATACAAGTTCAAGCCCTGGTTGCTCATCATGCCACCTCGGTGGCAAGGAACATGCCAGAGCTGCGTTTTCTCCGCTCTTTTTGACGAAGGATTAACGATGGCTTTTCGGAGATCGTTAACGGTCGCCGGTCCGCCTCGCGCCCATTCCGCCGACCGTCCGCGGTTAACGCCCGAGGGTCGCGGCCCGGGCGGCCCGGAGCCGGGCGAAGTCATCGCCGGCGTGATGGGAGGAGCGCGTCAACGGCGATGACGACACGAGCAGAAAACCCTTCGACGCGCCGATCGCGGCGTATTCGGAAAATTCCTCCGGAGGGACGAACCGCTCGACCGGATGGTGCTTCGGCGTCGGCTGGAGATATTGCCCGATGGTGAGGAAATCGACATCCGCCGAGCGCATGTCGTCCATCATCTGCAAAACTTCGCCCCGCGTCTCGCCGAGGCCGACCATCACGCCCGACTTGGTGAAGAGGGCGGGATCGAGCTCCTTGGCGCGCTGCAGCAGCCTCAGCGAATGGAAATAGCGCGCGCCCGGGCGAACGGTGAGGTATTTCGCCGGAACCGTCTCGAGATTATGGTTGAACACGTCAGGCTTGGCGGCCACGACGACCTCGAGCGCGCCGTCCTTGCGCAGAAAGTCGGGCGTCAGCACCTCGACCGTGGTTCCGGGCGCGGCGGTGCGGATTGCAGCGATCGTCCGGGCGAAATGTGTCGCCCCGCCGTCGGGGAGATCGTCGCGGTCGACCGAGGTCACCACGACATGCTTGAGCCCGAGCTTTGCGACGGCGTCCGCGACGCGGGCAGGCTCGCCGGCGTCGAGCGCGTCCGGCAGTCCGGTCGCCACGTTGCAGAAGGCGCAGGCGCGGGTGCAGGTCCCGCCCATGATCATGAAGGTCGCGTGGCGCTTCTCCCAGCACTCGCCGATGTTGGGACAATTCGCTTCCTCGCAGACGGTGGTGAGCTTCAACCCCCGCACCAGCGCGCGCGTCTCCGCGTAGACCGGCGAGCCCGGCGCCTTCACCCGGATCCACGCCGGCTTGCGGGCGACAGGCTGGTCGGGCCGGTGCGCCTTCTCCGGATGGCGGGGGCGCGCGGGCTTGAGCTCTTGCGCGACCGTGTCAATGAGCCGGGTCATGCGGGGTATCTAGGGCCGCCGCGAACGGCGGTCAAATGGGCGACCGGGACCCTGTTGCTCTCCTTAAAGGTCCCGGATGGGAAAGCGCAGAAGCCATATGGTGACGTGGCTCACATCGGGATGGCGCCGAATTTGATATCGCACACAGAAAGCATCCGCTCCAAGGCGGATAGGCAATCGAAAGGGGACACCATGTTGATGACTGCGAAGTATGGCGAATCGGTCGAGGTCTCAAATTTCCGTGCGGGCGACACCGTACGGTGCCTATACAATGACGAATCCTGTGTGGTCATTTGGACCTGGAACGATTGGCTTTGGCTCAATCCACTCGACTTCGTCGACGCCGCGCCGTTCAGCGGCCGCGCCGCCGACTATACTCTCGTCGGTCGGGGGCTGTTGTAGACGTTGATCGCGTTCTGAAAAGCCGCGGCGTCCTGTTCCAGAACAGAGGTCGACTTTCGGGGCGTCATCCGGATGACGCGTCGCCTCTGAATAGACTGGAGCTTATCGTCGAACCGCCAGCCCCTAACAGGCTCGCGCCGGATGACAGGCAGGCGCGGGCGTCGTTTGGACGTTCAGGCGTACTTGCCGCCCTCGAACCGCTTGAGCCACTCGCCGGATTCATGCTCGATCCACGCGACGGCCTCCGCCCTCTTGTAGAACCCGTCGATCTGCGGTTGCGGCCCGTGCGGGAGCAGGACGCGCACACACCATCCCTTTCCCTTCTTCATCTGGACCGGTTCGAAAGTCACTTTGGGCTTGGTCGTCGTCATTTTGGAATTATGGAACGCCGACTTCCGGATTGCCAGAGCGAAATTTTGTTCACAAATCCCTTTTTGCGTTCATCCACCAGCGACCAGCCGCGCCGCGGCGACCGCAGCCTGATCGGCAACGAATTCCGTGCTGGCGGACGAGCCCTTGCGACGATCTCTGAGCCGCCTCGACAATCCGACGGGGCCGGGCGCCGCGAGCGCATGTCTGGGCGTGAGCGAGTGACGGCCGCCGCCCGCCGGTTGCAGATCGTCAGGAACGGCGACATCGAACGGCCTTTTGTTTATGGTCGCGGCCTCGTGCGAGACCCAGGCGTCGCTCCTGCGACGCGGGAAGAAGAAGGAGCGGCCCTTGGCGACGAGCGTTCATCAGTTCCTGTGCCTGACCGACAATTACGGCGTGCTGCTGCACGATTCTTCCACCGGGGCGACCGCCTCGATCGACGCGCCCGAGGCCGGACCCATCTTTGCCGCGCTCAATGAAAAAGGATGGACGCTGACGCATCTTTTGATCACCCATCACCACGCCGACCACGTTCAGGGAGGGCCGGAGCTCAAGGCGCGGTTTCCGTCGATCAAGATCATCGGTCCGGCGAAGGACGCGGCGCGCATCGGGTTCCTGGATTCGCTGGTCAATGAGGGGGATGAGGTCTTCGTCGGCTCGCTCGGGGCGAGGGTGATCGAGACGCCGGGCCATACGCTCGGGCATATCGCCTATCATTTCGAGGAGGACAGGCTGGCGTTCTGTGGCGACACGCTCTTTTCGCTCGGCTGCGGACGGGCGTTCGAAGCGCCCTACGCCGTCCTGTGGGACTCCCTGCTCAAGCTCGCCGCGCTGCCGGGCGAGACGGAGGTCTATTGCGGCCACGAATATACGCAGGCCAACGCACGTTTCGCCCTGACCATCGAGACGGGCAATCCGGCATTGAAGGCGCGGGCCGAGGAGGTCGCGCATCTGCGCGCCGAGAGGCGCCCGACCCTGCCGACGACGATCGCCGCCGAGCTCGCCGCCAATCCCTTCCTGCGCGCCGACAAGCCCTCCGTCCAGGCGGCGGTCGGGATGCCGGGGGCGGATCCGGCGGAGGTGTTCGCCGAGATCCGCGCCCGCAAGGACCGGTTCTAGGCGGCGACGATTTGGGACCGGCCAATTGGAGAAAGCCCGCTCCCGCGGTTCGGCGTCACTTACTGATCGCCGCTCACAGGCGCTCTTCGGCGCTCACAAACTCAAACATTTTAACATTTTCTTCCCAACCGCTTATATTCACGCTATGTTCTCGCTTGGTGTCCCTCGGGTGGAAGCGCTCGCAGGTTTTCACGACGGCAAGGCGGTGTTCGTCTTCTGAATTTTTGAAACGAAGCTGGCCTTCGACCCGGAAGACGGGGGAAAGAAAAAATTCTTCCGATTTGGCTTGCTCGTAACCCATTGAAAAGCCCGGAATCGGACGAAGGAATCCAAGAAAATCCAAGCCAATTTTCTTGGTCTGGCTTGGTGTGGCTTGGGTTTCGCTTGGAGGAATTTGGTTGACGCCACGGACGGCATCGGCCGGTCGTGCGTGATGGCTTCGACTTGACCGAAGCCAACTCGCGATCCGGACGCTACGGCATGACGTAGGTCGCCCGCCCCTGCCCCGTCAGGGCCTCGGGGATCGCGCCCGGCTCGTTGACCGAGAAGACGACGATCGGAATGCCGTTGTCTCGGCAGAGCGCGAAGGCGGCGGTGTCCATGATTTGCAGGTTGCGGGCGATCGCCTCATCGTGGGTCAGCCTGTCGAAGCGGGTCGCCGTCCGGTCCTTCTTGGGATCAGCGGTGTAGATTCCGTCGACCCCGGTCGCCTTCATCACCGCATCGCACGAGAGCTCGCAGGCGCGCAGCGCCGCGCCCGTGTCGGTGGTGAAGAAAGGATTGCCGGTGCCGCCGGCCAGCATGATGACGCGGCGCTTGACCAGATGGGCGAGCGCCGCCTGGCGCGAATAGGGCTGGCAGAGCGAGGGCATGGCGACGGCCGAGAGGACGCGCGCCGGCTGACCGATCTGTTCGAGCGCCCCTTCCATCGCCAGCGCGTTCATCACCGTCGCCAGCATGCCGATCGAGTCGGCGCGCGCCCGCTCGATGCCCTTGTCCGCGCCCTGCAGACCGCGGAAGAAATTGCCGCCGCCGACGACGACCGCAACCTGGACGCCGAGATCGGCCGCGGCTTTGAGGTCTGACGCCATTCGCGCGACCGTCGGCGCATGCAGCCCGAACGGATCCGGCCCCATCAGCGCTTCACCTGAGAGCTTGACCACGACGCGGCGGAACAGGGGTTTCGTCGTCATTGGGCTCCCTCGCGAACGACTTTCGCGCGCCCGCGACGCGCGTAAAAAAAGCGGCCCGCGGGCCGCTTTGAAACTTCAGCGCTCTCAGCTTTCCTCCGCCGGCTTCTCGACGCCTTCGCCGAGCGCGTAGCGCACGAATCCGGTGATCGCGATCGGCGCGCCGGCGGTCTTCTCGGCCTCCTTGATCGCCTGGGCGACGCTCTTGCCCGGATCATGGACAAACCCCTGGTCGAGCAGGCAGACTTCCTTGTAAAAAGTCTTCAGGCCGGACTCGACGATCTTCTCGATGACGTTGGCCGGCTTGCCGGCGTTCTTTTCGGCCAGCACCGATCGCTCGCGCGTAACCGTCGCCGGATCGACGCCCTCGGCGTTGAGGGCGATAGGGCTCGCGGCTGCAACGTGCATCGCGACCTGCCGGCCGAGCGAAACGAGCGCGTCGCGATTGCCCTTCGAACTCGAGACCGACAACGACACCGATGCGCCCGAGGCCCTCGACGATCTGACTGTGCACGTAATGGCCGATCGCGCCCTCGGAGACACGCAGGCCCTGGACCCGGCGCAACGTCATGTTCTCGCCGATGGTGGCGATGGCGTTGGCGATCGCCTCGGCGACCGTGCCCCCGCCCATGTAATGGGCCCCGAGCACCGTCTCCGCGTCGACGTGCGGCGCCTTGTCGAGCGCGACCGCAAGGATCCCGCGCACCAGACCTTGAAAGTCGTCGTTGCGGGCGACGAAATCAGTCTCGGAATTCACCTCGACGACGACGCCGACGTTGTCCTCGACCGCGACGCCGACGAGGCCGTCAGCCGCGACGCGACCGCTCTTTTTGGCCGCCTTGGCGAGGCCCTTCTTGCGCAGCCAATCGATGGCGGCCTCGACGTCGCCGTTCGTCTCGCTCAGCGCGTTCTTGCAATCCATCATGCCCGCGCCGGTCTTCTCACGCAGATCCTTGACCAGGCCAGCGGTGATCGCAGTCATCGAATTCCCTCACATTCACTTGGCCTTGCGCCCATACCGCGGCGCAGCGTTTCTCTCCGAGACGCGGGTCGGCCGTTCGAACCTCGAGACGGCCAGAGGCCTACTCGGCGGTCATCAGCGCGCGCGCCTGCTCGCTCCACTTGTCGCGGGCGATGCGTCCGTTGAACCTCAGATCGGCGTCCAGCTTGGCCGCCTCGTCGTCCGTCATCGCGGCCAGCTGCCAGTAGTGGAACACCCCGTGCTCGTTGAGCTTCTTGACGATCTGCGGGCCGACGCCGGTGAGCTTGGCCAGATCGTCCGGCGCGCCGCGCGGCGCGGTCAGCAATTCGAAACGGTCGGTCGCCGACTCGATTTCGGGCTCGGCGGACGCCTCCGGCAGCGGCTCGGCGATCGGCGCTTCGGCCTCGCCCAAGTCGACGCCGGCCGCGCCCTGGCTGCGGCCGATGCCGTCGATGGCGGCGCGCGCCACCAGCTCGCAATAGAGCTGGATCGCCCGGCCGGCGTCATCGTTGGCGGGGATGGGAAAGGCTATGCCGTCAGGATCGCAGTTGGTGTCGAGGATCGCCGCCACCGGGATCTTGAGGCGGTTCGCCTCCTTGATCGCCAACGCCTCCTTGTTGGTGTCGATAACGAACACGAGATCCGGCACGCCGCCCATGTCCTTGATGCCGCCGAGAGCCGTCTCGAGCTTGTCGCGCTCGCGCGACATCATCAGCCGCTCCTTCTTGGTGAGGCCCTTGGCGCCCTCGCTCAGCATCTCGTCAAGCTTGCGCAGCCGGGAGATCGAGGCGGAAATCGTCTTCCAGTTGGTCAGCATGCCGCCGAGCCAGCGCGCGTTGACGAAATACTGGGCCGAGCGCTTCGCGGCGGCGGCGATTTCCTCGGAGGCCTGACGCTTGGTGCCGACGAAAAGCACCCGGCCGCCTTTGGAGACGGTGTCGGACACGGCTTTGAGCGCCTGGTGCAGAAGCGGCACCGTCTGAGCGAGGTCGATGATGTGGATCGAGTTGCGCGTGCCGTAGATGTAGGGCGCCATCTTCGGGTTCCAGCGATGGGACTGGTGGCCGAAGTGGGCGCCCGCCTCGAGCAGTTGGCGCATGGTGAAATCTGGCAATGCCATAAGAGCAGTCCTTGTCCGGTTGAGCCTCGGCGGATCGTGAAACGGCGAAGGCAACCTCGCCACCGGAGCAACTCCTTGAGCAGGAGCCGCAAAAATCCGCCTGTGGAATGGCGCGGCATATAAGCGAGCGAAAGCGGAAACGCAAGCGCGCTCCGGCGCTCAGGTTATCGCTAGTAGTCCGGCCGCGCTTGATCAGACCGCCCGAATTCACTAAAAACGCTGACCGTCGGGGCTGGCGACCCGGAGCCCCTTTCTCAGCTCCAAGCAGTGTTCGGAACGCCAGAACAAGGAAGTGCCATGCGCGTCTACTATGACCGGGATTCCGACCTCAACCTGATCAAGAGCAAGAAGGTTCTGGTCGTGGGCTACGGGAGCCAAGGCCATGCCCATTTGCTCAACCTGCGCGACAGCGGCGTGAAGGACATCGCGGTCGCTCTGCGGCCGGGATCGGCTTCGGCCAAGAAGGCTGAAGCCGAGGGCCTGAAGGTGATGGATGTTCCCGGCGCCGCCAAATGGGCCGACCTCGTGATGATGCTGACGCCTGACGAACTGCAGGCTGACATCTATCGCGACGAGCTTGCGCCCAACATGAAGCAAGGCGCGGCGTTGATGTTCGCGCACGGCCTAAACGTGCACTTCAATCTCATCGAGCCGCGCGCCGACCTCGACGTGCTGATGGTCGCTCCAAAAGGGCCGGGACACACGGTGCGCTCCGAATACAAGCGGGGCGGCGGCGTTCCGTGTCTAATCGCGATTCATCAGGACGCCAGCGGCAACGCGCACGACGTTGGACTATCCTACGCCTCAGCCATCGGCGGCGGCCGCGCCGGCGTCATTGAAACGACTTTCCGCGAGGAGTGCGAGACGGACCTGTTCGGCGAGCAGGTGGTGCTTTGCGGCGGCCTCGTCGAACTCATTCGAGCGGGCTACGATACGTTAGTCGAGGCCGGCTACGCGCCCGAAATGGCCTATTTTGAATGCCTGCACGAGGTAAAGCTTATTGTCGACCTCATCTACGAGGGCGGCATCGCCAACATGAACTACTCGATCTCGAACACCGCGGAGTATGGCGAGTACGTAACCGGCCCCCGCATCATTGCCCCCACCGTTAAAGCCGAGATGAGGCGCGTGCTGGACGACATCCAGTCGGGCAAATTCACCCGCGACTGGATGCTTGAAAATAAGGTCAACCAGACGTCATTCAAGGCGATGCGAGGGCGAGCTAACGCCCATCCGATCGAGGAGGTCGGCACTAAGCTGCGTGCGATGATGCCTTGGATCGGCAATAATAAGCTGGTGGACAAGGATCGGAACTGAAATTCGAAGGTCTCCCCGCGGTTGATGGGGTCCCATATCTGGCCCAGGGAATCGCATTTGGAATTGTTCGGCCGGCTTGGGCGGATTTTGCGATATTGAACGAGATGGATTCTACCGGGACACGGCTGATTCGCGGCGCGGGAAGTGCGATGTCGGTGATGGTCTCCGCGCCGGCCAGGACGGCGATCAGGCACAGGAGAAGGACCTCTTCCAGCGGGTAGTCCACCTTCCCCTGCTGGCGAGGATCCTTCAGATCATTGAAATGACGCAGAAAAACTACGGTTTCGTCGAATGCCGCGCAGTCGGCTGTCGCCTCGGCCAAGGCTCGTCCCTCCAGTTCAAATCGAGGGCCGTCTTGGATTCAGCGCTTTCGCCGTTTGTCACCTACTCCTTCACCCGATTACCCTGAGCGCTCAGGCTCCACCTATATGGTTTCGTTGCGCGTCGCTCTTGCAGAACGCCGAGTGACGACCTGCCGTTTGCCCCGACTACTTGTTTTCGTTCCAGCAGTCGTAAAGCACTTTCCACGCGCCGCCTTCGTATCGCCAAACGACGAAGTATTTCGCAATGTCGACGCTCTGCTGGCCGTCCGTCGCCTTGCTGGTGAAGACCACTTGCCCGAAGTCCATCGCGAGGATTCCGACGATCTCGATGCGGACAGGATCGAACTTCAGCGCCGAGTTCTGAAAGTCCTTCTTGGCGTTAGCCTGCTTCCAGTGGGCTTCGATCTCCGCCGCGCCATGACCTGGCTCGAAGCCTTGCCAGACGACCGACCCCTCCTTCGAATAGATGTCGGTTACGGTCTTGAAGTCGTGTTCCATCGCGCCCGCAGCGAGCGCCTTGGTCGCGGCCTCCCCCCAGATGGCGTCCAAATCGGCGATCTTCTGCTGCTCTTGGCTCCATTTCGAGTTTGCCATCACTACCCCATCCCCCGTCTTGGTCCTGACTACGACGTCTCACGCAAACCGAGCGTGCACTGCTCCTTGGTCAACCACTCAGCCACGGCAGCGGGGACGGCCTAAGTCGTCTGACTCCGTAGGTGAAGGCGGTTGCGGAGCGCCCTTCTCGCGTCGCGACGAGCGGACAACAAACCTCCCGGCCTGTCAACCGTCGAGGTCAGCGTGGGCCCGGCAAACTTGCCCGCTCCTGCCCGCTCGGACCGTCTGCATAGTCTGCTGGTGGTCCGGGGTGTCCCTGCGGAAGCGCTGCGGATGTGAACGAAGATGTGGATTGCAGCCGTATTTCTCGCGCGGGACTTCGATTTTCTATCGCTCCGGATCCGTCGTCATACCGTCACATGCCTTGGACAAGTGTCGGCTGCGATTCATTCGGGCGGACGCTTGTTCTCGGTTGCCTCGGCTTCGAGCCTGCGTCTATGCGTTCGTCTGGCGGCATATGCATCGCCCAGCGCCAACGGAAGTCACCCATGTTGAACACGATCGCTTCCGCCGGACGTCGGGTCTTGCCGAACCAATGGGACCTGATCGCATTCGCGGCGATCATGGCGGTCCTGACGGCGATCGCCCAAAGCTATCACGGGATTTCGGCTCCCCTTCCTGCACCGAATGAGCCGGTCATCTCGCTGCACTATTCGAATCTGCCCTATTACGCGCTGCGCACCGCCCTGCGCATGTTCGCCGCGCTTTTCTTTTCGCTCGTCTTCACCTTCACCTATGCGACTCTGGCGGCGAAGAGCCGGCGATGGGAGATGGTGCTCGTCCCGTTGCTCGATATTCTGCAGTCGGTGCCGATCCTGGGCTTTCTATCCTTCACCGTCACGTTCTTTCTCGGCCTCTTTCCCGGCAAAACGCTCGGCGCGGAACTGGCGGCGATCTTCGCGATCTTCACCAGCCAGGCCTGGAACATGGCCTTCGCCTTTTACCAGTCGCTTCGCACCGTCCCGCGAGATCTCGACGAGGTTGCGCGCGGATTCCGTCTGACCGGCTGGCAGAAGTTCTGGCAGCTCGAGGCGCCCTTCGCGATGCCCGGTCTCATCTGGAACACGATGATGTCGATGTCGGGAGGCTGGTTCTTTGTCGTCGCTTCGGAAGCGATAACAGTCGGCGACACGACGATCACCCTGCCCGGCGTCGGCTCCTACATCGCCAAGGCGAACGACGAGGGGAACTGGTCGGCGATCGGCGCCGCGATCCTCACCATGGCCATCGTCATTCTCCTTTATGATCAGTTGCTCTTTCGGCCGATCGTCGCCTGGGCGGACAAGTTCAAAGTCGAACTGTCAGCCAGCCAGGAGGTTTCGAGCTCGTGGGTGCTGAACTTTCTGCAGCGCACCTACTGGGTCCGCATGGCGTCCCAACCGGTTTTCGAGGCGCTGCGCAGCATCACCCTTCTGCCGATCCGCCTCCCGCGCTTCGTCCCGGCGACGGCGAGGATCTCGCCGGGAGAGCAGCGGTCCCGGATCCTCGACGCGATATGGATCGTCGCCGTTCTCGCCGTCGCCGCGTGGGCGGCGTGGCTCACAATCCAGTACATCGCGACGGAAGTCGTCTGGGATGAAGTGGCTCACGTCTTCGTTCTGACGTTCTACACGCTCATCCGCGTCTTCGTGTTGATCGTCCTGGCGAGTCTGATCTGGGTGCCGATCAGCGTGTGGATCGGCCTCAGGCCGCGGTGGGCCGAGACGGTCCAGCCGGTCGCCCAGTTTCTCGCCGCCTTTCCGGTCAACCTGCTGTTCGGCGCCACGGTCAGCCTGATTCTGGCGTATAATCTCAACACCAACATCTGGCTGAGCTTCCTCATCATCTTCGGCACGCAGTGGTACATCGTGTTCAACACGATCGGCGGAGCCGCGCGCCTTCCCCAACGACCTCACGGAAGCAGCGAAGAACTTCCACATCAAGGGCTGGCGATGGTGGGTTCAGGTCATGCTGCCCGGCATCGCCCCCTATTACCTGACCGGCGCCATCACCGCCTCGGGCGGCTCATGGAACGCCTCGATCGTAGCCGAATACGTCAAGTGGAAGGATCATACGGTCGTCGCCCAGGGCGTCGGATCCTATATCGCCGAGGCGACCGACAAAGGCGATTTCCCGAAGATCGTGCTCGGGGTCGCGATGATGTCGCTCTTCGTCACCATCTTCAACCGCTTGTTCTGGCGCCAGCTTTACGCTTATGCGGAGCGGCGGCTGAGTCTCTGACCCCATCGCTCCATCGAGGAATTGCCCATGCTGGATCCCGCGACCACGACGCTCTTGAACGTCGAGAACGTCACCCAGGTCTTCGCCACAGGCTCTGGGGAAAGCCGGAGGCCGGTTCTCGACAACGTTTCGATCAGTCTCAAGACCGGCGAAATCGTCGCCCTGCTCGGCCGGTCCGGGTCGGGCAAGTCGACGCTATTGCGCATCATCGCTGGCCTGACCCGCCCAACAGAAGGAAAGGTGACCATATCCGGCCAGCCGGTGACCGGTCCCGCGGAAGACGTCGCGATGGTGTTCCAGAGCTTTGCGCTCTTCCCGTGGCTCGACGTGCTCGACAATGTCGAAATTGGGCCCCGCGCCAACGGCGTGCCGCTCGAGGAGACGCGTCAGCGGGCCCTGAAGGCGATCGACACGATCGGTCTCGACGGCTTCGAGTCCGCCTACCCGAAGGAGCTTTCTGGCGGCATGCGCCAGCGCGTCGGCTTCGCGCGCGCCCTCGTCATGCAGCCGAAGATCCTGCTCATGGACGAGCCGTTCTCGGCGCTCGACGTTCTCACCGCCGAGACCCTGCGCACCGACCTCCTCGACCTCTGGCAGGAGGGCCGCATCCCGATAAAGTCGATCCTCATGGTCACGCACAACATCGAGGAGGCAGTGCTGATGAGCGACCGCATCCTGGTCCTGTCCTCGAATCCCGGCCGCATCGCCTCGGAGATCCACGAACACGATTCCGCATCCGCGTGATCGGCTCGACCCGCCCTTCCGCGCCCTCGTCGACAAGATCTACGCTCTGATGACCCAGCGGCCGGATACGACGAGGCCGACGGCGCGCGAGGCTGCGGCGGCAGGACTTGCCCTCTCCCTGCCGACGGTTTCGACCAACTCGCTCGCCGGCATGCTCGAGGAGATCGCGGCGCCGCCCTACAACGGCAAGGCCGACCTGCCGCATCTCGCGGATTTGCTCATTAGGAGATTGACGACCTGTTCCCGCTCGGCGAAACGCTGCAACTCCTGAAACTGGCCGATTTCGAGGAGGCGGACATCAAGCTGACGCCGCTCGGCAAGCGCTTCGTCGACATGGACGTCGACCAGCGGAAGAAGATGATCGGCGAGCAGGCTCTGGCGAACATTCCGCTCGCTTCCCATATCAAGCGTGTGCTGGACGAACGTCCGAGCCATCGCGCGCCCGCCTCCCGCTTCCGCGAGGAGCTCGAAGACTACATGTCCGAGGATTATGCCGACCGGACGCTGCGCACGGTGATCAATCTCGGGCGTTACGGCGAGTTGTTCGCCTACGACGAGAATGCCCAAACCTTCAGCTATGAGAACCCGGAATAGGCGGCGGCGGCCAAGCTGCTCCTTTGGTTTGGCTTGTTCGCGTCGCGGCGCCGCGGTACGGATTTTGCTGCGCTTATTACCCGGCTCGGCCGAAGGGAGACGCTAGATGACCCAGACCATTGCCACCATCAAGGTCGGCGACAAGACGGTCGAGATGCCGGTGAAGGCCGGCTCCATCGGCCCGTCGGTCGTGGACATCGGCAAACTCTACGCGCAAACGGGAATGTTCACCTTCGATCCGGGCTTCACCTCGACGGCGAGCACGGAATCGAAGATCACCTACATCGACGGCGACGCCGGGCGTCCTGCTCTATCGCGGCTATCCGATCGATCAGCTCGCCGAACACGGCGATTTCCTCGAGACCTGCTACCTCCTGCTCTATGGGGAGTTGCCGACCGCCTCGCAGAAGGCCGAGTTCGACTATCGTGTCACCCGCCACACCATGGTGCACGAGCAGATGACGCGTTTCTTCAACGGGTTCCGCCGAGATGCGCATCCGATGTCGGTGATGGTGGCCTGCGTTGGCGCGCTGGCGGCCTTCTACCACGACTCGATCGACATCAACGATCCCTGGCAGCGCGAGGTCGCTTCCATTCGGATGATCGCCAAGATGCCGACGCTGGCGTCGATGGCCTACAAATACGCGGTCGGTCAGCCGTTCGTCTATCCGAAAAACGACCTCGACTATGCTGCGAATTTTCTGCGCATGTGCTTCTCGGTGCCGTGCGAGGAATACAAGGTCAATCCCGTGCTGTGCGCGCGCGCTCGACCGGATCTTCATTCTGCACGCCGACCATGAGCAGAACGCCTCGACCTCGACGGTGCGCCTCGCCGGATCGTCCGGCGCCAATCCGTTCGCCTGCATCGCGGCGGGCATCGCTTGCCTTTGGGGTCCTGCGCACGGCGGCGCCAACGAGGCCGCGCTCAAGATGCTTGGCGAGATCGGCACGGTCGACAACATTCCCGAAATATATCGCCAGGGCCAAGGACAAGAACGACTCGTTCCGCCTGATGGGTTTCGGCCATCGCGTCTACAAGAACTACGATCCGCGCGCAAAAATCATGCAGAGGACGGCGCACGAGGTTCTCAACGAGCTCGGCATCAAGGACGATCCGCTGCTCGACGTCGCAATGGAGCTCGAGCGGATCGCGCTTCACGACGATTATTTCATCGAGAAGAAGCTCTACCCGAACATCGACTTCTACTCGGGCATCACCCTCAAGGCGATGGGCTTCCCGCGTCGCGATGTTCACGGTGCTGTTCGCCGTCGCGCGCACGGTCGGCTGGATCGCGCAATGGAAGGAAATGATCGACGATCCGGATCAGAAGATCGGACGTCCGCGCCAGCTTTATACCGGGGCAAAGCAACGCGAGTACCGGCCGATCGGCAACCGCTGAGCGGATGGCGCCTCACCACATCGTGCATGGCGCCCAGGCTAAGCGGATGCGGCGCCGACCGCGCATCGATGCCAACACGTTACAAGGCCTGCCCATCGCCGCTTTAAGCTGAACTTCCGATGCAAAACACGGTCGACGTTGCAAATTATCGAATCGGGATAGGCGCTTAGCCTGTTTTGACCACCCCATTGCTGCCTACAGTGGCAACGGATGAAAAGCGAGTCAGTTCAAAGACCTACGTGGTCGCAAGTCATGCCTACAGCGCGTACAACCACCGGTAGAAATTCTATCGAATTGTTGAGTCGCTTGAGTCACTTACGAGATCCCAGTCACACCGGCGCTTTCGGAAGTTCGGTTTAAGCGTTTCAAAGGGTTGGCGCGAAGGGACGAAGGACGAAAGGACGCGACTTTTCGGCTTTTCGGCTTTTCGGCGCGTAACAGCTTGATTTCGCTCCGTCGGCGCCAACCCTCCACAGGCCAGCCTACCCCTCGAACCGATTGTTCTTCGGAAAGCCCTTCGGCGGCAGGCGGCCGGCTTCGGCGCGGTTGCCGAGCCAGTCGCGAAGCTCGGGCATCGCGACGGTGAAGGTCCGTCCCGCAGAATCGCGCCAGCTGAGCCCATCCGCGACGGGGAAGACTTTTGCGTCGGATACGCCGCCCTCCTTGTAGCGCTGAAGCCGCGTGCCCTTGCCCCTCGCCATCTCGTTGAGCTGGGACGCCGGGAACACCAGCAGCTTGCGGTTCTCTCCGATCACCGCGACATGGTCGCCGTCCGCTGGGACGATCAGCGCCGCTCTCGCCTTGCCGCTGACGTTGAGCACCGACCGCCCCTTGCGGGTCGAGGACACGAGATCGTCCTCGGCGACGATGAAGCCATTGCCGTCGGAGGCGACGATCAGGCGCTTGGCGCCGGGCGCATGAGGCCAGACGGCGACGATGGCGGCGCTCTCGTCAATGTCGGCCATCAGGCGGATCGGCTCGCCCTGTCCGCGCCCGCCGGGCAGCTTGGACGCGTCGAGGGCGAAAACCTTGCCGTCGCTCGCCAGCACCAGGATTTTCGAGGTCGTCTCGGCGAAGAACGTCGTCTGAAGGCGCGTCGTCGCCTTTGAACGTCGCGGTCGAGAGGTCGGCGACCTGACCTTTCAGCGCGCGGATCCAACCCTTCTGCGAGACGACGACGGTCAAAGGCTCGCGCTCGATCATCGCCTCGGCGAGATCGACGACGACGTCGGGGGCCGCTTCGAAACCGGTTCGCCTCCGCCCGAGCTTTGTGTCGGGACCGAACTTCTTTCTGACCTCGCGGACCTCGACCGCGATCATCTGCCATTGCTTCTTCTCGCTGGCGAGCAGCGCTTCGATCGACGCCTTCTCCTTGGCGAGATCGTCCTGCTCCTTGCGCAACGCCATCTCCTCGAGCCGGCGCAGGCTCCTCAAGCGGGTGTCGAGGACATAGACGACCTGCAACTCGCCCAGGCCGAAGCGGGCCTTCAGCGCCACCTTCGGATCCTCGTCTTCGCGGACAATGCGGATCACCTCGTCGAGGTTGAGGAAGACGACGATCATGCCAGCGAGCAACTCGAGCCGCTTGTCGATCGCGGCGAGGCGATGGCGCGAACGCCGGACGAGCACGACGCGGCGGTGGTCGAGCCATTGCTGCAGGGCCTCGCGGAGCGAGACGACTCTCGGCGTCACGCCGTCGACCAGCACGTTCATGTTGACCGAGACCCGCGTCTCCAGTTCGCTCGAGCGGAACAGCGACTCCATCAGCGTCGCCGGCTCGACCGCGCGGCTTTTCGGCTCGAGCACAATGCGCACGTCCTCGGTCAATTCGTCGCGGACGTCAGCGAGCAGCGGAAGCTTGCGCTCGTTGAGGAAATTGGCGATCTGCTCGATCAGGCGTGACTTCTGCACGCCGTAGGGGATTTCGGTGACGACCGCGGCCCAGCCGCCGCGGCCGGTGTCCTCCTTCTTCCAGCGGGCGCGCAGGCGAAAGGAGCCGCGGCCGGTCCGGTAGGTTTCGAGAATCGAAGCCTTGCCGTCGATCACCACGCCGCCGGTCGGAAAGTCGGGGCCGAGAACGAATTGCATGAGCGCATCCGTCTCGCTCTCCCGGTGAGCGATCAGATGGAGCGCCGCATCGCAGAGCTCGGCGATGTTGTGCGGCGGAATCGAGGTCGCCATGCCGACCGCGATGCCCTGCGCGCCGTTGGCGAGCAGGTTCGGCACGGCCGATGGCATGACGATCGGCTCCCGCGCATCGCCAGAGTAATTGTCGCGCCAGTCGACCGAATCCTCCTCGACGCCCTCCATCAACAGGCGGGCGACGTCGGTCATGCGGGCTTCGGTGTAACGGTAGGCGGCGGCGTTGTCGCCGTCGATGTTGCCGAAGTTTCCCTGGCCCTCGATGAGGGGATAGCGGGAGGCGAAGTCCTGGGCGAGGCGCACCAAAGCCTCGTAGATCGCCTGGTCGCCGTGCGGATGGAAC
Organism: uncultured Alphaproteobacteria bacterium; assembly: GCA_963835885.1. Classification (GTDB taxonomy): domain Bacteria; phylum Pseudomonadota; class Alphaproteobacteria; order Rhizobiales; family Beijerinckiaceae; genus Roseiarcus. The sequence goes on from CAWIHF010000017.1 coordinate 521,540, forward strand.
GAGCCCATTACGTCGCCGACGATCTTTGCGCATTTCTTGAACGCCGTGCCGGGATCGAGCCTGAGGATGTGCATCCCGTAGAGGATGCGGCGATGCACCGGCTTGAGGCCGTCGCGGGCGTCCGGCAGCGCCCGGCCCATGATGGTCGAAAGGGCGTAGGCGAGATAGCGCTCCTCGAGCGCATCGCGCAGGTTGACGTCGATCGGGGCGGAGGCGGCGGCGGGGGCGGGACGGATTTGGCCATGGGTTTGCGTTAGCTTGGCGATCGAGTCGCGGCAAGGCCGCGGCACGCCGCCCCCAGACAAACCGCCGGCAGACGACATCGGCGAAACACGCTGTCGCCAAGCGTTCACCGTTTTGCCCGGATGTGAGCGTAGCTGACTAATGCAAGCGGCTGGGAGGAACCGCCAGAACGGAACCGCGTTATTGGCGTGACGACGCGGAGCGGAGATGACCGCCAAACTCGCCGTGTTTTCGATTGCCCTTCAATGCAGCCTCGCGTGTGGCGCGGCAAAAGCGCACGACCTCTGGGCGAACGGTGAGACCGTCCCGCCCTGGGTCAAGGCCGCCTGCTGCGGGCCGGCCGACGCGCATCATCTTCGCCCCGACCAGGTTCATCGGATATCGGACGACTATTACATGGTCGACGGCTATCACTACCGCATTCCGGCCAAAGATGCGCTGCCGAGCCAGGACGGGGACTATTGGATCTTCTACCGCGACGGCCAGGGCGGCAGCCAGTCGATCGTCTACTGTTTCTTCGTACCGATGAACTTCTGAGCCGGCAAAGCATCCCGATCCTTTCCCACTGGAAATCTGGAGCGCACCAAACCCGTTCCGGCCCCCGGCGGTCGACGGCCGCCCTGAACCTGCCTAAATAAGGCGCGTCGGCAGCCTTTTCGTCTGCATCCCCACCCGAAAGTACCTGAATGCCGCCGATGATCTCCGTCGCCGCCGTCACGAAGCGTTATTCGACGGGCCATCTCGCGCTCGACGCGGTCGATCTCGCTATCGAACGCGGCGAGATCTTTGCGCTCCTCGGGCCGAACGGCGCGGGCAAGACGACGCTGATTGGCGTCATCTGCGGCACGGTGTCGATGACTTCCGGCACAGCGCTGGTCGACGGCCACGACGTAACGCGCGACTTTCGCGCGGCCCGCTCGAAGGTTGGCCTGGTGCCGCAGGAGATCGCCCTCGACATCTTCGCCACGGTTTGGGCGACAGTGTCCTTCAGCCGGCGGCTGTTCGGCCGCCCGTCCGACCCGGCTTTCGTCGAGCGCCTTTTGCGCGACCTCTCTCTTTGGGAGAAGCGCGGCGCCCGCGTCGTCGAGCTGTCGGGGGGAATGAAGCGGCGGGTGATGATCGCCAAGGCGCTGAGCCACGAGCCCGATGTCCTGTTCCTCGACGAGCCGACCGCCGGGGTCGACGTCAACCTGCGCCGCGACATGTGGGCGTTGGTGCGCCGGATGCGCGGCGAAGGCGTCACCGTGATCCTCACCACCCACTACATCGAGGAGGCGGAGGAGATGGCCGACCGGGTCGGCGTCATCAACAAGGGCCGCATCGTGCTGGTCGAGGACAAGCGAAAGCTGATGCGAAAGCTCGGCAAACGGCGCCTCACGCTTACGCTGCAACATCCGCTGCCGGCCCTGCCCGCCGAGCTCGCCAACTGGCCGATCGAACTCGAGGACGGCGGCCTGAGGCTCAGCTACCGCTTCGACGCCTCCGCCGAGGACACCGGCGTGCCAGCGCTGCTGAGGCGACTCAGTCGAGATCGGCGTCGATTTCAAGGACCTCGAAACGACCGCGACCAGCCTCGAGGACATTTTCGTCGATCTGGTGGGACGGGCATGAGCACGGTCAACCTCGGCGGCATATGGGCGATTTATCGCTACGAGCTGTCGCGCACCGTGCGCACGATCTGGCAGAGCGTCGCGACGCCGGTTCTCACCACCGCGCTCTATTTCATCGTGTTCGGCAGCGCAATCGGTTCGCGCATGCACGAAGTCGGCGGCGTCAGCTACGGCGCCTTCATCGTGCCGGGCCTGATGATGCTGTCGCTTCTGACTCAAAGCATCTCCAACGCCTCGATCGGCATCTACTTTCCCAAATTCACTGGCACGATCTTCGAGATCCTGTCGGCGCCGATGTCGTCGATCGAGGCGGTGACGGCCTATGTCGGCGCGGCGGCGACCAAATCGATCGCAATCGGCGTCGTCATTCTCGGAACCGCGACGCTGTTCGTGCCTGTGCGCATCGATCATCCGTTCTGGATGATCGGCTTCCTCGTCCTGACCTCGATAGCCTTCAGCCTGTTCGGCTTCATCATCGGCATCTGGGCGAAGACCTTCGAACAGCTCGCCATCATCCCGGCGCTCATCGTCACGCCGTTGACCTTTCTCGGCGGCGCGTTCTATTCGATCGACATGCTGCCGCCGTTCTGGCGGACGGCGAGCCTGTTCAATCCGGTGGTCTATCTGGTCAGCGGCTTCCGCTGGAGCTTTTACGGCCAGGGCGACGTCAGCGTTGCGGCAAGCCTCGGCTTCACGGCTTTGTTCATCGCGGCCTGCCTCGCCGTCCTCATCTGGATCTTCCAAACCGGCTGGCGGCTGAAGCCATGAACGGGGTCGGCGACCGAGGGGGATGATGGGTTGACCAGAAGAGCGATCATTGCGGGGGCATTCGTTCTCGTAGCGACGGCGGCGTCAGGCGCGGCTGAAGAGGACATGTCCGACGTGATCTTCTTTGCCCATGAAATGCATCTCGGCGAAAGGGGCTTCTATGCGCTGAAGAGCTGGCACAATCTGTCGCACAAAGAATTTGCCTACGCGGTCACTGGAACATGCCCCAATTGCAAAGTCGGCCTCATCCATTTCGGTTCAGAGACCTTCGGGAGGCACAATTTCATGACGACCGGCAGGCTCGACAAGCAGGCCGGCGACCGTTGGTGGGTAACGTTTCCGGGTCCGCACGGATACGATATCTGCCGCGCGAGCATCGATGTCGATGAAGACATTTTGACATTTTCCTAAACCCCGGAAATTCGACGACGACATTGCTTAGAAACCCGCGGACCGGAGAGAACTGGATAGCAACTGTCAGCAAGGCGCCGGCGGATGGCCCAGGCGGACACGGCGTCGACGTTCGCTTCATCGCCAAATTCGTGGTCGCCGGAACGGAGAGCCGACATCGCTGCCTTCCGAGCGGAACCCGTATTTGGGGCGTTTCCTGAGCCTCACGCGCCGAGCCGCGACGTCACCACAGCATCGTCCACGAAAGATCGACCACGTCGCGGTCGAGCTCGGCAGGCGCTACGGACTTCCGCAACTCGCGGATCATGCCCCGGAGCCCGCGCCCTTCAGGGCCCAGAGTCTCCAGCAGCTCGTTCATCAGGCGGAGCCGACGCACCAGCGTTTTCATGAACGCGACCGCACGTTCCGGGTGGTCCTCGATCGCCGAGATGAACTCCTCGTAGGAGGTGGCGAGGCATTCGACGTCGGTCGCCGCCTTGACCGTAGCCGATCGCGGCCCGGGCTCGATCAGGCACATTTCGCCGAACACTTCGCCCTCTTTCAGCGTCCCGACGCTGCGGGCCTCGGCGCCCCGGCCGACGAGGACCTCGACCAGTCCGACGACAATGAAAAAAGCCGTATTCCCCTCGTCTCCCTCGGAGATGATCGTATCTCCGGCTTTGAACGCCACGGCCTGCATGACTGACTCCAAGGAGCGAAGAAACCGGACCCTGCCATGTTTGCCCGCCAAGCGATAGCGTCCGCGTCGCGGCATACGCGGGGATGAGGGTCGCGCCGCTTTGCGCTAGGATGGTCGCATTCCCGACGGAGCGCAGCATGGCCGATCTGGCCCCAATCCCCTATTCCGACGCGAAAATCCGCTCGATCCTCGAGCGGGTAAAGACGATCGCAATGGTCGGCGCCTCGCCGAACTGGAACCGGCCCAGCTACTTCGTCATGAAATATCTCCAGGGCAAAGGCTATCGCGTGATCCCGGTCAATCCGGACGCCGCCGGCCGGACCCTGCTTGGGGAAAAGGTCTACGCCTCGCTGCGCGACATTCCGGTCGGGATCGACATGGTGGACATGTTCCGCGCCGCGGAGGAGGCTCCCGACGTCGTCGCCGACGCGATCGCGATCGGCGCCAAGGTCGTGTGGATGCAATTGGGCATCCGCAACGACGCGGCGGCCGCAACTGCTGAGGCCGCGGGAATCGAAGTCATCATGAACCGATGCCCGAAGATCGAGTTCGGGCGCTTCGGCGGCGAATTGTCGTGGAGCGGCGTCAACAGCGGCATCATCCGCAACCGCGCCCCGGACCCGCCGTTGCCGCGCCGGACGAGGCGGCGACCTGCTCCGTCGCAAAACCTCGATCATGGTTTCGAGACGCGCGCGATCCACGCCGGCGCCGCGCCCGACCCGACAACCGGCGCCCGCTCAACGCCGATCTATCAGACGACCGCCTATGTGTTCGACGACGTCGATCACGCCGCCTCGCTCTTCAACCTGCACAATTTCGGCTACATCTATTCGCGGCTGACCAATCCGACCGTCGCTGTGCTCGAAGAGCGGGTCGCAAGCCTCGAGGGCGGCCGGGCCGCAGTGGCCGCCGCCTCGGGGCACGCGGCGCAATTCCTGATCTTCTTCACCTTGATGGAGCCCGGCGGCGAATTCGTCGCGTCGCGCAACCTGTACGGCGGCTCACTCACCCAGTTCGGGCTGTCGTTCAAGAAGCTCGGCTGGAGCTGCCATTTCGTCGACCCGACCGAACCGGACAATTTCCGCAAGGCGCTGACCCCGAAGTGCAAAGCGATCTTCATCGAGAACCTCGCCAACCCCGGCGGCATCGTCGTCGACATCGAGCGCGTCGCCGAAATCGCGCACGAGGCGGGCGTCCCCCTGATCGTCGACAACACGCTCGCGACCCCGTATCTCTGCCGGCCGATCGAGCACGGCGCCGACCTTGTCGTCCACTCGACGACGAAGTTCCTGTCCGGCCACGGCAACGCGCTCGGCGGCGTCGTGGTCGAATCCGGCAAGTTCGATTGGTCGCAAGGCGGCCGCTTTCCGTCGCTGACCGACCCGGAACCGGCCTATCATGGCCTCAAGTTCTTTGAGAATTTCGGCGATTTCGCATTCACGACGAAGGCCCGAGCCGTGGCGCTCCGCGATTTCGGACCGGCGCTCTCGCCGATGAACGCGTTCCTGACGATCACCGGCATCGAGAGCCTGCACGTGCGGATGGACCGGCATGTCGAGAATGCGCTGAAGGTCGCCGAATTCCTCGTCCGGCATCCGAAGGTTGTCTGGGTGTCCTACGCCAGCCTCAAGGACAGTCCCTATTTCGAGCTCGCGCGCAAATATCTGCCGAAAGGAGCAGGCGCGGTGTTCACGTTCGGCGTCAAGGGCGGATACGAGGCGGGGGTGAAGCTGGTCGAGAACGTGCGGCTCTTCTCGTACCTGGCCAACATCGGCGACACACGCAGCCTGATCCTGCACCCGGCCTCGACAACGCATCGCCAGTTGAGCGACGAGCAGCGCGTCGCGGCCGGCGCCGGGGATGATGTCATTCGCTTGTCGATCGGGCTGGAAACAGCCGACGATTTGATCCGCGACCTCGACCAGGCGCTCGCAGCATAATGCCGCTGAGCTCATGGCTGTCAACGCGAACGCCGCGCTGCAGTTGCAACGCACGGGCCTGAGTTCCCCGAGCCCGCCAGAGGGTTCGATAAGAAAGGGAACGAAGGACCGTCCCGGCGACGCGTCCTGTTAAGCCGATGCTAACTTTGGTGTGCGGATCACAGGCGAGGCAAGAGTTCCGCCGCAATTAATCCTTAAGGCGCGGCTAAGCCCGCAACTTGGAATTGACGAAACGTCAGCACACGCAACTCAACGAGATGGACGCCGAGTTGACTTCAGAGATCTCTTCCGCGGCCGGGAAAGCCGACGACCAAGGCGAATTTGGCGAATCATCGGTCGGACCGGATGCGGCGGCTCCGCCGGCTGCCGCGGACGCGGCGTCGGGCGATCGTTTCCCCGCGACCGGCGACCGGGGCGAAGGCCAAGCGAAGGCGGTCATTGCGCCGCTCGTTGAGCCTTCCCCTGGGGCGGAGAAAATTCCGTCGCCCGGGGAGACCGGCATGTCCGACGCGGCGGCCGCCAATTCGCTCGGGGATGCATTGGCGGCTCTCGATCGCAGGGATTATGCGACGGCTCACCGGCTGTTTGAGGCGCTCGGCCGGAAAGAGGCCGCTGAGGCGATCCAGGATGCATTGGCGGCGCTCGATCGGAAGGATTACGCCGCGGCTCAGGGTCTGTTTGAGGCGCTCAGCCTGAAAGGCGTCGGAGCCGCGCGGGTGAAGGGATCGGCGCCGGCGACCCCGGCGCCTGCGAAGCTCGCGGCGCCGCCAGCGGCTCCAACGGCTTCCGACTCCCGGGACAAGCAGAAACCCGCGACATCGTCGCTCGAAATTATCTCGCTTGAAGAAGCAGCGCGTCGCAGGTCGACGCCTCGAGCGGAAAAGACAAAAGCGCGCCATCTAAAGCCGCTTCTCCTTGGATGCAGCCTGGTGTTATTGGCGATCTTCGGCGCGTCTGCGATCTACGGATCGCCCCAAAACTGGGCCTTCGCCACAATGAAAAGCCAGGCGATCAGAGGCCTTGCCTCAGCGAAAGGCCAGGCGATCACAGGTCTTGCCGCAGCCGTTCATGTCCTCAAGACGCCTCTGGAGGCGATCACCGGCTCGAGCGAACGCGAGCAGGAGCGCGCCGCGATGCGCGACGTCCGCGCCGCGCTCACGCAAACGACGATCCGGCTCGACCAGATCGAGCACGACTACGGAGCGCGGTTGGACAAGCTCAGCGAGCGGATCGACCAAGATTTTCCGCCAGACTCGCCGATATTGCGGCGAGGCTCGATCGACTGGAGAAAAAATCCGCCGCGCCGCCGCCTGCCTCCGAAATTTCCGATGTCGTGGCGAGGCTCGATCAAATTGAGAAGAGAACCGCCGCCGCGACTGCGCCTGGCTCCGAATTGGCCGACATCACGACGAGGCTCGCCAAGTTGGAGAAGAGAGCCGCCGCGGTCCCGGCCGCTAGCTCGGCCAAGTCCTTTCCGCCGGCCGCGCCAAGACAATCGACGCTTGCGGCCAGGGCGCCTTCCGCCTCGGACGAGATAGCCCCACCCGACGCGAGGCCTGTGCTCCGAGGCTACACCGTCGACGATGTGCAGGGCGGCATGGCGGTGGTCGACAGCCGCTTCGGCCCGCAACAGGTGGCGCCCGGAGATTTTATCCCCGGGGCGGGGCGCGTGTTGCGCATCGAGAGACGGGGCGGCGGTTGGTTCGTCCTGACAAGCCGCGGCGTCATTGCGAGCGGTCCGGCGCCCTATTAGCTGCTCGATTCCCTGGAACCCTGGCGTGCTGGCGGCTGGCGGGATCCTGCTCGGCTGGAAGGTTTTTGAGCGTCGGCGGGCGTAATTCCCGACGCCGCGCGCCTTCAGTCACATTGGAGCGCCTGCCGACGCGAGGATCGGTTCGCTCGCGACAAAGGGCGATTGGTGGACGATCACCTTGTCGACGAGCAGGCCAACCTCTTCGATGCTGCTCGTGATCGACGACCCCAAATATGTCTCGGCGGATATCAGGCTCAGCACGCGATCTTCTTCGCGGAACTGCAGATTGCAGTTGGTGAACCACCTGACCGGTCCATGGAAGCTCGTCTCGAACTTGTAGCCCGTAAGACCCAGTTTGAAGACCTGGAACTTGTCGATTTGGCGCCGGTCGCTGTCCGGGTTCGTCCGCTCGAACATGGCCGCGCCACACAATCTTCTTGCTTGGTCGGCGTCGTGAAGAGGAATTGCAGCGGTCAATCCACCGTCGGCCAAGGGTCGCAAATTGCTGTCGCTCGATCCTGTCGCAGTCGCTCCGGGATACAAACTGAAGCAACGACCCCAGGTTCGAATTTCCTCGACGGAAGGCGCGAGAAATCGCATGGCGAAGCTCCCTTGGCGCGGCCTTGGCGGCAGACGGTGATGGTTCAGACCCGCTGGTCCGCTCATCTGGCTCAGCCCCCAATCGAGGGCCTTGGAACGCCATGTCATCGACGAGCGCCGATAGCCGCGCGGCTTATGAGAGGATGGCGCTCTTGATGGCGGTTTTTTGGGCGATCCGCGCCAGACGCAGATTTGATTTGTTGACGGCCGTTACGCCCTTTGGCCGGCAACGGCGTCGGCGTTCCGATTGATCCTTTCGCGGCGCGAGGCTGGCCTGTGGGCGCCCGTGCCGACGCTGACTTTGGTTTCAACCCGCAAGCAGTAACATAAAATAAATTTTATAGCGTCAGTATAGCTGCGTCACTGATGGTTCAGAGAGGCATAAGTCATGGCTACCCTTGTAAGGTTCATACGCAATGAGGACGGAGCAACCGCGATCGAATACGCATTGATCGCCAGCCTAATCGCAGTCGCGATCATTACGGCAGTCTCGACTGTCGGGGGGAAGGTCAGTACGGTGTTTACAGAAGTCGGCAACTCCTTGCATTAGGGGATGCTCACTCTATACGGTCGTATATGGCAACTTTGGACACGCCTGTCGTGATCTGAACAGGTATGACTTTCGTAGGCTGCTGGCGAACCTCGACGCCAGCCACGCCATCTTCGTCGAAACCCTGTTTCGACTCAAGGGCGACAGCCAAACCGCCGACTCGACTGTCCAAATCGAAATGCCCCCACGTCGTCCGCTCCTGCGGCGTGGGGCTATTTTCCGATCTCCAGCTTTTGCCCGCAGAACGATTGGGAAATCGCGCGAGAAGCTTGGCGCGTGTTAACACGTTCGTGACGACGACGGCCGCAAGTCATAACAACTTCGATCAACTTCCCGTGTCCCATCGGCTTATGCGCGACGGCGGGCCCGCCACTCCCCGTCACTCCCCCCGATACGTCGGCTTCCGCTTCTCCTTGAAAGCCCTGACGCCCTCGGCATAGTCGGCGCTGTCGTAGACGACGCGTCTCAATCCCTGCACCCGCTCCCAGCCTTGCGGGCTCAACGGATGGGCCCCGGCAAGAATTCGCAATTCCTCCTTCATCACCGCGATCGACAGCGGAGCGTTGTCGACAATGTCGGCCGCGAGCGCGTAGGTGAAACGCTCGAGGTCGTCGAGCGGCACGAGATGGTTGATCAATCCGGCCGCCAGCGCCCGCTCGGCGGAAATCGGCTTCGCCGTGAACACCATCTCCTTGATGACCCGGATCGAGGCGCTGTTGAGCAGCGTCAGCATGCCGGCGACATTGTAGGGCACGCCGAGCTTGGCCGGAGTCAAGGCGAAGGTCGCGCTGGGGGCCGCGACGACGATGTCGCATGCCATCGCCAGTTCGCAGCCGCCGCCCCACACCGCGCCCTCGATCATGGCGATGACAGGGGCCGGATGGTTCTCGATCGACCGGACGAGGCGCTTCAGCGGGTCGTACCAGCCGAGCGGGTCACGATGCCCTTCCGGCAATTCGTCGACGTCGTGGCCGGCCGACCAGATTTTGACGCCCGGCTTCGCCCTCAGGACGACCGCGCGCACGCGCCTTTGCGTGAAGGCGTCGACCGCGGCGATGATTTCATCGGCAAGCGCGGCGCAGAGCGCGTTGCGTTTTTCAAAATGGTCGAGACAGATCGTGCCGACTGAATTCTCAATTGTCGTCTCGATCAATGGCATTTTCGCCCTCTCTTTTATCCGGCCTATCCCAAGGGCCGGCCTTTGTCACTGGAACGGATCGCCACAGGCGAAATTGCGCCGACATGACCGTCGGCTCGGCCGCGCCCTCGCCCCGCCGCCGCAGGCTGCATTGTGAGCGGGATCACATCGGCTGCCACCATTCCGCTTTATGGCGTTCGGGCCGGAAAATTGTCAGGCCTCGGCGTCGGACGGGAGGACAGCATCATGCCGACATATATCACGCTCGCCAATTTCATCGATCAGGGAATGAAGAACATAGGGGATACGACAAAAAGGGCTCAGATCGCAGCAATGTGTTTCATTGCTCTATCGGGTCTCAGTGGCGCGGCTTTTGCTGATGATTTGTATTATCCCACCGAACCACCCTTGGCGGAACTCCCGGCTGGACCGTGCGATATAACGAATTGCTGCTCGCCTGCTACCAGGGGACCATGGATGCCTGCGATCGCGTCGCCTCCGATCGGGGAATGGTGTTTGACACGCCTATTATGTCCGTCAACATCAGCGCCATCCGGGCCGAGACATGGGAGGCGATCAATCGCGTCCTGCTTGCCAGCGCGCGGCAGGAGAAAGTCGAGACCGGCAAAGTTGTGCGGCTCGACAGCACGGTCGCCGCCGCGCTCATGCATGAGCCGAGCGACAGCAGTCTTCTCTGGGATGCGGTCCGCGTGATGGTGCGGCTGTTGAAGGCGGCCGACGCCTTGGTCGGTGGTCTTAAGTGGCGCAATCATCGGCGCGCGGCGAAGAAGCGGGCGCGGGCGATCGAATATGCCCGCGATCGAGCCCAGCGGGCCCAGCATTACCCTCAGTTGATCAAGCTGACCCGGGCGACCCTGGCCTATGCCGATCAGGCCGCGACGCTATTATGGCAGGCGCTGGACCCGATGGCGGTGGCGCTGTGGCAAGCCGAGTTCCGCCACTATCGTCCGCTGATCGAGCGGATCATCGGTCAAACCGAGCGCCGCATTCTTCGTGGCGAGGCCGTCGCCGCCAACGAGAAGATCGTCAGCCTGTTCGAGCCGCACGCCGACATCATCGTCAAAGGCCGGCGCGAGGTTCAGTACGGTCACAAGCTCAACCTGACCACGGGCCGGAGCGGTTTGATCCTCGACCTGGTGATCGAGGCCGGCAATCCGGCGGATAGCGAACGGTTCTTGCCCATGCTTAAGCGCCATATCGCCTTCTATGGCGAGGCGCCCCGACAGGCCGCCGCCGACGGCGGTTACGCCAGCCGTGACAATCTCGCCCAGGCGAAGGCCCTCGGCGTCCACGACATGGCCTTCCACAAGAAGGCCGGCCTGCGCATCAAGGACATGGTCAAGAGCAACTGGGTCTATCGCAAGCTGCGCAACTTCCGCGCCGGCATCGAATCCGACATCTCACGTTTGAAGCGCGCCTTTGGTCTGGCGCGCTGCGTCTGGCGCGGGCTCGACCACTTCAGGGCCTACGTCTGGTCCTCTGTCGTCGCCTACAACCTCGCTCTCTTCGCCCGGCTCAAGCCGGCCTGACTTCTCGCCGTCCCCGCGTCTATCTATAATTATGCGGCCACTTGCGGCGGTCGCCTGGATACCGTGACTGCGCGGCGTCTGAGCGCTCGAATGTTGGAGAACGGCATTCGGGGAGGGACGTGCTCAACCATCTTTACGCGGGAGTAAGTGTCCGTCGTCGGTTTTGTGAGGGCGCCGGGCTCACCCCTCCTCCGGCGGACTCGCGCCGCGGCCGGAGGACTGGCCGCATTCGAAGCGTTAAGCGCCCATCAAGCCCGGCTTTGCGCTCCGGATCGAACATGATCGGCGGGAGAACCGGGGAGCGTCACATTGTCGTCAGGACAATGCTCAATATCTGGGCTGCAACCGGCATCCGCCTTCATGGACCGGTTGGGAGGAATCGCCATGGCAAAGCATCCGGCCAGTGAGCATCATCATCAGGCAGCCGCTCATCACCACGCAGCCGCCCATCATCATCATCAAGCCGCCCATCATCATGATCTCGGCGAGCACGAAGAGGCGGGGGAGCACGCCACAGCGGCGCACGAGCACAGCGAGCAGGCGCACAAGCACACGACGACCGCTCACGAACATTCTCACAAAAAGTGACGACGGAAAGAGGAGGCGTTTTCGCCTCCTCTTTCTCGCCATCCGGACGTATCCGGCCGCAACATTGCGCAATTTGCATCATATCTCCCTCGACCCGGCCTCGAGCACATAAAGCTCGAGCGCGCGCTCCTTGCCGCGCAGGGGAAGTTCGCCGAGCCTGCGGCGCGTGACGCCGGCAGGAAGCGAGGCGAGGCGATCGAGCAATTTCGCGGACGCGAGCACGCGATTGTCGGTTGAGCGGCAGGCCTCGAGGATACGCGCGGCGCTGTTCATCGTGTCGCCGATCAGAGCGATCTCCTTCTTCAGCGTGCCGAGTTCGCCGACGGCGACGGGGCCGTAGTGGAGGCCGGCGCGGAAGTCGGCGCGCTGGCCGAACTCTCTCTCGAAGGCCGGGCCGCTCGCCTTCAGCCGGTCGAGCGCGGCAAAGCAGGCGCCGACGCATCCGGCTTCATTGGCGCCCGGAGCCGGCCGCCAGGTCGCGATCACCTCGTCGCCGACATATTTGTGGATTTCGCCGCCGGCTTCGGCGATCGCGAGCGACACGTCGCCGACGAAGCGATTGAGGAAGTTGAGAAACTTGACCTCGCCGAGGCGTTCGGCGATCGCGGTCGAGGAGCGCAGGTCGATGAACAGGAGCGCCCGCTCCTCGATGCGCGGATGGTAATAGCGCCCCGCGGCGAAGGCGAACAGCGTGCCCGGGCCGAGAAGATCGTTGACGCTGACCAGGAGGTTCACTGCGATCACCAGTGTGACCGAGAACAGGACGTCGACGCCGATCCCCGCGAATCCGCCGGACGCCGCGAAATCGACTGCGGCGATGGCGAGCACGATGATAGCAGCATACAGGGCCGAACGCAGCGCGAGATAGGTCAGAAACGGCAGCGGGCGGAAGACGCCGCCGGCGTTGCGCCTCAGCACCAGCCGTTCGAGCGCGAAGAAGCCGACGGCCAGGGAGGCGCCGACGAGCGCGCCGGTCGCCAGCGCTCCAGACCGGAGGCCACCGTAGAGGCCGCCGGCCGCGGCGCCGAAAACGAGGCGCCGGAGCACGGAGCGAAAGAGCGACGCACGCGACATCCCACGGACTATAAGCTGGAAAGCGTCCGATCGCTCGAAGTGGCGCGCACGCTTGCCGGCGCCCCTCACAAGCGTGGCGCGCTCAGCGAGCCCGTCGTCGGGCCCCTTCTCGGGAGAAGGTGGCGCGGAGCGCCGGATGAGGGGTTGCGCCGTCAGGCGCGCTTCCCAGCGAGACCGCCTGAGCCAGACCGGCCGTCCGTTTCAGGCCGGTTCGGCTCGGGAGCGCTCGATGAGGATCATCACATGAATATGGCACGCTCTGTCGCGCCGAACCCGGCGCGCGGGGTGCGCGCCGCGGGCGGAGAACTGGCCACATTCGAAGCGTTAAGCGCCCATCCGGCCCATGCGCGACGACGGGCTCGTCGGCGTCAAGCCGCTCAATATACCGCGCGCCGCATTTCGCTTGACCTTATTGAGGGCGAGCCGGACGCGGCCGCCTTCGGCCCTGCCGCGCCGCCTCCCGCTTGAGCTGAGCCATGACCGTTTCGTCGATATAGAGCGTGGTCTTCATATGGAAAGCCATACCTTATGTATGGTTATATGTCCAACCTTGGCCTGCTTTCCATGGAGCATCCGAGCGGACGCGCCAGCTGGCCCAAGGCCGACGGCAGATCCCTTGACCATGACGACGCTTTGGCGGAGAGAGCCGCTTATGAACGCTTGCATGCCTCGACCGCGCCAACGCTGAACACGCGCGAACGCGTGCGAAGCTAACTTTGATTTTTGTTTTTCAGGAACTTGGCATGGCAAGCATCTTCATCGACGGCGAGGCAGGGACGACCGGCCTGCAGATCCGCGACAAATTGGCGGGCGTCGAAGGGATCGAGCTCGTGAGCCTCGCCCCCGAAGCGCGCAAGGATTCCGCCGTCAAGCAGACGCTTTATGGCGAGGTGGACGTCGTCATCCTCTGCCTGCCGGACGGGGCGGCCAAGGAGGCCGCCCATCTCATCGACGCAATGGGCGCATCGGCGCCGCGCGTCATCGACGCGTCCTCCGCCCATCGGGTCGCCCCGGGATGGACGTTCGGCTTTCCGGAACTCGTCCGGGGGCAGGAAGAGGCGATCGCCAAAGCAAGGAAGGTGACCAATCCCGGCTGCCACGCGACTGGGGCGATCGCGCTATTGCGCCCGCTGACCGACGCCGGGCTTCTGCCGAAAGACATGGGCGTCTCGATCGCCTCGGTCAGCGGCTATTCGGGCGGCGGCAAGGCGATGATCGAGGCCTACGAGGCCGGCAGAGCGCCGGCTTTCGAGCTCTATGCGCTCGGGCTCGAACACAAGCACATGCCGGAGATCGAGCTCTATTCCGGCCTGACGACCCGACCAATCTTCGTCCCGTCGGTCGGCAATTTCCGTCAGGGTATGCTGGTCAGCGTCCCGCTGCATCTCGACGCTCAGCCGGGAAAACCGAAGCTTGCCGACCTGCGCGCGGTCTTCCAGAAGCATTACGAGGGCCAAAAGCATTTCCGTATCTCTGCCGCCGGTGACGGCAATCCGCGCCTCGAGCCGGAATCGCTGAACGGGACCAATGACATCGAGATCCACGTGTTCGCCAACGAGACGCGCCGTCAGGCGGTGCTGGTGGCGAAATTCGACAATCTCGGCAAGGGCGCATCTGGCGCGGCGGTGCAGAATCTCATGCTCATGCTGGGGCGATAAGGCCTTGGGGACGGCCTCGTCGTCGCGCTCGGAACGGGCGTCGAACCGATATGATGGCGCGCTGTCTGCTCTCTCCCTGATAACCGCCTGTTCCGTCCCTGTTATCGGCCCGAACAGGCCCTGTTATGGTCCTGTTATTTCCTTCATTCGTCGTATAAGAAGTTATGCATAGAATGTTGAAATTGCTTATTTAAACTTGCGACACTGGACGTTGGAGACGCTCGCTTTCGCCTGTTATCCGCCTGTTAGCAAGGGAAAACTACCTCCGCCCGCCGAGCTCGTCGATATGCGCGAGGAGGTCCGCCGGGTCTTCGTAGACCCGGAACGCGGTCGCCTTCTGCAGCTCCTCGGAGCCGTAGCCGCCACACAGGAGTCCGACGCCGAGCGCCCGGCAGCGCGCCGCCGCCAGCATATCCCAGATGCTGTCGCCGACCACGATGGCCGTCTCGATCGGCGCGCCGAGACGCTCCGCCGCGGCGATGAAAAGATCCGGATCGGGCTTGGCGTATTTGACCAGATCGCGGGTCACCACCGGCGTCTTGTCCGGATCGACGCCGAGCGCCTTCAGGTTGACCGACGCCGTCTCCATCCGGCCGCTGGTCGCGATCGCCCAGGAAATTCCGACGCTGGTCAGCCACATGAGCAGCTCACGCGCGCCGGGCAGCGGGCGGATGTGGTCGCCCATCCGGCGATAGGCCCGCGCATGGGCCTGTCGAAGCCGTTCGCCGCGCTCCTCGTCGATCGGAACCCCGGTCTCGCGGATGAGCTGGTTGGTGAACAGCCCCCCGCTCATCCCGATCTTGCGGTGGATGCGCCAGACGGAAAGGTCGATGCCTTCGCCGTCGAGCGCCTCCTTCCAGGCGAGCACGTGTTGATAGACGCTGTCGACGAGCGTGCCGTCGAGGTCGAATAGAAACGCGGGCTCGATGCGCATATCGGATCCTCGCTTACGGGCGCAAAGCCAGGATGATAGCAGGATTACGGCGCGAACCCGCACGGGCTCGTTGAATTTTCGACGCGGGAACTTTGGCCGTGGCGAGGGCGAAGGGAGCGGGTCGCGAGGCCGCTCCTCACGCGATAAACTCGAGCCCCGCGGTCCTGCCGTCCGTCCACACGAGGCGGGCTCGCCGGGCCGAGGCGCCGCCATCGGCTTCCCGGATTCTCAGCTCGAAGATTCGCGGCAGAAAGACCAGACCATCCCCGGCGACGCGGGCCCCGCATGCGGAAAGGTCGCGCAGCATGACGTCGAGCGACGACGCTCCATTGTTGAAGACGCAAAGCGCCTGGCGAAGGCGCCGGGCACGAGCGGAACGGCGTTGATCGGAGGATGGATCCGGCATCGGCGGCACAATGCGGCCTGAGGCTGGCTCGTAGCTTGCCGCGAGGCACTTGACCCGCCTTCCATTTTGGCGCGTTTAGGCGGCGATACGAACCTTCGAGTCGGGCCCGCCGATGAAATCGCCGCTCATATTCGCCGTCTTGGCGACGCTCGCGCTTGCCGCCTGCAACGCGCAAACCCCTCAGGCGTCGGCGCCGCCGGCGCCGGCGCCGGGGTCGGTCGCGGTGACCCCGCAAAATTTCCAGCTGCCCCAGGGCAGCGACTGCCATGCGGTGATCGCGCGCTACCGGGCCGTTCAGGATAACGACCTGTCGATGGGCAATGTCGACCAATCGGTCTACAACCGGATCAAGCGGGAAATCGGCGTGGCGGAAGGCGTCTGCTCGGCCGGTCACGACGCCGAGGCCAAGGCGATGATTGCCGCGTCCGAGAAGCGTCACGGCTATCCGACGGATCTATAGGCAAAACTTTTAAGAGTCGAAGGCCGCCCGCAGGTAGTCGCCGACGAAGGCGGGGGTCCGCTCCTCGTCGATGTCCGTGGAGCGGCGGACGACGTGGATGCGCGCGAACTCGGCCAGCGGGTCGCGCGCAAGGAACGCCTCAATGCGCGCCTTGGCTTCGCCGGCCGGGACTGCGAGCGTCATCAGCTTGATGCAGGCGATGCGCCCGGGCGCGAAAGCGACGGTCCAGTCCCGCCCGATCGCCGCTTCATCGGCCGCAACTCCTGTTTCCTCCAGAAGCTCGCGGCGGGCGCTGGCGTCAAGATCGACTTTGCCGTCAAAAATGTCGGTCGGGTCGGGCGTTCCCGACGGGAAATAGATTTTGCCGGCGTTTAGCGTGTGGGGCGCCATTTCGCCGAGCAGAAAGGCGCCGTCGGCGCCCCTGAGCGCCGCCATCGCGAAGCAATTCTCGACCGATTTGCCGAGACAGCCCCAATCGCGACAGGCGACATAACTCGCATAATCCGTCTCGAAATAGGCGCCCATGAGTCGCAGGCCCCCGTGGAGGCGTTGCCCGAGTTCGCGTCGGCCGAGGAGCAGCACGCGTCCGTTGAAGAGAGCCGGTTTTCTCTGGCAAAGCGCAGCCCAGTGGTCGGCGATGCGGTCGGCTTCAGCCGTCGCGAAGCTCCAGGGCGTCGGCTCAAAAGCGAAGTCGAGCTCGGCGACTTCGACGATCCGCGTCGATCGGGTCACAAGTCGAGCGCGCCGCTGGAGACGATCACCGCCGAACCGCCGATCGAGGCCGAGCGCAGTTCACCACCCTCGATCTCGATCCCGAGCGCTATGAGGCTCGGCCGACCCATTTCGAAGCCCTGCTCGATGGTCAGCACATGACCGCCGTCGGCTGGCCGGTCGAAGGCCGTGGTCACGCCGGCAAAAGCCGCGGCGGCGCCGCCGGTCGCCGGATCTTCCCCAATGCCCCACCCGCCGGCGAACATCCGTGCGTGATAGACAGAGCCGGCCTCGACGACTTCGCTGGTATAGAGGAAGGTCGCCGGGCCGCCGTCGACGTTCCATCGCATGTCGACCGGTCGCGCCCTGCCGATCGCATCGAGGGAACGCACGGGAACGAAGAGAAATGGAACGCCGGAACTGAAAAGGCTCGGCTCATGGCGATCGAGGCCGATATCCTCGGAGCGAAGGCCAAGGCCGCGGGCGATCTCCGCCGCCGGCGGCGGGTCTCCGAGCCGCTCAGGCAGTTTGGGCAAGTTGAAATTTGCGGCGAGGGCGCGGCCCTTTCGATGACGCACGACGCACTCGATCTCGCCTATCGCCTCTTCCAGGACGATGCGCATGTCTTGCGCCGCCAGCATATCGGGTGCGCGGACGTGGGCGATGAGGGCGGCTGTCCCCACTGTCGGATGGCCGGCGAAAGGCAGCTCCCGCGCGGGCGTGAAAATTCGCGCCCGGGCCGTATTGACCGGGCTTTTCGGCTCGTGCACGAACACGGTTTCCGACAGATTGAATTCGCGCGCGATCGCCTGCATGCGGCCGTCGTCGAGGCCCTCGCTGTCGAGGACCACGGCGAGCGGATTTCCCGCCAGCGCCTTGTCGGCGAAGACGTCGAGGGTGAAGAAGCGGCGGTTCATCGGCGAAGGTGCGCCGCTGCCCGAACGGCCATGCCCGCGTCGACTACGGGACGCAGCAGCCCGGCACGGTGAAGTTGTTCGGCAACCTGTCGAGGCCGCGCTGGCCGACGAACGTGTGGTCGATGTCCGGCATGTACCGATAGGCGGAGACCGTATCGAGCGCGTATCTGTTGTATTCGCCGACGAAGGCGCCCGGGCCGGCGGTCAGCCAGGCCTCGCGGGGATGAACGATGATCTGGCGCCCGGCCGCGGCCGGATGCCGGACGTGCCGATGAGCCGTTTGAGCGTTGGCGGCGGCAGTCAGTCCGAGGACGATGCCCAGCGCAGCGGCGCCAAGAATCTTGATTGGACGCTTCATGGCCCATTCCCTTTCCCTTTGCGCCGGAAGCTACACCGGAACATGATCTCTTTTGCGGCGCCGCGTAAAAAAAGTAAATGACTGCTGACCATGAGGTTTACGAAACCGCCTCCGCCATGAATATTGCCGAGGGTCGTACGAGTTCGTCCTGCGCCGCGACAAGGGCCAGTTCGCGGGCGCCTGCCGCAAGCGTCGCGGCGACGACGCCAAAAACCGAAGACGCGGTCCGCGACAGCGCCTCAGGCGTCGAGCGGCGCTCCAGCCAGTGGTGAAAGAACAGCGCGGCAAACAGATCGCCCGCGCCATTGACTGCGATCGGAAGCTTCGGCGTTCTAAGACGCCACATGCCCCGATCATCGCCGGCGAGCATGTCGATCCGCGCCGGCGGAGAGCCTTCGAGCGACAAGGAGGTCACGACGACGACGCTCGGTCCGCGCGCCAGCAGCGCCGCGATCCCCGCGCTGGCCTCGGCCAACGTCGTCGCCGACGCACCCGTCAGCCACTCGAGCTCGTAGGCATTCGGCGTGACGATGGTCGCGGCGGCCAGGGCGCGATCGCGGAAGAATTCGGCGACGCCGGGCGCGACGTAGGAGCCACGGCCGACGTCGCCGATCACCGGATCGCAGGCGTAGGCCGCATCCGGATTGGCGGCGCGGATTCTTGCCAGCGCGCGCAGGGCCGCGTCTCCGATCTCCGGTTTGCCCAGATAGCCGGTCAGCAAACCGGCGCAACTGGGGAGTGCGCCGATGGCTTCGAGCCCCTCGGCGCACTGGTCGATCATGGCCGCGTCGAAAGCGTGTCCGCGCCAGCCCGGATGGCCGGTGTGGCTGGAGAATTGCACGCTCATCAGCGGCCAGACCTCGCGCCCGAGCCGCTGCAGCGGAAAGACCGCCGCGGAATTGCCGACATGGCCGTAGACGACATGCGACTGAATGGAGAGGACAGCGCGTTGCATGATGGCATGAGACGCCCTGTCAGCGCCCACGTAAACCCTTCTCCCCAAACGGGCGTGCAGCGACTGACGCAACGGAAGGCGGGATCCTGGTTGAGCGCCCACTTGAGCCCTTCCGCCAACGCTGAAACAATAGCGTCAACTCACCGAGGAATCTAATGAGCGACGCCATCGCCTATCTCGCCCGCGCGATCGAGCAGGGCCAGGGGCTCGCCAGGGCCGACCTCGTGCTCAAGGGCGGACGCGTCTTCGACCTCGTGACCGGCGAGCTCGTCGTGAGCGACGTGGCGATTTGCAGCGACCGCATCGTCGGGACGATGGGCGAATACAGCGGCGTGCGCGAGATCGACGTGCGCGGAAAAATCGTCGTTCCGGGCTTCATCGATACGCATTGCCATGTCGAATCGTCCCTGATCACGCCGCTCGAGTTCGACCGCTGCGTGCTGCAGCACGGGGTGACGATGGCGATTTGTGATCCGCACGAGATCGGCAACGTGCTCGGGCAGGCGGGTCTGCGTTACTTCCTCGACGGAGCGATGGCGACCGCGATGGACCTGCGCGTCCAGCTGTCGAGCTGCGTGCCGGCGACGAACCTCGAGACGTCGGGCGCGCAGCTCGAGGTCGGCGACCTGCTGCCGCTCGCCGATCACCCGAAAGTGCTGGGCCTCGCCGAGTTCATGAACTTCCCGGGCCTGCTCGCCCGCGACCCGGCCTGCCTTGCGAAACTCGCCGCGTTCCAGGCCCGGCCGATCGATGGGCACAGCCCGCTTCTGAGCGGCTATGCGCTGAACGGATACCTCAGCGCCGGCGTCCGCACCGATCATGAGGTGACGAACCTGCCTGAGGCGCGCGAGAAGCTGATGAAGGGCATGGCGGTGCTGATCCGCGAGGGGTCGGTGTGCAAGGACCTGCACGCGCTGAGCGCCATCATCACCGAGAGGAACTCGCCCTACATCGCCCTCTGCACCGACGACCGCAATCCGCTCGACATCGCTGAGGAAGGCCATCTCGATTTTCTGATCCGCACCGCAATCCGTCTCGGCGCCGAGCCGCTCGCCGCCTATCGCGCCGCGACGATTTCGGCCGCCCACATTTTCGGACTGCGCGACCGCGGCCTCGTCGCGCCGGGCTGGCGGGCCGACCTCGTCGTCGTCGACGATCTGGAGACCTGCGCCGTGTCGACCGTCATCTCGGGCGGGCGCATGGTGGACGGCGCGCTCTTTGCTTCACGTGGCGCGCTGCCCCCGGTCGGGCGGAACAGCGTCAAGGCCCGCCGCGTCGAGCCGGGCGACTTCGCGGCAAAGGGGCAGGGGCCGTCGACGCAGGCGATCGGCGTCATTCCCGGAAAAATCATCACGGAGCGTATCCCCGTCACACTGCCGTTCCGGAACGGCGAGCGCCAGGTCGATCTCGGTCAGGACGTCGTCAAGGTATCGGTGGTCGCGCGCCACGGCGTCAACGACAACATGGCGACCGCTTTCGTGAAGGGCTTTGGCATGAAGCGCGGAGCGATCGCCTCATCCGTCGGCCACGACAGCCACAACCTCTGCGTCGTCGGCGTGAACGAGAGCGACATGGCCGCCGCCGTCAACCGGCTGCGCGAGATCGAGGGCGGGTTCGCGGTGGCCGAGGGCGGCAGGGTTCTGGCCGAGCTGCCGCTGCCGGTCGCGGGGCTCATGAGTCTCCTGAGCTTCGAGGAGGTGCATAAGAAGCTGATTCCCCTTCGCGCCGCCGCCAAGAGCCTCGGCGTGACGCTTGCCGAACCTTTTCTTCAGGTCGCGTTCCTGCCGTTGCCGGTGATTCCGCATCTTAAGATCACCGACCGCGGGCTCGTCGACGTCGACCGTTTCGAGTTCGTGCGGGATTGAGGGTCGCCGCCGTTCTCGAGCCGGGCCACCGCGCGAAAGCCATCATGGCGAACCGCCAGAATCGTCGTCATTGCCGAAATCCTGGGCGGTCGTCCACGTTTTTCGACGCCGCCACGGCGAACGCCGCCGCCAAGGCAAGCCAGCTCAGAATCATCGCCGAGCCGCCGATCGGAGCAGCGAACGGAAAGAGCCGGGCGCCCGCGAAGGCGTGATACGCGAGATCGGCGGCGAACAGCGACGCGCCGGCCTCCATGACGAAACCTGCAGCGAGAAGCGCGCGGGAAGCCGCAACCCGCACATGCGCCGCGATCGCGAGCGCCGCGACCGCGTGCAGGGTGAGAAACAATGCGCCTCTTTCGGCGAGTTCGCCTCCGCTCATGTGCACTCCCGCCGCCGCGAGGGCGACCCCGGCCCCGCCCATCAGTGCGGCAAAGGCGGCGAGAACGAGCGCCGGACGGCTCATGCGAAAGCTCCAGGAGGCGAAGCTCAAGGCAAACAGGGCGCGACCGCCGCTTGTCAAGACGCCCGTCTGTCTGTTCGCCGCTTTCGATGCCGGACTCGCCGCCAGCTCGTTCGAGCCGAGACGGAATCGTTTCATTTGGTATCGAATCAATCGATTCCGAGGATAGTGGATGCGTCCGAAAGTCGGGTTGCTCCGGTGCGGAACTTCCCCCATGTTACGACGCTTTAGAATAAGCGCCGTCTACCGTGCAGCGCAGCAAACAAAGCAAAGGACGGAATCCATGGTTTCGAAACGTCTTGCCAGACGGTCTCTGGCCATGGCCAAGGCCAACGTCCAGACGGGGGTCGACGCCGCGCTGACCATCGCCGCCCGCACGCAAAGCATGATGTCGCCCGGCGGCGGGTCGACCGAAAAGGCGCGCGAGGCGCGGCTGATGGTGCAGGAAAAGGTCGATGCGGCGGTGGAGGGGGCGATCGCCGCCCAAGCCGCCTGGGGCGCGTTCTTCGTCAAGGCGGCGTTCGGCGGCGTGCGGTCGCCCAACGACCTGTCGAATGGCCTTGCCGGCATCGCTGAGGCCGCCGCCAAACCCGCGCGCCGCAAGGTCCGCGCCAATGCGCGCCGCTTGACCGGGTCCAAGGCCTTCCTCTGACATGGATTTCGTGCATCATCTGCACGGCTATCTTGCGACCTACGGCTATCTTGCCATCTTCGTCATCGTCGGACTGGAAAGCGCCGGCATCCCGATGCCGGGCGAAACGGTGCTGGTCGCGGCGGCGATCCTGGCCGCCCAGGGCAAGCTGCACCTTTGGGGCGTCATCGCCGCGGCCGCGGCCGGCGCCATCGTCGGCGACAATTGCGGCTACTGGGTCGGGCGGGAATTCGGCTTCCGCGTCGCCTACCGCTACGGGCGCTACATCGGCCTGGACGAGCGCCGGCTGAAGCTCGGGCAGTACCTCTTTCTCAGGCATGGCGGCAAGATCGTGTTCTTCGGCCGCTTTGTCGCAGTGCTGCGCGCCTTCGCGGCGTTCCTCGCCGGGGTCAATCGCTTCAACTGGGAGCGGTTCTTTTTCTTCAACGCGGCGGGCGGAATCGTCTGGGCGACGATTTTCGGTTTGGGCGGCTATCTGCTCGGGCGCGCGTTCGAAACCTACGCCCGGCCGGTCGGGATAGCGGTCCTGGTCGTCGCTATCGTCGGCTCCGTGATCGGCGCGCGCTTCATCCGCTACCACGAGCAGGCGCTCGAGGAGGAGGCGGAGCGGGCGCTGCCCGGACCGCTCGTTCGCGTGAAGAAGCCTCCGGCAAAATAGACCGCGAACCGCCGCCGCTTGAATTGTCGAGCGGCGCTATCATTCCGGCCAGCCGAAAATCGGGCGGCGAATCCGAAACTCGGAAAACAGCCCAGCGCGGCTCTTTTGTCCGGTTCGTCCGACGTCTTTTTGATGGTCGACGGACTCCACTGATCAGCAGGCGCTCCCCTGCTAACAGGCGGAAAAACAGGGCAGCGGCGCGCTCTTCGCTTTGCCATTGGCGCGAAACGACCCGTTATTCCATAGGCTTGCGCCTGATTTTTGAGAGCGAGGATGCGGGCGGAGCAGGAAAATAGCAGAGAGGCTTTTTGCGGTTATCAGGGGCGGAACAGGGCGCGCAAGAGCCGGAACAGGGGATGCGGCGGGAGGGCGTGCGCGGCCCGCCCGAGGCGGCGCCGCCAGCCGCCCGGGCGGCGCGCCGGCCTAAAAGCGGTAACGCTGTGGTTTCTGTCCGCCAGAAACCAAGCTCCGGATTTTCGGAACGACGTTCCGGGCGTAATAAGAGACCCCGCTGGACCGATCACGCCGCGGCCGGGCGCTCGATCGGTCCGATCCAGACGCGCAACTGCTCGGAGCGGCGCAGGAAGTCGACGCTGACGGTGCGGTTGATCTTCTCGGCGTCGAGAGCCCGCAGCAGATCGCCGACGCTGGTGATCGTCTTGCCGTCGAGGCCGATGACGAGGTCGCCCGACAGCAGCCCCGCATGGGCCGCCGGTCCTGCCTGGTCGACGCTGAGCAATCGCGCGCCGGTCGCCTGGTCGAGGCCGAGCCGCACCGCGATACGGCGCGGGATGGCGGCGGTCGCAGCGCCGACCCCGATATAGGCGCGCCGCACCCGCCCGTGGCGGGCGATTTCGCCGGCGACGAAGTTGGCCGTGTTCGAGGCGACGGCGAAGCAGATGCCCTGCGCGCCCATGATCACGGCCGTGTTGATGCCGACCACCTCGCCCGCCGTCGAGACGAGCGGACCGCCGGAATTGCCAGGATTGAGGGCCGCGTCGGTCTGCACCACGTCCTCGATCATGCGTCCCGTGCGCGACTGCAGGGTGCGACCGAGAGCGGAGATGACCCCGGCGGTGACGGTGGCGTCGAAACCGAGCGGATTGCCGATGGCGACTGCGATCTGGCCGCGCCTCAGCTTCGAACTGTCGCCGAGCCTGGCGGCCGGCAGCGCCACGTCCGCCTCGACCCTGAGGAGGGCGAGGTCGGTGTCAGGATCGTCGCCGAGCACCCGGGCCTGCAGTTCGCGTCCTTCGACCGTCGTCAGCGTCACGACGCGCGCGCCCTGGACCACATGGGAGTTGGTGAGCGCCAGCCCGTCGGAGGAGACGATGACGCCGGAGCCGGAGCCGGCGCTTCGGCCGCCGCGTTTGACGTCGATCCGAACGACGCTCGCGCCGATCCGTTCCACCACGTCGCTGACGACGCGGGAGTAGTCGTCGAGGAGGGCGGCGTCGTTTGGCGCCATGGCGCCCGGCCCCATGGAAGGGCTGTCCGGATCGAGCGCGAGGGCTGGATAAGCAGATTGGAGAGATTCGAGCATTGCCGCGATATGGGAACGCCAGCCGGGCGCTTCAAGCAGCCGTTTCGACCGCGATTCCGGCCATTAGCGCAAGTCTACGTAGAATCCCTAATTGCGCAGGAACGCGCCGTTTGGTTTTCTTTGACCCTAGGGAACCGAGCGTATCTTCCCACAAAATTCGTCGTTTCGCTTGGTCCGCTTGGGCGCATGCGCGTCGAGGTGCTTGGATGGTTATCGCGCCGATTCAAGTCGTCGGGTGGCCGACGAACCGCTTGCACGGCGCGGATTCCGCGGCTCCTGCTGCCGATCGCCGGGCGCCCTCGGCCAGTCTCGAGCCGCACTGACGGGCGCGATGATGGCCGGCGCGACCAAAGCCTCGCTTGCAACCATCTGGTACGGAAACCGGTCGAAGCCGGCATGGCGTCCGCTGATTGCGGCGCTCATCGCTTGCGCCGCCGTTTCGTTCTGTCTGGCTGAGGTCAATCGCGCAGGCCCAATTCGCGCCGCGCCGCCCGATCGTCAGGCCGCGCCGCCGGCGCTGCGTCGAGCGCCCCTCGACCAAACGCCTTACGTCCCTCCGATCCGGATTGGGTGGATAACGGACGTTCCGACTTCCGGCGCTTCCGCGCCGCACCGAGGTTTCGCCGCCTTGCGGCGGGATGGAGAATTGTCATGACCGCGACTTTCTCCCTGTTGTCTGCACCGGTCTAAGAGTTTGAACGATGAACAAAGGTAAGGAATTTTGGGCTCCACGAAAACACGGGTTCGACGACGACGCACCGGTTGGGTACGCGACGCGGCCGCGCCCGGCGCGCCCGATCGGGCGCGCCGAAGGCTTCGGCGACGAATCGTCGGCGAGCGACCTCGCGACCGCGTCGATCAGCCAGCCGTCGGTCGATGCGATCGTGAAATGGTACAAGGACGAGAAAGGGTTCGGCTTCGTCGAACTCGGCAACGGACAGGGCGACGCGTTCCTGCACGCGACCGTCCTGCATTCCGCCGGGCACGACAGCGTTCAGCCGGGCGCAAAGATGCGCGTCGTGGTCGCCACGGGCGTCAAGGGCCCGCAGGTGGCCCGCGTCGTCTCGGTCGACGCCTCGACCGCGGTCGATCGACCGCGCCGCATGTTCGACGCTCCCCGCGCCCCGCGCCGCATGGCCCCCGATCTGTCGACGGCGACGCCGATTGAGGGCAAGGTCAAGTGGTTCAACGAGACCAAGGGGTTCGGCTTCGTCGCCGTCGATGACGGCGGCAAAGACATCTTCGTTCACATCTCGGCGCTCAACGCCGCCGGCATCGCGCATCTCGACGAAGGCCAGCCGGTGAATATGAAGGTCGTCGAGACGCCGCGGGGCCGCGAGGCGATTTCGATCACCCTTTAGCGCATCTGTAGCCGCGCTCGCTGAGCGCGGCCTTGCGCCGTCGACGACCGCGCCTACAATCGCTGCTCGTCCGGTCCGGCGTTTTCCAGCCGCGCGAGTGGCAGGGTGAAGCTGAACTTCGCCCCGCCTCCGGCATTGGCCTCCGCCCAGATCGACCCGTAATGGGCCTCGATGATCGAGCGCGAAATCGACAGGCCGACGCCGAGTCCGTTCTCCTTGGTCGAGCTGAACGGGACGAACAGATCCGCGTTGGTTGAATCCGGCAGGCCAACGCCCGTGTCGGAAACCTCCGCGCGGATCATGCCGTCCGCCAGCGACGTCGAAATGGTGACCTTGCGCTCCGGCGAATCGCTCATCGCCTCGATGGCGTTGCGGATCAGATTGAATATTGCCTGCTCGACCTGAATCCGGTCGGCCAGCACCGTATCCTCCGCCGCGTCCAGATGGAGGACGATTTCGGCTCGGGCGTCCCTGGCCGCATGTGCGAGAAGCTCGCAGGCGCGACGGATCAGATCGTGCAGGCTCTGCTCGGTCTTGTCGGGCTCGCCGCGCGTCATGAACTCGCGCAGGTGCGCGATGATCTGTCCCGCACGATGCATCTGCGAGGAGGCCTTGTCGAGCGCGTTGTCGATCCGCGCGTCGGCCGGCTCAGGTCGCGCCCCGAGGAGATGGCGGGCGGTGAAGAGATAGTTTGCCGCCGCCGCGAGCGGCTGGTTGATCTCGTGCGCCAGGGCGGTCGCCATGTTCGCCATCGAGTTCGAGCCGGTTGCCATGCAGCCGGCTAAGCCGGGCCTCGAACCCGCGCCGTTCGCTGAGATCGCGCGCAAAGCCGATGAACAGGCGCTCGCCGTCGTGGCGGATTTCGGACACCATCAGCTCGATCGGGAGTGTCGATCCGTCCTTGCGGCGCGCTGCGGCCTCTCGGGTTGTCCCGATGATTTCGCCCTCGCCAGTTTGCAGATAGCGCCGAAGGTATTCGTCGAATTCCGAGCGGTAGGGCTCCGCGGCGAGAATGCTGACGCTGTGCCCGAGGAGCTCTTCCGCCGGATAGCCGAACATCGCCGTCGTCGCCTTGTTGAGCGACTGGATGATCCCGGCCTCGTTGATCGTGACGATCGAGACAGCCACGCCGTCGATGACCGCCCGCATCCGCGCTTCGCTGTCCCTCAGCGCGTCCGCGGCGCGGCGTCGCTCGCTGATGTCGACGAAGGTGACCACGACGCCGTCGATCCTGTCTTCGACCGTCCGGTAGGGCCGCATCCGCATCAGGCGCCAGCTGCCGTTCGGGCCGCGCACCTCGCGCTCTATGGAGGAGAGATCGCGTAGCGTCGCGCGGGCGTCGCCGGCGAGATCGTGGTAGTCGAGGCTGTGGGTGAAGTCGGTGATCGACCGGCCTTCGTCGCCCTCCGCGACGTTGAACAGCTCGCTGATGCGCGGGGTGAAGCGTTTGATGCGCAATTGCGTGTCGAGGAACAGGATTTCGACGTCGGTCGCCGCCATCAGATTCTGAATGTCGCTATTGGCGAGCGACACGGTTTCGAGTTTCGTCTTCAGTTCGCTGTTGACGGTCTGCAGTTCCTCGTTGATCGACTGCAGCTCCTCCTTGCTCGTCTCCAGCTCCTCGGCGGTCGAACGGTACTCCTCGTTGATCGACTGCAGCTCCTCATTGGCGGCGCGCAGTTCCTCGTTGGCGCCTTCGTACTCTTCGCGCGAGGTGCGCAGCTGCGACTGGGTGAACTGCAGCTCCTGCTGAAGCTGTTGGATCTGCTCGGCAGGCGCGCCGTCTTCGATCGTGCTCATGCCGCCTGTATCGCCGGGCGCCTCGCCCTCGAAAAAAAACAGGATCGCCGAGCGGCTGGCGTTGGGATCGGCGCTGAGCGGCTTTGCCTGCAGGTAGACGCGGCGCGCGGCGCCGTTGAAACGGACGGCGATCGGGCCGCTGAGGCTGGGTTCGTTGCGGTCGAAGGCTCGGCGCAGGGAGGCGCGCAGTTCGGGCCGCAATTCCTCGCGGGCCAGTTCGGTGATGTCGTTGACCAGCGTCCCGCCGGAAGGTTGCAAATAACGCCCGGCCCGTTCCGACAGATGGACGACGCGGTAGGACTGGTCGACGACCGCGCTCGGGGGAGCGAGCCGTTCGAGGGCCTCGCGGTGCGCGCCGGCCTGGTCCGCGACGCGAAACGGCGGGGTTCTCGGCAGCAGCGGCTCCGGGCCGAAATGCGGCGGCCCGATCCGCGGCGTCACCCGCACCTCGGACGAGACCGGCATGCGCTGGTAGATTCGCGCCTCGCGGTCGACCGTGCGGAACATGCCGATCGGACTTTCGGCGCTTTCCGACGACCCGAGGAAGAGATAGCCGGTCGGCATCAGGGCGAAGTGGAAGGTGGCGCAGATCTGCTGCTGAAGCTGGCGGTCGAGATAAATCAGCAGGTTGCGGCAGGAGATGAGGTCGGCGCGCGAGAACGGTGGATCCTTCAGGAGACTGTGCCTGGCGAACAACACGACGTTGCGCAGCTCCCGCGTGATACGGTAGTGGTCGTCTTCGCGGTTGAAAAAGCGCTTCATGCGGTCGTCCGTGACGTCGGCTTCGATCGCGCGCGGATAGCGGCCCTCGCGAGCGATCAACAGGGCGGCGTCGTCGAGATCGGAAGCGAACACCTGGATCTCGCAGCGGACGTCGCGCCGCGCCGCTTCCTCCAGCAGGAGGATAGCGATGGAATAGGCTTCCTCGCCGGTGGCGCAGCCGGGGATCCAGGCGCGGACCGAATTGCCGGCGCCCTTGTCGTCGAAGATCTTCGGGATGGCGATTGTCGCAAGCTTGTCGAAGGCCGACGCGTCACGGAAGAACATCGTCACCGAGATGAGCAAATCGGCGAACAGTGCATTCGACTCGGCCGCGCTCTCGCGCAAAATCGCCAGATAGTCGGTCATCGTCGTCGCACGTTGCACTTGCATCCGGCGGGCAATGCGCCGCCGCACGGTGGCCTTTTTGTAGTTGAAAAAGTCATGCCCGGTCCGCACGCGCAGATGCGCCAGAATTCTCCGCACGTTCTCGTCTTCAGCCTCGCCCAGGAATTCGCTCGACATGACGCCGCGGTTGCGGATGAGTTCGGGCAGACTCTTGGCGATCTCCCGCACAGGCAGGACGAAGTCGGCGAGGCCGGTCGCCACGGCGCTTTGCGGCATCGAGCTGTATTCGGCCTCTTCCGGGTCCTGCACCAGGATGACGCCGCCCGCCTCCTTGACCGCACTGATGCCGACGGACCCGTCCGAGCCGGCCCCTGACAGCACGACGGCGAAGTCGTCGCCGCCCTGCGCCGCCAGCGAGCGGAAGAAGAGGTCGATCGGCGTTCGCTGCCAGCGCGGCTCTTCGAATTCGGCGACCGAGAGATGCTGGTCTGTGACGATGAGCTGGCGGTTGGGCGGAATGACATAGACGCGCCCCGGCTCGATCGGGATACGGCCCGTCACCTGGATGACCGGCATCCGGGTGCGCGCCGCAAGGATGTTCGGCAATTCGCTGTGATGCCCGGGGTCGAGATGGACGATGACGACGAAGGCGGCGTTCACGTCGTCGGGCAGGCTCTCAAAGAATGCCTGCAGCGCATGGACGCCCCCCGCCGAGCTGCCGATGCCGACGGTCGGGAAACGCTTCGGCAGGAATTCGCTGCTCGCGGGCTCGGGACTTGGGGGAGCCGGACGGTCGTCGTTCATGCTAGCCTCGTGCGATGTCGCTGGAGACAATGCGGCCGAAGCCGATTCCGCTCCCCATGACGTCTTCCGGATGATGCGCTTCTCGTCACGCCCATTAATATCCCATCGTCTTGCGGGGGCCACCCTTCGCCGTCGAACCGGGGGCCTAGGGGGCGCGACAGCCGCCTGCGCCCGTTGGGCGCAATCGTTGCGGCTGAAGCCGACGCGTCCCTGATGAGCGCGCCACGGGGCGATGCGGCTCCTGCTTCAAGACGGCGGCTGCGGGTTCTACGGGTTATTCCTTATTGACGGATGACCTCACACTCGATCCTAGTCGTCGGGCGCGCCTGCGGGCGCGGGAGACGCCCATGCGGTGTTATTTCCTGAGCGGCGGGCATATCGCTTCGGTCGAGGAACTGACCGGCCTTTCGGACGAGGCTGCGGTCGCAAAGGCTCATGAGCTCTATGCGAAAAGCAAGGCCCTCTATGAGGGCTTCGAGGTCTGGGAGCGCATGCGTTTCGTGTTCAGGCATCCTGATCCGCTCGCCAAGGCGGCCCCGAAGGGGATTCCGGACCTCCAAGGGCAGCCGTAACCGGGACAACGATCCGCTGCCGCTGGCTCGGCTTCGAGCTGCATCGATACGCCCCGGAAATTGTTTGGTTTCCGGGGAACGGCCTGCCATTATCGAGTTCCGCCCGCCTGGTCGGTAAGTGCATTTCCCTCGGCGTCACGGTCGCAAGAACCCGGACCCGGCGCGCAGTGCGCGCTTGGCCCTCGCGCACATGCCGCACTGCCATACACGATTGGGTTCCAGCCTCGGGCGCATCGACCCGGCCTCGGACCAAAGCGATCTTAGTCGATGCGGCAGTTCGATTGAATGAGCGGAAAAGATCGAAATGTCTTGACAAGGCTGCATTCGTTCTTTATTTGTTCTTTGATGGCTATTTTGGAGGAGCCAAGTGTCCGGTCCCCGTCGAAGCCGTTCCGCCTGCTGCCGCTCGCAACCGGCCAGTCTGGTCGCAGGAAGCTGCGAAGTTGGTCCCCGAAGGCGGTGGAGAACGTGGAGGGGCGCCGCCATGATGCTTGGCAGTTTGTTTTTGTTTGGATTGCTCGTAACCCCTTGAAAAACCCCAAATCCGACGAATGAATCCAAGAAAATCCAAATCCGATTTCCTTGGTTTTCCTTGGTTTGGCTTGGGGGAATTTGGCATAAGCCGTTACGGCGGCGGCCGGTCGCGCCTCTCGACCGCTTCTGAGGCCGTGGCCGAGCTCCGCCCGCTGGCGAGCGCCGCGATGATTGCGCGCGCCCGGCGCGAGCCGAACGCTGACGCTACGTCGGGGCTCAGCTTGATCCGCCAGTTCGGCCGCTCGCGATCGGTGCCAGGCAGGTTGGTCGCCGCGGTCTCGCCGACGATATCGTCGAACTGGGCGCTGGCGAGGAGCGAGGCCGAGCCGCCGATCAACCCGTGGACCGCCGCGGCGGTCTCGTCGTCGAGCGGAGCGTCCTCGGAAGGCGCCGAGGCGATGAGCCTGGCGGAGACAAGCGCCGCGATCAGGCCACGCTTCTCCTCGAGCCGCGCCGCGACCGCCTCGCCCGCCGCGGAGAGCGTGAGCAGGCCAAGCGACAGCTTCTCGGCGATGTCCACGCCTTCCCACCAGCCGGCGAGCGTCGCGAGGTCGTGCGTCGCGACGCAGGCGACCGACATCGACGGATAGGCGGCGGGCGGCAGGACCTCGGCGCCCTTGCGCTCGAACCACAGCACCCGCATCCCGAGGATATTCTGCCGCGTGAGCCGGGGGCGGAAACCCTCGGGCACCGTGCCGAGATCCTCCCCGATCACCATGCATCTGGCGCGTCGGCTCTCGAGCGCGATGTGACCCGTGAGGTCGTAGAGCGGATAGGTCAGATAGGCGCCGTCCGCTGGCCTCGCGCCCTCGGGAATGAAGAAGAGGCGCTGCAGGCCCATCGCGTGGTCGATGCGCAACATGCCTGCGTGACGCATGTTGGCCTCATAGAGCGCGCCCAGCGCCGCCCAGCCGTCGCGCGCGCCGGCGAGCGGATTGGGCGCCGACAGATTCCAGTTCTGCCCCTGGGTGGAAAAGGGGTCGGGCGGCGCGCCGACCGTTGCCCCCCGCGCCAGGGAGCCGGCGTGCGCCCAGGCCTCCGCCCCGTCGGGTGCGGCGCCAATGGCGAGGTCGCGGTAGAAGCCGATCTCGAGCCCATGTTCGCGCGCCCGGGCCGCCGCGCAGGCGAGCTGACGATCGGCGAGCCACTGGCAGAAGAGCGCCATGTCGAAGGCGTCGCGGTCGGCCGCGATGGCGTCCTCGATCGCGGCCGCGTCGCCGTCGCGCAAAGGTTGAGGCCAGGACCGCCAGTTGGCGCCGGCCTCCCCCGCGGCGATCGCCTGGAACGCCGCGAACCGCTTCAGCGCTGCGCCGCCGGCCTCGACGAATGCGCGGTGCTCGGCGCAGAGCGGATCCGCGGGTCGCGCCTGGCGGACGCGGCCGAAAGCCGCATGAAGCGCCGCGAGCGCGTCGCGCTTGACCTTCCACACCGCGGGATAGTCGACAAGTTTCGTCGCCCTGGCCGCCGCGATCGGCGGAGCGAGGGACCCGAGCGCCGCTTCGAGCGCTTCGTCGCGCGGCAGGCCGGCATTGAGAACGTCGATCAGCATCGGATCGAGAAAGCGGCGGTCCGACGGATAGTAGGGGCTGGCCCGCTCGCGGTCGTGCGGGAACAGCATATGCATCGGGTTCACGCCGAAATAGGCGCCGCCGGCGCCGCCCATGGCCTCGCCGGCGAGCGCCAGCGTCGAGAAGTCGCCGATCCCCTGATCGCCCGCACGGAGCAATGCATAGAGCTGCGCCGTGACCCCGAACCGTTTGCGCCGCGCGGCTTCGGCCGTAGCATGTCGGCGGGGCGACCGTCAGCCGGCAAGCGACGCCGTCGACGATCAGGCGATGGCGGCCGAGCGACAGGTCCGGCAGGGCGATCGTCCGCTCCTCGACCGAACGGCCGTCGGCGAGATCGCGGCGCGCGCCTTCGCCGGGGCCAACTCGCCATTCGACAACCCTGCCGTCCTCGCATTCGATCCTGGCCTCGCAGCCGTTAGGCGCGTCCCGCAGGGGCGTCGCGAACGGCCCGTCACTCCGCAGCACCAGCGAACAGGGAACGCGCCGCCGGCGCGTCTCGTCGAGGACACGGGTCAGGCTTTCCTGCGCCTGCGCTTCGCTGGCCGCCTCGAGCCCGAGCGCCGTCACAAGCGCGACCTTGGTTTCTGGCGAGACGACGGTGCGCTTGCCGCCCACGTCCCACCATTCGCCGGCGATTCCAGCGGCGCTCGCGAGCGCATCGACCACTTGGGCGGTGGGCGGACCGCCGCGAGCTTTGCCGCCAGGAAGCGGGCCTTCGGCGAGGATGAGGCATGAGCGGGCGTGGAGGCGCTGGCGGTCGGCGATGGCGAGCGGCCGCTCCGGCGCTTCAGGATTATGGCTGTCGACGAGCCTGCGCCACGCCATGTCGGGGCGCGGCTCCGGCACGCTCAGTTCCTCCTCCTCATGCGACCGGTTCATGACGACCATGACCCGGTCGACGACGCCGCTATCATCGTGCGGCGCGGCGAAGACGGCCGCCAGCACCGAGCCCGCGGAGTCGTTCCACGCCGACTGGGTCATCGGTCCTTCCGCGTCGCGCCATTCGACGTCGGGCAGGCCCGACGCGTCGAATGGTTTCCCGGTCAGAAAGGCGTCGCGCGACAGGGCCGGGTGGGCGCGGCGCGCCTGCGCGAGCCGCTGGACAAAGGCGATCAGGGAGGCGTTGGCGTCGCTCCAGTGAATGGCGGTCGTCGCGTTGTCCTGGGCGTAGGCGTTGTTGTTGCCCCCCTGGCTGAAGCCGAGTTCAGAGCCCATCGCCAGCATCGGGGTTCCGCGCGAGGCGAACAGCAGCGTCAGGAGGTTGCGCTGGTCGCGGGCCCGCGCCGCGACGATCGCTGGATCCTCGGTCGGCCCCTCGACGCCGTTGTTCCAGGAGCAATTCGCGTCGGTCCCATCCCGGTTGTGCTCGCCGTTCGCCTCGTTGTGCTTCTTCTCGTACGAGACGAGGTCGGCGAGGGTGAAGCCGTCGTGCGCCACGATGAAGTTGACGCTTTTCGAGGGCGCGGCGGCGCGGGCAAACAGGTCGCGCGAGCCCGCCATGCGGGTCGCGATCTCGCCGCGCATGCCGGGATCGCCGCGCCAGAAACGGCGCGCCGCGTCGCGGAAGCGGTCGTTCCATTCGGCGAAGGCGGGGCCAAAGGCCCCGAGCCGATAGCCGCCGGGGCCGAGGTCCCAGGGCTCGGCGATGAGGCGAGCGCGGCGGAGAACGGGGTGTTCGGCGAGCGCTTGGAAAAAAAGAGCGTTGGGATCAAAGCCGTCCGGTCCGCGGCCGAGAGCGGTCGCGAGGTCGAAGCGGAAGCCGTCGATCCCGCCATGGACCATCCAGCGGTCGAGCGCTCCAATCGCCATGTCGACGACGAGCGGGCGGTCGAGCGCCAGGCAATTCCCGGTGCCCGCGTCATTGACGTAGGTCGCCGGATCATGGGGGTCGAGGCGGAACCAGGCCGCGTTGTCGAGGCCGCGGAACGAGAGTGTCGGGCCGAACTGGTCGCTTTCGCCATTGTGGTTGAAAACGACGTCGAGGATCGCCTCCATCCCGGCGGCGTGCAGCGCGTCGGTCGCTGTCCGCACCTCGGCCCAGCCGCCCGGAGCGAGGCGCGGATCGGGGGAGCCGAACACGACCGAATTGTAGCCCCAGGCGTTCGCCAGGCCGAGCGGCGGCAGATGCCGCTCGTCGACGAAAGGGTCGGACGGCATGATCTCGATCGCAGTCGCCCCGAGCGCCGCCAGGTGACCGATCGAGGCCGGATGGGCGAGTCCGGCGAAAGTTCCGCGCGCGCTTTCCGGGATTGCGGGATTGAGTGCGCGTAAAGCCGCGCAGGTTGAGCTCGTAAATGACGAGCGAATCGGCGGCGATCCGCTTCCCGCCCGGTTCGCCCGCGGGCGGCGCGCCGGCGATCGCCTTCGGCGCGTAAGGGCCGCTGTCCTTTCCGAAAGCGAACATCGAGGGATGCAGCCGGAAAGGGCGGTCGAAGCCGAAGGCGTAAGGGTCGGCGAGCAGCTTGGAGACATCGAAACGCTGCCCCAGCGCCGGATCATAGGGCCCTTGAACCCGGAAGCCGTATCGAGCGCCGTCACGAAATCCCGGGGCAAGGCCGCGAAACATTCCGTCGTCGCCGCGGTTCATCGTGGCGCGAAAAACCTCGCGGTCGCCGTCATAAAGGCAAAGAAAGACGCCTTCGGCGTTCGGCAGATCGAGCGCCGCCTCGAGCCCGTGCGGCGAGGCGACGACCCCGAGGCTCGCCGTCGCTCCGCTCATGCGGCGGGCCGGGCGATCGACCGATAGAGCGCGGCATAGCGTTGAGCCGGGCCGCGCCAGGACACGTCCGCCCGCATGCCGTTCAGCCTCATGCGCCGCATGGTCGCTGGGTCGCCGTAGATCGTGAGCGCCCGGTCGAGCGCGAAATTCAGCGCCTCGACCGAAAGCGGGGAGAACTGGACGCCGGTCGCGACGCCCGCGGCCGTGGCCGCCTCGTTGGCGTCGATCACCGTGTCGGCGAGTCCGCCGACGCGCGACACGATCGGCGTTGCGCCGTAACGCAAGGCGCAGAGCTGGGTCAGCCCGCAGGGCTCGAAACGGGACGGGACAAGGATGAAATCCGCGGCCCCCTGGATGAGATGGGCGAGCGTCTCATCGTAGCCGAATATGCACCCGACCGAGCCGGCCCGTGCGGCTGCGGCTGCGGCGAAGCCTGTCTCGAGGTTGCGTTCGCCCGAGCCAAGCATTGCGAGCTGGGCTCCTTTGGCGATCAAAGCCGGCAGCGCCTGGAGGAGAAGGTCGAGGCCCTTCTGGAGGGACAAGCGGGAGACGACGGCGAATAGCGGACGGTCGCCCGGCGTCAGCCCGAGCTTGGCTTGCAGCACGGTCTTGTTGCGCGCCCGCAAGTCGACCCGGGTCGAGCCGAAATTCTGCGGGAGCGCCGGGTCGATCGCCGGATTCCAGACCGTGTCGTCGATGCCGTTCAGAATGCCCTGGACGGCCCGGGAGCGCGCGCGCAACAGGCCGTCCAGCGCCATGCCGAATTCCGGGGTCAGGATCTCGCGCGCATAGGTTGGCGACACGGTCGTGACCGCGTCGGCGAGTTGAAGGCCGGCCTTCAGATAGCCGACGCCGCCAAAATACTCGACGCCGTCGATCGCCAGAGCGCGATCGGGCAATCCGAGCTCACGGAACACGGAAATCGGAAAATGGCCCTGGAAGGCGAGGTTGTGGATCGTCACGACCGAGCCAGGCCGCCGGCCCTCGGCGAAACGCAAATAAGCAGGGGCGAGCGCCGCCTGCCAATCGTGGGCATGGACGACCTCGGGCTCGAAGGCGGCGATCGCGCCGAGTCCGATGTCCGCGCCGACCCGCGCGAGCGCCGCAAATCGCTCGGCGTTGTCGGGCCAGTCGAGCCCGTCGGGGCCGAGGTAAGGATTGCCGGGACGGTCGTAGAGATGCGGCGCGTCGATCGCGAAGATGTCGAGACCCTCGGCCTGGCCGGCCAGCACGCGCGCCGGCCCGCCAAACAGATCGCGATATTCGCGCGCGACCGTGACATCGACTAGCTTGTCCCGAATTGCCGGGTAGGCGGGAACGAGCGACCGCATCTCGACGCCTTCGGACGCGAGCGCGCGTGGCAGAGCGCCCGCCACGTCGGCAAGCCCGCCCGTCTTCACCAGCGGAAAGATTTCCGAGGCGACGGACAGTACATTCAGAGCGCTCATTGCGTAAGGTTTTCGATCATCGGCCCGGTGATCAGCGTCACGCCTTCGTCGGTGCGCCGGAAACGCTTGGCGTCGAGATCGGGATCCTCGCCGACCACCAGACCGTCGGGAATGCGCACTTCGCTGTCGATCACCACCTTGCTGAGCCGCACATGCCGGCCGATGCTCGCGTAAGGCAGAATGACGGCCTCATGGATCGACGAATACGAATGGACGTGCACGCCGGTGAACACCAGCGATCGGCTGATCGCAGCGCCGGAGACGATGCAGCCGCCGGAAAGTAGCGACTGAATCGCAAGGCCTCGCCGACCGTCGACGTCGTGCACGAACTTGGCCGGGGGGGTGATTTCGCCGTAAGTCCAGATCGGCCAAGCGCGATCGTAGAGGTCGAGGTCGGGGATGACGTCGGTGAGATCGATGTTGCCCTCCCAATAGGCGTCGACCGTCCCCACGTCGCGCCAATAGTGCTTGGCCTCGTCCGTCGACCGAACGCAGGATTGCGAGAAGTGGTGCGCGACGGCTTTGCCCTCTTTGACGATGCGGGGAACGATGTCCTTGCCGAAGTCGTGGCTCGAATTCGGATTGGCGGCGTCCTCTTTGAGAAGCTCGATCAGGAACGACGTTTCGAACACATAAATACCCATGCTGCAGAGCGCGACATCGGGCTTGCCGGGCATCGGCGGCGGGTTCTTCGGCTTTTCGAGAAAGCTAATGATATTGTTGTTGGCGTCGACGTGCATCACGCCGAAGGCGGTCGCGTCCTTTAGAGGGGCCTCCAGGCATCCGACCGTCACATCTGCGCCCGAGTCGACGTGCTGCTGCAGCATCTTCTCGTAGTCCATTTTGTAGATGTGGTCGCCCGCCAGCACCACCATGAAGTGCGGGCCGTAGCTCTCGATGATGTCGATGTTCTGATACACCGCGTCGGCCGTGCCGAGGTACCACATGGTCTCGGAGACGCGCTGCGAAGCGGGCAGGATGTCGAAGCTCTCATTTCGCTCCGGCCTGAAAAAGTTCCATCCCCGCTGAAGGTGACGGATCAGGCTGTGGGCCTTGTATTGCGTCGCGACGGCGATGCGACGAATGCCCGAGTTCAACGCGTTCGACAGCGCAAAGTCGATAATGCGTGATTTTCCGCCGAAATAGACGGCGGGCTTCGCCCGTCGATCGGTGAGCTCCAGGAGCCGGCTTCCCCGTCCCCCGGCGAGCACATACGCCATGGCGTGTCGGGAATAGGGCGCCGAGAGTCCCATCTCCTTCGCGGATCGTGTTCTGGCCATGTCGACCTCCATCTCATGCGGCGCCCGCGCCGGCGCCCGGCGGGCTGAAGACCAGATACAAGGTCGCAAGCGGCGGCAACGCCAGCGTCGCAGATGCGGGAAAGCCGTGCGAGGGGCGCCGCTCCGCGACGACGTCGCCGAAATTGCCCATGTTGGACCCTCCGTATCCGGCTGCGTCGGTGTTGATCGCCTCCCGCCAGTGGCCCTCGTAGGGCAGCCCGACGCGATAGTTCATCCGCGGTTCCGGCGTGAAGTTGCAGACGATGGCGACCGGCGGGTCGCTTTGCGCGCCCCGGCGCAGGAAAGCGAGCACCGATTGCGAGTCGTCGTTGACGACGATCCAGCGGAAGCCTTCCGGCTCGCAGTCACGCGCGTGGAGCGCCGGCGTCTCGCGATAGAGGCGGTTGAGGTCGCGGATCAGCGCCTGCACGCCCTGGTGCGGCCAGTGGTCGAGGAGCCACCACGGAAGAGACTCAGCGGCGTTCCACTCCATCGTCTGGCCGAACTCCTGTCCCATGAACAGGAGCTTCTTGCCTGGATGTCCCCACATGAAGCCATAGAAAGCCCGCGCATTGGCGAAGCGTTGCCACTCGTCGCCGGGCATTTTTCCGACCACCGAGCCTTTGCCGTGCACGACCTCGTCGTGCGAGATCGGCAAGACGAAATTCTCGCTGAAGGCATAGAGGAGCCCGAACGTCATTTTGTCATGGCTCCAGCGGCGATAGATCGGATCGCGCGACATGTATTCGAGCGTGTCGTGCATCCAGCCCATGTTCCACTTGAAGCCGAAGCCGAGTCCACCGGCGTCAGTCGGGCGAGAGACGCCTGGGAAAGCCGTCGATTCCTCGGCGATGGTGACCGCGCCGGGGAAGCCTCCATAGACGAGTTCGTTGGCGTGACGGAGAAAGGAGATCGCTTCGCGGTTTTCCTTGCTGCCGTCCGGATTGGGCAGCCACTCGCCTTCGCGGCGGGAATAGTCGAGGTAGAGCATCGAAGCGACGGCGTCGACGCGCAGGCCGTCGATATGGAACCGGTCGACCCAGTAGAGTGCGTTGCAGTAAAGAAAATTCGCCACCTCATGCCGGCCGAAATTGTAGATCGCGGTGTTCCAGTCCGGATGGAAGCCCTTGCGCGGATCGGCGTGCTCGTACAGGGCGGTGCCGTCGAAGCGCGCCAGGCCGTGCTCATCAGTCGGGAAATGCGCCGGCGCCCAGTCGAGGATGACGCCAAGCCCCGCCGCGTGCGCCCGGTCGACGAAGCGGGCGAAACCAGCCGGTTCGCCGAAGCGCCGCGTCGGAGCGAAGAGGCCGATCGGCTGGTAGCCCCAGGACTCGTCGAGCGGGTGCTCGCTGATCGGCAGAAGTTCGATGTGGGTGTAACCCATGTCGGCCGCATAGGGGATGAGCTGGTCGGCAAGTTCGTCGTAGGTGAGAAAGCTTCCATCGAGATGGCGCCGCCACGAGCCGAGATGGACCTCATAGATCGACATCGGCTTGCGGCGGAGCTCGCCGTCGGCTCGCTTCGCCATATACTCGACGTCGGTCCAGGCGAAATCGGAGCTGTCCGCGACAACCGAGGCGGTCGAGGGTCGGAGTTCAGCCTCAAAGCCGAACGGATCCGCTTTGAGCGGCAGAAGCCGGCCGTCCGCTCCCGTCAGTTCATATTTGTAGACCGCTCCGGGCGTCAGGTGGGGAGCGAAGATCTCCCATAGTCCACTGTCGTAGCGCTTGCGCATCTGACAGCGCCGGCCGTCCCAGCGGTTGAAATCGCCGACGACGGAGACACGCTGGGCGTTCGGCGCCCAGAGCGCAAATAACACGCCGTCCACGCCTTCGTGCTGGGTCAGTTGGGCGCCGAGTCGCCGGTAGAGCTGACGATGCGAACCCTCGCGCAGGAGGTAGTCGTCGAGCGGGCCAAGCGCAGGGCCGAATGCATAGGAATCGACATAGGACGAGACGCCATGAGCAGTTTCCACCTCGACGCGATAGAGCGGCCTCTCTTTCGCCGAAGGGATCAGCGCCTCGAAAAAGTCGTCCTTGCGCCGTGGCAGCTCGGCGATCACTTTTTTGCCGTCGCGCGTAAGCGCCCGCACCCGGATCGCGTCCGGCGCAAAGACCCGGATGACCCAGCCTTCGGGGGTCTGATGCGGGCCGAGCACAGCAAACGGATCCCCGCATTGTGCGGACTGGATCGAGGCGACGTCCTCTTCGCGCGCCCTCCAAGTCTCCATTTCAACCTCCAACTCGACGCCGCTAGCCGACTGGCGTAAACGGCGCGTTCCAAATTTCCTTTGCATATTCCGCTATTGCTCGGTCGGACGAGAACCATCCGACGTTCGCCGTGTTGATGATGCTCGAGCGCATCCACCGCTTCCGGTCCCGCCAAGCGTCATCGACGC
Source organism: uncultured Alphaproteobacteria bacterium (assembly GCA_963835885.1). GTDB lineage: Bacteria > Pseudomonadota > Alphaproteobacteria > Rhizobiales > Beijerinckiaceae > Roseiarcus. The sequence continues at coordinate 561,612 of CAWIHF010000017.1, forward strand.
GCACTTGCGTCTGCCAATAGGCGTCGAAATCGGCGCACACCATGAAATAGTCGTGATGGGTGAGCGTGTCGATGAGACCCCGGTAGCGGCCGGGGTCGTCGGCGGAAAACACGCCGGAGGCGATTTCATCTAGCGCCTCGCGCAGCACCGGGGATGCGGCGATGCGGGCGCTGGCGTCGATGCCCTGCGCCCGCGCAGTTTCCACCTCAGATGCAGTCATGCCGAAGATGAAGATGTTGTCGTCGCCGACAAGGTCGCGCAGCTCGACATTGGCCCCGTCGAGCGTGCCGATCGTGAGCGCGCCGTTCAGCGCCATTTTCATGTTGCCTGTGCCGGAGGCTTCCATGCCCGCGGTCGATATCTGCTCGGACAGGTCGACTGCCGGAATGATCATCTCGGCGAGCGACACGTTGTAATTGGGCAGAAAAATGACTTTCAAAAGACCGCGCAGGGTCGGATCGGAGTTGACGACCCGGGCGACGTCGATCGCGAGCTTGATAATAAGCTTGGCCTGGGCGTAGCTCGCCGCCGCCTTGCCGGAGAAAATCTTGACGCGCGGGGCGAAGTCGACGGTGGGATTGGCGCGAATGGCGTTGTATCTCGCCACCGTTTCGAGGATGTTGAGCAGCTGACGCTTGTATTCGTGGATGCGCTTTATCTGAACGTCGAACATTGAATCGGCATCGATGCGCAGCCCGAGTTGGACGGCGACATGGCGCGCGAGCGTGACCTTGGCCAAGCGGCGGGCTGCCCCGACGCGCTCTTGCATTGCGGGGTCGTCGGCAAACGCGGCGAATCCCTTCAAGGCTTCGGCGTCCTCGAGCGCACATTCGCCCAGAGTTCGAGCGAATGATCTCCGAGAGCCCCGGGTTGCACTCGATGAGCCAGCGACGGAAAGTGATGCCGTTGGTCTTGTTGACGATGCGGCCCGGGTAAACCGTGTTGAGGCTATGGAACACAGTCTTGCGCATCAGATCCGTATGCAGAGCCGATACGCCGTTGATCTTGTGTGAGCCGATAAAGGCAAGATTGCCCATCCGGACTCGTCTTCCAGCGTGTTCGTCGATCAGCGATAGCGTCGCTAGAAATGCTGCATCGATGAAGCCGCGCCGACGCGCGCTATCGAGATGGGCCGCATTTAGCAGATAAATAATCTGCATGTGGCGCGGCAGCAGGCGTTCCATCAGCGGAACGGGCCAGGTTTCGAGCGCCTCCGGCAGGAGGGTGTGGTTCGTGTAGGAGAACGTCGCCTGCGTGACCGTCCACGCCTCATCCCATTCGAGTCCGTTGAGGTCGATCAGGACGCGCATCAACTCGGCCACGGCGATCGCAGGATGCGTGTCGTTCAATTGGACCGCGGCGTGGTCTCCCAAAGTGCGCACGTCCTGATGCTGCTTGATGTGGCGGCGGATGAGGTCGAGGAGCGACGCCGAGGCGAAGAAATACTCCTGCCTGAGGCGAAGTTCCTGGCCAGCGGGGGTTGCGTCGCTCGGATAGAGCACCTTCGAGATCGCCTCAGCGCGCACCGTATCCGACAGGGCGCCGACGAAATCACCGGCGTTGAAAGCGTCGAGCTTGAACGGATCCGGCGCACGGGCCGACCACAGGCGGAGCGTGTTCACGTGCTTGCCGCGCCAGCCGACTATCGGCGTGTCGTAGCCGACCGCCTCGACGGTTTCGGCCGGATGCCAGACGTGCCGGGTCCGCTCGTCTTCGCCTTGGACCATTTCGACCCAGCCGCCGAAGCCGATGGCGTAGTTGACCTCTGGCCGCTCGAACTCCCAGGGGTTGCCGTTGGCGAGCCAGTCTTCGGGCGTCTCCTGCTGCCAGCCGCCGCGAATGATCTGGCGGAACAGACCGTTGTCGTAGCGGATGCCGTAGCCGTGCGCGGCGATGCGGAGCGTCGCCATGCTGTCCATGAAACAGGCGGCGAGGCGTCCGAGGCCGCCGTTGCCGAGCGCGGCGTCCGGTTCGACGCGGCGGAGCTCGGTCAGATTGACGCCGAGCTCCTTGAGCGCCTCGGCCATCGGTTCCGCGATACCGAGATTGGTCATCGCGTCGAACAGAAGACGGCCGATCAGGAATTCCAGAGACAGGTAGTAGACCCGTTTACGCCCGTCAGCATAGACTTCGGCGGTGGATTCAAACCAGCGATCGACGACAATGTCTCGTGTGGCGAAGGCGACTGCGAGAAACCAGTCGCGCGGGCTGGCCACCTCCGGAATCTTGCCCACGGAATAGGTCAGCTTCGCCAACACAGCCGCCTTGAGTTCGGCGGGGGTGTGGGGCTTGCGCAATTCCGGTTGCGCCGCTGTCCCCTGGGCTGAGGTAAAATCATCCATCGTCCCGCTCCCCTTATGCGCGATTGATCTGCCCGATGGTCGCACTCGCGGTTTGTAACACGCCCTGACCCCCGCACAATGCGCCCGTTCGGGTTCATCACCTCTTGAATCCGGGTAATCTGACGGTCACTGCGCCGGACTCGGCGCGGGTTTCGCGTCGCGGATCTGGTTCTGCAGCGCGTTAAGTTCGGCGGTCGCTGCATTGATCTGGTTCTGAACAGCCTCGAACTGCTTCTGCGCGGCGGCGGTCTGGTTCTGAGCCTCGGCGAGGGCGGTGCGCGCCGAATCGACTTGCCCCTGCAACCGGGCCTGTTCGGCGGACAGCGCCTGGTCCTGAGCCTGCATGCCAGCGAGGCGATCGCTCTCTTCCTTAAGTCTCGAGTTCGACCGCCTGAAGATCGCGAGACTTGGCGCTCGCCTCTTCCTGAGCGCCGGAGATCGCGAGCTTCGCGTCGCCGATCTGTTTGGTGAGATCGGCGAGTTCGTTCTGGGCGGACGCGCGTGCGGCGGATGCTTCCGACAGGGCCTTTTCCGCTTCGCTCGCTTGAGTCTTCAGGTCGGCGGCGGTTCCCGCCGCCTTCTGCAGATTCTGCAAGTCTGCGGCGAGGGATTCCCGCGCCCGCTCGGCAGCCTTGAGGGATTCTGTCATCTCGGCTTGGCTCCGCGACGCTTCGGTCCACAGGAAGGCGGCAAGAAGCCAACCTATGATTGCGACGCCCGCCAAAGCGAGCGAAACGGGCCGGCGTAACTCGTCGCCCGCGTCGTAAGCCATTAGCTCCTCCTCCTCCGGGCGCGCGACACCGCCTCGACGCGTACCCCTTTTTTGCATATTGAGGGCGTCAAGAGGGTGCGCCAAGCAAAAAACGGCGTCAAACGAGGGCAAGGCCCAAAAGGCGGCCGCGGCCCCTGTCATAGGCCCCGGACCCCGCCAGCACGCTGTCGGGGCTAACCGGACTCCGGCGGCGCGGCCTGCAAGGGCGCTATGGGGCTTGACGGATCGGGCCTAGTTGTGCGCCTCGACGTGACGCGCTAATGCAAGCTGAGTGGGTGGAGGCTTGGCGGTAAATGGGTGGACCCTTGTTTGCGTTTCGGGCAGCCGCGGCGGGGCTTGCCGCAAGCTTCCTGGCCGGCTCGGCGAAAGCGGCGATCATCGGGGCGCCGGAACCGGGCCACATCGGCTTTCTGCCGGCCAACAGCCCCGTTCAGGACGACATCGAGTGGTTTCATAACGCGATCCTTTTGCCGGTTACGATCGCTATCTCCGTTCTGGTGCTGGCGCTGCTCGGCTATGTGATGTTCCGCTTCAGCGAGCGCGCGAACCCGACCCCGTCCCGATTGACGCATAACGGGCCGCTCGAGGTCGCGTGGACGGTGATCCCCGCGCTGATTCTCGTCGTGATCGCGGTTCCCTCGTTCCGCCTCCTGGCGGATCAGCTGATCATTCCGGCGCCGGACATGACGCTGAAGGTGACGGCGTCGCAATGGCATTGGAACTACGGCTATCCCAAGTCCGAGGGCGGCTTCTCCTTCAATTCGATCATCAAGGAGGACAAGGACCTCAAACCCGGCGAGCTTCGCCTGCTCACGGTCGACAACGCGGCCTATGTGCCGGTCGGCAAGATAGTTGAGGTCGACGTCACCTCGCAGGACGTCATCCACTCCTTCTCGGTTCCCTCTTTCGGCGTGAAAATCGACGCGATCCCGGGCCGCCTCAACAAGGCCTGGTTCAAGGCCGAGCAGGAAGGCGTCTTCCACGGGCAGTGCTCCAACATCTGCGGCATCGATCACGCATTCATGCCGATCGAAATCCATGTCGTTAGCGAAAGCGCCTATCAGGCCTGGCTCGCCAGCGCCAAAAAAGAGTTCGCCCACGCGGACGGCGTCGATCTCGCAGAGGCGTCGCAACTCAAGCCGTGACGGCGGCGCCCGCCGCCCTCGTCCAAGAAAAACCGGGAGCCAAGAATTCATGGCGTCAGTCAGTGAATTCGCCCATTCGGAAGCCGAGATTCACGAGGAGCACGGCCACCCGACTGGCTGGCGGCGATATCTGTTTTCGACCAATCATAAGGACATCGGCACGCTCTACCTCGCCTTCGCAATCTTCGCGGGGGTCATCGGCATGATCCTTTCGATCGCCATCCGCGCCGAGCTGATGTTTCCCGGAGGCCATGTTTTTCCGGTGCTGTCGGCAATTCTCGACGGCGACGGCTCGCATGACGCAGGCAAGAACCTGTACAACGTGTTCTTCTCCGCCCATGCGGTCATCATGATCTTCTTCATGGTGATGCCCGCGATGATGGGCGGTTTCGGCAACTGGTTCGTGCCGCTCATGATCGGCGCGCCCGACATGGCGTTTCCGCGGCTGAACAACCTGTCGTTCTGGCTGCTCGTGGCCGGGTTCGTCATGGCGATGATTTCGATGTTCGTCGACGGCTCGCCGGGATTCAAGGGATTCGGCGGCGGCTGGGTGCTTTACCCGCCGATGTCTTCGACCGTCGGGACGCCGGGTCCTGCGGCCGACTTCTTCATCCTTTCATTCCACCTCGCCGGTATTGCGTCGATCATCGGCGCGATCAACTTCATCGCCACGATCTTAAATATGCGCGCGCCCGGCATGACCATGTTTCGCATGCCGCTCTTCGTGTGGTCGGTGCTGGTGACCGCCTTCCTGCTTCTGCTGGCGCTGCCGGTTCTGGCCGGCGCGCTGACGATGCTGCTGACCGACCGTAACTTCCACACCACCTTCTTTGAGCCGGCCGGGGGCGGGGATCCGATCCTCTACCAGCATCTCTTCTGGTTCTTCGGCCATCCCGAGGTCTACATCCTGATCATCCCGGGGTTCGGCATGATCAGCCAGGTCGTCGCGACCTTCGCGAAAAAGCCGATCTTCGGCTACGCCGGGATGGTCTATGCGATGCTGGCGATCGCGCTGATCGGCTTCGCGGTCTGGGCGCACCACATGTTCGACACCGGCATGTCGCTCAACGCGCAGCGCTACTTCGTTTTCGCCACGATGGTGATCGCCGTGCCGACCGGCATCAAGGTGTTCTCCTGGATCGCCACCATGTGGGGCGGGTCGATCTCGTTCAGGCCGCCGATGCTGTGGGCGATTGGCTTCATCTTCGTCTTCACCGTCGGCGGCGTCACCGGCGTCGTGCTCGCCAACGCCGCGGTCGACCGGTACCTGCACGACACCTACTACATTGTCGCGCATTTCCATTACACGATGTCGCTCGGGGCGGTGTTTTCGATCTTCGCCGGCTTCTACTACTGGTTCCCGAAGATGACCGGCTATCTCTATGACGAGAGGCTGGCGAAGTGGCACTTCTGGGCGACGTTCGTCGGCATCAACTTGACGTTCTTTCCCCAGCATTTCCTCGGTTTCCAGGGGATGCCGCGCCGCACCATCGACTATGCCGATGCCTACTGGTTGTGGAATTTCGTGTCGTCGATCGGCGCCTTCATTTCGGCGGGGGGCACGCTGGTGTTCCTCTATCTCATCTATGAGGCCTTCAAGGCCAAGCGCGCCGCTCCGGCCAACCCGTGGGGCTCGGGAGCCACGACGCTCGAGTGGATGGTGCCATCGCCGGCGCCATTCCACACTTGGGAGAGTCCACCTCATATTCCGGGCTACGACGAGCACGGGGCGGGGCCTGTGGTTGCAGCGCCCGGGAGCGCGCATTGAACGCTCCCGACGACGACCTCGCGCGACGCAACCGGCGCTTTGCGCTCGGCGGCGTCGTGTTTGTCGTCGCGATGCTGGCCCTCGCCTACGCCGCGGTGCCGTTCTACGCCGCCTTCTGTCGCGCGACCGGTTACGGGGGGACGCCGCAGATTGCGAAAACGGATGCCCGGACCGAGGGGCGGCGAATCGATCCGGGTGGCCTTCGACACGAACGTCGCGCCGGGCCTCGCCTGGAGCTTCGAGCCTGAGACGGACAGCGTGGTCGTGCGTACGGGCAAGACGGCGACGGTCTTTTTCCGCGCCCGCAACCTCAGCGACCATCCGACCGCCGCCAATGCGACGTTCAACGTGACGCCGGAAGTGTCGGGCGCGTGGTTCGACAAGATTCAGTGCTTTTGTTTCAGGGAACAACATCTCGGGCCGCACGAGAGCGCGGAATGGCCGGTGGTGTTCTTCCTCGATCCCAAGCTCGAGACGGACGAATCGATGGCGCAGGTCGATTCGATCACGCTGTCCTACACGCTGTTCGCCGCGCCGCCCGCCCGGGCGTCAAACGCGCGATTCCCGCGAGCGCTCCGGCCCGGCCGGATGAATAAAAGGAGCGAAACGATGACTGACGCGCCGATGCCGGCCCGGCCAGGTTTCCATCTCGTCAATCCGAGTCCGTGGCCGATCATCGGAGCCGGCTGCGCGCTGGTGACCGCAATCGGCCTCGTCATGTTCATGCATGGAGTCGGTGGTGGGCCAATTCGTGCTCGCGCTCGGCGGCGCGGGCGTCCTCTTCACCATGGCCGGCGTGGTGGCGCGACGTGATCCTCGAAGCGCAGAGCGGCTATCACAACGCGCTCGTGCGGCATGGGCTGACGATCGGCATGATCCTGTTCATCGCCTCCGAGGTGATGTTCTTCGTCGCCTGGTTCTGGGCGTTCTTCGGCTCCGCGATCGATCCGAGCGATCCGCAAGTCGTGGGCCGGCTCGACTTCACCGGAGGCATGTGGCCGCCGAAGGGCACGGAGGTGCTCGATCCGCTGCGGCTGCCGCTGATGAACACCTTCGTTCTGGTGACGTCGAGCTTCGCGGTCAATATCGCCCACGATGATCTGCGTGAGGGCAATCGCCAGGGCTTCAAGAACTTTCTGCTGGTCGGGATCCTGCTCGGCGTCCTGTTCGCGATCACACAGGCCTACGAGTACATACACGCCCCGTTTCCTTTCAAGAATTCGATCTACGGCGCGACCTTTTTCATGGCGACGGGCTTCCACGGCGCGCACGTCATCATCGGCGTCATTTTCCTCACCGTCTGCCTTGCGCGCGGCTTGGGCCGGCCAGATGACGCCGCGGCAACACCTCGGATTCCAGTTCGCCGCCTGGTACTGGCATTTCGTCGACGTGGTGTGGATCTTCCTGTTCAGCTGCATCTACATCTGGGGCTCCTGGGGGGCGCCGATCGAAGGGGCGGCCGGCGGCTGAGGCTGAGACGAACCAGGCCCGGCGCCAGGGCGCTCGCGGAAGCGCTCGATGACGGATGCAAGCAACGAGACGGAGCCGCTGAAGGGCGTTCAGGTCGGCATGATCGGCCGCCGGCAGGAGGTCGTCACGAAGGATCTGACGGTCGGCGGCCATGTCGAGGGGATGCCGCTCGTCTACGGCACGCCAATGATGATCATGCTGATGGAAAAAGCGTCGGGCGCCGCCCTCGCCGGCCATATGCCGCACGGGATGGGTGACGGTGGGCGCCGAGGTCAACATCCGCCATCTGGCGCCGACGCCGGTCGGCCGCACCGTCATCGCAACGGCTGAAGTCGTCGAGATCCAGGGGCGCAGCGTGCTGTTCGCGGTCGAGGCGCACGACGGGGACCGCAAGATCGGCGAGGGCATGCACCGGCGCGGGGCCGTCAATCTGCAAAGCTTCGCCCGGCGCTACGGATTGTGACGCGCCGCTTCACATGCAGACGTGAAGGGTCGCTGTCCGCCGGGAATGGTCCTCACGATCTGGGTCGGGGGCAGACCCGCCGCCGCGAGCGCCCGCGCCGCCGCGTCGAGCATCGATCGCTGGATCGGAGCCGACGCTTTCGCGCGCAACCCAGAACTGGCAGGTCGCCAGCGGCGCGCCGCCGGTCAGATTGGCGACGAACACCTCGGCGCGCGGCTCCTTCAGAACGCCGGGCTCATCGCCGATCGCCTTGAGCAAAATCGCCTTCGCGCGCTCCATGTCGGCGCCGGGCGCAAAGCCGACGTTGAAGCTGACGAGGCGGCCGGCGGTGCGCGAATGGTTGCGCAGCGGGAATGTCCAGATGGCCGAGTTCGGCGCGAAAACGAAGAGGCCGTCGTAGGTTTCGAGCGTGCAGGCGAACAGGCCAATCTCCTTGACCGTGCCGGCGAACGGGGTTCCGCTGACGATCTCGATATAGTCGCCGACGCGGAAGGGCCTGAGCCACAAGCAGCATGATGCCGGCCGCGATGTTGGCGAGCGTCCCTTGCAAGGCGAGGCCGATCGCCAGGCCCGCCGCGCCGAGGGCGGCGAGGAGGGATGCGGTCTGCACGCCAATCTGGCTCAACGCCGCGACGAACGCCACGATGAGGACGCCGTAGCGCGCGGCGGAGGCGAGCGCCGGACGCGCGGTTGCGTCGATATGGCCCGTGCGCGCCAGCGCCTCGGCACGTCGTGCGGGCCGCCCATTTCGCCGCGACGCCTCCTGCGACGAGGATGGCGACAGCGAGAATGAGCCGCGGGAGAAGCAATTCCGCCGACGTCAAGGCGAAATCGGAGAGCCTCTGCAATACGGTCGGGATGGGCGTCATGCGTTTTTGAACCCGAGCCTCGGCATGCGCCGATATCGGCGCCGCGTCTTTTCGCCGCTCGCAAAGCCGGGCGTCAATCTGTTATGAAGGCGAAAGCCGCCAAGCGCGTCGGCTGTCGTCGACCGGGAGGGACCCATGCTGGAACGCATTCAGGACGCGCCCGTCCACACGCTCGCGCTGAAGGCCAGCGGAACGATCTTGGCGCAGGACATCGAGGCGGCGATCGAGGCGGCGCTGGGCTCGACCAACGCCGCGACCGGCCTCGTCGTGGTGATCGACCGGGATTTCGACGGCTATTTCGCCGAACTCGCCCGCGGGCTCGCCAACGCGTCGCTGGCGCACCGGTCGCTGGTCAAGCTCGCCGTCGTCGACCGACGTCGACCGGATGGACGAAGCCAGGCTCAGCGGCTTCGGCGTATCGGCCGTCCCGATCCGGCTGTTCGCCCCGCAGGACCGCAACGCCGCGTTCGACTGGGCGGAGGGGGCGCGGCGCGGCGAATAGCGACGCTGAAGCCCCTGTTCCGCCCTGTTCGCAGGGCGGAAAACAGGCGAATCGGGCCTTTCGGCCTCCCTCTGACCCGGCGGAAAGCGCGGTGTATCAACGGCTTGCGCGCGAATGCTGAACGAACGAGCCGAGACAGTCACAGGCAGGCGATTTGCGCTTATCAGGGGGCGTAACAGGCGGCGGGGAAGCGAAAACAGGCGAGAAACCCGCTCCGCCGCGCCCGGAGCCCCGGGTCGGATGATAATCTCATCATAACGTATTGATATAAAACGGCAAATATCATACTGTACTGTTTTTGTTCTTGACGAACGCGGACAAAGCCGATACTGTGCTTTCATGGCCCTCGTTCGAGCGAGGGTTTTTTCGTTCCGCCGCTCGCTTTCGGCAAAGGTCAACATTCTCATGAACCATCCGTTTCACGCCGCCGGAGGGATTGCCGTCCGCTGGCTTCCGGTCGAGGCTTTGACACCCGATCCGAACAACGCGCGCCTCCATTCCGCCCGGCAGATAGCGCGCATCGCCGACAGCATTTTGGCCTTCGGGTTCAACGTCCCGGTCCTGGTCGACGGCAAGGGCGGCGTGCTGGCGGGCCACGGCCGGCTGCTCGCCGCCCGGCGGCTGGGGTTGAAGGAGGTCCCGACCATTGCACTCGACCATCTCGACGAGGCCGGGCGCCGCGCCTTCACGATCGCCGACAACCGCCTCGCCGAGCTCGCCTCCTGGGACCAAGGGCGGCTCGCCGTCGAGCTCGAGGCGCTCAACAGCCTCGATCTCGATTTCTCCCTCTCGGCGACCGGCTTCGAGCTGAAGGAAATCGAGCTGAAGGTTGGCGGCGATCGGGGATCGCGTCAACAGAGGCGCGGTCCGCCGGTTGCGCGGGCGGGCGACGCCTGGGCGCTCGGGCCGCATCGGCTCGCCTGCGCACTTGCGCGCGAGGCCGAAGCCTTTTTGGCGATCGACGCGGCGATCCGCCGATGGCAGGCGCTGTCCGGGGAAAGCGCCCGCCTTCACCCGGGCGGCGAAACTTTCGCTTCCGTCGGGCGCGCCAGGCGCGGAATCCGCCGGAAACCCGCTCCTGCGAACGAGCTTTCGCGCGAACGCATACCCTCGCCACCTGCGGGGGTAAGCCAGGGCGGCGGGTCGGGTCCTTCTTCTCCGGGCGCCCGCGGCGACCAAAAAAATCGGAAAATTGGGCGTGACCCCCCACCCCAACCCGCCCTCGCAAGGGGGGCGGGAGCACGCACGAGAAACGCGGAAGGCAGGGTCCGATGAGGCGCGGACCGCTCGGCCTTACTCCCCCGGAAAAGGGCGCTGAACCGGCCGTCCGGCGCCTGCCGCCGGTGGCGAGCCGCTTCCGCCCCGGCCAGTCCGGCAACCCGCGCGGACGGCCGAAGCGCCCCCGCGGCGTCGGTGCGATCGTGGCCAAAGCGCTCGCCGAAAAGGTCGAGGCGAAGGAGAATGGCCGGCGGCTCCGCATGACCAAGCTCGAGGCGGCGGTGACCCAGCTCGTCAATCGCGCCGCCAACGGCGACCAGCGCGCCACCCAATTCGTTTTCGCCCTCCTGCACGACGATCCCGGCCCGGTCACGCCGCCGCCGCCCGAACAGCTCTCTGAGGGCGACGCCCTGGTCATGGCCGAGCTCGTGCGGCGCCTCTCGCGGCAGCCGGAATGACCGTGGCGCGGCCCCCTCTCGGACTTCGCCCGGCGGAGGCGGACGACGTCCAACTGCCCACAGGGCTCTAATGAATTCCTCCGCAAAGAGTTGAAGGATCGTCCATGAAACATGCTTTCCTAATCACCACGCTTGCAACGCTGCCCGCGTTCGGCCTTGCCTGCCCGGCGCTCGCGCAGACTTCCGGGGCTTTCTCGGCGACATTGAACGGCTTTCAGCCAACGCCGGCCTATTCGCAGCTCTCGGCGTCGAACGTATCCAGCAGCGTCTTGCTCCCGTTCGGCACGACAGTCATCGTCTACAACAATGGCCCAAACGCGGCCTACGTTACGCTCGGCAATTCCACCGTGACGGCGACCACGGAGGGCGCTTTGATCCAGCCGAGCAATTGGATGGCGTTTGCCGCCGGCGCGAACGCCTATCTCGCCGGCATCACCTCTTCGGGCACTACCACGCTGACCATCTCAGGCGGCATGGCCGGCGCCGACGTCTCGATCCCGACCGGATCGGCCGGCTCGCCAAACGCCAATGTGGTCTCGGTCCAAGGCGTTTCCGGCGCAACCGCTCTTCCCGTCACCGGAACCTTCTGGCAGCCGACGCAGCCCGTCTCGCTCGCCTCGCTTCCAGCGCTAGCCGCCAGCGCGAACACGATAGGCGCGGTGACCCAGGCGAGCGGGCCGTGGAGCTTCAACCTGACGCAGATCAACGGCGCCGCGGTCAACACGGGAAAGGGCGCGTCGAGCACAGGCACAGCCCGCGTCGCTCTTTCGAGCGACAGCCCGGGCGGCGCGCTCGCGAACCCCGGATTTAATTACATAACGGACGGGACGCATACAGTCTCGGTCAAGGCAGGTTCGACTTCCGCCGCTTCCACAGATCAGTCGCTCGTCGTCCAGATCAATCCGCAGCAAACTCCCGCCGTCAGTCTTTCACAGATCAACGGCTCCGCCACCGCGACATCGGCGACCGGAGTGCAGGAAGTCGGCGTCGTCGGTCATGCCGGTGCGTCCCTCGACGCGACGTTGAGCCCGGGCGCTGCGCCAACGAACATGGTCGTCGGCGGTCTTCAATACAACAGCAGCACGCCAACGCTCAGCAACGGGCAGACAGTCGCGTTGCAGAGCGATTCTTCTGGCAATCTCAATGTGAATATCGCCGCTGCAATCCCGTCGGGCTCGAATACGATCGGAACCGTTAATCTCGGAGCCTTGAACGGTGCGGCGACAGCGGCGAACCAGCCGGCGCTTAACGCTGACGGGGGGGCCCTCGCGCACGTGACCAACCTTCCCGCAACGCAGGCCGTGTCCGCCGCCTCGCTGCCTCTGCCGTCGAACGCCGCGCAGGAGACCGGCGGCAACTTGGCGACTGTCGCATCGAACACGAAGAGGACGAACGCCGGAACGTCGGCCTCGAACGCGCTGCCTGTTCAGGGCGTAGCCGGCGGAGTCGCGATTCCGGTCAGCGGAACATTCTGGCAACCGACACAGCCGGTCATTCCGCAGCTGCAGATTTCGAACGGTCTGAGCAAGGCCGCGATGATCGGCGTAACCAACAGCGCCGTGCCGGTTTTCAGCGGCCAGCATCAACTCATGAAAGTCGATTGCGACAACAACAACACGTCCCTGACGTATTTGCAAATGTTCGACGCAACCTCGGGCGTGACGGTCGGGACAACGGCGCCGAGCGACTTCAAGCCGTTGCAGCCGGGCCTCGGCGGCGGATGGATGGCCCCGCTTGTGGGGGCGCAATACTCTACCGGCCTGATGGTGGCAGCGACGACCGGCCCGGACAACGGGCTTGCGCCCCCGACGACGATCAATTGCTCTTTCTTCTACAATTAGGAGCCCGGAATGTCCCGGACGACAGCTGCGGCTGTTCTGACGCTCTCCGTCGCGCTCGCCTCACATACGGCTTCGGCGACGATGGACACGCAATCCATCACCGCATCGAGCGTAGGCCATGGGGGCTACAGCATCCGCCAGGAGATCCCGGCGCCGCAAGGGCCGCTCGGGCGGATTCGTCTCTCGTCGAAGAGCATGGGCGGCCCGGTCCGGACCGATCGTGTCAGCATCTGTACGGTCGGCCCTTCAGGCGATTGCGTCGGGCTCCCGGTCGAGGTCGCCTTTCTGGCCCGTTGCGGAACGGGGTGCGCCGGAGGAAGCGTCGGTCACGGCTTCACTCTCGCCGCGACAAACGCGATCGCTGTCAGCGATTGGATTCCTGTCTCACCGGCGGCGCGCGAGCTCGTCGTTATTTACGACATCCCATCGTCAGCGCCTGGAGACATCGCCAACTCGAGCGGAACGTCCGGAGTCATGTCGTGGTATGCGGCCGTTCCTCTCATTCAAACTCAGGCGAGCAGCGTCGGGGCCTCGTCCATGATGCTCAACGGCTTTCCGTCCATGATGCTCAACGGTGTTCAATGAATAGACATACTCGATTTCGCTGGCTCCTCGCCGACAATCCTGACCGGCCGGCGCCGCCTCGGCCGCCCCAGCGGGTCGGCGAGAGCAACAAGCTGGTCGTCGCCGGGCTCGTGCGGCGCCTCACCCGGAGGCAGGAATGATGGCGCGGCCCCCTCTCGGACTCCGCCCGGCGGAGGCGGACGCGGACGCCCCCTCCACCGCCGTTCCGGCGGTCCCCCTCCCCGATTCTCGGGGGAGGAGAGCAGCGGCGCCGCCTTTCCTCCCCCGCCTCGCGGGGGAGGGGAACCATGCGAAGCATGGTGGAGGGGGTCGGCGCCGAATCCCCTCGCCCCTCAGCCTAACCCTCTCGCCGCCGTGCTGGGCGAGGGGACGCCGAACGCGCCTTCGCTCGCCGAGATGCGGACGGCGATAAGGAAGGATTTCTATTCCTTCCTGGTGCGCGCCTTCGCCGAGCTGCACTCGGGGCGAACATTTTCGGCCGCCTGGCACGCCGAAGTTTTGGCGGCCAAGCTTCAGGGCGTGCGCGACGGCGAGGGCAAGCGGCTCGTCGTCAACGTGCCGCCGCGGCACTTGAAATCGCTCGCCGCCTCGGTGGCGCTGCCGGCCTGGCTGCTCGGCCGTGACCCGACGCTGGCCATCGTCAACGTCACCTACGCCCAGGACCTGTCGGATAAATTCGCCCGCGACTGCCGCGCTCTCATGTCCACGGACTGGTACCAGGCGCTGTTCGAGACCCGACTCGCTTCGCCCCGCGAGCCGCTCGCCGAGCTCGCGACGACCGAGGGCGGCTTTCGCCTGGCGACCTCGGTCGGCGGGGTGCTGACCGGCCGCGGCGCCGACGTGATCTTGATCGACGACCCGCTGAAGCCCATCGACGCCATGTCGCAGAGCCGCCGCACTGCCGCCAACGACTGGTTCAATTCGACGCTCTATTCGCGGCTCAACGACAAGCAGAAGGGCGCGATCGTCATCGTCATGCAGCGGCTGCACCAGGACGATCTGGCCGGCCACGTGCTCGGGCAGGGCGGCTGGGAGGTCGTGTCGTTTCCGGCCGTCGCCGAGGACGACGAAGTGCATGCGATCGAGACGCCGCGCGGACCCTGGACCTTCCGGCGCTCGGTCGGCGAAGCGCTCGATCCGGCGCGCGAGCCGCTCGAAACCTTGAATCGCATCCGCGCCACGATCGGCGAAATGAATTTCGCCGCCCAGTACCAGCAGCGGCCGGCGCCGGCCGGCGGCGGCATGATCAAGGCGGCCTAGCTCCAGCGCTTCCGCCTCGCCGACCCGCCCTCCTTCGACCGGATCGTGCAGAGCTGGGACACCGCCAACAAGCCCTCCGAGCTCGCCGACTATTCCGTCTGCACCACCTGGGGGGTGAAAGGCCCGCGCTTCTACCTGTTGAACGTCCTGCGCAAAAAACTCTCCTATCCGGAGCTCCGGCGCGCGGTCGTCGAGCAGAACGCGCTCTTCCGCCCCCAATCGATCGTGATCGAGGACCGCGCCTCGGGGACGCAGCTCATCCAGGACCTGATCGACGACGGGTTGTCGCATGTCGCGCGCTTTTCCCCGGATGGCGACAAGATCATGCGCCTCCACGCGCAATCGGCGGTGATCGAGAACGGTTTCGTCTTCCTCCCCGAGGAAGCGCCCTGGCTCGCCGATTATTTGAGCGAGCTTTTGACCTTCCCGGCCGGCCGCCACGACGACCAGGTCGAATTCGACCGCCCAGGCGCTGGCCTGGGCGCGGGCGAAGCCCCGGACCGGGGCGGAGGGGTGGATCGAGTTTTGGGCGGGGCGGTCCGACGGGCTCCGGCCGACCTCGAAAAAGGTGAGGGTGAAGGCGCCGGAAAACGTCTCGCATGTCCAGGTGCTGTCCGGCGCCCATTTTGTCGTTCCGAACGATCGCATCCTCGAACTGGACGAAGACGACGCCAAGCCGCTCTTGAGGGCGCCCGGCTTTATGCGGGCGTGAGGGCGCTTGCGTTACGCGCGTACGAGCCCTCTATTTGTTATCCTTTACAATAATGTCGCTCCACGCTTGTAGAGATGATTCCTGGCTGCTCATTCTTGCTGCCAATTGGATATTATTGTTCCTGATCTCGGATGACTGAGAGAGAATCGCCTCACCAATTTTCCTTGCAACGGTTGCACGGTCCATCTTCCCGTCTACTGAGAGCCCCATTACTTCTTCGTCGAATATGTGCCACTTGAACCCGGAAGCTACCGCTCTGACGTCATTCTTGGAAGTTGTTTCTTCAGGATAATATCCGGAGCACATATTAAAACACACGCCGGTTACTTTAAGCTTCTTTCGAAAGAGCTTCTGAAACTCTATGATAGACTGCTGAATCAGTGGAAGGCCGATCGTTGATAAAAACTCGGGTTTAACTGGGATGAGCACGTTGTCGGTTGCCAGGTAAGCGGCGGTTGTCAGCACAGATTCTGTTGGGGCGCAGTCTATCAAGATTAAATCGTAATTGTCCTGCACAGAGTCAATGAAATTGGATAGAAGATGCTCTTTCTGACCCGGATTCTTTAGTGTATAACTAAGCTCTAGTTGGGACGGTATAAGATCCAGGAGCGCTCCATCATCATACTCGACAACCCTTAGCACAGCGTCAGAAAGTTTTCGACCCGAAGACTTTAGGCCAGGAGAACGAGAGGCCTGCTCAAAGATATCCCATATGGTCGGACGGTTTCCAGCAATCACCTCGCTTTGATACCTTTGAACGCCTAATACGTATTGACTCACGTTAAATTGTGGGTCCAAATCAACTATAAGGACCCGTTTATCGGAACCCCATTTAGCCGAGAACTGCCACCCAATTTGGGCACAGAGAGTGCTCTTTCCAACCCCGCCTTTCATGTTGATGATGGAAACCTTCGTAGCCATTTTGCGCTCCTCGCCCTTGTTGGTAACTGCCGGGCGTGCCCTCCGCCGGTCCGGGCAGCCCCTTAGGATTGTGATATCATCTCAACGATTGAGGTTCCATGAGGTCTCTCGCGTTCCCGGCCTCTATCTCCATAAAAGCCTCTCGCGTGCTCGCTCACGCCGTCCTCCCGCGGCGCCGCGTAATGCTAGCGTAATTAGCTGCCGTCGGAGCGAGGCCCGATGTAGTCTACCCGCGGGCGAACTTACCGCTCTCTATCCTCTCGTCTCAACGATACCGCGCGGCGCGTCGATCTATATCCTCCTCTGTTCCGACAGCAGCTTTTATACTGGAATCACGTAGCGCTCCGTCGAGGAGCGCGTGAGCCAGCACGCGCAAGGCCTGATGCCCGGCTACACGTTCACGCGGAGACCGGTGAAACTGGGCTATTCGGCACTACGAAGGATCGTCAACGCGAATCGCACGGGACCACGCCCGGAACGAGGAGCCGAAGGCGGCCGCTAAGGTCAGCATTGTCAGCTGGCAGGCAGGGTGAAGGGCGGCTCTTCAGATCCCGTAACCGACGTGTCGCGTTCCCAGCCCTCGTTCTCAAGCTTCAGCGACTGGATCGCCACCGCGTTGCCGTTGGCGTCCAACTCGGGCAGCGCGGTGAATTCTGACGGCCAGCAACGGTAGATGATATAGGCGATCACCTTTTGGCCCGCCTCGTTGTAGACTTCAAGGATGAAGTCCTTGCGGAAATCCTTGAGCGAGACATCCTGATTGCTGTCGCCTCCCTGCTGATCATCGGTGGTGAAGTTTCTGTAGTCCCAGACCTTGTTTGCCCATTGTTCGAAGACGACGTCGTGAGTGACGCCGCGTTCGAGCGTGATCGCACGATATTCGCTCTGTCCGGGCATTCGGCGAGACGCCGTGGGATCGCTGCCTGCGCGATCGGTGATGACTTGCGTCGTCCGCGTCAGGCCGCTGACTTTGGAGACGCCGGCGACGTACTGGCCATCCCACTTCAGGCGGAACTTGAAGTTCCGGTAGGGATCGTAGCGGGAGGTCGCCTTGGGAAATTCGGTGTTGCTGGGCATGGCAATTCCTGTGGTTAGAGGTTACGGGTCGAGCGTTCCCAAACCCGAACCCTATCGCGCTCGATCCTGGCGACATACGCCTTGTTTTCGAGATCGACCTGGCGGATCGGATTGAACGGCGTCTTGATCTGAGAGAGCGCGGCGAAGAGTCCGGGCTGGTCGCTTCTGAGGCCTGCAATGACGGTGCGTGGCGGCGGTGACCCAGCTCGTCAATCGCGCCGCCAACGGCGAGAAGCGCGCCACCAATTCGTTTTCGCCCTCCTGCGCGACGATCCCGGCCCGGTAACGCCGCCGCCGCCCGAACAGCTCTCCGAGGGCGACGCCCGGCCATGGCCGAGCTCGAGCGGCGCCTCTCGCGGCGGCGGAACGACGTGGCGCGGCCCCCCGGACTTCGTCCGAGGAGGCGGACAGGACGCCCCTCCACCGCCGCACGGGCGTCCATCTGACGCTGCTCCGCCGCCCTCGGGCGGTCCCCCTCCCCGCTTCTCGGGGAGGGAGCAGCTGGCCTCGCCTTTCCCCCCGCCTTGCGGGGGAGCCGTGCGAAGCATGGTGGTGGGGGTCGGCGTCCAATCTCCTCGCCCCTCACCAAACCTCTCTCCCGGCCGGGCCGGAGAGGGACGAACGCGCCTTCGCCCGCCGAACTCCGGACGCGATAAGGAGGATCCTTATTCTTCCTGGCGCGTGCCTGCGCCGAGCTTCACTCGGGGCGTCCGCCTGGCACGCCGAAGTTTTGGCGGCCAAGCTTCAGGGCGTGCGCGACGGCGAGGGCAAGCGGCTCGTCATCAACGTGCCGCCGCGGCATTTGGAGTTGCTCGCCACCTCGGTCGCACTCAGCGCTTCGAGAACTGGAAGCTGCGGCGGGCCTTCTTGTGGCCGTACTTCTTGCGCTCCACCACACGGGCGTCACGCGTGAGGAAGCCTTCCTTCTTCAGCTCCGGGCGCAGGCCGGGCTCGTAGTTGGTCAGGGCCTTGGCGATGCCATGGCGGACCGCGCCCGCCTGGCCGGAGAGGCCGCCGCCGGTGACCGTCACGACCACGTCGTACTGGGTGATGCGGTTGGCGACGACCAGCGGCTGGCTCAGGATCATCCGGAGGACGGGCCTGGCGAAATACTGGTCGAGCGGCTTGCCGTTGACGGTCGCAAGTCCACGGCCCGGCTTGATCCAGACGCGAGCGACGGCGTTCTTGCGCTTTCCCGTGGCGTAGGCACGGCCGTTCTTGTCGAGCTTCTGCACGTGGACGGGCGCCTCGGCCGGCGCCGGAGGAGCGACGGACGAGGTCTTAAGGTCGGCGAGCGAGGCGAGAGTCTCAGCCATGGGTGTCACGCGCTCCGGCTGTTCTTGGGATTGAGTTTGGCGACATCGAGCGGAATCGGCTGCTGGGCGACATGAGGGTGGTCGGGCCCTTTGTAGACGCGCAGATTGCCGAGCTGCTTCTTGCCGAGGGGACCACGCGGAAGCATGCGCTCGACCGCCTTCTCGACCACGCGCTCGGGGAATTTGCCCTCGAGGATCGACTTGGCGGAGCGTTCCTTGATGCCCCCGATATAGCCCGTGTAGTGGTAGTAGACCTTCTGGTCGCGCTTCCTGCCGGTGAGCACCACCTTCTCCGCGTTGACCACAATCACGTTGTCGCCGTCGTCGATGTGGGGAGTGAAGCTTGGCTTGTGCTTGCCGCGAAGGCGCATGGCGATGATGGTCGCGAGCCGCCCGACGACGAGGCCCTTGGCGTCGATGAGAAGCCACTTCTTCTCAACGTCGGCCGTCTTGGTCGAATGGGTTTTGCCGAACATTGTGGTTCCGTGGGTTTCGAAGGAGCGCGCTTGTGCGGCGCTGAGCGCGATTTGTCAACGGTCGAGGGCCGGAATCGCCTGAAAAAAGCGGCCTCTCGATGATGCGGTACTATAATACCGCTCAATCGAACGTGCCATTCCGGAGAATAGGGCGTCAGGGCGCCGAATCATCGCCGCGGGCCGGGATCGAATAGGTCCCGGTCGCGTGCGCCACCATGTCGGCGTCGCCGGATGAATAGAGCGCGACTTCGCCGACCGCGAGCCGCTTGCCGAGCTTCATCAGCTTCGCCCTGCCGATGAGGTCCTTGGGCTCCGGCCTGCGCAGGAAATTGATCGAAACGTTGGTGGTGACGGCGAGCTTCACGCGCCCGATCTCGTGCAGGATCGCCACATAGAGGGCGAGGTCGCTGAGCGCGAACATCGCCGGCCCCGAGATCGTGCCGCCGGGCCGCAAATTATCGGGATGGTAGTTCAGCCGCACCGTGGCGGTCATCGGTCCGACCTCTTCAATGGAATAATCGCCCCTCGCCCAGACCTGAGGGAAAATCTCGACGAGATAGGCGCGCAATTCGTCGAGCGTAAACAGGCGACGTCGCGGCTGGGACATTTCGATATCCTGGGGAAGTCATTCGAAGAGAAGCCGCAGGTTACCCACGGCAAAGCGGGCAGGCAAAGGGCCTAACCCATAAGGATAATGGGCAAATGCCCAAAAAGACCACACGATCGCCGCTTTTTGGCGCATTCTCATTCCGGACCTGCCGCGCGGTTACTCTCGCCCGGCTTGTTCATGACGTCGCAGTCACCTGGCGCTTTCGGAGGGACGGTCGTCGCATGCGCTCAAAAGGGCCTTTCGACTCTGCCGGCCAGGTTGCGCCGGCAGCGGCGGGCGCCGCCGCCGGGGCTGCCGACCTGGTCGTGGACGAGATTCTCGACGGTCTGGCTGAAGGGTTTTTTGCGCTCGATTCCGGTTGGCGCTTCGTCGCCTTCAACCGAGCCGCCGAAGAGATCTTCGACCTGCGGCGCGAGGACGTGATCGGCCGAACCATCTGGCAGGTGTCGCCGACCTCGGTCGGGACCGAGTTCGAGCGGCGCTACCGGCTGGTGATGACAACCCGCGAAAAGCAGGTGTTCGAATGCTATTCGACCCGCCGTCCCGATCGCTATCACGAGATCCGCGCCTTCCCGCTTGGCGACGGAATTGGGGTGGCCTTTCGCGACATGACGGAGCGCCAGGCGATGGTCGAGACGCTGCGCCGCCGCGAGCTCGAACTTGAGCGGGTGCAGAGGATCGGCGGCGTCGGGGGCATGTGGGTCGACGTGCGCGACAATTTTGTGGCGCGCCGATCTCCCGAGTATCTGCAGATCTACGGCCTGCCGCCCGAAGCGGCGATCGAGTCGCACGAGACCTGGGTCCAACGTCTTCACCCCGAGGACCGGTCTGGGGCGGTCGAGCGTCTGTTCGCCGCCGTCTCGAATGGCGGCCGCGAATACAAGTCGGAATACCGCATCGTCCGCCCGAGTGACGGCGCGGTGCGCTGGATCAGGGCGGTCGGGGAAATCGAGCGCGACGCCAATGGCGAAGCGACGGCGCTGGTCGGGGCGCACATCGACATCACCGAGCGAAAGCTCGCCGAGCGAGAGGCCGTCGACAGCGAAGAAAGGCTGCGGGCGATCGCCGACGCCCTGCCCGTCCTCATTTCCTACGTCGACAGCGATCAGGTCTTCCGCTTCGTCAACAAGACCTACGAACTCTGGTTCGATCGCCCGCGCAGCGAAATCGTCGGACGCCGGGTCGCCGAGGTCATGACCCCGGAGATGTATCAGGCGCGTCGAGCCAATCTGGAGCGGGCGCTCGCGGGCGAGGAAATTTCCTACGAAGCCGAGTTCCCGCGATCGAACGGCCCGACTTTCACCGAGGTGACCCATGTCCCGCACCGCGACGCGTCGGGGCGAGTGCTCGGCGTCTACGTGGTCGTCGCCGACGTCACGCAACGCAAATTGTCCGAACGGGCGATCGCCGAGAGTGAAGCGAGATTCCGCGCCATCGCCAACAGCGCGCCGGTGCCGATGTGGGTGACCGGCCCGGACGGACAACGCGAATTCGTCAACCAGGCCTACATCGACTTCTTCGCCAACTCCTACGAGGAGGCGCTCAACTTCGACTGGCGAGACGCCCTCCATCCGGACGACCTGCCTCGCATTCTACGCGAGGAGCCGCGCGTCCGGACCGCAGGCAAGCCGGTCACGGTCGAGGCGCGTTTCCGCCGAGGCGATGGGCAATGGCGGTGGCTCAGGGCGGATTCGCAGCCGCGCTGGAGCCATGCGGGCGAGCATGTCGGTTTCATCGGCGTCGCGCACGACGTGACGGACGCGAAGAGAGCGCAAGAAGAACTTACCCGTCTCAACGAGACGCTCGAGCGCCGCGTGCGGGAACGGACCGCGGAGCTCGCCGCCAGCGAAGCGCTGGTCAGAACCTTCTTCCAGCACTCGCCGGAATGCCATGCGGTGCTCGTCGAAGATGGGGCGAGCTTTCGCTTCCAGGAGGTCAATCCGGCGACGCTCCGTCTCTATGGGATGACGCGAGCGGAGGTGGTCGGGCGCACCACGGAGGAGGCGCTCGGGCCGGCGAACGGCGCCGAGGTCAACCGCTTGCTCGCGGCCGCGCTGCACAACAACGGCCCCCATCGCTACGAACGGACGCAGGACAGCAGGATTATCGAGGGGGTCGCGACCCCGGTTCCGAGCCGCGACGGGAAGGCGCGGCGCATCGTCGTCAGCGCGCGTGACGTGAGCGAACGCCGCCGCCTCGAGGAGCAGCTGCGCCAGGCGCAGAAGATGGAGGCGCTCGGTCAGCTGACCGGCGGCGTCGCGCACGACTTCAACAACATGCTGACGCTGATGCTCGGCGGACTCGACACGATTGACCGTCAGCTGGTCCACATACCGCCCGCGCCGGCCAAGGCGCGGATCGAACGGGCCAAGGACATGGCGCTCCAAGGGGTCCAGCGCGCCCGGGCGCTCACCGGCCGCCTGCTCGCCTTCTCACGCAGGCAGGCGCTGGCGCCGCAGGCGGTTGACGCCAACGCGCTTGTCGGCGGGATCAGCGATCTTTTGCGGCGAACGCTCGGCGAGCCGATTTCCCTGAAGACGATCCTCGCCGACGGAATCTGGAACGCCTACGTCGATCCGAACCAGCTCGAGAGCGCGCTCGTCAATCTGGCGCTCAACGCCAGGGACGCCATGCCGCGCGGCGGCAGGCTGATCATCGAGACCGCGAACCGCCGCCTCGGGCCGAACGACGTCGCCCCGTTCGTGGAGCGCGTGGAGCCTGGCGAATATGTGACGATCGCGGTGATGGATACCGGCGCCGGCATGGACGCGCAGACCCTGGCGCGCGCATTCGATCCTTTCTTCACCACCAAGGACGTCGGCAAGGGCACCGGCCTCGGCCTGAGCCAGGTTTACGGGTTCTGCCGCCAGTCCGGCGGTCATGTTCAGATCGAGAGCGAGCTCGGACGCGGCACGACCGTCAGGATGTTCCTGCCCCGGCAAGCGGCCCTCGCATCCGGGCTCGCCGAGCGCAACCGGGCCGAATTCGACCGGCCAGGCGGTCGCGAAAGCATTCTTCTGGTCGAGGACGACGACGGGGTGCGAGCCTACGCGATGGAAGCCCTGCGCGAGCTCGGTTATCGCGTCGCGGAAGCCTCAAGCGGGAAGGCCGCGCTGTCGGTGCTCGACGGCGCGCCGAAGCTCGATCTTTTGCTGACCGACGTCGTAATGCCGGGCGACTACAACGGACGGGAGCTCGCCGAGGAAGCGCTCAAGCGGCGCCCGGGCCTGCGCGTGCTGTACATGACGGGCTACAGCCGCGACGTCATCATGCGGCATGGCCGGCTCGATCCGGGCATCCATCTCCTCGGTAAGCCCTTCTCCATGGAGGAACTGGCGGCCAAGGTCCGCAGCCGGTTGGACGCGGCGCAGTGATGCTGGCGTTCGACGGAGCGGATCAGTCCCCCGTCGTCCCGAACCGGCTCGGCGCCGGGCGCGTTCAGCGCAGGCGGACGGGCTCAGTCGTCAAAACCGTGTCCATGACATCGGCGATGATGTCCTGCGCATGGTCGAGTTCAGCGCCATTGAGAAAGCTGGTGTAGCCGGAAATATCGGCGATCACGAAGCAGGCCGGCTCGGGCTTCGGAAGCATTGGGCGTCCCTCCCCAGAATCTGGGTGTGACACGTTCTCCGGCTGCAGGGAAGTGGATCGCATTTGCGTGGTTGCCGGTGTCCGTGGCTTACTGGGCCGGCTCACCTCGAGAAGGCGCGCTCATGACAGGATCTCAGCCGAGCCGACAAAGCATCCCGCCCGCGTGCGACATCCTGGAAATGGACGCTGTGTCGCTGTCGCGCGCTATCCGCGCCCGGGAGCTCTCGTCGCTCGAATTGATGACAGCGGCGCTCGATCGGATCGAGGCGCTCAATCCCGCTTTCAACGCCATCGTCGCGTTGCGCGATCGCGAGCAGTTGCTCGCCGAAGCGCGCGAGAAGGACGATCAGGCCGCAGCCGGGCGAATACTTGGGCCGTTGCATGGGTTCCCGATCGCCGTGAAAGACCTCTCGGCGGTCAAGGGGCTGCCGATGACGATGGGGTCTCCGGTCCTGAAGGATTTTGTCGCCGACGCGGATTCCACTTTTGTCGAACGGTTGCGCGCAGCCGGAGCCTTGTTCATCGGCAAGACGAACACGCCGGAATTCGGGCTTGGCTCGCAGACCTATAATCCTGTCCACGGCGCGACGGGCAACGCCTACGATGCGACCCTGACGGCGGGCGGCAGCAGCGGCGGCGCAGCGGTCGCGCTCGCCTTGCGCATGCTGCCGCTGGCCGACGGTTCCGACTATGGGGGAAGCCTGCGCAACCCGGCCGGCTGGAACAACGTCTACGGATTCCGGCCAAGCTTTGGCCGCGTGCCCGGCGATGGGCGCGACGCATGGCTGCCCTCGATGGGAGTTGCGGGGCCGATGGCCCGCATTCCAGCCGATCTGGCGCTGCTGTTGTCCGTCATGGCCGGCTACGATGAGCGCGAGCCGCTGTCGATCCTCGGCGACGGCGCAATATTCGCCGGCGCGTTGGACAGCGATCTTCGGGGCAAGCGCATCGCCTGGCTCGGCGATTACGGCGGCGCCCTGCCCTGCGAGACAGGCATTCTGGAGCTGTGCGAACGGGCGCTAAAAACTTTCGAATCGCTCGGTTGCCTGGTCGAACCGGCGCGGCCCGATATGGCGCTCGAGGACGTCTGGCGCGCCTGGGTCACCCTTCGCCATTGGCAGGTCGGAACAAACCTGCTTCCCTTCTACAGCGCTCCTCGCATGCGCGCCTTGATGAAACCGGAGGCGATCTGGGAGGTCGAGCGAGGCCTCGCGCTCTCGGCCTTCGACGTCAGCGCCGCCTCCGCCGTGCGCACCCGATGGCATCAGACGCTGCTCGGATTTTTCCAGCGCTACGATTTCTTCGTCCTGCCCACCGCCCAACTCTTCCCGTTCGCGCTCGAGACCCCATGGCCGCGAGAGGTCGCGGGACGGCGCATGGAGAGCTATCACGAATGGATGAAATGCGTCGTTCCCGCCACCATGTCCGGCGGTCCGGCGCTCGCTGCGCCCGCCGGTTTCAACAACCAGGGTCTGCCGATCGGCATTCAGATCGTCGGCCGCAATCGGGCCGAACTCGATTGCCTTCGCTTGGCCTATGCCTACGACAAGGAAACGTCCTGGACGCGGCGCCGTCCGCCGTCCGACATCGAACCGGCCGAGCGACGCCCGAATGTTCCCGCCTGACCTGACCGTCCGGGCCGCAGTCCTGCTCGACCGCTGCCGCGCCGCCGGCCTCAAGATCGCGACCGCAGAATCCTGCACCGGCGGGCTTGTCGCCGGGCTTCTGACGGAAATTCCCGGCTCGTCCGCCGTCGTCGAGCGCGGCTTCGTCGTCTATTCGAACGAGGCCAAGCAGGATCTGCTCGCCGTGCCGATCGCCGTGCTGGCGGAGCACGGCGCGGTCAGCGAGGCGACCGCCCGCGCCATGGCGGAGGGGGCGCTCCAGGCCTCGCGCGCCGACCTCGCCGTCAGCGTGACCGGCGTCGCCGGTCCCGACGGCGGCACGCCGGCGAAGGCGGTCGGCCTCGTCTGGTTCGCCTGCGCCCGACGGGACGCGGCGACGGCGGCGCACGAAGAGCGGTTCGGCGCGATCGGCCGCGCCAATGTGCGTCTTGCCTCGGTGCGCGTCGCGCTGCAGATGCTGGAGGCGGCGGCCGCCCTTTAGGGGACGTCAGGGCGCCCGGCCGGGTAGATCGCGTCGGCGCGCTCCTCGAAGGCCTGGGCGAATTTGCGGAAGGCGGCGTCGAACATCGAGCCCATCAGCGCGCCGAGCGTCCGGCTGCGAAACTCATATTCGATGAAGAATGTCACGAGCGAGCGAGCGCCGTCGGGCTCGTCGCGGAACGTCCAGATATTCTCCATGTGGCTGAACGGCCCGTCGATATATTCGACGACGACCCTCAGGCGCGGCTTGTCGAGAACAACCCGGCTCGTGAACCGCTCGCGGATCATCTTGTAACCGACCGACATATCGGCGATCAGCGTCTCGCGTTCGTGCCCGTCCTGCCTACGGTTTCGCACGCGCAAACTCGTGCACAGCGGCACGAATTCGGGATAGCGCTCGACGTCGGCCACGAGGTCGAACATCCTGTCGGCTTCGTGGCGCACCCGGCGCTCGCTGCGAAAAGACGGCACGCCTGGCGCCTCCGACGGCCGCCTTGCCGAGTGAGGCTAAGGCTTTTGCTCCGGCGCGGCGGGAGCGGGCGCGGCCGGCGTCGCCGGCGCGTTCGACTGGCCCTGAAGCTGCTTCAGCTGATCGAGAATGTTGCCAGGGCTGATCGGCTGGGGCGCGGTCTGGCCGACCGGCGCCTCCGGACCCTTGGTCAAGATCGAATGCGGCCCCCGGCTCCAGCCGGCGATGATCGACATCAAGAGCGAAGTGACGAAGAATAGCGTCGCCAGAATCGCGGTGGCGCGCGACAGTGCGTTCGCCTGTCCGCGGCCGGTCATGAAACTACCGGTTCCTCCGCCCGACCCGAGCACACCGCCTTCGGACCGCTGCAGGAGCACGACCACAACCAGGGCGATAACGATCAGAATATGGATGACGATGAGGACCGATTGCATGAAAAGGGCTCGAGGAGGAAAACGTCCCGGCCGTCAGGGCCGGCGTCCTTAAGATGGCGCGCTCCTATCACGGCGCAAGAGGCGCGTCCATCGTGTGGGATCGTTGAAAACACTATACGTAGGCTGCGGCGATCGCCAGAAAATCCGCCGCCTTCAGGCTCGCCCCGCCAACCAACGCGCCGTCAACATTGTCGAGCCCGAGCAGCTCGCGGGCGTTCGCAGGTTTCACCGAGCCGCCGTAGAGAATGCGGATCTTTGCGCCCGCGGTCCCATAGATTTCGCCGAGCAGGCCTCTGATCGCCTTGTGCATTTCAGCGACGTCAGCCGAGGTCGGGGTGAGGCCGGTGCCGATCGCCCAGACCGGCTCGTAGGCGACGACCACCGTCGCCGGCCCGCCCGCCGGGGGCATCGAGCCCAGGAGCTGACGCGTGACGACGGCGATCGCATCGCCCGCCTCGCGCTCGTTGCGCGTCTCGCCGACGCAGACGATCGCGGTCAGACCCGCCTTCAGCGCCGCCTCCGCCTTGGCCCGCACCAGCGCGTCGGTCTCGTGGTGCAACGTGCGCCGTTCCGAATGGCCGACGATCACATGCGAGGCGCCCGCGTCCTTCAGCATCGGCGCGGAAATGTCGCCGGTGAAAGCGCCGCTCGTCTCGGCATGGCAATCCTGGGCACCGAGCGCGAGCTTGCCGCCCTTGAGCTTCCAGGCGGCCTGGGCGAGAAGAGTCGCCGGCGGGCAGACCGCGAGCTCCGCCGGCCCGGCCTCGCCGGCGTCGGCGGCGCGGCGCATTGCCTCGATCTCGATGAGCGACGCCGAAAGGCCGTTCATCTTCCAGTTGCCGGCCACGAACGGCCGCACGTCAGGGGTCATAACCAAGGCCTCCGAGATTTGGGTCGGGCGGTTGTTATCATCGCTGCAAAGCCTATGCAAAGGCTCGGACCGGGGCTAGAAGGCGCGCTCCAAGCGGCTTGAGACGGAGAGGCGAAGGAACCGAATGCTCGAATCGATGCGTAACGCGTCCCAGGGGATCATTGGCAAGGCGATCATGACGGTCGTCATGGGGCTTATCATCGTCAGCTTCGTCATCTGGGGCGTCGGCGACATGCTGCGTGGCTTCACCGCCTCGACGGTCGCCACGGTCGGCGGGGCGAAAATCTCCGCCCAGGAGTATCACGAAGCTTACCAGCGGACGCTCGAGCAGTATCAGCGCCGGATGCGCCAGCCGATCACCAACGAGCAGGCGCATGCGTTCGGCCTCGACCAGCAGGTCCTGCAAAGGATGGTCAGCGAGGCGGCGCTCGACGTGGAGGCGCGAAAGCTCGGCCTCAATATTTCCGAAGACGCGGCTGCGCAGCCTGATCACCTCCGACCCCGCTTTCCAGGACAAGTCCGGCGCCTTCGATCCGCAGCGCTTCATCAGCGTCCTGCGCGACAACGAACTGAGCGAGCGGAGCTATGTCTCCGATCTGCGCAATTCGACGGTGAGGCAATTCATCTTCGCCGCACTGACGACAGGTCTCGTCGCGCCGAAGGCCGAGACGAAGGTGGAGGCCGACTACCAAGGACAGACGCGTTCGGTCGACTATTTCGTCCTCCCGGCCGCCGCCGCCGGCGACATTCCCGCGCCTTCCGAGGACACGCTCAAGGCCTACTACAACGACCGCAAGTCGAGCTACCGGGCGCCGGAATACCGGTCGATGGACGTGGTCGCGCTCGAGCCGCAGACGCTCGCCAATCCGGCCGACGTGAGCGATGCGGACGCGGAAGCCGCCTACGCCAAAGTCGCCGGCAAGGACCCGCGCTTCGGTTCGCCGGAAAAGCGCGACCTGCAGCAGATCCTGTTCCCGAATCAGGCCGAAGCGGAGGCCGCGCGAGGCCAAGATCAAGGCCGGAGCGAGCTTCGACGACATCGTCAAAGAGCGCGACCTCAAGCCCAAGGATGCCGACCTCGGCGAGACGACGAAGGACGAGATGATCGACAAGGCGGAGGCCGACGCGGTGTTCGCCCTGCCGCAGGGAGGGGTCAGCCGCGTCCTGACGACCCAGTTCGGGCCGGTCATCGTGCGCGTCAAGAGCATCACGCCCTCGACGATCAAGCCCTTCGCGGCGGTCGGCCGAGGAGATCAAGCGGCAGGTCTCCGCCTCGCGCGCTCGGGCGACAAGATTCAGGCGATCCACGACAAGATCGAGGACGCGCGCGTTTCCGGCAAGTCGCTCGCCGAAGCCGCCAAAGAGCTTCGGCCTGACCACGCAAACCGTCGCCGCGGTCGACGCGCAGGGCAAGGACCCGAGCGGCAAGCCGGTCAACCTGCCCGACAAGGCCGACCTGTTGCGCGCCGCCTTCGCCTCCGACGTCGGGCTCGACGAAGCGCCGCTGCAGACGGCGGACAACGGCTACGTCTGGTTCGCCGTGACCAAGATCGACCCGTCGCATGACCGCAAGCTTCGAGGAGGCGAGGCCGCAAGTCGAGGCGCAGTGGCGCGCCGAGCAGATCGACAAGGCGCTCGCGGCCAAGTCGGACGATCTCGTCAAGCAGATCCGCTCCGGAGCCAGCGTCGCGGATGTGGCGAAGAGCATCGGCGCCGAGGCCGAAGTCTGCCGCCGACATCCATCGCGACGAGAAGACGGGCTTGCCGGAATCGGTCGTGGCGGCGATCTTCCGGGAGCCCGCCGACGGCTCCGGCTCGGCGGCGACGCCAGACGGACGGACCGTGTTCAAGATCACGGCCGACAAGACGCCGCCGGTCGACTTCGCCGACCTGCGGGTCAAGGCGATGGCCGAAAAACTGGACGGCGCAACGCGCGACAGCCTGGTCGACCAGTATATCGCCGCATTGCGCCGCTCGCTCGGCGTCACCGTGCACGAGAACGTCCTTCAGTCGGCCGAGGGCAGCTGACCCGATGACCGCTGATGCCCGACTTCGAGGCCTTCGCGCGCGCCTACGAGGCCGGCGGCGCCACGGTCGCGGTGACGACGCTGGTGGCCGATCTGGAGACGCCGGTCTCAGCCTATCTCAAGCTCGCCCGCAGCCATGCCGGCAACATGTTTCTCCTCGAGTCGGTCGAGGGCGGCGCCCAGCGCGGGCGCTATTCGATGATCGGGCTCGACCCGGACCTCGTCTTCCGCACGACCGGCGAGCGCGCCGAGATCAACCGGCGGGCGCTGCCACGATTCTGACGCCTTCGTGCCCTGCCCTGGCGATCCTCTCGAGGCGCTGCGGGCGCTGCTCGCCGAATCGCGCATCAAGCTGCCGCAGGGCTTGCCGCCGATGTCGGCGGGCGTGTTCGGCTATCTCGGTTACGACATGGTGCGGCGGATGGAGCGCCTGCCGCCGGCCAAGCCCGACCCGATCGGCGTGCCGGAGGCGCTGCTGATCCGCCCGACCGTCATGGTCGTGTTCGACGCCGCGCGCGACGAAATGGCGATCGTGACGCCGGTGCGCCCCGCCGCCGGGCGTCTCGGCCAAGGCCGCGCATGAAAGCGCATTGGCGCGGCTCGACGAGGTCGTCGCCGCCCTGGAGGCGCCGCTCGACCATGCCGCGGGCGCCGAGGCCGACCCGATGCTCAAGGCGGGCGAGCCGCTCTCCAACACGACCGAGCTCGAATACCGGGCCATGGTCGCCAAGGCGAAGGACTACATCGCCGCGGGCGATGCGTTCCAGATCGTCCTGTCGCAGCGCTTCACCAGCCGCTTCGACCTGCCGGCCTTTTCGCTCTATCGGGCGCTCAGGCGGGTCAATCCCTCGCCCTATCTCTGCTATCTCGATTTCGGCGGCTTCCAGATCGTCGTATCGAGTCCGGAAATTTTGGTCAGGGTGCGCGACGGCAAGGTAGTGATCCGGCCGATCGCCGGCACGCGGCCGCGCGGCAAGACGCCCGGCGAGGACGAGGCGCTGGCGGCCGAACTGCTCGCCGACCCCAAGGAGCGGGCCGAGCACCTGATGCTGCTCGACCTCGGCCGCAACGACGTCGGCCGCGTGGCAAAAATCGGCACGGTCAAGGTGACCGACAGCTTCTTCATCGAACGCTACAGCCACGTCATGCACATCGTCTCGAACGTCGAGGGCGAATTGCGCGACGACGTCGATGCGGTCGCGGCGCTGGCGGCGGGCTTCCCGGCCGGCACCGTCTCGGGCGCGCCGAAGGTAAGGGCGATGGAGATCATCGACGAGCTCGAGAAGGACAAGCGCGGCATCTACGCCGGCTGCATCGGCTATTTCGGCGCCGGCGGCGAGATGGACACCTGCATCGTGCTGCGCGCTTCGGTGGTCAAGGACGGCCTGATGCATGTGCAGGCCGGGGCCGGGATCGTCTACGACTCCTCGCCCGCCGCCGAGCAGGCCGAATGCGTCAACAAGGCGCGCGCGCTGTTTCGGGCCGCCGAGGAGGCGGTGCGTTTCGCCGCGCAGGGCAAGCGCGGGCAG
Organism: uncultured Alphaproteobacteria bacterium; assembly: GCA_963835885.1. Lineage (GTDB taxonomy): Bacteria > Pseudomonadota > Alphaproteobacteria > Rhizobiales > Beijerinckiaceae > Roseiarcus. The sequence continues at coordinate 592,443 of CAWIHF010000017.1, forward strand.
TAGGTCTGAAACAACTGAACTTTTTCAATAGTTTGCATCACCATTCCAAGCCGGGATTCCGATCTTCCGTTCGCCTGCGGAGAAACCACGCGGCGCGTCGAACAACCTTCTGCATCGCTGCCTGCTGGTCAGGCCGATCGCCCATCGGCCCGATGCACGCCTCCTCATGCAGCCTTCGCTCCGGCGGACCCGGTGCGCCGAAAACTCCGTCGCGAGACGCAGCGCGGGGCGGCTCGAGGAGCGGCGAGTTCCCGTGCCTGCCTGGTCTTCGATCGACGGCTTCGGTAAAGGCGAGTCCATTGTCCTTCCAAAACACGCTACCGACGGGCAACCCAAGCGCATTCGAAGGGCGATCGCGTGCAACGGAGACCCGAAAGGCCTTTCCTTTTGCTTCCTTTTGCTTCCTTTTATTTCCTTTAGTGGCGCCGAAGCGAGGTTTATCAATGCATTACGGGGCGCGAGAGCGACAAAAAGAAATTCTTTCCCGCTTCCTCCGGACGAAGGCGCGTCTTTTTTCCAGAATCCAGAAGGCGAGCGCCCGGCCTCGCCGTGCTGAAAACCTGCACGCCGCTTTTTCGCCGCGGGCGCCGACCCTGTGCTCCATCCCTGTTTCCATGCCTGCCTCGCAACGCGCGCCCTCGGCTATGGGGGCGTCGAACTCGGAACATAGCATGAACATAGACGGCCGGGAAGACAATGTTTGGATCGTTTGCGCGCTGACAACTGACTCTGGCGCCGGCGCGAAAATCGCGTCGAGTTTGCGAGCCATCATCCTTGATCTGCAATACGACCCGGGAACCTGGCACAGATACCAGACGGGAACCGTCCTATTTCGACCGGGGCGCCCCTTCGGAGAATGGGCGCCTATATTTGTCGAAGGTCGGCGTTGCGCGGCGAGCGGACTTTGCACCCGATTTGTCCACCTGAGGAAAATCGACATTATGTACAGTGTCGATGACACACTAACCAAGACTTTCGATTGCACCGGGGCAGGCCATCAATGACCTATCCGCTTCGTCATATCTCTATCCGCGTGCCGTGGCACGACACCGGCTGGGACGGCCGCGTCTGCGAGGCACCGCGCCTCAACAGCGCTTGCCTCACGCTCAAGCGAATTGCCCAAGGGCGCAATGATGCCGCTGAGCAGGCGGTCGCCGGACAAAGCATAAGGGACCTGCCGCAACACAAGTGGCCCGTCTGTGTGACCGAACGCATGGCGTTCATGGCGCCCTTCGAATACGTCCGCATGGCGAGCCACCCCTATAATCGAGGTTCGGAAACCCAACACGGCCACTTCAAAGAGACGCCTCTGCGGCATCCGCCGTACTCGGCCGCGGCAGTCCCGCTCGGGTGGATGCTGCGCGAGGCGATGGAGCAGCTTGGCGAGGAGCACGACCTCGACGTTCAGGCGGAGCGCGAGCCCGATCTCGGCTTCAAGACACAGTGGACACAGGAGCGACTCAATCAAAAGGCGCTACTCGACACCTTCATTGGCCATCTCAAGACTGATGAGTCACTCTGCTTCTTCTACGCAAAACAGGTTCCCTTCGTCGAGGAAGCGGCGCGAGCCGCATCCTCATTGGTGTCGGACGCGTTCGCCATGTCTCTCCAGCTGAAGAGTACCACTACGCGACGCGCGACCTCGACGGCAAACTCCGCTCCGTCCTTTGGGAGCTGATGGTCCGGCACTCCATCCGTCCCGACTTCAAAGACGGCTTCCTGCTGCCCTACCACGCAGCCATGCGGAAAGCCGCTGACGAACCTGATTTCGACCCGGCCGAAATCATCGCCTTGTCGCCGGCGGACCGCGTGACCGAGTTCTCACACGCTTCGCAGCTCGTGACGAACGATGGGGCCATCGCCGCGCTACTCTCGTGCGCCGAAGCCCTTCGCCACGCAAAGCCGGTCCTGGCGGGACCGTGGGATCGGTGCCTCGAATGGATCGACGCCCGCCTTGGCGAGCTTTGGAAGGCCCGTGGCCCATGTCCCGGCCTTGCCGCCGCTCTCAGCGCTTTCGGATTAGAGCAGGGCACGTTCGTCGCGCGCACCTTAACGGAGAAGGCGGGCGAGAATGCGGATCCGTGGCCCCTCGTGGAGGCGATGTTCGCCGATCCCGGCAAGAGCCTTCCTAAGGCGCTCGCCGAAGGTGTCGGCAAGACGCTTCGCGAAAAATGGGCGCGGCTGCCACGGGAGCGCCGGGACCTGCTGAAGCTTGTCAGCCGTTTCGAGATCACCGGCGATCAGGCGCGCGGCATTTACGTTCAGGAAGAACGCGCCGAGGCCGGCATTGACAGCGCAGATGCGGATATCCTCGCCGACCCGTATTTGCTCTACGCCGACACCCGCCTAACGGCCGATACTATCAGCGTGTGGACGGTTGACCGCGGGGTATTTCCGCCGACTGTCATCCGCGACAAGCACCCGCTTCCCGAGCCAACGGCCTTGGATGCCGGGACCGACGCGCGCCGTGTCCGCGCGCTTTCGATCAGCGTTCTTGAGGCGACGACCGCAAGCGGCAGCACGCTGATGCCGCAGGATCAGCTCGTTTTGGCGATCCGCGGCCTTGCCCTGGAGCCTCCGTGCGCGGTCGACGCCGACTTGATGGCAGTGGCCAAAGACGCCTTCGGCGGCGTCATCCAAGAAATCAAGATGGCGAACGGCGCGCCCGCGCTACAGCTCGCGCGGCTTTCTGAGGTTGGCGCTGTTATTCGCAACGCTCTCGACAAGCGCATCAAGGGTAAGCGGCTTGCCGTGGCCGCTGACTGGCGTGTCTTGCTTGACGACCATCTAGCCAAACAGGGGGCGACCGCGACGGACGACCAGGAGGAAAGCGCACGAAGCGAGAAGGAAGCGGCCCTAAAGGAACTCGCGGAGTCGCGCCTGTCAGTGGTTATCGGTCCTGCCGGCACCGGCAAGACAACGCTCCTGTCCGTCCTTTGCTCCCATCCGGAGATCGCGCAGGGGGGCGTGCTGCTGCTCGCGCCGACGGGCAAGGCCCGCGTCCGCATGGAAGAGTCGACACGGCACCTGCAGCTCACTGGCTACACGATCGCCCAGTTCCTGAGTCCACACCGCTACGACGGATCAACCGGACGGTATCGGCTTTCGGATCACCCTACGGAGGCCAGAGCGCGCACCGTCATCGTCGACGAAGCGTCGATGCTGACCGAAGAAATGCTCGGCGCGCTGATCCAGGCGCTCAAGGGCGTACACCGGCTCATCCTGATCGGCGATCCGCGTCAGTTGCCGCCGATCGGCGCCGGCCGGCCCTTCGTGGACATCGTCAAGCACCTGGCGCCCGAGGGTATCGTCGAGAAATTCCCCCGTGTCGGCCCGGGATACGCTGAGCTTACGATCCTCCGGCGCCAGGCCGGCGAGGAACGAGAGGACCTCCAATTCGCGGAATGGTTTAGCGGTGGCCCGATCGCCCCTGGCGAGGACGATGTCTTTGATAAGGTGCTGACGGGCGGTGAGAGCCCGCACGTGCGTTTTGTCCAATGGCGGGGTGCCGACGACCTACGGTCGCAGCTTATCGCTTTGCTCGTAGAGGAGCTCGGCCCTAGCGGTCCCGATGACATCGCCGAATTCGATGCAACTCTCGGCGGCGAGCCGTGGAACGATCTGCGTTTCTTCAACCCGGCGCGCAACGTGAAACCCGGAGCCGCGCGGACTGCCGAGGGTTGGCAGGTCTTGTCGCCCGTGCGGACCACTGCCCACGGTGTGCCGGATCTCAATCGCCTGATCCACAAGCAGTTCCGCCAGCACATGATCGAGGCTTCCCGCAAAGAGCGGAACCGGAAATATCCGAAGCCAATGGGCGTCGAGGAAATTGTTTACGGCGACAAGGTCATCAACCTCATCAACACCAATCCGAGTCTTCCCTGGAACAAGCACCGCAAGGTCTACCCCGCCAAGGACGACCCCTACATCGCCAACGGTGAGATCGGCATGGCCGTCGGCTACTACTGGAAACAGGGCCAGCCTGACTTTCGCTGGAAGCTCGAAGTCGAGTTCTCTTCGCAGCCCGGCTATAAGTATGACTTTACCTCAAAGGATTTCACCGAGGAGGCGAATCCCGTCCTAGAACTGGCCTACGCACTGACGGTCCACAAGTCGCAGGGCTCTGAGTTCGGCACCGTTTTTCTGGTCCTTCCGAATCCTTGCCGGTTGCTGTCCCGAGAGCTTCTCTACACGGCGCTCACCCGCCAGAAGGACCGCGTCGTCATCCTGCACCAAGGAGAGCGCAGCTCTCTTCGCAAATACTCATCAGACGACCGGTCGGAAACCGCCCGCCGGCTGACGAATCTCTTCGTCGCGCCTTCGCCCATTGTGATTGACGGCCGCTTCTTCGAGGAGGACCTTATCCACCGGACGTCGCGCGGGGAGATGGTGCGTTCGAAATCTGAAGTCATCATCGCAGACCACCTCGACGCCAGGAAGATCGAATACGGCTACGAGCAGCCCCTGACGATCGGCACGGCGACCAAGTATCCCGATTTCACGATTGAGGATGCGGAGTCCGGTGAGACATTCTATTGGGAGCATTGCGGCATGCTGCATGTGCCGCGCTATCGCCGCCGCTGGGAAGAAAAGCTGGCCTGGTATGCCGCGAACGGGATAGTTCCTTACGAACAAGGGGGCGGAGCACGCGGAGCGTTGATCGTGACGCGTGACGAGCCAAATGGGAGCATCGACTCCGAGCAGATCACCCAACTCATCGCCGACGTGCTCATCCGCTGACAACGCGACCGACGGAATCGCACGTCTCAATGTCCGGCGGCCGACTGGCCTAAGGCCACAGACTGCTATCGTGCGGTGCTGCCGCTTCGGGTCCGAAAGCAGCCCCGCACGCGCCGACGCCGGCCGATGCCTGCTAGACTGGGCTCGGCCCACATCAGAGCGATGGATGTCTTTTCCGCAACTGCCGAGCCGGCTTCGGCTCATTCTCCGGCTCACCGCGATCAGCGCGGCGATCGGCACAGCCTACGTTCAGATCCATGTTTTGGAGAACCGCCAACCGTTCTTCGCCGCCTATGGCATGCTGCGCGGCGCGGTGGACGGCATGCTGATCGGGATTCTTCTCTCCTCGCTCGAAGCTTTCGTTCTGCGGCAACCGGTCGGGGCGCCTCTGCGCCGCGCGCCGTTTGCCGTGGATGTGGCGGTGAAGACGCTGATCTATCTTGCCGTCATCCTGTTCGTCCTGTCGCTCGGCGCGTGGATGTTTCCGGCGCCGGGCGAACGGGGCATCGAAAGCGGGGACGTGTTGTTCTCGCTCACGGCGACGTTCGTTTTCGTCTTCATGCTCGAGGTGAACCGCCTGCTCGGCCAGAACGTGCTGCTCAATTTCGTCACCGGCCGCTATCACAAGCCGCGGCTCGAAGAGCGAGTCCTGTTGTTCATCGACATGGAAGGCTCGACGGGGTTGGCCGAGCGGCTCGGCCCGCTCGCCTTTCACCGCCTGCTCAATCGTTTCGTCACCGATCTCACCGAGCCGATCGTGGCGGCGCGCGGCGAAATCTATAGCTACGTCGGCGACGAAGTGATCGCGACCTGGACGTTCGAGCAGGGCGTCGCTCAAGCCCGCTGCGTCGCGGCCTGTTTCAACGCTTTCGACGAACTGGCGCGAAAGGAGCCCGAATACCGACGCGAATTCGGCGCCGCCGTCAAGTTTCGCGCCGGGCTTCATTGCGGTCCCGTGGTGACCGGCGAGATGGGGTCGGTGAAGAAGGAGATCGTCTTTCTCGGGGACACGGTCAACACCGCCTCCCGCATCCAGGAGTTCTGCCGGCAGACCGGCGATCGCGTGCTCGCCTCGGCGGAACTGATCGATCAGCTGGAATTGCCGCCCGGCGTCGCAAAGCGCCCGCTTGGCGGCCTCCGGCTGCGCGGCAAGGGCGCGGACCTCGCGCTCTATGCGCTGACCAAGGCGCCGCAGGCAGCGCGTCGAGCCGAAGTTTCCCGGAGCCGCGAGACGGGACGCGTCTAGCTTTCGTTCTGACCTCATCGGACCCCGAGCGCAGAGACAACCCGGCCGGAGGGACGCTCGGCAGAAGTGCGGGCGATTGACCTTCCGAACCCGGGTCCATACGCTTTCTCCGACATCGCCGAGCCGCCTTAAGGGAACGCCGAAGGCAGAAGCCGGACGAAGGACCAGGGAGGAGTTCATGTGCCAAGTTTGTGATGTCGTCGCGTCAGGCGCCGGCGGGGTCCAACGATTTGCCGCCTACGCCTCCGAGACGGGCTCACGCCAGGCCGCGGCCGCCAACCTCGAGGCGGCGCATGGCGCAACGGCCTATGCGATGCCGGAAGGCGTCGGGGTGAAGGGGCGCCGCACGCTGATCAAGGGCGGAACGGTACTGTCGATGGACGAGCGCGTCGGCAATCACGCGGTCGGCGACGTCCTGATCGACGGATCGACCATCGTCGAGATCGCCGCCTCCATCGATGCGCCCGACGCCGCGGTCATCGACGCGTCCGGCCATATCGTGATGCCGGGCTTTATCGACGCGCATCACCATCAGTTCGAGACGGCGCTGCGCAGCTTCCTCGCCGACGGCATTCTCATCAACGACGGCCGGCCCGAGAGCGCGCATAATTATTACGAATCGATTCTCCAAAAGCTGTCGATGGTCTATCGGCCGCAGGACGTCTACATCAACGAGCTGTTCGGCGGCGTCGCGCAGATCGACGCCGGCGTGACGGCGGTGATGGACATCAGCCAGATCCATCATTCGCCGGAACATTCCGACGCCGCAATCGAGGGCCTTCGCGCGGCTGGCCGCCGCGCCGTCTTCGGCTATTTCGAGGGCTGGGGCGACAAGGCGAAATATCCCGCCGACGCGAGGCGCATCCGCGAGCAGCACTTTTCCTCATCCGACCAGCTGCTCAGCATGTTCATGGGCGGCGAGATCTATTTGCCGGGCTACGAGAACGCCTGGAAGACCGGTCGCGAGCTGGACCTGCCGATCGCCTTGCATGTGGTCGGGACGTTCGGGATGCAGCCGACCTTCGATGCGCTGGCGACCGCCGGCCAATTCGGCCCGGACTGCTTCTTCATCCACATGACCGGCATGAGCGACATGGCCTGGAAGGCCGCAGCCGACGCCGGCGCGCATGTCACATTCGCCGTGCCGATCGAAATGCAGATGCGGCATGGGACGCCGCCGATCCAGAAGGCGCTCGATCTCGGCATGAGCATGTCGCTGTCGAGCGACGTCGAATGCACGATGACGGCGGACATGTTCACCCAGATGCGTGGCGTCATGACGCTGCAGCGCATGCTGGCCAACGAACGGGCGCTGAAAGGCGAAGACTATCCGAAGCTCATGTCGGTCTGGGACGCGCTAGGCCTCGCCACGATGGGCGGGGCCAGAGGGCTCAGGATCGACGCCAGGACCGGTTCGCTGACCCCGGGCAAGGAGGCAGACATCATCCTGCTCGACGCGACCGCGCTCAACGTGGCCCCGCTCAATCACGCGCCCGGCGCCGTCGTGACGCTGATGGACCGGTCCAATGTGTCGACCGTGTTTTGCGCCGGCCAGATCAAGAAATGGCGAGGCGGAATGGTCGGCTACGACGTCGCCAAGCTGCGCTCCGAACTGGAGGCGAGCCGCGATTATGTGTTCGCAGCCGCGGGAATCGAGCGCGAACTGTTCCGGGCCTGACGCCCCCGCTTGTCCCGAAGCCCCTCAACCGGGCTGCCGCATTTCGTTGGGGCGCCCATGACAGCGGCATGACATCGCATTGTCGCCGAGCAAACCGAGCGTTATATGTCGTTTCTGAAAGATGAGCGACCATGCCTTCGCAAACAGCAACGATCTGGGCGGCCGCGACCGGGGCCGCCGTCGTCGTCGCGGGAACCGCGGCGGCCTATTGGGCGCATCCGACGTTCATCTGGCCGAGTCCCTTTCCCTTCGCGGCGGCTGAGCGGGCGCCCGAGACCCCTGCGCCGCCCGCCCGGGCCGTGAAGGCGCCCACGCCCGCTGTGGCCAGCGCCCCTGCCGCCAAGCAGCCGTCTCCGGTGGCTGCCGCGGCCCAAGACAAGCCGGCGTTCGACGTCGTCAGCGTCGAGCCGACCGGGGAGGCGGTCGTCGCCGGGCGCGCGGCGCCCAACGCGAAGGTCGCACTCACGGACGCGGGCAAGACCGTCGCCGAGGCGACGGCGAACGCCGAAGGCCAGTTCGTCATCATCCCGCCGGCGTTGCCGCCGGGGAAGCATAGCCTGGCGCTGTCGACCGGCGCCGGTCCTTCGGCGCAGACTTCCAACACCATAAGCGTCGCCGTCGCGGTGCCCGAACCGCCGCCGGCGGCTTCGCCGGCCTCGTCCCAGCCGCCTCCGCCCTCTTCGACGGCCCTGGCGGTTCCCGCCGGATCCGTTCCCGCTGGGCCATCAGGCTCAGTCGCGGTCAAGTCGATCGAGGCCAGCCCGGGCGGCCGCCTGGTCGCCATGGGCTCGGCGAGGCCGAACGCCGTGGTGCGCCTCTATCTCAGCGGCGCCTACGTCGGCGACGCCAAGACCGGCGCCGACGGCCGCTGGTCGCTGACGATCGAGCACGGCATGACGCCCGGCGGCTACCAATTGCGGGCCGACGAGATCAATCCGTCCGACGCCAAGGTCGCCGGGCGGGCCGAGGCGCCGATCGACTATCCCGCCACGGCCGCGCCCGGCTCCCCGACCTCCCCCGCCGCATTAGCGGCATCGCCTGCCGACGTCGTCATCGACTCGATTCATACCCATCACGTTGGCCCCGGCAACACGCTCTGGGGCATCAGCCAGAAGTTCTATGGCGACGGCTCGCACTACGAGGAAATCTTCGCCGCCAACGCGGACCAGATCCGCAACCCGAACCTGATCTATCCGGGCCAGGTGTTCATCGTCCCCAAGCCCGGGCCTAAGCCTTAGACGGGGCCCCGGCGCCTCGTCGAGGCTCTCGCCCGACGTTGGGTCCTTGGTCGGCCACGTTTTGCCTCGGTCAGCAATCGGCGGCTTGCGGCCGGACGCGACGCAAGCGAAAATCGGCCCCATGCCGCCCGTCGACCTTCTCGCTGACCTCCGACTGACGACGTTCGACAACGCGCTCGGGCGCCGCATCATCGAAGCGCACATCTGGGCGGTGCGCGAGGGGTTGCGCGGCGCCGACGCCTATGACCTGTTCGACGGCTATTGCCAGCGTCTCGTCGCGGGAGGAACGCCGCTGTGGCGGGGGCATACGGCGATGGAAACGCTGCATCCGCAATGGAGCGGTTACGGCTACACTTGGCAGCGCGAGCTCAACGCCATCGCGCCCGAGCAATATCTCCACGGCAGCTTCCAGGGGCCGGACTGGCTGGCGAGCCCGCTCAACGATTTGATCGGCAGGGCGGACGACGGAGAGCCCAATCCGTCGATGCGGCGGCGCCTGGAAGCGGGGCCGGACCAGCGCGATTTCCCGGTGTTGGAGGAGTTCTTCGCCCAGGGCGGGACCGATTACGCCGCCTATCTCTTCGTCTACGGCAAGGGCGACGACCGCGACCGGTCGCAGGGGAGCGGCATCGTCTATTCCTTCGCCACCGACCGGAGAGGCGGCTTCGCGGACGAAGACGTGACGCTGCTGCAGGCCACCCTGCCGGCGCTATCGCTGGCGATGAAGGCCCATGCCGGCCATGTCATCGCCTCGGGACTGCTGGCGACCTACCTCGGCGAGGACGCGGGGCGCCGCGTCCATGCCGGCGCCGTCACCCGCGGTTCGATGACGACGCTGCGCGCGGTCATTTGGTACGCCGACATCCGCGGCTTCACCCGGATGAGCGATTCCGCGCCGGGCCCCGCTGTCGTCGACCTGCTCAACGACGTCTTTGAAATTCTGACGGCGTCGTTCCGCGCCCGCGGCGGCCAGGTGCTGAAATTCATCGGCGACGGCATGCTCGCCACCTTCTCCTTCGAGGAGGCGGACCGGGTCGAGACGTGCCGCCGCGCGCTCGACGCGGCGGTCGAGGCGATGGAAAAGCTCGGCGCGATGAACGCGGCGCGCACGGAGGCAGGCGCTCCCGCCGCCGCGGTCGATCTCGCTCTCCATATCGGCGAAGTGCTCTACGGCAATGTCGGCGCGACCGACCGGCTCGATTTCACCGTCATCGGCCCTGCCGTCAACGAAGTCGCCCGCATCGAGAGGTTGTGCGAGCCGCTGGGCCGCGCGGTGCTGGTCTCAGCCGAATTCGCTGCCGCAGCGGAGCGCTGTGACCGGCGCCTCGAACCGCTCGGCCGCCATGCGCTACGCGGCGTACGCGAGCCGAAGGAGATTTTTGCGCTGGACCTCAGCGCGTGAAATGAGCCCGCCGCGCGATCTCAATCCGAGTCATAAGGGCCAGACATTCGTCATTCGCAAGTCCGGGGCGAAGTCTGGGAGGTGCGGCGGCCAGGGATTTCGGCCCGTGATCGGACTCCGCCAGATTTCGTGACTGCCGCGCCCCTGTCGAACGAGCACGCATCCGCCCTTTGTAAGAAGGTCGCGGAGCGGTCGGTCGAACTGTGGCGCCATTCACGCCGCCGCGGCCGCCGCTTCGCGCAAAGCCACGACCTGAATGAAGATCGAGTCTGGCGCAACGCCCGGATGATTGTCCGGCACGACGTCGAGCGTCATCTGCGAGACTTTTTCCAGGAGCCCATCCAGGGTCGGAGCGTCCGCTGCAACGGGAATCTCGTCGCAATGGCCGCTCCAAACTTTCGCCTCGGCGTCCCAAATCGCAGACACCGTGAAAATAACTGGTTTCGTCATGCCGTCCTCGGTCGACATCCCGCGCCCGTTGCAGGGCGCACGACCCTTACCATCTTGCGGCGGCCGGCGGAAACCTCCTCACCTTATCGGCGGCGCGTATTGCAGGCCGCCCTTGGTCCACAGCGCGTTGAGGCCCCGCTTGATCTTGATCGGCGAGCCCATGCCGACGTTGCGTTCGAACAACTCGCCGTAATTGCCGATCGCCTTGATGATCCGATAGGCCCAGTCGTTGGTCAGCCCCATCGTTTTGCCGAAGTCCCCTTCGACCCCGAGCAGGCGGCGGATGTTGGGGTTCGGCGACTTCAGCATCTCGTCGACATTTGCCTGGGTCACCCCGAGCTCCTCGGCGGTGATCAGCGCGTAATGCGTCCATTGAACGATCTCGAACCACTGGATGTCGTCCTTGCGCACCGATGGACCAAGCGGCTCCTTGGAGATGATTTCCGGCAGGACGATATCGTCGTCCGGAACCGACATTTTCAGCCGCTCCGAATAGAGCCCCGAGGAATCGGTGGTGTAGGCGTCGCAGCGGCCCGAATCGTAGGCCTTGGTCGCTTCCTCGTCGGTGGCGAACACGACCGCCTCGAGCTTCATGTTGTTGGCGCGAAAATAATCGGCGAGGTTGAGTTCGGTCGTGGTGCCCTGCTGCACGCAGACCGAGGCGCCGTCGAGCTTGAGGGCCGAATCGACGCCGAGCTTCTTGCGCACCATAAAGCCCTGCCCGTCGTAGAAATTGATGCCGGTGAAGAACATGCCGTTGAGCTCGCGCGACAACGTCCAGGTCGTGTTGCGGATCAGGACGTCGATCTCGCCGGAAGCGAGGATCGTCGGACGGTCCTTGGCGTTGATGGGGATGTACTTGACTTTGTTCGGGTCGTTGAAGATCGCCGCCGCGATGGCGCGACATTCGTCGACGTCGAGGCCTTTGTAGACGCCCTGGTTGTCCGGCAGCCCGAAGCCCGCCAGCCCCGGGTTCGCGCCGCAGATCAGCGTTCCGCGCGCCTTCACCTGGTCGAGCGTTCCCGCGCCCGCGGGAAGCGCCGCAAGGCAGCCGAGCGCGGCGGCAGCGAGAAAAGCAAAAGCAATCGTTGATCGCATGAAACTCTCCTTCGTCGCCGCACTAAAATCTTCGGCGCTCGCAGAAAGAGCGCCGCTACCGGCCCGTCAAGGCCTTTCCGCGATATTTCGGAACAACTGGCGTCGCGACAAGCGTTGTTCCCGGATTGGGAACATGTTACGGTTGCCTCATGAGGGTCATTGCCCGAAGTACGCTCGTCGGCTTTTGGCGCAAGCATCCGGAGGCGAAGGTTTCGCTCGAGCGCTGGTTTCAATTCGTCAAGGCCGCACACTGGACGTCGACGGACGAAGTCCAGAGAGCGGCCCCAAAGGCCAAGGTGCTGAATCGCGAGCGCATCAGGTTCGAGATTGCGGGAGGGGACTACCGCTTGGTGGTCGCATTCGATTTTCGTCGCCAGGCGGCGTTCGTCAAATTCATCGGCACGCATGCCGAGTATGACCGTATCGACGCTCTGGTTGTGTCGGAATTCTAAAGGGGTTGTCTAATGGAAATTAGGCCTATTCACTCGGACGAAGATCACCGGGCCGCGCTTGCGGAGATCGACGCCTGCTGGGGCGCGCCCGAGGGCACGGAGGAAAGCGACAAGCTTGACGTGCTCCTGGCGCTGGTCGAAGCCTATGAAGTGAAGCGATGGCCGATCGCCGCGGACGAAAGCTTCGATCCGGTCGACGTGCTCAACTATGCGATCGAAGAGCTCGGACATACCCGGGCCGAGCTGGCCGATGTCCTGAACTCACGTTCGCGCGCATCGGAAATTCTGTCGCGCCGGCGAGCCCTCACGGTCGAAATGATTCACAAGATCGGCACAGCGTGGAATATTCCCGCTGATCTTCTCGTCCGTCCTTATAAGATCGAACGAGCCGCTTGACCGCGGCGCTCCCGGGAATTCGCCGACGCCGATGGCCAAGCTGACCGACCAAACCCGCGCGTCTTTGAAGAGCCGCTCGCGTCTCGTGCATCTCGGGCGTGACAGCGCGCAATCGCAAGGCTTCGTCAACCTGCCGCCGTTTCGCGGCTCGACGGTGCTCTATCCCGATGTCGCCACGCTCACGAGCCGAAGCCAGCGCTACACCTACGGCACGCACGGCACCCCGACGACCGAAGCCCTATGCACGGCCTGGACCGACATTTCGGGCGCCGCCGGGACGGTGCTCGTCCCCACCGGCCTCGCGGCGATCGTGGCTGCGCTGATGACGGCGCTTAGCGCCGGCGACCATCTTCTCATGACCAACTCGGCCTACCGCCCCGCCCGCGCCTTCGCCGACGCGACGCTGAAGCGGATGGGGATCGAGACGACCTATTACGCCCCCGAGATCGGCTCGGGGATCGCTGCGCTCATGCGGCCGAACACCAGGGCGGTGCTGACCGAGTCGCCCGGCTCGCAGACCTTCGAGATCCAGGACGTGCCGGCGATCGCCGAGGTCGCGCACGCGCATGGCGCCTGCGTCCTGATGGACAACACCTGGGCGACCCCGCTCTTCTTCAGCCCGCACGCGCACGGCGTCGACATGGCGATCGAGGCCGGCACGAAATATCTCTCCGGCCACTCGGACCTCCTGCTCGGACTCGTCTCGGCCAACGAGGCGTGGTTCGGCAAGCTCCACCGGACGACCGACCTCATGGCGATCCCCGCCGGTCCCGAAGACGTCTTTCTGGCGCTGCGCGGATTGCGCAGCATGGAGTTGAGGCTCAGCGAAGCCGAACGGCAGGCGCTGGCGCTGGCGCGCTGGCTCGCCACGCGGCCCGAGGTCCTCAACGTCATCCACCCTGCCCTGCCCGAGCACCCCGGCCACGCGATCTGGAAGCGCGACTTCGCCGGCTCGTCGGGCCTCTTCAGCATCATCCTGAAGCCCGTGTCGGAGGCCGCGGTCGCGGCGTTCCTGGACGGGCTCGAACTGTTCGGCCTCGGCTATTCGTGGGGCGGCTACGAGAGCCTCGCCGTGCCGTTCGACTGTGCCTCCTACCGCACGGCGACCCGGTGGGCGCCCGGCGGACCGGCGATCCGCTTCAGCGTCGGCCTCGAGGACATCGACGACCTGAAGGCCGATCTCGACCGCGGTTTCGCCCGCCTGCGGGCGACCGTCTAGCTTCTTCGATCCGCGACAGGCCGCAGCGGCCCCGTTCCCTGGTAACAGCGAAAAATACAGCGAAAAACCTCATTTTTCGGCCGTCGTGGCGAAAACCGTTCCAAAAAAGCGCGTGATCTCAGTGGTTTCGACGAAAATTCCCCACGTGGCTACGCGGCGGAACAGCGAATTTTTTCGCGAGAACAGCGGAATAATTCGGCGAAAACCACGAGAACAGCGAATTTTCCCGCGATCGAATGGACCGCCGCGGGACGCCAGTCGGAGGACCGAATGAAGCGGACTCTCCCCGGTTCACCGCCTCAAATACGGACCGCGGGCGGATCCGGATGGATCGACGCGCCAGTCGGTGCGTCGCGCCTCGACTGGGCGTACCGCATCGCCTATTTCGGAAGTGACCCCGAGAACCCCGACGAGCCCATGCGCAACCTCCTCATCGACACCGACACCGCCTCCGACGATGCGGTCGCGATCATCATGGCCCTCTCCGCGCCCGACGTTCGTGTGTTGGCGCTGACGACCGTGGCCGGCAATGTCAGCCTCGAGCAGGCGACGCGGAACGCGCTCTTCACCGCAGAGATCTGCGGCTCCGATGTGCCGGTCTATAAGGGCGCGCGAGCGCCGCTGACCCGGGCGCTGCACGACGCGCACTGGTTTCATGGGGAAGACGGGCTCGGCGACCACGGCTATCCGGCGCCGAAACGCGGGTCCGAACGCGAAGATGCGGTCGAGGCGATTCTCCGCCTCGCCGAGGAAAGCCCCGGCCTCACCCTGGTGACGCTCGGGCCCCTGACCAATATCGCGCTGGCGCTCGCCCGCGATCCGAAGCTCGCTGGAAGGATCGGCCGCTGTGTCGTCATGGGCGGCGCGCCCTGCTGCGAGGGCAATGTGACGCCGGCCGCCGAATACAATATCTGGGTCGATCCGGAAGCCGCCCGCGCCGTCTTTCGCTCGACGCTGCCGATCGAAATGGTCGGCTGGCACGTTTCGCGCGGGGCGTCCGTGTTGAGCGACGCCGAGGTCGCGGCGATCGAGGCGCTCGGCACGCCAAAGGCGCGCTTCGCAATTCAATCGAACAGCCGCGCCCGCGACGCCTATCATCTGCAGACAGGAGAGGTCGGCCTGTCGCTCGCCGACCCCACCGCGATGGCGGTCGCGCTCGACCGCTCGGTCGGCCTCACCTGGTCGCGCCACCGGGTGGCGATCGAAACGCAAAGCGATCTCACCCGCGGCATGACGGTCGTCGACCGTCTCGGCGTCAACTCCGACGCCGTCAACGGCCACACATGGGGCGCAGCCGCCGGCGAAAGCGCCGGAGCGGATGTCCTTTGGACCTTCAACTCGGCCAAATTCAAGTCTATGCTGAAGGCGGCGCTGGTCCTGTAGGTCGCAGTTTTCCCTCTCGCCCCGCCATAGCTCGTCGACGGACGGGCGTCCTTCCGGACGCCCTATGGAGGAGAGGGGCGGGGTGAGGGGCAGGGCCAGCTGACAGAGGTTTGCATCGCCCCTCATCCGGCCCCATAACCCGTCGAAAGACGCCCCTCACCCGGCCCTTCGGGCCACCTTCTCCCGCTTGCGGGGAGAAGGGTCTGCTACGGGGAGACCCTCATGGAGACCGGCCGCAATCTCCTCGGCGACGCGACGTCGCCCTACCTGCTGCAGCACGCCGGAAATCCCGTCCATTGGCGAACTTGGGGCGCCGAGGCCATGGCGGAAGCCAAGCGGCGCGACTGTCCGATCCTGCTGTCGATCGGCTACGCCGCCTGCCACTGGTGTCACGTGATGGCGCACGAATCGTTCGAAAACATCGACACCGCCAATCGGTTGAACGAACTTTTCGTCAACGTGAAGGTCGACCGCGAAGAGCGGCCCGACATCGACCATATCTACATGACCGCGCTGCATGCGATGGGCGAACAGGGCGGCTGGCCGTTGACCATGTTCCTCGACCCGGACGGCCGGCCGATGTACGGCGGCACCTACTGGCCGCCCGAGCCGCGCTGGGGTCGTCCCTCGTTCCGTCAAGTGCTCGAATCGGTCGCGGCCGCCTGGAGGACCCGCCGGCAGACGATGGAAGAGAACGGCGCGGCGCTTGCGGGTCACCTCGCTCGGCTCTCGGCGCCGGCCCACGGCCGGGCTCTGACGCCCGACGATCTGACCCGCGTTTCCGACGGGCTTCTCCGTGCGGTCGACCCGGTGCACGGCGGCATCGGCGGCGCGCCCAAATTCCCCAACGCGCCGATCTTCCGCTTCTTCTGGAACGAGATGTTCCGCCGCCGCGACCCGAAATTCGGCCAGGCGGTCAAAAATCTCCTCGAGGCGCTCAACGCGGGCGGCATCTACGATCATCTCGGCGGCGGCTACGCGCGCTATTCGACCGACGCCGAATGGCTCGTCCCGCATTTCGAGAAGATGCTGTACGACAACGCGCAGATCCTCGAACTGCTGGCCCTGGTTCACGCCCGCTGGCCCGACCCAATTTTCGCCGAGCGGGCGCACGAGACGGTCGGCTGGTTGATGCGCGAGATGCAGGTGGCGCAGGCCTTCGCTGCATCGCTCGACGCCGATCAGGACGGCGAGGAGGGCGCCTTCTACGTCTGGCGTGAAGACGAAATCGACGCCGCCCTCGGCGAAGCGTCTCCGCTGTTCAAGGCCGGCTATGACGTCACGCGGAGCGGCAACTGGGAGGGCCGGACCGTGTTGCGCCGCCTCGCGGCGCGCGGCTCGGACGAACTGGAAAACGCGCTCGCTAGTGCGCGCGCGAGGCTCTTTGCCCTGCGCGAACAGCGGACCAGGCCGGCTCGCGACGACAAGATCCTCACCGACTGGAACGGCCTGATGATCACCGCGCTGGCGCACGCCAGCGCGGTGTTCGGCGAACCGCAATGGTTCGCCGACGCGCGCGCCGCTTTCACTTCCATCCTCAGGATTCTCAAAGGGAGTGACGGCAGGTTGCTGCACGCCTGGCGGGCGGACCGTCCTGGGGCCCGCGGCCTCTTGGACGATTATGCCTCTCTTGCGCGCGCCGCGCTGGCGCTGTTCGAGGTCAGCGGCCGTCCCGGCGAGCTCGATACGGCGCGACAGCTGGCGGATGAGGCGCTCGACCTGTTCGGCGACGGCGAGGGCGGCGTCTATCTCACCGCGGCCGACGCCGCCGACGTCCCAGGTGCGAGGCCGCGCCATGCGCATGACGGCGCGACGCCCTCGGGCGTCGGCCTGCTTCTCGAGGTTTTCGCGAAACTCTGGCATCTGACCGACGAGCCGCGCTGGCGCGCGGCGGCCGACGGACTTATCCGCGCCTTCTCCGGCGCGCCCGAGGGCGTCGGCGGCAGCCCGCTCCTGCTGATGGGGGCGGACATGCTCGAGCGCGGCGGCTCAATCGTCATCGACGGACCGCTCGACCATCCCCTCTCCGAGGCGCTTGCCGCGGTCGCTTTGCGCGCACCCGACCCGTCGCTGACGGTCCTGCGCCTCGACCGGCGTCTGTGGCCGAATGGCCCGCCGCGACCCGACCTGCCGCGATCCGAGGGGCCCGTCGCGATGCTCTGCCAGGGCCAGACGTGCAGCCTGCCGGTGACGACGTCGGTCGCGCTGGCGGAGCTGCTGAACGAGCGCGCTACGGCCTCGTAGAGCGACTGAAAACCGCGTGCCTTCCAGGCCCTCGTCGGCCGATCCTCTTCGGGAAGGAAAAGAACGCCTTGAGCAACTGCGCCAGGCAGAATCTGTGTTGAACGAGCAAAGAGCCATTTTGGAGCAGGGCGGGAGGAACCCGCGATTTTCAAAGCCGAGTCCGAACAATGGCAGGAAAGCGAAAGCGGCAAAAAGGCATTAGAAAGGCTCGCCACCAGCTCAGGATCATGGGCCGGAGCGGAGCGCCTGGCGTGATCCTTCGGCCCCTTTGAAGGGTGTTGCAAAAGCCTTCCCTTTCGCTACAGGTGCAAAATAAAGAAGGCTGTGATGCGTCAAGGGTTCGCCAAGGCTGGTAAATTCAACTGTGGCCAAAACTCCATCGGCCCCGAATGCATCAACCGCACATTTTTTACCGTATTATCCGCCAACGTGAGTGTCACAGAATCCGGGATAGACACAAATACCAACTTGTCACTAACATTGAATATATAAAATATAAACGCATTTCCTATACCAGTGTCGATCTTTTGAATATTGAAAGGCCACTCGCGCAATAGCGTTATTTGCCCTTCATGCATTTCGTTAGGCTGCTTTTGATCGCGAATACATTCTCTGAATTCCTCCTGCAATGCGATCTCTAGATTAAATACCGGTGATTCTATGTAATTGGTTATCTTGCATTCGTATCCTTGCAAAGGCAGTAAATTTTCTTTTGGCTTTGGCCAAACGAATTCACTACCTTTTGTAATATACATGTCGAAAAGCCCTCTACCACCATTTGCTACAGGCGTTGGAAATAACTGCAATACCTTGATGGTTTCTCCCGGTGCCAAAGGTGTTGTGATCAACATTTTCGAACTCGCATTGCGCATCGATGAGGTCTTGAGAGGATTTCTGACCGCCGTCGCCACCTATTGTAATGTTACCTTTGTTATCGACAATATTTGGGCTTAGAGGCCCCTCGGAATGCTGAGTGATGGTAGGTGTCGATGTATGTCGAAATAATAATTGCCATGCAGGAATAAGAACTGTCCCGATGGCCACGAGTATTATCGTGATCTTAGTGTGAAGCGCAGTTTGCTTCCATTGTTGACGGATTGTCATGAACGGCAATCTAAATTCAACGCCCGCCGCAGCGTTGCAGGATCGACACCGATCATGCGGGCGGTGACGGCGCGGCCCTTCCCCTCTTCAATCAGCCGCCGCGCCATATCCAGCCTTTCAGGCGTCATGGTGGAGGGCCTGCCGACGTGTTTTCCGGCCCGCCGAGCGGCCTGCATCCCGGCCCTCGTCCGTTCTCGCAGCCGGTCCCGTTCGTCTTCCGCCACCGCCGCCAGCAGCGCCAGAACGCCACGCCCGAGCGCGGTTTTCGTGTCGAAACTCTCTGTCAGGGACCGGAAGCCGATTCCGCGCCGGTCGAGATCGAGCACGATCTTGACCGTTTCCAGCATCGAGCGCCCGAGCCGGTCCAGCTTCCACACCACCAGCACCCCGCCCGGTTCGAGCGCCTCTAGAGCCTGATCCAGCCCGGCCCGTTCGAACCCTGCCCCGGATACCCGATCCTCAAATACCTGGAGGCACCCGGCCCCCTGCAAGGCGTCGAGTTGATATTGCGGGTTCTGATCTTCCCGCGACACGCGGGCATAGCCAATCATGCCGGGAATTATGCGCGTACCCATTTTCGCGATCAAGCCCCTATGATTTCAAAGGCTTGCCGGGGCGGAATCAACCGCGCAAAAGGGTTCCCTTTAGCTACGCCGCCGGGTTCGATTATCACAGGCTTGGCAAGTGTACGGCGAAACCGGATACGGACCGGCATGGAGGGCTGAAACGCTTCATCGAGGATGACGACGAAAGGGGCATCCGGCGCGATCTGGTCAACCGGGTCCGCCGCGTCCTTACCGCCATGCGGAGCGTCGAAACCATCGAAGGGCTGGAAGGTCCGCCCGGCTGGCGCATCCACCAGCTTACCGGCGACCGGGCGGGAACATGGAGCATTTCGGTTTCCGGCAACTGGCGCATCACCTTTGAACTCGCCAGTGACAAAATCACCAATCTTGATTTGGAGGACTACCACTGATGAGCGAGCGAAGACCTTGCAAAAGTCGGCATGAAGCCGTCGCATCCGGGCGAGTTTATCCGCGAGGAAATCCTTGCCGAACTTGGCCTGCCCGTTGCCCGCGCCGCCGAGATTCTCGGCGTCAGGCGGGCGACCCTGTCCGACCTCGTGAACGGCCACGCCGCCCTGTCCCCGGAAATGGCCTTGCGGGTCGAGAAGGCTTTCGGGGACAAAATGGGCATGCTCTTGCGGATGCAGGCATGGTTTGACACCTACACCATGCGCCAGCAGGCCGGGGAAATCGACGTGAAGCCGTTCAGCCCGCAGCGACCGCGATAAATTCAAAACCCTGACCGAGCAGCCGGACCGCGACGAGGGCGAAAGGGCGCACCTTGAAGCCGCCCGAGACGAAACCGTTCAACTGCTACGCAACGCCACCGGCGAGGGACCGCACCGGCATTGCGTCGAACCGCGCAGAGGGTTGTCCGGATAAGAATATTTGTGATTTTATCCTATTTCTGGTAGCCTGAAAGAAGACAGAGGAGGCGCCAGCATGGCGACAATGACAGTATCCCTGCCCGATCCGATGAAAGACTGGATCGAGGCCCAAATCAAGCACGGCGAGTACGCCAGTGTCAGCGATTATGTGCGCGATCTTGTCCGCCGCGACCGCGAACGGCGCGAACAGGAATTTACTCTGGACGACTTGCGGCAGAAGCTGGCAGCGTCGAAAGAAAGCGGCATCAGCACCCGCACCGTCGATGAAATCTTTGCCCAGGCGCAGGAAATCGCAAAGGGGCGGGGCGTAAAGCATGGGTGAATATCGGCTTACACAAAACGCCGATGACGACCTTTTGAACATGTTCATTTACGGGTTTGAGACATTCGGGCTGGCGCAGGCGGAAGAGTACCGCGAGGGCATGATTCGATGCTTTGAACTGCTTGCTGATACGCCGCGGCTTGGCCGCAAGGCCGATCAATTTTCACCTGGAGCGCGGAGGCACGAACACGCCCGGCATGTGATTTTCTATGAAGAGCAGCCGTACGGCGTGCTGATTATAGGCATCGTTCACGAGCGCAGTATCCGCAAATTGCGCGATGCGCCGGGCTGATTTTGCCGGTCCGGCTCCCACACCACCAGAACGCCGCATGGTTCGAGCGCGGCAAGCGCCCGATCCAGACCCGGCCCAGTCGAACTCAGAGCCGGATTGCCGATCCTCAGAAACCGTTACAGCGCCGCCGCCGGATCGGCCCGGTTCACCGCCACTCGCATCTGGGCGATCTCATCGATCTTGACGCGCACGTCGCGGTTGTCACGCATGAAACGGTCGAAATCGATCTTGCGCAGCACGAGCAGCCGGCAGTAGGTCAAGGCTCTGACGTCGGCCTGGCGCGGTTCGCCGGTGAGCAAGGACAATTCGCCGAAGACGTCGCCGGTGCCAAGCGGAATGCGGCGCGCCGGAAAAGCCACCTCGGCCGCGCCCGAGGCGATGAAAAACATCGCGTCTCCGCGCCCGCCTTTGCGCACGATGAGCTCTTCAGGCACGGTGAACCGGGGCCTCAGCAGCTTCCTCACGCTTTCCAAGTGCCGGCCGTCGAGGCCCTTGAACAGCTCGAGACGCGTGATGAGGTCGCGCGTATCGAGGCCGATGTCGAAGCGGGGCGGAGCTTCGGCGCTCTCGACATGCTCGACGCTGTTGACGAGATCCCGATAGACTTCCGCCGGGATCAGGCCCCCTTCGAACAGAGCCTGGTATTGGCCCATCTCGCGGCGCAACGCCGCTTGACGCAGGAACCTCGCTTCGAGCGCCGCGGCATAGTCGACATATTGGCGGCGTAGCGCGTCGAGCGCCGACTTGGTTCTTTCCAAGCGCGCCTCGAGCATGCGATCGATCAGCGCAACGGCCTTCTCCCCGAAGATCACCCGCGATCGCTTGGGGGCGCCCACCGACAGGTCCTGGATGATGAGGCGCGTCACCAGCAAGGTCTCGAAGCGGTCGCCGAGACGCTCCGCGAGGAAATGGCGGATCCTGAGGCGGCGATAGAAGAAATAGGCGGTCCGGAAGGACAGCGGGAAGGCGAGCGCCGCATCGGCGGCGCGCTTGTAGCCGAGCCGCCCGCCGCTCCTCGCGCCCTCGACGAGCGCTTCGGCGTTGCGCATCAGCGCCTGCAGCGCGGCCGGCGAAGCAGCGCGCCGCGCCAGCGTTTCCAGGACGAGCATCCGCTCCTGATTTCCGAGCGCGACCAGCGCCACCGCCAAACGCGCGCGCTCGGTCAGCTCGCTTTCGCCGTCGGGATCGCGCGCCCGCTCCGCCTTCGTCCAGGCCTCGTAGGGGGCCAGCGCACGCTGCGCGGCGGAAGGATGGAGACCGTGCTCCGTCGCGGTCCGGGCGATCATCTCGCTCGTGTCGGCGTAGGACAGCTCCAACACCCTGTCCCGCAGCAACCGATCGGCCGGCGACAGGCGATCGAGCCCGAGCAGTCGGATCGCCGCCCGCAAGGTCGAGCCGTTGACGAGCAGGGTGAACATCACCAGGCCGGTCGCGAGCACCCCGACGAAGCGGCGCACTTCGAGGGGCAGCGCTGGATTTTCCGTAACCCCGAGCGCCAGCACCAAAGTCAGGGCGCCCCTCAGCCCGCCCCACGTGATCGCCAGCTTGTAATCGGTGCTGATCGGCTCGGTGAGCCTCGCGAGACTGAGCGTCGGGAGAAGGAGGAACAGGACCGCAAGCCTCGCTCCGAAGGCCGCGACGATCAGCACGGCCAGAAGCGTCAGGTCGTGCCAGTGCATGTCGAACAGCAGCTTCGGGATCAGGATCGACGCCAGCAAAAACACCAGCGAATGCCCCCAGAAAGCGATCTGCTCCCAGAGATCGCCGAGGAACGTCCAGTTGTCCGGCCCGATGCGGGTCCGCCCGAAGGCGCTGACCGTCATGCCGGAGGTAAGAACGGCAACCACCCCAGAGACACCAAAGAGACGTTCGGCAACAATGAAGGCCAGATAGGCGAGCGCGACCGTCAACGTTCCCTCGGCGAGCCGGTCGTCGCGCACCCAGGGAACGACTTGCAGGAAGGCGCGGCCTGCGACAAGGCCCAGCAAGCCGCCGCCGATGAAGGAGCGGACGAACTCGATCGCGGCGGCGCCCAGGACGGGTTGACGTCCGGAGACGAGGATGCCGAGCAGGACGGTATAGAGCACGATCGCCGCGGCGTCGTTCAGAAGCGACTCGCCGGCGACGAGCCGCGTCAGGCGCGCCGGCGCTCCGACGTCGCGGAACAGGGCGATGACCGCGGCAGGGTCCGTCGTCGACACCACCGCGCCGAGCAGCAAGCAGACGACCAACGAGGTTCCGCCGATCGGCCAGAGGGCCAGCCCGACAATGAATGCGGTGACGAGGGTCGCGACGACAGCGAGCATCAGGATCGGCGCAGCGTCCTCGAGAATGCGCCGAACATCGCTGGTGAACGCCGCCTCGAAGATCAGCAGCGGCAGGAAGACGTAGATGAAAGTCTCGGAACCGAGCGGCAGATCGGCGAATAATCTGACGACCTGGCCGAAACGGGGCGAAAGCTGGCTGTGCAACAGAACGGCCGAAGTTCCGCCGATCGCCGCGCCGATCACGGCGAGGAGGACGACCGGTGACAGTCTCAGCCGCTCCGCGATCGGCTGGCTGAGGGCCACGACGACCAGCAGACTCGCGAATACGGCCAGAACGACGACGATATCGAGCATGTGTCACCGTCCGCCTGCGCCACGCGCCGGGGCGCCAAGCCCCCCCGGCGGCATTTTCGGGTTTGCGAATTTTGCTTGTCAACCGTGGCGGGCGATATCGGCGGCGCGCCGCCTGCCGCGCTCGCTCTTGATGGCCCCGCCCCGGCGAGGCGATCACCCTTCGGGAAAATCCTCGATCCGGAATTCGCGCGCCGCCCGCTCGCCGGCGTCAGCCAGCGCCTGCTCGCGGCCGCGCAGTTCGACCCGGCGGATCTTGCCCGAGGCGGTCTTGGGCAGCTCGGCGAATTCGATGCGACGCACCCGCTTGTACGGCGAGAGCCGCCTGCGCACGTGATCGAAGATCGAGGCGGCCGTCGCCGCATTCGGCTCGAAGCCGGCCGCCAGGACGAGATAGGCTTTCGCCGTCGCGTAGCGCATCGGATCGGGAGCGGGCACGACGGCGGCCTCCGCCACCGCCTCGTGCTCGATGAGCGCGCTCTCCAGCTCGAAGGGGCTCAGGCGGTAGTCGCTCGACTTGAACACGTCGTCGGCGCGGCCGATGTAGGTGATGTAGCCTTCCGCGTCACGCGAGGCGACGTCGCCGGTGCGGTAATAGGCGCCGTCGATCGGCGCCAGCTCGCCCGCCTCGATCTGGTAGCCGCGCATGAGGCCGGCGGGGCG
The DNA here is from genome assembly GCA_963835885.1 of uncultured Alphaproteobacteria bacterium. Taxonomy (GTDB): domain Bacteria; phylum Pseudomonadota; class Alphaproteobacteria; order Rhizobiales; family Beijerinckiaceae; genus Roseiarcus. Next base: position 616,441 of record CAWIHF010000017.1, read on the forward strand.
CGGCCGCAGTGAAATGGCGATCTCGCCCTGGTCGCTTTCGAGCCCGTCGGCGTCGAGGAGCGCGATGCGGTAGCCCGGCAGCGCCCGGCCCATCGAACCCGCTATGACCTTCTGACCCGGCGAATTGCTGACCATCATCGTCGTCTCGGTCTGCCCGTAGGAATTGCGGATGGTCAGGCCCCAGGCGCGCCTCACCTGGTCGATGACCTCCGGATTCAAGGGCTCGCCGGCCGAGTTGATTTCCCGCAGCTTCACCGCCCACTCGCGCAGGTCCTGCTGGATCAACATCCGCCAGACGGTCGGCGGCGCACAAAACACGGTCACTTGATGCTCGACCAGGATGTCGAGCGTCGCGCGCGGCTCGAACCGCCCGGCGAGCGCGACGATCGTCGCGCCCGCATTCCAGGGTGCGAAGACGCTCGACCAGGCGTGTTTCGCCCAGCCGGGGGAGGAGATGTTGAGATGGACATCGCCCGGCTTGAGGCCGAGCCCGTACATGGTCGAAAGGTGGCCGATCGGGTAGCTCGCATGGCTGTGCACCACGAGCTTCGGCCGCGCCGTCGTGCCTGAAGTAAAATAGAGCAGCATCGGATCGTCGGCTCGAGTTGGCCCGTCCGGGTGGAAATGGGCATTGGGGCTCAAAAGCGAGGCGAACGACCGCCAGCCGTCCGGCGTCTCGCCGACCGCGACGCGCTCGACCCCTCGATCCGTCCCGGCGAACTTCTCGGCGTCCGCGCCGTCGGCGACAAGAAACTTCGCCTTGCCGCGCTCGAACCGGTCGGCGATGTCGGTCGGCCCGAGCTGAGGCATCGCCGGGATCAGCACCAGGCCGAGCTTCATCGCGGCGAGCATCGTCACCCACAGCTCCGGGGTGTTGCCGAGCATCATCAGGAGCCGGTCGCCGCGCTGCGCGCCGATCGAGCGCAGGCCGTTGGCGAGCCGGGTGGACTCCTTGGAGAGCTCGACGAAGGTGCGCGCCTCGACGGATTTGCCGAGCACTTTCAGCGCCGTCTTCGCGCCGTGGTCGCCCGCCGCGAGCTCGGCGTCGAACCAGTCGAGCGCCCAGTTGAACCGCTCCGGCCGGGGCCAGGCGAAGGTGGTCTTGGCGGCGACGTAACGGTCGCGGAGCTCGAGAAGGAGGTCGCGCGCCTCGCGGAACGTGGGCGGCTCGGGGCCGCCCGATTCCGGAGGGTGAATGGAGGACATCGGATGGAAGACAGAGGACATGACGGCGAATCCGAACACTGGCGGAATGACCTTAGCCCAACTTTATGGCACGGATCACGCAGAAGCGAGTTAAGTCGGCGTCCGTTTCTTCCTCCGTTGGCGCTAGAACAGGGTGCGACCCTGCGCCTTGTTCCCGTCACGGGACTCCCCCGCCGCCGTCGACCTTGGCCGGTTACCCGGAGGGCGTTCACCCTCGCCGTTTTTTCGGCGCAAAGGGGTTCTCCCGGCCCGAACGCATCGAGAGGCGGATCGGCACGCCGATGAGGCCGAAGGTCTCGCGCAGGCCGTTGACGAGGTAGCGCTTGTAGCTCTCCGGTATGCTTTCCACCGAATTGCCGAACAGCACGAAGAAGGGCGGCCTCGCCTTCGGCTGGGTGATGTAGCGGATCTTGATCCGCCGCCCGGAGATCGCCGGCGGCGGCGTCGCGTCGATCACCGGGGCGAGCCATCGGTTGAGCCGGCCGGTCGAGATCCGCTTGTTCCACACTTCATGGGTCGCGACCACCGCCTCGATGAGCTTGTCGACATGCGCGCCGGTGAGGCCTGACAACGGGACCACCCGCGTTCCCCTGAGTTGCGGCAGGAGCCGGTCGGCCTCGGCGCGCAGTTCGCGCGCCTTGTCCGACTTGTTGTCGATCAGGTCCCATTTGTTGAGCCCGATGACCAGCGCCCTGCCCTCGCGCTCGACGAGGTCGGCCAGCGTCAGATCCTGCTTCTCGAACGGAATCGTCGCGTCGAGCAGCAGCACGACGACCTCGGCGAAGCGCACCGCCCGCAGGGCGTCCGCGACGGCGAGCTTCTCCACCTTCTCGATCACCCGGGAACGCCGCCTCAAGCCGGCGGTGTCGAACAGCTTCAGCCTCCGCCCCTGCCATTCCGTCTCGAGCCCGATGCTGTCGCGCGTAATGCCGGGTTCGGGGCCGGTGAGCAGCCGGTCTTCGCCGAGGATGCGGTTGAGCAAGGTCGACTTGCCGGCGTTCGGACGGCCGAGCACCGCGATGCGCAAAGGTTTCCCGACATCGAGTTCGCTGCCGTCCTCCTCCTCGCCGAGAACGAGCAGATCGGCCTCGTCCTCTTCGTCGGGATCGAGGCGCGCGGCGGCGGGGAGAATCTCGACCAGCGCGTCGTAGAGTTCGCCGAGGCCCTCGCCGTGCTCGGCGGAGAAAGCGATCGGGTCGCCAAGACCGAGGCCGAAAACTTCGTAAGCGCCGTCGCGCCCCGCCCGTCCCTCGGCCTTATTGGCGATGACGACGATCGGCTTTCCGGCCCTCCGGAGGGCGGCGGCGAAATGGCGGTCCGCGGCGGTGATCCCGGCGCGCGAGTCGACGACGAACAGGATTGCGTCGCAGTCGAGAAGCGCCGTTTCCGTCTGCGCGCGCATCCGGCCGACGAGCGTCTCCGGGTCGCCCTCCTCGAGCCCGGCCGTGTCCACCACAGTGAAGGCGAGGTCGGAGATTTTGGCGTCGCCCTCGCGCCGGTCTCGGGTTACCCCCGGCTGGTCGTCGACGAGGGCGAGCTTCTTTCCGACCAGCCGGTTGAACAGGGTCGACTTGCCGACGTTCGGCCGGCCGACGATCGCGACTTTGCTCATGAGCTGTCGGCGCTGTGTGGGCTGCCTCGCTCGCGCCCTTCGACACGCGATGCTTCGCCTCTCTCCTTAGGGATAAGGTAAGTGTTTGCGACTGCGGTCGTAACCCTCGTCCTGCAGAGCCGCCGAAGGCGGCGTCTCGAAGGACGGTCCAGGAAGCCGTATCACTTCGGCGAGGCGCGGTTCGAGGCGACCAGACCGAGCCAGCGCTCGGCCAGTCGCCGCTCGGTCGGGGAGGCTTCGAGGTCGCCGAGCACGAGGTCGAGCTGCTTCGCGGCTTCGTCGTATTCGCCGCGAGAGAGCGCCTGCGCGCCGAGCGTCAGGCGCGCCATCCGCCGGAACGGCCCTTCGCCGCCGGCAATCGAGGTCAGCGCCGCCGCGCCCGCCTGCTCATCGTTCGGCTGATCGAGCCGCAGCAACGCCGCGCGCAGCCGCGCCGCGTCGCGGAGGAGGGGATCGACCGAGGCGTCGCCGGCGATCGCGTCGAAGGCGGCGATCGCGCCCGGCGGGTCGGAGGCCGCCTTGTCGCCTGCTTCCGTCATCTGGGCGAGGACTCGGAAGCCTCCCGGCGCGTCCGCCCCGAGCTTGGCGAGGGTTGCGTTCGCCTCATTGAGCTTGCCGGCCTCGACGGCCGCGATCGCCGCCTGGAACCGGTCGCCGGCCGCCTGCTCGGCCTTGTTCTTCTCATACTGCCAGTAGCGAAAGCCGGCCGCAGCGAGCACGATCAGGACGGCTGCGCCCAGGATCAGGTTCTGATACTTTTTCCAGAATTCCGCCGCCTTGTCGCGCCGGACTTCCTCGTCAACTTCCTGAAAGATGTCTGCCATTTCGGTTCGATTTGGGGTGCGCTCGACCGCGTTTCGCGGGAGCTTAGGGGCATTTGCCGGTCGCACTAACATAAGGGGGCGGGGAAAGCGAGCGGCGAGCGGTTCGCGGGCCGGTCGACGGGTACCGACCAGCGTGACGATCGACGTCACCGCACAGCGTGCTTTCGACTTTCAACGAGCCCGGCCGGAAAACTGATGTTCGCAGAGGTTGCGGCGGCGCCGTCTCCCACGGACGTGTTCGGCTCAGTCGCCAAGTCTCGCCGATGCCGGTTTTAGAACGTTTCTAAATTGAATCAATTCTAAACTGGATGCCCTGTTCTTGCGCGGCCGCTGCGCCATTGTTATCGAACGATAGATCCTCGGCCAGAAGCCTTGATCCTGCCGGCCGCACAGGAACTCCAATGTCCAGTTTCCGCGTACTCCGTCTCGTCCTGCCTGCCGTTTTATGCTTCGGGATGGCTTCACCCGGCACGCTTGCAGCGTCGCTGACGCTTTATTCAGCACAGCATGAGCAGACGGTGGACTTGCTGACCAAAGCCTTCACCAAGGAAACGGGGATCGAGGTCAAGGTTCACAACGGGGAGGCCCCGGAGCTGGCCAGCCAGATTGTGAGGGAAGGAGCGTCGTCGCCGGCCGACGTTTTCTTCACCGAGAACTCGCCGGAGCTCGAATTGCTGTCGGAGAAGGGGCTGCTGGCGAAAGTCGCTCCAGCGACGCTCGCCAGCGTTCCTGCCCAGGATAGCAGCCCGGCCGGCGATTGGGTCGGTGTTCTGGCGCGCGAAAACGTCCTGGTCTTCAACAAAGACATGATTCAAGAGGCTTCGTTGCCCGCGTCCTTGTTCGATCTCGCGAAGCCGGAATGGAAGGGAAAGATCGCGATCGCCCCGACCGACGCCGATTTCCTGCCGCTGGTCGGCGCGGTCATCGCCTTGAAGGGACGCGCCGCCGCGCTCGAATGGCTGAAGGGGCTACACGACAACGCCATGCTCTTCGATGACGACGAGGGCGTCGTCGCCGCGGTCGATCGGGGCGCAGCCGCAACGGGGATCATCAACAGCTATTATTGGGCGCGGCTTCGCATGGAGAAAGGCGCCGACAAGATGCAAAGCGCCATTCACCATTTTGCCGGGGGCGATGTCGGCGGATTGATGAATGTCTCCGGAGCCGCCGTACTGAAGAGTTCCCACAACCAGGCGGCTGGACAGAAGTTCCTGGCGTTCCTAGTCAGCAAGCCCGCCCAGGAGATGATTTCGAAGCTGGATATCACCTTCGAATATCCGCTCGCCGCCGGCGTTGCCGCAAACCCGATTTTGAAGCCGAAGGGGGAACTGCAGCCTCCGTCCTTGACGATCAAGCAAATCGGCGACGACCGCGAAGCCGCCGGGCTCTTGCGGGAGGCAGGCTTGATCTGATGTCGCAAATCGCCGGCATCAATGTCGCTCAGGGCAATTCGGGTCTTGGCGCGCATTCGACGGCCAATCGAAGCGGGCGCGCCCCGGTTCCCTTGATCGGCGCAGCCGTACTCGCGGCCGCGCTCGTTCTGCTGCCGATCCTCGTCACAATCGTTCAAGCCGCCGGCTTGAACGTGAAGGATGCGATCGACTTGCTTGTGCGCCCGCTCGTTGGCCGACTGCTCGTCAACACGGTCGGTCTGGTCGTCGCCGCCTCGTTCACTTGCGCCGTCATCGGGACGGCGACGGCGTGGCTGGTCGAGCGGACCGACCTCCCCGGCCGGAAAGTCTGGGCTGTGCTCGCCGCCGCTCCTTTGGCGGTTCCGCCGTTCATCTCGAGCTATGCCTGGGTTTCGCTCAGCAATGAGCTGCAGGACTTCGCCGGAGCGCTGCTGGTGGTCACCTGCGCGTATTATCCGCTTGTCTATCTGCCCGTGGCCGCGGCGTTGCGCGGCCTTGATCCGGCGCTGGAGGAAACGGCGCGTTCGCTCGGTCACGGCGCGTGGGGATGTTTCGTTCGCGTCGTGGCGCCGCAACTGCGGCCTGCTCTCTACGGCGGCATGTTGCTGGTCGCCCTCGACACGTTGATCGAGTTCGGTGCCTTCGCGCTCTTGCGCTTTCGCACCTTTACGACCGAACTCTACGCTCAGTACAGGACCGGCCTCGAGGGGCCGGAATCGTCGCTATTGGCGCTGGTGCTCATCGCCCTGTGTCTTGTCTGCGTGGTCGCAGAACTGAATGTGCGCGGGCGTGCGCGCTACGCGCGCGTCGGCTCCGGCGCCCGCCGCATCGCCGCGCCCGCGCGTCTGGGGCCGGCCCGATGGCCGGCGCTTCTGGCGCTCGCGGCGCTGACAAGCGCGACGCTCGGCTTGCCGCTGGGCATGATCTCCTGTTGGCTGCTGCAGCACGCCCAGGCCGCCACGTCGCCGGTCGCGCCATCTTTGCCGCTTCTCTTCAGCGCGACATTCGCTTCCCTCAGCTACGGACTGGCCGGAGCGGCTGCAGCCCTTCTCCTGGCGGCGCCGCTCGGCTATCTCACGACGCGTTACCCGAGCCGCCTGTCGGTCATTCTCGAACGGATCGCCTATCTGGCGCAGGGCGTGCCGGGCATCGTCGTAGCGCTGGCGTTCATTTCGCTCACAATCCAGACGATCCGCCCGCTCTATCAAAGCGCCGCGCTGCTGGTCGTCGCCTACGCGATCCTGTTCCTGCCATTCGCTCTGGTCGGCGTCCGCTCGGCGTTGGCGCAGGTCCAACCCGGACTCGAGGAGGCGGCGCGCTCGCTCGGGCTGGGTTGGTTCGGGGTGACCGTCCGAGTGCTGGCACCGCTGGCGGGACCCGGCCTCGGGGCCGGCGCCGCCATGGTGTTCATCTTCGTCGTCACAGAGTTGACCACGACGCTATTGCTGGCGCCGATCGGGACGCGGACCCTCGCCACCGAGGTTTGGGCCAATACGTCGACGCTGGCCTTTGCCGCCGCCGCGCCGTTTGCGGGGATGATGCTGCTGATCTCCCTGCTTTCCACCTGGGTTCTCGCGCATCGTTTCGGCGCCGCCGTGTTTCCGAGCCAGGCTTGATCATGGCTGACGTCCGAATCGCAGCGCTGAGCAAGTCGTTTCGGGGAACGCCGGTGCTACGCGAAGTCGATCTTGTCGTGCCGTCGGGCGCCTTATTCGCCATCCTGGGCGCGTCGGGCAGCGGCAAGACGACTTTGCTGAGGTTGCTGAGCGGCTTCGAGCGCGCCGATTCCGGGGCCATCGAGATCGACGGGCGACAGGTGTCCGGTCCGGGCGTGCACATACCGCCCGAGCGGCGGCAGGTCGGCTATGTTTCCCAGGAGGGGTCGCTGTTTCCCCACTTGTCGGTGGCCGACAACGTGGTCTTCGGACTCCCCCGCACCCAGCGTCGCGACCGCCGCAAAGCCGAGGCGCTGCTCGAAAGCGTCGGCCTGACCGCATCCTATGCGCGCCGCGCGCCGCATGAACTCTCGGGCGGCGAGCAACAGCGGGTGGCGCTGGCCCGCGCGCTCGCGCCTGCCCCGAAACTCGTGCTTCTCGACGAACCGTTCTCGGCTCTGGACGCGGCCCTGCGGCTCGAAACGCGCCAAGCTGTCGCGGCAGTCCTGGCGGCCGCCGGAGCAACCGCGCTGCTCGTGACACACGATCAGTCGGAGGCCCTTTCGATGGGCGAGCGGGTCGCCGTATTGCGCGACGGCGCCATGGCTCAGGTCGCGGCGCCGGAAAACCTGTATCGCCAGCCCGCAGACATGGCCCTGGCGCAATTCGTGGGCGAGGCTGTACTGCTGCCTGGCGTCGTTGCAGGAGGAAAGGCGACCTGTGCGCTGGGGCGACTGCAGTTGGCTTTGCCCGTGCCGGACGGCCCCGTCGACATGATGGTGCGGCCCGAGCAGATACGGCTCGAGCGACGGACCAGCCCCGGCGCGACAAAGGCGCAGGTGCAAGCCGTAACTTACTACGGGCACGACGCCAGCATCACTCTGTCGCTCGACGTCGGCGGCGTGCGGGTCGCAACACGCGTTGCCGGCCAGATGACGCCGCAACAGGGAGCCCAGGTATGGCTCAGCGTCGAAGGGGGCGTGATGGCCTACCCGCGCAGTCCGCCGCGGGTTCGAATCGAAGGCGCCGTCACGCTGGAGAGCGCTGAACCGCAAACGGGCGCGCAGGACGCGTTTGTCCGAACCATCGAGGAGAAACACGAATGACAGCACATCACGCCGTCTTGCGCCGAGACGGTCGCTACGCCACTTTGCTGGGCGCTTTGGCCGCATTCGCCGCCCTGCTTCCGCAGGCGGCGACCTCGGCTCCGCAACCGGCCAGTTTCCTGGATCGAGTCCATCGGCAAACGACGTTGACATCGACCGTGCCTGACAACGGCGACCAGAACCCCTACCCGATCGTCGTAGCGCCGGGCCCGGGCGGAATAAAGGAAGGCGAGTTCGTCGGCCAAAAGTTGCTGTAGTCTCATCTCGAAGCGGCCCGCGCGCCGGGAAGCGGCTTCCCGAGCGCGGTCGAATTCCCTGGTTACAGGGAAAAATACAGGGAACCTCTCGCGTTTCGGCCGATTTTCGGAAAAGCCATCCCGAAAAGCCCCACGATTTTAGGTTGTCCCAGAAAAATTCCCTACGCGGTCGAGCAGGGAAATTTTTTTCGTCGAGCAGGGAACTCAAATTCCCTGCTCGGCCGAAAGCAGGGATATTTCGCGCCTCACGCGCCGCTTTTCGGGCGCCGGCGCCTGGGAAAATCAGAAGACACCAAAAATGCCAGAGCGCCGAAAAGCGCATGAGCTATAGCGAACGCTGCCGGATTGCATGATCAAGTGAACCGCCGGGCCGGAGGGAGCATACGCCGGAGGACGTTGTCCTTCAGAATGTAGTGGTGGTAGAGCGCCGCCGCCCCGTGACCAGCTGCGGTGACCACGATGACCCATCCAACCAAGTCGTGAGTCTCGCCGATAAGGTGGTGGGTGGGGCGCGACACGGTGGCCATGGGAGATGGGATTTGCAGGCCGAAGAAGCTCATGGCTTCCCCTCCGGACCAGCGTAGCACGAATCCGAGGACCGCCTCTGCAGCCAGAAGAGCATAAAGCAGCCAGTGCACCGCCTTCGACGCCCTTTCGACCAAAACCCGAGACGGCGGACGGCATCTGGTGGCCCGGAATGAGTTGCCGAGTGAGACGCGCGATCACGACCGCCGCCAGCAGGATCCCGAACGACATGTGGGTGACAATCATGAGACGACGCGTTGGGCGAACGAAGTTCTCCCACGTCTCGGCCAGGGCGAAATTCGCGAGCACCAAGAAGACCGTGGCCCAATGCAAGCTCATGGCAAATAAATCGTACTGGGTACGATCGTCACCCGCGACGACCCGAGGCTCCTCGCTGAAGAGAGTGGGTAAGGCGGATTTTTGGTTTGGCTTGGGGGGCGATCGGTTGGGGATCGAGTTTATCGTGAGGGGATGCGAGACACCGATCTTTTCCAGTTGGCCCTTGGGTTGCAGTCGCCGTGGATGGTGACGCGGAGCGAGTTTGCGGTCGAGGATGGTCAGCTCGATTTGCACGTGGATTTTCCGCGCGGGAGCCGGTTCGCCTGCGCCGAGTGCGGCGACGAGGGTTGCGCGGTTCACGATACGAAGGAGGAGACCTGGCGGCATCTGGACTTCTTCCAGCACCGCACGCTCCTGCACGCTCGCGTGCCGCGGGTGATCTGTGCGACGTGCGGGGTGCGCAAGGTCGCCACGCCGTGGGCTCGGTCGGGCTCCGGGTTCACGTTGTTGTTTGAGGCCTACGTGCTGGCGCTGGCCAAGGCGATGCCGATCGCCAATGCGGCCAAGCGGTTGGGCGAGCACGACACGCGGCTGTGGCGGATCGTCGAGCATTACGTTTGGCAGGCGGTGGAGAAACTGGACTTGTCGGAGGTGCGGCGCATCGCCGCCGACGAAACCTCGGCGCGGCGCGGCCACGACTACATCAGCCTGTTCGTCGACATGGCGCGGCGCAAAGTCGTCTACGCAGCCGACGGCAAGGACGCCGCGACGGTGAAGGAATTCGCGGATTTCCTGGAGGCGCATGGCGGCAAGCGCGAGGCGGTCACCGACGCCAGCATCGACATGGGGGCGGCGTTCGAGGCGGGGATCAAGGCGAATTTTGAGAACGCCGAGATCACGTTTGACAAGTTCCACGTCATCAAGCTCGCCAACGAGGCCGTCGATGAAGTGCGGCGTCAGGAGGCCAGGAACAACTTCCAGATCAAGGGCCGGCGCTACATCTTCCTGAAGAACGTCGATCATCTGACACAGGAGGAGAAGGAGGCGCTGTCTCGATTGGAAGCGCAGAACCTGGACACGATCCAGGCGATGCAGATCCGGATGAACCTGCAACAACTGTTTACGATGGACGCCAAGACGGCCCGGCGCTTCCTCGACCGGTGGAACGCCTGGGTTCAGGTCTGCGATCTCGGCCCGATGAAGCGACTGGCCAAGACGATCATGGGCAAGGCCGAGGGCATTCTCAGATCGATCGACACCGGCCTTTCCAACGGCCTCCTCGAAGCCATCAACGGCAATGTGCAGGCCGCCAAGCGCAAAGCCAAAGGCTACCGAACCAAGCGAAATCTCAAAGCCATCGTCTACCTCATCGCCGGTGACGTCCTGGCTAATTCACCCACTTGAAATAGCGACGAGCCCGACCCAAGTCGTGGCGTCCGCCACGTCTCGCTGAAACCGATCCATTCGGCGCCTCTCGCGAGCTTAGAACGGTTCAAGTGTCTCGAAGTTTCAAGGCCTCCGAGGTTGACGCTCGACATGTGACATCGCCGCTGGCGTGACAAGGAGATTTGTCTTCATCCCGGACTTGTAATGGCCCGGTTGATTGCAGATGAGTAAGTAATCTCCAGGCTTCAAGACGAGCCGCAGGGTCTTCTTCTGGCCGGGATCAAGATCGGAGGCTTCACCGAGGTCACGGATCTTCGATTCGATCACTCGGTTCGCCTTTTGGTCATAGGGCAACGAGGCGCCTGGACGCGCGAGCCCGACGACGATCATTTCGTGCACGAGAGTCTTCGAGTTGTTCGAAACGTCGAACTCCACCGGCCCGGCCTTGATGGTCTGCGCGTCCGCCTTGATCGCCATGCTCTTGACCTCGGGCCCGGTCGAGGGATCCATCAAGTGCGACATGCACCACCGTCGGCGTCTGCGGCGCCGCATGCGCGGCCGCGCTCAACCCGAGCAGCATTGCTGCATGAATTGGCCCCAGTCGTGTTGTCCTCCGCCGCATGACGTCTCCTTTGGCTGATCGGGCGCGTTCGCAGCGCCAGTCGCTGCGATCGGTTCGAAGTCGGCTATTGTCGAAGGGGCGGAGTCATAATTGCGGCTCGGGAATTGCATTTTTGCGAGATTGCCGCCCTCAAATCTCCCAACGCTGCTTCAGCCATTCCGGGGACTGCTCTGCGACCCGCCGCCGGCTCTCAAGAAGAGCTCGGCGCCGATTGCAGCGTTTTCAGGTTCGGCTATATGTTTGCTTGTGTCCGCCTTCTTGACGTATCGACAGTCGCAGCCCAAGCGCTGCTGTACAGCTCAAAGTCGACTCCAGACACCAAACATTGCTAAACCGTATACCTTTTCTCCGGTTTCGCCTCAGGAAAGCAGCGGTGTCGCCAGAGTACTATGCATAAATCGTCGAGTTCCAACGTTCCGTGAATCTTTTCTGGTTCCGGAAGGTCGCGGACCTGCGACCCGCTATACACCTGTCTCGACTGCGAACGTCGTTGGCGATCCGGTCGACAGTTTGGGAGATTGCGACATGAAGCGCACATTGGTGATGCTGTCGTCTGCGGCGGCTGTCTGTGCCCTGATCGGCGCCGCTCCGGCGTCGGCCAGGGGAGGCGGCGGCGACCATCGAGAGAACAAGGAGCAGGCCCTCACTCATCCGAGAGAAGCGAACCAACTGCCATATGCCATCAGCCATTCCGATCCCATGGGCGATGCTTACGATCAGCCGGTCTACAATTTCGGCGCAGCGCGCGCCGAAGTGGGCCCGGGTTGCCGCCTCGTTCAGGAATGGAACGGCCAGATGTGAACGTTTGCGCTTCATGGAAACTGCGAAGGGCTTGGAACGCGCCAGCGGCAAAGCCCCTGGCGCGCCTCTGGCCGATGACTCCGTTTCCCTTCGCCGCGTCAGGCCTGGAGAGTTTCACCCCAGCCTCTCAGTCGGGTGGGACCAAGGCGCGGACCGGGCCTCGAATGATGCCGACGATCCCTTAGTCTTCCCTGTCATTCTGTACGGGGGGGTTTCCCCAGCGCGGCCGTCTGTCGCGCGGTCGTCAGAGCCTCTTCCAGCGTCTCAGAGAGGGACCGCTTGCTCCCCGGAAGTCGCCCGCGCCCCATGAGGATTGCGATGGCCTGTCGTTCTGCTAATGCGGTCGAGATGAAGATTCTGGTTGTCGAGGACGACGAGGAGACCGCCGACTTCATCGCGGCGGGGCTTGCCGCGCGCGGACACGAGGCGACGGTCGCGCGGGACGGCCGCGCGGGATATCTGCGGGCGACGGCCGATCGCTTCGACGTGCTCATCCTCGACCGCATGCTGCCTGAGCTCGACGGGCTCGGCGTGGTCGCGCTGATGCGGGCCGAGGGCGTGTCGACGCCGGTGCTCTTCCTCACCAACCTCTCCGGCATCGACGACCGGGTCGACGGGCTCGAGGCCGGCGGCGACGACTATCTCGTCAAGCCGTTCGCCTTCGAGGAACTGATGGCGCGGCTGAACGCGCTGGCGCGCCGTCCGACGCTCGGATCGTCGCCAACCGTACTGAAGGCCGGCGATCTCGAAATGGATCTCATCGCCCGCACGGTCCGTCGCGGCAGCGCGGACATCGACCTGCAACCCCGCGAATTCCGGCTGCTCGAATTCCTGTTGCGCAGCGAAGGCCGCGTCGTGACGCGAAAAATGCTGCTCGAGCAGGTATGGGAGTTCCATTTCGATCCGAAGACGAACATCGTCGAGACGCACATCAGCCGTCTCAGGACCAAGATCGATCGCGGCCACGGCGTCTCGCTCATCCAGACCGTGCGCGGCGCCGGATATGCGTTGCGTGTCCCGAATTCGGCTGCTTAGAACGACCAGCTTTCGGCTGGCGACGATCTATCTGGCGCTGTTCGCGGCCTCGGCGCTGGCGCTCGGGGCCTTCGTCTATTTCTCCATCCGCCACGAAATCCTGGCCGACTTCGACGAAAGGATCGTCGAGGAGACCGACGTGTTGCAGAGGGCCTTCGCTCAAGGTGGGCGCGAGCGGCTTGCGCACATTCTCGAAGCGCGCGGCGAAAGCGGCGGCGGCCTCGCCTACGGGCTGGAAGGGCCCGACGGGAAGCTGCTGGCGGGCGACTTGGCCGCCCCAATGCGGGGCCCCGGCGGCTGGATGGAGGCGCGCGAGGCGGCGGAGAGCGATGAATCGCCAGAGGCGAATCCGGAAATCGTTCGTGCGCTGGCGACGCGCCTGTCGGACGGATCGATCCTCGTCGTCGGCGACGAGCGGCGACGCTCCGACGAGATCCTGCGCAACGTACTGTCCGCCTTCGGCTGGGCGGTCGCGGCGACGCTCGCGCTCGGGACAATCAGCGGCCTGTGGCTCAGCGCGCAGTTTCTCCGCCGCATCGATGCGATGCGACTCACCGCCCAGCGCCTCATGGCGGGGGACTGGAGGCGGCGTATCCCGCTCTCTCCGGTCGACGACGACCTGACCGCGCTCGCGCGCACTTTCAACCGCCTGTTCGACCGAATCGAGAAGCTTCTCATCGCCAACAAGCAGGTCAGCGCGGATATCGCCCACGACCTGCGCAAGCCGCTTGCAAGCATGCTGCGCCGCCTCGAACGCGCGCGAGACGGCGGCGTCTCGCAGGAAGCGGTCAGCGCCGCCATCGACGCGGCGATCGCGGATATCGAAAGCGTGCTCGAAACCTTCAACGCCCTCCTGCGCATCGGCCAGGTCGAGGCCGGCGCGCGTCGCGCGGCGTTTCGACCGCTCGATCTTGCGGAGGTGGCGCGCGAGGTCGTCGAAGCGTTTCAGCCGGCCGCCGAGGACGAGGACAAGACGCTGCTTGCGCGTCTCGAAGCGGCGCTGCCGATGTCGGGCGACAAGGAGCTGCTCGTCCAGATGATCGCGAATCTGCTCGACAACGCGTTGCGGCATACGCCGCGGGGCGCGGTCGTCGAAGTAATCGGAAATCGAATCCGCCGTCGGCGTTTCGCTTACGGTGGCCGACAACGGCCCGGGCGTCGCGCCCGAGGAGCTGAAGGCGATCTTTCAGCGCTTCTACCGAGCCGAGTCGGCGCGGACGTCGGCCGGAACCGGGCTCGGCCTCAGCCTTGTGGCCGCGATCGCCGAGTTGCATGGCCTCGAATGCGCGGCGTCGGACAATCGTCCCGGCCTGCGGGTCACGCTGGCGAGCGCCGAACAGGAGGAATGAGCGCCACGCGACTTCAGTCGAGTCTCGCGCTTCATCTGCGCAACGGCGCAGGAAAGTTGCGCGATCACGTGCTTCGCGTAGTCGAGGGACAGAATGATGTCGATCTTCTCGACCTGTCCCGGAAAGGCGGGCATGGCCGTCGTCACGGTCAGGTAGATGTCGTCGTCGATCGCGGTCGCCGACGGCGGTTCGCGGGTGGCGAAGAAGAACGGCGCGCCGTCCTCGAGCAATTTCAGACATCAGCCCCTCCTCCCGGTTTCAGATCTACATCGCCGGGCTCGGCGCGCGCTTGACGCCGACCACCATCGCCCGAACGAGATTCTCCCGGTGCCGGACGCTTGCCAGCGCGACGCCCGACCAGATGCGCGAGCACGAGCAGCACGACGCCGTGCGCAACGATCGAATGAACATACTGCGCTCGCGGTCGAGCCCCAGAAGGCGTCGGTCGTCAGCAGCCAGCCGGTCGCCGCGGCCGCCGCCATCGCGGCCAGCAGGACGACGATCATCGCCCCGCCGGCCGGATTGTGGCCGATGAACCGCGCGCTCCGACCCCTCGGCGATCGCCTTCAGATAAGCCGAGGACCATCGCCGGACGAGCGCACGAACTGGGAGAACCGCGCGTAGCTGGGGCCGACGAAGCCCCAGACGATTCGCGCCGCAACCAGCGCGCCGGCGACGTAGCCCGCCGCCTCGTGCACGACGCTCCATGTTCTCCGAGCTGAGCCACGCGACGGCGAAGCTCAGCGCGAGCGCCCAATGGAAGGCGCGGACGAACGGATCCCAGACGCGGATCATCGGGGAGGCGGCGGCGTTCGCGTCGATCAGTTCTCGCCGGCTTCGGGGTTGTCGAGCTTCTCGAGAGTCTCGGCGTTGTAGGCCATGTTGGCGCGCTTGCCGTCCTTGTCGGTCGCGTAGACCTCGTAGCAGCCGCCCTCGACCTTGATCTGGCGCACTTTGTAGCCGTCCGCCTGCAACTGGGATCTCGAGGGCGGACTTGGGCTGCCACTTCGACTTCGGCGCGTTCGTGCATTTGCCTTCGGCGAAGGCGGGGCCGGCGGCGGCGACAGCGAGGATCGTGAGGGCGCTAATCAACTTCATCAGGGTCTCCGGGTTTCGACTTCGAAAACGTTCGGCCGCGAATACGTTTTCCGAACGTTTCGAGCGTCGATTTCGCGACCCAATCGGCCGGATTTGCGGTTCGAAGATTACCGTTCGCCAATGTCAGCGACCGTCCGTCGAGGTCGCGGGACGGGCGCCCGACGCGCCCGCCCGCCTCGCTTGGGCTCGACTTATCCGCCGACTTTCAGCGAATTCAGCGACCCCTTGGACGCCGGCGGAGCTTTGCGCCGCAGGGGAGCTCGTGAGCGGCTTATAGTCGCCGTCGGAGTCCTTTGTCTGCGAGGTCTGAACGTTGGCGGCCTTGTAATCGCCGTCCGCCGCGCGCGCGGGAGCGGGCGCGACTGGCGGGGCGGGCGGCGCCGAAGTTGGAGTTGAGATGGATGAAACGGACATCGATGGTTCTCCGGATGAGGAAGGCCGGCAAGACGTTCGCGCGGTCGCGCGGGACCATCTGCGGCTCGATGGTTGAGGGACATGTCGTAGGTCGACTGATCGGAAGGAGCGGCGTCATGCCTCTGCGCCGGTTTGCGGCTGCAGTCCGTCCGTATCCGCGACGCTGGAGAGGGGACGTAAACAGGGAGTTAGCCGGAGCGCTTGGAGGGCGAACATTACCAAAGATTATAGTGGCAGCCGCATTTTAGCCGTCCCGTTTCGACCGTTTCTCAACCCGTCGCGTTCGCTGGGACTACTCGACCAAGGGCTGCGATCATTGGTCGCAGAGTGGACGTATTGATCAAAATCGATACCGCGGGCAGCTTCTGCGTCGGCGTTCGGGAGGGAATGATTCTCCCTGGACGAAGGCCGGCAGCGCCGAAGCTCGGCGATGGCGGCCGTCGCGGGCAACGATGCGCGCAAATCGGAGCAGAGCGTAGAGGCGAAAGCTTGGGAGAGCGTAAAATGAGCGAGCACACCAGGTCAGACGGCGTCAGCCGCCGCACACAATCCTCTATCGGCGCCGCCGGCGCGCTCCCGTTGATTGCTCTCGGCGCGACCGGCGCCCAGGCCAAGATGGCGCAGAAAGCGGTGCGCTACCAGGACACGCCGAAAGACGGCAAACAGTGCAGCGGCTGCAGCCTCTTCATCGCGCCGAACGCCTGCAAGACCGTCGACGGCGACATCGCGCCGACTGGATGGTGCGCCCTGTGGGTCAAGAAGGCCTGACGACGGTCCAGGCTGAGGGCCAGCCCAGCAGCAGATACGTTGTGACTGGACGCACAGAAATCTGCATGGCAGGTATCTAAAAAAAGCGAGTTGTTTGGGCGCCACTCCGTCCGGACGCGGCCCACAACACCAAGGCCAAGCGTACCCCAGGGGGGCAGAATGACGACAGCGACGGTTCGGACGAGCGCAGGGGCGTTCAGCGCATTGCGGATGAAACTCGTCGCCGTCGCGGGAGCCTTGGCCGCCTTGTTGGCCGCGAGCGGTCGCGTTTCTCGCCGCCAGCGCTGGCCCCGCCGAAGCCTTGCCGAGCTACGCGCGCCAGACCGGACAGCCATGCGCGACCTGTCACACCGCCTTTCCGGAACTGACGCCTTACGGCCGGCGGTTCAAGATCATGGGCTACACCCTGGGCGGCGGCGACTGGCAAGGCCCGCCGATCGCGGCCATGTACATGGCCGGCTTCACCCACACGCAGTCGCCATTCGATGAGGGGTCGCAACCCGCAGGACTGCACACCAACGACAATCTCGTCTCGCAGCAGGTCTCCGGCTTCGTCGCCGGCCGCCTCTACGGCAACCTCGGCTCGTTCATCCAGATCACCGGCGATCCCGTCGGCGGCACGGTCGGGCTCGACTCCTCCGACGTCCGCTACGCCGACACGTTCAAGCTGTTCGGCAAGGACACGATCTGGGGCCTCGACGCCAACAATTCGCCGACCGTCGAAGACCCGTGGAACACGACCCCGTCGTTCGGCTGGCCGCAGATCTCCTCGACCATCGCGCCGGCCTTCGGCCCGCCGCTGACCCACATCGAGAGACGGCTACACGACAGATCGTCGGCGGCGCCGGCGCCTATGTGTTCTGGGACGACATGCTGTACGCCGACTTCACCGCCTACAAGGGTCTTCCCGTGCCTGCCCTGCAGGCGTTCGGCGACGGCAACTCGACGACCGACGCGCTCGCCAACGTCGCCCCCTACTGGCGCGTCGCATTGGAGCCGCACTGGGGCGACCATTACCTGATGGTCGGCACGTTCGGAATGTACGGACAGATCACGCCCGGCCGCCAGTACGGTTTCGGCACCGACAACTACCTCGATGTCGGCTTCGACTCGCAATACCAGTACGACGGCGACCAATACAGCGTGACGGTGAAGCTCACCGACATCATGGAATGGCAGAAGCTGAATGCGACCTACGGGCTCGGCGGCTCGTCCAACATCGGCAACACCCTGAACAGCTTCAAAGCCAACGCCTCGTTTGTCTGGGATCACACCTATAGCATCGGGCTGGGTTACTTCAACGTTTCCGGCTCCAGCGACTGCAACGAATACGGCTCCCCGGCCGCTCCCTGCTTGCCGAATGGCCTCGGCGCGTTCGCCAACAGCTATAACGCCAGTCCGCTCGGCGACGGCCTCATCCTCGACCTCGCCTGGCTACCCTTCAGTCACGGCGCTCCCCCGCCGCTCCCCTACTCGACCACGAACGTCCGCCTCGGCATCCAGTTCACCGAGTACTTCCACCTCTACGGCGGGACGAACAATTTCGACGGGTCGTACCTCGGCGGCACGCATAACGCGCAGGGCAACAATTCCGTCTTCGCCTATGCGTGGCTCGCGTTCTGAACGCAAAAGCCTCAAGGGAAGCATAATTCGCCATGCGCGTCACTTTGGTTAGCACAGCGAGGCACAGCGAGAGGGGCGCTCGATTGACTAACGAGGGCGGCCGTCGGAGGAAAGCGGTCGCCGAGCAGCAGCAGCGGGCGCGCCGCGAATGTCGCCGGGGGAAATGTTCGCGGCCGGCGAGCGGATTCCGGGCGGCGAAAAAAGGAAGAGGCGGGAGGCGAGGAAGATGAAAGCTGTTCGTATGCGCGTGGCGTTGACATCGGCCCTGACGGTTTTTTTGGCGGCTACGGCCGGTCAGGCCCAGGCGGGGGCCCAAGATGTCCACGCGAGGGCCGGGGGCATTGAAGCGAAATTCGAATATTGCACGACCTGTCATGGTCCGTCCGCGCAGGGTTTTCGCGGGTTTTACGCCATGCCGCGACTCGCCGGGCAGCAGCCGCAATATATCGAAAATCAGTTGCACGCCTTCCTCGAGCGCCGGCGGCTGAACCCCGTGATGGCCAATGTCGCCCACGGCATAACGCCCGACATGATCCCCGTTTTGGCCGCGCGCATGAGCGCCTTGAATCCTCCACCCGTTGACGGCGCGCCCAGGGGCGACGTCGCCTTGGGGAGAGAGATCTTTGCGAATGGATTGCCCGATCAGAATGTTCCCGCCTGTTCCGCTTGCCACGGACCCGACGCCAAGGGGCAGCGCGAAATTCCTCGTCTCGCGGGCCAGCTCTATTGGTACATGGTCAGCACCCTATCGCTCTGGAGCAGCGAACGCGGCCAGGGCGGGCGTCAGGACATATCATGGATCATGCGGCCGACCGTGGCGAATTTGACCCCGAAACAGGTGGAGGCGCTCGCCGAATATGTCAGCGCGCTCAGGTAAATCATGGCGTTCAACCGGGCGGAATTCGTCACGCAAGAGACCTTGGATCATGAAGCACTTCGGTACGAAAATGGCGGTCCTTGCAATTTCCCTCGCCACAACGGGACCGCTTCTGGCGGATGATCTGTCGGTTCGCAATTGTACTTGGTGTCATGGAACGTCCGCGCAGGGCTATTCCAAGGCGCCCCGACTGGCCGGCCAGAGGGTAGACTATCTGGTGAATCAGCTCCAAGCCTTTGCGACCCATAGGCGGGATGAATTCCTTTCGACCAAGTATATGTGGTTCGCTACCGCGCATCTCGATCCATCGACGCTACGAAATCTGGCCGCATATTTTTCGGCGCTTCCGCTCGAGGCCGCGAAGGACGGCGAAAGCGAACTCGCCGCCGAGGGCAAGATTATATTTGAAGACGGCGTTCCCGAGTGAGAACATTGCCGCTTGCCAGGCATGCCATGGCCCCGAGGCGCAGGGCGTCCGCGAGATTCCGCGCCTCGGCGGGCTCTCTTACAACTATCTCAAGCGTCGTCTCGAGCAGTGGAGCCAGGGCCAAGACACTTATGGGACACCTATGCCGAAAGTCGGGCGCTCTTTGTCGCCGAATTCAAATCGCCGCCCTGGCGTCGTATTTGAGCTTTGTCGAAGGCGGCTCTCGAGGACCTTGAGCGCATCCAAGGCTGAACGGAACAGGCGGTCGAGCTTGGCCGCGATGACGATGTCGCGAGGTCTCCTTGTGAAGAACATCGCAGCCGGAAGGGCGCCGCTTCGGATAGCGGCGCGAAAATTTTTGGGAGGAAGATCATGAAGGTTGTCAAGGCTCTCGCGCCGGCTGCGCTGTTCGCCGTCATCTTCTGCGCTGGGGCCGACGCCGAAGACACCAAGACGAGCAACCCTGCACAGCCCGAAGGCGTTTCAGCGAAGGAATTTAAAGCCAAGGCGGGCTATTGTGAAACGTGTCACGGGCTGTCGGCGCGCGGCTTCATAGGGACGAATCCCATGCCCAGACTCGCGGGCCAGCAGCCGGACTACATAAAGAACCAATTGCAGGCCTTCATCGATCACAGCCGACTGAACCCCGTGATGGGCAATGTGGCCCATGTCCTCAGCCCGGCGATGGTCGACGCCCTGGCCACACATTTCAAGGATCTCGACCCGCCGCCCTATGGCGGCGCTCCGAGAGACCTCATGTCCGAAGGGGAAAAGATCTACCATGAAGGCGTTCCCAGCGCGGAGGTTCCGGCCTGCGAGTCGTGCCATGGCCAGGACGCCCACGGCTTAGACCAGTTTCCGCGCCTGGCCGGCCAGCTTTATGGCTACGTCATCAACGAGCTGACGACCTGGTCCAAGGAACGTGGGCAAAACCCGAACAATCCGGGCAATTCGGCGATCATGGGCCCGATCGCCGAAAAGCTGACCAAAGAGCAGATCGCCGCGGTCGCCGCTTATGTCAGCGACCTCAAGTAATCTTGCGCAGGTCGGTATTTGCTAGACGACCCGGCGCCAACTGACCGATTTCGACCGATCGGTCATTCGACCACTGCTTCCCAATCAGCCGCAAGGCGAGGGTTGCGAGGATGACGGGAAGGTGTTGGGGCGGCACTCAGACCAGCGACCCTTCGGACTCCACCATGGCGGCCAAGGTCAGCACCCTGTCGTGTCGCCAAGCGACTTGATTTTCTAGGCCGGCGAGCAGGCCCAAAGCCGCCAACCCGTACGCAAGCGGCCGCGCCGTCATTTTCGCTCAGCCTCCCTCGCCCATGGCTCCAGCGATCTTTACGCGACAAGTCAGGCGCCGGCCTTGGGGCCAGTTCAAGGCGAGGACGACCCCCGCAAGCCCTCGCTCCTCCGACAGTTTGAAATGGTTTCAAAACAGTAAGGATTTCAATGTTGCGTTCGCCCCATTGGCGCCGTTGGCCGGCGCCGCTAAGGGCAGCAGGGCGGCGGGCTTTGAGCCCGCGCTTTGGTGGAGGCTCCGATGTCGACCAGAGGCGCGAGCGCCTTGCTTCTCAGCGTCGGCTTCACCGCTTGGCTCACGCTCAGCGCTTTTGCGCAGACGCCGTCTCCAGCGGCCTTCGTCCGTTCCGAGGACGAAAAATCGCTGACCGACCTTCAGTTGCTGGGCAAGCGCATCTTCGAGGACAAGAACCTTTCGGAGCCGCGCGGCCAGTCGTGCGCGTCGTGCCATGACCCGAAGCACGCCTTCCAGGGCAACAACAGCTCGCCAATCGCGGCGGTCGCCGCAGGCAGCACGCCCGACAAGCTCGGCCGGCGCAAGACGCCGACGATCATGTACAAGACCTACAGCCCGGCGTTCGGCTTCTATAAGGACATCGACGACGGCAAGGAGACGCTCGAGGCCAAGGGCGGACAGTTCTGGGACGGAAGAGCGACCGATCTCTCCGAGCAGCCGGTCGTGCCCCTGCTCGACCCGCTCGAGATGAACAATCCATCGATTGCGGCGGTCGTCGCAAAGGTGAAAGCAGGCGACTACGCCGAGATGGTTACGGCGCTTTTCGGCGCCGACGCTTTCGCCGATCCGAAGTCGGCCATGACGGACCTGGGCGGCGCCCTTTTCGCCTATGAGTCGACGGAACGGTTCGCGCCCTTCTCCTCCAAGTTCGACGACTACCTGCGCGGGAAGGCGAAGCTTACGCCGATCGAAGCGCGTGGGTTCGAGCTCTTCACCAATCCCAAGCAAGGCAATTGCATCGCCTGTCACGTGGGCAAGACGGACTCGAAGGACCCGACCGACTGGATCTTCACCGACTTCACCTATGATGCTCTCGGCGTGCCGAGAAACCCGGCGATCCCCGTCAACGCCGACCCGACCGTTTTCGATCTCGGCCTGTGCAAGCGTCCGGGACTCGCGGCGATCCTGCCGAAGGAAATCAAGCTCGGATCGCTCTGCGGCCAATTCAAAGTGCCGACCCTGCGCAATGTCGCAGTGACAGGTCCTTATTACCACAACGGCTACTTCGCCTCGTTGCGCGACGCCATTTCCTTCTACGCGACGCGCGACACCGATCCGAAGCGTTGGTACCCGAAGCTCAAGACCGGCGAGGTCGACAAGTTCGACGACCTGCCCGGCGCCAATAAGGAGAACGCCAACACCGAAGAGGTTCCTTACGATCGCAAGCCCGGCCAGCGGCCACGGCTCAGCGACCAGGATGTCGACGCGCTGGTGGCGTTTCTGAAAACGCTGACCGACAAAGGCATGCAATAGCGCCGCGAGGTCGGGTTCGCGAGCCGCGAGCGGGTTGCAGAACCAACCGCCGACAGGCCGATCCCCAGCCCTCGGCTTTCACAAGGGAAGCCGAAGGGCACGCTGAGAACCGCCGCTCCCGCCAGGGGAATCGGGTGAACGGATCATGCGGCGATGAGGCTTGCGAGGTAGTCGTCGTCCCATCCCGCGGTTTTTCGTTTCAGGCGTTGGGAATCTTTACCTGGAGCGGTTCGAAGGACGTTGCTTGCCATGTGCTTTAGGGTTGTGAAGTTGGCGGGCGCATTGTCGGTTCGGACCCTGCATTCGTCGTCGCGAAAGATCATGTCGAGCACCCAATGCAGCCCGTTCTCGATTGCCCAATGATCTCGGATCATCGGCCCGATCAGATTGGCGAGCATGGTCAGCGAAGTGATGCAGAAGCGGGTTTCGTTTGAGATTTTAGCTTCGATTTCGCGCTGGCTCTCGACCATGACGACGGCTTTCAATCCCGGTCAGTCATGGCGCTGTTGCAGCCATTCAACGTCGTGGAATACGGTGTAGGAACGGGTTTCGATGCGCCCATGATCGCCGTCGACCGTCTCGTGTCGGCTGATGACGACATCTTTGAAACCGTTGACTTTCTGCTCGGCGGCGAGGAGTTTCACGTCATCGTGCAACGTGCCCTGGTTGCCTTTGAGCGCGATGATGTAATCAGCCTTGTTGTCGATGATCTTGCCTGCGATGTGGCGTTGACATCCCATCGCGTCGATGGTGACGACGGCGCCTTCGATCGCCATCATGTCGAGCAGCGCCGGAATGGCGACGATCTCATTGGATTTTTCCGCCACCGCGATTTGGCCCATGACCAGACGCTGGCGCGCGGCGAAAGCCGAGACCATGTGGATCGGCTGCTTCGATCCCTTCTTTCGATGGGAGCGGCGCGAGGTCTTGCCGTCGACGGCGATCACCTCGGCCGGGGTGTTGGTCAGAGCCGCCGCCCAAGCGATGAAGCAGCGCCGGAATGCCGCAGAGTCGAGCGTGGCGAAAATGTCGCCCAGATGATCATGCGCCGGAGTTCCGTCCTTGAACGGCCGGAACCGGCGCAGGAGCGCCAGCTTCTTCTCACCGAACCGCGCGATTTCGGTGAACGCTTCGCTGCCCGCCAGAACCGCCAGAAGGCACAAGAGCAGGATTTCGTCGAGCGGATAGATCACCTTCCCGGCTTGCCGACCGTCCGGCAATATCTTTGAAGTATTGAAGGAAAATCGTCGTTTCGGCCACAGCCGCGAAATTCTCAGCAATGTCGTCCATAAAATCCCCCACAAAGCGAATCAGAGGATTTCGACAAATTCAGCTTCTCACCGCGTTGTCACGAACTTCTTCACCCGATTGCCCTGCCGCTCCCGCCCGGTCCTCTTGACTTCGGCTTGTACCAAGGTCGAAATTCAAAGCGTCTGATTTCCGCGTAACATGCTTCGCACGGTCGCGGTCTGGCGACTCTGGCGACCGAACCGGTTGATTGCATCGCGAAATCGGCGCATGAGGCCGTGGCGAACTTGCCGGACTCTTAATTCTGGGAGGCGATCCATGGATAAGGCTGGGAAAAAGGTCAGCCGCCGCACGGTTCTGATTGCAGCGGCCGGCGCCGCGCCGGCACTCGCGCTGATGTCGGGCGCGGCGGAAGCGAAAATGGCGCAGGCCGCGGTCAAATATCAGACGGACCCCAAGGACGGTCATCAGTGCGACGCCTGCAACTTCTTCATTGCGCCAAACGCGTGCAAGATGGTCGACGGCGACCATCTCCCCAACCGGCTGGTGCCTGCTCTGGGTCAAGAAGGCCGGCTGACGAATATCGCGACGGCCGTCTGCCGCCGCTACCCCTTATTTTTCGGTTCGCGCGCAGCGCCGGCCGGCACGCCGGGGGTTGGGCGCTTCGCGCGCGCTTGGCCGTCGTCTTTCGGCTGGAGCCGCGCTTCGGCTTCGATCTCGACTTTCATTTCCGGCCTCAGCAGTCCGGGGACGACGAGGATCGTCGCCGCCGGGCGGATTTGGCGGAAAACCTCGCCCTGCACGGTCAGCGCCGCTTGGCAATAGGAGGCGCGCGTGACGAAGGTTCTTAGCCGCACGATGTCGGCGAGCGTCCCGCCTGCCTCTTTCAACACCGCGGCAAACGTCTGGTAGATGTTGCGCGTCTGCTCCGCCGGATCCTCGGGCATCGCCATCGTCGCGTAATCGTAGCCGGTAGTCCCAGAGATCAGGACCATATTGCCTGCCACCACCGCCCGAGAATAGCCGTAGGCGGCCTCGAACGGCGAGCCGGACGAGAGGCGGCGGCGGCGGACCACCTTGGTCACCTGCAATTCGCCGGCCTTGCTCATGCGAACTCCATGATCGCCGCGTCAACCGCAAGCGAGTTGCCTTCCTTGCACAGGATCGCCTTGACGGTGGCGTCGCGCTCCGCGGTGAGCACGTTTTCCATCTTCATCGCTTCGACGATGCAGAGCTGCTCGCCCGCCTTCACGTCCTGCCCGACCTCTACGGCGATCGCCTTGACCAGGCCCGGCATCGGACAGAGCAGCGTCTTCGAGCCGTCCGCCCCTTTGCGCTCGATCATCAGCGCGGCGAGTTGCGCCTCCCTGTGCGTATAGACGCGCGCGCCGACCCCGACTCCGGCGTGCGAGAGCGCGTAGCCGTTGAGGATCGGGCGCGTCTGCACCGCGATCTCGGCCCCATCGACCGCACCGCGCCAGAGAAGGTCGCCCGGCTTCCAGTCCGAGTGCACCTCGACCCTGTGCCCGTCGGCGAACACGACCGAAACGCCGTCCGTCTTCGCCTCGATCTCGAGCTCGATCCGGCTCCGCCCCATGGCGACGATCCGCTTGAGCTCGAAGCGAAGGTGCTCGGGTTCGCGCAATTGGCCCGAGATATGGCGCTTGCGCTCGTTCAGGACGTGGTCGACGTGCGCCGCCACGACGGCGAGGCGACGCTCCGTCTCGTCCTTGGCGACCAGCGGGTGAAAGCCGTCGGGAAATTCCTCGGCGATGAAACCGGTCGAGAGCCGCCCCTCACGCCAGCGCGGATGCTGCATCAGCGCCGAAAGGAAGGGGATGTTGTGGCGGATGCCGTCGATCACGAAGGCGTCGAGCGCGGTCGCCTGGGCCTCGATCGCCGCGAGCCGATCCGGCGCATGGGTGACGAGCTTGGCGATCATCGGGTCGTAGTGGATCGAAATCTCCCCGCCCTCGAAGACGCCGGTGTCGTTGCGCACGGTGACGCCATGGCGCGTTCCCTCCGCCGGCGGCCGGTACCTCACCAGACGCCCGGTCGAGGGCAGAAAGTTGCGGGTCGGATCTTCGGCGTAGACACGGCTCTCGACCGCCCAGCCTTTCAGCTTCACGTCCGCCTGGGTGAGGCGCAACTTCTCCCCGGCGGCGCTGCGGATCATCTCTTCGACGAGATCGATGCCGGTGACGAGCTCCGTCACCGGATGCTCGACCTGCAGGCGAGTGTTCATCTCGAGGAAATAGAAGCTGCGGTCCTGGCCGGCGACGAACTCGACCGTGCCGGCGGAATCGTAATGGACCGCCTTGGCGAGAGCGACCGCCTGCTCCCCCATCTTCCGGCGCGTCTCCTCGTCGATGAGCGGCGAGGGCGCTTCTTCGATCACCTTCTGGTTGCGGCGCTGGATCGAGCATTCGCGCTCGCCAAGATAGATGACCTGCCCATGCTTGTCTCCGAGAACCTGGATCTCGACGTGGCGCGGATTGACGATGAATTTCTCGACGAACACGCGGTCGTCGCCGAACGAGGATTTCGCCTCCGACTTGGCGCGGGCGAAGCCTTCGAACACCTCCTGGCGCGTGTGGGCGATGCGCATGCCCTTGCCGCCGCCGCCGGCAGAAGCCTTGATCATCACCGGATAGCCGATTTCGTCGGCGATCTCGGCCGCGCGCTCGGGCAACTCGATCACCCCGAGATAGCCCGGCACGGTGGAAACCTTGGCGGCGTTGGCGAACTTTTTCGAATTCGATCTTGTCGCCCATCGCCTCGATGGCTTTCCGGTTGGGGCCAATGAAGACGATCCCCGCCTCATCGAGCGCCTGCGCGAAACTCGCGCGCTCGGACAGGAAGCCGTAGCCGGGATGCACGGCCTCCGCGCCGGTCCGCTTGCAGGCCTCGACGATCTTGTCGATCACAAGATAGGACTGCGCCGCGGCCGGCGGCCCGATGGCGACCGCCTCGTCGGCCATCTCGACGTGCAGGGCGTCCTTGTCGGCCTCGGAATAGACAGCGACGGTGTTGATCCCCATGCGACGCGCAGTCTTGATGACCCGGCAGGCGATTTCGCCGCGGTTGGCGATGAGAATCTTCTTGAACATCTGCGCCCCAGGAGAGGAAAGCGCGAGCTTTCCAGCGGGGTCGTTCTATTGGAAGCCGGCGGGCGCGTAAACAATTCCCCAGCGCGAGAAGCCTGGCGAATCGGTCAATCGCCCCGCTGCCCGGTCAACGGAGGTCAATACCAGTCGCAGATCTGCGCCCGCAGCCAGGCGTTGTTGGCGCGCACTCGGGTGAAGTAGCAGCCGACTGGGCCGTGGCCCAGCGCCCGCGCCACCCAGGAAGGACCGAAAGAGACGGTTGGCCCAACGTCGCCGGCGCCCGGCCCTCCCCAGGCCCCCCAGACTGGGCCAACGACTTGGGCGGCGTCAGGCTGCGCGTCGGCCAGGCCGACCGAGGCGAGGCCCAAGGCAAGCGCGACCCCGAGCGTCATGACAGCTGACTTCATTCCCCGCCTCCTTCGACTGGCCCGCCCGCGTCCATGCGCTTGGCGACGCCATTGTTGAACGCGGCCAGCTTAGCTCCGCTCGCCGACAGAACGAAGTCCATTGACGAGGCGGCGCGGAGTGATCGAAGCGATGGGGTTTTTTCCCGACCAGCCCGCTTCGCTTCGGACGGCTCAGCTCGCCGCCGCCCGCAGCGCTTCCTCGACCCCGGGCCACCCGCCGGCCGCGCGCGCCCGAACCGCGGCGAGGAACCATTGCGGCGCCCGTTGCGCCTCGGCCAGCACGTTGACCATCGCGGCCAGGGCCTCGACGGTCTTGCATTCGTCCGCCCTTTGCAGAAGCCAATGGGCCTGCTCGTCGGTGACGACCCCGGTCGGACGCGTCTGCCAGACCACGTGGTCGGAGATCAACTCGACGAAAAGCTCCGTCCATTCCGGCGCGTTGTTCATCCGCGCCCGGGCCACGGCAAAGAGTTCGTCAGCGGCCTCGCGCGTCACCTCGCCGTCGGCGAAAACCTCCCGCCTCAGCCAGGCGACGTCCTGTGCGGTCACTCTGCGGCCGAGGATCATCGCGCTGATGATCGTCCGGCTCCTGTCGATGGCGAAACACATGTCTTCACCTACTCGTTACTCGACGCCCCAACTCGCCGGCTCTGATGGCCGGCTTCCCTCGTTGGCGAAAAGCCTGCGCGCTAAAATTTTCCGACAAGTGAATTGAAACGTAGCGGAAGCGAAAGCCACGGAGCACAGTTAAGGCCCGGCAAAGCCGCATGGTTTCGCGAAGATGAAGTTTCATGAAGATGAAGCGCGCGGCCATGCAGGGTTCGGCCGCGCTGATGAATGTATTACGATCAGCGGCGCATCGGAGAACCATCGCATGGCGCCCCAGAAAGACCACGCCAATGTCGTCATCTTGCCGCCGATCGCGCTGGCGCTCTGCGTCGCCGCCGCGTGGTTGGTCGGCCGCATCTGGCCCGCGCCGTACCTGCCGTCCGGGTGGCCGCGGCAGCCGGTCGGCGGGGCGCTCATCGTGCTTGGTCTTATGACCGAATTCTGGGCGCTCATCCTCTTCCGCCGCGCTCGGACGTCGATCCTGCCGATCCGGCCGACAAGCGCGATCATCGAGGCCGGTCCCTATCGCTATTCGCGCAATCCCATCTATCTCGGCATGTTCGTCATCGTCGTCGGCGCGGCGATTGCGCTCGACAGCCTTTGGCAGTTCGCCGCGCTGGCCGCGCTCTATGTCATACTCCGCTGGGGCGTCGTGGCGCGCGAAGAAGCCTATCTCACGCACAAGTTCGGCGCGGCGTATCGGGACTACGCCAAGCGCGTCAGGCGGTGGATTTGAAGCGCCCGGTCAAATGGTCGGCTCCCGCCAGTTCCAGCTTCGTTCGGATCGGAGAACGATGGAGAGCCGCTTTCCAATGCCGTTCCGGATCGAACGACACGACCGGCGCGTCTGAGGTTTCGCTCACAGCGGAATATTGTCGTGTTTCTTCCAGGGGTTCTCGAGCTTCTTGTTGCGCAGCATCGCGAGCACGCGCGAGAGCCGCCGCCTGGTCGAGTGCGGCGTGATCACCTCGTCGATATAGCCGCGCTCCGCGGCGACGAAGGGCGAGAGGAACGCGTCCTCATATTCCTTCGTTCTTTCAGCGATCTTGACGGGATCGTTGATGTCGGAGCGGAAGATGATTTCGACCGCCCCCTTGGCGCCCATGACCGCGATCTGGGCCGTCGGCCAGGCGAGATTGATGTCGCCGCGCAAGTGTTTTGACGCCATGACGTCGTAGGCGCCGCCGAAGGCTTTGCGGGTGATGACGGTGACCTTCGGCACGGTCGCCTCGGCGTAGGCGAACAAGCAGCTTGGCGCCGTGCTTGATCAGCCCGCCGTATTCCTGCGCCGTGCCCGGCAAAAAGCCCGGGACGTCGACGAAGGTGACGATCGGAATATTGAAGCAGTCGCAGAAGCGGACGAACCGCGCCGCCTTGCGGGACGCGTCGCTGTCGAGCACGCCGGCCAGCGCCAGCGGCTGGTTGGCGACGATCCCAACCGTCGAGCCTTCGATGCGGACGAAGCCGGTGACGATGTTCTTGGCGTGCGCCTCCTGGATCTCGAAGAAATCGCCCTCGTCGGCGATCTTGTAGATCAGCTCCTTGATGTCATACGGCTTGTTCGGATTGTCGGGGATCAGCGTGTCGAGCGACATGTCGATCCGGTCCGGATCGTCGAAGCTCGGGATTTTCGGCGGGCGCTCGAGATTGGAGGCCGGCAAAAAGTCGATCAGCCGGCGCATCTGCAAGAGCGCCTCGACGTCGTTGTCGTAGGCGCGGTCGGCGATCGAGGAGCGGGTGGTGTGGACCTGCGCGCCGCCGAGCTCTTCGGCGGTCACCGTCTCGTTGGTCACCGTCTTCACCACGTCGGGGCCGGTCACGAACATGTAGCTCGTGTCGCGCACCATGAAGATGAAGTCGGTCATCGCCGGCGAATAGACGTCGCCGCCGGCGCACGGCCCCATGATCAGCGAAATCTGCGGGATGACGCCGGACGCGAGCACATTGCGCTGAAAGACCTCGCCATAGCCGCCGAGCGCCGCCACGCCTTCCTGGATGCGCGCCCCGCCCGCGTCGAACAGGCCGACGATCGGGGCGCGGTTCTTGACCGCCATATCCTGGATCTTGGTGATCTTCTGCGCATGCGTTTCACTCAGAGACCCGCCGAAGACGGTGAAATCCTTGGCGAAAACATAAACGGTTCGGCCGTTGACGGTGCCCCAGCCGGTCACCACCCCGTCGCCCGGGATCTTGGTCTCCTCCATGCCGAAGTCGTCGCAGCGGTGCTGGACGAACATGTCGAACTCCTCGAACAAATCGTGGTCGAGCAAAAGTTCGATGCGCTCGCGCGCGGTGAGCTTCCCCTTGGCGTGCTGGGCCGAGATGCGCTGTTGGCCGCCGCCGAGGCGGGCGCGTTCGCGACGGGCGTCGAGGCGGGCGAGAATGTGCTTCATCAAAAGGCTCCGGGCGTCCACCCGTCAGGGCCGCGCTTTGTCCTGGCCATCCACGCGGTCAAGTTTCTCGCTGGTGAAGAAGGAACGCGGCTGAAGAAGGGGCGCGGCGCCCTCGCAGCCTCTCCTTGGATCCCCTCAGCGGCCTCAACGGCGTGGATGGCCGGGACAAGCCCGGCCATGACGCATCTGCGGGCATAGCACGGGCGGCGCGGCGCCGGAACCGGGCGCGGACGTGCGACATTCGGGTGACGACCGTATTCGCATCTCCTTGCGATGCGACCGGCGATCGCGTCGCCCGCGCGGAGGCGAGAGAGGGCGCTCGTCGCGCCGCGGCCACGCAACCTTCGGACTCGCCCGAACTTCTCAGTCGGTTTATGGTCGGACCCTGGGGCCGACGGCGCCGGCTGGAGCGCGCGGCCGCCGAACGGGAGGAGCGAACCCCTTGCCGATCGCCCGCATGGACCATTTCACGATTCTGACGACCAACTCCGAGAAGACGATCGCCTTCTATCGCGATGCGCTCGGCTTCGAGCCGGGGGCGCGCCCTGCGTTCGGGTTCCCAGGCGCGTGGCTCTACAACGACGGCAAGGCCGTCCTGCACGTCGTCGAGCGCGAAGCCATTCCAGATGGCGCCGGAGTGCTGGACCACATGGCGTTCTGGGGAACGGACCTGCCGAGCTATCTCGCCAGGTTCGAAGCGCGAGGAATGAAATACGATCTGCGGCGGCTGCCCGAGGGCGGCCATCTCGGCGGCCTCTGGCAGCTGTTCTTCTTCGATCCGAACGGCGCCCGGGTCGAAATCGACTTCGCCGCGACCGAGCGCGGCGAAGCGCAGCCGCCGTAGAGGCGATCGCATCGCGTGTTTGAATTTGAATTTCGGGTTTGGACAGCGCGCCTACAGGGTCGCCTCGGGAAGGACCGGAGTTTGGGCGAGAAGCCGGCATTCGAGTGCGAACCCGAAATGGGATTTACCGCCCAAAGGAGGCATCGGAGGACGCGAGGCGCAAGACAAACTTGGACCGATGACCACGAGGGAATTTGAGGTCACGGCGCCCAGCGATCCTTCCACCGCGAGTACAACCTTTGGAGTTGTGTGACCTAAATCACAGACACACTCAATGACTTGTGTATGAAACTAACTGATATTTACATTGAAGTCTGCGGCAAAATCACCAACCAGACACGAAGCGCGCGACGACGCGCACGGGGGCCATCCGGATGTCGACGACCGCTGCGTCGGGCGCCAAGTCCCAGCCGCAAATCGACAAGGCGGCCTTGGTAAGTATCCCCCGGCAAAGCCGGGGGCTTTAGGAAGTGAACCGCTCGAAGCGGTAGGAGGGGTCGCTAACGCGGCCCCTTGAGTTTGGGGCCACCCGAGGGTGGCATGATCAACGCCACAGGTTCATCTGCTCGAGCCTCTGATCTTCCTTCTCTTGGTTGCGGATGTAGGCGCGGATCGCCTCCTTCGTCGCGCCCGACCGTGTTCACGAAAAAACCGCGGGCCCAAAAGTGTTGCCCGACGAAATTGCGCCTGCGCTCTCCATAAACCCTGGCCACGTGGATCGCACTCTTGCCCTTGATGAAGCCGACCACCTGCGACACCGCATATTTGGGTGGGATCGAAAGCAGCATGTGCACGTGATCGGGCATCAGATGCCCTTCCTCAACCTTTGAGTCCTTCTGAAGCGCAAGCTTGCGGAACACTTCGCCCAAATGCCGTCGCAGCTCTTGATACAGCGTCTTGCGCCGACATTTCGGAATGAAGACAACATGATATTTGCAGTCCCAAGTCGTGTGGCTTAGGCTCTCGTACTCGTCCATCGGTGGAGTTCCTTTCGTGTGAGTGGCTGCTCACGTCGGAACTTCACTGGTGGACTGCCGGAAACGTCAAACTGCTACTGCCACCCCGGCATAGCCGGGGGGTCTCCCGCTTACGCTAGCAAAATATCGGGCTGAGCGCGACAAGAGGCTGCGTCCGGACGGCAACGCGCAATATCTCGCGTTGAAGGGCCGCCTCGCGCATGATCTCGACGACCCTTACACGCCGGTCGAGCCACGCGAACACAAGACCGACCATGTGACTTTCGCTTTCGTCGGCGGCGGGTTCGCGGGTCTAGCGACTTGCGCTCGCGTGGTCGAGGCCGGCGTGGGCGACGTGCGCATTGTCGAGAAGGGCGGCGATTTCGGGGGAACCTGGTACTGGAACCGTTACCCCGGCGCCCAGTGCGATACCGCGTCCATGGTCTATATGCCTCTCCTCGAGGAGACAGGCCACAGACCGACCGAGAAATATGTCCACGCGCCGGAAATTCTGGCTCATTGCCGCGCATCGGCCGCCTGTACGATCTTTACGGGAACGCGCTGTTTCATACCGAGGTCGATAATCTCGAGTGGGAAGAGGCGAACGCGCGCTGGGTAATCGAGACCAATCGAGGCGACCGGTTCACGGCGAGCTTCATCGGCCTGGGGACGGGGCCGCTTCACGTGCCCAAACTGCCGGGCATTCCGGGCATCGAAACCTTCAGGGGCCGCGCCTTTCATACGAGCCGCTGGGACTACGAATATACGGGCGGTGGCCCGGACGGCGGGTTGCTGGACAAGCTTTCGGACAAGCGCGTGGCGATCATCGGCACGGGCGCCACGGCGGTCCAGTGCGTGCCGCATCTTGCGCGCGCCTGCGGCGAACTATACGTCTTCCAGAGGACGCCTTCCTCCGTGGACGTGCGGGCCAACGCCCCGATCGATCCGGACTGGTTCTCGTCGATCGCAACGCGCGGCTGGCAACAGCGCTGGCTGGAAAACTTTACCGACAATTCAGCAGGCGGCTCAGCGACCGAAGACTTGGTTCAGGATGGCTGGACCGACTTGTCGCAACGGATCCGCTCCAAGATGAAGCTCATGCCGCGCGGAGAATTGACACCGAGAAGGTGCTGGCCGCATTCGAAGACTCCGATTTCGAAAAGATGGAGGAAATTCGCGCGCGGGTCGACGCCATCGTGAAGGATCGCGAAACAGCACAGAAGCTCAAGGCCTGGTATCGCCAGCTCTGCAAGCGTCCGTGCTTCCATGACGAATATCTGCAGGCTTTCAATGCGCCGGGCGTACGGCTGATCGACACCGACGGCAAGGGCGTCGAACGGATAACCGAAAAAGGCGTCGTCGCCGTCGGCGTCGGAATATGAGGTCGACTGCATCATCTACGCATCCGGCTTCGAGTTCGGCACGGAATACACGAGGCGCGCCGGGTTCGACCTCACGGGTCGCGGCGGCGCAAAACTCTCGCAAGCCTGGGCCGGGGGCATGAGGAGCCTGCACGGCATCCATGTGCACGGATTTCCCAACGCCTTCTTCGTGCAGTTCGCGCAGGGCGCGAATCTGATCACGAACATTCCCCACAATCTCACCGAAGCCGGACGAACGATCGCGACGGTGGTCCGGCGCGCGCTGGACGGTGGCTACAGGGAGGTCGAGGTCACGCCAGGAAGCCCAGGACGCCTGGGTCGCCCTGCTGCTGACTGGCATGGGCAATTTGATCGGCTCGCCCGACTGCACGCCCGGCTACTACAACAACGAGGGACAGCCGGGGCCCGAGGCGCGCTTCAACGTCGGCTATCCTGCCGGCCCTTCGGCCTATTTCAAATACCTCGACGCGTGGCGCAAATCCGGGGCGTTCGAGGGCCTGGCCTTCGCCTGAACGCGCTTCAGCTCCCGGCGTCGATTGATTCGCACGTTTAAGAAGTCGGCGTCCGGCTTTGGGCGGACCAGCGATTTGTCGGCAGACAATTGGAGGAGCGCCATGAGCAGGCTTCAAGGGAAAGTCGCGATCGTCACGGGGGGCGCGAGCGGGATCGGCCGCGGCGCGGTGGAGCTTTTCTGTCGCGAGGGCGCGCAGGCGGTGGCGGCGGACGTTCAGGACGACAAGGGTGCTCGTCTCGTCGACGAGCTCGGGTCGTCGGTCTCCTACTTTCGCGCTGACGTCGGGGAGGAGCGCGAGGTCGAGGCGCTCATCGCCGACACGGTGAAACGTCATGGCCGGCTCGACTGCATGTTCAACAACGCAGGCGTGCCGGGCGCGCGCGGCCCGATTACCGACACGCCCATCGACGAGGCTGAAGCCGCTTTCCGTGTCCTCTTCTGGGGCGTCGTTTTCGGAATGAAGCACGCCGGACGCGTCATGCGGGAGCAGGGATCAGGCTCGATCGTGTCGACCGCGTCGGTCGCGGGCGTCGGGGCCGGAATGGGGCCGCACATCTACAGCGCCGCCAAGGCTGCGGTGATCCATCTCACGCGATCGGTCGCGAAAGAGCTCGGCGAAAGCAATGTCCGCGTGAATTGCATCTGTCCCGGCGGAATCGCGACGCCGATTTTCGGGAAGGCGTTCGGGCTCGGAACGCAGGCGGCGGATCAGACGGTCGACACCATGAAGGGGATCCTGGCGCGCATTCAACCGATTCCCCGGTCGGGCGTTCCCGGCGACATCGCCAATGCGGCGCTGTTCCTCGCCAGCGACGAGTTCGAGCTTCGTCAACGGACATGCGCTCGTCTTCGATGGCGGACTGACGCACGGACGCCGTTGGTCCGAGGTTTTGGCGGCGCAGCAGGCTGTATCGACGGCGCTTGGCGTTCCGACCTGAGCCTCGTTAGGCTCGGAATGACAATTTGCGTGCCCGCCAGGGCGCCGTTCCCCGGCAGGCGACCGTGAGGGAAATTCGCTCTCTTCGATCGGTCTGACGCATGCGCAGTCCCTTTTCCAAACGGCAACTGCTGGCGCAATCTACGCGTTCAGTCTAAGCCCACTGTCTCGCGCTTCCCGCCCGTTCACAGTAGCCGATCTTCAAGGGCCGGCAGGGTCGAAACCGGAGTCGCTCGCTTGTCGCAGCTACAAATCCGCTTCGGCGCCGGCGCTGCCGCGCCGCCTTAATCTCGCGCAAGCGCGCCGCGCCGCTTTCTAGCTCTCGCCCCCCTGGCAATAGGCGCGCGGGGGCGCGCCCAAGGCCCGCTGGAACATGGACGTGAACGCCGCCGGATTGTCGTAGCCGAGGGCCATCGCGACGGACGTCACCCTTTCGCCCGCCGCCAGCCTCGGCAGCGCCATGACGAGGCACGCCTGCTGGCGCCAGGTCATGAAGGTCATCCCGGTCTCGCGCCGGAACAAACGGGTGAAGGTGCGGCGGTTCAGTCCGAGCGCTTCGCTCCAGGCGTCGATGGTCTCGTGCACGTCCGGCCGGCGAAGGAAGGCGTGGCATCGGCGCGCCAGATCCTCGCGCGCCGGGAACGGCAGGGACAGAGGCAGATGGGGAAGCTGGCGGATCTCATGCTGGATCAGCAGCATCAGCGCCCCCTCGCGGCCGTGGATGTCGTACTCGCGAGGCAGCCGGACCGCTTCCTCGAGCAGGCTGCGCATGAACGGCGAGACCCCGACGACCTGGCAATGCTCCGGCATCCCGTCGATCGCTCCGGGCTCGAAATAGAGGCTGTTGGTGCGGACCGCGCCAAGCATGCGGACGCTGTGGGTGACGCCGGCCGGAATCCACATCCCGCGTTGCGGCGGCATCACCCACTCGCCGTGGGCTGCGCTGACCAGGACGACCCCCGTCGAGCCATAGAGCAGCTGGTGGCGACGGTGTCGGTGCGGACGGATGGAATGACCGTCCGGATAGTCGGCGCTGCGCGCGACGACCGGCCGGCCGACTTCGGCGAAGAAGGTCTCCGCATGCGGCTCCAGCATGTCCCAGTCTCGTAAGAACACGGCCCAGACGCGGTGGCGGGCCAGTCGACGCCAGGCTAGTAATCGGTTCCTCTTCCCGGCGCAATGTCCGGAAGACGCATTGAGGAAAGAGGATTTGCAGGACACGACCGCCGTCGCCCGACCAGGTCCCACGCGACTTGCCCTGCCCGTGCTCGTGGCGGCAAGCGTTTGCCACTTGCTCAACGATGCGATGCAGTCGCTCTTCACCGCGAGTTATCCGGTGTTCAGGTCCGACTTCGATCTCAGCTTCGGGCAGATCGGCCTCTTGACTCTCGCTTATCAGTTGTCCGCGTCCGTTCTTCAGCCGCTGATCGGACTTCAAACCGACAGACATCCAGCGCCCTACTCCCTGCCGGTGGGCATGGGCTTCTCGATGGCGGCGCTGATCACGCTGGCTTTCGCGCCGAATTATCCCACGCTCATCGCGGGCGCAGCGCTCCTCGGCGTCGGCTCATCGATCTTTCACCCGGAAAGCTCGCGGCTCGCCCGTCTCGCTTCGGGCGGCGCGCACGGCCTTGCCCAATCGATCTTCCAGGTCGGCGGAAATATCGGCGCCTCGATCGGTCCGCTGCTCGTCGCATTTGTCGTCCTGCCGGGCGGCCAGCGGCGCCTCGCCTGGTTCGCGGTCCTTGCGCTCGGCGGCGCGGCGATCCTCACCCGGCTCGGCCGATGGTACGCCGGCGTGCTGCGGGACCGGCCCCGCCCGCATGGCAGGACGGCGTCCGCGCCGGCCCCAGGCAAGGGGCGTGTCGCGCGCCGACGGCGATCCTCGCGGCCCTGATGCTTCTCGAAATATCTTCTACATTGCGAGCTTCACGACTTATTACATCTTCTACCTGAAGCACCGCTTTCACGCCCCCGAACAGACGGCGCAAATGTGCCTCTTCGTGTTCCTCGGCGCGGTGGCGGTCGGAACCCTGGTCGGCGGCCCGGTCGGCGACCGGATCGGCCGCAAGACCGTGATCTGGGGGTCGATCCTCGGAATCCTGCCCTTCGCCCTCGTCCTGCCCTACGCGAGCCTGCCTTTCACCATCGGCTGAGCGCGATCATCGGCCTGATCCTCGCCTCGGCCTTCTCGGCGATCGTGGTCTATGCTCAGGAGTTGATGCCTCACCGGATCGGAATGGTGTCGGGCCTGTTTTTCGGCCTGGCCTTCGGCTTGGGCGGCCTCGGCGCCGGCGGTCCTGGGCGTCCTGGCCGACTGGACGAGCATCGAGTTCGTCTACAAGGTCTGCTCGTTCCTGCCGCTTCTCGGAATGCTCGCGGCCCTGCTCCCGGAAACGAGGCCGCGCCTTAAGCCGGCGCCCGTCGCCGCGCGGGGCCGATAATCGTCGCAGCGCCGTCACACTGCGGCCGTCGCCTCGAGCGCCGCCGCCGCCGCCTCCATCTCGCGCCAGCGCGCGGCGCGGCGCGCCGCCGCTTCCTCGTCGGCGCCCCACAGCTCGCTCTGGAAATCCTCGTCGACATGGGCGGCGGCCCACGCCTCGGCCGGCGTCAGAAACCCCCGTGCGACGGCGAGCGCCAGCAGCGCCGAGCCGGTCAGGGTCGTGGCGGCGCTCAAGGCCGCGAGCGCCGCGGGGTCGTCGTAAGCCTCGAGCGCGGACCGCACCGCGGCCAGGGCTTCCAGGCGGCTGCGCCACGTGCATGACGCCCGCCGCGAGGCGAAACCGCGCGCCCAGGGTCTCCGCGGCCCAGTCGAGGACCGGATCGAAGGCCAGGCGCTGTCGCTCGGCCAGCGTCTCCGGCTCCTCGGCGCGGTAGCAGAGAAGGTCCGAACCGGCATAAGCGACGATCTCCGCCCGCGTCTCCTCCATCGTGCGGGAAACGCCGTCGATCGCCGCGTTGAGGAGCCTTGTGATCGGCATGTCGGCCGGATCGAGACGATCGCCCTGCCGCGCCCATTCCTCGGCGACGCGCTCCATCAGCGGACGGCTCGCCGCCGCGAGCCTATTGCGGCCGGGCGTCCGCGCGCCGCGCCCGTCGAGCGTCAGCGCATAGAGGCCGTTGTCCTCCCGCACGCCGACGCTCTGGTAGAACCGCCTGACGGGCTCGGGCCGCATGTTGGCCTGCGCGGCCCGCATCGGATTCTTCTGGCCGCCCTCACTCATCCGGCGCGTCCTCGATCGGATCCCGCGCCGGCGGCTCGAAGCCGAACATGTCAAAACTCTTCTGCATGTGCTCCGGCAGCGGCGCCGTCACATCGATGACCCCGCCGCGCGGATGCGGCAGGACGAGCCGCCGCGCCATCAGATGCAGCTTCGGCTCGATCCCCGGCGGCACGGCGCGCAGCGGATCGTTGCGCGCCGGGTCGTTGGCGGACTTCCGATTGTATTTCGGATCGCCGACGATCGGATGGCCGATCGCCTCGCAATGGGCGCGCAGCTGGTGGGTGCGGCCGGTGATCGGCCGCATCGAGAGCCAGGCGAGCCGCGGGATGACCTTGTCGACGACGGCGTAGAGGGTCAGCGAGTGTTGCGCGTCCGGATCGCCGTGCTTCGCCACCCGCATCCGCTCGATGTCCGCCCTGCCCTGCCCGCGCGCGCCGCGCTCCTCGCCCATGCCCTCGCCCTTGGCGAGGAACATCGAGATGCGCCCCTGCGCCGGCTTCGGCACGCCCTCGACCAGCGCCCAGTAGATCTTCTTCGCGCGGCGCGAGCGAAAGATCTCGCCGAGGTCGGCCGCCATTTTGCGCGACTTGGCGATGAGAAGCACCCCCGACGTGTCGCGGTCGAGCCGGTGCACCAGCACCGGGCGCGTTCCGTCCCTGTCCGCGAGCGCCTCGAGCATACCGTCGATATGGCGCTTGGTCCCCGAGCCGCCCTGCACGGCGAGGCCGTAAGGCTTGTTGAGGACGATCACGTCGCGATCCTCGAACAGGGTCATCGCCCGGATCGCCTCGGCGTCCTCCGGATTGGCGCGCTTGACCGGCGCCTGGGCGACGGGGGTCTTGAGCGGCGGCACGCGCACGGTTTGCCCCTGCTCGAGCCGGGTCGACACGTCTGCGCGCCGGCCCGACACCCGAACCTCGCCCTTGCGGACGATCTTCATCAGATGGGTCTGGGGAAGATCGGGGAAGCGGCGGCGGAGCCAGCGGTCGAGCCGCATGCCGGCCTCGTCCTCGCCCACCGCCTGAACGGAGGCCTTGTCCGTCGCGGCGGGCGCGGGGCGCTCGGCTTTGGGGTCGTTTGGCATGCCGCGCCTGATAGCGCAGCCTCGTTCGACGCGATAGCCGCATCTGCGCCTTCCTGTTCCGGCCCTGTTATCGCGCGGATCAGGGAGATTTTCTCCCCTGTTCCTGTCTTGCCGCCATGCTCATTTGGCGCATGAAAATCCATACGCAATATTCTGACAACACGATAATTTATAGGTATGGGACCGGTCTGCCGAGGCAAGACTTCCCCCGGAATCGCTCCTGTTACCAGGGAGGAAACAGGGAGCTCGCAATCGCCCTCGTCGGCCGCCGACACCTATCGAGCGGCGCGCGTTGGGGTAGAATGAACGAACAAGGAGCCGAACATGCCGGGTCATTACCACGCGGTCGTCTGGATCGATCACAAGCTGGCGCGCATCTTCCATTTCAATGTCGACGAGGCGGACAAGACAGTGATCCGGGATCACGTCGTTCGCGACCTCCATCCCCGGGAGAAGCGCACGGGCCACAGGATCCAGGAGAACAAGCCGTTCTTCGAGGAGGTCGCCAAGGCGATCGCCGACGCGGGCGCGATCCTGATCGTCGGGCCGGCGGACGAGAAGGACATGTTGGCGAAATTCCTCGCCGAGCGCCATCCGGCGATCAAGACGCATGTCGAGGGGGTCGAGAAGGCGGACCATCCGACCGACGGCGAGCTCATCGACTATGCCCGCCGCTACGTCAAAGCCGCCGACCGCATGCGGCCCTGAGGCCTGAATCCCCTCTCCCGCTCGCGGGAGAGGGTGGCGCGAAGCGCCGGGTGAGGGCTGGGTGAGGGCCATGGGTGAGGGCCAGGGCCACACCCTCATCCGGCCGCGCTTTCAGCGCGTCCACCTTCTCCCGCGAGCGGGCGAAGGGATCGAGAGGAGACTTGCATGCCCTACGAGCTCTATTACTGGCCGAGCATTCAGGGGCGCGGCGAATTTGTTCGCCTCGCGCTCGAGGAGGCCGACGCGCCTTATGTCGACGTCGCCCGGGAGCATGGGACCGGACACGGCGTCAAGGCCTTGATGGCGATGCTGAACGGCGCCGCGGCGCCCTTTACGCCCTTCGCCCCGCCTTTCTTGCGCGACGGCGACGTCGTCGTCTCGCATGTGGCGAACATCCTCAATTATCTCGGGCCGAAGCTCGGCCTTGCGCCGAAGGACGAAGCGCAGCGCCTGTTCGCCCACGGCCTGCAGCTGACGATCACCGATTTCGTCGCCGAAGCCCACGATACCCACCACCCGATTTCGACCGACCTCTACTTCGAGGACCAGAAGGCGGAGGCGAAGGCGCGGGCGGCCGCCTTCCTCGACCATCGCGTCCCCAAATACCTCGGCTATTTCGAGCGGGTGCTGAACGAAAACCCGGCCGGCCCGGCGCACGCGGTCGGAGACGCTCTGACGGCCGTCGATCTGTCCCTGTTCCAGATCTGGGCCGGCATGACCTACGCCTTCCCGCGGGCGTTCGCCGGGGCCGAGAGGCGCTATGCCGCGCTCGCGGCGCTCGCCGCCAGCGTCGAGAAGCGGCCGAACATCGCCCGCTACCTCGCCTCGGATCGCCGCATTCCGTTCAACGAGTTCGGGCATTTTCCGGCGTTACCCGGAGCTCGATCAGGCGGCGGCGAAGGGGCGGACGGGGAAGTCATAGACCGGCTGGAGAGGAACGACGGGCTCGATCGCCCCCCGGCCACGAAGGGCTTGACGTTCGCCCAATTCTGCGCCGACGATAGTCGGCCTGCCCCGACCGGCGGGGCGATGGGAGGAAGCGATGGCCAAAGGCGAGCAGAGAGGCAACAAGGAAGCCAAGAAGCCGAAATCCGACAAACCGAAGGGTGGCGAGTTGGCCTACAAGAAATCGATGGGCAAGGGGGGGCAATCCCTGAGCCCGATCGGCAAGAAGGCCTGACGGGCGCCTTTCCCGGGGAGACTGGGGCGCTCCTCCCCCAGCTCCGCCGAGGAAGGCGACGCGGAGCCTCGGTTGGAGTCCTGCGCCGCCACGAAGCCGGTCGCCTGAGCGTCACCGGCTAAGCGAGCCATTCCTGCTTTCCAGAACTCCGGGGCTGCGCTTCCGGCTCCGCGGAGGCGGGCGAGTTTGCCTGTCCGCGGGTCCGCGCCCGAACCTTCATTAACCAGGTTTCGGTTTCTCGGGCGCCCTTGCGGAAGACCGCGTTGACTCGAACATATATGGAACATAACGTGCTCATGTCGTGATCTTCTGAGCTGGAGTCTCGCCATGCGTCAACTCGCCGTCCTCACCCTCCTCGATATCGCCGAACTCGTCTCGCTCGGCGCATTTCTGGCGATGATCGGTCTCGCCGCGCGCGCCTTCGGCGGCTGAGGCTGTTCCGGGCGCCGGCCCCTTGGACAGAGGGTCGGCCGCCTGCTACCGGGACGGACCCGCCGCTCGCCCTCCAGGCCGGCGCATCCATGAAAGCCCGTCCCGCCCATGATTCCCGCCGCCCGCGTCGCCGCCGCGATCGAAGTTCTGTCGGACATCGAAACCCGCCGCCGTCCCGCCGCCGACGCAATGAAGGACTGGGGTCTCGCCCATCGGTTCGCCGGCTCCGGCGACCGGTCGGCGATCTCCGGCCTCGTCTATGACGCTTTGCGTCGCAAAAGCTCGTCCGCCTGGCTGATGGGCGAATGTTCGCCCCGCGCCGAAGTGATGGGCGCTCTCCGGCAGACCCGAGGGCTCGATGCCGACGCGATCGCGACGCTGTTCACTGGCGTCGGCCATGCGCCGGCGAAGCTCAGCGAGGCCGAGGACGCGCGGCTTAGGACCGCCGATCTTTCCGGCGCGCCGGCGCATGTGGCGGGCGATTTTTCCGAGTGGCTCGCGCCGCATTTCGAGGCGAGCTTTGGCGCCGAGGCCGCCGACGAGGGACGCGCGCTCGCCGATCGGGCGCCGGTCGACTTGCGCGCCAATCTCCTGAAAACCACCCGCGACAAGGTTTTGGCGGCGCTCGCGCACCTCGCGCCTCAACCAACCCCGCTCTCACCGGTGGGCTTACGCATCGCCATCCGCCCCGAC
The DNA here is from genome assembly GCA_963835885.1 of uncultured Alphaproteobacteria bacterium. GTDB lineage: Bacteria > Pseudomonadota > Alphaproteobacteria > Rhizobiales > Beijerinckiaceae > Roseiarcus. The sequence goes on from CAWIHF010000017.1 coordinate 658,229, forward strand.
GGACGGGGGCCGGCGCTCGCCGCCGAGCCGGCTTACGTGAAGGGGTTTGTCGAAGTGCAGGACGAGGGCTCGCAACTCGCGGCGCTGCTGGCCGAAGCCAAGCCCGGCATGCAGGTCCTCGATCTTTGCGCCGGAGCCGGCGGCAAGGCCCTGGCGCTCGCCGCCGCCATGGACAATCACGGCCAGATTTATGCGACCGACACCGACGGCCGCAGGCTTGCCCCCATCTTCGACCGGCTCGCCCGGTCGGGCGCGCGCAACGTGCAGGTGCGCGCGCCGCGCGGCGACGCCGACGTGCTCGCCGACCTCGAGGGACGCTGCGATCTCGTCCTGATCGACGCGCCCTGCACCGGCTCCGGCGCGTGGCGGCGCAACCCCGACGCGAAATGGCGCATCCGTCCCGGCGCGCTCCAGCAACGGATGAAAGATCAGGATGAAACGCTCGAAAAAGCGATTGGGTTCGTCAAGGTTGGCGGCCGGATCGTCTATGTCACCTGCTCGGTGCTGCGGCCCGAGAACGAGGACCGCGTCGCAGCTTTTCTTTCTAGACACGACGACATGCTGCCGGTCGACGCCGCGACCCAGGCGCGCTCCGCGGGCCTCGCCCCGCTCGCGGATCATGCCTCGCCCTTCGGCCCCGGCTTTCGCCTGAGCCCCCGCGCCACCGGCACGGACGGGTTCTATATCGCGACGCTGGCGAGGGTGTGAGAGCGGTTAAAGATCGCCTCGTCGCGGGTTCCCCGAAGACGTCACAAATGGTGTCGAATCCAACCGCGCGCGGGTCGATCGGTTCCCAGCCATCAGGCGATCAGCCCGAGCCGGCGCGCGATGATCCTGTCGACAAACCGCTTCGGCAGCAGGTTGGTCATTGCGTTTTGGATCGGCTGCGGCGTGACCGTATATCGTGTCCTGGGTTTCGCCGTCGACAGCGCCGTCCTGACCGTCTCCCCGATCCTTTCCGGTGGCAGTCCGCTGCGGCCGAGCGATCGCATGTGGCGGGCCAGTTTTTCGATCGCGGGAGCGTAGGGCGTTTCGGCGAATTCGGCGTCGACTCCCTCCGCTTTTTCCCAGATCGGCGTCGCCACGGCGCCCGGCGCGACGATGATCACCTCGATCCCGAACATCATCATTTCGCGCCTGAGCGATTCCGACAGGCCTTCGAGGCCGAACTTGGAGGCGCTATAGGCGCCGAGAAATGGCGGGGCGTTGCGTCCGCCGACCGACGTCATCATCACGATCCGTCCCGGCGGTCCGGCGCGTGAGCGGTCGACGCCGAGCAGGGGCGCGAACGCCTGCGTCACGATGAGCGGCCCCGTGAGATTGACGGCGATCTGCCGGGCGAAGTCTTCAAGCTTCAGGTACAGCAACGGGCCCGGCACGGCGACGCCGGCGTTGTTGACGAGGCCCGCCAGGGCATCCCGTCCGATCGCCGCTCCGACCTCTTCCGCCGCCGCCGCGACCGCCTCCCGGTCCGTCACGTCGAAAATCAGCGGCCGGAAGGCGTCACCGAATTCCTTCGACAGCCGCTCGGCGTCCTCTTGTCTTCGCACGCTGCCGAAGACCCGGAATCCGGAGGCGACGAGGACCTTGACGCATCCCCAGCCGATGCCGCTCGACGCGCCGGTGACGACAACCGATTTCATCGACCCAACTCCCCCTCACCCCGGCGAATCCCTTCTCCCGCCCTGCGGGAGAAGGTGGCGCGAAGCGCCGGATGAGGGCCTTCATTTCCTCTACCCGAAATGCCTGAGCCGCGGCCAGACCTCTTCGATCGGCTCGCGCATGTCGCGGCAGAGCCAGAGGGTCAGGCCGGATTCTTCCGGCATCACGTGGGGATTGTCGACCTGCCCGACCGGCTCGACGGTCCGGAACATTTTGAGGAGCCGCTCGCGCGTCCCGCCGAGGATCAGAACGACGCTTCCGTCCGCCCCGCGCGGGCCCCAGAGAAAGTAGTTCTCGTGGCCGCTGATCGCCGGCGGCAGGCCCCAGCGGGCGCCGAAGACATCGATCGCGGCGGCGTCGCCATAGTTCCAGCCGAAGAAGACCGCGCGCTTTTTCTCGTCCGGCGGAAGGGCCTGGTAGGCCTTGCCGACCGTCTCGGCCATCGCAGGCCAGCCGAACATGTCGGCATAATATTGCGGCAACTCGCCCAGGCGCAGCCGTTCGCCGGTGCTGGGCTTGATGCCGAGCGCCCGTTGATAGCCGATAAAGTCATCGACCGGGAGGACGGGAAGGAACAGCGGCGCGGTCAGCGCCGCGGCGGCCAGCACCAGCGCGGCGAAGGCCGGCTTCGCCAGGCGCGGCAGCCAGGCTTCCAGCGCGACCGCGCCTCCCGCCATCAGCAGCGGATAGGCGGGCGCCAGGTAATAGGGCCGTCCGCGCCCGATCACGGCGGCGGCGACGAGAACGACCCAGCTGACCGCGACCCAGCGCAAATGCGCGAAGCGCCGCCAGAAGGCGAAGGCCGCGACCCCCGCGATCCACAGCGGGGCCGAGGCCGGCCCGAGGGTCAAAATCTCCTGGAGGAGAAACGAGACGGGCGACAGCTGAATGTTCTTTTGCGCCGCCAGGACGGCGGTGTGGGCTATGAAGGGCCAGCCGTTCGCCGCCTGCCAGATCAGGTTCGGGGCGGCGATGGCGAGCGCGATCAGCGCGGCCGCCCACGGCTCCCAGCGCGCGAGGATCCGGCGCTCCGGCGTCGCCAGAAGCCCGAGGCCAAGCGAGGCGAGATAGAGCGCGACCGTATATTTGGCGAGAAAGGCGACCCCGCCGATCAAGCCGACGGCGAGCCACCAGCGCGGCTCGTCGTCCTCGCCGGCCTTGACGACGCAGATGGCGATCGAGAGCCACGCCAGCGGTTGCAGCGAGTCGGTCGTGAGCAGGACGCCGAACAGTTGCAGCGCGCCGCCCGCCGAGAACCGCGAGCCCCGCGAGCCACCGGGCGTAAAGGCCGCCGCCAATGAGGCGCGCCGCGTGCGCCGTCAGCGCGACCGTCGCCGCGCAGGCGATCGCCGGAACGAGCCGCAGGCCGCGCAGCGAATGGAACACTGCGTCCGACGCCCAGGCGATCAGCGGCGTCAGCGGCGGCTGGTCGGTGTAGCCCCAGGCCAAATGGCGGCCGCAGACGATGAAATACAGCTCGTCGCGGAAATAGCCGTAATAGCCGTTGACCCAGAGGTGAAGGGCGAGCGTCAAAAGCCCGAGGACGAGCTCGGGACGAACAATGACCGGGCGCAAACGAGAGATCGGACTCTGCACGATCTCAATCCTGACGCGGATTGAGCCGCCGCGCTTCGACCTGCGTCATTTTCTCCTCAGGCTCGCTGGCGATTGGAGCGCGCCCGCTCTCCGCGCCTAATTCTTGGGCTTCGAGTTGAAGTCGAACATATCCATCAGGTCGCTGAGAGCCGGGGAATTGATCGGGACATAAGGATTGCCATCGGCCGTAACCGGATTTGGCAGAGCGTCCCGGCCCGACGGGCTGACCGGGCCGAGTCTCCAGTTCGCTTCGATGAACTTCAGGATCGAAACGTGGTCCGAATAGCCGTGCGAGACATGGCCGCCGGCGCTGTATGGCGAGATGACGATCATTGGAATGCGCGTGCCGTCGCCGAAGAAATCCAGCGGCTGGACATATCCCGAATCCCAGTAGCCGCCCCCCTCGTCGAACGTGACCATGATCGCCGTCTCGTCCCATAGCTTCGGATTGGCGCGCACGGCGTCGACGATCTTCTTGGTGAAGCCCTCGAACAGGATGAGCTTCGAGGACGCGGGGTGGCCGTCGACCAACCCGCTCGGCTTGACATAGGACACGGCAGGCAGATCGCCGTGCGCGATGGCGGCATAGAAGTCGGTCGTATCCTTCAAGTGTTTGGTTCGCTCGGCGGCATTGGTCATGATCGATGTCGAATACTGCGCCCAGTTGCAGATATTGCAATATTGGTCGGCCGGGTCGACGCCGTATTTATCCTTGAGGTAGAGATCGAATTGGTCTCCGTAATAGGCCCAGGAAATTTTGTTCGCGCTGAGCTTATCGCCGATGGTCTCCACGTTCGACGGCGGTACGGTGTAGAGGGTGTTGTTCGGATTGGTGTCGGTAAAGGCGTTGGAGCCGTCGCCGAAATATCCGGGATTGTAATTGTTGACGAGATAATACCGGTTGGCGGCGCATTTCGCGGCAACCGGTCGCGCGAGGGAGCCGAGATAGGTCAGCACCGCTCTCACGCCCGGTTGAGTCGAGTCGGCGCAGTTCACGTAAGAACCGCCGCCGTAATTCTTCGGACTAAGCGGATCGCGGGTGATCCAGGGAGTTTCTGGATCGCTCGGGCCGACGCCATAGCCATCCTGGATGTAATCGTTGTTGGTCCCCGGCTGCGGATTGGGGTTCTCGATTTCGCTGACTGAATTCGGACGCCCCAGCGCCGGCACAGTGGGATCGGCGGGATTGACGCCGTAGTCCGGCGGAGCCAATGCGCCGCCCTCGCCGTCGCTAAACCAGATCGGCACGCCCGCGCCCATCATGATGTGATTGGCGCCCGTACCGCCCATCACCGGCTGATGATAATTGTCGCTCATCGCATAGGCGTCGGCCAAAGATTTCAGGTAGGGCGCGTCGCCGGCCGCGACGTTGTAGAAGCCCATCGCGGTCGAGCCCTCGCCGGTTGTTTCGTCGGTGAAACCCGGGGGCTGCGCCTTGCCGTTCGAGCCCGCGCCGACGCTGGTCTCGACCCAGGGAAAAAGATCGGCGGCGCAACCGGAAGGGTTTTGAGCGGTGGCCGCGGCGGCGTTGCAGTCGAGTTCTTGGACCATCTGAAAAAAGCGATGCACGGGGCTCGCGTCATAGGCGTCATAAGGGTGCTTCGACGACGTGATCTGGAAGGGGCCTGGCGGAAGATGGCTGGCGTCCCGCCCGTCATAGGAGATGCGCCGGTCCGGGGTCTTATCTTTCTGACCTGTGCCGCCCGTCAGGAGATACTTGACATAGTCGTCGGGCAGCCCATTCTCGAACTTGGCGGCCTTTCGCTTCAGTGTCCGGCGTGTCGCATGACGTCCCGCTCGCGATTCCGAGGGCTTTGCAAAGATCCGGCGTCGTCGGACCGCCGACCAGGGCGGGCGGCAGGGTCGCATAGGGCGCCTTGAGCGGCGCCATCTGATAGGTCGTCGTGTCGGAGCCTCGATATTGCAGGGCCTTGCCATAGTTGGGGCCCGGCGAACCATCCGGCTTCACGATCCCTTCCGACAACAGATTCCAGACGGTGTCCCCCTTGTTGACCGGCTGATAGGTGGCAAAAACCTGATCGAACGACCGGTTCTCGCCGATGATGACGATCACATGCTTGATCGGCGTCGTCGTCGCGGAATCGTTGTCGTCAGCAAACGCGGTTGGGACTGAGGCGCCCGCAAGAGCCAAGGCCGGCACAAACGCCAGCAGATTTCGACGAAATGCCGAGGTTCTCAAAACAAATGCCCTCATTGCGTCCTCCGTCTTACCCGTCACCTTGGTCATCGGCGCGTTCACGGTACGAAACGATTTCCTCACTATAATGACCGCCCGGACGCGCAGCATTTCGCCCTCCCCCTGCATCCGCGCACGCCGCCGCGGTTTTTCGTCGAGCTTATACGGCGCGGCGACAGGCCCTGCCACTTCATCGTGGTGTTCGACAACGGCCATTTTTCTCCGGCACGTTCAGCATCACGCCTGGATGGGTCACGCGCCAAAGGAGCTTTTGGCCCAGAATTTCGGACTGCCTGCCTCCGCGTTCGCGCAATCAGACAAGGCGCCGGCGATCCGCGCCGTCGGCGTGTCCAGGGGCAGGACGCGCTCGCCATAAAGATGCATCCAGCCATGCGGTCACGCTCTTGCGCGTCGCGCAATCGCGCCCTGACGGCGCGCGCCTTGAAGGGGCGCCGACCGAGATCATGCTGTTGTCGACCAAATACATCGGCGGTCAGAGATCGGCGGCCCGCAGCCCCGAGCCATCGCGCTCCGGCAGGTCCTCCGCCGTGATCGGCGCCGCCATCAGCAGACGCCCAAAAGATGGCGTCCGGGACAGCCGCTCCCATTCCTCGAAGCCAAGGATGACGGCTTCCTTTCGGCCATGCCGAGTGATGATTGCGGGCCTGCCGCCCACAGCGTCGTCGATAACGGCCGAGAGCCTGGCCTTCGCTTCGCGAAGCTGGATTTCCCTCATGGATGACTCCCTCCGGGTTGCTGACTATTGTAGTCATGTAGCCCGGGTCAGCAGACGCTGCGCGCGCCTGGTCAAGCCTCAGCTCGCATAGGCGTAGGGCCCGCCCCTCGCCAGCGCCTTGCGGTAGGCCGGGCGCGCGTGAATGCGCTCGACGAAGGCGGCGAGCTTCGGCCGCCCTTCGGCAGCGCCGGCGCGCGCGACCGCCGCCTCGAGCGGAAAGCTCATCATGATATCGGCGGCCGAAAATTCTTCGCCCGCAAACCACGGGCTTTTGGCGAGCTCCGCGTCGACGAAATCGAACATGGTTTTGAGGTTCGGCGCGACATAGCCCTGCCGGGCGCCGTCGGCCGCCGCCTTCGCGGCCTCGCGCAAAGCCTCGGGCATGCGGCCCGCCGCGGAGGTGAGCACCAGGTCGAGGAGAAGCTGCGGCATCAGCGAGCCTTCGGCGAAATGCATCCAGTAGGTCCAGCGGAGTTTTTCCGGCGTTCCGGCCTCCGGGCGCAGGCGTCCGCCGGTCTTCTCGACCAGATAGTCGACGATCGCGCCAGTCTCGGCGATGGTCGTGGCCCCGTCGACCAGGACCGGGGACTTGCCGAGCGGATGGACCGCCCGCAACGCGGGCGGCGCGAGCCGGGTCACGGGATCGCGCTCATAGAAGGTGATCTCGTAGGGCAGCTCCAGTTCCTCGAGCAGCCAGAGCACGCGCTGCGAGCGCGAGTGGTTGAGGTGATGGACAGTCAGCATGGAGCGGTTTCCTCCTCCGGCGCGAGCGGCCGCCAAACGTTGGTCTCGGCTGCGCAACGCTACGCGCCGGCGGTCCTCCGCGCCACCTCCGGTTTTACGCGCTAGAGTGATGGGCACACTCGCCCGTCTCCGCGAAGCAAGCGACGAGCCGGCTTGGCAATTAGCGAGGACCGCGCGTCCGAACGAAGGTTCTTTGTCCTCCGAAGGAGCGGAACAAGCCTGGCGTTCCCGCATTGTGCGTCGCTAAGGACCTGACGTACGATTCCGTCCAACCAAAATCATTTGGAGCGCTCCGCCATGGCCTTGCCCGACCACTACGACGTCATCGTCATCGGCAGCGGTCCCGGAGGAGGGTCGGTCGCGCACCGCCTGGCGCCGACGGGCAAGCGCATCCTGATGCTCGAGCGCGGCGGTTACCTGCCGCGCTCGCGCGCCAACTGGGACGCCAAGACGGTGTTTGTCGACGGCGCCTACCAGGCTCCGGAAACCTGGTACGGCAAGAACGGCGAGACGTTCCATCCCGGGCTGCACTACTGGGTCGGCGGGAACTCCAAGATGTACGGTTCGGCGCTGTTCCGCCTGCGGGAGCGCGATTTCGGCGAACTCCAGCACAAGGGCGGCGTCTCGCCCGCCTGGCCGCTCGGCTACGACGCGTTCGAACCCTATTACTGCGAGGCCGAGGCGCTGTTCCACGTGCATGGGCTACGTGGCGAGGATCCTAACGAGCCTTGGTCGAGCAAGCCTTATGCCTATCCGCCGGTCAGCCACGAGCCTCGCATCCAGGAGCTCAACGACAAGCTCGCCGGCCTGGGGCTGCACCCGTTCCACCTGCCGCTGGGCATCCTCCTCGACGAGCGCGACAACAAGCCCACGCCGACCAGCCCATGCATTCGCTGCGACGCCTTTGACGGTTTTCCCTGCCCGATCAACGCAAAGGCGGACGCGCAGGTGATCTGCGTCGACCCGACGCTTGCGGCCCACCCCAATTTCACGCTGCTTACCGGCGCCTACGTGTCGAAGCTCGAGACAGACCCTTCCGGGCGGACCGTCAGCCGGGTCCACGTGACCCGCGACGGGCAGGAGGAGCAATATTCGGCCGACATCGTCGTCGTGGCCTGCGGCGCACTCAGCTCCGCCTTGCTGCTGTTGCGTTCGGCCTCGGATGCGCATCCGTCGCGGTTTGGCGAACGGGTCGGATCAGGTCGGGCGCAACTACATGCGCCACAACATGTCCATCCTGATGGCGCTCTTGAAGGAGCCCAATCATACGGTCTTCCAGAAGACGCTGGCGGTCAGCGACTATTATTTCAATTCGCCGGACTGGGACTATCCGTTGGGGCTGATCCAGATGTGCGCGACCACGCACGGTGAGCAGATCCGAGGCGAAGCGCTCCCCTCCTGGCTGTCTTTCATGCCGGAGGCGCCGTTCGAGACCATGGCCGAGCACTCGATCGATTTCTGGCTGCAAAGCGAGGACCTGCCGCGGCCGGAAAACCGCATCTCCTACGACGGGGACAAGGTCGTGCTCGACTTGACCGTAGGCAACGAAGAGGCCGCCCATCGCCTGAAACAGAAACTGGAGGATTTGCTCGAGCCGATCGGGGCGCACAAGCATCTGTTCGAGCGACGCCTCTTTTTTGGCAAGAACATCCCGATCGGCGGCACCGCGCACCAGGCGGGGACTTGCCGGTTTGGGACGGATCCGGCGGCGTCCGTCCTGAACCTCGAGTGCCGGGCGCACGAGGTGGACAACCTCTATGTCACGGACGCGAGTTTCTTTCCGTCCGTCGGGGCGGTGAACCCGACGCTGACCATCATCGCCAATGCGCTGCGCGTCGCCGACCATATCGCCGGCCGGCTGCAAGGATGAACTATCCAGCCCAGCGCGAGCACGGCAGGCCCGGTACGGGCGCCTCCAGTGCGATGATCCCGCCGTCAAGCGGGTGGTCGGCCGCGTCCTTGTCGGCGATCGACCAGCGCCCGGAGGTGACGAAGAGCGTGCGCAGGTCCGGACCGCCGAGGCGGCCTTCCGGGTTCGGGCGGCCCGCCGTACGCAACCCCAACCGCATGATCGGCGTTAAGATACGCGAGAACAAGACGACCCAGGCCTCCTGTCGGGGCGGGCGCCAAGGGATGATTGCAGCCGGCTGAACCAGGCACACGGGGACCGCAGCGTCATGACCACTTCCAGTATTCTCATCTTAATCGTGCGATATGGCCTGGTCGTGCTGTTCTTTCCGGCCAGCGCGCTCGACAAGATTTTCAACTTCCATGGCGCCGCTAAACAGGCCTCGGAGGTGTTCAAGCCATCCTGGCTTGCGGGGGCGGTGATCCTGGTCGGGATCTTCGTGGAACTCGTCATGCCGCTCGGGATCTTGACCGGCATTGCGGACCGGCTTGCGGCCTTCATCATGGCTGGCTATTGCGCGGTGACCGCACTCCTGTTCAAGCGATTCTGGGAGCCAGGTGATTTCTGGCGGAGCGGAGACAGCAAGGCCCGCGACCTGTTCTGGGATTTCTTGAAGAACTTTTCGCTCGCCTCGGGCTTTCTCTTGATCACGATCGGCCTCGACGGGCACGGTTGGCGGCAATTCGTGGCGGACCCGTTCTCGTCCTCACACCCTTATATGGCGTCCACACCGACGCCCTGACATCCGGAGGTCCTCGATGCGCAATCCTTTCGCGATGATGGCGTCCGCGGCCGAGGGCGGCGCGGCGGCGGCCGACGGCAAGAGCGGGCCGAGGCCGAGCATCCCCTACTGGCATCTTTGGGCCGATGAGGCCGGGGTCAGCCACCAGAAGCAATGCGCCCTGACGCAGTTTGAACTGAAAGGCGTGGGCGGCGCCGCGCCGCAGTGGAACAACAAGCACGAGACAGTCCCCTCCACCGTTGTCGTGACGGTTCAGCCGGTCGGCTGGGTCGGCGACTGGCACGAGAACCCGGCGCCGCAATGGATCGTGGTTCTGTCGGGTCGCTGGTGGATCGAGAGCATGGACGGCACGCGGATCGAGCAGGGGCCAGGGGAATTTTCCTTCGGCGAGGACCAGAATTGCAGGCAAAGCGCAGACGGCAAGAAGGGGCACCGCTCAGGCACGATCGGCGATCAGCCCGCCGTGCTGATGACCCTGCAGCTTCACGTCGACCCGCGCCGCGAGCCCTGCCACATCAGCTGAGAGCGGCCTTGCGGCCTGGAGTTGAGCAATGAGCGCTGAGACGCTGCAGGCCATCACCGGCTTCAGCCTCGTCACGGCCAATCTCCCTCGCCTCGCGCGATTTTATCACGAAGTGCTTGGCTTCGCCGCGCACGGCGACGTCAAGCCGATCGATGAAGCGGAGATGGCGCTCCTCGGTCTCTCCGGCCGCGGCCGGCGTCAAGTGTTGAGCCTTGGCCATGAGATCCTGTCGATCGATGAGTTCGACCCGGCGGGTCGGCCATATCCGGCGAAGAGCGACGCGGCCTCGCTGTGCTTCCAGCACCTCGCTCTCGTCGTCGATGACATGCACGGCGCCTATGCTCGCCTGCGCGACATTGTCCCGATCTCGCGGGGACAGCCGCAGAAGCTGCCGAGCTACGACGCCAGCGTGCAGGCTTTCAAGTTCCGCGACCCCGACTTGCATCCGCTGGAATTTCTGCAATTCGCTGCTGGAAAGACGCCGGACGCATGGCGAGGACGGCATAAGCTCGAAGGGCAGATCGGCCTTGGTATCGATCATTCGGCAATGAGCGTCGCCGATGCCAATCGGAGCGCCGAGTTTTATCGGGTCCTCGGCTTGGGCATCGGCGATCGCACGCTCAACCATGGGCCCGCCCAGCAACGCCTCGATGGCCTCGGCGACGCCGAGGTCATGGTCGTCGCGATGGACCCGCCGGAACAAGGGACGCCGCATCTCGAACTGCTCGGCTACCGCAGGCCGAAAGGCGAAGCCGGTCCAAAACTGCGGGCCAACGACATTGCGGCGACACGCATCGTCTGGCGCGGGCGGAAGACCAGTTTGATCGTCGACCCGGACGGGCATCTGCATCAGGTTCAGGGATAAGGAGAATGCCCTTGACCGACGACACATCGCTGCTGCCGGGACGCCTGTTGCGCCGGGCGGGACCGCCCGAGCGGGTGGCAAATTTCCAGGGCGTGCAGATCGACGATCCCCGGCTGGCCGAGGCGCTGAGCCCGGAGGCGATGCTGCTATGCCTCTATGATGGAACTGTGCACGGCGAGGGTCCGGTGTGGCGCGCGGCGGACGGCTGCCTCTTCTGGTCGGACGTGCCGAATCGCCGCCTCCTGCAATGGCATTCTGGCGACGGGCGTGTAACGGTCGCGATCGACGGCACGTTCTTCATGAACGGCAATGCGCTGGACGCCGAGGGTCGACTTGTGCATTGCGAGCACGGCCGGCGTTGCATCAGCCGCTCCAATGGCGACGGCGCCGCCGAGCCGATCATCACGTATTTCGAGGGCAAGCGGCTGAACTCGCCCAACGACATCGCCGTGGCGGCCGACGGCGCCATCTGGTTCACCGACCCGACGTTCGGGCTATTGATGCCGAGCCAGGGCAGCCTTGCCGACCCGGAGCTCGACCACCGCAGCGTCTACCGGTTCGACCCGGTCAGTGGCGAGTTGCGCCGCATGGCTGATTTCGAACAACCGAACGGGCTCGCTTTCGCCCCGGATGGCCGGACGCTGTACGTGTCGGACACCGCATTGTCGCTCAACGAGATTCCCGGGCCGCAGTCCGGCCGCACCCACGAGATCCAGGCCTTTGACGTCGCCGAAGACGGCGCCCTCTCCGGCCGGAGGTTCTTCTGTCATGCCGACCATGGGGTTCCGGATGGGTTCAAGGTCGATGCGCGGGGCTGGGTCTGGACCACGGCCGGCGACGGCATTCACGTCATCGCCCCCGATCGCACGCCGCTCGGCTACATCCCGGCGCCGGCCATCTGCTCCAATTGCGCGTTCGGCGGCCCCACCATGACGAGGCTCTTCATCACCGCCACGAATTACCTGCTCGCCATCGATCTTCTCGCGTGACGCCGAGAACGCCTGGAGCGCTACAGCCCGACGCTGTTCTGCATCATCCCGCCGTCGGCGAAGATCGTGGTCGCGGTCAGGTAGCTCGCCCCGTCGCCGGCAAGAAAAACGACAACATTGGCGATCTCTTCCGGCCGCGCCATGCGGCGGAGCGGGATAGCGGCGTCGAGCTTCGCCATCAGCGCAGGGTCTTTCATCGTTGAAAGATTGATCGGGGTTGCGACCGCGCCGGGACCCACGCCAACGACCAGAACGCCGTGCGGCGCCAACTCGACGCCGGCCGTCCGCGTCAGCATCCGCATGCCGCCCTTGGCCAGACAATAGGCGGTGTTGCCGGGCATCGGCCAATCCTCATGGACGGACGTGATGTTGATGATCCGGCCGCCTCCGCCCTGCTTGAGCATCTGCTTCGCAGCAAGCTGCACGCCGAAAAAAGCGCTCTTGAGATTGATCGCCAGGACCCGATCGTACTGAGCCTCCGTCGTGTCGAGCACGGAGGTGCGGGTCTCGACGCCGGCATTGTTCACCATGATGTCGAGGCGTCCAAACTTGGTCACCGCGGCGTCGACGAGGCGCTGCAGTTGGTCAGTCCGGCTGACATCCGCGTCCACGCCGATCGCCTGATCGCCAAGCGAAACGATCTCGCGCTCCAATGTCTCGGTCGCTTCGGGATGGACGACGTAGTCGATGACAATGCTGGCCCCGGCCTTTGCGAGGCCCAAGGCAATCGCCATACCGATCCCGCTGTTGCCTCCGGTGACGATAGCGACCTTGCCGTTGAGCGACATTGCGTTTCTCCACTGAGCGGGCGGCGAAAGCCGTCGCGTTCCTTCAGTCAAACAGGTTAGTCCACCCCAGTCTATGACGAGTCAAAGAGCAATGTCAGGGCTCGCCTCGGCGGAACGTCCGACAAACGAACACCGCACGCAAACAGTTCGGAGTTCAGCGACCCGCTGTCGGTGATGCGAATTCAGTGTGTCTTCCGACTTTGACGGATACATGACGGTCCTGGGATCGACGGCTCCCTCTTGGGGAAGGTCATCCCCTAGATCGAAACCGCCTCGCCCGTGCTGCTCGCTCTCACCGCGGCGAGGCACAGGCGGAGCGAGGCGAGATTGCCGCGGGCCGAGTTCATCGGCTCGCGACCCTCTTCGATCGCACATAGGAGTTCGCCCATCGCCCCGGCAAACCCGTCGTTGAACCAGGTCCCCATTAGCGCCGGACGCGCGACGCCGGCTTCGGTGTGCAGTTCGACGGACTGAACGCCGAGATCCGGACCTCGGCTCGAGACCGTTCCCTTGGTTCCGATGATCGCCGTCGTATCGCACGCTCCATAGCGCGTGGCGCCGTTCAGGATGAGCGACGCCTGGCCGCCGTCGAAAGCAACGAGAACCTCGGCGAGCATGGGTGGGCGCACGGTCTGCGAGGCGGCGCGGGCGACGGCGGCGCGAACAGTAAGCGGACGCTCGCCGATCACGCTCGACATGAAATCGAACCAGTGGATTCCGAAGTCCCACAGCAGAAGATTGTCGACCGCCTCAAAAGCCGTGCCGGCGATCCATCCGTGATTCCAACGGATCGCCACATGCGTGCCGATCACCTCGCCGATCAGCCCGGCGGCGACCGCCTCGCGCATATAGGAGAGATGCGGCGCCCAGCGCCCATTCTGGTTGACCGCCAGCTTGACGTTGACGCGTTCGGCCTCCTCGACAAGCTCCCGGCCGGTCGCGAGGTCCTCGACGAACGGCTTCTGCGACAGGACATGCTTGCCGGCCGCAAACGCCCGCCGCATCATATTCGCCCGCACGCCGGGGTGGGTCGTGAGGTCGACGACCTTAATTCGGGGATCGTCGAGCGCCTTTTCGTAGTCGTCCGTCGCGTCGGCCTTCGGAAAGAAGGCGTCCCGCCGCGCCCGTGCACGCCCCAAGTCACGCGAGCAGATCGAGAGAACGTTCAGTCCGTAGGCGCGATAGGCGTCGAGGTGGGCTGCGCTGATCCCGCCGGCCCCGACGAGCGCGATGCCGATCGAACGGTCCTTGGGCATCGGCGGGAGATAGGGCAGTTCGGGCGCTTGCGTCTCGGCGACCGGGCGAGCCGTCAGCGCGTAGTCGCTCGCCGAAGGCTCGAGCTTCGCCTTCGCCTCGGTCATTTTAGCAACGGCAATGTGCGCCGCTGCTCGGCTGAACGAGCGGCGGTGTCGACGATCCGCTGAGCGGTTCGACAAAGGGCCGGGTCGAGCGGGCCTTCGAACGCGACGCCTTTCTCCCTGCAATGCAGCACATATTCGATCGGCTTGCGAAATGGCGCTTCGAGTCCGTCGACCGGTCGGTTGCGGATCTCGGGTTGAGCGCGTGTCTGGATCGCGACATGCGGTTCGAAATCGTAGCTCGAGATTGTCCCTTCGGTTCCGACCAACACGAAACCGCATTTGGGTTGCGGCTGGGTGACCCAGGGATCGGTGAAGGCGCCCCAACGCGTCTCGAGCTTCGACAAGCCTCTGCGGTAACGGCAGACCGTGATCGAATGTTCGTCCACCTCGAGGCCCTCGGGCTGATCGACGACGGACGTCACCTCGAGCGGCGCCTCGCCGCTCATGAACCACGTGCCGAGCGTCGCCCCATAGCCGAGATAGTCGAGCAGGCTGCCGCCGCCATCGGATTTCCTGTACCACCAGGAAGTCGGCTTTTCGCGCCGCACATCCTCTTCCGAGACGACAATTTTGTCGGCGCGGTGATAGAGCGGCCCCCGGTTGCCGTCGTAGAAATGCACTTCGATCACGTCGCCGATCGCGCCCTCGTCGATGATGCGCTTCGCGGTGACATGAGCGGGGTACCAGCGCAGCGGCCAGTTGATGGCGAGCCGGACGCCAGCCTTTTCGACGGCCGCGAGAATCCGGTCGGCGTCGGCGAGCGAGGCGGCGAAAGGTTTCTCCAGCAGAATGTCGACGCCGAGCGGAGCGACCGCCTCGACGCAATCGGCATGGCGCGCGGTCGCCGGGCACAGGATCGCCAGGTCGGGCTTCGTCTCCCGCACGCAGCGCTCGATATCGTCAAACACGCGGTCGGAGGAAATGGCGAACGTCTTGATTGCGTCGGCCATGCGCGCCCGGTCGGGATCGCAGATGCCGACGATTTCCGCCTTCGGATGTTCGTGCGCCTCGCGCAGGAGGTCGCCCATATGGACGTGCTCGAAACTGATGCCGACGATGCGCTGCTTTCGCATGTCCTCCCCACGGCCTCGCTCGGCTTGTCGCCACTGCGGACTTACCGCATTTCGGCTCACCTGTCAGGGTTCGAGCGTCGCGCGCATAATCATGCTCCGGCCTTCAATGGCGCTCTCTCCCGGCAGATTGGAATTTTCTTGCGGCTAATGCCGCAAATGGTGAGAACTTTGCTCGGGGCTCTCGCGCGCCCCCGAGGAAAAACAAGAGCAGTCTGGAGGAAACATCATGCGCACCATCAAAGGGCCGGGGCTGCTATTGGCGCAATTTGCGCGCGACACGCCCCCGCACAACACCCTCGAGGGCATCGCGCGGTGGGCCAAGGGCTATGGGTACAAGGCCATCCAGATTCCGACCGCGGACGCCCGCTTTTTCAATCTCGATCTCGCCTACGAGAGCGCCGCCTATTGCGACGAGGTGAAGGGCAAGCTTGCCGATATCGGCATCGCGATCAGCGAATTCTCGACCCATTTCCAGGGCCAGATGGTTTCGGTCCACCCGGCATACGACGCGATGTTCGACGGGCAGTGCCTCGCGGACCTGCGCGGCAATCCGGAGAAACGTCGCCACTGGGCGGCGGATCAGGTGCGGAAAGCCGCGCTGGTCAGCCGGCGCTTCGGGTTGACGGAACACGTGACTTTCACCGGCTCGCTGGCCTGGCCATATTTCTATCCCTATCCGCAGCGTCCCGCCGGCCTGATCGAGGAATGTTTCGCCGAACAGGCGCGCCGGTGGAAGCCGATCCTCGACATTTTCGACGAAAACGGCGTGAATTCTCTGTTTCGAGATTCATCCGACCGAGGACATTTTCGACGGCGACACGTTCGACATGTTCCTGGCGGCGGTCGGAGGCCACAATCGCTGCAACATCAACTACGACGCCAGCCACTTCATCAAGCAGTGCATGGACTATCTCGGCTTCATCGACGTCTATCATGAACGGATCAAGATGTTTCACGTCAAGGATGCCGAGTTCAATCCGACCGCCAAGCAAGGCGTCTACGGCGGATACAAGGGATGGCTCGAACGGGCCGGCCGCGACCGCTCGCTCGGCCACGGGCAGGTCGATTTCAAGGCGATCTTCTCGAAGCTGGCGGCTTATGATTTCGCGGGGTGGGCCGTCTACGAGTGGGAATGCTGTCTGCAACACCCGGAAGCCGCGGCCCGCGAGGGAGCGAGGTTCATCGCCGATCATATCATCGAGGTGACCGACTATGCCTTTGACGACTTCGCCGCGACCGGCGCGGACCGCTCGGCCAATCTGAAGCTCCTCGGCCTCGCGGGCTAAGGCGAACGATCTTCGTCGCCTCCAGCCGTAATAATGGGGCGAGACCTTCTGCGCGGATTGCGTAGGCGGCGCCAAACGTGCTGGATTACAGGGTTGCAGCATCTCAGCTGCGCCAAAAGACCATATGGGAGGAAGAAAATGAGACGCCTTAGCGGAATTGCCGCGCTTTCTTTGCTCGCGGCTCTAGGGGCGAGTGCGCCCGTCGGCGGCGCCGACGCCGCACAGCAGTTTGTGATCGGGGTCTCCAACACTCACATCGGCAATAGCTGGCGCGAGGAATTCGTCTGCTCGATCAAAGCCGAAGCGCTCGCTTCCGGCCTGGTGTCGAAGATCGTTCTGGCCAATCGCGAAGCCGGGCCTTCCGAACAAATCGCGGACCTGCGCACCCTGATTTCGGCGGGCGTCAATGCGATCATCATAAACCCGTCAGACGAGAAGGCGCTCAACGGCGTCATCAAGCAGGCAGCCGAGAAGGGGATCGTTGTCGTTGCGGCGGATCAACCGGTCAGCGCTCCGGAAGCGTATATCGTGACCGGCGACCAGACGGCCTACGCCAAGGTCGGCGCCAAGTGGCTGTTCGATCAGTTGAAGGGCAAGGGCGACGTCTATGAGATGCGCGGCATTGATGGCGCGCCCGGCGACACCGTCAGGCAGACGGGTTTTGACGCGGTTCTGAAGGACTACCCCGGGATCAAGATCGTTGCGACGACTTTCATGGATTGGTCCAACGAAAAAGCCGCGCAGCAGATGTCGGCGATGCTGGCGTCGGGCAAGCATTTCGATGGCGTGTGGACCTCGGGGATCGACTACACGGTGATCGAGGCGATCAAGGCGGCAAACAAGCCGTTCGTGCCGTTCGTCGGGGCTGACAACAACGGCTTCATCAAGCAATTGATCGACTATAAGAAGGACGGGTTGATCGGCGTCGCCGTCAGCAACTCGCCCGCGATCGGCGCCGCCGGACTGGTCGTCGCCCTCGACGTCCTGCAGAAAAAGCCTCGCGACAGGGTGACCACCGTTCCGACGGCCTGGTACGACAACACGACCGACGAAAACGTGGAGAAGCTGAAGGCGCTCTACGACCCGAACGTCGCGCCGACGGATCCTGTCTACGGCCCAGAGAAGGAATTCGGTCACTTCACCGCCGCACAGGAAAAGGCCTGCAAGGGTCCCGGCGAATAGCAGCCATTGGCCGCCGGCGGCTTGTTTTCGTGCGACCGCCGGCGCTTTCCATTGTTCGTATTGCAGTCGTCCAGTCGCACGCGTCGATACGAGGGGCGTGTGGTAATTGATATGCCGCGAGCAGACCTGGGGCCGCGCCAATGAACGATTCGCCGCCTCTGCTCGAGGCCCGCGATCTCGCCAAGCGATTCGGCTCCGTCGTCGCGCTTCGATCCGCGACGCTGACTCTTTCCCACGGCGAGATCCATGCGCTGATGGGGGCCAACGGCGCGGGCAAGAGCACGCTCGTGAAGATTCTCACCGGCGTCTACCCGGCGGATCGCGGAACCATAATGGTCGACGGCGCAGTCCGGACGATTCGCTCTCCCGCCGAAGCGCGCCGTGCGGGCATCGTCTCAGTCTACCAGGACCCGGCGCTCGTTCCCGACCTGACGGTCAGCCAAAACATGCGATTGGCCGATGTCGCCTTGGCGAGCGTGCGGAACCATCTCGGCGACCTCGGGATAACGGACCTCAACTTTGGCGAGCTGGTGCGGGACATTCCATATCCGGTGTTGCGCCTCATCGACTTGGCCCGCGCGCTGGCCTCCGATCCGATCGTGCTCATGCTCGACGAAATCACCGCGGCGCTCCCGGCGGACCTGTCGGAAAAGGTCTTCGCGGTCGTGCGGCGCTGGCGCGACCGCGGCAATTCGGTGATCTTCATTTCTCATCGCATGGCCGAGGTGGCTGCGCTGTGCGATCGCGCCACCGTTTTGCGCGATGGCGTCACCGTCGGCGTCACGGACACCGCCCGAGGCAGCGAAGACCGAATCGTTTCGCTGATGCTTGGCGTGGAAGCGGTGACAGCCGGTCCCGCCGAGGCCACCCAAGGACGGATGGAACGCCGCGCGGCTGAGGAGCCGGCGGCGCTCGAGGTCCGCGATCTCTGCTACGGGCATATGCTCAAGAATGTCTCCTTCAGCCTTCGGGCGGGAGAGATTCTCGGTGTCGCAGCGCTCGAGGGTCAGGGGCAGCAGGAACTGTTCGATTCTATTGCGGGGGTAAGCCGGCATGACGGCGGAGAGATCATCGCCCATGGCCGAAAGTTGCAGCTGCGCCATCCAGGCGATGCGATTGCGGAGGGCCTTGTGCTGGTGCCGGCGAATCGGCTTCAGGCCCTCTTGCCGCAGCGTTCGATTCGAGAAAACGTCGCCTTGCCGCTTGTTCGCGAACCGTCCAACTGGGGCCTGATTCGTGGCCCTAGCGAGCGAAGGCGGGTCGCCGCCGCCGTCAAGCGCTTGCAGATCGACGCCCGCGCGGGCTCCGAACTACGCCGGCTGAGTGGCGGCAACCAGCAGAAAGTGGTGATCGCACGCTGGATCGCCGCCGGGTTTCAAACCCTGCTTTGCTTCGATCCAACCCGCGGCATCGATATCGGCACCAAGCATCAGATCTATCGGTTGCTGCGTGAGATGGCCGAGGCTGGGTCGTCCGTCCTGCTGTTCACGTCCGAGCTTTCGGAAATATCCCTGGTTTGCGACCGGGCGATTGTCTTGTTCGGCGGCGAAATCGTCGCTGAGATGCCGGCCAGCGAGGCGGACGAGGAAGTCTTGCTGCGCGCCGCGCATGGCATCGGCGTCGCGCGCGGCAGGGATGTCGCGTCTCGCGCAAGCGCCCCGCGCCGGGGAACCGGCGTGACTGCGGCGTCGGCCGACAATTGGTCCCCCGACCTCAAAAGGCCTGGCGCGATCGACAAGATCAGGGGCGTCGTGGCCGGCTATTCGGCGCTCGTTAGCATGCTGGTGCTGTTGATCGTCTTCCTGGCGGCGACCGTGGCGATTCATCCCACGTTCGATTCGTTCGACGCGCAATCGGTCGCGATGGCCGCCTTGCCGTTGGCCTGCGCTGCCGCGGCGCAGGCTGTGGTCGTGATCTCGGGCGGAATCGACCTGTCGATCGGATCGGTGATGGCGGTGGCAAACGTGCTCGCGGCGAGCACGATGAAAAATGCCAGCTTTGGCGAGGCGCTCTTGCTCGCCGTGGCGGTCCTCGTCGCCGGCGCGGCGGTCGGCGCGGTCAACGGGCTCCTCGTCCTCGTCTCCCGCGTCCCTGACGTCATCGTGACGCTGACCACCGGTTTCATATGGGGCGGCGTCGCGCTCCTGATCCTCGAAAAGCCTGGCGGCGGCGCGCCCCCCGAATTCCTCAATCTCGGCACCGGCACGTTCATCACCGAGTGGCTGTCCAATTCGCTCGTTCTGCTGGTTGTCTCCCTAACCGCCGTTTGGGTTCCGGTCCGCAGGTCGAAAACCGGCCTGCGCATCTACGCCACCGGCAGCGACCGGATCGCCGCGTTTCGCAGCGGCGTCAATGTCGAGTTCGCCCGGCTCATTGCCTATGTCCTCAGCGGCTTGTTCAGCGCGATCGGGGGCGTGGGCCTGACGATGACGACGGGCATCGGCTCTCCACACGCCGGCGTCCTCTACACGCTGAGCGGACTGGCCGCCGTCGTCATCGGCGGGGTGAGCCTGACGGGAGGGCGCGGCGGGATTGTGGGGCCGGTTATCGCCGCTTTTGTGCTCACCCTCATCCCCGCCGACCTGATCTTCTTGAACATCGACCCGAATTTCGGCCAGGTGATCCAGGGAACCCTGATCGTTCTGGTGGTGATGGCCGGCGGCCTGGTCGCCTCGGTGAGACGCCGCAAATGATCGATCCGTCGAACGCCTCGGCGCCGGCGCGACGCTTCGAGTTTCGCAGCATTCTGCTTTGGTTTCAGCGCAATACCATCGTTGCTCTCGTCCTGCTGCTGCTTGTGTTTATAGCGCTCGTCGATCTCATGAAGCCGGGCACGGTCAATCCGGTATGGCTGTCAAACACGCTGCTGTTCGCGGCGCCGCTGGGCATTCTCGCCGCCGGTCAGACGATGGTGATGCTGACCGGCGGGATCGATCTGTCGGTCGTCAGCGTCGCCACCGGCTCGGCCTTCCTG
Source organism: uncultured Alphaproteobacteria bacterium (assembly GCA_963835885.1). Lineage (GTDB taxonomy): Bacteria > Pseudomonadota > Alphaproteobacteria > Rhizobiales > Beijerinckiaceae > Roseiarcus. Next base: position 678,856 of record CAWIHF010000017.1, read on the forward strand.
ATGACGACGACGGCCCTGAAGTTGGGCGACGGGCCGGCGGTCGCGATCGGGCTTGGGCTGGGGCTGGCGGTGGGCGCGATCAATGGCGTCGGCGTCGCTCTGCTGGGCGTTCAGCCGCTGGTGATGACGCTCGGCACCGGGCTGATGACGCAGGGCATCATCATCGTCTACAGCCAGAGGATTTTCGCCTCGCGTTCGATCGTGCCGGCCTTCATCCACGCCATCGGATCCGATCGCCTGGGCATAATTCCTTTCGACCTGTTTTTGTGGCTGCCGATCGCGTTGCTGGTGGTGGTCACGCTGGCGCGGACCGGCTTCGGCCGCTTGCTGTACGCTATCGGCGACAATCCCGAAGCCTGTCGGTTGGCCGGCGTGCGCGTGTGGCGGCTGGTCCTCATCGACTACATCATTTGCGCGGTCCTTGCGTCGCTCGCCGGATTCGTGCTCGTCGGCCACACCAATTCCGCCGATCTCAGCCTGGCCTCCACCTACCTCTTGCCGTCCATCGCGGCGGTCATCATCGGCGGCACCTCGATCTTCGGCGGCCGCGGCGGCTATTCCGGCAGCATCGTCGGCGCCCTCATCCTGACGGTGCTCGACGGATTGTTGACCCTGCTCGATTCGCCCGAGCCGATCAAGCAGGTCCTGTATGGCGCGATCATCCTGTCGCTTGCCGACGGCTTACGCGCGGCTGACGGAAAGTTGAAACGGCGCCGCTGACCGATCAGTCGGCGCCCAAAATGTGGCGTCAGCCGGAAAACCCCACATTCGATTCGATCGCTGGCCACGGTTCGCCGGTTCGACACATTGAGTGGAGCCCGGCGGCCGAAGGTGGAGAGAGCGGTTCTGGCGTTCCTGAAGTCCGAAGAGCTGCAAACCGGCGGATCTGACGATCCGAGAGGACGGGGTGGTGATTGAGGCTCAATCCGGAGTTGGCGAAAGCGGGTGGCGGCGGCTAACCCGGGCTCACGTTGCTGGTCACCTTTGAGAATTAGATATCTTTAGTAAATTATCTCTTAGCTTTATCACTTCTTCCTCTACTTCAACAGGTGTGCTGCTCCGAGAAAAAGATGGAGACTTAATCGAATTCCTGAGGCGATCTAATTTTTCGCTGAATACTTTTGCGTCTCTCCCGCTTGAAGTTGTTACACCTCGCTTCAATAGTTTTTTTGTCCACTCGTTACCTGACCCTATTGCAGTAAACAAAACCTGACTATTCCTAGACCTGTATTTTAAAATAGCGTTCAGACAAGCGTTGAAATATTGTCTTAAACCAGCTCCGTCGGGCGGCCATATCATGCGTACAACTCCTAACCACCGAACGATTAGTGTTTCGTTGAGCTGCCACAACTGCGCACGGTCCGCCCCAAAGGAATATTGACAAGTCGCGGCCTTAATATTTTCGAGCGCTCTGCGGTACTCTTGTTCAGCGTTTACAAAATCACCCGATCTTGCTGCTTGGTCGCCAAGCCACATTAGAGCTTTATCTCGGATCAGCTGAAACTGACACGTCTGCAATTGCTCCTCAGCGATCGCAGCCACTCTTGCCATCTCCCTCCAATCTTCCCTCCTACGCAGAATATCCACCCAGCCATCAAAGAGCTCTCGTTTTCTACATCCGAGTTCGTATGATTTCCCAAAACTTTCCTCGGCTCTCGCAATATCACCAGCGTCTGCAAATACCTTAGCACTAAGACAATGAAGATCTTGATTTAATGGCAGATTGGCTAACGCTCCATCCACTATTTCATGCGCCCCCGCGTTATCCCCTGTACTCAGTCTCGCAATAGTTCTTTTTACGGCGATTCCAACAAATTGGCCTCTATTCTTTGCAATCTCAACGTGCGATCTACATCTGCTCTTTATATTCTTCCAATCAGCAACTCGAGCCTCGACCAAATCAGACACGAGTGCGAGAGTTGATGGAATTTGAAATGCTGCGCCCCCAGGTAACGCAGCCTCTGTGGTTGTCATAGAAAATCCTTGTAGTGCTTCTAATGCATTTTGTACCTCATACCTATTTAGTTTGAGAATTACGGCAATTTCGTCAACTGACGCCCTCTCAAGATAGCTCAGAACCAGGAAAACACGTGCTTCATTTCCCTTCAAACGACCGATTTCCCGCTGAAACGCAGCCTTTCGAACGGCCTCTCCGTCTGCCCCTTTCCAATTATCTATTGCGCCTTTTATAGAGTCACCAAGCGACACAAGTCTCAAAATTGAGAGCGCAAAGAGCGGCGAGCCATTACTAGCGTCATACAGAGCGTTTACAGTCTGCTGTGAAATGCTTGCGTCGGCAGATAACTTCAACTGCCGCCACTTGTCACTTACGAATTTTGTAAAATCTTCCTTATTCAGTCCGCTCAGATACGTGACAATAGTTGTTGTTGCTCCCAAATTACGTCTTGCTGTGAGAATAGCTTTTGTCTTTGAGGATGAACATAACTGCACCATCAGATGAAGCATTAGTTGTTGATCAGCGTCACTTAGACTGTCTAAGTTGTCCAGGACAATAAGGTAATTGAAGGCGCTTAAATGTTCCACACCGAGGCGCAGCAGTTCGTCAAGCGAAGGCGAATCAGGGACCTGTTCTGGCGGACACCCCGATTCAGCTAACAGCTGAACAAGGGCCTCGGAGATGTTTTTGAAGTCGACACGACTCGACTTTACAAACGTTCCCTTAGAACCAGACCAAGTTTCGGGTTTTGCTCCCAGCCAAATGACTCGGTCAATTCCCGCGTGTGAATGATAAATAAGGCGCTCCGCAAATGTGTACACAAGTGACGTCTTTCCTACGCCTCCTAAGCCAGAGACGATTCGAACTGGACTGAAGTTGTCGCTCAGCCAAAGCCAAAGTTCTTTTAGCTCATGATCTCGGCCGATGAATTGAGAAAGGTCGACATCTCTGGGCGGCAGAGTATTTTCGATGATCTTCGTTTGGGGTACCGACAGATCAGTCTCCCGAGGTCCAAAAACGAATTCGAGGTCCTCCGAGGTAATCTGGTTTGCATGAATCGCGCTGACGAAAATAAATATCGTACTGGTTGTAAGCGACTTTGCCAGTCTCTGATTTGGGCGCAGTCTTTTTGAATTGAGCTGGCCTGGATTTTTCAAGCCTCTTCGGAATAAATAGTAACCCAAACTTGTATGATCTATCACCAACTGGAAAGGAGATTATTCGGTAAACTGTTTCAATACTTGATCCAGTCGCGCCTTGAATCCGCTTATTCAGTTCTGCCGAGTTAAACAGTTTGTCAAATCCGATCAGTTGTCGAGAGTTATCGTCAACTCCAACTATCAAATAACCGCCGAACGTGTTGTTGAACGCAACGCTGTCCTTGACAATCTCCGAGAATTCCAAATCATATTTCTCAGTCAGAGCATGATTTACTTTTTGCGCGGGCTGAATGGGTAATTCCCGCTTGAAATCCCATAGGACTGCTTCATCTGAGATTGCAACGCCTTGCCGAATCAGCTGCGCAAGAACTCTCTCGTCTATACAGCCCTCTTGCACTAAGTTTGCGATTGCGTTTCGGCGGACTAATACACTGTCGATTGCTTCTGTAACCATTTAGGCGGCACTCTGGAGAACGCATGAGGTTGGCGCTTCACATAAAGCAATTCAACGTTGGCCCAAAACCGGTTCGCTTACAACAGCGACGGCGACAGGAGAACGATCACGGCAGATGCGTGTTGGGGCACGTCACGCAGCCCGGAACGGGGCACCCTGCGGCCGCGGCCGCGCAGGTTCAAGAGCGCCAACCACAGCCTGCGGACCGCGGCATCCCACCGGAGGCCATGACGCCGCTACTTGAATGTTTTCAAATAATTGGAACGAAGGGCGGTCATTTTCTGATCTTGCCCTGCTCTCGCGGTGGTATTTTTTCCAGAGATCACTTTACCCCGTAACGAGTTGGAATGGATTTGAGGTCGGCGCCCCACCCGCTTGGCGTCGGCGCCGTTGGGCGTTGGGCCGCTCACACCCCCGTCGGGTGGTAGTTCGGGCTCTCGCGAGTGATCGCCACGTCGTGCACGTGGCTTTCACGCAGGGCGGCGTTGGTGATCCGCATGAAGCGGGCTTTTGCCTGGAACTCGGGGATCGTCTCGGCTCCGACATAGCCCATGGCGGCGCGTAAGCCCCCGGCCAGCTGGTGGACGATCGCCCCGACCGGCCCGCGGTACGGCACCTGGCCCTCGATCCCCTCGGGCACCAGCTTCATCTGGTCCTTGACGTCCTGCTGGAAATAGCGGTCGGCCGAGCCCTGCCCCATCGCGCCCAGCGAGCCCATGCCGCGGTAGCTCTTGTAGGAGCGGCCCTGGTAGAGGAACACCTCTCCGGGGCTCTCGTCGGTGCCGGCGAGCAGCGAGCCGATCATCACGCAGTCCGCCCCGCCGGCGATCGCCTTGGCGAGGTCGCCCGAATATTTGATCCCGCCGTCGGCGATGACCGGCACGTCGGCCGCCCGCCCCGCTTCGGCCGCCTCGAGAATGGCGCTGAACTGCGGCACGCCGACGCCGGCGACGATCCGTGTGGTGCAGATCGAGCCCGGCCCGATGCCGACCTTGATCGCGTCCGCGCCCGCGTCGATCAGCGCCAGCGCGCCCTCGCGCGTCGCCACGTTGCCGGCGATGACCGAGACCTTGTTGGTCGCGCGCTGGATCCGCCGGACCTGCTGCAGGACCTGTTCCGAATGGCCGTGCGCGGTGTCGACGACGAGGCAGTCGACGCCTGCGGCCATCAGAAGCTCGGCGCGCTCGAAACCCTTGTCGCCGACGGTGGTCGCGGCGGCGACGCGCAGCCGCCCGTCAGAATCCTTGGCCGCGTTCGGATGAGCGGTCGCCTTCTCGATGTCCTTGACGGTGACGAGGCCGACGCAGCGGTCGGCCTCGTCGACGACCACCAGCTTCTCGATCCGGTGCTGGTGCAGGAGGTGGCGCGCCTCCTCGTGGCTTACCCCCTCCCCGACCGTGATCACCTTGCGGGTCATGAGCTCGGTCACCGGCTGGCGCGGGTCGTCGGCGAACCGCACGTCGCGATTGGTCAGGATGCCGACGAGCTTTCCCCCCTTTCCGTCGCGGCCGCGCTCGACCACCGGAATGCCCGAGATCGACGCCCGCCGCATGACGGCGAGCGCGTCGGCCAGCGTCGCGTCGGGGAAGATGGTGATCGGATCGATCACCATGCCGCTCTCGAAGCGCTTGACCTTGCGCACCTCCTCGGCCTGGTCGGCCGGCTCCAGATTGCGGTGGATGACGCCGATTCCGCCGGCTTGCGCCATGGCGATGGCGAGGCGCGCCTCGGTGACCGTGTCCATCGCCGAGGAGACGATCGGAAGATTGAGGCGGATGGTGCGGCTGAGGCGCGAGGCGATATTGGCGGCGCTCGGCATGATTGTGCTGTGGCCGGGCCTGAGCAGCACGTCGTCGAACGCAAGCCCCTCGGGAAAGCCGGTCTCCACGTTCGCCATTCGCGTGATCCTTCATGCCGAACTCGCGGCCGAAGCCGCCGCTTGGCGCGGCTGCCTAACATGGGCGGCGCGAAGTTCCTAGAACGCAGACAGCGGGGCGGTCGGGCGAAGGCGATCTCCTCCCCCCTTGTGGGGGAGGATTAAGGAGGGGGGGTCGCGCCAGACCTCGGAAGCTGTTCATCGACGCCCTCCGCGGAGAGCGCAGCGCGACCCCCCACCCCTGCCCGCCCCCGCAAGGCTGCGGCATGCACACATCGCGACGAAGGCAAGAACAGGCCCATCTCCCTTCTCCCTCTGGGAGAAGGTGTCGGGCGAAGCCCGACGGATGAGGGTTTTGGCCGCCTCCGGTTGTGGTTGGCGCCGGTCGACGGCGCTGTCGTCGCCAACGATTGCCGCGCACCCTCATCCGGCGCTCCGCGCCACCTTCTCCCTGGGAGGGAGAAGGGGTGCGCGCGGCTCGAAGTGTGATGTGTGCATCCCGTAGCCCCGCAAGGGGGGCGGGAGTGCGCCCAACCGTCAGAATCTTCGCTTCACCCGATTGCCCTGC
>CAWIHF010000018.1:0-103514 GCA_963835885.1 uncultured Alphaproteobacteria bacterium
TATCTGGAAATCGGTTCGATGGTCGGCATCTATTTCCGCACGAACCACATGCCGGTGCGCTTCCTTCTTTACGTCGGCATCACCGCGCTGACGCGCCATATGATCGGCTTCGTTCAGGAGCAGCCGAACCCCGACATCGAGTGCTGATTCTCGCCGGCTCAACCCTCATCCTGGCGCTTGCCGTCCTTGTCATTCGCTTCACCTCGAACCGCTATCCGAGCCCTTCCTACGGCGAAGATGGCCGAAGCGGCGTTCGCGACGACTGAGCGCGAGCGAAAGGACGCGCGATGGACTTCGACCTGATCATCCGCAACGCCACGCTGCCCGACGGACGCACGGGCCAGGACGTCGCCGTCGCAGCTGGCCGAATCGCCGCCGTCGAGCGGCAAATCGGCGCACAAGCGAAGCGAACCATCGAAGCCGCGGCTGGCTGCTGTCCCCGCCTTTCGTCGACGCCCACTTCCATATGGACGCGACGCTGACCCTCGGCCTGCCCCGCGTCAACATCTCCGGCACGCTGCTCGAAGGCATCGCGCTCTGGGGCGAACTCAAGCTCGCTGACTCAGGAAGCTGTCGTCGAGCGCGCGCTGCGCTACTGCGATCTCGCGGTGTCGCAGGGCCTCCTGGCCATCCGCAGCCACGTCGATATCTGCGATGACCGGCTGCTCGCGGTCGAGGCGCTGCTCGAGGTGAGCGCGTGAAGCCATATCTCGATCTGCAGCTGGTCGCCTTCCCGCAGGACGGCTATTTCCGCTCGCCGAGCGCGGCGCGCAATCTGGAGCGCGCGCTAGATCTGGGCGTCGATGTGGTCGGCGGCATTCCGCATTTCGAACGCACGATGGCGGACGGCGCGCGACAGGGTGCGAGCTCTGTGCGAGATCGCCGCGCGAACGCGGCCTGATGGTCGATATGCACTGCGACGAAAGCGACGATCCGCTGTCGCGCCACGTCGAAACGTTGGCGGCGGAAACGCAGCGCCTGGGCCTGCAGGAGCGCGTCGACCGGATCGCATCTGACCTCGATGCACTGGATGGACAATTACTACGTCGGCAAGCTGATCCCGCTGATGGCCGAGGGCGGCTGAACGCGGTGGCCAACCCGTTGATCAACATCACGCTGCAGGGCCGGCACGACAGCTATCCGAAGCGCCGCGGGCATGACGCGGGTCGCGGAAATGCGGGCGGGCGGCGTCAATGTCGCTTCGGCCATGATTGCGTGATGGACCCCTGGTACAGCCTGGGCAGGGGCGACATGCTGGAGGTCGCGCACATGGGGCTGCACGGCGCGCCGATGACGGGCCGCGAGGCGATCCGAGGCGTTCGCCGCGGTGACGAATTCGGGCGCGCGCATGCTCGGGCTGCGGGACTAGGGGCTCGAGGTCGGAAGCGCGCGGACATGGTGCTGCTGCAGGCGGCCGATCCGATCGAGGCCTTGCGTTTGCGCGCGACGCGGCTCTTCGTCATCCGCCGCGGCGAGATCGTCGCCCGCACTCCGGCGAGAGAGACGGAACTGTCGCTCGCGGGCAGGCCTTCGCGTCTCGACCCGGCATCGTACGCGCCGGTAGCGGCCCGCTTAACTCGATCGGGAGCGGCGCCTGAGTTTTCAATTTCAGGCTCGGGTGGCGCATCCCTTCCAGCAGGGGGTGCGCGAACAGCCGGAATTTGCTGGATACCGGACCTTCGACGCTATGTCGGAACACATTATCTCCGCACGAAGGACGCGTGCATCCGATCTCCGGCAGACGGTCGCACCGGGCGAACTCCGGACCTACCGGCATCGCCAGGGAATGCCCGCTATCCGCCACTTTGCTGCCGTTCAGGGCCTCATGCATCCTTAGTTCCCGGCCGAGCTGTTACGAGCTCAACCATTCCGGCTTGCTCGAACCCCGCGGGACCAGCACGGTCCGAAATGATCCCGGCGTCCGCGACAACACCACCTGATCGGTCATCCCCTGGTACGTGCCAAAAGGCGTTTCCGCAGTAAACAGATCCGGAGCGATGTCCGTGTGCTCGTCGGTCGAACCCGCGGTCGCTTTTGCGTAAGCCTTGTCGAAGATGCCTAACGAGAGGAACCAAAGCACTGTCCTTGTCAGTGAGACTACGACGCGATAGCTGCCTCCCTCGATCGCGCGCCGGCGCAGCGCCGCGAGGATTCCTGTCGTGCCTAACCAGGCGACCACATTATCGACAATCGGTACAATCGGCGGCTGCTTCGGCCGAGTTGAGGAACCTTCAATCGTGAAGAGGCCAGACACCGTGGCGCCGATTTCGTCGAACCCGGGCCGGTTCGACCATGGTCCGTTCTCACCGTGGAGAACGACGGTTGCGTGAATCAATCCGGGCTTCTGGACGCAAAGCGCCTCGGCATCAAGGTCATGCCTTTTCAAAAATCCCGGGCGCTTATTCGCAAAGAATACATCAGCTTCCCGAAGAAGCTGATTGAACCGTGCGTGATCCTCCTTCGAGTTGTCGAGGATGGTGGAACGCATTCCCACCTGGACATCCCACGCGAAGGCTTCGATCTCCAAATCGCGGGGTCTCCAGATGTTGAGCACGTCCGCGCCGTATAGCGCCATGTCTCTTCCCATCGCGCCTCCCGCGATGACATGACCCATCCCGAATGCGCGAATGCCGGAGAGAGGAAGATTGTCGCTCGCCTTAAGCGGCACAGGATCGCTCTCCCCAATTTTCTCCACCGTGATCAGCGGCATTTTGGAGAGGACTTGGGTGTATTGGGGTTCGCGGCGAAATTCCTCGTTCGTGCGCACCATCGCGAGAACCAGTCCTTCGGCGGCCGCAGCCTCCTCTAATTCAACGGCGTCCCATTTGAGTATGGCGTTGTTAATGGATTCGGTGCTCGGGCTGCAGCGGAGAAAATCAAGAGTGCGCACGAGCAGTTGAGGATAAATGTCCAGCGCCACCACATGTCGTCCGTCGCGTGTCTCGCGAAAGAAAGCATCTCCCATCTTTAGGAATGGGCTAACCGCATAGCCACCGGGAGAGGGCGGTCGGCCATTGACGGTTTCCCATTTGCCATCAAAGAAACCGCAGAAGCGCCGCAATGCTTTGCGTACGTCCACTGAGATATTCTGTCCTTCGCCGGTGGTTTGCCTCCAAACAGCGGCTACCGCTACGCTTCTTGCGGCCAGACCGATCGCGGCCATTGTCCCGAACCGCAGCGGGCTTTGGAGAATTGGATCGCTTCCATAGAAACTGAGTTCTCCGCCACAATCGTCGCTCGCCATGCCGACAGTCGAGAGGACTTCATTCACGCCTTTCACCAGATCGAAGTCTGGCGACGTTGCCGGATGACTCAACTTCTCTTCTAGCGTCTCAGTTAGCCGATTGCTTTCGCCGCTGGTTTCAACCCGCGGGCCAGTTCCTGTCGCGGTGTTCATTAGTGCTTCTCCACTTTTCTAAAGTTTTTTGCAGAGATCTATTCAATTCTCTTCTTTATTTTGGTTACTTAGGCTGCGTCTATTGATTGAGCGCTCTTTTTTTGTTGAGCGTCTGTCTCCGTTCTGCGTCTGAAAATACTTTCGCTCTGGGCCGCCTCAGGCGCCGCTAGCCGGAGCTTTGGGCGCAGCAAGGGTCTTCGCACCCTTGGTGCGCAGTTCGATGAGGCCGAGCAGAATCTCGTCCCGCGCTGCCTCGAGCTCCTCGATGGTGTGCGACCCGACCTCGGCATGCACGCTATCGATGAGCTTCTTTTGCACCTCGGGCGTCAGTACCGGCGAGCCTAGGGTCTTCCACCAGGCTGTCATCGGACCGGTGAACTGCTGGAAGAAGTGCTCGATACCGCCCGGGCCGCCGCCGAGGTGGTTGAGCATCATGTTGCCCATGACGCCCCAACGCAGGCCAGGGCCCCAGCACAAGGCGGTGTCGACGTCGGCCGCGCTGACGACGCCCTCGGCGACGAGGTAGTAAACCTCGCGCGCCAGTGCAGCCTGGAGGCGGTTGGCGACGTGGCCGGGCATCTCCTTGTTGACCCGCACCGTCCGCTGGCCAATCGACGTGTAGAATTCCGCCGCGCGCCGGATCGTCTCTTCCGAGGTCTTTGCCCCGCTGACGATCTCCACCAGCGGGATCAGGTGTGGCGGATTGAACGGATGGGCGATGACGCAGCGCTCCGGATGGGACGCGGCGCCCAACTGGATGTCGCTCATGTTGAGGCCCGACGAGCTTGATGCGATGATTACGTCGGGAGGGAGCAGCTCGTCGAGTTCACCATAGAGTTTCTGCTTGAACTCGATCCGCTCCGGGCCGTTTTCCTGGACGAGGTCGACGCCGGCGAGCGCCTGCGCGAGGTCTGCCGTGAACTTCAGGTTCGACTGCGAGGCTCCGGGCGACAGGCCCAATCGCTTGAGCGCCGGCCAGGCGGTCTCCACGAACTTCCTCAGCGCCGCTTCCGCGTTCGGCGCGATGTCCGTGGCGACGACCTGCAGTCCCTTGGCGAGAAACAGTGTGGTCCAGCTCGCGCCGATCACGCCGGTTCCGATGATGGCGATGCGGCGAATGGGTTTGGTGTCCGTCATGCGCGGCTTTTGGCAAGCGGATCGCCTGACACGCCGTTCTGTCTCGTGGCGGCTCTTGCTCACGATGCCGGGGAGAGGCGCGAGACCAAAGAACGCTCACCCTGGCTTTGCCTGTCCAATCTTACCGTTGAACATTTGAACTTGTTTTCGACCCGTTTCGAATTTCGAACTACGACACTTTCGTGTCGCCATTTTGTCATTTCGTTCGTTCATTCCAAAATTTGTATCCGTCACAAGTGGGGAAATCGCTGACCGAAACTCGAGCTGCCGGGATGCGCCGTTTGAACTGCAGCAGGATGTTTGGCCAGCAGCATGAAATGTTGGCGCCGATCCCGCGATGCTGCTGGACGGGGAACAGGTCGACAGCAATCCACTTGTCGCGCGAGGAAAGGCCGCTTTCTGGCCCATTCCTTCCCTACCCGGGCCGATCAGGAAGGTCGGCAAAGGGTCGAACTGGCGCGTTCCCAGCGAGGTAGCGGACTTAATTCGCCGGGCGCGCAGCGACCGTCTCAAATGGAGAGCGCGGCCCCTGCGCTGGAGGCGAATTCTGGCTCTGTAGGAGGCGCAAGCCTCTAGGCCGAAAGTTTTGCGGCGGTTTTGGCGATGAGCTCGCCCTGAAATCGCGCGCCTTCGAGTTCGATCTGGCTCGGCTGCCGTTGGCCCTGCCCGCCCGCGATCGTGGTCGCGCCGTAGGGCGCGCCGCCGACGATCTCGTCGAGGGACATCTGTCCCGCGTGGCTGTATGGCAGACCGACGATGACCATGCCGAAATGCAGGAGGTTGGCGATGATCGAGAAGAGAGTCGTCTCGTTGCCGCCGTGCTGGGTCGCGCTCGAGGTGAAAGCGCCGCCGACCTTGCCGTGCAGGGCACCCCCGATCCAAAGCCGCCCGGCCTGCTCCCAGAAGCTTCCCATCGCCGAGGGCATGCGGCCGAAACGAGTCGGCGCGCCGACGGCGATGGCGTCGTAATTCGCCAACTCGTCCACCGTGGCGATTGGCGCCGGCTGGTCGAGCTTGAAATGAGACGTCCTTGCGATCTCTGCCGGGACGTTCTCCGGCACCCGCTTGACGTCGGCGGTCGCACCGGCCCGGCGCGCGCCCTCGGCGACCGCATAGGCCATCTGCTCGATGTGGCCGAAGCTCGAATAGTAAAGAACAAGCACCTTCGTCATTTATCTCTCCTCAAAGACGCGGTTTGCGGTTCTCGGACTTTAAGGCATGCGGCGCTTAACCGAATAGCGGTTGCTGTCAGCCAACGACCGCTTTCTCGCCCTTCCCGCCCGTCCATAAGACCAATCTTGAACGGGCGCTATGGGTCGAAATGACGCGTTCGCGGCTCCTTTCGGAAAAAGTCGCAATCGGCGCAACCGACGCGTTCAGCCTAAGTCCGGTTTGTGATCCATCAGGCTCATTCGTCGGACGCGTGGAAAGCCTGATCGGCGAGACAGCATTTCTTGAATTTCTTGCCGCTGCCGCAGGGGCACGGGTCGTTGCGGCCGACGTTGCGGAACGGGTTGACGTGGGGCGCTTCGGGGTCGGAATCGTCGAACTCCGCCTCCCCGTCGAACACGTCCTCGTCGGCATCCTCCCCGCGCCGCACTCCAGGATTCGAGCGTCCCGACCGCGTCGTCGAGCGCGCCTATCCTTTCATTGCGGAATCCTGCCAGCCCGTCCGAACCATCATGCGCGAAACCGATATTTCGATCGAAGTCCTCGAGAGAGAAGTCGCCGGGGTCGATGAAGCCGTCCTTCGTCAGCATCGCGACATCAATTCGCAAATCCGCGTAGCCGAGCGCAGAAGCGATTTGCACCCAAATGGTCCAGAACACCAACTCGTCGCGCGGCGACGCCTCCCGCCGCAGCCTGCGCAAATAGACACGCATCTCCTCGTCCGAGAGGACGCCCTTCGCCCGAACGAGATACCCGAAAGCTGCAAGCGCGGAAGCGCGCGCAAACTCGTCTCCGCGTGGAGCCTCGATCGCCCTCGTCAGAGGCGAGATGTCGCCATCAAACACTTTGATCAGAATGCCCGGCAATGTCTCGGTCGTCGCGTCCCCAAGCCATTCCTCCAGTGACGGATCCTCGGCGATCATTCGGCACAATGGCTCGTAAGCGCGCGTCTCGCCCTTCTCGCCGCAAAGATGCAGGATGAAGAAGATCTCGTCCTCCGCGGCTTCGTTGCGGTCGCTTCCGGCTGCAAAGGCGCGCAGTCTCGAGACGAAGCGGGGCGCGGCCGTCTCCCAATGATCGAGCGCCCATCTCATGGCGTCACCGGGGAAATCGTCTCCCGCGCGGAACTGCTGCAAGACCTGGTCGACGTTCATGGGACTTCTCCAGCGCCGGAGTTCGGCCGGCTCTATGAAGCGCGCCGGAATTCCGCGCAAGCGGGAGGACTGCCAACGGTTATTGGGTCTGCCGGCACGACCCCAACACCGCGCCGCGCTACGTCATGCACACATCTCAAAACGCCGGGCGCGCACCCCTTCCCCAGCTCTTTGCTGGGGAAGGGGGCCGGCCATAGCCTGTCGACAGACGGGCGTCCTTCCGAACGCCCTATGGCCGGCCGGATGGGGTGTGGCCCGTGGCTCCCATGCCAGAAGGTTTGCACAATCGGCGCCGCGGACCTTCGAGTGGAGAATCCTGCTTTCCACACCCCATCCGCCCCCGCCCCCGGCTCAGCCGGCGAACGCCCGCGCGGCGCTATAGGCGAGGGCCGCGCCCGACCCGCCGAGGCCGACGAGCACGGCGCGGGTAAAGGCGCGCTCGCTGAAGCGCGTGTAGATCCTGGCGCCCGCCCAGGAGGGGATCAACATCGCCGGCGCGACGATCAGGAAGTCGTGAAGGTCGGCGTGGGCGAGCGTGCCCGTGCCGGCGTAGAGCGCGATCGTCAGGCAATGCATGGCGATGTTGAAGGCCTGCATGGTCGCGCGCCGGAGGTCGCGGCTCCAGCCGCGCAATTGCGTCCACATCGCGGGCATGAAGCCCGCCATCCCGCCGAGGCCGCCGAGGACGCCGCCGAACCCGCCGAACAGAGCGTCGAGCGCCGCCCCGCCGCGCTTCACATGGCCGAGCTCGCGGAAGAACAGGCCGAACAGCGAATAGAAGACGAGCAGCGCCCCGACCGCGAGCCGAAAGCCCTGCGTATTGGCGTTGTGCAGCAGGAAGACGCCGATCGGCGCCCCGACCGCGCCGCCCGCGACGAAGGGAAGGATCTTTCGCCACTCGAAGCCGCCGTGGAACGAAGCCAGCGACGCGAGCTGCCCGAGGAGGGCGCCGAACACCGCGAGCGGCGCCGCGGTTTGCGGCGGCAGCGCCCAGGCCCAGATCGACAGGGCGACGCTGGCGAAGGCGAAACCCGTCATGCCCTGCGCGAAGCCCGCGGCCGCCGCGCCGGCGGCGACGATCAAAGCCGAATGGAGAGCGGGAGACACGGCCTCTTCCGTGAGGCAAACGCCCCTCCTTGGCAAGCCGCGGCGGCCCCTTCGGCTGCGAACAAATCATGTACAAACGTATAAGGATGTGCTATTCTGCACGAATGGTCGAAGGAGAACTGAAATTCGGGACGCGGGTCGCGGTCCGGCCGCTGCGGCCGGTTTTGCGCGTGGGCGGGCGTGCCACGGCGCGTTGCAGTCGCCCGCAGGGCCAGCCTGCCCTGCCGGCCGGTTTGGAGGCGCGGTCCGGTCTGCTCGGAGCGCGCGTTCGCCCGCGAAATGGCGCCGCAAAGCCACTGGAAATCGCTCGAAACGCGCCCGAATTTGGCCGGCCGCGCCCTGTCGCCGCGCTCCAGCGGGGAAGCCGGCCTCGCGGCGCCCCAAAACGCCGCGATCTCCGATTCGCCCGCGAATGGCGCCGCAAGCCTTTGGAATCGCTCAAAACACGCCCGGATTTTCGCGGTGTTTTTCAGGTCCCGCTTCGAGCGAGAGCGGCCGCGCGGATCTGGCTCAGCGTCGTCGCCGGCGTGATCGCTTCCGGGTCGATCTTCACGTGGATGATCGAGGGCAGGCCCTGAACCGAGCGCGCGCTCGAACGCGGGAAGGAATTCCGCCGTCTCCTCCACGGTCTCGCCGTGGCCGCCGAACGCGCGCGCATAGGCGGCAAAGTCGGGATTGCGCAACTGCGAGGCGATCACCCGGCCGGGAAACTCGCGCTCCTGATGCATGCGGATCGTGCCGTAGATGCCGTTGTCGATCAGCACAACGACGATCGGCAGACCGTATTGGACGGCGGTGGCGAACTCCTGCCCGTTCATCAGGAAATCGCCGTCGCCGGCGAAGCAGACGACGGTTCGTTCCGGGAACACCCGCGACGCGGCGATCGCCGCCGGCAGGCCGAAGCCCATCGAGCCGGAGGTCGGTCCGAGCTGCTGTTCGACCCGACGGAACCGGAGGAAGCGGCCCACCCAGATGGCGAAGTTTCCCGCCCCCGTCGTGAAGATCGCGTCCGGAACGCGGCGGCGCAGCGCAAACATGATCTCGCTCAACTGCACGCGGCCTGGATTCGGCGGCGCGTGCTCGCTCCAGGCGAGATAGTCGGCTCGCGCCTCGCGCGTCTCCGCCGACCACCGGATCGTCGGAGGCGGATGGACGCCTTCGAGCGCGGCGCAGAATTCCGGCGACGTCGCGACGATCCCCAGAGAGGGATGATAATTTCGACCGATCTCGTGCGCGTCGGCGTGAACGTGGGCGAGGCGCTGGCGGGGCGCCGGTATGTCGAACAGCGTGTAGCCCTGCGCGGCCGCCTCCGACATGCGGCCGCCGACGAGCATGACGAGATCGGCCTTGTCGATCCGCGCCCGGAGCTTCGGATTGGCGGACAGTCCGATCTCGCCGGCATAATTGTCGTGCTCGCCGTCGAAAGCGCTCGCCCGGCGGAACGAGCCGACGACGGGCATGTCGAAGCGTTCGGCGAAGCGCGCGAAGGCCGCGCTGGCGCGCTCGGTCCAGCCCGCTCCGCCGAGGATCGCGATCGGCCGTTCGGCGTTCCACAGCATCTTTTGCAGCTCGGCCATCTGTGCGAGACCCGGCCAGATCGGCGTCGCCGCCGCGCGCGGCGCGTCCCCGACGTCGGCGGTCTCAACCAGCATGTCCTCGGGCAGCGCGATCACCACCGGTCCCGGTCGTCCCTGCATCGCGATATGGAACGCGCGCTGGACGACTTCGGGGATTTGGGCCGCGCTCTCGATCTGGGTCGTCCATTTGGCGACGGAGCCAAAAAAGCCGCGGTAGTCCATCTCCTGGAAGGCCCCGCGGCCGATCATCGCCCGCTCGACCTGGCCGACAAAAAGGATCATCGGAGCCGAGTCGTGTTCGGCGATATGGACGCCGTGCGCCGCGTTGGTCGCGCCCGGACCGCGCGTGACGAAGCACACGCCGGGCCGGCCGGTCAGGCGGCCCTCGGTCAGCGCCATCATCGCCGCGCCCGCCTCCTGACGGCAAACTGTGACCTCGATCGACGAACCGTACATCGCGTCGAGCGCCGCAAGATCAGGACTCGCCCGGAATGCAATAGACCCGCTCGACGCCCTGGGCCGCGAGCTGGTCGACGAGTATCCGCCCGCCGGTGCGGGGACGTTGAACGGGCATGGGAGGTGATGATCCTCAGTAAGCGGTTGTTCGGATAGTCTAGGCGTCGACCCGGTCGGTGGGCAATCGGACAGATCAGTCCTTGGATGACAGCTGACGTCTTGGGCAAAGGCGCCCGGTCCGCTGATCGGCGGCGTCAATCGGGCGCAGCCCATGCGCCTTGCGTCCCGCCCCCCTTCCGGCCATTGTCTGCGCCATGGCCGCCTCCGCCGACCCACCCGCCGCCGAAACCGGCGCCCTGGCGAATCTCAACGCGCGCTCGCGTGAGATCTTCCGTCGCATTGTCGAATCCTATCTCTCGACCGGCGAACCGCTCGGATCGCGGCACCTGTCGCGCATGCTGCCGATCGCGCTATCGCCGGCGTCGGTGCGCAACGTGATGCAGGATCTCGAGGAACTCGGTCTCATTTACGCGCCTCACGCCAGCGCCGGCCGCCTTCCGACCCAACACGGCCTTCGCTTCTTCGTCGACGCGCTCTTGGAGTTGGGCGACCTCGGCCGCGAGGAGCGCGCGCGGATCGACAGCCAAGTGCGCGCGGCCGCCGAAGGCGGCGGATTCGAGGGCGCTCTCGCCGAAACCACCAGCCTGCTTTCCGACCTGACGCATGGGGCGGGCGTGGTGTTGACGACCAAGTCCGATCCCAGGCTCAAACATGTCGAATTCGTCCAGCTCGAGCCGGACCGGGCGCTCGCCGTGCTGGTCGCCGAGGACGGCTCGATTGAAAACCGGGTGATCGCTACGCCGGAGGGCCTGCCGGCCTCCGCCCTGAATGAGGCTGGCAACTTCCTAAACGCCCGAGTGCGTGGGCGCACCCTCTCCGAGGCGACTGCGGATATCGAGGTCGCACGGCGCAAGGCGCGGCAGGAACTCGACGAAATCGCCGGCCGCCTCGTGGATGCGGGCCTCGCCTCATGGTCCGGGGTCGCCGGGTCGCGCGAGCAACTGATCGTGCGCGGTCAGGCCAACCTGCTCGACGACGTGCGCGCCGCGGAAGATCTGGAGCGCATCCGGACGCTTTTCGCCGACCTCGAAACCAAGACGGACGTTATCGATCTGCTGCACCGGGCGGAAACCGGCGAAGGCGTCAAGATTTTCATTGGCTCGGAGAATAAATTATTCTCTCTCTCAGGGTCGTCGATGATCGCGGCGCCGCTGCGTGGGGCCGATCATCGGATCGCCGGCGTGCTCGGCGTCATCGGACCGACGCGGCTCAATTACGGCCGCATCGTGCCGATGGTGGAATACGCCGCTCAGGTGCTGGGCGGATTGAAGCGGTCGCGTTAGCGCGGCGCGCGGCTCACGTTGGTCCGAGAGGGAAGTGCCATGTCGAACGTCGGGACGGCGCCGCGCAGTCTTGAACAAGGGTTCGAACGCCTGCGCCAGAAATGGGCTTCCATCACCGCTTTCGGGGTGTTGCTGGTCGTTCTGGGTTTCACCGCGCTGTTCTTCTCTCTGTTTGCGACCATCGCAACGGTGACCCTCAACGGCGTGCTGTTTCTCATCGGAGGCGCAGCCGAGATCGCCATTGGCATGCACGCGCGCAGCTGGGGCCGGTTCTTCCTGTGGGTGATCGGCGGGGCGCTCTACCTGGCGGCCGGCGTGATTTGCATCGTCAATCCGGTGTTCGCGTCGGTCGTGCTGACGCTCCTGTTGGGGGCGGGATTGATCGCCGCCGGTCTTGTCCGGATCTATCTTGCGACCGAACTTCCCGCCGGAGAACCCCGGCTTCTCGTTTTCGTCGCCGCGGCGGTAACGATCTTGCTTGGTTTGATCATCGTCAATCGCTGGCCGCTGGACAGCGTCTATGTGTTAGGAACTTTGCTCGGCGTCGACCTCCTGTTTCACGGTGTCGGCTGGGTGAGCTTTGGGATGGGGCTGCATGCGCGGAGCTGACCTCTCGGGTCCGTGCAATCGCCAGAGGAGAACATAATGACGAAGTGGGTATACTCCTTCAGCGCCGAGCGCGCCGACGGAAGGGCGGAGATGAAGAACCTGCTCGGCGGTAAGGGGGCCAATCTGCATGAGATGGCGTCGCTCGGACTGCCGGTGCCGCCCGGCTTCACCATCACGACCGAAGTCTGCACCTACTTCTACGACAACGGTAAGACCTACCCCCCTGACCTCGCGGCGCAGGTCGACGCGGCCGTGGCGGAGATCGCACGCCAGACGGGCCGCGGCTTCGGCGACGCGGCCAATCCGCTGCTTCTCTCGGTGCGCTCCGGCGCGCGCGCCTCGATGCCGGGCATGATGGACACCGTCCTCAACCTCGGGCTCAACGACGCCTCGGTCGAGACGCTGGCCAAATCTTCTGGCGACGAGCGTTTCGCCTTCGACAGCTATCGCCGGTTCATCCAGATGTATTCCAACGTCGTGCTCGACGTCGATGTCCACGAGTTCGAAGACATCCTCGAGGGCTACAAGGACGGCAAGGGATACTCGCTCGACACCGATCTCGACGCGAAGGACTGGCGCGCGGTCATCGTCGATTACAAGGCCAAGGTCGCCGAAGCGACGGGCAAACCCTTCCCGCAGGAGGCCAAGGATCAATTGTGGGGCAGCATCGGCGCGGTGTTCTCCTCGTGGATGAACCAGCGCGCGATCACCTATCGCCGGCTGAACAACATTCCGGCGGACTGGGGAACCGCGGTGAACGTGCAGGCGATGGTGTTCGGCAACATGGGCGAGACGTCGGCCACCGGCGTCGCCTTCACCCGCAACCCGTCGACCGGCGAGAATGCGCTTTACGGCGAGTTCCTCGTCAACGCCCAAGGGGAGGACGTGGTGGCGGGCATCCGCACGCCGCAGAACATCACCGAAGCCGCGCGCAAGGCCGCGGGCTCCGACAAGCCTTCGCTCGAGGCGCTGATGCCGGTCGTGTTCAAACAGTTCGCGGACGCAACCAAGCTTCTGGAGAAGCACTACAAAGACTTGCAGGATCTGGAGTTCACCGTCGAACGCGGCAAGCTCTGGATGCTGCAGACCCGCAACGGCAAGCGCACCGCGCGCGCAGCGCTGCGCGTGGCGGTCGAGATGGCCAACGAAGGCCTCATCTCGCGCGACGACGCGGTCACCCGCGTCGAGCCAGCCGCGCTCGACCAGATGCTGCATCCGACCCTCGATCCCAAGGCGAAGCCCGAGCCGATTGCGACGGGCCTGCCCGCTTCGCCGGGCGCGGCCAGCGGCGCTATCGTGTTCTCGGCCGAAGACGCGGAGGCGGCGCGCCAGGCGGGACGCAAGACGATCCTGGTGCGCGTCGAGACGAGCCCGGAGGACATTCAAGGCATGTACGCCGCCGAAGGCATCGTGACGACGCGCGGCGGCATGACCTCGCACGCGGCCGTGGTCGCGCGCGGCATGGGCAAGCCCTGCGTTTCGGGCGCCGGCTCCATCCGCATCGACTATGCGAAGGAGACCATGACCGCGGGCGGCGTCACCTTGAAGAAGGGCGACGTCATCACCATCGACGGCGCCGCGGGCCAGGTCATGCAGGGCGCCGTGCCGATGGTGAGACCCGAACTGACAGGCGACTTCGCGACCCTGATGACCTGGGCCGACGGGGTGAGACGGATGAAGGTGCGCGCCAACGCCGAAACGCCGGCCGACGCGCGTCAGGCCCGGAAGTTTGGCGCCGAAGGCATCGGCCTCTGCCGCACCGAGCACATGTTCTTCGAGGGCGAGCGCATCGTCGCGATGCGCGAAATGATCCTCGCCGAAACTGAGGAGGGACGGCGCGCGGCGCTCGCCAAGCTCCTGCCGATGCAGCGGCAGGACTTCGCCGAATTGTTCGAGATCATGACCGGCCTGCCGGTCACCATCCGCCTGCTCGATCCGCCGCTGCACGAGTTCCTGCCGAAGACGGACGAGGAGATCGACGAGGTGTCGAAGGCGATGGGGGTCAGCGCCGACAAGCTGCGCAGGCGCGCGGCCGAGTTGCACGAGTTCAACCCGATGCTCGGCTTCCGCGGCATAAGGCTCGCGGTCCGCTATCCGGAAATCGCCGAGATGCAGGCGCGCGCCATC
Organism: uncultured Alphaproteobacteria bacterium; assembly: GCA_963835885.1. Classification (GTDB taxonomy): domain Bacteria; phylum Pseudomonadota; class Alphaproteobacteria; order Rhizobiales; family Beijerinckiaceae; genus Roseiarcus. The sequence goes on from CAWIHF010000018.1 coordinate 14,138, forward strand.
TTCGAAGGCGCCGTTCAGGCCGGCCGCAAGACCGGAACGCCGATCACCGCAGAGATCATGCTGCCGGTCATCTTCGGGCGCCCCGAGTTCGACTTGGTCAAGCCGATCATCGTCGGCGCCGCGGAGGCGGTCGCCAAGGAGACCGGCGTCACGGTGCCCTATCATGTGGGCACCATGATCGAGCTTCCGCGCGCGGCGCTGAGGGCCGCGGAGATCGCCGAGAGCGCGGAGTTCTTCTCCTTCGGCACCAATGACCTGACGCAGACGACGCTCGGAATTTCGCGCGACGACGCGGCGTCCTTCCTCGGCGTCTACACTGCGAAGGGCCTCCTGCCCGCCGATCCGTTCGTGACGATCGACACGGTGGGCGTCGGCGAGCTCATCAGGATCGCGGTCGAGCGCGGCAAGGCGACGCGGCCCAACCTCAAGCTCGGCATCTGCGGCGAGCACGGCGGCGATCCGGCATCGATCGCCTTCTGCGAAACAGCCCATCTCGACTATGTGTCGTGCTCGCCGTTCCGCGTCCCGATCGCGCGCCTCGCCGCGGCGCAGGCGGCGCTCGGGCGAAAGGCGCATTCGACCGCGTGAGAGTCGATTGCAGGGAGGCGCTCGCGCGAGCGCCCCTCCAGTCCGCCGGTTAGACAGAATCTCGCTACGGGATCGCCTGCCGCGGCGTGGGCTGCGGCCAAAACGGACTTGGCGCAAGCGTGGAATTTGCCCTAATCCCGAGGGAGCGGATGTCCGATTTCATTCACGCGCTCGCGACGTTGCCCGGCAAGGCCCGCATTGTCGTTTTGGACGCGGCGGCGCCGCTCGCGCATGAACCAGCCCGCGCGGTTCATGCCCCGGCGCAGCTGACCGCACCGCCCGCGCGACATTTGCCGGCGCCGACGGCCGCTCCGGCTCCTCCGCCGGCAGCGCTCGCGCCCGCGCCCGTCCATCCGGTCGCGCCCCCGGCCGCGCCGGCCTTTCATCCCCCGCCGCAGCTTGCCCTCCCACCCGCGGCGCTCGCTCCGGCGCCGGTTCACCCGATTGCGCCGCCGGCCGCCCCGGCGATCCGTCCCCCGGCGCAACTCGCGTCTCCGCCGGCCGTTCATCTCACACCGCCGCCGGGCCCTCAGCCGCCGAAAATTGTCCCGCAAGGGGCTCCCAAGCTCGGGCAACCGCCCCAGTAGACGTCGTCCAGGGAAGTTCGGCGCACGCGACGGGGTCTCCGCCGCGTCCTCCTCGACCTGGCCGCGCGCTGAGACACGCTGCCGTCCGGGGCGCCCGCGCCCCGCGCCGGGACATTCGATGTGACGGCCCGCACAGTCGCTGCTCCAACGATCCTATATGAGCCTATCGACTACGGGCGCGCTTCGACGAGGCGCGCAAAATCCGTCCGGCGACCATCGTCGCCGACCGTTTCGAAAGGAAGACTCATGTTCAAGATTTTCGCCCTGATCGGCCTCGGCGCGGTTCTCGCCCTCACGACTGGCGCGGGTTTGGCGGAACAAGGGACGTCCTCGTCTTGGGGCACCGTGGGCTGGGGCCCCGTGATTCCGACCATTTCGCTGACGCCTAAGGACCGCTCGTGGAATCATGGCCATCAAGCCCAGTACCAAGCGGAGGACGGGGCCGAGTGGCTCCGGCTGCATCGGCAGGCGCGCGCCTATCCGTGGTCCCGCTGAGGCGAGCTTTTCCACGAATCTGCGGTGATGAGCCGGCGATAGAGACGACAGCTGGAGGCGGTCGAGCTTTGTCCGCGAGCCTCGCGCGCGAGCCATCGAGGCGCGGATCAGGAGGAGGCGAAAGCTCCAGCCTCTCTGTAAGCGCGGTCGCTGACCGCGTTTGCGAAGAAGACGCCAATAGCGCGCTGAGATCACGGAACCTGACCCCCCGACCTTGCCATCCGCTCGCCGAACCCGCAAACGTCTGCGGATGATTCACGGCGGCTGGCTTGTCCCTGGCATCTTTCTCCTGCTTCTGTGTACGTCCGGGATCGGCATGGCGCTGCGCCCCCGGCTCCGCGACAAACACCTGGCCAGCGACACGGTCGATCACGTCCGGCTGGTCGTTTCCATTCTCGTCACCCTCACCGCGCTGGTGCTGGGCCTGGTTCTCACGAACGTGAAGAGTTCCTTCGACACTTTCGACAGTCGCATGCGCGCCTTCGCCGGCGACCTCTCGAACCTCGACATCCATCTGCAGGAATATGGCGACGAGGCCAAGCCCATCCGGGCCATGTTGCGCGAATATGTCGCCGCCGCCATCGCAGACAGCTGGCGGGACGAGCCCCAGCCCACGGGCGTCTATCCGAGATTCAGCCCATCGAGCGGGGTCGAGCGCCGGGAGCTCGGGGTCCTCCTGGTCAAGATCGACATGGCGATCCATAAGCTCGATCCGCCGGACGGCTTCCACCAGCGGCTCACTCAATCGCTGTCGAATCAGGTGGACGAGGCGCTCGCCGCGCGGCGGCGTGTCATCGAGACGGCGCACGACACGATCACATGGCCGCTGATGGTCGCGATATGCGCATGGCTTGCGGTGGTCTTCGGGGTCTTCGGCCTGCTCGCGCCGCGAAACGCCGTCGTGCACCTGACGATCGTCATATGCGCGCTCTGCGTCGCCTCGGCCATCTTCCTTATCGACGACTTTGACTCGCCATTCAACGGGCTCTTGCAGGTGTCGAGCGATTCGATGCGCGACACGCTGAGCCACATCGACGAGCCATGAGCGATGCCCGGCGCCTTTGCGGGCGCGCGCGCTGACCCCGCAGGCCTTTTGTAGGCCGGGTCGCTGACGGCGCCGGCGCGCTCCCTGGGGCGTTCGGAAGGACGCGCGTCTCACCCACGGCTATGGAGCGCTTACAGTGTCGCATGCTCTCTCGTTCGAAATTCCGCGAATTGTGAAGGGAACATCGCGGAGCGCGACGGCGAACGTCGGAGCGGGCAGGGAGAGTGGTCGCTTGTTACGCAATCTGGCAGCCAGTCTCCAATTGATCATTCACCTTGATCATTCACTGCCAAAGTCTGCCAAAGTTTTCCGGTCACTCGCGCGCTCCCAGCAATCGGGCCGCTTGCACCATCCTCTCCGTTATCGCTGGAACGTATCCCATTTCGCAAATGGTGCGAATTCGATATTCCGGGTCGAGTTCCAGCGCTCGAGCAAAGATCGTTCGCGCCTCCCCCATCCGTCCGGCGAGCGCCAGCGAAAATGCCTGGCCTCTGGCGAACGAGCCGAAATTGGGAAAGGCTTGCGCGCACTTCGCCCAGTACGTCGCCGCCTCATCGTATCGCCCCTCCTGGAACGCCGCTACTGCGAGCGCGACATGGGCCGCGTAGACAAGCGGATCGAACGGGCTGAGGCGGAGCGCGCGTTGGGCATAAGCGGTCGCGGTAACCGGATCGCCGCTCCAGGCGAAGAGTTGCGCGCCAAAGAAGTGCGCGGCGGCGGACGAAGGATTAAAGGACAAGGCGCGCTCGATCGCATTGAGTGCGCCCCTCAGGTCCTTGCCGAGGAGGCCAATCACCACCGCGCCGACGCTGAGCGCCGACGCGTCGTCCACGTTGCTTGCGACAGCCACGCGCGCGTGCTCGAGTTCCCGCGATTTTGTCGGCCTCGTCAAAACCTCCATGCGTGAAGCAAATCTGGTGACACCATGCAAGATAGGCATGGGCGGCGGCGTAGTTGGGGTCTAGTTTGAGCGCCTCTCGGAGAAAGCCGGCGGCGGTCCGGGCGTCGGCGGGTGAAATCGACGTCACGTAAGGCAGGGCCCGCAGGTAAAGATCATAAGCGGCCAGGCTTTCCGGGCGCTTTCGGCGGGATCGATCGATTTCCGACTTTAGGATGCTCGGCTCGACGATGCCGACCACTCGATCGGTGATCTGATCCTGGAACTCAAAAAGGTCCTTCAGCGCACCATCAAACTTCTCAGCCCACAGATGCGCCCCCGTCTCGGCTTCTACGAGCTCCGCTGTGATGCGCAAGCGGGTGCCCGCCTTTTGCACACCGCCCTCCAGAACGTAGCGCACGCCAAGCTCGCGCCCCACTTTTCGGACGTCCACAGCCTTGCCTTTGTAAACGAAGCTCGAATTGTACGCGATTACGAACAGCCACTTGATCCGCGAAAGACCGGTAATGATATCGCCCGCAATTCCATCGGCGAAGTATTCCTACTTCGGGTCCTCGCTCATGTTTTGGAACGCCAGGACAGCTATCGAAGGTTTATCCGGCAATGCGAGGCGCGCGTCGGGTCCTTCTCGCCCGGACAATTCAGTCTCACCGTCCACCTTGACACAATAGACGTGCATGGGGCGCGCGATGTTCTTCAGAGTTTTCTCGCCAAGATCGATGAAGTCGTATCTCAGCTTGTCACGTAACTGCTCATAGGCTGCACTGGACAGGCAAACGCTGCTAGGCTCCGCTACCTCCTGCAGCCGAGCCGCGATGTTCACTCCATCGCCCATGAGATCGCCGTCGGCCTCCTCGATGACGTCGCCCAAATGGATGCCAACGCGAACCTCGATGCGCTTTTCGGGCGAGAGGCCAGCGTTGCGCTCGGCGATCCCGATCTGCATTTCGATTGCGGATCGCACAGCCTCCACCACGCTGCGGAACTCGACGATCGCTCCATCGCCCGTGCGCTTGACGAGACGTCCATTGTGGACTGCGATGGCTGGGTCGATAAGATCGCTGCGCAACGCCCTCAACCGGGCCAGCGTGCGCTCTTCATCCGCGCCGCCCGTCAGCCGGCTGTAGCCCACAGCGTCCGCGACCAGGATGGCCGCGACTTTCCGTCTCTCGGTCAAAAATCCCCCATCACAGTGCTTGTGCTCGGCCTTCCGACCGTCGATATTTTAGGCGGCTTTCCGACAGAAATGGTGATTTGGATCAAAAATGCAAAAATGATCAATCTCAGGCGTTGTGAAAGCTTCCGCGCTGCGCTGTTCGGCGTGCGCAAGCGGCGAAACGATCAAATCGCGATAAGCGCGGCGAGCTTGACGCGCACCTCCGCCGCCGTTTCCGGCGGGACGGTCGCGCCGATCGAACGCACGGGCCCAGCGAGCACATCGATGCTGCGGAGATGGCTGACAAGAATCTCGCCCGCGATCGGCAGGCCCTTTGGCAGAATGACGCTGGTTGGGAATGGGCGGACCCGGGTCGTGACGGGGCATACGAACGCGAACCCGGTGTTGCGCGCGAAGGCCGCCGGCGAGACGACCAGCGCCGGCCGACGCCCTGCCTGCTCGCGACCGACCGTAGGATCGAAGTCGGTCCAGACGAGATCACCGGCGTCGGGCCAGTCCGTCATTCCTCGATCCGCTCGCGGCCACGATCAGGCCCCCAGTCAAAGGCGTTTTGGTAGAGAGCCCGCCAGTCTTCCGGCGATCGCCCGGCGAACATCGCCTCAACCGACGTCTCGGCGGGAAGCTTGCGGATGACCAGGGCGTTATCTGTCGCCGCGATCTCCACCCGCTGTCCGACGCCGAGCCCTGCCTCTTTGGCGACCTCCGCCGGGAAGCGAATTGCCAGATTCTTTCCCCAACGTCCGACGACAGCTCGCGCCATGGCTTGTCCCTTCGTAGGATATTCCTAGAATATCCCCATCCGGACGTCAAGTCCAAACCGCCCCCTCGCCCGCTTTGCGGGAGAGGGCTGGGGTGAGGGCAGGCGCCGGCGTCCCCTCATCCGGCCCTCATCCGGCGCTCCGCGCCACCTTCTCCCGCAAGCGGGAGAAGGGAGTCACTCCGCCGCCTCGGCGCGGATCGCCACGTCGTTCAACACCGGGGCGAGCCAGCGCTCGACCTCGGCGACGCCCAATGCCCTTTGCGCGCCGCATAGTCCTTGCGGTGCGAGAGCTCCATTGAGTTGCACTCATCCGGCCGGCTTCGCCGGCGACCTTCTCCCGCAAGCGGGAGAAGGGAGTCACTCCGCCGCTTCGGCGCGGATCGGGACGTAGTTCAACACCGGGGCGAGCCAGCGCTCGACCTCGGCGACGCCCATGCCCTTGCGCGCCGCATAGTCCTCGACCTGGTCGCGCTCGACCTTCGCCACCCCGAAGTAATGCGCCTCCGGGTGGGCGATGTAGAGGCCGCTGACCGACGATGCCGGCCACATGGCGCAGCTTTCGGTGAGCTTCACCCCGATCGCCCGCTCCGCGTCGAGCAGTCGGAAGAGCGTCGTCTTCTCAGTGTGGTCGGGCTGGGCCGGGTAGCCGGGCGCCGGGCGGATGCCGTGATAGGGCTCGGCGATCAGCTCTTCCGGCGCGAAGCTTTCCTCGCGCGCGTAACCCCAGAGCTCGCGTCGCACGCGGGCGTGCATCGCCTCGGCAAAAGCCTCCGCCAGCCGATCGGCTAGCGCCTTGACAAGAATCGCCGAATAATCGTCGTTGGCGCGCTCGAAGCGCCGCGCGGTCTCCTCGTCCTCGACGCCGGCAGTGACGACAAAGGCGCCAATATAGTCGCGGACATGAGCCGGGCCGACAAAGTCGGCGAGCGCCACATTCGGGCGGCCGTCGCGCCGGCCGAGCTGCTGGCGCAGGGTGTGGAGGGTGGCGATCGGCACCGTCCGGTCTTCGCCCGCATAGAGCGCGATGTCGTCGCCCGTCCGCGCCGCCGGCCAGAACCCGACGACCGCCTTCGGTGCGAGCCATTTCTCCGCGACGATCCGTTTCAGCATCGCCTGCGCGTCGTCGAACAACGTCCGCGCCGCCGCGCCCTGTGCGGGATCGTCGAGAATCGCGGGATAACGGCCCTTGAGCTCCCACGTCTGAAAGAACGGCGTCCAGTCGATATAGCGGGCGAGCTCGGCAAGATCGTAAGAGGAGAACACCCGCGTCCCGAGGAAAGTCGGCGTCTTCGGGCGATAAAGGCCCCAGTCGATCGACACAGCGTTGGCGCGGGCCTTGGCGAGCGGGGTCCGCGTCTTCTCCGCTTCGCTGCGCTCATGCGCCTCGGCGACCTTGCGGTATTCGACGCGCACCGCCTCGATCGTCGCCGCGCGCGTCTCCGCCGACAACAGCGAAGACACGACGCCGACGGCCCGGCTCGCGTCGTTGACGTGAATGGCCTGGCCGCGCGCATAGCGCGGATGGATCTTGACCGCGGTGTGGACCCGGCTCGTCGTCGCGCCGCCGATCAGGAGCGGAATGTCGAAACCCTCGCGCTCCATCTCCGCTGCGACATGGGCCATCTCGTCGAGCGAGGGCGTGATCAGGCCGGAAAGGCCGATCGCGTCGGCCTTCCTCTCGCGCGCGACCGCAAGAATCTTCGAGGCCGGCGTCATCACCCCAAGGTCGATGATCTCGTAGTTGTTGCAGGCGAGCACGACGCCGACGATGTTCTTGCCGATGTCATGCACGTCGCCCTTGACGGTCGCCATGACGATCGTGCCTGCGGTCTGGCGCGCGTCTCCGCCAGCCTTCTTCTCGGCCTCCATGTAAGGCAGGAGAACCGCGACCGCCTGTTTCATCACCCGGGCCGACTTGACCACCTGCGGCAGGAACATTTTTCCTGCGCCGAACAGGTCGCCGACGACGTTCATGCCCGCCATCAGCGGACCCTCGATCACGTCGAGCGGGCGCCTGGCGGCGAGCCGCGCCTCTTCCACGTCGGTCTCGATAAAGTCAGTGATCCCGTTGATGAGCGCATGGGCGATGCGCTTGCCGACCGGCTCGTCGCGCCAGGCCAGATCCTCCGCCTTCGCCTCTTTCCCGGCTGCGCCGCGGAAGCGCTCGGCGACGGCGAGCAGGCGCTCTGTCGTGTCCTCGCGGCGGTTCAACACCACGTCCTCGCAGGCTTCCCGCAGTTCGGGATCGATCTCGTCGTAGACCGCAAGTTGGCCGGCGTTGACGATACCCATGTCCATCCCGGCCTGGATGGCGTGGTAGAGAAACACCGAGTGCATCGCCTCGCGCACCGGCTCATTGCCGCGGAACGAGAACGAGAGGTTTGATACGCCGCCCGACACATGCGCGTGCGGCAGAGCGGTCCTGATCCTGCGCGCCGCCTCGATGAAGGCGACGCCGTAGCCGTTATGCTCTTCGATGCCGGTCGCGACCGCGAAAATGTTCGGGTCGAACACGATGTCTTCCGGCGGGAAGCCAGCCTGTTCGGTGAGAAGCTTGTAGGCGCGGGCACAGATCGCGACCTTGCGCTCAAAAGTGTCGGCCTGGCCCTGCTCGTCGAAGGCCATCACCACCACCGCCGCGCCATAAGCGCGCACCAGGCGCGCCTGGCGGAGGAAGGCCTCTTCGCCTTCCTTCATCGAGATCGAGTTGACCAGGCTCTTGCCCTGGAGACATTTCAGGCCGGCCTCGATGATCGGAAATTTCGACGAATCGACCATCACCGGAACGCGTGCGATGTCCGGCTCGCTGGCGACGAGGTTGAGGAACTCGACCATCGCCGCCTCGGAATCGATCAGCCCCTCGTCCATATTGACGTCGATGATCTGCGCGCCATTGGCCACCTGATCGCGCGCCACCGCGAGCGCCCCGGCGAAGTCGCCCGCGGTGATCAGCTTGCGGAACTTGGCCGAACCGGTGACGTTGGTCCGTTCCCCGATGTTGACGAAAGGTATGTCGGAGCTGAGGATAAAGGGCTCGAGGCCGGAAAGCCGCATCAGCGGCGGAATGGTCGGGACGTCGCGCGGCTTGATGTTGCGGACCGCCTCGGCGATCGCGCGGATATGGTCGGGGGTCGAGCCGCAGCAGCCGCCGACGATGTTGACCAGGCCGTCGCTGGCGAATCCGGCAATTTGGGCCGCCATCATCTCCGGGCTCTCATCGTACTGGCCGAAAGCGTTGGGGAGACCGGCGTTCGGATAGGCGCAGACGAACGTGTCCGCGGCGTTGGAGATTTCCTCCAGATGCTCACGCATGGCGCTGGCGCCGAGCGCGCAGTTGAGGCCGACGGTCAAAGGGCGGGCATGGCGGATCGCGTGCCAGAAGGCGGTCGGCGTCTGGCCGGACAGGGTGCGCCCGGAACGGTCGGTGATCGTTCCGGAAATCATCAGCGGCAAGCGGGCCCCGCCCTCGGCGAAGACTTCCTCGCAGGCGAAGATGGCCGCCTTGGCGTTCAGCGTGTCGAAGATCGTTTCGATCAGGATGAGGTCGGCGCCGCCGTCGATCAGGCCGCGGATCTGCTCGCCGTAGGCGCCGCGCAGCCCGTCGAAGGTGACGGCGCGGTACCCTGGATTGTTGACGTCGGGCGACAGCGACGCGGTCCGATTGGTGGGACCGAGCGCGCCGGCCACGAAGCGACGGCGCCCATCGGCCTTTTCGGCTTTGACCGCCGCCCGCCGCGCCAGCCGCGCCCCGTCGCGGTTGAGGTCATAGACCGCGTCCTGCATGGCGTAGTCGGCCTGTGCGATCGAGGTCGAGGAAAAGGTGTTGGTTTCAAGAATGTCCGCTCCCGCCATCGCGTAGGCGAAGTGGATGTCTTCGATGGCTTTCGGCTGGGTCAGCGTGAGAAGATCGTTGTTCCCCTGCTGGTGGCATTCGCAGGATTGAAAGCGGTCGCCGCGAAAATGACTCTCGTCAAGGCCAAGCGCCTGAATCTGCGTGCCCATCGCGCCGTCAAGGACCAGGATGCGCTGCTTCGCCGCGTCGCGCAGGGCGTCTGCCGCGGGCTGCTGATGCGCAAGCGCGACGCCGAAAATTGCGTCGAGTGGATCATTCATGTGCGAACCGGCGCTCATTCTGCTTACATAAGCACATAAACATATCTTTATGTCGAAGCAAGTTCTTTCGGCGCCGAAGTCGATCGCATCGGGCATCGAGAGCCGGTCGGGGCGTTGGCTGTCGCCAGCCGAAATCATCGACATCGTCTTGCCAAGACGGCAATGCCGTGGTCTCTAGACCGCCAGTCTGGCGACCCTGCGTTGCGAAGGAAGGCCGCAACCGGGAGATGCGGGCTATCCATCCGCTCATGAGAACCAGAGCCAAAGTCGCCGGGCTCCCAGCCGGAAAGCCCCGGAATGGGGCGAGCGTTTTTGAATTAGGCGGAGGAAAATGTCGGCAAGGCCAGGGATGATTCCCGCTGTTCACGAACCGCAAGTCGGCAAACCCATGGCGCTCAGGCCGAACCTCGCGGGTTCGGGCCGCCGAGGGCGATCCATCCTTCATCCGGCCCAAGCCGCGCGTCGCGACAGAAAATGGCGCCTAAAGCATTGCAATGCTTGAGCCGGCGCCAAAACTGCGCGGGGAAAAGCCGCTGGCGCAGTCGCTGCCGGAACACCCAAGCGGCGCGACCTAGCGCTCCCGCTCGGTCACGCCGGAATGGCGTCCGGACCGAATCGTCAGGCGAAGTCGGGTCGCAGCCCTGTCCAGCCGCTTTCGCCCAACCCGATACGCCAAGCCCGAACCAGGAATTGAGTCATGGCGGACAAAGCCGACGAACCGCTGAAACGCCCCTCGATCACCGATCAGGAGGCGCTCCAGTTTCACTCTCGCGGCCGGCCTGGAAAGCTCGAGATCGTGCCGACAAAGCCCATGGCGACCCAGCGCGATCTGTCGCTTGCCTATTCGCCGGGCGTGGCGGTTCCGGTAAAGGCGATCGCCGCGGACCCGTCCACCGCCTACGACTACACGACCCGCGGCAACATGGTCGCCGTGATTACGAATGGAACCGCCATCCTCGGCCTCGGCAATCTCGGGGCCTTGGCGTCGAAACCCGTCATGGAAGGAAAGGCGGTTTTGTTCAAGCGCTTCGCCGACGTCGATTCCATCGACCTCGAAGTCGCGACGGAAGATCCCGACGAATTCGTCAACGCGGTGAAATACCTCTGGCCTTCGTTCGGCGGGATCAATCTCGAGGACATCAAGGCGCCCGAGTGTTTCTACATCGAAGAGCGCCTGCGCGAGATGATGGATATCCCGGTCTTTCACGATGATCAGCACGGCACGGCGATCATCGCGGCCGCAGGAATGATCAACGCGATCCATCTCACCGGCCGCGATATCAAATCGACTCGCCTCGTCTGCAACGGCGCGGGCGCGGCGGGCATCGCCTGCCTCGACCTGATCAAGTCGATCGGGTTCGAGCCGTCGAACGTTATCCTTTGCGACACGAAAGGGGTCGTCCATCGCGGTCGTCACGAGGGGATGAACCAGTGGAAGTCAGCCCATGCGGTCGACACGAAGTTGCGAACCCTCGAAGAGGCGATGGTCGACACGGACATCTTCTTTGGTCTCTCGGCCAAGGGCGCCTTGACCGCTGACATGGTCAAGACGATGGCCCCCAACCCGATCATTTTCGCCATGGCGAATCCGGATCCCGAGATCACGCCCGAGGACGCCCGCAAGGCGCGAGACGATGTGATCATCGCAACCGGCCGCTCCGATTATCCGAACCAGGTCAACAATGTCCTGGGCTTCCCGTATATTTTCCGGGGCGCTCTCGACGTCCGCGCCAAGACCATCAACATGGAGATGAAGATCGCGGCGACGCTGGCGTTGGCCGATCTCGCCCGGGAAGACGTGCCGGACGAGGTCGCCGCCGCATATCGTGGCGCTCGGCCGAGGTTCGGGCGCGAATACATCATCCCGGTTCCTTTCGATCCGCGTCTGATCCACGTCCTGCCGATCGCGGTGGCGAAAGCAGCGATGGCCTCGGGCGTGGCCCGCCGTCCGATCGTCGATCTCGCCGCTTACAAGGCGCAGCTGTCGGCGCGTCGAGACCCGATCGCCGGCGCAATGCAGCGAATCATCGAACGCGTCCGCCGGACGCCGAAACGCGTCGTGTTCGCCGAGGGCGAAGAAGAGCAGGTCATCCGCGCCGCCTATTCCTTCGTCAGTCAGGGGCTCGGAACTGCGGTTCTGGTTGGCCGCGAAGAGCGCGTCCGCGCTGCCGCAGAGGCCTCGGGTCTGGAGCTCGGCGACAAGGGCATCGAGGTCCATAACGCCAGGCTTTCCCGGCGCAATGCGCTCTATGCGCAATTCCTCTACGAGCGGCTACAGCGCAAAGGCTACCTGTTGCGGGATTGTCAGCGTCTGATCAACCAGGACCGGAACTACTTCGGCGCCGCGATGGTCGCGCAGGGCGACGCCGATGCGATGGTGACCGGGGTCACTCGAAATTTCTCAATCGCTCTCGAGGAAGTGCGGCGCGTGGTGGACGACAAACCGGGTCATCGGGTGGTCGGGCTCTCCATCATCTTATCGCGGGGCCGGCCGATCCTCGTCGCGGACACCGCGATCACGGAAATGCCGACGGCGCAAGATCTGGCCGACATCGCGATCGAGGCCGCCGGGGTTGCGCGTCGGCTCGGTTACGAGCCCCGGGTCGCTATGCTGGCGTTCTCCAATTTCGGGCATCCGCTCGGCGAGCGTACGCAGCGCGTGCAGGAGGCGGTCCGCATTCTCGATTCGAGACGAGTCGACTTCGAATACGACGGCGAGATGGGCGCGGATGTCGCGCTCAACAGGGAGCTGATGGCGGCCTATCCGTTCTGCCGGCTGACGGACGCTGCGAATGTGCTGATTATGCCCGCCTTCCACTCCGCCGCCATTTCGACCAGAATGCTACAAGAACTCGGCGGCGCGACCGTGATCGGGCCCCTGATCGTCGGATTGGAGAAGCCGGTGCAGATTGTCTCGCTCGGCGCAAAGGACTCCGACATCGTCAATATGGCGGCGATGGCCAGCTTCAATATCGGCGGATGAGCGCCTATCCAAAGCCGACTGTCGTGGTCTCCGGACTGACGGATGCACGAAGGTAAATCGCCTCCGGGATATCGGCAAACTGGCGCACGAGGCGCGTGGTTTCTCGCCAGAGCTTGCTGAACAGGGGCCGACGCCGCTCCGACGCCCCCGCGGTCATCGCAGTCGGAAATTTTTGTCCGCCGCCATCCCGCTGCAGAAGATGGTCCTGAACGGCGATCGCAGGCGTGAGCTGATATACCCGCAGTCCCAGGCGGCGGGGACTCCTCGGGAACAAAGAATAATCCGCCGGGAGGACCGCACGCGCCGTCAATTCGAGATAGCGATTGGCGCCCTCGCGCGAGAGGATGTATGCCGCGCTGCTTTCGTGACGCGTATAAAGCCGCGCGACCTTGCGGGAATCAAAAACAGGTCGCCGCTCCCCCAGCTTCACTTCCTGAAGATAGGTGTCGAGCTTGATCGAATGCGCATCCGGCGGAATCCAGCTGTCCGCTTCAACGAGCGCGTCGAAATCGGGCCACAGATGGACATCGTCCTCGAGAAAACAGGCGTGTGCGTCAGAGCGTTTCAAAAACAGCCGCCAGGCGATTCTATGGCTCTCCAGGCACGCCGCCTCGAAGCGCGTCAGACCTCTTGAGACTTCCGGATTCTCGGTTCCATCGACCGCCGCAACTCGCTCAAATCCGACGTCGCTCAGTTGGTCGCGCATGTGCGCGAGGCGGTCCGGATGCCGATCGAGATTGATGACGTAGACCTTCATGAAAGATGGACCGCCTTCTCAAACCTTCATTTGCGCCCCGAGTTCGACGACCCGGTCAGAAGGCAAATTGAAGAAGTCGGGCGCGCTTGCAGCCTGTTTGGTCATCGCGATGAAAAGCCGATCCTGCCATTGCGGCATGCCGGAATTGGTCGCCATCCTGAGCGTCCGGCGGCCGAGGAAGAACGAGGTCGTCATGATATCGAACTTGAGGCCCGCCTTGCGCATGGCGGCGAGCGCGCGCGGGATGTGCGGCTGTTCCATGAAGCCAAAGTGCAACGTCACCAAGGTGAAGTCGGGCGACATCGGGACGATTTCAAATCTGTTTACCTCGGCCACGCGCGGCGTTGTCTCGGTGCGGACGTTCAGGAGCACGACGCGCTCGTGCAAGACCTTGTTGTGCTTGAGATTGTGCATCAGCGACGAAGGCGCCGAGGTCGGGTCGTTTGTGAGGAACACCGCGGTCCCAGGCACGCGCACCGGCTTCGACTTCTCCAGCATCTTAATGAGGTCAGGCATCGGGATGCTGTCCCGATGCGTCTTGGTGTTGAGAATGGCGCTGCCGCGCGACCAGGTCCACATCAGGACGAACATCGACGCGCCAAGCATGAGCGGAACCCAGCCGCCGTCCAGCACCTTGTAGAGATTGGCGATGAAAAAGCCGATGTCGATCGAAAGGAAGGCGCAGACGAGAGCCAGCGCCGCCCAGAGCGGCCAGCGCCAAAGCTTCCAGACGACAAAGAAGGCGAGAGCCGTCGTCGTAACCATCGTGCCTGAAACCGCTATGCCGTAGGCGTTGGCGAGGGCGTCCGAGGAGCGGAAGAGCAGCACCAGCGCCAACACTCCGAGCAGCAGAATGCGGTTCACGCGGGGAATGAAGATCTGGCCTTCCTGGGTCGAGGAGGTGTGAACAATCTCGAGCCGCGGCAGAAGACCGAGCTGGATCGCCTGGCTCGCGAGCGAATAGGCGCCGGTGATCACCGCCTGGCTCGCGATGACGGTGGCGGCGGTCGACAGGATGATCAGCGGCATCAGGCCCCAGCTCGGCGCCAGGAGATAGAAAGGATTTGCGACCGCCTTCGGGTCGTTGAGGATCAACGCGCCCTGGCCGAGATAGTTGCAAATCAGGGCCGGCAAGACGAGGAACAACCAGGCCGCCTGGATCGGCCGGCGGCCGAAGTGACCCATGTCCGCATAGAGCGCTTCCGCGCCGGTGACTGCAAGAAAGACGCTGCCGAGGACGATAACGCCGACCGCACCCTGCGTGTGCATGAACGCGAGCCCAGGAAGCGGGCTTAGCGCCTCCAGGATGGCCCAGGCGCTCGCGATGTGGAACAGGCCGAGCACGGCGTTGACGAGGAAAAAGACGACCATGATCGGCCCGAAGAACGCCGCGACGCCGGCAGTGCCCCGGCTCTGAGCGGTGAAGAGGAGGACGAGAATGACGATTGTCGCCGGCAAAACGTAAGGCGCGAGATCGGCGTCGACCTGTTTGAGCCCTTCAAGCGCCGAGAGAACGGAAATCGCCGGCGTGATGATCGCGTCTCCCGAAAACAGCGCCGAGCCGGCCACGCCAAGCAGAAACGCGATCGTTGTCCGCTGTCCGAGCGCCCGCTGGGCCAGCGCCTTCAAGGACAGGATGCCGCCTTCGCCTTTGTTGTCGGCCTGCATCAGGAACACCACGTATTTCGCGGTGACGACGATCAGCAGCGCCCAAATGATGAGGGAGACGACGCCGACGACCTCCGCCCGGCCCAACGGCGAACCTTTCAACTGGCCGAGAGCGGTCTGAAGCGCGTAGAGCGGGCTCGTTCCGATATCGCCGAAAACGACGCCGATCGAGCCGAGCGCCAGGATCCAAAACCTGCCTGTCGAGTGTTCGCCGGGCGCGGCTTCGACCTGATGGGCCGAAGGCGCAGCGGCCTGCCGCGAAACGGGTTGGGACATCCAGACGAACCTCTCGGGCCGGCCTTGGGCCGGCCCCCCGTCAAAGCGGCGCGTGTCTATACTCTCCCGTGCGCCGCGCGGGAAGAGCCGCTCCCGCCGCCTTTAGCCGCACCCGCTGCGGCGCCCGGCGACCCCGACGTCAGGGATTTGCGGTCGCTCGCTCGGCGTGCTGGACCAGCAAGGCGGCAAAAGCCTCGGGCCTTTCGATATTGGGGACGTGGCCCGCGCCCGAAATCACCTCGAACCGGGCGCCGCTGATCAGGCCGGCCGTCTCGCGCACGAGGGGGACGGGCGTCGAACCGTCTTCATCTCCCACGAGACAAAGCGTCGCAGCCCGAATGGTTCCCGCGTACGGCCGCAGGTCGGCGCGCTTCAACGCGCCGCAGGCGGCGAGATACCCCTGTTTCGGCGTGCGCGTCAGCATCGCCCGCCAGCCGGCGAGCTCGTCCGGGCGGCGAGAGCGGAAATCGGCGGTGAACCAGCGCTCGAGCACAGCCTCGGCGATCGCCTCAATCCCACCGCGCTCGATGTCGGCGATCCGGGCGTCCCACAACTCGTCCGTTCCGATCTTGGCGGCGGTGTCGGAGAGTACGAGAGCGGCGAAGAGTTCGGGCCGCTGGCGATAGAGTTCCTGGGCGATGAGGCCGCCGATCGACAGCCCGACCACCGTCGCGCGCTTGACACCGAGCGCGTCCAGCAGCGCTCCGAGGTCGCGCGCGTAGTCGGCCATATCGTAGCGGTCGGGGCCGCGTTCGGAGAGGCCATGGCCGCGCTTGTCATAGCGGACGATGCGGAAGTTTGGCGAGAGAATGCCCGCGACGTCGTCCCAGATGCGCAGGTCGGTCCCGAGCGCGTTGATGAAGACGAGCGCGGGACCCTCGCGCGGCCCCTCGTCGCGATAGTGGACGACGCCGCCGTTGGCTCGAAGGAAATGCATGGCGGAAATCCCTTTCGGTGCGGACGCGCTTCCCATAGAAGCGTCGGGAGAAGCGGACAACATTCTCGCTTCGGAGGACCGATGGCCCCTGTTGCGATCGAGCGCTGGCATGAAACGGCGCGGGCGCGAGATCCGGCGCGGCTTGAAACGCTGCTCGCCGAGGACGTCGTTTTCATGTCGCCGATCGTGCATACGCCGCAGCAGGGCAAGCCGATCACCACGAAATATCTCGCCGCGGCGCTCGCCGTCCTCGGCGGGGCGGATTTCCGCTACGTGGCGCAATGGATCGGGGAAAAGTCGGCCGTCCTCGAGTTCGTGAGCTCGATCGACGGGATTTTGGTCAACGGCGTCGACATCATCGGCTGGAACGCCGAAGACCGGATCGACAGCTTCAAGGTGATGGTGCGGCCCCTGAAGGCGATCGAGCTCGTCCGGCAGAGGATGGCGGCGGCGCTGACCGCCTGAGGATTTTTGGCGTCTCGACCGGTTTAGCGCCGGTTTAGGGTCGGCCCCCAGTGATTCCAGATGCTTATGACCCCGTTTAGGGTCGGCTTGGTTTTCTCCGCCGCCGAGGACTGTTCCGTCCCTGCCGGCGGCCATGTTATACTATTGTGTATTGTTATTATGCGGCGGCGAAATCGTCATCGCTCCATCAATCCAACTCCCTGCGGCCTCGCTCAGCGTCGCCCCGTTGACTTGCGGCGGCGCGAGCGCGAGACGCGGCGCCGGCAAGGCGGCCGTGGCGCCCGGAGCGGGCGCGGCGGCGGTCAGGGCGAGGCCGGCGTAGCGATCGTATTCGCGGGTGACTTTGAGGACCGTGTCGACCGCCTTCAGATTGCCCACCTTCAGCGAGGCATAGGCGATGATCATCGCCTCGTTCAGGCGCCGCATCTGCAACTGGGCGAATTCGGCCGGCGGGTCCGGGCTGCGGGAAAGGATCGCCGAGACACGACGTCGCGCCAGGCGGATGGAAATCCCCTCGTCCGCCGCCACCTCCTCGATCGAGCTGCCCGCCGCCAGGCGCCTGACCAGGCGCAAGTCGCGCAGCGCAATTTCGCGCTGCGTCGACCGCTGGCGCTGCGGCTTGGTTTCATTCTCCGGTTCCGTATCGGCCATAACCCCTCCTTCCATGAGAGCGAAAGTTTACAGTGCCACAGGTTTTCGGTTTCCGGAAGGAAATGTCCTGTAAATGTTCCAAGCGTCCGTGGGTAGTGGGTCAGTTTGAACTTCAGGTTTGGGCGGATAGCGCGCCTACTCGGGTCGCTCCGGGAAGGAGCGGAGTGTGTGCGAAAGCCGGCGTTCCAGTGCGAACCCGAAATAGGGTTTACCGCCCGAAGCGGGCCTTCCCGTTTGTCCGGAGTCCGATTTCGGAGATTGACAGCGTGATCGCAGCGGACCCGCCGCTCCCAGAGCAACGAGCCTTCTCGAGTTGGACTCTTGGGAACTGCACATCACGTGGCTTTTGTTTCCGGCAGGACTTCATTCAAGCAGGCGATGGCGTTCAGCGCTCTTGGATACCCGATAAACGGCAGCAATTGCGTCACGACCGCGAGCAAGAATGCCTGGTCGTTTCCGACGTTGATATTGCCCTGAATGTGCCCCTTCAATTGCGGCTCGCATCCGCCGAGCGACAAGAGGATCGAGAAGGTCAAGAGCTCTCTCGTCCTCACGTCGAGACCGGATCTGGTCTGGTAATCGCCGAAGCAGTTGGCGGATAGAAACTTTTGAATATGGATCTGATTTTCCGGCGACTGCTCATACATCCTGTCGATCCGATCGCCGAAGATCGACTTCGAAAGCATGAGCCCTTTCTCGAACCGATCGTCCGGGGTGGTGGTCGACTGGCCCGCGAGCGGAAGCTCGACGCCGCGCAACTCGAGGATCTCGTTGGTCGCGTGAATGAACTCGAAGGCCTTCGCCATGCCGACATAGGGAACCGAATGATAGAGAATCTCCTTGGCTTCGATCGGCGTGACGCCGACGTTCAGCGCCCCGCCCAGCATGACCTTGTACTCGCCCAGCGTCTGCTGGGCGATCAATGACGCCAGGATCGCCATGAGCCTCGTCTTCGTATCAAGGTTGCTGTGCCGCAGGACTTCGTCGAAGGAGAAATTGTCGAAGACTTCGACCCATTCGGGGTCGGTGAGCTTGAGCGTCAACTCATGGTTCGGGAAAAGCTGCTCGTGATTCTTCTGTGCGGTTTCGGTGATAGGCATGAGGTGTCCTCGTTTGAACGGCGCTCCTCGGCCGTTCCCTGCCAAGGTCCGAACAGGGCGGCCGGGAAGCCGCTCTAGACTTTGGCGAGCCCGTAGCGCGCGGCTGGCTTGTGGTGGGACAAATTCGGTCCGAGCGCCAGGCGGGCAGCGACGAAATTCTCCCAATCCTTTACGTCGGGAAGCGAGGGGATGGTCACGAGCTCCCCCTGATCGAACCCGGCGAGCGCGGCATCCACCAGATCGCTCGGATCCATGACCATCTCGGGAGGAAATCTCCCGTCCATCGACACGCCGATCCGGTCGAAAAACTCGGTTCGGGCGGCGCCCGGCAGAACAACCTGCAGCTTGACCCCCTTCGGGCCCGCTTCGGCGTGGAGCGACTGCGTGAGGTTCAGGACAAAAGCTTTCGTAGCGCTGTAGGTTGGGTTGACTTGTTCGGGATGCAGGACGGCGATCGACGAGAGATTGATGATTCCGCCCCCGCCGCGCGCAGCGAAGGTCTGGGCAGCGGCGATCGCAAGATGGTGCGCCGCGACCACGTTCAGTTCGACGATGCCTTCCAGCCAATCGATCTCTTCGGCGAGCACGGGCCTCCGCGTCCCCATGCCGGCATTGTTGAACAGGAGCGTGATGGAATCGTCCGAGCGCATACACTGCTCGACGCGGCGAACATCGCTGCGCGAGGTCAGGTCTGCCGTCAGCACGTCGACCTTGACCCCGGTTTGCGCCGCAAGTCGGCCCGCCAGGGCGTTCAGACGCTGCTCGGTGCGGGCGACCAAGACGAGGTCAAAGCCGCGTTTCGCCAGGCAGTCGGCATAGGCGGCCCCTATACCCGACGAGGCGCCCGTAATCAAAGCGCTGCGTCGTTGGCCGTGATTCTTCTGCGTTGCTTCCGTAATGGCCACAGCGATGCCTCCTTGATGCGCGGTCCAACTCGCTCCGCAGATCGGCGATAGCGAGGTCGCCGACGGCGGGCCGCCCCTCAACGGTCGATGTTGGCCTGGAGTGCAGCGGGATACCGGTCGCCTTCGACCTTGATCCTGGAGAGAGCCGTGCCGATCTCGGCAAGATCGGCGGCGTCGAGCGCGACGTTGGCCGCGCCGACGTTCTCCTCAAGCCGGTGAACCTTGGTCGTCCCCGGGATAGGCACGATCCAGGGCTTTTGGGCGATGAGCCAGGCGAGCGCTATCTGGGCGCGCGTCGCGCGCTTGCGCGTGGCGATCGTCCCCAAGAGGTCGACGAGGGCGAGGTTGGCCTTGCGCGCCGTCTCCGAGAAGCGCGGCACGATATTTCGGAAGTCGTCCTTGGCGAACGTGGTCTTGTCGTCGATCGCGCCGGTCAGAAAGCCCTTTCCGAGCGGGCTGAAGGGAACGAAGCCGATCCCCAGCTCTTCGAGCGTCGGAAGGATCTCGTCTTCCGGCTCGCGCCACCACAACGAGTACTCGCTTTGCAGCGCCGCTACCGGCTGAACGGCGTGGGCGCGGCGGATGGTCTTCGCGCCCGCTTCCGAGAGCCCAAAATGCTTGACCTTGCCCTCGGCGATGAGGTCGCGCACCGTCCCCGCGACCTCCTCGATCGGGACATTCCGGTCGACTCGGTGTTGATGGAGGAGATCGATGTGGTCCGTGCCCAGCCGCTCGAGCGAAGCCTCCACGACGGCGCGAATATGCTCGGGGCGGCTGTCGGGGCCGGTCCTGCCCGGTTCGCTGAGGTAGCCGAATTTGGTGGCGATCACGACCTTGTCGCGTACCGGCGCAAGCGCCTCGCCGACGATCTCCTCGTTGGTGTAGGGACCGTAGGCCTCGGCCGTATCGAAGAAGGTGACGCCGAGCTCGTGCGCCTTCCGCAAGAGAGCGATCGCGTCGGCCTTCTCCATCGCCCGGCCATAGGCGAAGTTAAGTCCCATACAGCCGAAGCCGATCGCGGAGACTTCGAGGCCGCTCTTTCCGAGTTTGCGTTTTTGCATTGTCATTGCTCCTGTGGTTTTGCCTGACGTCCCGGTCTTTCCGGACCGGCTGACTGGTTGCCCGAACCTGCGTTCAGGGGCTACTCACGCCGATGCTGCATCGGACAAAGAGAGCCGGAGTTGTGGTGAGCTTTGTGATCAGGTCGGACAAGCTTTCGAGCGAAACGTCATGCCCGATGAAGGGCTCGCCCTTTTGGGTGATCCGGCAGCTGACCGCTTTGTCGTGCGTGAACCATCCTGGGCGAAGAATGGTGTAGTCCAGGTCCGATTTCTCGATCTCGGCCGCCGAATCCCGGTACGGGTCCAGGACGCTGCGATACGTCTCTCCAGGCACTTCCCCGTAGATGCCCATCGAGCTGACAAAGATCAGCCGCTTCAGGCCCACGGCGTGCATGGCGTCGATGATTGCGCGGGCCTGCCGCGCCATGTCGCCGGCAAGATTGGCGTAAGCCACGTCCTGGCCCTGCATGGCGGCGCGCAAAGCGCCCGCATCGAGCACATCGCCCTCGATGATTTTCACCCGGCGGGGGTCAGGATTCTGGAGCCGGCTTGCCCGTCGCAGATAGAGCGTGAGGGCGACGTCGGTCTTCTCGAGAAAGACCCGCGTCGTGTTGCGCGCTAGCTGACCGTTCGCACCGAGGATGAGGACCTTGGTCATTCCGCCGCCCGCTCTCGTCGCATTGTCGGTCTCCCTTCAACGTCCGCTCATCGCGAGCACTGCCGGCGGCAGGCGGGCGCCTTGCACCTCGATCTTTGAGGCGGCTTCGTCGATCTCGCGAAGGTCTTCGGGCGTGAGCGCAACTTCGAGCGCCCCGAGGTTCTCGTCCAGGCGCTTGAGCTTCGTGGTGCCCGGGATGGGCACGATCCATGGCTTCTTTCCCAGGAGCCAGGCGAGGGCGATCTGGGCCGGCGTCGCGCCCTTGCGCCGCGCCCATTCGCGGACGAGATCGACCAGGGCGAGGTTCGCCTTCAGCGCCTCAGGCGCGAAGCGGGGAACGTTCGCCCGGAAGTCGGCGCTGTCGAATCGCGTGTTCTCATCCATAGCGCCGGTCAGAAAGCCGGCGCCGAGCGGGCTCCAGGGCACGAAGCCGACCCCAAGCTCTTCGCAGGTCGGCAGGATCTCGTCCTCGGGTGCCCGCCATAACAGGGAGTATTCGCTTTGCAGCGCGGCGACCGGCTGCACGGCATGCGCCCGGCGGATCGTCTTGGCGCCGGCCTCCGAAAGCCCGAAGTGATTGACCTTGCCGTCTCGAATGAGGTCCTTCACTGCGCCGGCAACGTCCTCGATCGGGACATTCGGATCAACTCGGTGCTGGTAAAAAAGATCGATGTGATCGGTCCTGAGTCGCTTGAGCGACGCTTCGGCGACCGCCTTGATGTGCTCAGGGCGGCTGTTGAGGCCGACACGGCGTTCGTCTGTGGCCGGGTCGACGTCGAAGCCGAACTTCGTCGCGATCACAACCCCGTCGCGGACGGGCGCCAGGGCCTCGCCGACCAGTTCCTCGTTGGTGAAGGGCCCGTAGACCTCCGCGGTGTCGAAGAATGTCACCCTGCGTTCGACGATCGTCCGAATGAGGGCTACGCCCGCCTGCTTGTCGACGGGCGGGCCATAGGCATGGCTGAGACCCATGCAGCCAAACCCCATCGCTGAGACTTCGAGGCCGCTCTTCCCAAGTTTACGCTTCTGCATGACGGACCATCTCCTTTCGGGACGTGCAGCCTGCTGGGGCGCCGGCTAGGTGGGATCGCTGCATCCGCCCCGCCAATTTTCGCAGGCCCCTGACTAGACGCGCAGCATGGTCTTGATCGCGCGTCGCTCGTCCATCGCGCGGTAGCCCTCTGCGACGTCGGCGAGCGGCAGCGTCAGGTCGAAGACCTTGCCGGGCTCGATCTTGCGCTCAAGCACCAGGTCGATCAGATGCGGCAGGAACCGGCGAACCGGGGCGGGGCCGCCCAACATTCCGGTCTGCGAAAAGAACAGCCATTGTCCGTCGAGTTCGACACCATGCGGCACGCCGACATAGCCGATCATGGCGCCGGGACGCGCACAGCGGATAGCCTGCGTCATCGACTCCTTCATGCCCACGCACTCCAGAACGGAATCCGCGCCGATTCCGTCGGTCAACTCCTTGATCCGATCGACACCCCCATCGCCGCGCTCGGAGACGATATCGGTCGCGCCAAATTCGACAGCGAGGTTTTGCCGCGTCTTGTGGCGGCTCATCGCGATGATCCGCCCGGCGCCCATCTGCTTCGCAGCGAGCACGCCCATGAGCCCGACCGCGCCGTCGCCCACGACGACGACCGTCGACCGGGCTGAACACGCGCTGCATCGGCTGCATACCAACCGGTGCCAAGCACGTCCGAAGTCGCAAGCAGGCTCGGGATCAGATCGTCTGGAGGCAATTCGCGCGTCGCGACCAGGGTGCCGTCGGCGAGCGGGACGCGCGCCAGCGGCGCCTGCGCCCCGGTCATGAACTCGCGCTGCTGGCACGACGACTGAAAACCGCGGCGGCAATGCGGGCACGTGTTGTCGGAGATGCAGAACGAGCCGACGACGAACTGGCCCGGCCTGACAGTGGTGACTGCGCTGCCAACCTCTTCGACGACGCCGCAATATTCATGCCCCATCGCCATCGGCGACGTGACGTCGTTCAGCCCTCGGAAGGGCCAGAGATCGGATCCGCAGATGCAGGACGCCGACAGCCGGATGATGGCGTCGGTCGCATGGAGGATCTTCGGCTCGGGGACCTCCTCGCAACGCACGTCACGGGGTCCATAGAGAATAGTTCCCAGCATCAGAGGTTCTCCTTTTCGATTGGGCCACGGTTGCTCCGGACCTCAACGAACAGCTGGCCGGGGCTCGGCTCCTCGGCCATCACTTCTCCCCCTCGGAGTAGTGCTCGTCCGTGACCTTCTCCATCCAGGTGACGGCCGAGCCGTCCTTCATTTCGGCAATGGCGATATGGGTCATCGCGCAATCGGGCGACGCGCCGTGCCAGTGCTTCTCGCCCGGCTCGAACCAGACGATGTCGCCGGGCCGGATCTCCTCGATCGGGCCACCTTCCCGCTGCACCCGGCCGAGACCGGCGGTGACAAGAAGGGTCTGTCCGAGCGGGTGCGTATGCCAGGCGGTGCGCGCGCCCGGCTCGAAGGTGACAGTGGCCGCGCTCAGCCCGCCGCTGCCGCTGAACCGCGCGTCGATCCGGACAGTCCCGGTGAAATAGTTTTCGGGCCCCTTCTGCGAAGGCTGCGAGCCGCTGCGCTTGATGTCCATTTCCGCCATCCAACGTCGACCACTGATCCTGTCAGACAGTCTAAGCCGCATGCATTGTGAAGATTAGCTGCTATTAATCGCATGAAGTCATATCTGGAGTTCATGAATGCGGCGCGAGGAACTCGTCGACCTGAACGCGTTCGCGACCGTGGCGGAAGAGCGGAGCTTCACGCGCGCCGCCGCGAAGCTCGGGACCTCGCAGTCAGCCCTGAGCTACACCATCAATCGCCTGGAGGCGCGCGTGGGCGTTCGCCTGCTGACGCGCACGACCCGCAAGCGTCACGCCGACCGAGGCGGGAGAAAGGATGCTTCGGGCGCTCGGGCCTGCGCTCGGCAACATCGCCGAGGCGCTAGTACACCTCGCCGGAAGAACGAACCCCATTTTTGGGCTCATGCGGCGAGCGGTTTTCCGGTCATGGTCCACTTGAACGGCTTTGCGAGGGTGCGATTGAAATAGGCGATGAAGGCTTCGATGCGAGCCTTCAGGTGTTCTTTGGAAGTGAAGCTGGCGCGGCGCAGGAGTTTGCGCGCGAGGATGGAGAACCAGATCTCGATCTGGTTGAGCCAGGAAGCGTGTTTGGGTGTGAAGTGAAAGCTGATCCTGTGGCTTTGGTCGCGCAGAAAAGCTTCGCGCGTGGCCATTGAAGCCAGCACGCCGGACTTGCCCTTTTCGCCGAGGTCGTCCTCGATATTGCACAAGCGAGCGACTAGACGCACCACGCTTTCCGAAACATGCGTGTTGAGATTGTCGGCGATCACGCGCCACTTCGTGGTCGGCGCGCCGGCGGCGAACAGAGTGTCCAGGAAGTTGGCGTAGTCCTGCTCGGTGCGGGTCTCGCCGACGCTGGCGGTCACCTGGCCGGTCGCTATGTCGAAAGCCGCAATCACCGTCTGCGTGCCGTGGCGGATGTATTCGAATTCCCGCCGGGCGACCTTGCCCGGCTGGACCGGCAAGTCCGGGGCGGCGCGCTCCAACGCCTGCACGCCGGTCATTTCGTCGACCGACACCGTGCGAACGTCCTGCTGCGCCGCCGCGGGCGCCTCATGATAGAGGGTGCAAACCTCGGCGCATTTGCTCTCGAACTCAGGGTCCGGCTTGGGCGTGAGCCAGCCGCGCACGAGATGCGGTTTGAGGTCGGCCTCTTTTTAAAAAGCGCCCGACCGAGCCGTGCGAGATGCTGTCGACGATGCCGCGCCTGACCGCCTGGCGGGCCAGTTCGCTCTGGCTCCAGTGACTGAGTGGCAACTCGCTCTTTTCCGGGGGTTCGCAGGCCAGCGCCACGATCGCGCAGATCTGCTCGGGCGTGAACGTCGCCGGCGCCCCAGGTCGCGGTTCATCCGCCAGCCCCGTCGCAGCCGCGGCATCCGCCTGGCCGGACAGCCAGCGGTTGCGCCAATGGCGCACGGTCTTTGGCCAAACGCCAAGCTGACGGGCGATCTCGCGCACCTCTGTCCCCGCCGCCGAGCGCAAGATCATCTCGGCCCGTTCCGCCAGCTTGCGCGGCGTCTTGTGCGCCCGGGCAAGACCTCGCAGGTCCGCCTCTTGCTCAGGCGTCAGCGTGATCGGGGCAGCGGACAGGCGCGGCATGCAAAAACTCCGGCGAATCAGGGCAAAACGTCAGGCCCCGCTGTGCCACTTCGCCCACGCCCTGACTCGCCAAAACCTACGCCGCAGCCTGCCTCTCGCGCGAATTGCGGCAGGTGTGGCGCAAGGGACTCACCTCAGGCTTCCACGCGCCATCAAACGGAGTCGCCACTTCCGGCGCGGTGTACTAGCCTCGTTGCGCGAATTGCGTGAGAAGCCGGCTGGCACGTTCCGAATAACAACCTCGGAGCACGCGGCGCATGCCGTCTTGTGGCCGGCGCTCGAAAAGTTGCTGCCGAACTACCCTGACGTCCACGTTGAACTCGTCATCGAATCGGGTTTCACCGACATTGTCGCGGAACGTTTCGACGCCGGAGTGCGGCTCGGCGAGTCGATCGCCAAGGACATGGTCGCCGTGCGTATTGGGCCGGACTTGCGCATGGCGGTGGTGGGTTCGCCGGCGTACTTCGCGACGAATCCGAGACCGCGAACGCCGCATGATCTGGCTCGGCATAAATGCATAAATCTGCGATTGCCGACAGTCGGAGGGCTCTATGCATGGGAACTGCAAAAGGGGCGGCGAGAACTCCACGTTCGCGTCGATGGACAACTGGTGTTCAACGATATCCCCATGATCCTGCGTGCTGCGGCAGCGGGGTTCGGTCTTGCCTGCGTCCTCGACGACCAGACCGTGCAGATGATCGCCGACGGCAGGCTGGTCCGAGTGCTGGAGGACTGGTGTCCGCCCTTTGCCGGCTACCACCTCTACTATCCGAGCCGGCGCCAGCCCTCCGCAGCGTTTTCGCTTTTGGTGGACGCCCTGCGGTACCGGGGGTGATTGGCCAACTCAGGTGTAGAGCAACATCGCGAAGCACATCGCATCAACTGCGTGGTCATGGTCAGGACGACAATTCATCGCCCATGGCGCATGTCGGAAATTGGCGCAGGGCTTCCGTAGCGCCTACGCCCGCTTTCTGGAGTTCTCCGCCCGTAGGAGGCCGCTCTCGAAAGCCCGCAACGGGTCGGAAGCCGAAATTCAAACAGACCCGCTACCCGTCCGTGCAACGCAGCTTGGGCGCGACGAGCCGGTCCATGAGATGTCGTCATCACCGACCCGCCACGCGCTAGGCGACAGGCCTTGGCGCGCTTGATAGGCTCAAGCGTAGCCGTCGACTCGTCGAGCAGAATCGGCGCGACGTGAGTGATGCCGCGGCGCGGTCCGGCAAAACCGCGGAGAAGCACGCGGGGTCATTGCAGGGATGAGCAACGGGGATCTCGGCTGGATCACCAATTTCATTTGGGGCATCGCGGACGATGTGCTGCGTGACCTACGCGGTATTTCTATAAGCCGCAGCCGCTGCGCCCACTCGAGGCGATCCGGGTGGACATCCTCGGGCTGGAGAAGGAAGCCGAGGGGCTGCTCGCGCGGATCGTGGGGACCGCGGCCGGATGACGGCTGTTGAATGCCGGCTTGCATAAACCGCCAATCCGTGGCCTTATTTAAGGCAGCCTTTATTAAGCGCCCGACTTGCCGGCAACGGACATCGCGTCCTCGAACAGCTCTATGAGCGTCCGATCGTGTCGGTGAACCAAGTGCGCGATCTAACCGGCACCACGTACCCGGCAGCCAATCAGCTGGTCGAGCGCCTAGTCAGGATCGGCGTCCTAGCGGAAATCACCGGGCAGGCCCGCAACCGCCGCTTCCGCTACGACGCCTATGTGCGGCTGTTCGATGAGCCGGACGCTAACGCACCCGGAGCGGCGGCATGATCGAGGGACTTCGCCAATATGCGAGGATGAAGGAGAGCGGGCTCCCTTGGCTCGGCCTTGTACCAGCGCATTGGGAGGTGCGGCGCAACGGCCGCTTGTTCGGTCCACGGCGAGAGAACGGTTTCCCGGACCTGCCCATCTTGGAGGTCTCAATCCGGACTGGCGTGCGCATCCGCGATTTGGAAGTCGGCGCGCGAAAACAGCAGATGGCGGACCGATCGAAATATCAGCGAGCCGTTCGGGGCGACATAGCCTACAACATGATGCGCATGTGGCAGGCGCGGTCGGGATCGCGCCCTGGATGGGCTCGTCAGCCCGGCCTACGTCGTCGCACGGCCGTACCCGGAAACCGACGCCGCCAATTACGGCTATCTGGCGGCCGGCGCCAGCCGCGAGGAGATTCTTCAGGATTACCCATTGCTCGAAGCCGGCGACATCACCGCGGCGCTCGAATACGCGGCGCGGCAGAGCGATCACCCCTTGCTGCGCTTCAGCTGATGCGGTTTCTCGTCGACGCGCAATTGCCGCCGGCGCTCGCACGATGCTCACCGCCAAGGGGCACGAGGCCGAGCATGTCGCCGACCGGCAGATGCAAGCCGCGCCTGACGCCGCGATCTGGGACTACGCCTTGCAGACAGGGGCCGTCATCGTCACCAAGGTCGAGGATTTCGCGCAGCGCAAGGGTTTGACGGAAAGCGGCCCGCGGTCCTCTGGATCAGGCTGCCGAACACCCGGCGACGCGACCTGCTCGCCTGGTTCGAGACGGCGCTGCCGGATGTTCTGTCGGCGCTGGAGCGGTCGGCGATGTGTCGGTCGACCGCGCGTTGCCGCTCGAGAGGATGGAGCCGGGCGGAGTGGCGCCGGAAATTGGGCGAATGATCTCTCGAATGTTCGCCGCGCTGGCTCGGGACCGGGATGCAGGCGGACTCGGCGCCTCAGCGTAGCGGCTTCGGGATTGCGGGCGGGCGGCGGGACGGACGAGGATTTCTTGGCTTGACCGCGAAGGCCTTCGGGCAGCAAGCTCGTGCAGCCCGCGTGGCGCCGGGGCCGCCACCCCCTCGCCCGGCGCAAGCGAGCAACGGCGCAGCCGAAGGAGGATCCGATGGCCGAAAGCGTCTATAAAGTGGTCGAGCTCGTTGGCACGAGTGAAAAGTCCTGGGAAAAGGCCGCCAAGGCGGCGGTCGAGCGGGCCAGTCAGAGCCTGAGAGACTTGCGCGTCGCCCAAGTCGTTGAGCAGGACCTGGTGATTGAAAAGGGCAAAGTCGAGGCCTTTCGCACCAAGCTCAAGGTTTCCTTCAAGTACGAAGGCAAGGACTGACGCGCCCCAGCGGGCCGCGAACAACGCGGCTCGCTGGGCTCCACAATCCGACCCTGCAGGCCTAAGGGGAGAAGCGCGCAGGTTTTCGGCAGAATGCAAACATGCGACGATTCCGCCGCGGGGAGGAGTGACATGGCACTTCGCCGACGAAACGGACCAATCGCGCTCCGGGCCGCCGTTTTCCGTTGCGCCCTTGGCGTCATGTCGGGAGGCCGGCATTTGAAGGGCATGCGTCGTTTTCGCGGTTCCGCTTTTGTTGACCAGTCCGACCGCCTCCGCGGCAAGCGCAAGCGGCAATGGCGCCAGGGTAATCGGGTGAAGAAGTAGGTGACAAACGGCGAAAGTGCTGAATCCATGACGGCTCTCTATTCGCATCAGAGGGGCGAGCCATGGCCGAGGCGGCAGCCGACTGCGCGGCGTTCGACGAAACCGTCGTTTTTCTGAGTCATTTCAATGATCTGAAGGATCCTCGCCAGCAGGGGAAGGTGGACTACCCGCTGGAAGAGATCCTTCTCCTCTGCCTGATCGCCGTCCTGGTCGGCGCGGAGACCATCACCGACATCGCCCTGTTCGAAAAGGTAGACCTTCTGCAAAGGCGTAGGGACAAACAAGGGGTGGAGGCAAGGCACAGTATCGGTGCGAGAAAGATCGGATGCCCGCTTCGGGCGGACACCAAGGCTTCCGTGGCAGCCCTTCTACGCCCGCTGTCTCGCCCGTTCCCGCCGTTCGCCCATTCCTGACTGTCCGCGCGAGGACTAGGCGTAAGGCGGTTTGGCGGGGCGGCCGGCGCGCGGTCCGCGGGGCTCGCGCGACCTGACTGGCGGGCGATCTTCGCCCCGAAGATGGCGTGCGCTATCGACCCGAGGGTTGGGGACATGCCGGGTACGCCGGTTTCCGAGGCGATATGCGTCATAGCCGTCTGAGTGGATTCTTACAGCGTGAAGAATGAAATAGCCCCGATCCGAAAGTCGAAATGCAAGGTTTTTGCGCTCCCGGAAAAAAGCGGAAAGACCCTGTCTGCCTTCCGGATGCGCTCCGAGCCGAACGAGAGCCGGGACGCAGCACGGGTGGCGCTGGTACCAAGCCGCCGGCGACGGCTACGCCAGACCGGGCGCATGAGCGGCTCAGAGCGGCTTGGCGTCGCTTCGCATCGCGGCCAGCATCGCCTCGACCGCCTGCCGGGCGGCCGCGACAGCGTCCGGGTCCTTGCCGCGCACAACGATCTGATTGTTGAACCGCCCGTCCTTGAACGACGGATAGGAGCCGATCGAGACGTCGTGAAGCGTTTTGGCGATCGCTCCCAGCGCGTCGCCGTAGCGCCCCTCGGGGATCGACCCGGCCTCGATCGTCTCGACCGACATCGTCGCGCCGGTCCGCATCGACTTGACCGCGACATCGAGCATCGCCTGCATGACCTGAGGCACTCCCGCCAGCACGAACACGTTACCGATGCGGAACCCGGGCGCCGTCGAGATCGGATTGGCGACGAGCTCGGCTCCGTCGGGAATGCGCGCCATGCGCCGCCGCGCCGGGGTGAAGTCGCCCGGGCCGTAGCGCTGCGCCATGAGGGCGAGGACCCGTGGGTCCTCGCTGATCGGCACGCCGAAGGCGCGCGCCACGGCGTCGGCGGTGATGTCGTCGTGGGTCGGGCCGATGCCGCCGGTGGTGACGACGTAGTCGTAGCGCGACCTCAGCGCGTCGAGCGCCGCGACGATCTCCTCCTCGACGTCCGGCACCACCCGCGCCTCGCTTACGTCGACGCCGATCTTTCCGAGATATTCGGCGATGTAGCCGATGTTGCGGTCCTTGGTGCGGCCGGACAGGATCTCGTCGCCGATGACCAGGATGGCGGCGGTGACTGTCGACGATCCGCTCATGCCGGAATCTCCCCTCAAGTCGTAGGCGGCCGCCCGGAGCGCGCGCGAGCCTTGTGTTCTGCGCCCTGCAAAGCATATGTGTAATCGCATCGGGCGGCGAGCGGCAAAGGAACTCCGGTGACGACATCAACGATATTCGTGCCTGCGGCGGAGAACGTGGCGCGCCGCAGCGGACAGATCCGCCTGCATGGGCCGGAAGATTTCGAGGGAATGCGCAAAGCGGGCGCCTTGGTCGCCGAGGCGCTCGATCTCATCGGCCCCCTGGTCAAGCCGGGGGCGACGACGGCCAGCCTCGACAGGTTCGTGTTCGAGTTCGCCCGCGACCACGGCGCCTATCCGGCGCCCCTCAACTACCGCGGCTATCGCAAGTCGATCTGCACCTCGATCAACCATGTCGTGTGCCACGGCATTCCCGACGACAAGCCGTTGCGGGACGACGACATCCTCAATATCGACGTCACCCTCATCGTCGAGGGCTGGCACGGCGACGCGAGCCGCATGTTCGCGGCCGGCGAGCCGCCGCGCCGGGCGCAGCGCCTCATCGACGTCACCTACGAGGCGATGATGCGCGGCATTTCCGCGATCAAGCCGGGGGCGACCACGGGCGATATCGGCTTCGCCATCCAGACCTATGCCGAGGCCGAGCGATGCTCGGTGGTGCGCGACTTTTGCGGCCATGGGCTCGGGCGGTTGTTCCACGACGAGCCGAACATTCTGCATATCGGGCGCAAGGGCGAAGGGGCGCCGTTGCGTCCGGGCATGTTCTTCACCGTCGAGCCGATGATCAACCTCGGCGGCTACGGGGTGAAGATCCTGTCGGACGGCTGGACGGCGGTGACGCGCGACCGGTCGCTGTCGGCGCAGTTCGAGCACACGGTCGGGGTGACCGAGACGGGTTGCGAGATCTTCACCCTCTCTCCGACGGGCGCCGACCGCGCCCCGGTTCGATGACGACGGAATCCGGCGAGGATGAAGCAAAACACTATCACGGGCATCGCGAGCGGCTTCGCGCCCGTTTTCTCGAGGCGGGCGCCGCGGCGATCGCCGATTATGAACTGGTCGAGCTGATCCTCTTCCGGGCGATCCCGCGGATCGACGTCAAACCGCTCGCGAAGGAATTGATCAGGCAATTCGGCTCGTTCGCCGATACGATCGCCGCCGACCCCATTCTCCTGGCCAAGGTGGACGGAATGCGCCCGGCCGCGATCGTCGAGTTCAAGATCGTCGAGGCGGCGGTCAAGCGATTCGCCAAGGGCGCAGTGAGAAAGCGGCGCCCAATGGATTCGTGGAGCGAGGTCGTCGACTATTGCCGCACATCGATGGCGTTCGAGAACCGCGAGATGTTCCGCATCCTGTTCCTCGACAAGAAGAACGGCCTGATCGCCGACGAGGTCCAAGGCGCGGGCACCGTCGATCACACCCCGGTCTATCCGCGCGAGGTGATCCGACGGGCGCTCGAACTGTCCGCAACCGCAATCGTGCTCGTCCACAATCATCCTTCCGGCGATCCCTCGCCCTCGGCGCAGGATGTCGCGATGACCCGCGAAATCATGACGATCGCGAAGCCGCTCGGCGTCACGGTGCACGACCACATCATCGTCGGCCGGGACGGCCACGCCTCCCTGAAGAGCCTTCGGCTCATCTGAACTCCCGCTGGCGATCTTTGCCGTGCGGTAACTCCCGAGCCTCCCGCCGCCCTCGCCCTGAGGAGCCCGCGAAGCAGGCGTCTCGAAGGGCGCTCATGGCCAGCGAGCATCTTTTTCGCCCGGCTCCGGGCCAGCGAGCATCCCCTTCGCCTAGCTCAGGGCAGGCTTTCGAGGCCCTTTGCCTTCGACAAAGGGCGCCTCAGGATGAGGTCGGTGGAACCGAACCCCGCGGTCTTCGCCGCCTGCTTGGAGCTACGCCGTGAGTTGCAATGTCACGATGACCCTTGAAAACATGACGGCCGCAAGGCCGCTCGGCGTCACGGGGCTCGTCCGCAGCGCTTCCGTTGACCCCCGTGGTCGTTCGGCTACGATCGCGGAGTCCGGCGTAGGTCAAGAGTTTCGAATGCGATCGCCGATCCGATGAACGTCTGGTCGAACAATATCCTACGGAAATGGCGATCCTACATCCTGGTCGTCGTGGGCGCCTATGTCCTGACGCTGGGCTTCGGGACGCTCCTGTCGCCGGTCCGCGGCAACCTGGAAAACCTTGTTTTCGATCAGTACCAGCGCTGGCGTCCGAGGCCTTACAATTTCGATCAGCCTGTCCGCATCGTCGACATCGACGACGAGTTCGATCCATCTTATTGGCCGGTGGCCATGGTCGCGTCAGACGATGGCCGACCTGGTCGATAATCTGTCCAAGGCCAAAGTCGCCGCCATCGGATTCGACGTTCTGTTTTCTGAGAACGAGCGATCGAGCGAAGACATGAAGGCCTGCGCCAAGAGCGCCGTCCACAGCGCCGACTGCGAGCAGCGCGCTGATGGGGATGTGACGTTCGCGCACGCGATCGCAGGTGGTCCCGTCGTCCTCGGCATCTATCTCACCGAGAGTCACAATGGCGCGCAGGCAAGCCTGACGACGAAGGCGGGGTTTTCCTTCGTCGGCGACCCGCCGATGCCCTTTCTCAACCAGATGAGAGGAGCGCTCGTTCCAATTCCTGTTCTTGCGGACGCCGCGAGCGGCCTCGGCTTTCTCAACTGGTTGCCGGACAACGACCGCGTCGTTCGAAACGTGCCGCTTCTGCTCAACGTCAACGGCCAGATCCAGCCGAGTCTGGCGATGGAGGCGCTACGTGTCGCCCAGGGCGCGTCAGGCTATATTGTGAAATCGACGACCACTTTCGGAAATACCGCGGGCAAGAGCCAGGGCATCGAGGCGATCAAGGTCGGCGATGTGGTTGTTCCGGTCCAGGCCGACGGAGAACTGCGTGTGTGGTTCGCCGAGTCCGACCCCCGCCGATCGATCCCGGCCTGGAAAGTCCTCCAGCCCGACGCCGACCTCACGGATCTCGCGGGCAAGATCGTCTTTATCGGCGCGAGCGCCTCCCTGCTCGGAGATATCGTCGCGACCCCGCTCGATCCGTCGACGCCGGGCGTCGAGGCGCATGCGCAGCTCATCGAGCAAATCCTCTCCGGCGTCACCTTGGAGCGGCCGGACTGGGCGCCGGGGGCCGAGCTCCTTGCCGGCGCCGCGATTTCGCTCGCGTTAGCGGCGGTTCTTCCGTTCGTTCCGATTTACGGGACCGCGTTGCTCGGCGCCGCCGCCGCCGCTCTCATGGGCTGGCTTGCCTGGTTTGCGTTCACGCGGCACGGGGTTCTGTTCGATCCCGTGGTTCCGGCAGCCTCTTCGGGCTTCGTGTTCCTTGCCGGCGTGGGCCAGCTTTACAGTCAAAAGCGCCAGCAGGTGAACGAGATCCGCTCGGCGTTCGGGCGATATGTCTCGCCCGCGGTGGTGGCTCGTCTCGCCGAACACCCCGAGCAGCTTCAGCTTGGCGGCCAACAGCGCGAACTGACCGTGATGTTCTGTGACATCCGGTCGTTCACGACCCTGTCCGAAGGTTTCACGGCGGTCGAGCTCTCGACCTTTCTCAACGAATATCTGTCGCCGCTGACCGACATCATCCTGGAGGAGCAGGGCACGGTCGACAAGTACATGGGCGACGCCATCATGGCCTTCTGGAACGCGCCGCTCGACGATTTGGCCCACGGGATTCACGGGGTGCGCGCGGCGCTCGAGATGCGCAAGACGCTGGTCCGGCTCAACGCCGAATGGAAAGAGCGGGCTGACAAGGCGGGGCGCACCTTCCGCCCGGTCAAGTTCGGCATCGGCCTCAACACCGGCGAATGCAGCGTCGGCAACATGGGCTCCGTGCAGCGGTTCGACTATTCCGCCCTCGGCGACGAGGTCAACATCGCTTCGCGGCTGGAAGGCTCGTCCAAGCAGTTCGGCGTCGACGTCGTGGCCAGCGCCGCCACGCGTGACAAAGCGCCGGAATTCGCATGGCTCGAGATCGACCACGTCAAACTCAAGAACAAGACGCGGTCGGTCGCGGTCTATGCGCTGGCGGGCGGCCACGAATGCGCGCAGAGCGGGGAGTTCCAGCATCTCCTTGCTCTGCACGACGACATTCTGAAGGCGTATCGGGCGCGAAACTTCCTCGCCGCCAAACAGATGGCTGCCGATGCGGTCCAGATCGCTCCCACCGAGGTCGTCGGGCTGTATCATTATTACGAGAGGCGGTTCGCTTCGCTCGCCGAGCAGAAACTGCCCGAAAACTGGGCGCCGATGATTGCGCTCGATGAGAAATAGCCGAGCTCCGCGCTGGATCGGTCAGAACGGATACCGCAGACCCACGCCGCCGTGGAATGTCGTGCCGACCTGGCCGCCGACCGTTCCGAGCGCGAATGCATCGATAACCATCCGATAGCCGACGCGAGCGCCAAAATAGGAAAAGCCCCCACCAGGGTGATTTCGTCGGTCAGGTTCCACCGGCCGTGGCCGCCGATCGCGTATGAGCCGATCGATCCGAAATGCAGAATGTCAATCACTGCCGGATTGCGGCTCGCCCAACTTCGTTCGTCCGGCCGCGGCAAGGTCATCCGGCGTGTCGACGTCGAAAGACACGCCTGAGTCGGCGGGGATCTCGATAACGGCGTTCGTGTCGAGGGCGACAAGGAGTCGCCGCGCCCCTTCGTCGCCGAGCAGTCGCATAGCCTGCTCGAACAGGGTTCTGGCGAGAAGAACCGGATTGCCGCGCCGCCCCTCGCGGATCGGCGCGACTGCGCACGCGGCCGGCCGCGCTTCGAACGCCCGGATCAGGTCGTCGATGAGATGCGGGGCGACCTTCGGCATGTCGCCGAGCACAACCACGGCGCCGTCGGCGTCGGCCGGCGTCGCGGCCAGGCCGATCTTCAGCGAGGAAGCGATCCCGGCCGCGAAATCCGGATTGAAGGCGATTATCGCAGGCGTGCCCGCGAGAGCGTCCTCGACCGCGCCTCTGGCGTGGCCGACCACGACAATGACGGGCCACGCGTGCGATGCGAGCGCGGCTTCGACCACGCGTCGAACAATCGGCTTCCCCTCAAGCTTCGCCACGAGTTTTGTCTCTTCCGCGCCCCCCGCCGCACGAAAGCGGGAAGAGCGGCCCGCGGCGAGCACGACCGCGGCGACCCTAGTCATGCGGCTCTCGCGGCTGCGGCCGTGAAGCGATCTCCATCAACAGGCCGCCGACGCCCATAGCGCGGATGTCGGCGCCGGAAATCGGCGCCCCGACGATCAGGCGCTGCAACACCCAGTCGAACCCATTCTCCTTCGGCGATCGCGCGCACCCCGGCGCGCCAATGATCGGCAGCTCTCCGCGGGCTGCAAGCAGCAGCAGATTGCCCGGATCGACCGGCATGCCGAACCGCTCGATCCGCCCGCCGAAGGCCTCGATGGCCGCGGGGATGACGTCCCGCCGGTCGGTGATCGCCGAGGCGCCGAACACGATGAGCAAGTCGGCGTCCTGCGCGATTCGCGCGAGCGCGCCGACGA
Organism: uncultured Alphaproteobacteria bacterium; assembly: GCA_963835885.1. Taxonomy (GTDB): domain Bacteria; phylum Pseudomonadota; class Alphaproteobacteria; order Rhizobiales; family Beijerinckiaceae; genus Roseiarcus. The sequence goes on from CAWIHF010000018.1 coordinate 49,951, forward strand.
GCGGACCGATCTCATGCGGCGTCGTTTCATGGCCGACGACCCGGGCGCCGGTCGGGGCGAGACGCGCCTCGAGCGCGCGCAGCGTCTTGGCGATGACGCTTTCCTTGAGACCCGGCAGCACGGTCGAAACGGCGCCGACGCGCAGCGGCCGAAACGGTGCGACCGAGACGCCGGGCGAGTCGGCGAGCGCGGCGAACGCGGCCTCGAGCGTGGCCTCCTTTGTCGAGAACGGAATGATCTTGACGGTCGCGACCATGTCACCGTCCTCGACGGCCCGGTGTGGAGGCAGGGTGGCGACGGTGATCGCCTCGTCGATCGCGTTGAGCCGGTCGATCGCCTCGCCGTCGATGATTGCGAGCCCCGCCGCCTCGGCGAACAGGTTGACCCGTCCGGTGAATGGCGGCGCGCGGCGGACATGGGCTCCCGCCAGCCGCTTCGCCAGGCGCAAGGCGGCCTCATTCTCCCCGACGTCGCCGTCCTCGAGGCGGGCGGCAAGGACGCGAGCGACGCCCGCCTGGGAAAGCAGGCGCCGGCGTTCGGGCGTCACGACATCGCCCTTCTTCAGCGCGATTCCGTCGATTCGCACTGCGTGCGCAAGAATGACTCCATCGGCCTCGTCGACGGGCACGGAGCCGAATTTCATCGCGCCTGGACTTCCGAGCGCAACGGCTTCTTGCGCAGCGAGGCCACGATCTCGCCGATGATCGAGACTGCGATCTCCGCCGGACTGACCGCGCCGATGTCGAGACCGATCGGCGCGTGAATGCGGGCGAGCGCCGCCTCGTCGAAGCCTTGCGCGCGCATCCGCTCGAGCCGCCTGGCGTGCGTCTTCTTGGACCCAAGAGCGCCGATGTAAAAGCAATCGCTCCGGAGCGCGACCGTGAGCGCAGGGTCGTCGATCTTCGGATCGTGGGTGAGCAGGCAGATCGCGGTATAGCGGTCAGGAGGCGACGCCTTGAGCGGCTCGTCCGGCCATTGCGCAATGACCGGCGTGTCGGGGAACCGTTCGGGCGTGGCGAAGGCCGTGCGCGGATCGATGATCGTTACGTCGAGGCCCGCGATGCGGGCCATCGGCGCGAGCGCCTGCGAGATGTGGACCGCGCCGATCAGGGTCAGGCGCGGCGACGGCGCCTGGACGGTCAGGAAGTACTCGACGCCATCGAGCGGAACCACGCCGCTCTTGCCCATTCGCAGGGCGGATTCCAGTTCGATGGCGAGCGGATCGGCGCCGATCGCCGCCGCCGCGACGAAGCGCTGGTCGCCATCGGACAGACGCGTGACCATGACTCCGGCGCGCCGGTCCCGGCGCGCGGCATTCATTGCCTTGAGAACGTCGAGTCGCATCAGATGAGCTTCTCGACGTAGACCCTGATCCTGGCCGCCGCAGGAAAGCCCGACGCGCCAGGCCGTCTCGTCGGCCACGCCGAACTCGAGCATGCGCGGCGCGCCGCTCGCGATCACCTCCGCCGCCTCCTCGACTACGGCCCCTTCGACGCAGCCGCCGGACACCGAGCCGAGGAAAGCGCCCTCGCTGTCGATGACGAGATGCGAGCCGACCGGACGCGGCGCCGAGCCCCAGGTCTCGACGACCGTCGCGATCGCAACCTCGCGTCCCAATTCGCGCCACGCCTCCGCTGTGGCCAAAGCGTCTTCATCCCGCGTAAGCATTTCAGCAACGCCCTTTCTCGACTCGCCCCTTCACGGGGCGGTAAATCCAACTCGCGAATGACTGCCGTCGCAAAATGGCTTTCTGTTTGAATGGCCGCAGCGGCAGAGCGCGGTCTTTTCGACTCGGTCGATGGTCCGCCCCGTGCCGGCGATGATTTCGATCGGGCCAGCCAGGCCGAGCGGCCCGTTCCGATAGGGCGTGATCGACACCACGCCGTCGCGCCGGGCGAGCGGAGCGCTCTTTGCGCTCGGCGGCTCGCCGGTCGCCGAGAATTCGGCGCCCACATGCGACCCGTCGCAATAGGGCTTGTTTTTCGACTGCCCGCAACGGCAGAGAGTCGCGCGGGCGCCGATACGCTCGCCGTTCAGCTCGATTTCGGCGTAAACGGCGAGCGGACCGTTCTCTCTGACCGTGACCGTGTTGACCTTCGGATTGGGCTCCCCGGCGCCGCCGTCTCGGCGGGTGACATGGATCGCCCCGGACGGGCAATTGATCGCGACCCGCATCAGCGCCTCGGGGTCGGCGGCGTCCGGATCGATCCACGCTCCCTCGACATTGGCCCTGAACACCGCCGGCTCGGCGAGCACGCATCGTCGGGCGTGTATGCACAGGCGTCCGTCGAAACGGATGGTCGCCGATTGTCCCTCGACGGTCTCGACGCCCTCGTCGCTCATGCGCCCTCCTTCGCCGGTCCCATTGTACGACGTCAGCAAAAATGGTCGCGACCGGGCCGTTGCGCAAGTCCACTGTCCCCAGTCAAGCGGCGGAGGCCTTGAGCCAGGCCTTCGGATCTCTTGCGCCGTCGCGACTGCCCGACAGCGCCCTGCAGAGATCGGCCATGCTGGCGAGGTTATGGATCGGGCGGAACGAGTCGACATGCGGCAGCATCGCGCGCACACCCTGCGCCTTGGCCAAGAAGCCGTCGAAGCGCAACAGCGGATTGACCCAGATGAGCCGCCGGCTCGATCGGCGCAGACGCTCCATCTCGGTCGCCAGATGCTCGACGCCCTCCCGCTCGAGTCCATCGGTGAAAAGGAGCGCGATCGCCCCCTGGCCAAGAACGCGCCGGGACCAGTCGCGGTTGAACCGTGCGAGCGCCTCGCCGATCCGCGTGCCGCCGGACCAGTCGACGGCGAGCGCCGCGCAATCGGCGAGCGCCTCGTCGGGGTCGCGGGCGCGCATGGCGCGAGTGACATTGGTGAGCCTCGTTCCGAACAGGAAGGTCGAGACGCGGCGCGTCTCGCCGAGCGCGTGGAGGAAATGCAGGAACAGGCGCGTGTACTCGCTCATCGAGCCCGAAATGTCGCAGAGCGCGACGACCGGAGGGGGACGCTCGACGGCGCGGCGAAATTCCAGATTGATCGGCCGCCCGGCTGCAGCGAGCGGCGAAAGCTGCGCCGTGCGTCGATGCGAAAGCGGCGCGAGGAGGGGGCGAAACGTCGGTTGGGGTGGAGGTCGTCGGGCATGACCAGCGACTTGATCAGCTTCCGCGCCTCCTCGATTTCGGCCGCGCTCATCTGGGCGAAGTCCTTCGACCGCAAATCTCCTTCTCCGACATGGTGAAGCGGGCGTCGAGATCGAGCGACGGGACGGCCTTCGGCTCCTCGGACGGCGACTTGAACAACGCGTCGGCGACGCGGCTCGCGCCGGCTTCCGCCCGCTGGGGTTTGCGCTGGCCGGCGCTTGCGGCGACATCATCGCGATCAGCTTTTCGAGGAGGCCCTTGCGCTTCCAGAAGATGTGGAACGCCTGGTCGAACAGCAGGCTGTGCTCGTGCTTCTTGACGAACACCGCAGTGCAGCGTCGCGTAGAAGTCCTCGCGCGTCCCGAAACCCGCCGCCTCGACCGCGGCGAGCGCGTCGAGCACCGCGCCCGGACCTAGCGGCACGCCGGCTTCGCGCAGCGCGCGGGCGAAATGAACGATGTTCTCCGCCAGGGCGCCGCCGGTCGCGCCGGGCGCCGAAGGTCGCTCATGCTTTGCGGCGCCGTCTTCGGAGGCGAGAGCGGACCGAGGCTGGCATCGCCATACGACCGCCTCGTTAGGCGAGCAAAGCGCAGGAGAGCTTGTAATCGATCATCGGCGCGCGCCTCCCCGCTAGCCCTGGCTCCATGCGACGCAGTTCGGCGCGGGTTTCCTCGATCAGCGCATGCGCCTTGGCGCCCTCGATCTTGGCGATGTCGTCCTGATATTTGAGCAGCACGCCCAGCGTATCGGACACCTGCGCCGGGTCGAGGGCGACCGCGTCGAGTTCGGTCAGCGCGGCGGCCCAGTCGAGCGTCTCCGCCACGCCCGGCGACTTGAACAGATCCTGCTTGCGCAGCCGCTGCACGAAGGCGACCAGCTCGTGCGTCAGCCGCTCCGGCGCGTGCGGCGCCTTGGCGCGCACGATCGCCATCTCGCGCGCCGTGTCCGGATAGCCGACCCAATGATAGAGGCAGCGCCGCTTCAGCGCGTCGTGGATCTCGCGGGTGCGGTTCGAGGTGATGACGACAATCGGCGGCTCCGGCGCCTTCACGCGCCAAGTTCCGGAATCGTCACCTGAAAGTCGGACAGGATCTCCAGCAGAAAGGCCTCGAACGCCTCGTCGGCGCGGTCGATCTCGTCGATCAGCAGCACCGGCGCGCCGCTCGACGCTCGGCTCCATCGCCTGCAGGAGCGGCCGCTTGATGAGATAGCGTTCGGAAAACACGTCGTGCTCGATGCGGTCCTTGTCGTGCTCTCCCGCCGCTTCGGAAAGGCGGATCGCCATCATCTGCAGGGGGTAGTTCCACTCGTAGACGGCGGTCGCGACGTCGAGGCCTTCGTAGCATTGCAGGCGGATCAGCCTGCGGCCGAGCGAAGACGCGAGGACCTTGGCGATCTCGGTCTTGCCGACGCCAGCCTCGCCTTCGAGAAACAGCGGACGGCCCAGCCTGAGGGCGAGGAACAGAACGGTCGCGAGCGACCGGTCCGCGACATAGGACGCGCCTCGAAGCAGCGCGAGCGTTTCGTCGATCGAGTCCGGCAGGGCCGGCGGTTGGGAAGGCATCGGACACTCTGCCGTGGGAGAAGGGTCTATACATCGGCCCGACGGGCGCGACGATCAAGTTCCCTGCGAACAGCGAAAAAAACAGCGAAATCTTCTTTTTCCGGCCATCGAGCCAGAAAACTGTCGAGAAAACAGGAGCGATTCCAGAAACTTGCCATAAAATTCGAAAATCCCCTACGCGACGGAACAGCGAAATTTTCGCAAGGATCAGCGGATTAAATGCGCCGTTGGAGCAAGAACAGCGAATTCGGCGCCGACCGCTCGCTCGAGCCTTCGGCCGCGCCTGAAGATCCGATGAGCAAAGAACGCGCCAAGGCGGTTGCTTGGCCGGGCGACAAGCAACCACCGGCGGAAGGGCTGATTTGCTCCCTCCCGCCCGGCTCGACCCAGTCCGGGATGCTCAGGCCGCCGCCGCGACCGCCCGTTTCGCCATGACGCCGATGAGATGCGCGCGATAGTCGGCGTCGGCGTGGATGTCCGAATTGAGGCCCGCGGCGGGGACCGAAACGCCGTCCAGCGCGGAGGCCGAGAAATTGGCGTTCAGCGCCGTCTCGAAAGCGCTCGGCCGAAAGACGCCATGCTCGCCGGCGCCGGTCACCGCGACCCGCACGCCGCCCGCGGTCCTGGCGACGAAGACGCCGACCAGCGCGTAGCGCGAGGCCGGGTTGGCGAATTTCATGTAGGCCGCCTTCTGCGGGATCGGGAAGCTGACCTGGGTGATGAGCTCGCCCGGCTCGAGCGCGGTTTCGAACAGTCCGGTGAAATAATCGTCGGCGGCGATGCGGCGCTTGCTGGTGACGACCGTCGCGCCGAGCGCGAGGACGGCGGCTGGATAGTCGGCGGCCGGATCGTTGTTGGCGAGCGAGCCGCCGATCGTGCCGCGATTGCGGACATGCGGGTCGCCGATGGCGCCGGCGAGCGTGGCGAGCGCGGGGATGGCGGCCTGGACGACAGGGCTGCGGGCGACTTCGACGTGCCGGGTCATCGCCCCGATCACGAGATTGTCGCCGTCCCTGGAGAGGCCGGAAAGTTCTGGAACGTCCTTCAGTTCGATAAGGGCGGCCGGCGCGGCGAGGCGCTGTTTCATCGTCGGAATGAGCGTCATGCCGCCGGCGAGCGCCTTGGCGTCCGCGTTTTCGAGGTCGGCGAGCGCGCCCGAGAGGGTATGCGGGCGATGGTATTCAAAGGCGTACATCGAGAAATCTCCGAATGAGGGGTCGGGGAGGCGGCGCGAAGCCGCCTCCGGCTCGTGTCATTCCGCGGCGCGCTTCGTGACGGCCTTTTGCGCGGCGCGCCAGACGACCTGCGGGGTCGCCGGCATCTTAACGTCCTCATGGCCGAGCGCGTCGGTGATGGCGTTGATGATCGCAGGCGGAGAGGCGATCGCGCCCGCCTCGCCGCAGCCCTTGATGCCCGAGCGGGTTGGACGGGCAGGGGGTCTCGATCGTCTCGACCTTGAACGAAGGCAGGTCGTCGGCGCGCGGCATGCAGTAGTCCATGTAGCTCGCCGTCAAGAGTTGTCCGTCGCTGTCGTAATGCGCGCCTTCGAGCAGCGCCTGGCCGACGCCTTGGGCGATGCCGCCGTGCACCTGGCCCTCGACGATCATCGGATTGATGAGCTTGCCGAAGTCGTCGACCGCGGTCCAGCGGTCGATCGTCACGACGCCCGGTCTGCGGATCGATCTCGAGCTCGCAGATATGGACCCCGGCCGGGAAGGTGAAGTTGGTCGGATCCCAGAACGCGCTTTCCTTCAGGCCGGGCTCGAGTTCCTGACCGTTAAATTTATGCGCGGTATAGGCGTTCAAGGCGACCGAGCCGAAGTCGATCGACTTGTCGGTGCCCTTGACGGTGAATTTGCCGTCCTTGAACTCGATGTCCCCTTCCGAGGCTTCGAGCACATGGCCGGCGACCTTCTTCGCCTTGGCCTCGATCTTGTCGAGCGCCTTGGACATCGCCGCCATGCCGACCGCGCCGGAGCGCGAGCCATAGGTGCCCATGCCGAACTGGACCTTGTCGGTGTCGCCATGGATGACCGAGACATTCTCGATCGGGATGCCGAGACGCGAGGAGACGAGCTGGGCGAAAGTCGTTTCGTGGCCTTGGCCATGGCTGTGCGAGCCGGTCAGAACTTCGACGGTGCCGATTGGATTGACGCGCACCTCCGCCGATTCCCACAAGCCGCCGCCGCCTCCGCGCAAGCCGACGCGCCTGCGAGGGCGCGAGCCCGCAGGCCTCGATATAGGCGGAAAATCCGATGCCGCGCAGTTTGCCTTTCGCGGCCGAGGCCGCCTTGCGCTCCCCGACGCCCTTGTAGTCGGCGAGCGCCATCGCCTTGTCGAGCGCGGCTGCGATAATCGCCCGACGTCATACGTCATGATGACCGGCGTCTGATGCGGAAAGGACGTGACGAAGTTCATGCGCCGGAACTCGGCCGGGTCGCGCCCCGTCTCGCGGGCCGCGATCTCGACCAGTCGCTCGATGACGAAGGTCGCCTCCGGCCGGCCGGCGCCCGCGATAGGCGTCGACCGGCGCGGTGTTGGTGTAGACCCCGTCGACTTCGGCGTAGATGTTTGGGATGTCGTACTGGCCCGACAGCAGCGGCGCATAGAGGAAGGTCGGAACAAACGACGAGAAGGTCGACAGATAGGCGCCGAGATTGGCGATCGTGTGCGCGCGCAGACCCGTGATCTTGCCGCTGGCGTCGAGCGCGAGTTCGGCGTGGGTGACATGATCGCGGCCGTGCGCGTCGGACTAGGAAGGACTCCGTGCGATCCGCTGTCCATTTGACCGGCCGGTCGATCTTTCTTGGCGGCCCAGGCGCAACGGTCTCTTCGGCGTAGATGAAGATCTTCGAGCCGAATCCGCCGCCGACGTCGGGCGCGATGACGCGAAACTTGTGCTCCGGCGCGAGGCCGACGAACGCCGACAGGACGAGCCGCGCGACATGCGGGTTCTGGCTCGTCGTGTAGAGCGTGATCGTGTCGGCGCCCGAGTCGTAGTCGCCGACGGCGGCGCGCGGCTCCATCGCGTTCGGGATCAAGCGGTTGTTGACGAAATCGAGTTTGGTCACATGCGACGCGGAGGCGAAGGCCGCGTCGGTCGCGGCTTGGTCGCCAAGGTGCCAGTTGAAGACCGTGTTGTTCGGCGCGGCCTCATGGATTGTGGGCCTGGCTTGGGCTCATTGCATGCGCCAGGTCGATCACCGCCGGTAGCTCGGTATAGTTGACTTCGATCTTCTCCGCCGCGTCGCGCGCCTGCGCATAGGTGTCGGCGATGACGACGGCGACGTGGTCTCCGACATAGCGCACCTTGGCGTGGGCGAGCGGCGGATGGGCGCCGGCCTTCATCGGCGAGCCGTCCTTCGAATGGATCATCCAGCCGCAGAGGAAGGCCGCCAACCTTGTCGGCCGCGATGTCTTCGCCGGTGAAGATGGCGACGACGCCCGGCGACTTCATGCGCGCCGACGTATCGATCTTATCGATCGTCGCATGCGCATGCGGCGAGCGCAAGAAATAGGCGTGGGCCTGGCCGGGACGATTGACGTCGTCGACGTAGTGGCCCTTGCCGGTGATGAAGCGGATGTCTTCCTTGCGTTTGACGGAGGCGCCAATGCCTGTCGCGCTCATGATGTCTCTCTCCCTTGGAATGGCTTCGAAGCGTGCTCTATTCGGCGGCCTTGGCCGTCGTGGCCGCCGCCATTTCACGCGCCCCTTGGCGACCGCCTTGACGATGTTGTGATAGCCGGTGCAGCGGCAGATGTTGCCCTCGAGGCCGTGGCGGATCGCCGCTTCGTCGAGGTTCGGGCCCTCGCGGTTGACGAGGTCGATCGCCGCCATGATCATGCCCGGCGTGCAGAAGCCGCATTGCAGGCCGTGATTGTCCTGGAAGGCCTGCTGCATCGGATGAAGCTTGCCGTTCTGGGCGAGCCCCTCGATCGTCGTGACATTCGCGCCGTTGCAGGTCGCCGCCAGCGTGGTGCAGGACTTGACCGCCTCGCCGTCGACATGGACGACGCAGGCGCCGCACTGCGAGGTGTCGCAGCCGACATGCGTGCCGGTCAGGCGCAGATTCTCGCGCAGGAACTGCACGAGCAGCGTTCTTGGATCGACCTCGGCCGACGCGTGCCGGCCGTTAACCGTCATAGAGACATGAACCATTCCCATATCCTCCTAAGCCAGGACTTCTTTTTTGGTGGGGACGCCTGGGGCGCTGCGGCGGGCTGAGGCGCGGCCGTCGCGACCGGCTCGGCGGCGCCGGCGACGGCCGGATGGGTCGAGGCGTGCTGCGCTGCGGCCGCTTCGGCGAAAGACGTGAAGAATTTGTCGGCCATGTTCTTGGCGACGCCATCGATCAGGCGCGAACCGAGTTGGGCGATCTTGCCCCCCACATGGGCCTCGACGTCGTATCGCAGGAGCGTGGCGCCGCCTTCCGCGTCGGCGAGCGCCACTTTCGCCGCGCCCTTGGCGAAGCCGGCGATGCCGCCCTCGCCTTCGCCGGTGATCGTATAGCCGACCTCGGGGACGATGTCGGAGAGTTCGACCTTGCCTTTGAACGTCGCGGCGACCGGGCCGATCTTCATCTTGGCCGCGGCGGTGAAACCGTTGTCGCCAGTCCTTTCGAGCGACTGGCACCCGGGAATGCAGGCCTTGAGGACTGCCGGGTCGTTGAGCAACCGCCACACTTCCGACCGCCCGGCCGGAAGCGTCGCTTCCCCCGTCATTGTCATCGCCATGAACGTTCCCTCCGTCGCGGCCCGTTGAGCGGCGGCCTCTCGCGCCGGTGAAGGCGCTTGAACAGGCGGCCCCGTCTTCCACGACGACATACGAAAGATTTGGTACACTGTCGTCGGCGCCAAAGTCCATATCCGGGGTCGCCTATCGTTATTTCTTTTCGGGTACGTCGCCAAAGCGGCGGCGTCTTCGCTTCGACGCGTTATATACGATTGGATAGATCGAGGCCGCTTTGCGGCGCAGCCTCGCGAATGCCGCGGCGCTCCGGTGGCCAACACGGACGAGGTCGGCGTGGCGTCGCCTCCGAATTGGAAGGGCCGAAGGCAGCGGCGGCGACGAGGTCGAACTTCGACTGCCAAGGCCCCTGCGTGGGCGAAGCGACGCGAGGATGTGGCAGCCTGGGCCGCGGTCTCACTTCTCCCTCGGCGACGCCCAAAAATTATTGCTGCACGTTCGGACGTCTGGGCGAGTTGCTGTAATCCCATTCTGGATGGAATGAATCGCGTTTTATAGTCCCGTCTCTGGGATCCGTAAACCCCTCGCTTTAGGCGACTTTAGGCGACTGGGATGCGACGTTGCGGGTATGCAAGATGCGAAGCCCGGAAGTCATACGATCTGGGACTGCAAGTATCATGTCGTGTGGATAACGAAATATCGGTTTCCTGTGTTGGGCGGAGATGTCGGACAACGGGCGCGGGAGTTGCTGCGGGAAATTGCGCGGGCGCACGAGATGTCGATCTACGCTGGAGCGATCAATCGCGATCATGTGCATATGCTGATAGGGATACCGCCGCATCTGTCTGTGTCTCGGGCGGTGCAGTATCTGAAAGGGAAGAGCTCCCACAAACTGCTGTCGGAATATCAATCGCTTCGCAAACGATATTGGGGTCAGCATCTCCGGGGTCGGGGCTATTGGGTGGCGACGAGCGGCAACGTGACGGACGAGGTGTGGAAGAAGTATATTGAGGATCAAAAGCCCGAGGTTCCCGACGACAACTTCAAAGTCGTCTAGCCAGTTCGCAAGTCGGCCCCTTGGGGCCGACCCAATCCGGCTTTAAGCCGTAACCCGAAGCCACCGCCTTTAGGCGGTGGTCGTTCACGTTGAGTGTCGCCCAGGGAGAAGTGGCCGCGCGCAGCGCGGCCGGATGAGGGCAAGCCGGATGAGGGCGGAAGCGGGGCCTTACATCGGCAAGCCGCTCGCCCCATGGTGGTCGCCAGCACACCCTCGCGATTTTGCGCTGGTTCGAAGGATCCCTTTCATCGGTCTTCATGCGGAAGCACCCTCATGTCGGCTTCGGCGCGACACCTTCCCCCGAGGGGGAAGTGGGGCCGGCGGTCCTGACCGGCTACGGAAAGTTCCGTTCGCCGCGCTGCGACGGGAACTTTCGTATACCGCGGGTCGGCGCGGCCGGTGGGCAACTCAGGACGAGGCCAGCGGGGTCTTGAATGCCCGGAAGCGCCGCGCTAAGCGCTTGTCAAGGCCTGCCCAGGGCGACAGGAGCGGCCGGGCGCTGCTTGGTACGTTTCCTGCTTACAAATTTGTGCGTTTCCTGCTTACTAACAGGAAACGAGGAGGAACCGTAGGCGCATGGATATTTTCCTGCAGCAGTTGATCAATGGGCTGACCCTCGGCTCGATCTACGAACTCATCGCCATCGGCTACACGATGGTTTACGGCATCATCGGCATGGTCAATTTCGCCCACGGCGACCTGTTCATGCTGTCGGCGTTCATCGCGCTGATCCTCTTCATGATCCTGACCCAGATCCTCCATGTGGGATCGCTGCCGCTCGCCTTTATCGTGGTGATGATCGGCGGGATGGCGTTGACCGGGCTCTGGAACTGGACGATCGAACGGCTCGCCTACCGGCCGTTGCGCGGCTCCTTCCGTCTCGCGCCGCTGATCTCGGCGATCGGCATGTCGATCTTCCTGTCGAATTTCGTCCAGGTCGTGCAGGGGCCGCGCAACAAGCCGGCGCCGCAATTGCCCAACCACGTGTTCCAGCTGACCGGCGGCCGCGATGACGTGACGCTGTCAGTGCGTCAGATTCTCATCGTGATCGTGACCGCCGTTCTGCTTGCGGCCTTCTGGTACCTCGTTAAATACACATCGCTGGGGCGGGCGCAGCGCGCCTGCGAACAAGATCAAAAGATGGCGGCGCTCCTCGGAATCGACGTCGACGCGACGATTTCGATCACCTTCGTCATCGGCGCGGCGCTCGCGGCGGTCGCCGGAGTCCTGTTTGTCATCTATTATGGGGTGGTGACTTTCTCCGACGGCTTCGTGCCGGGCGTCAAGGCGTTCACCGCCGCGGTGCTGGGCGGCATCGGGTCGTTGCCGGGAGCGGTGCTCGGGGGCCTGTTGATCGGCCTCATCGAGGTCTTCTGGTCCTCCTATTTCACCAGCGACTACAAGGACGTGGCGGCGTTCATGATTCTCGCCATCACGCTCATCTTCATGCCCTCCGGCATCCTCGGCCGTCCCGAAGTGGAGAAGGTCTGACCATGACTGCGGCTCCGCAGACCACTCCGCTGGCCGACGCCGGCGAAACCAGCGCTTCGCAACTCGTTCCCGCTTTGCGGACCTCGCTGGCGGCCGGGCTCGTCGCCTTCGGCCTGTGCTTCCCGATCATCAGCTACCAGGCGGAATCGAACATCAACAACGCACTGGTCCTGACCAGCCGCTGGACGTGGTCTTTCGCGATCGCCGCGATCGTGTTCGCGTTCGTGTTCCTCAGGCAGATGGCGAACGCCGACTGGCGCGTCTGGTTCGACCGGGTCGGCTCGATCGCCGCCGGCGGCATGGGCGGCGCGCTGGTCCAGGCGGCCCGCGAGGGCGAAGGCGTCGCGCCGCCGTCGCGGACCCGGGCCGCGTTCTCGCGCTATTTCGGCCCTTTCGCGCTCGGCGCCGTCGTGCTGTTCCCGCTCGTCACGCTCGGCCTGCTGGGGCCGGCCGCGTCGCTGAAGTGGATCAACAATTACGGCGTCCAGATCATGATCTACGTGATGCTGGGCTGGGGCCTCAACATCGTGGTCGGCCTCGCTGGCCTGCTCGATCTCGGATACGTCGCCTTCTACGCGGTGGGCGCCTATTCCTACGCGCTTCTGTCGACGACCTTCGGCTTGTCCTTCTGGATCTGCCTGCCGCTGGCGGGCATGCTCGCGGCGATGTGGGGGATCATTCTCGGCTTCCCGGTGCTGAGGCTGCGCGGCGACTATCTCGCCATCGTGACGCTCGCCTTCGGCGAGATCATCCGCCTCGTGCTCATCAACTGGGTCGACCTGACCAACGGATACGCCGGCATTTCGGAGATTCCCCACGTCTCATTCTTCGGCATTCCGTTCGACGATGACGACAACGGGTTTGCGGCGATCTTCCATCTGCCCTACACCCCGATCTACCGCACGATTTTTCTCTTCTATCTGATCCTGGCGCTCGCGCTCCTGACGAACTTCGTCACGCTCAAGCTCCGCCGGCTGCCGATCGGGCGCGCCTGGGAGGCCTTGCGCGAGGACGAGATCGCCTGCCGCTCGCTCGGCATCAACACCACCAACACCAAGCTTACCGCATTCGCGCTCGGAGCCATGTTCGGCGGCTTCGCCGGTTCGTTCTTCGCTGTGCGCCAGGGCTTCGTCAGCCCCGAAAGCTTCACCTTCATCGAATCGGCGACGATTCTCGCCATCGTCGTGCTCGGCGGCATGGGCTCCCAGCTCGGCGTCGCGATCGCTGCAGCGGTGATGATCGGCGCGCCCGAGCTGATGCGCGAGCTCGACTGGATGAAGGCTATCTTCGGCGAGAATTTCGATCCGACCCAGTACCGCATGCTGCTGTTCGGCGCGGCGATGGTTATCATGATGATCTGGAAGCCGCGTGGCCTCGTGTCCACCCGATCGCCGTCGATCTTCCTGAAGGAACGAAAGGCCGTCTCGGGCGACCTGGTCAAGGAAGGGCACGGCTGATGAACTGGCTGTCCAGCCCGCTGCTCTCGGTCGAGAACCTCACCATGCGGTTCGGCGGCCTCGTCGCGGTCAACGCTTTCTCGTTTTTAGTGGGGCGCGGGGACATCACGGCGCTGATCGGGCCGAACGGGGCCGGCAAGACCACCGTGTTCAACTGCATCACCGGCTTCTACAAGCCGACGGAAGGTCGGCTCGCGCTCGCCCGCGATGGCTTCGCCACGCCCGAAGATGTCGCGGCCGTCACGCGTTCAAGCGGCCGCCACGCCGCGACTGCGAACGGTGAACTCTTTCTGCTCGAACGGATGCCGGACCACGAGATCGCCCGCAAGGCTCGGGTCGCCCGCACCTTCCAAAACATCCGCCTCTTTCAGGGGATGACGGTGCTCGAGAATCTTCTTGTCGCGCACCACAATCTGCTGATGCGCGCGAGCGGCATGACCGTGCTCGGCCTGGTCGGCGCGCCGGGCTACCGTCGCAAGGAGACCGAGGCGATCGATCGAGCGAAATATTGGCTCCACCAGATCGGGCTCATGGAGCGGGCGGATGATCCCGCGGGCGAACTGCCCTACGGCGCCCAGCGCCGGCTCGAGATCGCGCGCGCCATGTGCACCGATCCGGTGCTGCTTTGTCTTGACGAGCCGGCCGCCGGACTCAATCCGCGCGAATCGGCCGACCTCAACACGTTGCTTCGTTCGATCCGCGCCGAGCACAACACATCGGTTCTGCTGATCGAGCACGACATGTCGGTCGTCATGCAGATCTCCGACCATGTGGTCGTGCTCGACTATGGAGTGAAGATCGCCGACGGCACGCCCGCGGAAGTGCGCGCCGATCCGAAAGTCATCGCCGCCTATCTCGGCGTCGCCGACGAGGAGGAAGTGCAAGCGATCGAGAAGGAGCTCGAGCAATGAGCGCGGCGGCTGCTGCGGCGCCGCTCCTTCAGCTGCGGGGCGTCGAGACATTCTACGGCAAGATCCAGGCGCTCAAGGGTGTCGATATCGACGTCAATACCGGCGAAATCGTCACCCTGATCGGCGCCAACGGCGCCGGCAAGTCGACGACGATGATGACCATTTTCGGCGCGCCGCGCGCCCGCCACGGCAGGATCACTTTCGACGGCAAGGACATCACCGCCCTTCCCACGCATGAGATCGCGCGCCTGTCGATCGCCCAGTCGCCGGAGGGGCGGCGCATCTTCCCGCGCATGACGGTGTTCGAGAACCTGCAGATGGGCGCGTCGATCAACAAATTCGCCCATTTCGACGAAGACCTGACGCGCGTGTTCACCTTGTTTCCGCGCCTCAAGGAGCGCGCGCCGCAGCGCGGCGGGACGCTGTCGGGCGGCGAGCAGCAGATGCTGGCGATCGCCCGGGCCCTGATGGGTCGGCCGCGCCTGCTGCTGCTCGACGAACCGTCGCTCGGCCTTGCGCCGTTGGTGGTCAAGCAGATCTTCGAGGTGATCGGCGACCTCAACCGGCGCGAGGGCCTGACGGTCTTCCTGGTCGAGCAGAACGCGTTCCATGCGCTGAAACTTGCGCACCGCGGCTACGTCATGGTCAACGGAACGATCACCATGCAGGGCGGCGGGGCCGAACTGCTCGCCCGGCCGGAAGTGCGCGCGGCCTATTTGGAGGGGGGGCACTGATGGCGGGCATTCTGTGGGCCAACTCGCCGTATGGCCTCCTCACCTTTTTGCTGATCACGCTTGTTCTCGGGGGCTTGGGCGCTTGGGCGGCCGGACGCGCCTTGGCCCGGACCTGGCGGCCGATGCCGATGATCGCGCTCTACATGCTCTTCCTCACCGCCGGCGTCCGCTTCCTGCACTATGCGCTTTATGGAGAAAAGCTGCTGTCGCTCCACTTCTTCATCGTCGCTTACGCCTGGACGCTTCTCGTGGCGGCCTTCGGCTATCGCCAGATGCGCGCCGCCCAGATGGCGACGCAATATTCCTGGGCCTACGAGCGCGCCGGGTTGAACTGGCGCCTCAAGGCCAAAGGCTAAAGGCCTGCGTCCACTTTGATCGAAGGGTTGACGTTTTTTAAGGTGACTCTTTCTCGAAAACGAGAAAGTATCCCGGCCAAGGTGGATTTGCCTCCGCCGCGGGCCGGCTCAGGGAGGGCCGAGCGCCCCGAAACTTCAAGGAGTATCTGCATGACGAAGTACTGGTTGTCGGGCGTCGCGCTTGCCGCTGCGCTCGCGTTTTCCGGCGCGGCCAGCGCGCAAATCAAGATGGGCGTGACCGGCCCGATTACTGGACCGAACGCCGCCTTCGGCGCCCAGTTGGTCAACGGCACGCAGCAGGCGGTCGACGACATCAACAAGGCGGGCGGGATCCTCGGCCAGAAGATCGACCTCGAGCAGGGCGATGACGTCTCCGATCCGAAGCAGGGCGTGTCGGTAGCCAACAAGTTCGTCGGCGACGGCGTCAAGTTTGTCGTCGGACCGTTCAACTCCGGCGTGACCATTCCGGCCTCCGACGTCTACAAGGAGAACGGCATCCTGATGATCACGCCATCGGCGACCAACCCGAAGGTCACCGACCGCGGCTATTGGGACATCTTCCGCACCTGCGGCCGCGACGACCAGCAGGGGATGGTGTGGGCCGAATACGCGCGCGATCATCTCAAGGGCAAGAAGATCGCGATCGTCCACGACAAGACGACCTACGGCAAGGGCCTCGCCGACGTGGCGCGCGACGAGATGCACAAATTCGGCATCCACGAGGTGCTTTACGAAGGCGTGAACACCGGCGAGAAGGACTACTCGGCGATCGTCTCCAAGATCAAGGAATCGGGCGCCGACTATCTGATGTGGGGCGGCCTGCACACCGAAGGCGGGCTCATCATTCGGCAGATGCGCGACCAGGGCATGAAAACGGTGATGATTTCCGGCGACGGCATCACCGACAATGAGTTCTCCCAGATCGGCGGGCCCGGCGTCGAGGGCACGCTGATGACCTTCGGCCCCGATCCGCGCAAGAACCCGGAGGCGAAGGACATCGTCGCCGAGTTCAAGGCGAAGAACTTCGATCCGGAAGCCTATACGCTCTACTCCTACGCCGCTGTCCAGATCATCAAGGAGGCGGCGGAGAAGGCGAAATCGCTCGACCCGAAGAAGATCGCGGAAGTCATGCACTCGGGCATGAAGTTCCACACCGTCCTGGGAGATATTTCGTACGACAAGAAGGGCGATCGCACGAACATCGACTACGTCTGGTACGTTTGGGCGAAGGAGCCCGACGGCAAGATCACCTACAAGCAGATGTGACCGTTCCTTCTCCCCGTCTTGCGGGGAGAAGGTCAGGATGAGGGGCGGGGCTAATCGGCTCATCCCCCTCACCCCGGCCCTTTCCCCGCAAGACGGGGAGAGGGGGACTTTACCCGCCGGCGACGGCGGGTTTTTCTTGCATATCCGACGCGTCGCTCGGTTCGGCGACGCCGATCCACGGCGCGATGGCCGCGCCATCGCGATCCTGGTCGCGATTGCGATCGGGCAGTTCCTTGGGCTATTGCGCCGCGACCAGCGGTTTGCCCGGCGCTTTGACGCCGCACGGTTCATCGACCATCGGCGACGTTTCCGGTTGGTAGCCGCGCGCTGCTCTGAGCAGGCCATTGTCGAAATCCGTCAGGCTGTGCTGAGAAATCGGACTTCCGTGAATGACATTGAAGCGGACGCTGACGACCCGAGGATTGCAGGGCGACAGGGGAATAAACTGCCGCATGATGTATCGGCCGTAGGCGAGGATCTCCCCGTGTTCGTAGACGCGCTCCATGCGCAGACCTTTCACGGTCTGGTCGCGGTGGGCCGGATCGACGGAATAGTATCCGGTCACCATGGAGGGGTCGAAAGCGTAGACGCGCCTTATCCGCGGGTCGGAATAGGCCGCGAGCTGGGCAAGTCCTCCGCCAAGCGAGTGCCCGACCGCGGTGATTTGGGTTGGACCCGCTCGGTAGCACTTGTCCCGCTCGACATGGCCGATGAAGTCGCCGACGTGGTCTCGGACCTGATCGTATTGGTCGTAGACGGGGAAAGCGCGCACTATCCAGTGAAAATTGGATTCCCAATCTCCCTTGTCGCCGCCGACCGTTCCGCGAAACGCGACGACGGCTTCCGGGCAACGCTTGCCCTTCCGCGCCCAGACCTGGACGCCGAGGCCGCCGACCGGTTCGCTCTGGCCAGGGGTGCGCACCTTGCACGCCTCCGGCCCGTCGCAACTCCAGACATAGCGCCACTGATTGAGCCAGGCGGCCGCCCGCTTCGAATCGCGGAGGACGTCGCAGTCCTTGGGGTCGTCGGAAATGCAGCCGGTCGCTCGCGGCGCCATCCGATGCTTGGCGTAGACGCTCGGGTCGTAGGATTGCTCCGCCAGCAAGGCGTAGGGCAATACACGCGCCGCAGTCGGGCCGGCCTTCTGCTTTGCGTCGTAGTTGTCCTCGCCCTCGGTTCGCTGGATGACCTGATCCGGGTCCTGAGTGAGATGGAGCTGCGCGCAGCCTCCGAGGAAAATGCCGGCGATCGCGATTGCGGCTAGATTTGCCGGTTTTCGAAAGCTTACCATCCGCCGCATCGGCGCCCCGCCCCTGCGAGAATCGCGTTGGGCATGATCGGCAATGACAATGCCGATCGTCAAGGCTGCATTGGAGGCTTCCATGGCGGACATCAAGCACGTCGTCGTCCTGATGCTGGAAAACCGTTCGTTCGATTCGATGCTCGGGCGCCTCTATTCCGGCCGCGCCGATTTCGATGGACTGAAGGGCGACGAGTCGAACGAATGGAATGGCGAGACATTCGACGTCTGGACGAGCGAAGCCATGACGCCGGAAGCGGCTTCGCTCCCCGATCCCGATCCCAACGAGCTCTTCGCGGATATGACGGAACAGATTTTCGGCGCCGGTTGCGACCGCCTTCCCCTCCGACGATGTCCGGCTTCGTGTCCAATTACGCGAAGACCGCGACCAATAATCCGGGCGGCGTGATGCATGGCTTCACGCCCGCCCAGGTTCCGGTGATCAGCCAGCTCGCGACGTCGTTCGGAGTGTCGGATCGCTGGTATGCGTCGGCGCCGAACCAGACCTGGCCCAACCGATTCTTCGTACATACGGGGACCGCCGGCGGCTATGTGAACAATATGCCGGCGCATTTTCCTTATCTGATGCCGACGATTTTCAGCCGCCTGACCCGATGCCAGCGAAGCTGGCGCATCTATTTTCACGACGTGCCGCTGACGGCGACGCTTTCCGCCCTATGGAGCGAACTGCCGGAGCATCTTTATCCCTTCGAGGACGCATTCATGAGCGATGCGATGACGGGGCGGCTGCCGAACTACAGTTTCATTGAGCCGCGCTATTTCCCGAGCCTCGTTTTTCACCGAATGCCGAACGATCAGCATCCGCCGCACAACATCGCCTACGGGGAACGCCTGATCGCGCGCTGCTACGACGCTCTTCGCAACGGGCCCGGCTGGGAGCAAACCCTGTTCGTCGTCGTCTATGACGAGCATGGAGGGATTTACGATCATGTTCCTCCGCCGGAGGCCGTTTCGCCCGACGACGATTGGCCGGACGGCTTCAAGTTCGACCGGTACGGGGTTCGGGTGCCGGCGGTCCTCATTTCTCCGTGGATTCCGGCCGGGAGCATCGTCCGGCCGTCCGCCGGCTCCCGATATCCGTTCGACCACGCTTCGGTTCTCTCGACGTTGCGCCGGCTGTTTGACCTCGGCGAGCCGTTGACCCGGCGCGACGCCGCGGCTCCCGATCTGCTTCCCGCCTTGTCGCTGACCTCGCCTAGCAATTCGGGCCCGGCGAGCCTGTCATTCCCGACCGTGGCGCCGAGCGCCGACGAGATCGCTTCCGCGCAAAGGGAGGAGCCAAACGATCTCCAACAGGCCATCCTTCACATGTCCGCGGCGCTTCCGGCGGGATCGGCCGCACTGACCGAGCACATGGATTTCCTTGCGGCGGTCAGGGATCAAGTCGTGACAGCGCAGGGCGCGACGGCCGGCGGCGTCTTGCGTCAAGTCGAGGCGGGCCTCAGCCGATTTCTCGGGCGCCGCGCCTGTAGCCCTTCACCGCTTGGCCGGTGTCATCGCCTAAACAAGCGATTTGTTGTCCGGAACCAGTTCCCCAATATCCTCGTCGTCAGACGCAAGCGGTTTCACACCTCTTTGCTTCCCTTCGACTGGCGAAGCAGCATCGCAAGCGTCGCCTTGGCGTCTTCGATGAGGGACTCCTGATACCGGTAGAACATTTCGACGCCCATCGGCGTGACCAACGAGCGCAGTTGGTCCTGGCAGCGAAGGTGAAGCGCCTCGAGGTCCTTCATCAGGTCCTCCGCCGCCTTTCGATCTTGCGGCGTCTTGATGACCGCCTCGGCAGGGAGCGATTTGATCTGTTCTCGGGTCAGTCCGAGACTGGTGAGCGCCTTCAGCCGAGCCTCCAACAATTCCCGGTTGGCGTCGATGCGCCAAAGTCTGAAGCGGCTGTAGGCGTTCGACGCGTTGAAAAGGATCGTCACGGACATCGCCAGATAGATCCAATAGGCGGGCGACATCAGATTGACGAGCCGAGGGAAATATCGGTCCGCCAGCGCCGGCTCGCCATTGGCGAAAAACTGGCGCGCCTCGTCGGCCAACGGCGCCTGATCCAGAGATTTCGCCGCAGGCGGCGGGTTGTCGCGAACGAAATTCGGGAACTCCTCGCTGAGGAGCATCAGGAAGGCGACCCGCTGCGCTCGGTGCACGCAGGCGTTCGTCATCACAAGCGTGTCGACCTGCGCGACGAGCTTGTCGGTCGCAGGGATCGGTTTGGTGATGTCGTAAAACCCAGCGGGAATTCTGCCGAGGTGCAGCCACTTGTCGCGCGCTGTGAGGCCCTCCATGTCGGCGGGAGCGACGATCTCGAGATCGTATTTATTCACCAGCGTGTGGATCAACTCCGCGTTCTCGTTCATGACGAACGCGGCGAGATCGAGTTGACCGTCTCGAACCTGTTCCGCCTGAGCTTCGAGACCGCGATTGGACGGTCTGAGATCGAGACCCTTGAGATCGGAATTGTCCAGCAACTGCCGCATCAGATAGGCCGTGCCAGAACCGTCCGGGCCGATGCCGACCGACGCGCCTTTGAGGTCGTTGAACGTGTGGATGGCGCGCCCGCGTTGGGCGAAGATGAGCAGGGACTCCGGTTGTGGGAGCCGCCCCAAGGTCTGCAAGCCGGCCTCGGCGGGAACCGGCACTCCATCCTGCACGAAGGCGAAGGCGGGAATGCAATGCCCGTTTTCACGGACGAGGCGGTTGATGTTCTCGACCGACCCGGCCGTGGCGACCACCTTCAAGTGGCCGTTCCTCTTGAGCGCGCGGGCCGAGAGCCGCTCCCCGATCGCGTGATATTGTCCGGTCGGAGTTCCGGTGAAGATGGAAGCCCTCAGGAACGCGTAGTCGCCGGAGACGCTGAAGTAGAGGATCGTGGCCGCGACCGCCAAAACGGCGATCGCCACCAATATGCCCCTCGCCCACGCTCTTCGATCGCGGCCGGGTCCAAACGCAAGTTGATCCAGGAAACTCATGGCATCGGCCGTCCGCCTCCGGATAGGTCGGCCTCAGACGAAAGGCAAGGGCTTCGGCGCGCCAAGGGCGCGGCGCGAGAGCGGCGTGGCTCGAAGCGGCGCGGCATCGCTCAAGCGGCAAGGTCGATCCCGCGCTATGGGGAAGGGCGCGCGTCAGCGGCTACCTGACGCCGATGCCAAGCGAACGCGGCGCCGACGGCGCCGCGTTCGCCAACTCGTTACAAGGCCTGGCTATTGCCGTCTTAAGCTTTTTGGTTTTGCGTCTCGTAGAGGTCGAGCGGGCAGCGCACTGCTATCACGTCATTGTGTTGGGGAAGGGAGTCGCCACAAACCGCTAGGTAGCGCGCTACCGGCCGTGATAGGAGTCGTGCGCAACCAAATCGGAGGAACGATGCCTCGTACCAGGACAGCGACGCGAGACGGCCGCAGCAAGTTTCAGCGATATCGAGAATCCAAGCGAGCCAACGGCATGCGTCTCTTGCGGGTGTGGGTTCCCGACCCGCGCCGTCCCGAATTCGCCCGGGAAGCGGAGCGCCAGGCAACGCTCCTGCGGGGCCGGACGGAAGAACGCGAAGCGCTCGACTTCATCGAAGCGGCGTTTGATTGGCCAGAGCCGTGAGACGCGGCGACTTCATCACGGTGGCCGCGCCCAGGGATTATGGCAAGCCGCGGCCGGCGATCGTCATTCAGTCGGACTGGCTCAAGGCGACGGACAGCATCCTCGTCGCCCTCCTCACCAGCGCGCTCGTCGACGCGCCCTTTTACCAACTCCAACTGAAACCGACGAAGGAGAACGGCCTCAAAATTGCATCGCAAATCATGGTCGATAAAATCATCGCGATGCCGCGCGCCAAATGCGGGCGGACAATGGGCCGAAATCGACGAGGCTGGTCTGATCGCCCTCAATCACATGCTTTCGGTTGTGATCGGACTGGCGGACTGAACGGGAGGTTGGATCCCGGCGAGAAGCGATGTCTCCGCCTGATCCCGGTCACACCCGCACAACAAAGTGGTCCAGAGGCCGCGCGTCTCGAAGTATGTGGCCGAATTCCAATTCCGATATAAAAATCGTGAGAACGAAGATATCTTCGCAATTGCTAATGGATGTTAGCAATTCATTTGATAATCTTCATGTAAGCCCGGGATATATTCTTCTTTGTTGTATTTTCCAACGTCGGCACCAGATCAGTTCTGGGTCGGCCCACCGGAATGACAAAGCCTCACCCCACCTGCGAAAACTGCGGAAAGGTCTCGATCAGCCAGAGCGACACGCTCTGGAAGCCGCCGGTGAGAAACAGGACGCCGGTCGCGACCAGCAGCACGCCGACGGTCTTCTCGATTCGGCCGAACTGCTTCTTGATCAGCGCTCGAAGCGCGCATGAAGGGGCCGATGGCGACGGCTGCGGCGATGAAGGGCAGGCCAAGTCCGAGACTGTAGACGGCGAGCAGGCCTGCGCCGGCGCCGACCGTGTCGCGGCTGCCGGCGACGGCGAGAATGGTCGCGAGAATCGGTCCGATGCAGGGCGTCCAGCCGAGTGCGAACGCCATGCCCATCAGGTAGGCGCTCCAGACCCCGGTCGGCCGTTCGATCGTGACGCGGGCCTCGCGCAGCATGGCCGTGATGCGAAAAACCCCGAGGAAATGCAGGCCCATCAGGATGACGCCGATCCCGGCGGCGATCGACAGCGCATGGCTCCACTGCCGGAACACGGCGCCGAGCGCCGAGGCGGTCGCGCCGAAGGCGACAAACACGGTGGTGAATCCGGCGACGAACAGAAGCGCGGTCACGAGAATATCGCGCCGCGCCTTCGCCTCCCCCTCGTTGACCAGCGCCTCGACGCTCGCTCCGGCGAGATAGCAGAGATAGGGCGCGGCGAGCGGCAGCACGCAAGGGCTGATGAACGAAATAAGGCCTGCGCCAAAGGCCGCCGGAAGGGAGACGTCGGTCATGCGGGAGACAGATGGCCCTTCATCCGCGTAGCGTCAAATGAGGCAGGATCGCGGCCGGGACGGAGTGTTCGAGGCGGTCGCGGCCGCGCGCATTTCATGGTCAGCCGCCGGCCAGCATGCGCTCGACCGCGCCGCCGAAGATTTCGAACTCGAACGGCTTCATCAGCGTCGGGTGGCCGCGCCAGGCCGGATCGAGCCCCTCCTGGCCGTAGCCGGTGGCGAAAAGAAAAGGAACGCTGCGGGCGGCCAGAAGCTCGGCCACCGGGTAGCCGCTCTGCCGGCCGAGCGAGACATCGACGATCGCGCCGTCGATCGCCGTCGCGGCGAGTTCGAGGGCCAAGGTCAGATTGGCGGCCGGGCCAACCACGTCATGGCCCAGTTCAAGCAGCCACTCCTCGGTGATCGCGCTGACCAGCGGCTCGTCCTCGACGAGAAGAATGCGCGCCATCGTTCCCTCTCGGCCTGCCTGGCAAAGGCTAGCCGATTGAGCGCCGAAAACAAGGCGCACGGCCGCTCGACCCGAACCGAGCCCGATCGCCTTTCGCGGGCGATCAATTCTCGGTAAGCGTTCGGACCATGACAAGTTCACACAAGCCACTGGGGTCCGTCCGGGGCGCGAGCCTCTCCGGCCTTTTGGCGCGTCAGCGCATCGCCGCGCTGGCGCGCGATGGCGCCGTCGCCGCCGCGACGCCCATCGAGCCGGCCCAGTTCCAGCCGGCGAGCCTCGATCTGAGGCTCGCCGCCGAGGCGTTTCGCGTGCGCGCAAGTTTCCTGCCTGGTAAGAGCGCGAGCGTGGCTGACCGGCTGAAAAGCCTTAACCCGGAGCGGATCTCGCTCGCCGGCGACGGGGCGGTGCTGGAGAAGGGCATCGTCTACATCGCCCCGCTGATGGAGCGGCTTGCGCTGCAGGCGGGCGTGTCCGGCGCGGCCAATCCGAAAAGTTCGACCGGGCGGCTCGACATCTTCACCCGCCTCATCGTCGACGGATCCGACGCTTTCGACCATGTTCCCGCGGGGTACCAGGGGCCGCTGTTCGCCGAAATCTCGCCGCGCAGCTTCAGCGTGCGCGTGCGGGCCGGGACGCGGCTGAACCAGCTCCGCTTTCGCGATGGCGGCGCGGCGATCCTCGACGCCGAGACTCTCCGCGCCCGTCATGCGCTGTCGCCGCTGGTCGACCGGCCGCTGTCGCTCCGCGATGGCCTGATCGTCCATGTCGGGCTCGCCGGCGAGCCGGCGGAGATTGTCGGCTATCGGGCGATCAAGAATAGCGACGTGATCGACGTCGACCGGGTCGGCGGCTACGCGGCGCAGGATTTCTGGGAGCCGATTCTCGCGCGGGCCGACCGGCGCCTCGTGCTCGACCCGGACGAGTTCTACATCCTGGCTTCGCGGGAGAAGATGCAGATCCCGGCCGATCTCGCCGCTGAAATGACGCCGATCGATCCGGCGATCGGCGAGTTTCGGGTCCATTATGCCGGCTTCTTTGATCCGGGCTTCGGGCAGGGCGCGGACCGGCGCCCGGCTGCGCGCGCCGTGCTCGAGGTGCGCAGCCGCGACGTCCCTTTCCTGATCGAGGATGGGCAGCCGGTCGGGCGGCTGGTGTTCGAGCAGCTCGCCGACGCGGCCGACGAACTTTACGGGGCGGGAAAAACCTCGAACTACCAGCATCAGGGGCTGAAGCTGTCGAAGCATTTCCGGACTTGAGCCGGTGGCGATGTCGACAGCCCCCGAAGCGAGCGCCGCTTTGCCCGGTGACCGGAGAGCCGGCGGTGAGGCGGGTCCGGTGGGTGACGAGCAGGCTGCTTGTCGATCTCTGGCGCATCGCCTTCGGGGTCGACGCGCGCGGCAGTTTCGCCGGCGTCGAGCGTTTCGGCCTGTGGGAGTCGCCGACCGGGCTGCGCTTCTTCGATCCGCCACGCGAAGGGGATCACCAATTCTATTTGGATTTCTACGCCGGGCTGAAGCGGCGCCGCCTCATGACGGTTGAGACGGTGCGTCCCGAATTCCTGATGGCGGCCCAGCACGTTCCTCGGGGCGCGCGGGTGCTCGACGTCGGCTGTGGCCTCGGCGGTTTCCGGGCGTACGTCCCCGAGGCCGACTACGCCGGCCTCGATCCCCACGCGGCGGGCTACGCGTCGATCGCCGACGTTCGCAGCGAGACGCTCGCTCAGCATCTCGGCGGCCATGCCGGCAGCTACGACGCCGTCTGCTGCTTCGAGGTCATCGAGCACGTCCTCGATCCGAGGGCTCTGTTCGCCGAACTCGTTCAGGCGGCGAAGCCAGGCGGCCTCGTCTGCGTCAGCGTGCCCCGCTTCCCCTCCGCGATGACCCGAATTCCGAATTTCCTGATCAATGCCCCGCCCCATCATCTGACGTGGTGGAGCGAGGCGGCGCTTCGCGAGCTGGCGAACAGCGCTGGCGCCGAGGTCGCGAGCGTCGAAAACGTCCCTTTTGGAAGCGAATCCGGGATCTACTGGATCGAACGATTTTCGCCGATCAAATGCCGCGACGTTCATTTTCGCGCGCGCGCTCGGCTGGCACGCGTCGTCGCTGATTCATCCGTGCTCGGCGTCTCGGCGTCGCGGCTGGCGCCGTGCCGGAAGCTCAGCCGCCGAGGGGATCGGACTCCTGATGATCGCGCGCCGGCCGCCCGCGACGGGATAATCCGCCGCCGAAATGCCCCGCGCTGGGCTTCCCGGCCCAAGCGCATGAGGTTTCACAGCCAAAGCTCACATTTCGCTTGGCGTCCGGCCGGGTTTTCCTATATGAGGCTTCGGGTGGCGCGGCGCCGGGAGGCCCCGCGCCGCGAATTTTTCTGGCGCAGCGCCGCAAGGGCCGTCGCCGCCACGATCCGATCGGAACGGAACCGACAGGACATGACCAATCCGTTCGAATTCATCCAGCAGGTGCGCTGCGGAGGCCGCGAAGGTCGTCTGGCCGACCCGACGAGAGACGCTCGTCACGACTGGGCCTCGTGCTGCTGCTGGTCGTGTTCACGAGCCTGTTCTTCCTCGTCGTCGACGAGGCGCTGCGCACGGCCGTCGCGCTGGTGCTTGGTTTCGGCCGGGGCGGCTAGCCATGATGGATTACTGCGGGCGCGACGCCCGACGAATGGAACATGAATAACATGAGCATGCGCTGGTACATCGTCCACGCCTATTCCAATTTCGAGAAGAAAGTCGCCGACTCGATCCGAGAGCAGGCGCATCAGCGCGGGCTGGACGGCAAGTTCGAGGAAATCCTGGTCCCGACCGAGAACGTCGTCGAGGTGCGGCGCGGGCGCAAGATCAATTCCGAGCGGAAATTTTTCCCCGGCTACGTGCTGGTCAAATGCGACCTGACCGACGAGGTTTACCACCTCATCAAGAACACGCCGAAGGTCACCGGCTTCCTCGGCGCCGACAAGAAGCCAATGCCGATCCCCGACCACGAGGCGGACCGGATCAAGGGCCAGGTCACTCGAGGGCATCGAGCGGCCGAAGGCCGTCGATCCGCTTCGAGATCGGGGAAAACGTTCGCGTCGCCGACGGCCCGTTCGCCTCGTTCAACGGCGTCGTCGAGGAAGTCGACGAGTCCCGTTCGCGCGTCAAGGTGGCGGTGTCGATCTTCGGCCGCGCGACTCCGGTCGATCTCGAATTCGGCCAGGTCGAGAAGGTCTGAAGCTCCCGCGCCAAACCTCGTAACAATCGCCGTCGTCGCGCCGAAAGGACGGCGTCAACGGAGAACCAACCCTTCGCCGCCGTCGTACCGGGAACAGCGAGGAGATGGGCCCAATGCATGTCATTCGGCGAAAGGGATGGGAGATCCCGGCGAGTCTGGCGTCGCCGGAGGCGCTTTTCCTCGACCGGCGCTCGTTTCTGGGCGGCCTCGGCGCCGCGGGCGCCCTTGCCGCCTGGCCGGCGCGCGCCGACGACGCCGATCCCTCCGCCGCGCTCTATCCGGCCAAGCGCAACCCGGCCTACACGCTTGACCGGGACGTCACGCCGGAGAAGTACAATCTCAACTACAATAATTTCTACGAGTTCAGCACCAGCAAGCACATCGACGCGAGCGCGCTGAAAGTCCGTCCCTGGACGGTCAAGCTCGATGGCCTCGTCGAGAAGGAGCAGACGGTCGACATCGATTCGCTGATCAAGGCGATGGGGCTCGAGGAGCGTCTCTATCGCCACCGCTGCGTCGAAGCCTGGTCGATGGCGATCCCCTGGACGGGCTTCCCGCTCAAGAAAGCTGGTCGAGTTCGCCAAGCCGCTGTCCTCGGCGGCCTATGTCCGGTTCGAGACGTTCCTCGACAAGAAGATGGCGCCGGGCCAGCGGTCGTTCATGCCGTGGCCCTATGTCGAGGGCCTGACCATGGCGGAGGCGACGAACGACCTCGCCTTCATCGCTACCGGCGCTTATGGCAAGCCGCTCGCCAAAGTTCAGGGCGCGCCGATCCGGCTGGCGACGCCATGGAAATACGGCTTCAAGTCGATCAAGTCGATCGTCAGGGTCTCGTTCGTCGACAAGCGGCCGGAGACGTTCTGGGAGGCCCTCGGCCCCGAGGAGTACGGCTTCTGGGCCAACGTCAACCCGGCCGTGCCGCATCCTCGCTGGAGCCAGGCCAGGGAGAACTTCCTCAACGACGGGCAGCAGCGTCCGACGCTGATCTACAACGGCTACGGCGAGCGGTCGCCTCACTCTACAAGGGACTCGAAAAGGAGCCACTGTTCATGTGAGGCGAGTTGCCGAACGGAAGTTTCTGATGATCAACTGGGGTCGCGCGGGCCGCTGGATTGCATGGGGCGATCTTGAGACGGCTGTCGCGGGGGACACGCTCATGGCCGCAATTGTCGCCGTCTATAAGACGCCGAAAAGCGTCGACGCCTTCAACGCCTACTACTTTGCCAAGCATGTCCCGCTCGCCAAGACCATACCGGGTCTGCGCCGCTATCGGGTGAGCGACGGCGCAGTCGGATGCCGGTCGAACCCGGCGCGGTGCATCTTGTCGCGATCCTGGAGTTCGACAGCGTCGAGGCGATCCGACAAGGGGCTCGCCTCGCCGGAGGGGCAGGCGACCGCCGGCGATCTCGGCAATTTCGCCGATGGCGGCGTCGACCTGATGGTGTTCGACACCAAAGAGGTCTGAAAGCGGGCGATCGCCGGCCGGCTTGCCTGTCTCAGTAACGCCACCTTTGCGCCGCCGCGACCAGGAAATCGCGAAAAGCCTGCACGCGCGCGACGTTCTTCAGTTCCTCGGGATAAACCAGAAAACAGTCCATTTCTGGCATGTCGGCCTGTTGCAGCAGGCGGACCAGCCCCAATTCCGGCTGCACCACATAATCCGGCAGGACGGCGATGCCGACGCCGTGCTCCGCCGCCCGCGACCATCGCCCCGAGATTGTTGACCGAGATCTGCGGCGTGCGCGGATTCTTGGGGTCGCGCCCGAGGGTCAGAAGCGAATTGAGATCGTAGAGAAGGTGGGTCGCGGTCGGCGCGCCGAAAGCGATCAGATGATGGCGGTCGAGGTCCTCGACGTTGCGCGGCTGCGGGCGCCGCTTGAGGTAGTCGGGCGAAGCGTAGGCGTGGAAATGCACGGTGAACAGCCGCCGGCGGATGACGTCGGGCTGCATTGGCTCGCGCAGGCGCAGCGCCACGTCGGCCTCCCGCATGCCGAGATCGAGGTCCTCGTCCGACAGGAGCAGCTGCAGCTTCACTTCCGGATAGAGTTCGACGAATTCGCCGAGGCGCGGCGCGAGCCAGTTGGCGCCGAGTCCGAGGGTGCGTGGTGACCCTGAGTTCGCCGGTCGGCTTCTCGCGGCTGTCGATCAGGCGGCTGCGCACCGCATCGAGCTTCAGGACCACGTCGCGCACCGCGTCCAGGAGCATTTCGCCCTGCTCGGTGAGGATGAGGCCGCGGGCGTGCCGATGAAACAGCGGCGCGCCGAGATCGGCTTCCAGCGCCCCGACCTGCCGGCTGACCGCCGACTGGCTCAGGCCGAGCGTTTCGCCGGCGTGGGTGAACGAGCCGGCGTCGGCGGCCGCCTGGAAAATGCGCAGCTTGTCCCAGTCCATGAACGCTTCCCGGCCGGCCCCGGCCTATTGGCTTCGCCGCTGATGAGCGCGGCTTTAGCGTTGCGAACTGGCTATTCCGCCGCTTTTCGCGCCGGCGCCTCGCGCCGCAAGCCAGCGCTCCGCCTCGAGCGCCGCCATGCAGCCCAGTCCTGCAGCGGTCACGGCCTGACGGAACACGTCGTCTGCGACGTCGCCCGCGGCGAACACGCCTTCGACGCTGGTCGTCGTCGAACCCGGCGCCGTCTGAACGTAGCCATTCGCCTTCAGGATGACCTGACCGCGGACGAGCTCGGTTGCGGGCGCGTGGCCGATCGCGACGAACACGCCGTCGACCGGAAGGTCGTCGAGCGCCCCGGAGAGGACGTTCCTGATCCTGACGCCCTGTGACCGCGCGCGGAGTCCTCGCGCCAAGAATTTCCTCGACCGCGCTGTCCCAGCGAATCTTCACATTGTGGCGGGCGGCGAGGCGCTCGCTGAGGATTTTCTCGGCGCGGAACGAGTCGCGCCGGTGAACGACGGTAACCTCGGAGACGATGTTGGACAGGTAGAGAGCCTCCTCGACCGCGGAATTGCCGCCGCCGATGACCACGACCGATTTGTTGCGGAAGAAGAAGCCGTCGCAGGTGGCGCAGGCGGAGACCCCGAAGCCCTTGAACTCCTCCTCGCTCGGAAGGCCGAGCCACTTCGCCTTGGCGCCGGTGGCCAAAATGATCGCGTCGGCGACGATCGTGCGGCCGCTGTCGCAACGCACGACGAAGGGGCGGCTCTTGAGTTCGAGCGCCGACGACATATTCGTTCTCGATGCGCGCGCCGACATGCTCGGCCTGCGCGCGCATCTGATCCATGAGCCACGGCCCCTGAATCGGTTCGGCGAAGCCGGGGTAGTTTTCGACGTCGGTGGTGATCATCAACTGGCCGCCCGGCTCGTAGCCCGCGAGCAGGAGCGGCTTCACCATGGCGCGCGCGGCATAGATCGCCGCCGTATAGCCGGCCGGCCCGGAACCGATGATCACGAGGCGCTCGCGCCCGGCATGAGACGAAGTCAATTCGACCCCCTGTAAAGTAGCGGCCGACGCGGTAAACCGCGTGTGGCCTCTGTTTCACGCCTTTATATGGGGGGCGGGATTGCGCTACAACGGCGGCCGGCCGAGGCCGCGACAAATCGCCGCCGGATGATGGCCGCGTAGGGAGATCATCCATGCTGGTTCTTCGCTCGGCCGGGGCCTCGCCGTTCGCCCGGAAAGTCCGGATCGCCGCCTCCCTGCTCGCGCTCGATGACCGGATCGAGATTTCCGCCGCCGACACGGGCAACCCCGAAGATTCACTGAGGACCCAGAACCCGTTGGGGAAGATTCCGGTGCTCGTTCTCGACAACGGCGAGACCCTCTTCGATAGCGCCGTGATCGTCGAATATCTCGACTGGCTGGCGGGGGGCGGCAAGATCATTCCCACCGAGCCGAGGGCCCGTTTCCGGTCGCTCACCCAGGAGTCTCTGGCGGACGGCGTGTGCGACGCGGCCGTGCTGCTGCGCTACGAGATTCTTTGGCGCGAGCCCGAAAAGCGGTCAGAGAAGTGGATGGCCTATCAGGGCGACAAGATCGCTCGCGCCCTTCGCGCCTTCGAGCAGGCGCCGCCGGAGGAATTGAGCGACGTCGGCACGATCGCGCTCGCTTCGGCGCTCGGCTATCTCGACCTGCGCTTCGACGGCGCCTGGCGAAAAGAGCACCCGCGCCTCGTCGCCTGGCTCGATGTGTTTTCCGAAGCCACGCCGAGCTTCGAGGCGACGCGATTTCTCGGATGAGCCCTTCCATTGAGGAATTGCTTCGCGCTCTTCGCGCGAACGGGGGCGCTCCAATCCCGCAACGGGCGCGGAAGGAGGCGGCGCGACGGGCGGCACCGATATAATGCCGGTCCCTGATGATCAGGGAACGCCGGCGGAGCGGATCAGGGCGTCATGGGAGGGAGAGCCCGCCATGGTCCTGGATACAGGGACAACCGGCAGGCTCTCCGAACACGTCCATCTCTTGCCAGACAGGCGCGCGAATATTGCAAGACCGCAACGAGACCCTCCCTCAGCCTCGCCGAGAGCGAGAGTTCCCAGGCGCATTGACGCTGTCAATTAAGGAAAATGGGTATCCCCTTCACACCCGCTCGACTGCGGGCCGCGGTGGAGTGCCGCCAACGATCGATTTGTACGGCGCAGGGCAGATGGCAACTGCCTGTTGGGCCAGCCGGTGGAAGAGGAGCCCCCTTGCCTGTGAACGTCGCCGATTGAACCGGAAGGTGAATTCGTCGAGGTAGTAGTCAAGATGCGGATGCTGAATGCCGCCCTGGTGAGTTCCGACCAGCCATCGTTTGAGCAGCGAGGCCACGAGGTGGACGCGCGGCATGACTTCGTGAGCCGGATCGGGGCTATCGCTTATGACGCTGACGTGGCGCCGATAACCAGCCGCCGCCAGCCCGTTGTAGCCACGCCAGCCGTCGGTGTGGATCATCGCCCCCCCCCGGCACAACGACGTCCCGGACAAACGTTATCAGGGTGTCCGCCGATACATCTTCGATGCGCCGCAGGCGGATACGACCAATTCCGCGCCCGCTCTTTTCGGCCGCCACAGCGATGATCGCCTTGGTTTCGGCTCCCCGCCCACGTTTACCCTCTTCCGCGCCGCCGACATAGGTTTCGTCCACTTCGATCTCGCCACTGAGATTGTCTCGCCCTGGACGCACCATCGCGCGCCGCAGCTTGTGCAGCCAAGTCCAGGCGGTCTCATAGCTACCAAGCCCCAATTCCCTCTGGAGCTCGAGCGCACTGACTCCGTTCTTTTGGCTGGTGATGAACCACATCGCCAGAAACCACAGCCGCAACGGCTTGCGTGTGTCCTGGAACACCGTGCCAGCCGTCAAAGTTGTTTCCCACTCGCAGGCGCGACACCGGAACCGGTCTCGCGACATGGTCCACGGCTCACCAGCCGCGCCGCATTGCGCACACAAATCCATTCGGCCACCGCAAGCGCCGGACATAGTCGTGACAGGCGGCATCGGTGCGGAACCATTGGTCCATTTCGTGAAAGGTCCGGGGATAATCGGTTCCGGGAATGGGATGAACGGCGCTTTCCATCGTCGGATGGTAGCGCCGGGTATAGCGGGTGTGAAGGGGATACCCATTTTAAGGAAAACTACGTAGGTCTCCAAAGGCAGGAACACGGAGCGACATGGCGCACGCGGCGCGCGTCAGCATCCTTGGAGCGAGATTTTCGGGATGCTAGAGAGTCGGTTCCGATCGACTGGAATCGTCGCTCACCATGACGGGGCGGGACGCCGACGACCCGCCATTTCCTTCAGAAAGTTTCCAAACGTTTCAAAAAATTTCCGCCGGGCTTCCAAATCTTTAGCTCAATTCGCGTTAGATTGATATCATCATTTGGGCTCCTCCGCCGATGGCGGCATTGAGGCATGCTCGGGGCGTGGGATTGTGCTTGAGGCCGGCGAGGTGGAACCACCTGAGGTAGCTGTCGAGGTATTTTGTGGCAATGCCGCGACGGGGGCGCAGGAAGGTTTTGAGGCTCTCATGGCGACTGTTGACGGTCTGGATGTGTAATTCGCCGCGGACGCGTTCACCTTTCGACTGGTTGAGCGCTTCATGGCTGACGCCGAGGGCGGCGGCGCAAGGCGGGTAGACGTTATTGCCGTCGGTGACGAGCAAGGTGTCCTTACCCAGAATGGGCGCGAGCACCGGCTTGATGGTCTGGGCGGTCACGGCCGAGAGGACGGCGCTGATGGTGGCGCCGGCTCCGGTCGGCGGCCACCAGGATCGGCGTCTGTTCGTCCGAAAGGCCGCGCTTGGCTGCTTTTCCGCCCCGCCTGCGAGCCTTGCGACCGAGGCGACGCTCGCCCTTACAGCTTGATAATATATAGGTTTCGTCGACTTCGACGATGCCGCTCAACAGGCGCGTGGGGTTCTTGGCGGCGCGCAGGAAGCGATGTCGCCAGCGGAACGCCGTGCTCACCGCCACCCCGCACCGCTCGGCCGAGGCGGCCACCGTCTCGCCCTCGCTCAACGACTGACCAAAATCAAGCCAGCGTTCCTTCTTGCGCAATCGGGCCAGCGGCGTTCCGGTCAGCGCATTGAAGCTTCTGCGGCAATCCTTGCAGCGGAAACGGCGCAGGCCGTCGGTTCGGCCCCCGCCCACCGACGCCCCGCCGCAGTGCGGACAGCGCCGCGCCTCGCCCAAGCGCTCCTCGATCGCCGCCGCCACCGCCGCTCTGGGCTGCCGGCCGGCCAGCACCGCCTCGAGCTCCTGGCGCTGCTTTGCCGTCAGACCGTCGATCTCCGCCAGCCACGCTCGAAACATCCCCTGATCCATCGCTATCCCCTGTCAATCCATAATAAATCGTAGCACAAACAGGCCACCTCAATCTAACGCTAATTGAGCCAAATCTTTTCAAAAAATTTCACTGGGAACCTTTACTTATCAAAGCTTTACGGCCGAATTTGCGAATTTGCGAATTTGGCGAATTTGGCCGGCTGAACGGCTGAAAATTTCTGCGTGACGCCGCGCGGCTCCGGTCCAGGGCCGCTAATCAACATCTCGACATCGGCCTTCTTTCGATAAGCAAGGCTGCGAGGGGACCATCGACAAGGCCGGGGCGGGTTCGAGGGGAGTGGACAACGACGTTCTCCACTATAGCTGAAGAACGTATCAAGAACATATCTCGGAGCTCTTGTCAAGAGATTGTTCTTCGGGGTCACTTCGGGGTCAGGTTAAACTCAATCGGCGGTCGGCAGGCGGCGCATGACGAACTCGATCTCGTCGTTGGCGAGCTCCCGCCACGATTCGACCTCGGTCATGTAGGCCGCCTTGGGAAAGCGATCGAACCATTCCTGCGCTTTGGCGCGCGCCTCAAGTCGTGGCAGGCGGAACGTCTCGCGCCGCCACGCCGTGTCTGGGCCCACGCCGCGCCGCTCGCGGCGCTTCGCGATGCGCTCGGCAACATCGACCGGCCTTTTCCCGTGGATCGCCATGGCGGTCTCTCGGAACACACGTTAGCGCGGTTTCGAGCCCATGGGGAGTCGCGAATGTCGGGACAGCGAACCTTTTATTCGGGGATGACGCGTGGGAAGCGGGCCATCGCCTCGAGATCGTCGAGATCCATGCTGTTGCGCATGTACTGTTTCGCGGCGTCGCGGAACGGCTGGAAGTCCCAGGCCCGGATCGCGCCCTTCGTCAGCGCCGCGTCGACGATCCGTCGGCGCCGCTGGCTCGCGCGAACCTCGGCGTCGAGCGCGGCGAGATCCCAGCGCCGGGCGACTTCGGCGCGAAACTCCGCGACTTCGGTCGCGAAGGCCGGCTTCCCGGCAAGATTGTGGCGCTCGGCCGGATCGAGGCGAAGGTCGTACAGCTGATCGGGGTCGGGGGCCGAGTGGATGAATTTGACGGCGCCGCGACGGATCATGACCATCGGCGCGATCGCGCCTTCGGCGAGATATTCGCCGATCGCCTCGTCGTGGCCTTGGGCTCCAACAAGGTGTTGGCCGAGGCTGCGACCGTCGACCGACGCGCCGAGCGCGCGCGCGTCGCCGCCCGCGAGGTCGACCAGCGTCGGCAGAAGGTCGAGGAGCGAAACGCTGGCCGCCACGCGTCGGGGCGCGAACCGGCCGGGGTTCGCGACGATGAGCGGCACGCGGCTCGCCCCCTCAAAAAAGCTCATCTTGTACCAGAGGCCGCGCTCCCCGAGCATCTCGCCGTGGTCGCTGACGAGGATCACGATGGTGTCGTCGCCAAGGCCGCTCGAGCGCAGCGCATGAGTGAGGCGGCCGAGATTGTCGTCGATGTAGGAGATCGCGCCGAAATAGGCGCGCCGCGCGTCGCGCGCCTGAGCCTCCGTCACCGGTTCGGCGTCCATGGCGCAAACATGGCGCAGCCGGCGCGAGTGCGGATCGAGCGCCTCAGGCGCGACGGGCGGCGCGGGCAGGGCGATGTCCTCGTCGCGATAGAGGTTCCAGTAGCGCTGCGGCACGGCGAACGGGTCGTGCGGATGGGTGAAGGAAGCGACGAGAAGGAACGGGCGGCGGTCGTTCGATCGGGCGATGTCGAAGATCGCCCGCTCGGCGGTGAAGGCGACTTCGTCGTCGAAGTCGAGTTGGTTGGTGCGCAGGCAGACGCCGGCCTGAGCGACGGAGCTCATGTTGTGATACCAGCTCGGCCGTTCGTCCGGACGGTCCCAGTCGGGCGTCCACCCGTAGTCGGCCGGATAGATGTCGGTGGTGAGCCGTTCCTCGAAGCCATGCAATTGGTCCGGCCCGCAAAAGTGCATCTTGCCGGACAGGATGGTCCTGTATCCGCGCAGCCGCAGATGGTGGGCGAAGGTGGGGATGTCGGCGGAAAATTCCGCCGCGTTGTCGTAAGCGCGGGTGCGCGACGGCAGGAGGCCGGACATGAACGAGGCCCGCGAAGGCGAGCAGAGCGGACTTGCGCAATAGGCGCTGTCGAACACGACGCCGCTTTGCGCCAGCGCCTGCATGTGCGGCGCGCGGGTCAGCGAATGGCCGTAGATCGGCAGGAACGCCGGCGCCATCTGATCGGCCATGACGATGAGGATGTTGGGCGCACGCGCGGTCATCGCTTCCTTCTCCTCGGCTTGCCGGCGGGCTTTTTCTCCTGGCCGTGTTGCTTTTCCTTGGCGTGTTGCGGCTGCTGCGGGGCGCGCACCCTCGCCCATTCCTTTTCGATCACGGGAACGAGCGCCGGAGCATAGACGCCGACCGGCCAGAGCCCGCGAAAATTCAGCGCCGAAGTCTCCGTTTCTGCGCTTTCCAACCCCGCGGCCGCGGTCGCTTCGGCGGCGACGGAAGGGCGGAGCAGGAAATCGATCAGCGCCGCCGCCTCTTTCGGATGCGGCGCGTCGCGAGGTTCGGCGAGCGCGTCGATCGCGATCGGTCCGCCTTCCCTCGGCTCGGCGAAGCGGATCTCCAACCCTTCGCCGCCCTCCCGGCTGCGGCGCGAGGCAATCGCGGCCTGGGCGGCGTTGCCGAAGGTGAGGCAGACGGCGCCGCTGGCGATTGCCGAGATCGGATCGCGCGACGCGGGCTGCCGCACTGCAGCGCGCGCCCGAATGATGAGGTCCGCCGCCGCCTTGACCTCCCGTTCGCGGGCCCTTGCGGGATCGACGCCCATCAGGCGCCATGCGGCGATGAACATCTCGTCGCGCGCGTCAGGCAGAGCGACGCCACAGGGCGCGAGCTTGCGGGCGATCTCGGGCGCAAGCGCGTCGACCCAGGAGTTGGGCGGCGCCCCGAGCAGCCGGGTCGCCTTGCCGGCGTCATAGAGGAGCCCGGTCGCCGACCAGCCCCAGGCGAGGCCATAACCGCCGGTCGCGTCATACGACGCCAGCTTGCCGGCGACCGGCGGCGCGATGCGACGGGCGTTCGCAATGTCGTGTTTGTCGATCGCGCGCAATTGACTTCGCCCCGATCGCATGGGCGAGGGCCGGCCCAGGCAGCACGACGACGTCATAGGGCTCTTTCAGCAAGGAATGGATTTGCGCCGGGTCGCCGTAGGCGTCGTAGGCCACGGCGTAGCCGCTCTCGCGCTCGAACTCCCTCAAGATTCTCGCATTGAAAGCGCCCGACGGCGCCAGCAGACGCAAGACCTTCGGCGCAGGCGCGGGCGGCGGCGCGAACGGCGACGCGGCGGAGTCGAGCGCAACGGGGCCGAGCGCGACGGCGACGAAAAGCGCGGTCAACATAGCGCGGTCAAACGCAGTCGGCTCCGGTTCGAAGACGCTTCTGGCTATGCGGCGACCGCGGCCGGGTCAAGCCGCGGCCGGCAGGTTCGGCAGGTTGATGCAAACCGTCGCCCCGGCTAGGAAGCCATCTCCATCCCAGCGAAGGGCAAAGTTCGATTGAATCTTCCGCGGGCCTACCGCCTCAGGCCGATCGAAGCGAAGGCGGACGATTTCATCGCGCAGCTGCACATCGTCGAATCCGGCCGCAGGCAGAACGTGCTGCTGCCCTACGCGACCGGCCTCGGCTACGTCGTCGTGCCGACCTCCGGGACAAACGTTTCGATCGAAGCCAGCCGCTTTCGCCTCGAAAAGCTCGACATGCTGACCTCGCTCTGGGTCCGCCTTCGCCTGGCGCTGTTGTTCAAAGAGAAGAAATATCTGGAATTCGACGGATTTTCGATCTTCTCCGTGGGCCCAAAACCGCTGCGCAAACGCTTCACTACGTTCAACCAGCACATGTTCAACATCGGCGTGTCGCTCGATGGCGATTTGATCGCCGCCCATCCCGAGTTGCTCGATGGTTGGGCAGATGACGCCGCGTCTGAACTTGCGGAGACGCGCCACGCCGGATCGAGCGAAACTGCCGTCGTTGTCCACATCTATTACGAAGAAACGTGGGCCGACATCGCAGGCGTGCTGAAACGCCTGAGAATTCCGTTCGATCTCATCGTCACGACGGTTCCCGGGCGCGAGGACCTGACGGAAATGATCCGCCGTGACTTTCCGCATGCGGAGCTCGAGGTGATGGAAAACCGGGGTCGCGACGTGCGTCCGTTCCTGGTCCTTCTCGAAAAGGGTCGGCTCGACCGGTATCGCTACGTCTGCAAGGTTCACGGCAAGAAGTCGAGCGACGGCGGGCGCAAGTCTCACATGGGCGCGATCTGGCGCAGGCGCCTGCTGTTCGACCTTCTGGCCGCGCCGGGGCTCGCAGCTTCGATCCTTGATATGTTCGAGCAGAATCCGTTGGTTGGGATGATTGGTCCGCGCGCCTTCCGGCTGCCAAGCCAAACCTATGGGGAGGAATTGTCCTGGTCGGTCAACCGCGAGTTGGTGCTGGAGCTTGCCGCGAGAATGGGCGTGGCGACCGACGCGTTTCGCCTCGATTTCTTCGGCGGGACGATGTTCTGGGTTCGGCCGGAGGCGCTCGCGCCGCTGCGCAAGCTTCAGCTTTCCGACGCTTTTTCGGAGGAGAAGGGGCTGCTCGACGGCGGACTCGAGCACGCGGTCGAGCGTCTGTTCGGCGCTGCGGTCGTGGCGGCGGGTTACAGACTCTCCGACAGTGACGGTCTTAGGGCGGCGAGAGGAGACCAACAGGCGCCCGGACCGGTCCGCACCGGAATCGGTTGAGCAGAAGGCGTCGAAACGCGCCGAGACGCAGCCGGACGTCTATGATTGACAGGCGGCGGCAATTGACGGCAAGGCTACGGCTGTCCCACAATCAACGACAATCCTGCGCGTTGTGCGACGCAAAGTTCCCCGTGGGAGAGTGCGCTCTAAGGCGCGACGGACATGAAAGGGAGAGCGGAGTCGGAGTGGGCAGGTCGGCGGCGTCGGATGAGACGGCGTCGAGCTGATAAACGCTTCGGATAATCGCTGCTCCGCTCACATCGGGAGGAACATGTGGAAAAAGGCAAAACAGGTGCTCAGGCCGGCGAGGTTGAAGGCGGAGTCACGCGGCGCGGGTTCATCAGGTCGACCGGCGCCGGCGCGCTCGCTTTCGCCGGGCCGCTCTCGCTGTCGACCAAGGCCTTTGCGGCGGACGCGACGATCAAGGTCGGCTTCGTCAGCCCGGTGACCGGGCCGCTCGCAGGCTTCGGCGAAACCGATCCCTATATTCTGACGCTGGTCCGCAAGGCGCTGGCGCCGGGCGTGACGATCGGCGGCAAGAAATACGCTGTGGAGATCATCAATAAGGACACGCAGTCGGACCCGGTCCGCGCCGGCCAACTCGCCAAGGAGCTGATCGAGAGCGACAAGGTCAATCTGATGCTGGCGACGTCGACCCCGGAGGTGGTCAACCCGGTAGCCGACGCCTGCGAGGGGGCCGGCGTGCCGAGCCTTTCGACTGTCATGCCGTGGGAGGCGTTCTATTTCGGCCGCGGCGCCAAGCCGGGCCAGCCGTCGCCGTTCAAGTGGAGCTATCTCTTCAGCTTCGGCGCCCACGACTTCTTCAACTGCTACGTCTCGCAGTGGAACGGGCCGGTGAAGACCAACAAGAAGGTCGCCGTTCTCTATCCCAACGACGCCGACGGCAACGGGATCCGCAATCATCTCGCGCCCGCCCTGGCAAAGGCGGGCTTCACTATCGTCGATCCGGGCGGCTACGAGGACGGCACGACTGACTTTTCGTCGCAGATCGCCAAGTTCAAGGCCGAGAACTGCGAGATCTTCAACACCTTCCCGATCCCGCCCGACTTCGCCACCTTCTGGCGGCAGGCCGCGCAGCAGGGCTACACCAAGATGGTCAAGATCGCGCAGATCGCCAAGACCGGCCTCTTCCCTTCCCAGGTCGAGGCGCTCGGGTCGCTCGGGCCGGGCCTCGCCAGCGCGTGCTACTGGCACAGGGACTTCCCCTACAAATCGTCGCTGACGGGCCTCTCCTCGAAGGAGATCGCCGACGGCTACGAGAAGGCTTCGGGCAAGCAGTGGACGCAACAGCTCGGCGCGACGATGTCTCTGTTCGACGCCGGCATCGCCGCCCTGCAGGCCAGTGCGGACCCGTTGGACAAGGCGGCGGTGGCCAAGGCGATCAGCACGCTCAGGGCCTCGACGACCGTTGGAACGATCGACTTCACCAAGGGTCCGGTGCCGAACTGCTTCAACACCCCCATCATCGGCACACAGTGGGTCAAGGCCAAGCCGGGCAGTAAATACAAGCTAGAGATGCCGATTACGGAAAACGCCAACGACAAGAACGTTCCTGTCCAGGCGCAATTGAAGCCCTACAACGCCTGAGCCGACTGAAGTGGCTTCGCTGCCGGCAGGCGCGATCCTCAGCGGCGCCGGAACTCATAAGCGGTTCGGCGCGCTGACGGCTCTCGACGACGTGAGCTTCTCGGTCGGAGCCGAGGAGGCCGTCGGTATCGTCGGGCCCAACGGCGCCGGCAAGACCACGCTGCTCAGCGTGCTCTCCGGCGGCCTGCCCTCATCGGGCGGAACCGTGCGCTTCCGCGGCGCCGACGTGACGACGGCGGACGCCTCCGAACGAAGCCGGCTAGGAATCGCCAAGACCCATCAGGTGCCTAGACCCTTCGGAGGCATGACCGTGTTCGAGAACGTTTATGTCGCGGCGACGGCGGGCGGCCGCCACCGGGGGGCGAGAGCCTACCAGAGCTGCATGGATTCGCTCGAGCTCTGCGACATGCTCGGCGCGGTCAACCGCAGGGCCGAGACCCTCGGCCTGCTCGACCGGAAGCGGCTCGAGCTCGCTCGGGTGCTGGCGACCGACCCCGTCGTCGTGCTGCTCGACGAGATCGGCGGCGGCCTCACCGACGAGGAGACGGTGCAACTGGTCGAGACGATCCGGGAGATGCGGCGGCGCGGCATGGCGATCGTCTGGATCGAGCACATCGTCCATGTCCTCCTGCAAGTGGTCGAGCGCCTCGTCTGCATGGTGTCCGGCCGCGTGATCGCCGACGGCGACCCGAGGGCGGTGATGTCCGACGCAACGGTGGTCGACGCTTATCTCGGGAGCGGCGCGGCGTGAGTCTGCTCGCCGTCGAGAGGCTCGACGTGCGACACGGCCTGCTCCAGGCGGTGCGCGAGGTCTCGTTCGCGGTCGACGAAGGCGAGATCGTCGCGCTCGTCGGCGCGAACGGCGCCGGCAAGTCGACGTTGCTGCGCGCCATCGCCGGCGCCCATCTGCCCGGCCGGGGGACGAATCGCGTTCGAAGGCGCCGACGTCACGACATTGCGCGCGCACAAGCGGGTCGCGCGCGGGCATCGCGCTCGTGCCCGAGGGCCGACGGCTGTTCGGCGGCATGTCGGTCGAGGAAAACCTGCGGGTCGCAATGCGGGTCGGCCGTCGCGGCTACTGGACGTCTGCCAGGGTGATGGAGCTCTTCCCGATGCTCAGCGCCCGCCGGGACGCGCTGGCCGCAAACCTTTCGGGCGGAGAGCGGCAGGCCGCCGCCATCGGGCGCGCGCTCATGACCAATCCGCGCCTCATCCTGCTCGACGAGGTGTCGCTCGGACTGGCGCCGGTGGTCATCGAACAGCTCTACCGGTCGATGCGGTCTCTCCTTCAGGGCGGAGCGACTCTCATTCTGGTCGAGCAGGAGCTCGCGCGCGCCCTCAGCGTCGCGACGCGCGTGATGTGCATGCTCGAGGGCAGGATCGTTCTCGACGGGCCGGCGCAGGCCATGTCGCGCGACCAGATCGTCGACGCCTATTTCGGCCTGGGCCGGACGCCGGCGCGGGGGCGCGGCATGAGCTTCGTCAACCTCTTCGCCCAGGGCGTGCTGCTCGGCGGGTATTACGCGCTGCTCGCCTGCGGCCTGTCGCTGATGTTCGGCGTCATGCGGATCATCAACCTCGCCCACGGCGACCTCGCCATCCTCGCCGCCTTCCTCGTCTTCTCGATATCCAACGCCTTCGGCATTTCGCCCTTCCTGTCGCTCGTCGCGGTGCTGCCGATCATGGCTGCGGTCGGGTGGGCGCTGCAGCGGGGCATCCTCGAGCGAAGCCTCCGGTCGGGCATGCTCGTGCCGCTGCTGGCGACCTTCGGATTGTCGATCGCGCTCCAGAACCTCCTGTTCGAGGCCTACGGCGCCGATACGCGTTCGCTCGGCGACATGATCGGCGACCTCGTGTTCGACAGCTTCGAAGTGACGAACCAGTTCAGCCTCAGCTATCTCGCGACGCTGATCTTCGCCCTCGCCGTGGCGCTGCTCGGCGGACTGTCGCTCTTTCTGAAATACACATCTCTCGGCTGCGCGATCCGGGCCACGGCGGAGGATCCGGACACCGCCGAGCTCGTCGGAATCAACGCGCGCGCCGTCTATGCGGTGGCCGCCGCGATCGCGGTCGCTACCGTCGCGATCGCCGGCACGATGCTCGCCATGCGGGCGACCTTCGATCCATATTCCGGACCGATGCAACTCATCTTCGCGTTCGAGGCCGTCGTGATCGGCGGCATCGGGTCGTTGTGGGGCACGCTCATCGGCGGAATCGTTCTCGGGCTCGCGCAATCGATCGGCGCCGCCATCGACCCCAAGTGGTTTCTGCTTGCCGGCCATCTGACCTTCCTCGCGGTGCTTGCCCTTCGCCTGTTCCGCGACTGGGCGCGGGCGCGCGGCGGCCTGCGTTCGGCGCTGGGGCTTCGGGGATGATCGAGGCGCAAAAATTCTCCGTCGAGCGCTGGACGCGCGAATCGGCCGCCTTCGGGATCGTCGTCGCCGTTGTCGTCCTGGCGCTGGCGGTGACGCCGCTCGCGGCGAGCGCCAACGTGGTCGACAAGCTCACGACCCTGTTCGTCTACGTCATTCTTGCGGCGATGTGGAACGCGCTCGCGGGCTATGCCGGTCTCGTCTCGGTCGGGCAGCAGGCGTTCTTCGGAATCGGCGCCTATTTCGCCATCCGGCTCGCGGCGGCCGGCTTTCCCGCCTATCCCTCGCTGCTCGCGGGGGCGCTCGGCGCGGCGGCGCTCGCGGTCCCCGTTTCCTTCTTCATGCTGCGCCTCAGGGGCGGCGAATTCTCGATCGGCATGTGGGTGCTCGCCGAGGCGCTGCATCTCATGGTCAACCTCGACCCGCTGATTCAGGGCGAGACCGGCACCTCGATGATCTCGCTCAACGCCTACACCCAAGCGGAGCGGCTGGCGACAAACTACTGGCTTTCGCTCGCCTCGATGCTGGCGCTGCTCGGCGCGATCTTCGTCCTGTTGCGCAGTCCGTTCGGCGCCTCGGTGCAGGCGATCCGCGATGACGAGGAGGCTGCGGCCTCGATCGGCGTAAACGTTCTAGCCGCCAAGCGGACCGTGTTCATACTGGCGGCGTTCGGCTGCGCGCTGGCGGGCGTGCTCTGGCTCGCGACCTCGGTCACGTTCCAGCCGAAGACCAATTTCGGCGTGCAGTGGACCGCCTACATGATCTTGATGGCGCTGGTCGGGGGCCTCGGTACGTTCGAGGGGCCGATCCTGGGGGCGGTCCTGTTCTTCCTGGTGCAGAACGAGTTCGGCGAGAACGGCGTCTGGTACATGGCGGGCCTCGGCGTGGTCGCTATCTCGTTCGCCCTGTTTCTGCCGCGCGGCCTATGGGGCGAGATCGAGGCGCGCGCCGGCCTCAGGCTGCTGCCGGTCGGCTACCGGCTGCGCCTGCCGGACGCGACGGCGCGAAAGTCGAGTCGATAGGCGGTCTGAGCGGATGCGCCGGGCGCGCCGGCGAAGGGAGGAACGCGATGAAGATTGAAGCTGCGGTTGCGCGGAAGCCGGCCGCGCCGATGGCGATCGAGACGCTTGATCTCGCCGAGCCGCGCGTCGACGAAATCCTGGTGAAGCTCGTCGCGACCGGCGTCTGCCACACCGACATCGCCATGCGCGATCAGGCCTTTCCGGTTCCGCAGCCGATCGTTCTCGGACACGAGGGCGCCGGCGTCGTTGTCAGGGCGGGACGCTTCTGCGACGAAGTCGCGCCCGGCGATCACGTCGTGATGTCCTACAATTCCTGCGGGCGCTGCCCGAGCTGCCGGGACGACGAAGCCGGCTACTGCCGCGATTTCTTCGGCTACAATTTTTCCGGCCTACGGCCCGACGGGACGAGCCCGATCTCGAAGAACGGCGAGGCGGTTCATGGCAATTTCTTCGGCCAGTCATCGTTCGCCACCTATGCGCTCTGCCATCCGCGCAATGTCGTCAAAGTCCGCAAGGACGCGCCGCTGCGTCTCCTCGGGCCGCTCGCCTGCGGCGTGCAGACGGGCGCAGGGGCGGTCATCAACGCGCTGAAGGTCGGGGTCGGCGACTCGCTTGCGGTGTTTGGCGCGGGCTCAGTGGGGCTGAGCGCAGTCATGGCGGCAAAGGTCGTGGGCGCGACGGCCATCGTCGCGGTGGATCTCAACGCGGAGCGGCTCGAACTTGCGCGCGAGCTCGGCGCGACGCATACGATCAACGCCGCCAACCCGGATCTCGTCGCGCGCGTGGTCGAGGCTACTGGCGGCGGGGCGGCGTTCTCGTTCGACACGACCGGCCTGCCCGCCGTGATCCGTAAGGCGGTCGATTCGCTCGCGCTGCGCGGCGAATGCGGAATCGTCGGGGCCGCTCCGCTCGGGACCGAGGTGACGCTCGATCTGATGGGCGTGATGACCGGGCGGCGGAAATTGCGCGGCATCGTCGAGGGCGATGCGACGCCGCAGACTTTCATTCCCGTGCTGATCGACCTCTTCATGCAGGGTCGTTTCCCGTTCGACAGGCTCGTGACCTTCTATCCGTTCGACAAGATCAACGACGCGGTGCGCGATTCCGAGACGGGCAGGGTGGTGAAGCCGGTCCTGCGCATGCGCGAATAGCGGGAACGCCAATCGCCCGAGGAGGATTCGATGAGCCCGGTCGATCGTTCCGGCGGTCGACACGGTCCGATGTCCGACCCGGTCGGCCTCTCCGCTCGCGCGGCCGTCGCCGATATTGGGGGCGGGGCGATGACGGCGGAGGCTTGAGCCGGGTTCCCTGGTTAGAGGGAAATAAACAGGGAACCACACGAGTTTCGGCAATTCTGAGCCCAAAGCGCCCCGAAAAGCGGCCTGATTCCAGCACCTTGGGCGAAAATTCGCTAGGCCATGGAACAGGGAATTTTTTCCGCCGAACAGGGAATTCATTCGGCGAAAGTCTCGGGAACAGGGAATTGCAGCAACCGGGACGAGGGCGCCGCCGCTCGCCGCTTCGCACCCATC
Organism: uncultured Alphaproteobacteria bacterium; assembly: GCA_963835885.1. Taxonomy (GTDB): domain Bacteria; phylum Pseudomonadota; class Alphaproteobacteria; order Rhizobiales; family Beijerinckiaceae; genus Roseiarcus. Next base: position 94,569 of record CAWIHF010000018.1, read on the forward strand.
CGAGGGGCGATTGGCAGCGGCGATCGCGCGTCGGGGGTGGCGTCGACCCGAGCCTCTTTTGCACGCGGTTCGGATGGTCATCGTGCTCTCCATGTCGACTTTCACCGGCGGCCGATGTATCCCGGCGAACCGGGGCAGACGGAAAGGGCGCGTGAGCATCGCCGCCGCGGCCGGATTGACGGGGGAGCCTCCGCCTTGCACCTACATCTCGACGTCCTCGCCGGCTTCGTCGCGTTCGGCGTCGTCGCCGCGGCGACCCCGGGGCCGAACAATTTGATGCTGATGACCTCGGGGGTGAAGTTCGGCTTCGCCCGCACGCTGCCGCATCTCGCCGGCGTCGTCCTCGGCTTTTCGCTGATGGTGGCGCTGGTCGGCCTCGGCCTAGACGCGGTCTTCCAGCGCGTCCCGCAATTGCTGCCGGTCATGCGCATCCTGGGGTCGCTCTATATGCTTTGGCTGGCGATGAAGATCGCCTTCGCCGGGCCGATCGGCGAGGTCGAGGGCGGCGGAAGGCCGCTCGGCTTCCTGCCTGCTGCGGGGTTTCAGTGGGTCAATCCAAAAGCCTGGGTGGCGATCCTGGGCGCGCTCGCGGCCTACGCGCCGATGACCGACACATACGCACAAAGCGTGGCGCTGATGGTCGGCCTGTTCACAGCGATCACCCTCCCGAGCGCCGGCGCCTGGGCGCTGTTCGGCGCGGCGCTCAAGCGCCTGCTTGCAGATCCGCGCGCCGTCCGCCCGTTCAACTTCGCGATGGCGGCGATCCTCGTCGCCTCGATCGCGCCGATGCTGTTCGAATAGCGCCGCGAATTTGCCCTGTTTACTGAGGCTCTGCGAGCAACCGGTCCAAGGCGGCGCACTCGGCGAAAGTCTGTCCCGCCGTCATTGCGGCGATGGCGTTCGCGGCGTCGCGCGCGTCCCGCAGGCAGCTCTTGGGGTCACGCCTCAAACACAGGCTCCCGCGAGCGGTCGATGCTGGCTTTCAAGTACGGGTTTCGGATCGCGCCGGGCTCGACGAGGTCGACGCTTCGGCCGAAGAGGGCTTCGAGCGAATCCTTTAGTCCGAAGAAGGTCTTTAGCGACGGCGCTTCGGGCGCATGGGGATCAAATTCGATCAGAAAATCGACGTCCGACCGCGTGGGGTCGAAGTCCTGCCCGCGCGCCGCGGAGCCGAAGACGGCGAGGCGGCGGACGTCGAAGCGACGGCAAATATCTGCGATTTCGAAGCGGCGTTCGGCGATCAGCGGCGCCATTGCGTTCTCCGTCGCATCACGCGAGGGCCGGCTCGACGGTTTTCATGATCCTTCAGGCTCATGCGCCTCCGATCGAACAAATTCGTTAACATGATCCGAAGCGGAGATCACGCCTCAACCGCTGCATCGGAGCTGCAACAGTTCGAGCGCTTGCTTGCGCCCGTCCTTGATCAGCGTCCGGGTGAAGGCATCGGGCTCATCCGAACGGGCGGGAGTGCGCCACCCGGCCCCCCTCTCGTTGGCTGCGCTTCCGGTTGGCGGCCGCAATTCCGCCCCCTTGCCGTCAGGCCGCGCATAGCCGGCGCATGGTCGCGGCGAACCGCGCCGCGATCGTCTCGCGCGAGCCGTGCCGGCCGCCTTGCACGACCTTGCGCCCGCCGCTCCATACGCAATCCACGAGGGCGTTTCCGGCGCTGAAGATCCACGCGTCGAGAATCGCGTCGCCCGACTGGTTTCTTTGCGGCCCCTTCTGGGGAATGGATATGGATGTCAACCGATCGCTCCGCCTATTGCTGAGCTCCGCATTCACACCTACAGGCTGCTGCCTGGCATATCTGTCTCAGTTTCTCCCTGTCGAGCGACATATTAATACCGCCGATGGACTGTGCGGAGCAGATGTTGCGATTTGCCAGCTCCGCATCGACAAGGTCACCTAAACCTCCGGTGCATCCCTCGGTAGCGGAACAGGAAAAGCGGGGGGTGCAGTGCAGTTCCATGCTCAAGTATTAGAGCGGTATCCGAACGGATTGAATCGGTTGGGGGATTCCCGAATCGGCTAATTTCTGCTTCCTCATTCGCGCCGCGAGAGGGAGGCGGCGGGGATGGCTGTTTCCGACGATCTTCGCGAGCGCGTGGTCGAGGCGGTGGTGTTGGGCGGGTTGTCGCGCAATCAGGCGGCCGCGCGTTTCAAAGTGAGCGTCGCGAGCGCCGTGCGCTGGGTGAAGCGGTTCAATACCACGGGCGAGATTTCTTCGGCGCCTTCTGGCGGCGACCGCCGCTCCGGCCGGATCGAGGCGCATCGCGACTATCTCTTGGGCCTGATCCGGCGCAGGCCGGACATCACGCTGCTCGAGATAAAGGAACAGCTGATCGGCAATTGCGGCGAGCGCTTTGCGGTCTCCGTGCTGTGGCGTTTCTTCGACCGTCACGAGATCACCTTTAAAAAAAACGGCGCACGCCGAGGAACAACAACGCGCGGACGTGCAAAATCGACGCCGGGAATGGTTCGCGGGGCAGCTCGATCTCGATCCGACGAAACTGGTTTTCATTGATGAGACGGGAGCCTCCACCAATCTCGCGCGCAAAAGCGGACGTTGCCGGCGCGGGCGCCGCTTGCGGGCCGCTATCCCGCACAGTCACTACAAAACGGTAATGTTGGTCGCCGGCCTTCGCCTTCGCGGCCTGACGGCGACAAAGACTTTCGACGGACCGATCAACGCCGCCCGGTTCGAGGATTGGCTGGAGACATGCCTCGTGCCCACCCTCTCGCCCGGCGAGACCGTCGTCATGGACAATCTCCCCGCTCACAAGGGGCCGCGGGTCGAGCAACTGATCAAGGCGGCGGGCGCGGAGTTGCGATATCTCCCGGCCTACAGTCCTGATATGAACCCCATCGAAAAAGCCTTCTCCAAGCTCAAAGCCTTCCTGCGCAAAATCGCCGAACGGACCGTCTCGGGCCTGATGCGCGCACTCGAAACCTGCGCCGAAATCTTCCACCCCTCCGAATGTACAAATTACTTCAAATCCTGTGGTTATCAGGACGATACAGGATGATCGGATTCCGCTCTAGGTCACGCTTCCTGTCGAAGTAGAAAGGGGCGGTATGCTGAAACAAATCCCGGTAGCAGCCAGCCGGCATTCTCCGGTACGTGATGGACTGCGTGTCGTCTTTGTTTAATGCGAAAGGAAAGAGGTCCAGGAGAATGAAGCCGGCGCCCGCAAGTGCCGCAAGGAGGAATTCCTTGTCCGTACGGCCTTTAGCAAAGTCGTGACCCAAAATCGCCTGGGCATCCTGGAAATGGAAAAAGCCGCCGAAGGGGGTGCAAGCGTTGTAGAAATAGCGCCTATCAGTGCCGAACAGCGGCGCCTCTGACAGCATCACCAGCCGCACCTTCTTGACACGGTCGAAGTTCTCTCTCCACATCCGCTCGGTTTCCACGAATGCAGTTTTGAGGTACGCGCATTCCTCGGTGCTCACCGGCGCGCAGCCTCGAAGCACTTGTTCAAGCTCATCCCAGTCGGCTTCTATCAGCATGACATCGATGCGAACTATTGGAGGTTCGTTCAATCAAGAACGAACTTCACACCTGTGACCTCCAACCGCAAGCTAGCCGGAAAGCATGGGTACAGGGGAGGTGAATTTCGCAAATACCTGGGGTATTGCTGAAAAACAACAATATTTCCCCTTCCAAATAGCGTTTTTTTTTTGCATGACACTGCTCTTGTGGGCGAGCCCACCTTGATTGCTGTGCCTCTTGCATTGTGGCGCCGCCATCGATCACAACTCGGGTTTCCGTTGCAGAGAAGGCTCGGTTTGGAAACCTGGCCGATGCGGCGGGCATGTTCGGAATCCGCATTCGCCCTCAAAGCGATTCGCGCCCTGTTGGTCGGGGGCCTACTTCGGCAAGGTGGTTATCTCGGTAAGATGATGGGCGACGTTGTCAGCCCGCGCAGAGTCGACGCATGGTCGCGGCGAACCGCGCCGCAATCCTCTCCCGCGAGGCGTGCCGACCGTCCTCCACGACCTTGCGGCCGCCGCTCCATACGCAATCAACCAGCGCGTTCCCGGCGCTAAAAATCCAGGCGTCGAGGATCGCGTCGCCCGCCTTGCCGGCGAGCGTCGGATGATCGGCGCGCAGGGTCAGGAAATCGGCGCTCGCGCCAAGGCGTAGCGCGCCGGATTTGCGCGCCAGCGCCTGCGCCCCGCCGAGTGAGGCGGCCTCCAGCATCGCCCGTGCGGTCGAGTCGCCCGGCGCCGCCATCACGTTTCGCGTGCGCGAAAAAAGGCGCTGGGCGTATTCGAGCTGCCGCAATTCGTCGGAGACGCCGATACGCACGTTGGAGTCGGAGCCCACCCCATAGCGCCCTCTGGCGTCGAGGTATTCACGTGCGCGGAAAACGCCGTCGCCGAGATTGGCTTCGGTGACGGGGCAAAGCCCGGCGACGGCCCCCGAGGCCGCAAGGCCGCGCGTCTCCCCTTCGTCCATGTGGGTCGCATGGACGAGGCACCAGCGCCGGTCGACGCCAGCCTGGTCGAGGAGCCAGCGCACCGGTCGCGCGCCGAGCGCTGCGACGCAGTCCTCGACCTCGCCGGTCTGCTCGGCGGCATGGATATGGATCGGACCGTCGCCGGCGAGCGCGACGATGTCGAAAAGTTCGACTGGCGTCGCCGCGCGCAGGCTGTGCGGCGCGACGCCGATCGCCTCGCCCAGTCTCCCCCTGACGAGCCGCTCGCAGGCTTCGAACAGGCGGGCGAAGGAGCCGACGTCGCAGATGAAGCGCCGCTGTTCCGGTTTCGGTGGCTTGCCCCCGAAACCGGCGTGCGCGTAGAAGACCGGCAGGAGGGTCAGGCCGATGCCTGTCTCGCGGGCGCCGGCCACGATCCGCCCGGCCATTTCCGCGCGGTCGGCGTAAGCGCCGCCGTCCGGCGCATGATGGAGATAGTGGAATTCGGCGACGGCGGCGAAGCCTGCCTCGAGCATCTCGACATAGAGCTGAGCGGCTGTCGCCTCGACCTCGTCCGGCGACATCATCAGCGCAAAGCGGTACATGGTCTCGCGCCACGTCCAGAACGTGTCGGCGCCCGGCCCGCGGGTCTCGGCAAGGCCGGCCATCGCCCTCTGAAAAGCGTGGCTGTGCAGGTTTGGTAGAGCGGGAACGAGAATCGTATGCCGCTCGTCGCCCTCGCGCGCGAATACGCCCGTCTCGATCGCAGCGATCGTGCCTGCGTCGATGCCAATCCTGACGCCCGACCTCCAGCCTTCCGGAAGAAGCGCGCTTTCGGCGTGAACGACAGACAAGGCGCTTCTCCGCTCGGGCTTTCTTGCGTTTCGACCCGATATGTATTGCAATAAACGGAGGACCAAGAAAGCGGTCGCGATGGGTCAGCCGGTGGACGGAGTCGAGACGATCTGGCTGAACGCGCGCCTCGCGACGCTCGCGCCGAGCCGGCCGGGCCTCGGGATCGTCGAAAAAGGGGCAGTCGCATCGCGCGGCGGTCGCGTCGCGTTCGCTGGCCCGCAGGATGACCTGCCCCGGGGTTGGCGCAACCGCGCCCGCACTGTCGACTGCGAGGGGCGCTGGATCACGCCTGGGCTGATCGACTGCCACACCCATCTCGTCTACGGCGGCGAACGCGCCGAGGAATTCGAGATGCGGCTCGCCGGCGCGACCTACGAGGAGATCGCCAGAGCCGGCGGCGGCATTCTCTCGACCGTTCGAGCGACGCGCGCGGCGCCCGAAGAGGACTTGGTCCGTTCGGCGCTGCGACGCCTCGACGCGCTGATCGCCGAAGGCGTGACGACAATCGAGGTCAAGTCCGGCTACGGCCTCGAAACAGCAGCCGAGCGCAGGTCGCTGCACGCGGCGCGACGTCTCGCCGAACGCCGCCCGATCTCGGTCCGCGCGACGCTTCTCGCCGCGCATGCGGTTCCGCCGGAATTCGCCGGCAGGCGCGAGGCCTATCTCGATAATATCGTCGGCGAAACGATCCCGACGCTCGCCGGAGAGGGCCTGGTCGACGCGGTCGACGCCTTCTGTGAGCGCATCGCCTTCACCGGTCCCGAAGTCGTGCGGGTGTTTGAGGCGGCCCGGCGTCTCGGCTTGCCGGTCAAGCTGCACGCCGACCAATTGTCGAACGGCGGCGGCGCGGCGCTCGCGGCTGAGTTTGGCGCGCTTTCGGCCGATCACCTCGAATATGCGGACGAGGCGGGCGTCGAGGCCATGGCGCGCGCCGGCGTCGTCGCGGTTCTCCTTCCGGGCGCCTTCTATGTCTTGCGCGAGCGGCAGGCGCCGCCTGTTGCGCTGCTTCGCCAGCATCGGGTCCCGATTGCGGTCGCGACCGACTCGAACCCGGGCACTTCACCGCTGACCTCCATTCTGCTTGCGCTCAACATGGCCGCGACCTTGTTCGGCCTAACGGTCGAAGAGTGCATCCGGGGCGTCACCCGTCACGCGGCCGACGCGCTCGGTCTCGGCGCTGAGACGGGGACGCTCGAAGCCGGCAAATGGGCGGATCTGGCGCTCTGGGATGTCGATCGACCGGCCGAACTCGTCTATCGTCTCGGCTTCAATCCCTTGCATGCCAGAATCTGGAGGGGCCGATGACGGTGACATTGCGCCCGGGCGAAGCGCGCCTCAACGACTGGCGCGCGATCTGGCGCGGGGCGTCGGTCGGGCTCGATCCGGCTTGCCGCGCCAAGGTCGCGGCAAGCGCCGATGCGGTCCGGCGCATCCTGGCGCGCGGCGAGCCGGTCTACGGAATCAACACCGGCTTCGGCAAGCTGGCCGCCGTGCGGATCGATGAGGCCGATCTGGCGAAGCTCCAGCGCAACATCGTGCTGTCGCACGCCGCAGGCGTCGGCGAGACGACGCCGCTTCCCGTCGCGCGGCTGATGATGGCGCTGAAGCTCGGCAGCCTCGCACAGGGGGCGTCCGGCGTGCGGCCGGAGACGGTCGACTGCATCGGGGCGATGATCGATCGCGGCGTGACGCCGGTCGTTCCCTCGCAGGGCTCGGTCGGCGCCTCGGGCGACCTTGCGCCGCTCGCCCACATGGCCGCCGCGATGATCGGCGTCGGGGAGGCGGTCGTCGGCGATCGCGTCATGCCGGCCGGCGAAGCGCTCGCCGCGGTCGGGCTCGAGCCTCTCGCGCTTCAGCCGAAGGAGGGCCTCGCGCTGCTCAACGGCACGCAGTTTTCGACCGCAAACGCGCTCGTCGGGCTGTTCGAGGCCGAGACCCTGTTGCGCTCGGCGCTGGCGACCGGCGCCCTGACGCTTGACGCCGCGCGCGGCTCGGACACGCCGTTCGACCCGCGCATCCATGCGCTGCGCCGCCATCGCGGCCAGCGCGAGAGCGCGGCGGCGTTACGCGCGCTCGTCGCCGGCAGCGAGATCCGCGCCTCGCACCGGTTCGGCGATCCGAGGGTTCAGGATCCCTATTGCCTGCGCTGCCAGCCCCAGGTGATGGGCGCCGTGCTCGATCTCCTGCGCCAGGCCGCGGCCACGCTCGCCGACGAAGCAAACGCCGTCTCCGACAATCCGCTCGTCTTCGCCGAAGACGACGAGGCGCTGTCGGGCGGCAACTTTCATGCCGAGCCGGTCGCTTTCGCCGCCGATATGATCGCGCTCGCCTTGTGCGAGATCGGCTCGCTTGCCGAGCGGAGGATCGCCATGCTGGTCGACCCGGCGCTCAGCGGCCTGCCGGCGTTCCTGACGCCGAACCCGGGCCTCAACTCCGGCTTCATGCTCGCGCAGGTCACGGCCGCCGCGCTCGTGTCGGAGAACAAGCAGCGCGCCACTCCGGCGAGCGTCGACTCGATTCCGACCTCGGCCAACCAGGAGGATCACGTGTCGATGGCGGCGCATGGGGCGCGGCGGCTTTCTCCGATGGCCGATAACGTGTTCTCGATTGTCGGCATTGAGTGGCTCGCCGCCGCACAGGGCTGCGACTTTCACGCCCCGATGCGCTCGAGCGCGCCGCTCGAAGCGCTCCGCGCGCGGCTGCGCCGCGACGTGCCGCATCTCGACGACGATCGCTACTTTCATCCCGAAATCCGGGCGGCGTCGCGGCTCGCGCGCCAAGGCGCGATCATCGAGGCGGTCGGCGAGGGGCTCCTGCCGGCTTTGGATGCGCAGCGATGAGCGACGAGCGACCAGACTGGCTCGAGGTCAGGTGCGGCGAGGCGCCGTTGATCGTCAGCATTCCGCACGGCGGCGTCGAACTGCGCGAATATGAGCAGCGTTTCGTCACTCCATGGCTCGCGCGCAAGGACGCCGACTGGCGGCTCGACGAACTCTACGATTTCGCCGGGCCGCTCGGCGCGACGGTCGTGCGAACGGCCCTGTCGCGCTCGATCATCGACGTCAATCGCGACCCGACCGGCGCCTCTCTCTATCCGGGACTGGCGACGACCGAGCTCTGCCCGACGACGACGTTCGACGGCGAACCGCTCTATCCGGGCGCCGCGCCGGACGCGAACGAAATCGCCGCCCGCCGGCAAGCCTGCTTCGAGCCTTATCATGACGCGCTCAGCGCCGAGATCGCGCGGCTCAAAGCCCGCTTCGCCCGGATCGCGCTGTTCGATGCGCATTCGATCCGCTCCCGCATTCCGCGCCTGTTCGACGGCGAGCTGCCGGTGTTCAATCTCGGGACGAACGGCGGCTCGAGCTGCGGTCCGAAACTGCGCGAGGCGCTCGGCGCGGCGCTCGCGGCAAGCGGACGGAGTTTTGTCGTCGACGGCCGCTTCCGGGGCGGCTGGATCACCCGTCATTACGGCAAGCCGGGCGAGGGAATTGAAGCGATCCAGCTCGAGCTCGCCTGTCGCGGTTACATGGTGGAACCCGACTTCCCTTCGCCCGCCAACTGGCCGCAGCCGATCGACGACGGGCGTGGCGCGCGCACGCGCGCCATCTTGCGCCGCGTGCTGGAAACGATTCTGGAGATGGTGTCGTGACCCGCCGTTCGCGTATGCCGC
>CAWIHF010000019.1:0-105136 GCA_963835885.1 uncultured Alphaproteobacteria bacterium
CTGAAAGTTCATGCGGGATTGCAGAGCTTTCGCAACATGAGGCGGATGGAGGCGAAACGAAGGAACATTAGGGCTGTGACGTTGAGGTTCTCCCAGTCCTTGGCCAGTCTTCGGCAGCGGTTGAGCCAGGCGATCGTTCGCTCGACGATCCAGCGCTTGGGCAGCGTGACGAAGCCCTTCGCCTGATCGGATCGTTTGACGATCTCGATTTTGACCCGAGACAGGATTTTGGCGACCGCTTGGGCGAAGATCGGCCCTTGATAGGCGCCGTCGGCGAACAGTTTTTCGAGATAAGGGAACCGGCCAAGCAGCGTCGTCAGCAACAAAACGCCGCCGTCGCGGTCCTGGACGTCGGCGGAATGAACGATGGCCTGCATCAGCAGCCCTTGGGTGTCGACGAGAAAATGACGCTTCTTGCCCTTGATCTTCTTTCCTGCATCGAACCCGTGCGGATCGATCGAGGCCCCCCTTTTTCCGCGCTTCTCACGCTCTGGCTGTCGATGATTGCGGCGGTTGGGCTGGCCTCACGTTCGGCCTGCTCACGACACTTTTCGTAGAGCGTGTCATGGATCCGATCCAGCACGCCATCAATGCCCCAATCGCAGAAGTATCGATAGACGGTGCTGCGGGGCGGAAAATCTTTGGGAAGGTAACGCCATTGGCATCCCGTGCTCAGCACGTACATGAAGGCGTTGAGCGCCTCTCGCATGTTCGTCTCCCGTTTGCGGCCTCCCCTCCTTGCCGGAGGAATGAGCGGTTCGACATGCGCCCACTCCTCATCCGTCAGGTCGCTCGGGTATCGCAAATGATCCCGCTTGTATTTCGCTCGGTTCTCGTTCGTCCACATCGGCGGCCCCCCGATTTGGTCCGCCTTCCTTAAATCACAACCGATTTCGCTCCGACTCAACAACTTTCGGACCAGACACTGACATCGTTCGCGCTGATCTTGTCGGTTGCAGGATGCGCTCCGGCCCAGCCGCCTTACCCGAACGTCGTACCGATCGACACGACAGGCAATTTCGGCGCCCATTAGCGACAAACGGCATCCCGTTTGAACCGGCTCCCGTCTTCTTCGTCGTCCCGCTCACGTCTTGGCTCGGCATGAACGCGAACAGGCTCGAAGCGGCGCCGGGCGCGTCGGCCGCAGCCCGGGTTCCCTTGAGACGGCGTCCCTCGCCCCGCCCGTCCCGCCAACCCGCGCGATGTCGCCCTCGGGACCTTCGTGCGTCATCCTCTGTGGCTGTCGCCGGCCGTCCGGAGTTACGGCGGCAGTCGGTAGTGTCTCAGTTTGAATTTTTTGCTGATTGTTCAATCAGATGCCAGAGCGCTCCCAAGATTGCTCCGAAAACAATCCAGGCCGCGCAAGTGTTGGGATGGTACCTCAGCCACCATCTACCACCTGCGGCGGGTTGTCAGGATTGCCGATGTAAGGTAGCGCAGACAGGACATAACCGACAGGAAAGAACATAAGAGCGCCGAATATCACGCGATACAGGCAAAGCGCAGTTGGTCTTCTCATTCCGCGGCTCGCTTTTTGTAAGAGCCGCGTGGACCGGGCTTAGGCGCTTCGGCGTCCATCAGTTCGATCAAATCGCACCAATCCATGACGGTTTGCGACAGGCCGGCAGCCATCGCGGGCGTGACGCGAAGCGTCTTGTGAATGCGGATCCAGTTGTACCAGACGCTAGATCGCGACCATGTGCGCGTGGTTCTCGAATTTCTTGGAGAAGGCATTCGTCAGCCGCGTGAAGCGCCGATTGTGCATCCGCATCGTGAGGTTCGCCCGCTCGACATAGGACGTGCTGACGTGCGCCATGTCGGGCTTGCCTTCGATCCGCTCCTTCTTGGCCCCGATGCATTCGGCGGGGCTGTAGCGGCCCTTCGCGCTCTCTGGCGACGCGCCGTAAATCTTGACCAGCATGGCGTAGTCGATATCCGCCCCGAACGCGCCCTCAACGGCGTCCAAGATAGGCCTTGTGGCCGTCCGACGTGAGTTGGATGCGATTGGCGACGCGATCGGCCACGTCCTGCATGAACCACGCGGCGCAATCGCCATCGCGACCGCCGACGAAATGCGAAATGATCAGTTTCGTCTCGGCTTCGATCGCGGTCCACGTCCAAGTGTCGCCGGCGCCTTCGACTGGCGTTTTCATCCGCGCTGACGTTCTTCTGCTTCGCTGCGGTGAAGCTCCAAATTTCATCGACCTGGACACGCTTCGCCTTCACGTTGCGGACCTTGGCGTCATGGAAGCCAGCGCAGAAGCGGCCCGCATCTTCCAAGAGCTTCGAAACGGTGTTGATCGACACGTCCGCCAGCCGCGAGACAGAGCGCATGGAAGCGCCTTCGCAGAGCATGGAGAGGATTTGGGCGCGCTTGGCAACAGGGAGCTTGTTCATGCTTCGCATGATATGAACTTTCATGCTTAGCGTCAAGCGTCTTAGTTCATGTGGATGAATCAGCTTTACCCGCTCAAGCCGCTTGACCCGCATCAACCTCTTATATTAAAGGATGCGGGTCAAGCGGCTTGGACCGCAATCAACAGAAAAGGCGGTTTGAGCCAATGAGCACACGGCTTCAGGAACTACTGGAAGATTCAAAACGGTCGTCGAAGGACAGGCGGTCCCGCGGCCAAAGGCGAGATTTAGGACCTACGTCATTTCAAATTTTCGAGGCGGCATCGGTAAAAGCACGCTGGCGTTCAATCTCGCGTGGGAGGTCTCTCGCCATAACAGGTCCCTCTTGCTGGACCTGTGTCCGCAGTGCAATTTCACCCAGTCGCTTCTCGGCGAGGACAGCGATCGCACCGAAAATACGGTCTATGACGCTCTCTTGCCCGGCGTCATGGCGGGTACGCCTAGTGTAGACGACGATGACTTGATCGTGAGCGTCCCTCCCGCCAACCTGTCCTTCAAAAACGGATCGGGCGCATACGCGGTTCCAGGCTCGAAAGAGTTGTTCTTATTTCCTAGCCTACTCTACACGCAATTGAGCGCTGCCGCCAACCTGGGAGGCCGTAGTAAGGAGACGACGAAAAACATTCTGCAATCTGTAGAAAGTATCTCTAAGAGACTTTGTGGCCATCTTAAAGCAAGTAAGACCCTCATCGACACAAGTCCTTTCTTTGGAGGCGCTACTCACCTCGGCTGGGTTGCTGCCGACGCGCTAATTATTCCAGTGCGGGTGGACCAGCATTCGATGCAGGCGCTTAAGCTGACGCTTGCCATGCTGAAAAAACAAGACATGGACTTTCTGAGGTTGAATGCCCAAGCCGGAATTACTAAACGTCCAAAGGTTCACGCAATCGTCATGACGCATTGCGGCTGGAACCGTCAAACCGCCTTTACCCCAGACCGATCAACGCAAGCTTATCTAGCGCAAGTTCTGGACATCGCGGGCGAACACGCAGACGTGTTTTCGTGCGACGATCCGCTCAATGCGATTTACTTGCTGGACGATTTCCATTCGGCAGGCCGCATCAGCGGGTCGAAGCGAATACCTTTGGCTCAGTTACAAGTTGGCGAATCGCACACAATCGAGGGCCAACGCCTAGAGGTTAACGAATCTCTCACCCGCTATCAGAAGGAGCTTAATTCGCTCGCCTGCACGCTATGATCGGAGTCGTGTCGTGTCATCGAAAGAAGATTTGCCTCCCCCGCAGCGCCCCGAAGTCGTTGACCCGCTCAACTGTCAAATCACCTTCACTGACTGGATCATAACGGCTGGGCTTTACGAAAACGTTGTGAATATTACTTTCGGAGCCATTGACCATGCTGTCGCTGGCGGCAACGGCATGCCACGCATCGTCGTTACCAGTCGATTGAGATTTTCGCGTGATGTTGGCATTCGGCTCCGCGAGCTTCTCGGCACCATACTCGGGATCAATCCAGAGGAGACGCCAAGCACGCCGGAACCTGCTCCCATACCGAAAAACAAAATGAACTAGTCCGTTCATCGCTCCTCCCTCGTTGGCTCCGTCGGGCGTTCTATCATTTTTGCGGTCTCGTGTGCGAAGCTTGCGAGCTGCGATCTTTCTATGAATGATCCTTCCATCGTTTAGCAGCGGCCTGGCGCGCAATCTCGGCGCGCCGCTCTGGCGTCATGCTCTTGGCGCGCGCGGCGCCGCCCTTGGCCCCGAGTGCTTTCGCGGCCTGGTCCTTGCCGTCGTCGGGCAGATCGTCAGTTTCCTCGCCCGTCGCAATTCGCATGACTTTGACGGCGTTGCCGATCACGTCGGCGGGGCGCTTTTCGCCCTTGGGACCAGTCGGCATTATGATGCCACCTTTATTTTTAGGCTCTTAACTCCAACGCCATCTCTAACCACCTGTAGAAAATATTCGCCGTCTGGTAAGCCCGGTTGCGCCGCCCACTGCCGCGCCTTTCCGACGGCCTCATCGTCAGTGGAAGTGACAATTGTCTCTGACCTATGAGTCTTTTCTTCTGTGGTCCCTGGCAGACTTACTAGCGCGACTACATATGTCTTGGGTTTAAAATACTGATCTTTTGTCGGAAGGTCGTCAAAGGGCGGGGAATACCCCTGCCGCTCATACTGTGATCGAGGAATTTCCCCAAGCGACTGCGGAACGCCGTAGTCAACAAATGCATATTCCGCGCCGCTCTCGGCGGTCGCGGTCCGGTAGATTCCCTTTGCGGTCATGGTTTGCTCCTGCATGCCGGTAAGCATACCACGGGTCGCAGAGCCGATGCGAGCGTTTGTCAATCCGGCATATTTTCAAACTGAGACACTACCCGGCAGTCCCCTCTCTGTCATTTCCCCCCAAGGCAGCGATCGTTCGCCCCTTGAACGGCGTTCGCGCGACGATGCGCGATCGTCCAAGCTCCGGCCTCTCCAAATTTGTCTATTGGTGATTGACCGTTCTCCACTTAGCCATGACTGTGGAAAAATCCAATCGGCCGGTCGAAAGGACAAGGTCTTCCTTGTTGAATCGGCCGGCTCAGCCCCTGGCTGGCGAACGCCATGACCGACGACAAATGGAACGCCGAGGCGCGCAGATTGGCGTTGCTCAGCGTCTATGGTCAAAGGTGCATAGCCGAAGCCCTCTCCGCCGCTCATAAAGCGGGAAAACTGGAGGGAATGCGCGAGGCGTTCGAAATTTCACAGAGAATGCGGGGCCCGGCCGCGTCGATCCGGCGGATGATCGCCGCTCGCCTCGACGCCCTTGGGCGGGAGACGGCGTGCGACGAGCCGCCCAACGGGCGAACGACCGTCGCTGGCGGGGCGCCGGCGCTCAGGCGTAGCGGCTGAGATGACAAGTCAGGTTCTTCGGGCCGGCCGTCCGGAGGGCCGGCCTTGCGACCTCACTTCGCCTTCGTCGTCCAGCTCACGTCGTAGCTCAGGGTAAAGGCGAACAGGCTCGCGGTGTTCCCCGGAGCGTCGGCGACCGTCCAGGTTCCCGAGCCGGAAATGTCCTTGTACTTGCCGGTTCCGCCGAGGAGCGCGATGTCGCCGCCCTCCGGGCCCTCGTAGGTCATGTAGAGCTTGTCGCCGTCGCCGTCGGTCTGGATGCACGTGCCGGTGAAGGCGTAGCCCTCGGGCCGCGCCTTTGCCTCCTCGAGGCAGCGGATGGCGAGATTGTCGAGAAGCTTCGACCCGTCCCGGGTCTTCACGATGCCGGTGCATTCGGCCGAGGAATTCGAGCCGACCGGGCCCATGTCGACGATCGCGAGCGAGCGGCAGACCGCATAGGCTGCGAGCTTCGCCGCGCCCGTTTGCGGAAGCGGCTCGGCGGCCGAGGCCGGCGCTCCGAATGCAACCCAGGCCGCCGGAACCAGGAATGCGCACAAGACCCGCATGATGTCCTCCCTCGTTCGTGTGTGCGGCGCTCTCGCGAGCGGCGCGGTTGCGCATTCAGCGCGAGATATCCCTGTTGTCGGACCGAACAGGGAACTTTAATTCCCTGATGCGCCGAATTCATTCCCTGTTCGGTCGCGTAGGGAATTTTCCCGGAACGGCCTCCAATCGTTGGGCTTTTCGGGCCGGTCTTTCCCCGAATCGCCGGAATGCGGGAAATTCGCTGCATTTTTCCCAGTTGGCAGGGAATTCGGTTCGCGCTCGAGACCTTGGCTTCCCGAGGAAGATCGGAGCTGGGGTCACGACGCTGGTCGACCTAGCGAACTCTTCTTCTGCTCCCGGAGCGACCCCAGCGCCTCGGCCAGCGCGCGCCGAAGTCCGTGCATCTGGTCGATCAGATGCAGGATCACGTCGAGCCCCTCGTCGTTGACGCCCATATTGTGCTTGAGGTCGCGGATGAGGTTGGCGCGGGCGAGGTCCATGTCGGTAAAGGCCCGCTCGGGCGCGGTGCGTCGGGGCAGATCCACGATTCGCGGATCCAGATCTCCAGCGTGCCGCGATCGAGGTGGGTGCGTTCGAGAAACTCGCGCTCGGTGATCATGAATCACATCTCCCTGCGGGGATCGTAGCTCGGGGGCGGCGTCCAGTTCTGGAGGAACGCATCGAGAGCCTCGTCCGGCGGCTTCGGCATGACGACCTTGAGCTTGACGAATTCGTCCCCGGTCCTGCCGCGCGTCTTCACCCCTTTGCCCTTCAGACGCAAAGTGTCGCCGGTGTTTGCGCCCCTCGGGACGCGCAACATCACGCTTCCCGTCGTCGTCGGGGCCCGCACTTCGCCGCCGAGCGCCGCCTCCTTCACGGTAATCGGCAGCTCGACATGGATGTCGTCCCCCTCGCGGGTAAAGAAGCGGTGCGGCTCGACGACGATCTGCACCAGGGCGTCGCCCGGCGGGCCCTCGCCGGCCGAAGGCGCGCCTTTGCCGCGCAGGCGCAAGGTCTGGCCGTCCTCGACGCCGGCCGGGATATTGACGTCGAGCGTTCCGCCGTGCGGCAGGGTGATGGTCCGCGTCGCGCCGTTCACCGCATCGAGGAAGGGGACGTGAAGCTCGTAGTGGAGGTCCGCGCCGGGAGCGCGTCGCGCCTGCTCGCGGCTGCGCCTCAGAAGCTCGGCGAAGAGGTCGTTCCCCTCCGCGAAGTCGGCGTATCCTCCCGCGCTTTCGTAGGGGTGGCCCGCGCCGCCGGCATATTCGCGATAGTAGCGTCCTTGCGGCGCCTTCTCCGCGCCTGACGCGTCGATCTCGCCCGCGTCGAAGCGCCGGCGCTTCTCGGGGTCGGACAGCAAGTCGTTCGCGACCGAAACCTCCTTGAATCGCTCTTCGGCATGCTTGTCGCCAGGATTGAGGTCAGGGTGCAGCTTCTTGGCCAGTTGCCGGTAGGCCTTGCGGATTTCCTCCGGGGTCGCGGTCTTGCCGACGCCGAGGACTTCGTACGGGTCTTTCAAGACGCGCCTCCGCTGGGGATCGATCGCGCATGCTTACCAGACTTGCCGGCCTCGTCTCCAAATTCGCGAAGGGCGAAACGGACGGAAATGCTACGCGTAATGCTGCAGGAAAAACGCAGAAAGCCGCCGCAAGCGTTGCGACGGCTTTCTTTGGTGGATCACCCCGACCGATGTCTGCCCCCGGTACATCCGCGGTCGACAGATCCGACGGGGGTGGTCGGTCTCGGTTGTGCTCAGTTCGCGCTTTGGTTGGCCTGCCGCCGGTTCATCCGCGGTCGGCAAGGGCGAGAGCGCGAAACTGGGTCAGGCGGCGGTGAGGTTGCCCGCGCTCGACTTGCCCGTCCGCTTGTCTGCGACGATTTCGAAGTTCACCTTCTGGCCTTCGTTGAGGTTGTTCATCCCCGCGCGCTCGACGGCGCTGATGTGGACGAACACATCCTGTCCGCCGTTGTCCGGCTGGATGAAACCAAAGCCCTTCTGGGCGTTGAACCACTTAACGGTTCCTTGCATAGTCTTTCCTTTTGCGCGATAGGCGCGTTCGTACGGCGCTTGTGAGGCGTCGCTGTGGGTTGGTATCGATGTCCAGGAGAGGTGTCGTGGGCCTGCCGCGAAGTTTCCAACACAGCTCGGGCCAAGTCATTCGGCCGAAACTCGATAAAGTTTTTTCGTCCAAAATTGTGTTCTTTTTAAGTTCGTCGGCAAGGGTGCTGATAGAGATCGCCGACCGCGGCGATGAACGGCAAGAAGGGCGCCCAAACGCACGTTAATCTGCTTGTCTCTTGCCCGGGGAACATCGTTCAGGGATACTCCGCGGCCGGGCAAAAGAGGCCAATCCTTTTGCGGTGGAAGAGCCAGTTCTGCCCGGCGGCCATTGGGAGCATGTCATGGGATTGATCA
Organism: uncultured Alphaproteobacteria bacterium; assembly: GCA_963835885.1. GTDB lineage: Bacteria > Pseudomonadota > Alphaproteobacteria > Rhizobiales > Beijerinckiaceae > Roseiarcus. The sequence continues at coordinate 8,209 of CAWIHF010000019.1, forward strand.
GTTTCGTCAGGAACGTCGGCGCGTCGATCTTCGGCGGAAGCGAAGCGAAGGCTGCGCCGGCCGAGGAGCTCAAGAAGGAGCTCGACAAACACGGCCTTGACGCCTCGGACGATAAGATCGAGGTTGAGGGCGACAAGGTGAAGGTGACGGGCTCGACCAAGAGCACCGAAGAGGCCGAGAAGATTGCGATTGCGCTCGGCAATACGGTCGGCGTGGGGACGGTGCAGAACGACATCAAGCCCGCCAAGGCGGAGCCCGCGTCGAATTTCTACACCGTCAAGAGCGGCGACACCCTCTGGGCCATCGCCGAGCGGGAATACGGCAAGGGGCACGGGGCGAAATACGACGTCATCTTTCAGGCCAATCGCCCAATGCTGACCCATCCGGACAAAATCTATCCCGGTCAGGTGCTGCGCATCCCGGCACTCGGATGAGCGCTGGCGTCGTCGCGTTTGGCTCGCGACGGCGATAAGCTGCGCGGTCACCGCATGTGCGCGGGGCGACATCACGTTCGTCCATGCGCAGCGGCCTTATCGGGCAGTCTTACGGGGTGGAGCGCGCGCGCCGGCGCGAGAGGGAGAGCAGGTCATGTGCGGCAATTGCCAGAGCAGCGGAATCGGTCGAAGGGACTTTTTGAAGTTCGGCGCGGCGAGCGTCGTCGCGCTGGGATCGGGAGTTTCGGGGCGGGCGGTTGCGGCCGAGGGGGCCCCGACCACGCTCTCTCCCGACGAAGCACTCGCTGCGCTGAAGACGGGCAACGCGCGCTACGTGAGCAATCCTCAATTCTGCTCGGTCGATCTGGCGGCGAGCCGCGGCGCGGTCGCGGGGCATCAGGCGCCCTGGGCGACGATCATCTCCTGCGCCGACAGCCGTGTGCCGCCGGAGCTGATCTTCGGCGGTCACGGCGTCGGCGAGCTTTTCGTCGCCCGCAACGCCGGAAATCTCGTCGACACTGCGACGCTCGGCACGGTCGAGTACGGCGCCGCCGTGCTCGGCTCGCCGGTCATCGTCGTTCTCGCCCATACGAGCTGCGGCGCGGTCAAGGCGGCCTGCGACGTCGTGACCAAGAACGCGACCTATCCCGGCGCGATCGGCCCGATGATCGAACCGATCGTGCCGGCCGCGCTGGCCGTGCGCGGCGAGCCCGGCGACTTCGTCAATAACGCCGCCAAGGAAAGCGCCAAGCGAACCGCGACGCGACTGACCGCGGCGAGCACGATCATCACCGGGTTCGCCGGCTCGGGAAAGGTGAAGATCGTCGCGGCGATCTATGATCTCGAAACGGGTGTCGTCACCTATCTGGATTGAGTGGGGCCAAGGCGTGGTGGCTCAGCAGGCAGGCCGCAGGTCGAGTTCGAGGGGCCGCCTAGAGCCTGATACCTGAATACCGGCCACAGACCCTGCGCCGCATAAAGTTCGCCCGCCGGGAAAGACCGGCGGGCATTGCTTCGAAGCGCCGCTGCGAACCCCAGGATGATCGGGGCGAACGATTAGCGGTGGTGGTGGCCGCCTCCGCTATGATGATGGCCGCCGCCATGATGATGGCCACCGCCGTGATAGTGGCCTCCACCATGATGATGGCCTCCACCATGATAGTGGCCACCGCCGTGATAGTGGCCGCCACCATGATAGTGGCCACCGCCGTGATAGTGACCGCCACCATGATAGTGGCCACCGCCGTGATAGTGGCCGCCACCATGATAGTGGCCACCGCCGTGATAGTGGCCGCCACCATGATAGTGGCCGCCGCCGTGGTAATAGCCGTGGTGGTAGCCGTAATGACCGCCGTGATACCCGTAACCGCCGTGGACGCCGTAACCGGAACGGTAGCCGCCGTGCCAGCCATTCCAACCGTAGGCGCCGCCCCAGCCGAAGCCATTGCGGTAGGCGTATCCGCACCGATACCAGCCGGGGCCATGCCAGCCGCCGTTGTACCAGCAGTAGTTCTGACCGCCGTAGACAAATTGCGCCTTTTCGATCGGCGCGAGCTGGTCCGCCGGACTGTGCGCGGAGATGACGCCGTCTGCGACGGCCGCCTCGGCCGAACTCGCGAGAGGCAATGCCGCTCCCGCGGCCAGCGCAAGTCCAAGAGCCAATTTTAGAAATATCGCGAGATCCTTTCGCTTCGAGACGACGGAAGGCGCCTCGCGGACATTAACACCCGCCCAGCCTGAACGTCCCTTGAACGAGGACGAGAACGCCGCCGCCTCCTGGCGATCTGTTTTTCCATTTCGTGGGGTCTGCTACGCTCGCGGGCATGGATTTGCTCATCAACATCGACGTCCCGAACCTCGATCAGGGCGTCGCTTTTTACGAACAGGCTTTTGGGCTGAGCGTCGCGCGCCGCCTGGGCGCGGAGTTCGTGGAGCTCGGCGGCTTGCCGGTCCGGCTCTATCTCCTCGAAAAGGCGGGCGGCTCGATTGGCGCCGGAACCGACTCACGCCGTTACGATCGCCATTGGACGCCGGTCCATCTCGACATTGTTGTCGACGACATCGAACCAGCCGTCGCCCGCGCCGTCGCTGCAGGCGCCCGGGCCGAGACGGAGATCCGCATCAATTCCTGGGGCAAGATCGCCGTGCTGTCTGACCCGTTCGGCCACGGCTTCTGCCTCATTCAGTTCCTCGGCCGCGGCTACGACGAGATCGGCAGCGACGCAGCGCCGCCTCACCCCCTCGCGTCAAGCCCATAAAGCGAGTGCAGCGTCCGCACGGCGAGTTCGGTGTAGGCCTCGTCGATCAGCATCGAGAACTTGATCTCGGAGGTCGTGATCGCACGGATGTTGATGCCCTTGGCGGCGAGCGCCTTGAAGGCGAGGGCGGCGACGCCCGAATGCGAGCGCATGCCGACGCCGATCGCGGAAATCTTCACCACATCCTGCGTGCCGTTGAGACGCGCAAAGCCGATCGCGTCGCGCCGCGCCTCGATGATCTCCTTCGCCCGTGCGAAATCGGCGCCGGAGACGGTGAAAGTGATGTCGGTCGTCGTCGAATCCTCGGAGACGACCTGGATGATCATGTCGACGTTGATGTTGGCGTCCGCCAGCGGGCCGAAGATGGCCGCGGCGACGCCGGGTTTGTCGGCGACCTCGCGCAAGGTGATCTGCGCCTCGTCGCGGGAGAAGGCGATCCCGGTGACGACCTGCTGCTCCAAAATATCCTCCTCGTCGCAGATGAGCGTGCCGAGCTTCGGATCGGCCGGGTCGTCGAACGACGACCGCACATAGAGCTTGACCTTGTGCACCATGGCCACTTCGACCGAGCGCACCTGCAGAACCTTGGCCCCGAGCGAGGCCATTTCGAGCATTTCCTCGAACGAGACCTTGTCGAGTCGCTGCGCCTTGGGCACGACGCGCGGATCGGTCGTGTAGACGCCGTCGACGTCGGTGTAGATGTCGCAGCGGTCGGCCCCGATCGCCGCCGCGAGCGCGACCGCCGACGTGTCCGATCCGCCCCGCCCGAGCGTCGTCACCCGGTTCGTTTGCGCGTGCAGGCCCTGGAAGCCGGCAACCACCGCGATTTCGCCTCGCTCAAGGCCCTCGACCAGCTGAGAGCCGCCGATCTTCGTGACGCGCGCGGAGCCGTGCGCGTCGTCGGTGAGGAGTGGGATCTGCCATCCCTGCCACGACCGGGCGTTAAGGTCCATGTCCCTTCAGGACCAGCGCGAGCAGGCCCGCGGTGACGAGTTCGCCAGAGGCGACGACGGCGTCGTATTCCGCGTTGTCGGAATGCGATCCGGCCTCCTTGCACCAGGCGACGAGCTCGTTGGTCTTGCCCGCCATGGCGGAGACGACGACCGCGACTTGGTGGCCGGCGTCGATCTCACGCTTGACGTGGCGGGCGACGTCGCGGATGCGCTCGACATTGGCGACGGACGTGCCGCCGAATTTCATCACCAGACGCGACAAGCGGGCCTCTGATTTCGAGGGGACGCGCCGGTCGCGCGACGAAACGCGGCGGCGTATAAAGGCGGGCGGTGCGGGCGGTCAACGTGCGCCTGCCTGATAAGAGGTTTGTATGAACGCCAAGCCCGCGCCGAGCGTCATTTCCGCCGAAGTCGCGCGATTCGACGCGATTGGCGACTCCTGGTGGGACGCCGACGGTCCGATGGCGCCGCTGCATCGCCTGACGCCTGTCCGTATCGGCTGGGCGCGCGACTGCGCTCTGCGGCATTTCCGGCGCGAGGCCGAGGTCGGGCCGCCGCTCGCCGGCCTCGAAATCCTCGACGTCGGTTGCGGGGCGGGGCTCTTCGCCGAACCCTTGGCGCGGCTCGGCGGAAACGTGCTGGGCGTCGACCCGGCTCCCGCCTCGATCGGCGCCGCCCGACGCCACGCCGAGGAGACCGGCGCAAGGCTGGCCTATCGCGTCGCGACCCTCGAGGGGGTCGCGAGCCGAGCCGAGACGATTCGACATGGTCAGCGCGATGGAGGTCGTCGAGCATGTCGCCGATCCGGCGCAGGTTCGTCGCCCTCGCCGCTTCCCTCCTCAAGCCCGGCGGGCTCTTTCTGTCTTCGACCCTGAACCGCACCCTGAAAAGCTTCGCGCTCGCCATCGTCGGGGCCGAATATGTGCTGCGCTGGCTGGAGCCCGGAACCCATCGCTGGGAGCAGTTCGTCACGCCGGAGAGTTCTCCCTCGCCGCCCGCAAGGCGGGCCTCAAAGTTCATGGAGCGCCGGGGGGTCGTCTACGACCCGCTGCGTCGTATACTGGCGGCTGTCGGACGATCTGAGCGTGAATTACCTGTTCGCCGCCAAGAGGCCGCGCGGCTGAAGCGTTTTCTTCCGCAGCTTTACGAGGGACGGGGCTCGGCGCGCAGCAGGCTGCCGCGTTCGAAAAGGGCGCTACGACCTCGATGGGCATTCCTTCTGCAGCCGCTCCATCGCCTGCGAAAAGCCGGCGAGCGAGTAGGCGTCGGTCGACTGGTTGCCCTTGAGGGACGCGGCCTTGATCTCGAGCGTCGTCGCCCTTCTTCATCTCCGCGATGAGCGCGCTCTCTCGCGCCGCGTTCTTCACCCAGAGATCGGCGCCCTTGGGCAGGAGGTCGAAGCTCTCCTCGCCGACGGTGGCGAGCGGCGCGGCGATCGACCTTCGTCCTTCGCCTCGGTCTTCGAAGCCTTCGCCCTCGACCTTGCGGAGGGTTTCGCGTCGGATTTGGCGCTGGCCTTGGCGTCCGTCTCCGCACCGCCGGAGACGTCGAAGCCCATGATGAACGAAACCTCGTTGCGCACGCCTTCGGCGGGGCGGTCGGAGATGAAGGCGTAGCCGGGGTCGCGGTTGAGGCCTGACGGCTCGCGCGACTTGGGCTGAGCGAGGACATAGCAGATCCGCCCCTTGGGGGATCTGACTGACGAACACGTTCCAGTCGCCAAAGGTGGCGATGAGATTGGGTTTGCCCGCGTCGCTCTTCTCCGTCTTCTTGGGCGCGGCCTCGGCGGAGGCGAGGGCCGAGGCGAAACCCAAGCGCGGCGAGGCCAGCGGCGGCGACGCGCCAGCGAAGAGAAAATGCAGAAAAAATCATCGACATCAGTCCTCGAGCCCCGCTCCAGAGCCGGCTTTTCGTTCCCCATGCCGAGGGATCGGGGCGAAATTCCGGCCTCGCGCTTTCCCCTGAGGGACCGGCCTTGTAAAGCTGCATCTGGTTAATGAAAAATGAGTAAAATTGGGAGTCGGCAATGAAAGCCCTGATCTGTCCGTCGCTTGGTCCGGTGGAAAACCTGAAGGTGATGGACGTCGAGCCGCCTGTCGCCGGAGCGAGGAGAAGCGGTGGTCGAGGTCGCCTATGCGGCGCTCAACTTCTTCGACACGCTCATCATTGAGGGCAAATACCAGCTGAAGCCCGAGCCTCCGTTCTCGCCGGCCGGGCGAGTTCTCCGGCCGGATCGCCGCCCTCGGGCCTGGCGTCGAGGGCTTTGCGGTCGGCGACCGGGTGATGGGCTCGACCGGATATGGCGCGGCGCGCGAGCGGATCGCGATCGCTACGGAGCGGCTGGCGCACGTGCCCGATGGACTTCCGCTCGACAAGGCGGCCGGTCTTTCGATCGCTTACGGCACGACGCTGCATGCGCTCAAGCAGCGCGCCGAGATGAAGCCCGGCGAAACGCTCGTCGTGCTCGGCGCCTCGGGCGGGGTTGGGCTCGCTGCGGTCGAGATCGGCGCTGTGATGGGGGCTCGCGTGATCGCCTGCGCCTCGTCGGACGAAAAGCTCGAGTTCGCCCGCCGTTACGGCGCCGCCGAGACGATCAATTACGCCTCGGAGGACCTGCGGGCGCGACTGAAGGCGCTGACCGGCGGCAAAGGGCGCGGACGTGGTCTACGATCCGGTCGGCGGCGCGTTGACCGAGGCCGCGCTGCGATCGCTCGCCTGGAAAGGGCCGGCTTCTGGTGATCGGCTTCGCCTCCGGCGAGATTCCCCGCCCGCCGCTCAACCTGACATTGTTGAAGGGGTGCGACATCCGGGGCGTGTACTGGGGCGAGTTCGTCCATCGGGAGCCCGAAGCCCATCGCGACAATATGTCCCAGCTGCTCAAATGGGCCGAAAAGCGGGCGTTTGGGCGTCCATATTCATGCAAAATATCGAATTGACGAGTACCAGAAGGCGTTCGAGGCGATCGCCAAGCGACAGACGCTGGGCAAGACACTGTTTCGGTTCCCCACAACCGAGGAGGAATAATTCAGGCCGCTTGCAAATTATGCTGCGCTGCACAATATAATGGTTCAGGAGTAAACGGCCGAGAACTGATTTCGCCGGGAACGCCATGAGCGAGAAACTGTCTTTGAACGTCGAAATCCGCCGCCTTTGGCCATCGGACATGGAAGCGTTTCGCGACCATTTGTTGCGTCTGGACGCCCGCAGCCGGCATGAGCGCTTCGGCGGCGGCATGTCGGACGACTTCCTCGTCCACTATGCCGAGCACTGCTTCGGGCGGGGCGACCTCCTGTACGGCGCGTTCGTCGACTGCCATTTGTGCGGTGCAGCGGAACTGCGGTCCAAGCAGGCGATCTGGAGCGAGCAGGCGCCGTTCGGGCGGCACATCCACGCCGAGGCGGCCTTCTCGGTCGAGAACGAATACCGTCGCCGGGGCATCGGCGAGAAGCTCTTCCGCCGCATCCAGCGCGCTGCGACCAACCACGGCGTCGAGACGATCGAGATCATCTGCCTTCCAGACAACATCGGCATGCGGATGCTGGCTCAGAAGTTCAAGACCCAATTCACTTTCGAGGAGAGCGCGCTGACCGGGCGTCTCGGCGCGCATCGTCCGACCGCGTTCTCGCTCGTGCGGGAGGCCTCCGGCGACATCCTCGACTTCGGCGCGGCCCTGTTCGACGCGCAATGGCGGGCGTTTCACGACGCGATGCACGCCAAGGACACGCCTGACACGACGCCGCAAGAGGACGGTCGCTGGACGGGCACTTCGCTGCCTCATGGACTGGCTTGATCCGGTCGTCGTTTGCGCCGACGTTGCAATGCATCGTATACGGGGGTCGGCCCCGCCCCGGTTTCGGGCGGCGCCGCCGGCATGGCGGGCCAGATCGGGGATGCGATGACAATCTTTCACATCGAGATCGTGAAGCCCTCGCATTACGATAAGGACGGCTACGTCATTCAGTGGTGGAAGGCCTGGATTCCCTCAAACTCGATGGCCTCCCTTTACGCCATCGCCCAGGATTGCGCCGACCGGCGGGTGCTTGGCGATGACGTCGACATCGAGGTCGATGCCTACGACGAGATGAACGTCACGATCCCGATCGAGCGGATTGCAAGACGCATCAACGAGCCCGGACATTCCGGGCTCGTCTGCCTGGTCGGCGTCCAGTCTAACCAATTCCCGCGCGCCATGGCGATCGCGCGCGCGTTCCGGGCGAAAGGCGTGGCGGTCGCGATGGGCGGCTTTCACGTCAGCGGCAGCCTCGCCATGCTGAAGGAGCCGACGCCCGAACTGAGGGAGGCGACGGATCTCGGGATCGTGCTCTACGCCGGCGAAGCCGAAGAGCATTTCGGCGCCTTCCTAAAGGACATCCGCGCCGGCGTGGCGAATTCGATCTACAACACCATGGACGATCTGCCGGACCTTCAGGAGCAGACGATCCCCTATCTGCCGCGCCGCCTGGTCAGCCGCTACGACGGCGTCCTCTCGTCGTTCGACGCGGGCCGGGGATGCCCGTTCCAGTGCTCCTTTTGCACGATCATCAACGTGCAGGGCCGCAAGTCGCGCTACCGCAGCGCCGGCGACATCGAGCGCATCGTGCGGCAGAACGCGGCGCAGAACATCTCGCGTTTCTTCATCACCGATGACAATTTCGCCCGCAACAAGAACTGGGAGGCGATCTTCGACCGGCTGATCGTGCTGCGCGAGAGGGAAGGCCTGAAGATCAGCTTCCTCATCCAGGTCGATACGCTCGCGCACAAGATTCCCCGCTTCATCGAGAAGGCCGCCCGCGCCGGTTGCCGCTACGCCTTCGTCGGGCTCGAGAGCATCAATCCCGACAATCTCATCCAGATGAAGAAGACCCAGAACCGCATCACGGAATATCGCAAGATGTTCCAGGCGTGGAAACAGGCGGGCATGGTGACCTACGCCGGCTACATCCTCGGCCTGCCGGGCGACACGCCGGCGAGCGTGCGCCGCGACATCGAGATCGTCCAGAAGGAACTGCCGGTCGATCTGCTCGAGTTCACCATGCTGACGCCGCTGCCGGGCTCGGAGGACCACAAGAAACTCTTCGAGCAAGGCGTCTGGATGGATCCCGACCTCAACAAGTACGATCTCGAGACTGCGACCGTCGAGCACCCGCGGATGACCCGCGAGGAATGGCAGCGCACCTATTGGAACGCGTGGAACTGGTATTACAGCGATCAGCACGTCGAGCGCATGATGCGGCGCAACCTCGCCTACGGGATCAATCCGGTCCGGATCCTGCGCGGGGTGCTGCAGATCTACGGCGCGATGAACTTCGAGGGCGTGCATCCGCAGCAATGCGGCTATTTCCGCCGCAAGGACCGGACCCAGCGGCGGCCCGAGCTGCCGCGTGTCTCCGCGGCGGTCTTCTATCCAGCGCATGCATGGCAAACGATGTCGAAATACGCGCGCTTCGGCTTCTACGCGCTGAAAGGGGTGCGGATGCGCTATCGCGTTCAGGCCGACCCGGACGCGAAGTCCTATTCCGACCTCGCCGTTACGCCGGTGATCGACGCGGAAGAGGAAGCGCTCGAGATGTTCGCTTTGAACGATTCGGCCCGCGCGGCGGTCGACAAGGCCCGCGGCCAGGCGCAACGACGCCGGCAGGCCGAGAAGGCGGCGGCCAACAGCTAGGATCGGCGGGTCTTTGCGGCAAAGTGCGCGCTCGCGCGCTTCTGTCGCCAAACCGTCATCAAGCGCGATTACTCGTTCCAATTCGGATGACCATGCCGATTGGAAACGGTGCTCGGATGGACATGACTGTGATTGACGCGGACGGTTTGACCCACGTCGCGCTCGACGGCCGCCTCGATATCGCGGGTGCCCAGGCGGTCGACGCCCGCTTTGAGGAGCTGGCGAAAACCGCCAAATCGCTGATCGTCGACCTGTCCAAGGTTTCGTTCATCGCCTCTCTCGGCGTTCGGACGCTGATGGTGAGCGCCAAGACGCTTATTCACCGGGGAGCAGACATGGCGGTCTGCGGCGCCGACGAAAACGTGTCGAAGGTGCTTCGCTCGACGGGCTTCAACGAGATCGTCGGCCTCTACCCCGATTTCCCCTCCGCTGCGGCAGTGTTGAGAGAGCGGAGCGCCGATTTCGAGAGCAGGAAGGCATGAACCGGCTCCTTCCGCAGACGCGCTCACGCGACTTCCCCGGCACGGTCGCGTCGGCTTGCGAGGCCGAGACGTGGCTAGCGAGCGAGTCTCGCGCCCTCGGTCTCGCCTCGGACGCTGAGTTCGCCATCAATCTGTGCCTGGAGGAACTCTTCCTCAATGCCGTCCACCACGGCCGCGCCAATCGCGCATCGGTTTCGATTCGCACGGGGCGCGACGGCGTGCGCCTCGAGTTTGTCGACGACGGCGATCCTTATGATCCGACCGTCGCCCCTGTGCGGCGGATCGAGAGTCCAACCGAAGATTTCAAGATCGGCGGCTATGGCATGGGCTTGCTGAAGAAATTCTCCCGGCGTATGAGCTATCGGCGCGACGACCGCCATAACCGGCTCATCCTCGAATTCGACGCCAACCCCGGCCGCTGAGGCCGCTCAAGAGAAGAATGAACGCGACCCCGGCGCTCAGCGCCGCCATCCGCGCGACGAGCGCCTTCCGCGACCTTTCCGAAGCCGACATTGCGTTTCTGATCGAAGCCTCCGAAATCCGGACCTTCGACCCGGACGCGATTCTCATGCTCCAGGGACAGCCGAGCGACTGCGCCTTGCTGATTCTCGAGGGAGCGGTGACAGTCACCGCCGACAGCGCGCGCGGCGCGATCCCGATTTCGACCCTGAAGGCGCCCTGCCTGGTTGGAGAACTCGGCTCGCTCGCTCGCTTGCCGCGCTCGGCGACCGCCCGAGCCCATACCTCCGTCACCGCGCTTCAAATTGGACGCGACGCGCTCACCAAGGTCGCGCGCGCGACGCCGTCGCTGCTCATCGAGATCATCGGCCGGATGGGCGACCGTCTGCGCAAGTTCAACGGCGCAATCGGCCTCTATACTCATGCCCTGGCCGCGCTCGAGCGTCACGATTTCGATCCCGCCCTGCTCGAGGAGCTGCGCAATCCGATTCCGGACCTCGCCGATTTCGGGCTGACCTTCGGCCGCATGGCCGAGCAGATTGTCCTCCGCCGCCAGCGTGACGATGAAATGGCGAGCGCCGCGGTCATTCAGCGCGCGCTCCTGCCGAAGGTCGGCGAATTCGTCGCCGAGACCGGCCTCGACGTTTCCGCGGCGATGACCCCGGCGCGCGACGTCGGCGGCGATTTCTTCGATCTCGTCCGACTTGCCGACGGGCGCGTCGCAATCGGGGTCGGCGACGTCTGCGGAAAGGGCGTGCCGGCGGCGCTCTTCATGGGCATCACCAAGACGCTGATCCGCATCAACCTGCGCGAGACGCCCGACCTTCCGGGCGCGATCCGCAAGGCGAACGCCTATCTCGCCAACAACAACGCCGCGGAACTGTTCGCGACCGTGCTTTACGCCGTATTCGATCCGGGCTCGGGCGAGATCGAATATGTCAGCTGCGGACACCTTCCGGCGCTCCTGCGGCGCGCGGGCGGCGCGGTCGAGACGTTGCCGGCAGGCGGTTTGCCGGTCGGCATGTTCGATAATCTTAAGATCAACGTGCGCCGCGCCGAGATGCGCGAGGGTGATCTTTTCTTTCTCTACACCGACGGCGTCACCGAAGCTTCCGACGTCAACGAAATCGAGTTCGGCGACGAGCGTCTGCTCGATCTTCTCGCTGAGGGCGACGGGTCGACCGCCGCGGAGTGGGTCACGCGAGTGGAATACGCTGTGCGCGATTTCGCGCGCGGCAAGCCCCAGTTCGACGACATCACCTGCGTTGCGCTGACGCGGTAAGTCCTATGCGACCGCGGAACCGCTGACGGGGTCGTCCGGATAGACGCCCTTCAGCACTTCGTCGAAGTGGCGGCGGACGGACTCGTGGCAGCCGCAGGCGAGCCTCCTCAGTCCTTCAGGGTCGGCGACGGTGAGGCCGCCGCGATGGGTTTCGATGAGCTTGCGCGACTTCAGGGACTGGATCACGCGACTGACATAGCTTCGGCCGACGCCGAGCATGCCGGCGAGTTGCTCCTGGGTGAGCGGCACGCGCGCGTCGGAGGTCCTCTCCATCGCAGAGATGAGCCATCGGGCCGCGCGCTGTTCGATCGAATGCGCCGCGTTGCACGCGACCGACTGAAAGACCTGCGCCATCAGACAGTCGGCGTAGCGGGCGAACAGATGGCGGATCGAAAGCGATTTCATTTTGGCCCCTTCGAGCTGCTCCACTTCCATGCGCAGGAGCGGCCCGGGGTGCAGGACTTCGGCCCTGGAGTAAGACGGCAGTCGGCCCTGACTGACGATGCCGGACATCGCGCCCTCGCGTCCGACCAGCGCCGTTTCGACCGCGCGCCCGTCGTCGAGCACGACCCGGAAAGCGAGAAGGGTCCGGTCGACGGGAAAGTAGACATGCCCGACGTTGTCGCCGGGCTCGTAAAGGATCTGGCCGGCCGGGACGGAGGTTTGTCTGAGGTACGGCCTGATAAGGGCAAAGTCGTCCGGCCGCAGAGCCCTGAGAAGGTTGTTGGCGGGAGCCTCGGCGGCTCCGGAATTGAGCATCGTCATTCTTGGGTCCCTAAACAGGCGGTTACGCCCGGCGATGCTTATCTTGGCCAGTTGTGTCCACTTGTGGGCAGACCGGATGGCGCGGGTCGCCTACGGTGCCCGCACAAATGGCAAACCGAGCCGCGATTCCCGCCGACAATGACAACCTCGACGAGGCGGTGGTTCCGCACGACCTCGTTTCCCTCGAGCTGTCCCATCGGATCAGGAACATTTTCGCGGTCATCTCCGGTTTGGTGACGCTTTCCGCCCGCGGCCAGCCCGAGATGCGCCCGTTCGCCCGCGCTCTTCAGGCGCGCATCGACGCGCTCGCCGCAGCGCACCGCTACGTGTCTCCGCTCGGCGCCGCCCCTGCGCCGCAAGGCGGCGCGGAAACCGTCAAGGGCCTGCTGCGGCTGTTGACCGCTCCCTACAACGGACAATTCCACGAGACGATCGCAATCGATGGGGACGACGCGCCGATCGGCCTGCAAGCTGCGGGCACGATCGCGCTGATCGTGCACGAGCTCGCGACCAATGCGGTGAAGCACGGCGCCCTTTCGAGCGGGACGGGGACGGTCAGGGTCTCCTGCGCCGCGGAAAATGGATGCTATACGATCGAATGGCGTGAAAATGGCGGTCCGCGTCTCTCCGGCCCGCCGCAGCATAGGGGCTTCGGCTCGACCTTCTCCGGCAGGCTGGTCGCCTCAGGTCTGGTTGATATTCGGCGGATATGGCGCCCGGAAGGTCTCGAGGTTTCGATTTCCATGGCTTCCCAGGCGCTCGAAGTCTGAGCGCATTGGCTGTTGTCGCTTGGTGCGGCGTAAGCGCCGCCGCGTTCTTTCCGCTCCTTCCCCAAGGGTTCCGGCGACTGCCTGATGCTCAGCTGCTCAACCGCTCAACCATTCCTTAACTGTAAGGCCCGACAATCTGCCGAACGTTGCGTCAACCCCGCTGTGTCCACGATGAGTGAGCCCGAAGAGAGCCAGTCGCAGGCTGGAGGAAATTGCGAACTCTCGCCGCCGGACGTCGAGGCGGAAACAAGACCAGAATTGGCCGGCTCGAGGTCGCGCCTACCTGTGCCTGTCCTGTTTGAGCCTGCATTCGGGACCGAGTCCTTCGCCGATCGGACGGCGGGGCCGGCGCCGACTGGGCGCTTGCGACTGGCCTTCGCCGCGACCGTCGCGGCGGCGGCGGTTCTCGCCGGCGGCGCCCTCTGGGCGTTCAACGATCATCGCTCGCAAGCCGGCGTCATCGCCGCGCAGGCGAACAAGACCGAGGCGCTCGCGCAGACGATCGACGCCCTCAAGGCGCGCCTCAGCGTGATCGAGAACGCCAGACCGCACGACGAACTGGTCGAGTTGCGTCGATCCGTCAGTGAAATCCGGTCGAACGTCGCGTCCTCCCGCGACCTCAGCGGCGCGCTTGCGCAGCTCGCCCAGCGCGTGGAGAAGCTGGACCGGGAAGAGAACGCGAAAGTCGACAAGATCAATGAACGCGTCGACCGCCAAACGAGCGCGCAGGCGGCGGAACTCGCCGTCCGTATCGACAAGCTGGAGAAGAAGGTCGTCGCGTCGGCCGCACCCGTCGCCACGCCGGCAAATCCGACCGCGCCGGCGCAAAAGCCGTCCGCCCCGCCGCCGAAACTCGGCCCCAACATCTCGATGGAGACGACCGGCTCGATCGACCGGCCACGGCCGGTCCTGCGCGGCTACATTGTTCTCGGAGCGAGGGATGACGTGGCTTTGGTCGAAGGGCGCTATGGCGAACGGGCCGTTCGGCGGGGCGATTTTCTTCCCGGCGCGGGAAGGGTCGAGCGCATTGCGCGCCAAGGCGGCTCTTGGGTCGTCCTGACCGAGCAGGGACAGATTCTTCCGGCCGACGAGGCCTATTGATTGAGAAGTCCTTCGGCGACACTCTTCTGTCGCTCGCGGCGACCGGCGGCGAGCTATGAGCCTCGTTCCTCCGCGTCCCCTTCCGGCCGCGGGTCGGTCTCGCGCGCCGGGCGGCGCGATTTTCCGATTAGCAAATTAATGGAGTCGAGCTGCTCGCGGGTCGAAGCGACGATATTCTTCGTCATGGAAATCATTTCCCTGATGTCCCGGACCAGCGCGCGCTGACGCGCGATCAATTCCCTGCTGCACAGATCTTTGCCGTGCGACAGCGTTTGCTCGACGCCCGGCAGAGACAGTGAATGCGACTCGGCCCCTGAATCATGCGCCGCAGAAAGCAAGCTTTCAGTGGCGGGGATTTCTCGCGTCATCCCGCACTCTCCCCGGTGAGATTCCGACGGATTCGGCGCCGGTACAACTGCCCGGTTGCCGTGGCGGACGCAATTGTGGATTATACGTAAAGACCTGCGGGAGTTTTCACACGGCCTGGGGTCGCAAACAGCCGTTACCTCTCGCCGTTCAAGATGCGTTCAGCCGTGGGGTGATTCTCTCACGCAAGCGAACGTCGCCGACGCGTTCGGGCAAGAACGGGAGCGGGGCGTTTGGCGAAACCGTCGGCAGAGAAGGGAAACGTCCTTGTAAAGGGTCGCTTCGCTTTGTCCCTCCTCCGTCAGATGGATTTCCGATTTCTTTGCCGCGCCCCGAATTCCGAACCTACGTCTGTGCGGTCTTCTGCACCTGTCTGATATAAGAACTGGGCCTTATCGCGCTCGTGCGGATCCATTTCGTCGGCGCGCTTGACGAGAACGTCCGGACAATGCGTGGTCAGCACATAGGCCTGCTTGATGAAATCGAAGTACGGATTTTCGCGCCATTCCGCGTGTGAGAACCGCCACTGGCTGCGTTCGAGGCGCAAACCGCGCTGACGATACATCAATCTCTGGGCCACGACCCTGCAGCGCTTTATGGGCGCGTCAGCGGCGCTGGTCGCTACGCCCGACCGCCCGGGCAAGCGCCGGATCGCCTGGCAAAGAGGAACGGCGAGTTGCGTCGAGGTCTTCATGCCGGGAATAATTGGCGCGGCGTTCGAATCTGGATAGCCTGCACCGGCAATCGGAGCAAAACAGTCGATGACCGTAGCGCAAGAGCTGCCTCCGCGGGAGGCGATGGACTATGACGCCGTAATTGTCGGAGGTGGACCGGCTGGGCTCGCAGCGGCAATCCGGCTGAAGCAGATTGCGCCAGACGCCGCTGTCGTGATCGTGGAAAAAGGCTCGGAAATCGGCGCGCATATCCTGTCTGGCGCGGTGATCGATCCGATTGGCCTCGACACATTGCTGCCCGGCTGGCGCGAAGATCCCGAGCGTCCGCTCAAAACACCGGTCACCGAGGACAGGTTCTATCTGCTCAGCGCGTCACGTGGCGTCAGGTTGCCAAGCTTCCTGATGCCGCCGCTGTTGAGCAATCACGGAAATTTTGTCGGCTCGCTGGGCAATGTGTGCCGCTATCTCGCCGCCAAAGCCGAAGCGCTCGGCGTTGAAATCTATCCTGGCTTCGCCGCAGCCGAAGTCTTGTTCGGCGACCAGGGCGAAGTGCTCGGAATCGCCACCGGCGATGTGGGCGTCGGCCGCGACGGCAAACCGAAAGACTCATTTACTCGCGGCATGGAGCTGCGGGGAAAATACACGCTTTTCGCCGAGGGCGCGCGAGGATCGCTGTCCAAGCAGCTGATCGCCCGCTTCAAGCTGGACCAAGGCCGCGAGCCACAAAAGTATGGCATCGGCCTCAAGGAGCTGTGGCAGGTCGATCCGGCCCTGCACATGCCGGGGCTGGTCCAGCATTCCTTCGGGTGGCCGCTGGATTCCAGAACTGGCGGCGGATCGTTCCTCTATCATATCGAAGACAATCAGGTCTTCGTCGGCTTTGTGGTTCACCTGAACTATGCCAATCCGACGCTGTCGCCCTTCGACGAGTTCCAGCGTTTCAAGACGCATCCGATGATCCGCGACGTGTTCGCCGGCGGCAAGCGGCTGAGCTATGGCGCCCGCGCTTTGACCGAGGGCGGCTGGCAATCTGTGCCGAAGCTGACCTTCCCTGGCGGCGCGCTGGTCGGTTGTTCGGCAGGCTTCATGAACGTGCCGCGCATAAAAGGCTCGCACAACGCCATTCTGTCGGGCGTTCAGGCGGCAGACGCTCTGGCGTTGGCGCTGAGCCACGGGCGCGCGCATGATGAATTGACGTCCTATGAGGCAGGCTGGCGCGGCAGTGAGATCGGCCGGGATCTGAGAAAAGTGCGCAACGTCAAGCCGCTGTGGTCGAAGTTCGGCACTTGGATCGGCGTGCCTCTGGGCGGAGCCGACATGTGGCTGAACGATCTGTTCGGCTTCTCGCTGTTCGGGACGCAGAAGCACGGCAAGCCCGATTACGCCACGCTCAAGCGCATCGATCAGGTGACGCCGATCGTCTATCCCAAGCCCGACGGGGTGCTGACCTTCGATAGATTATCTTCGGTGTTTCTCTCCAACACCAATCACGAGGAAGACCAGCCGATTCACCTGAAATTGAAAGACGCCTCTATTCCGGTGGCCAAGAACCTGCCCGAGTTCGGCGAGCCGGCGCGCCTCTACTGCCCGGCGGGGGTCTATGAAATTGCCTATAGCGACGAAGTGAAAAAGACCGACCCGCTTTTTGTCATCAATGCGCAGAACTGCGTGCACTGCAAAACCTGCGACATCAAGGATCCGGCGCAGAACATTAACTGGTGCACGCCGGAAGGCGGCGGAGGCCCGAATTACCCCAATATGTGAGACAGGCGGTCGCTGGACGATCGCTTCGACGGCACCCCGTCCCCGCGCGTCTTTGAGCGGCGCGAGACGGCGATCGGCCGATTGCCGAGCCTCAAGGCCCGCGCGATGCTGACGCTCGCATATGGTTGCGGGCTTCGGGCCAGCGAAGTGGTGCGGCTGCGAGCCTGCGACATCGACAGCGAGCAGACGATCATCCGCGTCGTGCAGTCGAAAAGCGGCAAGGACCGGAATGTGATGCTTCCGGCCGAGATCCTCGACCTGCTGCGGCAATGGTGGAAGGCGCGGCCGACCCGGCGCGACGCCGGCGTTGCGCCGGAACGACGCTGGTTGTTTCCCGGTCGCATTGATCGTCAACCGACGACGGCGCGCCAGTTTGGCCGGCTGTTCAAGGAGGCGGCGAAAGCCGCGGGCCTGCGCAAGTCGGTCTCCATTCATTCGCTGCGCCATTCCTTCGCAACCCATCTGCTCGGGGACGGCAAAGACATTCGGCTGATTCAGGCGTTGCTCGAAACAGACACATACTGCCCGACAACAACCAATCGAGGGACGGATCACTATCCGTTTCATCCTCGGTGCGGCGAAACGGTGCTCATCCTCAGGCAATTCGCGTATCGCGGGACGATCTGGTCGTCATTCCTCAGCAGACGGAACGGTAGCCTGTATCCCGCCTGGATGACGCCGAGTGGGCGCGCAACATAAACTCTCGATCGAACCCAGACTTTCCCTCGACGCTCTGCGCGCCTACGCGCCGAGGCGGATGCGCTTCTACGCTTTCTCCGATGGACTTAGGGATGGAGGAGGCGAAGCATGACGCACAACGCGATCGTTCGACAGCGAGATCTGTTCGAAGCGGACGAGCGCCAAACAATGCCGATTCCGTTCAGCGGGAGCAGTTGGCGGGGTTGATCGAGGCGCTACTGCGCGAGATCGCGACGGCGCTGATGGGCAGGGAGGTCGACGATGACCAAGATCACGGCTGACCACCTCGCCGCGGCGCCTTTGTCTACGTGCGCCAGTCGACCCCCGATCAGCTTGTGCACAACCAGGAGAGCCTGCGGCGCCAATACGGCCTTGCCGGTCGCGCAAAAGAGCTCGGCTGGGCTACCGTCGAGGTTGTCGATGACGATCTGGCGCTCGGGAGGCGGCGTCACGCGCCCGGCTTCGAGCGATTGCTGGCGGCGATCTGCGACGGGCGCGTCGGGGCCGTATTTGCGATCGAAGCTTCCCGGCTCGCCCGCAATGGCCGCGACTGGCATACGCTGATCGAGTTCTGCGGATTGGTCGGGACCGTTATCGTCGACGAAGACGGAATTTACGATGCTCGGCATTCCAATGATCGCCTGCTGCTCGGCATGAAAGGCACAATGAGCGAACTCGAGCTGTCGCTGTTTCGGCAGCGCTCGCACGAGGCGCTGAAGCAGAAGGCGCGTCGCGGCGCGCTGTTCCTTGGAGTTGCCGCCGGCTACGTGAAGACCGGGCGCGACCGAATTGAGAAGGACCCGGACCAGCAGGTGCAGGCGGCCATCGGGCTCGTTTTTGGGAAGTTCGCCGAGCTTCAGAGCGTACGACAGGTGCACTTATGGCTGCGTGAGGAAGGCATCGCGCTTCCCGCCGCGCGCCACAGTGCTGCGGAAGGGCGCATCGTCGGCTGGCGGTTACCGCTCTACGGCGCCGTGCACGCCATCCTGACCAACCCCGTCTACGCCGGCGCATATGCCTTCGGGCGGACCACGAACAAGGTCAGCGTGGAGGAGGGCCGCAAGCGCGTAAGGCGCGGCATGCGCCGCCCACTTGCCGAATGGGACGTGCTGCTCAAGGACCAACACGACGGCTATATCTCCTGGACGGAGTTCGAGAGGAATCAGAGGGTGATCGCCGACAACGCGACGGGCAAGGGCGGCGCCGTCGCCAGAGGAGCTGCGCGACAGGGAGAGTTGCTCCTCGCCGGCCTTCTGCGCTGTGGCCACTGCGGTCGCAAGATGTACGTGGCCTACGGCGGCAAGGCGGGGCGCTATCATTGCGAAGGCGCGCTCGTGAACCACGGCGCCCAGCGCTGCATCTCGTTTGGCGGCTTGCGCGCCGATCAGGCGGTCGGCGCGGAAGTGCTACGGGTCTTGAAGCCGTTCGGCGTCGACGCGGCGGTCAGGGCGCTCGGCGCGCTGGCGGGCGAGACGTCGGCCGCCAGGCGACAACTGGAGCTTGCGTTGCAGCGGGCGCGTTTCGAAGCGGCACATGCACGCCGTCAATACGATGCCGTAGACCGACGAACCGTCTTGTCGCCGGCGAACTCGAGCGGCGGTGGAACGAGGCGCTGCAGGTCGTGCGCGGTATCGAGGACGAAATCGCCGCCGTCGACGCAAAGAAACCGGCGCCGCTGGGGGAACGGGAGCGGGAGCAGCTGATGCGGCTCGGCCACGACCTCGAACTCGCCTGGTCGCACCCGGCGGCGACGTCGGCGACGCGGAAGCGGATCCTGCGTGCGGCCTTGAACGAAATCGTCGTGCGCGTTGAAGCCGAGCACATCGAGATGGTCCTGCACTGGCAGGGCGGCGACCATACCGCGATCAAACTGAAGAAGAACGGAGTAGGCAAACATCGTTGGACGATCCCCGAAGATACCCTGTCGCTCGTCCGCGAACTGGTCCGGTTGATGCCCGACCGGCAAATTGCGCGGCTTCTCAATCGCGCCGGCAAGCCGACTGGGCGGGGCAACGGCTGGACCCAGGCGCGGGTCTGCTCGTTCCGTAACCACTATGGTATCGCCGTACATCGTCCCGACGAATGGGCAGAGCGAGGGGAAATCACACTTGAAGCGGCGGCGCAGATCATGGACGTCAGCGTGATGACCGCGCTACGCATGGTCCGACAAGGGATCGTCAAGGGGCGGCAGATATGTCGGGGCGCGCCATGGGCGATCGAAGCCGAAGATGTCGCGGGATATTGCGCGCGAAAGAAGTGCAGCGTCCGCTAACAGCGATTTGCCAAGCCTGCTTGGACTTTCAGTGACATAGAAAGATGCTCATTATGGCGGCCTGCTTGGACACGAGAAGCTCGACACGACGGCTCGCTACACCCGCGTGGCGACAGGACTCATCGCCAAGATCGAGAGCCCGCTCGCGTCTGAGCGCGCCGCGCCACAGGCGAGCGAAGCGAGACGCTGAGAAGCCGCCGGCGCGATAGCGCCGTCGGCCATGGTTCGACCGGTCCTGGAGGTCACGCGTGGCGCGAGACCAACCGCGGCCATGCGAGCCTCGACCAGTTGAAGGTGATGAGCGCAATCGAGCGCTGCCGCACGGCGGCGCTTGGCGGGCATGTCGCGCGCTGCGAGAATGCGGTGTGCGGCTATACGCTGATCGCCTACAATTCCTGCCTTATGGGCAAAATTCGTAATGGTCAGTCAATGGGCGTCGATATCGGATTTGGCGGGTTTAGAGGGCTTTGTGGTCCCCATTACAAGAGCCCTTTGAGCATGGCGATGAGCTTGTCAGGCGGTCGAAAGGAGCCTTCCTGAGATGCGACGAAACGATGGTCTCTATGGCTTCGAGTTTGTTGGTGGGATCGCCACGCACATATATTTCGGTGGTGCTCGGGGTGGCGTGCCCCAACTTACCGCCGCGGCGTATCGACCATCCTCGGCTATCCGACGAACCTCCTCGCCAAGGACTGAAATTTCAAATATTTTTGGCTAGTAGCTTATCACAGGCCCGGCTGCTCCACCGCGCAACAGAGAGATGCCGATCAGGCGCCCTCGGACGCCTGATCGCCATCCTTCTCGGCCTCGAAGACTATCCCCTCGTAGAGTTCGGCGAGCGGCAAAGCCATGGCGATCTCTGGAAGGGAGAGCATGGAGCCGGCGACCAGGATTTCATGCGTCCAGGCATTGCCGGAGCGCACGTACACGGTGGCGTTGATACTAACTTGCTCGAGGATGCCGTATCGCCGTACCGAGGGCGTGGCTTGATATGTAAACGGGAGACGGGATTCGCATGAACGTCAAGGGCAAGACCATCCTCGTCACCGGCTCGACCGACGGAGTTGGGCGCTTCGTCGCCGAGCGTCTCGGCGCGGACGGCGCGCGGGTCATCGTCCACGGACGCAACCGCGCCCGCGGCGAAGAGGCGGTCGAACGGATCGCCAGGCGCGGCGGCCAAGCGCTCTTTCTCGAGGCTGACCTCGCCTCGCTCGCCGAGGTGCGCAAACTCGCCGAAGCGGTGCGCCGGGAAACCGACGGAATTGACGTCCTGGTCAATAACGCCGGAATCGGCACGGCCGGCGACAATCGCGAACTCAGCGCAGACGGCTTGGAGCTTCGCTTCGCCGTGAACTATCTCGCGGGGTTCCTGCTGACCCGCCTGCTTGTGCCGCTTCTCGAAGGGCGCGCGCTCTCGCGCATCGTCAACGTTTCGTCGGCTGGGCAGCAGGCAATCGACTTCGACGATGTCATGCTGACGCGGGGGTACAGCGGGGTGCGGGCTTACTGCCAGAGCAAACTGGCGCAGATCCTGTTCACCTTCGATCTCGCCGAGGAGTTGAAGGGGCGGAATGTCACGGTCAACGCGCTGCATCCTGCGACCTATATGGACACGACCATGGTGCGAAAGAGCGGCATGCGGCCGATGAGCACCGTCGAGGAGGGCGGCGCAGCGATCCTTGAGCTCGTCGCCTCACCCGCGCTCGAAGGAAAGAGCGGGCTCTATTTCGACGGCCTGCGCGAGCAGCGGGCCAACGCCCAGGCCTACCAGCGGGACGCCCGCAAGCGGCTGCGCGCGCTGAGTTTTGAGCTTGTCGGCGTGTCTGATCCCGCCTAGGATCTGCGGCCAAATTGAGGCCGGAGGATCGCACAATGAATAGGGTCGCATTGGTTTCTGCGGCGTGTCTTGCGCTTGGCGCATGTGCGACGCCGGTGCAGACGGTCGGAACCACGGGAGGCGTCGTCGCCGGCGCCGCGATCGGCGGCCCGGTCGGGGCGGTCGTCGGCGGCGCGGCCGGGGCGGTGATCACATCGCCCAGGAGTCCGCTCGGCCATCCCCGCTACCGCTGCCATTACCGAGACCGGTACGGCCACGTGCACTATCACTGGTGCCGCGCATAGACCACGGTCATTGGCTTTTTGCGTTAGCGCCGGCGCCCCGGCCCCAATGGCTACGGGCGTCCGGGGTAGGTGACGCGCCAGATCGCGCCCCCTTCGTCGT
Organism: uncultured Alphaproteobacteria bacterium; assembly: GCA_963835885.1. Taxonomy (GTDB): domain Bacteria; phylum Pseudomonadota; class Alphaproteobacteria; order Rhizobiales; family Beijerinckiaceae; genus Roseiarcus. The sequence continues at coordinate 30,374 of CAWIHF010000019.1, forward strand.
CGGTGACGAGCAGGGCTCCGTCCTTCGTCGCAGCGACGTCGACCGGGCGGCCCCAGACGCTTTCGTCGTTGGCGACGAAGCCTGTGAGAAAATCCTCATAGACGCCGGTCGGCTTTCCATCCTTCATGAGGAGCCGTACGACCTTGTAGCCGGTGCGTTTCGCCCGATTCCACGAGCCGTGGAATGCGACGAAGGCGCTGCCTTTGTATTCCGCAGGAAATTGGCCGCCCTCGTAGAAGGTGATCCCGAGCGGGGCGGAATGGGGCTGGAAAAGCACGTCGGGCACGGTCACGTGGCCGGCCAGGTCCGGGCGTTCGTTCTTGTGACGCGGGTCCTCGTGCGAGCCGATATAATACCACGGCCAGCCATAGAAGGCGCCTTCGGCGACGCGAGTCGCGAAGTCGGGCGGCAGATTGTCGCCGAGACCATCGCGTTCGTTGACTGCGCACCAGAGCGCTCCGGTCGAGGGCTGAACAGCGAGGCCCGAGCAGTTGCGCAGGCCTGTGGCGAACACGCGCTCATTTCCGCCGTCGGGATCGAAGGCGAGCACATCGGCGCGGTCCCGCTCCTCGCCAAAGGCTGCCCCAAGCGGAGCCGCCGCGATCTGGGCTGAGTCCGGAACGGGGAGGCCTTCGGCGTCGTTGGTCGCCGACCCGACCGAAACGAACATCGTCTTGTCGTCCGGCGAAAAGGCGATGTCGCGCGTCCTGTGCGCGCCGTCGGCCGGCAAGTCGCGTACGACGGCCTCGGCCGGCCCGGACGCCTTCAGGTCGCCGCTGCGATAGGGGATGCGCCACACCGCTCCGCTCGTCGCGACGTAGACGAAGCGCGGGTCCGGCCCCGAGGGAAAGAACCCGATGCCGAAGACGCCAGGCAGGCCGGTGATGAAAATCCCGCTCTGGACTGGCGCCGCGCCCGTCGGGTCGGAGCGAAAGACACGGATGCGCCCTGCCCCGCTCTCGGCGACGAAGACGTCGCCGTTCGGGGCCGTGCGAATGACGCGTGGATCAGCGAGACCCGACGCAAACAGATCGACGGCGAAACCCGGCGGCGCCTGCGGAAGGACGGCCAGCGTTCGCGGAGCGCGCCGGGGCGGGCTGGCGACGGAACGGGTGGCGAAGGGCGGCGGCAGATCGGCGGGTGTAATGAGCCGCTGCACGCCCGGCGCATTCGAGCGCCAATCGCCAAAGGCGGCAGAGCCGGTCAACACGCGATTGTCGGCGGCAAGCGCGGTCGCGGCGGCGAGGCAAGCGGCGAGCGCGGCGACACAACGCATCCGACCCTCCTTCACGGGAAAACAGGCGGGCGCGCGTCGTGTTCCCGCCCTTCAGCTCCGCGGCTCACGTCCCATCGCGTAGAACTCGTCGTTCGGCCGGATGGAGAAGGCGTTCGCCAGCCGGTTCGACATGGCGTAGAAGGCGGCGATCGCGGCGATGTCCCAGGCGTCGTCGTCGGTGAATCCGTGCCGCTTCAGCGTGTCGTAGTCGGCGTCGTCGATTTCGTGCGAGCGCGCAGCGACCTTCAGCGCGAAGTCGAGCATCGCCCTCTGCCTGGGTGTGATGTCGGCCTTGCGCGGATTGACGGCGACCTGATCGGCGATCAATGGGTTCTTCGCCCGAATGCGCAGGATCGCGCCATGCGCGACCACGCAATAGAGGCAGTCGTTGACCCCCGAGGTGGCGACCACGATCATCTCCCGCTCCGCCTTGGTGAGGCCGCCCGGCTTCTCCATCAGCGCGTCATGATAGGCGAAGAAGGCGCGGAACTCGTCGGGCCGGCGGGCTAGCGCCAGAAAGACGTTGGGCACGAAGCCCGACTTCTCCTGCACCACCTCGATCCGCTCGCGGATGTCGTCCGGAAGGTCGGCGAGCTCGGGCGGCGGAAATCGGCTGATCGGCTTGTCGCTCACGTGCTCGTCCTCCGGTGCGAGCGTCATGCTATCATCCCGCTCCGAGGCGGAACAATGCCGCTCCCGGCGAGGCTTTCATGGAATTTGGCGTCTACACCTTTGTCGAGACCCGGCGCGATCCGCTGACCGGAGAACCGGCCGGGCTCGACAAGACCTTCGCCGATCTCGTGGAGCAGATGGAACAGGCGGACAGGGTCGGCCTCGACGTGTTCGGCCTCGGCGAGCATCATCGGCCGGACTACGCCGTATCCGCCCCGGCGGTGGTGCTTGCAGCCGGGGCGGCGCGGACACGGCGCATCCGGCTCACGAGCGCCGTCACGGTGCTCTCCTCCGACGATCCGGTGCGCGTCTATCAGCAGTTTGCCACGCTCGATTGTCTGTCAGGCGGCCGGGCCGAGATCATGGCCGGTCGCGGCTCGTTCATCGAGTTCTTTCCGCTGTTCGGCTATGACCTCGACGATTACGATGCGCTGTTCGCCGAAAAGCTCGATCTCCTGCTCGCGATCCGGGCAAGCAGCCATCCGGTGTGGAGAGGAAAGCTTCGCCCGCCGCTGACCGGCCAGGGCGTCTATCCGCGCGCGCTGCAGGACCCGCTGCCGGTCTGGATCGCCTCTGGCGGCACGCCGGGATCGGTCGCCCGGGCCGGCGCGCTGGGCCTGCCGCTGGCGATCGCGATCATCGGCGGCGAGCCCGCGCGCTTCGCCCCTCTGGCAAAGCTTTATCGCGACGCGGCGCGGCGGGCCGGCGTCCCGCCGGAGGCGCTGGCGCTCGGGATCAACGGCCACGGCTTTCTCGCCGACACGGCAGAGGCCGCGGTCGAGGCCTTCTTCGAACCCTACGCCGAGGTGATGAGCCGCATCGGTCGCGAGCGCGGCTGGCCGCCGCTTTCGCGAGCGCAATTCGACATTGGCCGCGGCCCGCGCGGCCACCTGATGGTCGGGACGCCGGACGAGGCGATCGCAAAGATCCTCGCCCAGCACGAAGTGTTCGGCCACCAGCGCTATCTCATGCAAATGGCGGTCGGCGCGCAGCCGCAAAGGGCGATCCTGCGCTCGATCGAGCTGCTCGGCGCCGTCGTCGCCCCCGCGGTCCGGGCGGCGCTCGCGGATCGCAAGATTCCGGCTTAGAATCCCGCGAAATGGGGAGGATTGCCGATGTCGGAAACCATCATCGCGGGTGGTTTGCACCTGAAATTCCTGCAGACCAAGGAAACGACCGGAGGAAGCCTCGACGCGTTCGAGATGATCGTGCAGCCGAAGGCGCGCATGCCGGTGGCCCATTACCACGAAACCTGGGATGAGACGATCGTCGGCCTGATGGGCGGGACGACTTGGCGCGTCGACGGCAAGGACATCGACCTCACCCCCGGGGAAAGCCTGTTCATCAAGCGTGGGATCGTGCATGGCTTCCGAAACGATTTGTCGGAGGCGGCGAGCTGCCTCTGCATCCTGACGCCCGGCGCGCTTGGAATTGGCTATTTCCGGGAAATGGCCGCACTCCTCTCCGGCGGCGCCCCAGACCCCGCCAAGATGAAGGAGACCATGCTGCGCTACGGACTGGTCCCGGCGCCGGGCGCCTGACCTCCGAGAGCCGAAGGCGGCGCCGCCCGCTCTTAACCTCGGCGAGCCTGAGATACGGCCGCCCCCGAACAGCCGAAATGGTGTAGGGCGCATTGACGGCGGGACGGATTTCGACGGACATGCGGTCGGCTGTACGCCACAGGCGGCGAGCAGCCGCACGCCACGGAGGAAACGCCAGACATGAAAGAACGGATCGGCTTCATCGGCGTCGGGCTCATGGGCCACGGCATGGCGAAGAATATCGTCGAGAAGGGCTGGCCCCTGACCGTATTCGCCCATCGCAAGCGCGAGGCGGTCGACGATCTCAAGGGGCGCGGCGCCAGCGAGGCGAACAGCCCGCGTCAAATCGCCGAGCAGAGCGACGTCGTCATCCTCTGCGTCACCGGCTCGCCCCAGGTCGAAGCGATCGTTGAAGGGCCGGACGGGCTCGCCGCGGCCGGCAAGCCGCTGCTGGTGATCGACTGCTCGACCTCGGAGCCGGCGTCCACGCGTCGCTTGGCCGCGGCCCTCGCTCCGTCCGGAATCACGTTGATCGACGCGCCGCTGAGCCGCACTCCGAAGGACGCCTGGGAGGGAACCCTCGACGTCATGGTCGGGGGGGACCCCGCCGCTGTCGCGCGCGCCCGGCCGATCCTTGACGCCTTTGCCGGCCGTGTTGTCGAGACAGGCCCGGTCGGGACCGGGCACACGATGAAGCTCCTCAACAATTTCCTGTCGATGGGCTACGCGGCGCTCTACTCGGAAGCGCTGATGGTCGGAGCCAAGGCGGGCCTCGCCCCTGCGGTGTTCGACGCCGTCATCCGTAACGGCCGCATGGACTGCCCGTTCTACCGGACCTTTTTCCAATACGTGATCGAGCGCGACCGCAACGCCCATCGCTTCACGCTCGCCAACGCGCTGAAGGACGTGACCTATCTCGCCGGCTTCGCCGGCGCGCTCGGGGTCGCCAATCCGGTCGGCGCGGCGGTGCGCAATTCCTTCGCGCAGGCGGTGGCGACGGGCCACGGCGAGGATTACGTGCCGATGCTGTCGGATTTTGTCGCGGAGTGGAACGGGACATCGCTTAACCCGCCCTCGGCCTGATGCGCCGCAAAGCGGCCTCGAAGGGCGGTCAGAGAGTTCGAATGAGCGCGCCTGACGCGCTACCGTCTGATCGGCTCGTGGGCGAGCGCGGCGCGCAGGAAATAGAAGAGCCCGGTCAGGGCGGCGAGCACCAGCATTCCCTCGAGGATATGCGTGATCGGCTCGCCGAGGGCGAACAATCCGCCGATCGCCCAGCCCGCGGCCGCCCCGGCGCCTACCAGCTCGGTCCCGACAAGCACAGCGATGCTGAACATCGTCAGCGCATTGGTCCAGTTGATCGGTCTCGACGCCGCGGTTTGAGCCAAACCCAGGTCTCCTCGCAAGATCTCGAAGCGCGGCCCCTATCCCACCCCGACCCTGGGCGCAAGTGTCGCAGGCGACGAGCGTTGCCCATCGCGCAATCTCTCTGCAAAATGGCGAAAATAAGCATCAACGCCCATGTCGCTCCTCGTCGATCGCCAGCATCACGAGCACGCCGCCAGTCAGGCGCATGAACACGCCCCGCGCGGCGTCGCCCCGATGGCGCTCAACGCGCTCGGCGTGGTGTTCGGCTCGATCGGCACTTCGCCTCTTTACGCGATGGATCAGATCTTCCGCGTCGCACCGGAGCGCACGGCCGAACACGCGCTGGGCGCCGTCTCGCTCGCCATCTGGTCGCTGACCCTGATCGTTGCGGTCCAATATTCCCTTCTCGTTCTCCGCGCGCAAAACGATGGCGAGGGGGGCGTGTTTGCGCTCTACGGGCTCCTGCACGACCGCACGGACCGCCACTCGCGAATGCTGCTTTGGGCTCTCATCGCGGGCGCGGGACTTCTGATCGGCGACGGCATGATCACGCCGGCGATCAGCGTGCTCTCGGCGGTCGAGGGCCTCGACGTCGCCGTGCCGAACTTTTCCGGCGCGGTCATTCCGATCACCATCGGTCTTCTGGTCGCTCTTTTCGCCATCCAGTTCAAAGGCGCCTCCGGCGTCGGCCGCGTGTTCGGGCCGATCGTGCTCGTCTGGTTTGCCGCGATCGCCGCGCTCGGCGCCGCTCAGGTCGCGGTCAGCCCGCAGATCCTCGCCGCCTTCAATCCGCTGCTTGGCCTCGAATTTCTTGGCCGCGCGACCATCCTCGAAGCCCTCCTGATCCTCGGCGGACTGATGCTGGTCGTCGCCGGCGGCGAGGCGATGTACGCCGACGTCGGCCATTTCGGCGCTCTGCCGATCCGGCTCTCCTGGTTCGCAATCGTCTATCCGGCGCTCGTCCTCAACTATCTTGGGCAGGGCGCCTTTGCGGTCCGCGGCTTGTCGGCTCCTGATAACAAGCTTTTCTTTGCGCTCGCTCCTCAATGGCTGGTGATACCGATGGTCGTGCTGGCGACGGCGGCGACCATCATCGCCTCGCAGGCGCTCATTTCCGGGGCTTTCTCGCTCGTGTCGCAGGCGATCCGGCTCGGCCTTTTTCCCCGGCTCGAAATCCGCCACACCCACCATGCGCACGCGGGGCAGATCTACATTCCCGTCGTCAACTGGATGCTTCTCATCGGCTGCGTGGCGCTGGTGTGGTCGTTTGGCTCGAGCGCGTCGCTCGCGGCGGCCTATGGCCTTGCGGTGTCGGGCGTGATGGTGATCACGTCGGTCGCGATGATCCCGGTGGCGTTGCGCCAATGGGGCTGGAGCCCGGCGACGACGGCGATCGTCTGGGGGCCGCTGACGACGCTCAACGGCGCCTTTCTGCTGGCGAGCTCGCTAAAACTGTTCGAGGGCGGCTATGTGCCGATCGCGGTCGGTTCGGTGGCGTTCGCCGCTATGGCGACCTGGCGGTGGGGCCGCAAGGCGATCTACGCCGCACACAACGCCAAGGCGACTCTGACCATGGCCGAAGTCGTCGAACTGCACCGGTCGAGCCGCCACTACCTCGAGCGCAACGCTCTCATCATGTCGCCGCGGCCCCTGCGGTCGCTTGGCGACCGCGCCCCGTCGCTGATCCGCCTTATCGCCGAGCGCACCGGGGTTTTGCCGCGCAACCTCGTGTTCGTCGAGGTTATCCACAAGAAAACACCGTATATCCATAGCGGCCGCTATCGGGTGACCGTGTTCGACCGGAACGAGCAAAAGCGCAATGTCATTGGAGTCGAGCTTTCCTTCGGCTTCCTCGAGGAGCCGAACGTCGAGCGCGCGCTCGAGGACCTCGCCCGCCACCACGAGATCGACCTGCCGAGCGATCCGCATCAATGGATCGTGCATGTCATGCAGGAGAACCTTTTGCCGGGGCGCAAGAGCAACCTCTTCAAGCGGATCAGGCTCAGACTGTTCCAATTCCTGCGCCAGGTTTCGCGGCCCGCCTATTCCTATTACGGCCTCGGCGACCAGGTTCAGCTGACGGTCGAGATCATTCCGGTCAGACTGAGGTGAGGTGAGGCGACGGTCCGGCGCGGATGATCGACCAGGCTGGCCACGCTCGTCTCCTCGTGATCACTTACGACTCATGTCCCCTCCGCCCCTCTCGATCGGATGCCCCGACCCCGCCGACTTGGCGCAAAACCTCGATCGCCTCGCCGAAATCCTGCGCGCCTGCGTGCACAAGGGCGCGAGCGTCGGCTTTGTGCTGCCGTTCAGCCTGGACGAGGCGCGCGCCTATTGGCGCGACAGGGTCGCGCCCGCGCATGCGGGCGGCAGCCGGCTCGTCCTGATCGCGAGCCTCGGCAACGAGATCGTCGGAACGGCGCAGCTCGATTTCAACTCGATGCCGAGCAAGCGCCATCACGCCGAGGTCTCAAAAGTGCTGGTTGATCCGAAATTCCGCCGGGCCGGCGTCGCCCGCGCGTTGATGGCGGAGATCGAGCGGCGCGCCGCCGAGGATGGCCGCTGGCTCCTGACGCTCGACACGGCGGGCGACGCGGCCGAGGCGCTCTACCGTTCGCTCGGCTACCGGCTCGCCGGCGCGATACCCTGTTACGCCCGGGACGCCTTCGAGCAACGCTACGACGCCACTCGGATCATGTACAAAGACCTGCGGGCCGGCTAGCTTCGTGCGTTGGACGACGGCCGAGACGGCCGGAGGCGGATATCGGCTGATGGGCGAACGGAACGGCGCAAAGCTCGGCGGCCGCATCCTTTTGGCGCTGCTGACCCTCTACGCTCTGGCGATGATCGCGCCCGACTTCCTCCGCCTCGCGCGGCCTTTGGGCTCCTTCGGCTTCGCCACGAACGCCAACGGATTGATCTACGATGTGCAGAGCCCGTTCGCGACCGAAGACGAGTCGCCGGCCTGGCGGGCGGGCTTGCGGGTCGGCGATCATCTCGACCTCGCCCGAATGCGCTGCATCCCCGTCGATACCGAGTTCTGCGCAACCAATCTCGTCGCTTGGGGCGGCGTCACCTACGTCTTGCCCGGCCGGACGGCGGCGCTGCTGGTCAAGGCGTCCGATGATCGGCCGGCCCGCCAGGTCAGGCTCGTCGCGGAGCCGCGGCCCACTTCAATCGCGCTTGGCGTGGTGCTCGCGCTCCAACAAACCGCCGGTCTTCTGGTCGTGCTCGGGGCGGCGTATCTCGTCTGGATCCGCCCAGGCCCGATGACCTGGGGCTTCTTCGCCTATGTGATCTATTTCAATCCCGGCCAGTGGTTCCAGTTCTACGCGTGGCTCCAGCAATGGCCTCGGGCGCTGCTCGCGCAGGATGTCGCTTCCTGTTTCCTGCAGGCGGCCGGCTACGCGGGATTGCTCCTGTTTGCGCTGCGTGCGCCGGTCGATCGCGCCGAGGGTCTTTGGCGGCGGGTCGAGTTCGCTCTGCCCGCGCTCGCGATCCTGCTCCTGGCGATCGCGCTCCTGAGTCTCGGCAGCGTCTTCGGCTATCCGACCGAATTGGCCATGCAGGGCTCGATCCTGATCGGGTTTGCCGTCAGCGTCGCAGCCGTCGCGATCCTGCTTGCGCGCCGCAAAGACCTGTCGCCGCGCGATTATCAGCGGATCCGCTGGGTGATCTGGGGCTGTCTCATCGGCCTGCCGGCCTTTCTCATCGCGGAAGTGTCGATGGAGACCTCGTTGCCCGCGAGCCTGTTCGGCCAAGGCGCGGTCACCGAGGACGTCGCGGGCTTCTTCTATCTTGTCAACGGCGTTCTGTGCCTGTTTGTCGTCGAGGCGGTGCGCCGGCGGACCGTGGTCAGCGTGTGGATTCCGCTGCGGCGAGCGACCCTGCTTGGTCTCCTGCTCAGCATCCCGGCCTACTTCGTCCACGAGGAACTCTCGACCATCAACGAATGGACGAACCTGCCGGAATGGGGCTGGGTCTTGGCGGCCTCGGTGCTCGTCTTTCTGATCTCCCGCGCGCATGAACGGCTGACCGAATTCGCCGACCGGTTGTTCGACCGGAATTTCCGCCGCGCCGAGGAGCATCTCGCCGCGATTGGAAGGGCGATCCAATACGCGGACAGCTTTGACGAGATCGAACGTCTGCTGGTCGACGAACCGCTGAGCTCACTGCGCCTCGCTTCGGCGGCGCTCTTTCGCGCCGAGGACGGGTTGTTCCGTCGGCGGGTCAGCGCGGGTTGGGGTCCGGCGAATGCTGTCTGTCTAGCGGGCGCCGAGCCGCCCCTCGCAGGAAGACTCGCCGACGGACCATTCCGTGTGAGCCAGCGAGCGGCCGCAGATCCACTCGACCGCAAGCTTCCCGACGATCTCGCGCGGCCTGTGCTCGGCGTTCCGGTTGGAAACCCGCGCCGCTGCTTCGCGGTTGTTTTCTATGGCGGCCACGAGACCGGGACGGATCTCGACGAGGCCGAACGCGAGCTTCTGGGCCGCCTCGCCCGCGACGCGGAAATCTCCTACGGGCAGGTTGAAAGCGAGACGCTGCGAAACCGGATCCTTGACCTCGAAGGCCAGCTCGCGCGAGCCTCCGACAGTCGAACGGTCCGTTAGAACAGGATGCGTTCGAGCCGAGTGAGGCCCGTCATTGCGAGCGCAAGGAGCAATCCATTGGAACACAAGGTTCCCCACGGGCGCCCAAATCGCCTGGTCGTGATGGCGGCGCCGGTCGGGTCCGAGTTCGGGAGGCGCAGGTGAACCCCGCTCCACTTCGCCTCGAAGGCGTTCGCGCCTGCGTTTTCGACGCCTACGGCACTCTGTTCGACTTCGCCTCCGCCGCCGCGCGGTGCGAGGACATGCCGGCGGAAAAGCGAACGGCGCTGACGGCGCTGTGGCGCGACAAGCAGCTGCAATATACGTGGCTGAGAAGCCTCCAGAACCGCTACGCCGACTTCTGGCAAGTCACGGGCGAGGCGCTCGACTTCGCGCTCGAAAGCCTCGGTCTCGATACGCCGGCCCTACGCGAACGGCTGATGGAGCTCTATCTCGGCCTCGAGCCGTTTCCGGAAGTTCCCGAGGTTTTGCGTCAGCTTCGCGGGATGGGGTTCAAGACCGCGATCCTTTCCAACGGCTCGCCTGCGATGCTGGCGACGCTCGTCGAGCGTTCGGAGCTCGCCGAACTGTTCGACGCCGTCCTGTCGGCCGACGCGGCCGGCGTGTTCAAGACCCATCCGAAGGTCTACCAGTATGCGCTCGATTCGCTCGGTCTTCCGGCGCAGGCGATCTCGTTCCAGTCGTCCAACGCCTGGGACGCCTATGGAGCGTCGGACTTCGGCATGCGCGTCGTCTGGTGCAACCGTTACGGCCAGCGTCCCGAACGTTTGCCCGGCGCGCCGGACTTCGAAGTGCGGACGCTGGCCGAGCTGCCGGGCCTGCTGGTCAATCCCGCTTGAAGCGATGGATCAGCCTGCCGCCGTCATTGCGAGGCGAAGCCGAAGCAATCCATTGCCTCGCGCGTGCGATAGATTGCTTCGCTCACGCTCGCAATGACGTTCGAAAGGCCTCGTCATCCCGTCACGGCGGTCACCACTTCTCCGCATAGGGCCGCGCCTCGACTTCAAAACTCCAGGCCGAGCGATCCTGCCTGACAAGATTTGCGGCGATGTCGGCGACCCCGGCCGGAGCGATGAAGGAGTCGTCCGGGCGGTCGGCGAAGCGCGAGCGCGTCACCGGGCCGCCGACGACGCCGTCGACGATGATCAGCGCGACATGGATTCCGGCCGGCCAGAGATGGCGCGCCATCGATTCGGCGAGCCCGCGCTGCGCCATCTTGGCGGGCGCAAAGGCGGCCGTGCCGGCGACGCCGCGGCGTGAGGCGGTCGCGCCGACGACGACGATCGCCCCGCCGCCCCGCCGCCGCATCGCCGGAATGACCTGCCTCGCCGTCAGGAAGAGGCCGAACGTATTGACCCGCCAGGCCCGCTCGAAATCTTCCGGCGTCACATCCTCGATCGTGCCCCAGACGCCGGAGCCCGCGTTGAAGACGAGGACGTCGACGTCGCCGAGCTCCGCCCGCGTCCGGTCGAATGCGCTTGCGACCGACGCCGCATCGGCGACATCGCAGGCGTAGGCTTTGGCGCGAGGCAGTTCGCCGGCGAGCTTCCCGGTCAGGTCCGAGCGACGCGCCATCAATGCGACGGCATAACCGTCAGCGGAAAAGCGCCGGGCGAGCGCTTCGCCGTTGCCGGGGCCGACGCCGACGACGGCGCAGACGGGAGCCTTGTCGTCCGCCATTGGTCAATCCTCCCAAAAGGGGTTTGCGACCTGGCGATCCTGCAACGCGCGGGCGCTGCGCGCAATGCGCAGGCGGGCCCGACTTGACGGCCGAGCGGCCGGAGCGTCATCTGGCGCGCCGCAAAGCATCCGCCCACAGACGCCAAGCACGCACCCGAGGAAACGCGAGGGAGCCGATGAACGCTCAGCCCTGGTTGAAGTCATACCCGGTCGGCGTGCGCTGGGACGCGCCGATCGAGGCCTCCCTCTTGCAGAGCGTCCTTGCCGAGTCGGCCAAACGCTTCGGGCCGCTTCCGGCGCTGCAGTTCATGGACAAGCGGATCACCTATGCCGAGCTCGAGGCGCTCTCCGACCGCGCCGCGGCGGGGTTCCAAAAGCTCGGCGTCGGGCCCGGCGTCCACGTCGGCCTCTATCTTCCCAACACCCCTCACTTCGTGATCGCCCTGTTCGGCGTGCTGAAGGCCGGCGGAACGGTCGTCAATTATTCGCCGCTCGACGCGCTCCGCACGCTCGAATTCAAGATCGGGGACAGCGAGACCGACATTCTCGTGACCGTCGATGTCGCCTCGCTCTATCCGCAGGCCGAGAAGCTGCTCGCTTCGACCCGACTGAAGAGGCTCATCATCGGGGAGTTCGCCGAGTGGGCGCTCGCCCCCGGGCCCGTCAAGGCGTATATGACCGCCGCCGGAATGATGTCCGAAGTCAAATATGACGAGCGCCGCATCGCGTTCCGCGATCTTCTCGACAACGACGGGCGCTTCGAGGCCCATCCGCTCGGCGACCTCAACGACGCGGTGGCCGTCATCGCATATACCGGCGGCACGACCGGCTCGCCCAAGGGCGCGATGCTGACCCATGCCAATCTGACTGCGGCCTGCGCGCAGTATGCGGAAACGGCGCGCGCCGAAACGGCGGAGCTCGAAGAAGGCACGGAGCGCATCCTGTGCGTCCTTCCGCTCTTCCACATCTTCGGGCTATCGGCCGTATTGATCACTTCGCTCCGATTGGGGAACGAAGTCATCTTGCACCCGCGGTTCGATCCCGCGGCCGCGGCAAAGGACATCGCTGAAAAGAAGATCACCTACTTTCCCGGCGTGCCGACGATGCATATCGCGCTCCTTAGCCTGCCAAACATCGCGGCCTTCGATCTCTCGTCGCTCAAGCGCTGCGTATCGGGCGGAGCGCCGTTGCCGGTCACCGCGCAGGAACAGTTTCAGGCCGCCACTGGCTGCCTCCTGGCGGAGGGAGGCTGGGGGATGACTGAAACGTCTCCCGCCGGCACGTTCAAGCCGAGCCCAGGCCCGGCGAAGCCCGGCTCCTGCGGGATCCCTTGTCCCCGCGTCGAGATGAAATTCGTCGACGTCGCCGATCCGGAGCGCGAGGTCGCGCTCGGCGAGCGCGGCGAAATCTGCGTCAAGGGCCCGAATGTGATGAAAGGCTATTGGAAGAAGCCGGACGCGACCCGGGAGGCAATGACGGCCGACGGCTTCTTTCGCACTGGCGATGTCGGAATCATGGATGAGGACGGCTATGTCTATATCGTCGACCGCACCAAGGACATGCTGCTGGTCGGCGGTTTCAACGTCTATCCGCGCAATATCGAGGAGGCGATCTACCAGCATCCGTCGGTCGAGGAGGCGAGCGTCATCGGCGTTCCCGACCCCTATCGCGGCGAAACGCCCAAGGCCTTCGTCAAGCTGAAGGCGGGCGCGCCGTCGCTGACGCTCGACGAGCTCAAAGAATTCCTCCAGGACCGGCTCGGCAAGCACGAGATGATCGGGGCGCTGGAGATCCGCGACGAACTGCCGAAGACGGCGGTCGGAAAGATCTCGAAAAAGGACCTGCGGGAGGCCGAGCGGGCGCGGACGGGCTGAGCATCCGCCCCCTCCACCACGCTGCGCGTGGTCCCCCTCCCCCGCTTCGCGGTGGAGGATTGCGGGCGGCGGCCATCCTCCCCCATGGAGCGACAGCGGAATGGGGGAGGGGACCCGGCCGAAGGCCGGTGGAGGGGGCTGGCGCCCTCATGCGATCGCCCTCGGCACGGCATTGCCCGCGGCGTGACCCGAGGCTACATGCCCGGCAAGAGGAGGGTGCGCAATGAATGACCGCAAGCATCTTGGAGAACGCGCCGACGCAGACGCGGTCGCCGGGCTGACGCCGGTCGCCGGGCTGACCATCGTCGATGTCGGCTGCGGCGCCGGAAAATCGTCGCGCGAGCTCGCCGCGATGGGCGCGAGCGTCATCGGCGTCGAGCCCGACCCGATCCAGGCGGCGAAGAACCGCGAGGCCGATCCGGCGCCGGGCGTCGTCTTCCACGAGGGCCAGGCGCAGTCCTTGCCGGTCGCCTCCGGCTCGGCGGACGGCGTGGTCTTCTTCCGCTCGCTCCATCACGTGCCGGTCGACGCGATGGAGGCTGCGCTCGCCGAGGCCGCGCGCGTGCTGAAGCCCGAGACCGGCTTCCTTTGCGTGGTCGAGCCGGGGATGGACGGAACCCACTTCCCGGTCATGCGTCCGTTCCACGACGAGACGCGCGTCCGCGACGCGGCGCAGGCGGCGCTCGAGCGAAGCGCGCGGCGCCTCTTTCGGCAATGCGAACGGCTCCGTTATGTCCAGTATCCGCGCTACGCCAATTTCGCAGCGCTGGTCGCCAGGGTGACCGGCCTGACCTTCAACGACATCAGGCGCGAGCGCGTCGAGACCGACGAAGTGCGCGCCCTGTTCGAGGCCGGCCGCACGGACCAGGGCGACTACGTGTTCGAGCAGCCGATGCTGCTCGACTTCTTTCGCGGGCCGGGGCGCTAGCGCGAGAGGAATTCAAGCCGGCGCCGCCTTCCCCGGCAAGCTCTACGGGATGCAAACTACCGTCGTGGCGCTCTGCGCACCCCCTTCCCCACGCTGTGGGGAAGGTGTTGGGCGAAGCCGGCGGATAGGGTGCGGCGGCGTTTCACGCGGCAATTCCGCATCGATGTCTTCGAGGAAGGAGAGGATGAGCGCGCGGTCGCTGGCGCTTCCGTACAGATTGACGCTGAGGGTCAGCTCATCCTGGTAGGAACTCATGGCGAGTTGGAAATAGGGCTTATACTTGATCGAGCCGCACAGATAGGCGTCGGTCGGGCGAAGATCGCCGAAGGACAGGCGCGCTGCGTCCAGCACGCCGATATTGGTCATGCAGATGAGCGGGTTCTTGAGTGCGGTCCGCAGCTTGCGGTTGGCGATCCGGTCGCCGCAGAGCCGGTAGAGCAGGTCGAGCTTGACAAAGGCGTTGAGGCCGATATCGCCGCCCTTCTTTTCGTCCATCTCCGCTTTGACTTGGCCGAGAGTGCGTCGGAACGCCTCCTCGGGCTCGCGCCTGAGCCGTGTGACCACCGTCGAGGAAAGATTGGTCAAAGCGGTGAATTCATCGCCGTCGGCGAGATAGCGGCGCATGTCGACCATCACCGGGATCGTGAGCTCGGCGCCGGGTTTCAGGTCCAACAGCCGGAACAGGCAGCGGTAGAGAGCCGTCAGCGCCAGGTCATTGAGGGTCGCGCCGTGGGCCCGGCCATAGTCCCTGATCGCCGCTGTCCGCGCACGCGCCAGCCGGCGGGTCAGGATGAAGGGCTCATCCGCCTCGCCCTCGCTCATCGGGAAGCGGCGATCGCCGGACTGATTGTTGTCCCCGCTTTGCAGGAACAGCGACTTCAACTTGACGCCCAGGCGGAAGCGCTCGAGCACGCGGCGCATGCTTCGATCGCCGGCGACCGGGGTCGGCCGATACGCCGGATCGGCCAGGAGCCGCGTATAGATGGCGCAAAGGAAATAGATGTAGGATTTGAAGCCGGCCGCGTCGCAAATCATATGGTTCAGCGTGAGCGCGACCGCGGAGCGGCGCCCATCGAGCAAGCACACCCTGACCTGCGGACCGCAATCTTCATCGGCGCGCGCGACGAGGATCGTCTCGAAATCCGTTTCGGTCGGCGCGACGACGAAGGCGCGGGCGCAGCTTTCGGGATCGAGGCTCACCCAGCGCGGTTTCGCGCCATCGGCATAGCGTGTGCCGAGGATGGGAATTGCCTCGATCGAGGCGATCACCGCTCGTCTCAGAATTGCGGCGTCTGGCGCGGCGCCGGAGTTGAAGCGCAGGGCGCAGTGGAGCTGGTGGTCGTTGAAGCCATTGAGGTCGAACGCCCGCTGCATCTGGTCGAACGCTTCGCAAATGAAGTCCATCGAGCGGGATACCGTTAGGCTGCCCCTCATCGTCCGCCGCGTGTCAAAACGAAATCGTAGGCGAGGCTGCGGAATGGCGTACTCATGACCTTGCCGTCAGGAGCGACACCCGTTTCGTTCGCGACAAAATCCGCGATCAGCTCCGGTCGGACGCCAAACGCCACATCTTCGCCGATGTGATCGCTGCCGCGCACAAAAATATGCGTGACCAGCGGATCGGCGGTTTCGGTCTGGATTGCGAAATGCAAATGCGCGGGCCGCCACCAGCGCCGCGTCGTGGCGTTTATGAGTTCGCCCAGGGCGGCGTCCATGGGGGCGGGATAGGCGGTCGGCATCACGCTCCAGAACGCGTAACGGCCCTCCGCGTCGCAGCGTATTCGGCCACGCCCCCACATTCGCGACGGATCGAAATCGTCCTGCACGTCATACAAGCCGCGATCGTCGGACTGCCACACGTTCAGCACGGCGTCCGCGACCGGCTGTCCTGCCGTATCCCGCACGCGCCCACAGACATAGAGCGGCTCGCCCGATGCGCCGTTCGAAATATCGGCCCCGGCAGGAAACGCCGGCGCGTCATCGATGAAGAACGGCCCGATCAGGGTCGGAATCGTCGCGCCCGCCGGCTTCGGCTGGGAGACGGCCAGCACCTGCATGCTCACTCCGATCGAATTTGAAAGCGCGATGAACTCGTTGCGCCCCGGCCCGGTGACACGCGCCGCCGTGGCGAAGAACGCCATGCCGCGCTCCCATTCCGCCCACGTGAGCTTCGTCTCGCGCACAAAGGCGTGCATGTGGCGAATAAGGCTCAGCATGATCTCGCGCAGCCGGACATCCTCGGTCGTTCCAAAGCGCGCGAGCACCTCGTCGAGAATCGCCGCCCCGGTGTCGGTCTCAGATGCGTCTTGGGGCAAAGGGGCGTCCATACCATGACCTCCGTCGCTCCGGCTCGGCGGCGTCATGGCCGCGAACACGAGCACGAGCATTACTGCGTCCGGCCTATGGAAGGAAAGCCGCCATCGACTGCGGGGTCCAGTTCGCAATTTCGGTTTTGGGCGGAGAGCCGACCTTTATGCACGTGATTTCTGCACCGCGTGACCCGTTGATTTCATTGACATCAATTTGTGGTGCAAAAATCTTGATTTTTGCACCACTCGAAACTCACGCCTGCGCGGCCTTTTGAGAGGCAGTGTTGGATTAGAGGAATTTCTGATACTTAACGAGCGCCACCTTGATTGCCCATTGGGGACTTTGCCGATTATGCCCGAAGAGTCCGGCATGGACAGCGTGATGAAGGGGAACACCGGAGAGTTTTACGCACTCGCCGAATTGAGCCGTCGAGGATGGGCTGCGGCGCAAACGGCACGGAACACACGGATATACGACATACTCGCTCGCAAAGATGCACAACAAGTCGCCTTACGGGTTAAAACGAAAACCTCCGATGCCCGCATATTCCAATGGAACGCAAAAAATGATGGCGTAATATTTGCTGATATTGGTTTGAACGATTTTTGCATTCTTGTGGACATCCCCCAACGTCACGATGAATTTCCGCAGTTTTATATCGTACCTACCAAGATAGTTAATGCCTGGTTGATCACCGATTTTAAATCGTGGCTTGAAACGCCGGGGCCTATCAAGGAAAAACGCAGCGTCGACAACAAACGTCGCGTAATTTACATGGACGACGAAAAAGGTAAGACATCCCATGGCTATCTCATTAAACTGAAGTTGTACCGCGCAAAGTGGGAGCTACTCGAAAAGGGGTGCTGAATGACGCACGCCGTGAGCAAAAATGCGCCAAATCGCCTATTGATTTTGTTGGCATTTTTCACCTCGGATTGGCCGTTTTTTCGCCGATGCGACAATGCCGGTCCTATAAGCCCCGTTGCAAAACGTCGCACCCTCTCTCTCAAACCCCTGACTTTCGGCCTCAAAACCGAGGTGCGGAATTCTTGAGTTGTGCACGCCTGTGCAAGGTCAGATGGGAGTGGTCTAGGCCCCGTGCTATGCTGCTTTACGCTGCGGCCAGGAACGGGGGCGGGAGGACTAAGGCAGTGGTGGCATTTGCAACAAGCTTTTGGTTTCAAGTCGTGGGTATACCGATCGTGCTCATGCTGATTGGGGTCCTCGCGACGGGCTTGGGGCGGCGCGATGGAGACGACAGCCCGAGGTTGAACGACTGGGCGGTCGGCACCACATTGCTTTTGATGGTTCTCGGCACCATCTTGGGAGACATCGGAACCGCCAAGGCCCAACTGCCGGTTCTGGTAGTATGGCTGATAGGGGTGCTGTTCACAGTGTTCTTGTCTTTGACCTATGATCGTTACTATTCATGGGAGCGCGATCAAACAACAGGGCGGCCGGGGAATCGGAAGCGGCTTTTGGTCGGCGTCATCGTGCCCGATATCTTGTGCTTGCTAATTTTTGGCATGTTTCAAGTTCAAAAGGTCGGTTGAAATGACAAATATCGCAAAGTCTGACGAAGGCGTCGCGGTGGATCGGCAGGAGATTGAGCATAGCATCGCGCGGTTGGAAACAATCAATAAACTACGGTCTATTGGTCTGCCCGTTGCAGCGGTTTCTGCTGGTGTTGCGGCAATAATGAGTGCCCCGATAGCTTTTCCCGTAGTAGCCGGTTTAGTGGCAGCGGCGACTATTGCCGGTGAAGTAGCTTCACGCCGGGAACGCGCTCGAACTCGATGCACAATTGCGAGATTTAGAGGACCGTCACGCATTCAATGCTGAAGAAGTTGAGAAGTATTCAAACGCCGCCAATAATTTCACCGTTGGAGGCTCTTCGATCTGAGAGCCCAGACTTTTAGTGTCGCCCGTCTTTCCTGACGACGGCGCGCGCCTGTCATCATCCTGAAGTCGCGCGAGAGGCGCGCGCCGCGCGATCTCTCAAAACCCCCTCCATTTTCAGGCCCGAAAACCACGTGCGGAATTCTTGATTTTTGCACCGCCGGGAATGTCCGCAAAGGGTCGAGAGTACGCGTTGAACGACGCCTCGCGGGCACGTTTGTGACGCACGCCGCGAGGCGACGCCATTCGTTCAGAGCTCGACTTGCTCAGACAAAGTCAGAGCATCGTCGACCTCGATCCCAAGATAACGGACCGTGCTCTCGATCTTCGTGTGTCCGAGAAGCAACTGGACCGCTCGCAGGTTGCCGGTCTTGCGGTAGATCTGCGCCGCTTTGGTGCGGCGTATCGAATGCGTGCTGTAGGCGCTGCTGTCCATCCCGGCACCCTCGATCCAGCCGTGCACGATGCGCGCGTATTGGCGCGCTGTCACATGAGGTTGATTATGCACTCGGCTCGGAAAGACGTAGGGCCCCGATCTGCCGGTCGCGCGTTCAACCAGTCCTGTAGTGAGGCGCGGGTCTGCTCCGTGATTTCGAACTGAACCGGGCGGCCGGTCTTGCGCTGGACGATTGTCGCTCGGTCTCTCACGTGTCCGCCGACGGCGATGTCATCGACCCGAAGGCTGACGAGATCGCAGCCCCGAAGCTTGCTGTCGATGCCGAGGTTGAACATCGCCAGATCGCGTTTGTTGTGCTTGATCTGAAGTCGGACGCGAATGGCCCAGACCTCTTTCGGCGGCAGGGGACGCTTCTGTCCGACGAGACGGCCTTTGTTCCACGGCGTACGCAAGGGATTGCTTTTCGACTTGATTTCGATTGGCATGGTCGACCTCCACGCCCCGACCGCTCCACCGCATCGCCCTCGTCCAGAGGACCGGTCGTTGTAACGCAACAGCACAGACTGGCCGAGCCGATGGCCGCGACCGCGAACGGGGCCGCTACGGTAAGGTTGCGCTAAGACCGGTCATTCGCCGTGTATTGGATGCCTCAATTGGGCGGGAAGCGGACTTTTGGCGATCCACTGCTTCAGAGATAGAAGGCGCAGGAATGATAATGATGACCACGAGGCAGCTTCATTGCCACGGCTCATGCTGGGGGAGGCTCGCCGCGACGCGTCGCGGGGGCGACCCTCACTGGCTTTCTGGCTTTTTGCGAGACTGGTGCGCGAGTCAATTATATCGTGGTGCTCCTATATTGTGATGCTCCATTATGACAACCCCACCAGACCCAACGGAACGCCCAACAGAGCTCAGCGAGCGTTACGCCGAGCCCGCTCGCGACCCGGACTTTCCCGCCAAGCGTCACACCGTACCTTTGGCCGTTGCCTTTCCCAACGTCATCGGATTCTCGGCGTGCATAATCGCACCGGGATTGGAAATCCGCGAGGCGACCCAAACCGACACCGACCGTCTAGGCGAGCTCAACAAAACGTGGGCTTCAACGCTGTCGATGATGCACATGGTGCCGTTAGCACGTTCATCGCATGTTATCTGTATCGATGAACAACTCTATGGTCACCATGTCGAGCAACAAATCCGTTATGCGATGGGAAAAGGCAATGGTCACCATGTCAAAATCCGTTATACGATCGGAAAAGGCACCGAACCCATCTTCAAGCGGTTTCGCATCGACGATATCTATAAAATGATTGTCACCGCATTGCATCTATTTCTCCTTGTTCCACTTTATGTCACTAGATACTTTATAACAGAGGAGTATGATAAGAATTTTGTTTATCTGGGGTTTTTAAGCGAACCAGTCCAAGTAATCTGGGACTAATGGCAACGGTATGCGGTCCCGTCCGGCTATAACCTTACCAGCGATGGCGCTATTACGTGCAATGAAGTAATACGTGCTGTCAATGTGTTGGGGAAGTATTATCAATACAATTACTGGCTTGGAAACAGGGTCGCTGTTGCCCTGCATAATTTTTGGAATGCTCTATTCGTACGCGAGAGTACGCTCGCATTTGTTGCACTCGTGTCGGTAATCGAAACGTTCACAAATCTGAGCAAAGGAGAAGATACGGCAGAGCAGATTTACCATAACACGTTGAAACTGGTGCCGTTTGACGGCCACGGCAATGCGGTGACCAGGGAACGACTTGAAGAAATGTACAGCGCCCGAAGCGAACTCTCACATGGCTCTTACGGAAGAGACGGCCACGTGCGACTTGGCTGGCATCTGACCCACCTTGACGCCAAATTTTCCAATGTAGATGTGCGCATTAGTACGGGCGTTATGAGCATTACTGCGAAAATGCTTCACAGAGTCCTATTCGACCCGACCATTACATCGATCCTGGAAGGTGCCAAAACGAGCGCGCAGGAACGGCGGCAGCTTCGCAAACACCTAAACGCAATGCAGGAATCGACCGATGACGACCTTACGGCCGATCGAGAGGGCTAGAGCGGCTATGTGTCGACCGCGCTGGGCGGTGCCCCAGCGAATGTCTCCAACGGGTCGAAACCCGAAATTCAAACTGAGACACTCCCGATCTCTGGCCCCGTCTCGACTGGCCGCCGCTTTATTGTCTCTCAACGGAGCGGTCGGGAGGCCGGCCTCGAAGGCTACAAAATTATGACGCCTCTGCGCCGACTGCGACTTCCTCGCGAAAGACGTCCAGGCCGTCAGGTCGCGATCCCGTCGCGTCCGCTCGACAAGCTTGTCGCGCAGAATTCTGATCTCGGCGACGCGCGCCCGTCTTCTCCATCGGGAGCGCCCACGTCCAGCGATCGAGGTCATTAACCGCAAAGGAACAGATAAAGAACGTTTTCTTCCGTGCCGACATCCTCTGTGCTATCCCGTGGAGGTCGCCGACGACGGCACCGGCAAGGGCGCCTTGAAAATCATCTTGGAAAATTATCTTGCTAAAAGAACGTACAGGGAACATAAGACAGGATATCCGGATGCGGACGTATTAAGCGAGGCAGGCATGGACGAAAATAGGGGCGCTGGCCGTCAAGCGAGGGCTCCACGCCTGTGGCAGGATGTTGCGGCGGCGGGCGCATCTCTGGCCCGGCGCCGCGAGGGCTCTCGCCGATGACGAGATCGCATGGGGGTCCTATGGGTGCAAGGATGGCCGCGGGGCGGCTGCCGCCGATGGACGGCGCTGGCGGCAGGCCGATGGACGAGGCGGCCCGGCGAGGCGCGAGCCGAGCGCAAAAAACAATTTGGATTCCAGCCTAAGCGCTTGAAAACCCCCAATTCATGGAACACTTTTGCTTTGATTCGGCTTCCCTTGACTTTGCTCCGGCTTCCGGGGCCTTTGGCGGAATTTCCCCTGGCTTGGATCGTCGTCCAACGTGGCGCCGGTTCCGCCGCGCTCGAGGCGTCCGGAGCGGCCCTCGCGCGAACTCCGTCCCGTCCGGGCGGACGGCTCCCGTCAGTTTCCAGTCGAACGCATCACCCTGCCGCCTTCCACCCGGTCGATCGAAGCGCGGCGTCTCGAAGGGCGGCCTCGGCCGGTCGCAGTTCCAGCCGCAACTCTGCCACTGGAACTTTCGTGCGCAGCGGGTCGGCGCCGCCGGTGGCCGCTCCAGGATGAGGTCCATGACTTTTGAAACAGACGCTTAGGGTCGTCAGCCTTTGTAGAACGGAAGGATCCCGTATGAAGCCCGCCACGAGCCCCTCCGCCCTCAAAGTCCAGGCCGCGCTCGGCCCGCGTTTCGAGGTCCTCGAGTTCGACGCCCTCACCCGCACCGCCGAGGACGCGGCCGCCGCGATCGGCTGCAAAGTGGAGGAGATCGCCAAATCGCTCGTCTTTCGCGCCGCGAGCGGCCGGCCTGTGCTGGTGGTCGCCTCGGGCGCTCATCGGGTCGACGAAAGGACGATCGCCGCCCTCGTCGGCGAGCCGATCGCGCGGGCGGACGCCGACTTCGTGCGGGAGTCGACCGGCTTCGCCATCGGCGGGGTGCCGCCGGTCGGCCACAGGACGGCCCCGATTGCGCTCATCGACGAGGAGCTGTTGGCGTTTTCCGGGATCTGGGCGGCGGCCGGAACCCCGAATGCGGTCTTCCGCCTTGCTCCCGCCGACCTCGTCGCATTGACCGGCGGAACCGTCGCGGCGGTCAAGCTTGTTTAGGACTGGGTTCATGACGGGGTTGCGGAGGGGAGCATGACCACCGAAGCGTCGGGAAGGATTCGAGTGGGCGTCGGCGGCTGGAACTACGAGCCGTGGCGGGGCGCCTTCTATCCGAAGGGCCTGCCGCACAGAAGCGAACTCGAATATGCGAGCCGCAAGCTCACCTCGATCGAGATCGACAGCACCTATTACGGCTCGAAGACGCCGGAGACATTCGCGCGATGGCGCGACGAGACGCCGGACGATTTCGTCTTCGCGGTCAAAGGGCCGCGTTTCGCCACCAACCGCCGCGTCCTCGCCGAAGCCGGGTCCTCCATCGAGCGGTTCTTCAGGAGCGGGGTCACGGAGCTCAAAAGCAAGCTTGGGCCGGTCAATTGGCAATTCGCCGGGACCAAGCGATTCGATCCGGACGACTTCGCCGCCTTCCTCGCGCTTCTGCCTTCCTCGGTCGACGGCCTCGCCATCCGTCACGCGGTCGAGGTCCGCAACGAGAGCTTCCGCACCGCGGAATTCGTCGACCTGGCGAGGGCCCATGCGGTTGCGGTCGTGGTCGCAGGCGACAGCGCGTTTCCGCTCATCGCCGATCCGACCGCGCCATTTGTCTATGTGCGAATCATGGGAACGACCGACGCGGAAAAGCTCGGCTATTCGAGCGAGGCGCTCGACGTGTGGGCGAAGCGCGCCCGGACCTGGGCAAAAGGGGGAACGCCGTCCGATCTCGCCGCGGTCGCCGCCCCCGTCGCCAATGCCGCCGGGCGCGACGTTTTCCTCTACGTGATCAGCGGCTTCAAGGCGCTGAACCCCGCCGCGGCGATGAGTCTGGTCGGGCGGCTCGCGTGACGCGTTCGGCGCTTCTGCCCCAATCCGGGACGGCGCGCGCTACCCTGCGGTAACCCGCCCGCAACCTTAAGCGCACATAAATCGAACCGTTCGCATTGCGCGCGCTTCTGCTGCGGCCCGCGCGTCGAAGACGGGGACAGGGCGCGTGGAAGGCGTATGGGTCGCTCACGGATAGGATGGGCCGCTTCGGTCGTCGCTCCCTGGTGCCTCGCCGTCGGCGTGCTCCTGTCGATTACCGCCGAGGCTGAGCAGGAGCCCATCCAGCTGTCGGGGATTTACGATCGCAATCGCCTCCTCGAGGAGATTGACCCGGTCCGAAAGGCGATCGCGCTCGCAAGCCGCCGCCAGGCTGTGGATGCGGACGGGACGCCTGTGCCGCTCGTCCAGACGCGCTGGTTCGTCGGCGAGCCGGGCGACAATTCCTCGCTCGACGAGATCGAGCCGAAAGCGACCCTCAAGGTCCCGGCTGAGCCGTTTCCTCGCATCGATCGAGCCGCCAAGGGCGATCCGTTCATCGGCCTGCGGCCCGGGTTCGGCGCTCGCGATGGCGCCGGCTTGGGCGGCGCCGGACCAAACTCGCTACAGGGGGCCGGGGCCGCGAGCGACGCCGAATTCGACCCCAGCCACACGATGAGCCCGGTGCACCCAGGCGACCCGGAACGCGCCCCAGGGGTCGCCGCCCCGACTTTCACCGACGGCGCGACGCCGTCGGTGTCGCTTGAATTCGCTCTCAACTCGTCGTCCCCGACCTCGAGCGACGGCGTGGTGGTGGCGGTGGTGCTCGACCCCGGCTCCCAGGATACGACCATCGCGCAGCAATCGCTGCTCGGCGGCGGCAAGCCGGACTACGCGGCGCTGATCGATGCGAAGGACAGCGCGCGGCAGATGCGGTGTCTTGCGGAAGCAATCTATTTCGAAGCGCGCAGCGAGCCCGAGGCGGGGCAGGCGGCGGTCGCGCAGGTCGTGCTGAACCGCGTGCGCAGCGGCATCTATCCGAGCACCGTCTGCGGCGTCGTCTACCAGGACCGCAACCGGCCCTTCGCCTGCCAGTTCTCGTTCGCCTGCGAAGGCAAGTCGCTGCGGATCGAGGAGCCCGGGCCATGGGCGGTCGCAACCCGGATCGCCGAGGAAGTGGTCAGCGGGAAGAACTACAATCCGGCCGTCGCCGAGGCGGTCAACTACCACGCCAACTACGTGTCGCCGTTCTGGGTCGGCTATCTGCGCCGGGTCGACCGCATCGGCGCCCACATCTTCTACGCCATGCGCGACGGCGTGAACTGGGCCCCGGGCGCGCTGAACGGCCACGGCGACAAACCTTAAGGGTTGCTCCGAGCTGCAATCGGCTCACGGCTCAGCCGAGCACGCTTTCCGCGCTCACATAGTCGAGCCCGTGAGCCTCGGCGACCGGCGCGCAGGTCACCTTGCCGTCGCAGACGTTGAGACCGGCGCGAAGATGCGGATCGTCCTTCAGCGCGGCGCGCCAGCCCTTGTCGGCGAGCGCAAGGGTGAATGGAAGCGTCGCGTGGTTGAGAGCGAAGGTGGAGGTGCGCGCGACCGCTCCCGGCATGTTCGCGACGCAATAGTGGACAATGCCGTCGACGACGTAAGTCGGGTTCGAATGCGTCGTCGGCTTCGAGGTCTCGCAGCAACCGCCCTGGTCGATCGCGACGTCGACGATGACCGCGCCGGGACGCATCGTTGCGAGCATCGCGCGGGTGATCAGCTTCGGCGCCGCGGCGCCGGGCAAGAGGACCGCACCGATGACGAGATCGGCCCGCGTCAGCAGTTCGGCGATCGACGCGCGGGTCGAATAGACGGTTCGCAACGACGAGCCGAATTGCGCCGAGAGGCGGCGCAGGGCGTCATGCGAGCGATCAACGATCGTGACGGACGCGCCCATCCCGACCGCGATCGTCGCGGCGTGGGTTCCCGACACGCCGCCGCCGAGAATCAACACGTTGGCGGCGGCGACGCCGGGGACGCCGCCAAGCAGCACGCCTCGTCCGCCTTGCGCCTTCTCGAGCGCATGGGCGCCGACCTGCGGCGCGAGCCGCCCGGCGACCTCCGACATCGGAGTGAGCAGCGGCAGGCGCCCCTGCGGATCGGTCACGGTTTCATAGGCAATGCAGACTGCGCCCGAGGCGACGAGGTCCTGTGTCTGCGCGAGATCGGGGGCGAGATGCAGGTAAGTGAAGAGGATCTGCCCCGGTCGCAGGAGCTTCCGCTCTTCGGGGAGCGGCTCCTTGACCTTCACGACCATCTCGGCGCGGGCGAAAATCTCTTTTGCCGAATCGACGAGTTCAGCCCCGGCGCGGGCGTATTCCTCGTCCGACGACCCCGAGCCGACGCCCGCGCCTTTCTCGACGATCGCGCGGTGCCCGTGATGGATAAGCTCGACGAGCGCCGCGGGCGTCATCCCGACGCGGAATTCGTTGTCCTTGATTTCCTTTGGAACCCCGACGAGCATTGTTTCGCCTCCTTGACCCCGAAGGCGCAATCATGGCGCCTTCCCACCACCTCGTGAAGGCGGGGCGCCGATGCGCGTTCAGGAAGACGAAATGCTGCGTATACGGACGGACCGCGCCCTCGGCTTTTGGCTTGGCTGCGGGAGTTTGGTAAGCACGGGACCCCCGCCCGCGCGGGGCGCTTGCATGGGGGTTCCCATGGCTTCTGCGGCTAAAATTCTGCGGTCATTGTCGGTCGCCTCGACGATCGCTGTCCTCGGACCGGCCGCGGCGGCGGCGGGAACGCTCGACAAAGTGCGGCAGGAGAAGACGATCCGCGTCGCGGTTCGCCCCGATGCGCCGCCATTTTCGTTCCGGGACGACAACGACCTGCCGGCCGGCTTCATGGTCGACCTCTGCCGCGCGATCGCCGCGCATCTCACCGCCCAGCTCGATCTCAACGAATTGAAGATCGTCTTTGTCCCGGTGACGGCGGCCAACCGGTTCGACGCGATCGAGAGCGGCAAGGCGGACCTCCTGTGCGAGGCGACGACGAACACCCTGTCCCGTCGCGAGCACGTCGACTTCTCGATCGCCACCTTCGTCGATGGCGCGAGTCTGCTGGTCAAGGGAGACGGTCCGGCCGAGTTGGCCGCTCTCGCGGGCAAGAGGATCGGGGTTCTCGGCGGCACGACCGCCGAGCAGAGCCTGCGCGACACGCTTTCAGCCGCGAACATCAAGGCCGAAATCGTCCCTGCCAAGAGCCACGACGATGGACTGAAAATGGTCGAGGAGGGCGACGTGGCCGCCTATTTCGCCGATCGGGCGATCCTCGCTTACCTCGCGTCGAGGAGCAAGGAAGCGGACAAGCTTCGCCTCGCGACGGCTTATCTGTCGCTCGAGCCCTACGCGCTGGCGTTGCCGCGCGGCGACAGCGACTTCCGCCTCGCCGTGGACCGGGCGCTGAGCAAAGTCTATAAATCGGACGAGATCGCGGCCGTCTTCGCCAACACTTTCGGCGCGCAGATGCAGCCGAGCGACACGCTCAAGACGCTCTATCTGATCTCGGCCCTGCCCGACTAGATCGCGGAGGTCGCCGCGTCCCTGGTTCGAGAAAGTTTGGAGACACTTGTGACCGAAGTCGATTCGGACATCGCCGCCATGCCGTTCGAGAAGGCGCTGGCCGAACTTGAGGGCATCGTCGACAAGCTCGAAAAGGGCTCGGTGTCCCTCGACGATTCCGTTTCGCTCTACGAACGTGGCGAGGCGCTGAAGAAGCGTTGCGACGAACTCTTGAAGAACGCCGAAATGCGGATCGAGAAGATTACGCTCGCGGCCGATGGCAGGCCCAAAGGACTTACCCCCCTCGACGGCGATTGAGGCGATTGAGAATTGGCCGGCTGCGCCGGGTTGCAATAGATTCGTTGAACAGCCGCCGATCCGCTAAGCCTCTGTTAACGGCGCCACCGCCATTTTGAAAGGGTTCGTTAATCCCGGGCCCTCGATGCGGGCCGGAGCCCGGGCGCGAAGCGTGTGCCCGGGGCGTAAAGAAAACATGCGCACAGTTGCGTTCGTCACCCAGAAAGGCGGCTCGGGCAAGAGCACCCTTGCTTCCTCTCTCGCGGTCGCGGCCCAGGAGATGCAGGAGAAAGTCGGCGTCGTCGACATGGACCCGCAAGGGTCTTTGACCAATTGGCTGAAGACCCGCGGCGCAAGCGACATCGAGGCCGCCGCATCCGGCGCCGCGCGGCTGCCCGCCGCTCTGGCGCAACTGAAGACCAAGGGCTGCACGCTGGCGATCATCGACACGCCCGGCGCGGAAGGTCCCGCCTCGGCGGCGGCGATGCTGGTCGCGGACCTCAACATCATCCCGTCCCGGCCGAGCATGTTCGATCTTTGGGCGAGCGCGAAAACCCGCGCCGCGCTCGACGCAGTCGGCGGCGAGTTCGTCTTCCTGCTCAACCAGTGTCCTCCGGCCCAGCAGACCGCACGCGTCAGGGACGGCATAGAGACGCTCGAGGAGATGGGCGGCCTCATCTCGCCGCTCGTTCTGACGCGCGTCGACTATCAGGAAGCCGCGCGCCACGGCCTGGGCGTCACCGAACTGGATCCGGTGGGCGCCGCGGCCGAGGAAATGCGCGCCCTCTGGGTCTCGGTTCGCCGCCGCCTGGCCAAGACCAAACCCAGGACGGCCGGGCCCAGGGCCGCCTAGCAGAGGGCGCGAGGCTGCTCCCTGCTCGGACGCCGCCCCGGCGCCCCTGCCCTTTTGGCCGCCTTCAGCCGCCGAGCTCGGTGCGGATCGTCTGGCCGCCGCGCTCGATCGTCAAGTCCCACCACCGCGCCCGCTCGGCGCAGGCTTTCTCGAGATCACGGGTCGTCCCGATCGGCCGCCCGTTGACCGCGACGACGACATCGCCTTTCTGCACGCCGACCTGAGCGGCGGTCGAGCCCTCGGCGACGGCGGCGACGACGACGCCCTCGCTCGCCCCCTGGAGTGACAATTCCTCAGTCACCGCCGGCGAAAGGTTCATCACCTCGGCGCCGTCGAAGGGGGACCGGCCATGGATGGTCAACGTGTCGCGCGGCGGAATTTCCGGCGCGGATGCGAGCTTCAGCGGCAGATCGAGAGGTTTTCCATCCCGCAGGACCTTGAGCTTCGCCAAGCCGCCGAGCGGCTTGACGCCGAGCCGGAAGCCGACGCTCTCGGCGTCATCGACGTCCTGGCCGTCGATCGCAGCGATGACGTCGCCGCGCTTGAGCCCGGCGGCCGCCGCCGGACCTTGCTTGACGACATCGACGACCAGCGCGCCCGTCGGACGCGCGAGCCCCAGATTTTCGGCGATGTCCTTCGACACGTTCTGCAGCGTCGCGCCGAGCCACGGCCGCTTGACGGTCGTGCCGCCGTGCAGCGCCGCCGCCACCACGCCCTTCACCATGTTGACCGGAATGGCGAAGCCAAGCCCCATGCTGCCGCCGGATCGCGAATAGATCATCGAATTGATGCCGACCAGCCGGCCGTCGAGATCGACCAGCGCCCCGCCCGAATTGCCCGGATTGATCGCCGCGTCCGTCTGGATGAAGAAGCCATAGTCGCTGGTGCCGATCTGGGTGCGGGCCAGCGCCGACACGATCCCCTGCGTCACCGTCTGGCCGACGCCGAAGGGATCGCCGATCGCGATGACGAAATCGCCGACCTCGAGCGCGTCCGAATCGCCCATCTCGAGCACCGGGAAATGGTCGCCGCCCTTGATGCGCAGGACGGCGAGATCGGTGCGCGGATCGCGCAGCGCGACCTCCGCGTCGAACTCGCGCTTGTCCGCCAGCGCGACCCGCACGTCGGTCATGTTCTTGATCACGTGATAGTTGGTCACGACCAGGCCCGAGGGGTCGACGAGAACGCCGGACCCGAGCGCCTTCTGCACCCGCTGGTCCTCCGTCCCCCCGCCGCCGAAGAAGCGGCGGAAGATCGGATCGTCGAACAGCGGATTTTGCGGCACCGTCTCGACCCGTGAGGCGTAGACATTGACGACCGCGGGCGCGACCTTCTTGACGACCGGCGCGAACGAGAGACGCACCTGGACCGGGCTTTGCGGCGCGAGTTTCTGGACCGTGTCGGCGAGGGCGGGGGCGACGAGGAACGCGAAGACGACGGCGAGCGTGAAGCGGATCAAACGGGACCTCCGGGACGAAAGCGGCGCTGGTATAGGCCGCGGCCGGGGCGCTGGGAAGGCCGCCGCGGCGTGACCCGCCCGCCGGTTTCCGCCCGCGACGCCGCGCAGCCCCGGCCTAACGCCAGTTTAGCGCCAAGTTAGGGACGGGCCTCTTGCTTTTCAAAGACTTGCGACCCCGTTTAGGGTCGACCTGATTTTGAGCCCATTCGGCGTTTCGAAAGACGCCGTCACGCATAAATACATTATTTTTCGGTTTATTTTGATGATGCATGGATGATGACATGGTTGCTTTCAACTGGCCGCGCTCCTCCCTCCTCAACTGCCTGTGCCGCGACGGGCCGCTGTTGCGCCCAAAAGATGGCGGGTCACCCGCATCCGCGCATTGACGAAAGCCGAAGTGCGCCGATGCGCCTTGCCGAGCGCCCGCCCAAGACCCTCCGGCGTCCGCGGGGTCAGGATCAGGTGGACGTGGTTCGGCATCAGGCAATAGGCCGACACCGCGACCCCCTCTCGCCGGCAGGCCTCATGCAGAAGATCGCGATCGAGCGCGTAGTCGTCGTCGCCGAAACACCTTTTTCACGCCGGTTGCCGCGCTCACGTGACGTGATGCGGCAGGTCGGGAACGACAAACCGGCCGATGCGGGACATGGAGGCTCCTGAACAGGCAAATTGCCGACGGGGTGATGGCTCACGATAGGGAAATAGGCAAGATCGCGGTAGGGACGCTCATTACTGAGCGCCCCCCGCACAGAACCGGACGGGCCCGATTAAGGCATCCGGCTCCCACCCTGAATTCCGCATCAGGAAAATTCAAGTTCCCCGTTGGCCCTGAGGAATCAGGGAGATAGTCTTGGTTTGCGACTTAAGAATTATCACCAACGGGGTGCGCGATGCAGGGACAGGGGCTGCTCGATTTCCAGTATGAGGCCGATTTGTCCAGCCATGGATTGACGTCGTTGGCCGGGCTTCCGTTGTATCTCGACCTGATCAAGGCCTGCGGCCTCGGCGGGGCGATCCAGCGGCATGTTCGGGCGGCCGGCGGCCAGGGCTGGCTCGACATCCAGATGGTTCTGGCGGTGATTTTCCTGAATTTGTCCGGCGGCGACTGCGTGGAAGACATCGAACGGTTGGAGCGCGACAGCGGCTTTTCGGCGATCCTGCGGGCGATCGAGAAGGATTTGCTGTCGCGCGCCGAACGGCGGTCGCTGAAAAGCCGCTGGCGGCGCGAGCGCGAGCGGGCGACGCCCTCGCCGTCGGCGCTGTCGGGCTGGCTGGAACGGTTCGATGATCCAGCTTCGCCCAAGGCGGTCGCGGGGATGGCGTTCATTCCGGCGGTGACGCAGGCACTGCGCGGTCTCTGGCGGGTGAACCAGGCGCTGCTGGACTTTCTGCAGAAGCGTCAGCCCGCGGCGACGGCGACGCTGGACATGGACGCGACGCTGATTGAGACGCACAAGCGCGAGGCGCTGTTTTGCTACAAGAAGTTCAAGGCGTATCAGCCGCTGAACTGCTGGTGGGCGGAGCAGGGCGCGATGCTCTATTCGGAGTTCCGCGACGGCAACGTGCCCGCCGGACACGAGCAGTTGCGCGTCCTGAAAGAGAGCCTGCGCCATCTGCCGGACAGCGTGAGGAGGGTCTCGTTGCGTTCGGACACGGCGGCCTATCAGGAAGAGCTGCTGCTCTATTGCGGCGAGGGAAAAGACCCGCGCTTTGGCGTGATCGAGTTCGCGATCGGCGCCGACGTGACCGAGGCTTTCCGCGCCGCTGTGCGGACGACGCCCGAGAGCGCGTGGAAGCCGCTGATCCGCAAAACGGACGGCCAGCCGCAACAGACCGATCAAGAATGGGCCGAGGTCGTTTACGTGCCCAATTGGGCCGGGCACAGCCGCAACCGCGCCGATTACCGCTTTCTCGCGATCCGCGAACCGCTGCGCCAGCTGGCGCTGGGCGACGAGGCGAAGCTGCCGTTTCCCACCCAGGCGTTCGGCCCGAAGGGGGTCTATAAACTGTTCGCCGTCGTGACCAACCGCACGGGCGCCGGCGAGGGCGTGATCTGGTGGCTGCGCGAGCGCTGCGGCAAGAGCGAGGAAGTCCATTCGGCGACGAAATCCGACCTGGCGGGCGGACAGATGCCCTCTGGGCTGTTCGGCGCCAACGCCGCCTGGTGGGCGCTGACGATCCTGGCGTTCAATCTAAACGCCGCGATGAAGCGTCTCGCGCTGGGCGAGAGATGGGCGGCCAAACGCATGAAGGCGCTGCGCTTTCATCTGATCGGCCTGCCCGGACGGGTGGTGGGCCACGCCCGCCAGCTGATCATTCGTCTGGGCGGCGGGGCCGAAGCGCTGGCCACCCTCCTCGACGCCCGCCAAAGGATCCGGGCGCTGGCGCAAGAACCGGCCGGATGAGCCCAAACCGCGCGCTGCCGAGCGTCGACCTGATATCGCGTGGCGTTCCCTGGCGCGGCGACGACGCCCCGCGCCCGCGTCAGGCGAGCCCGACTTGCTCCGGTTGCACGCAGTCATCGCCGGACCCGCCATGCGTGTCGATGAACGTCAGGAGGTGATCGACCCCTCGGGATTGTGACATTCGAACCCGTCAACGACCGCAAAATCGGTCACGCACCGGCGCGCGCGGTGATTTGTTCGGGAATTGTGGCCACCTTGGATGTTTGACGGCGAAACGTATTCGAGGCCACGGGTGGAGGATGCGTGGCGAGGGCAGCCAACGGTCGATGATCCCGCGCATCTTCGCCCACGTCGTGCAGTCCCTCTGGCTTCGGCGCTGGAGCGCGCGCCGCGACAAGTTTCCGACATGATGCTGGAAGGCGCTCAGGGCCGCGATGTTGGTGGGCACGGCGTGGTAATTATACCAGCCGGCGACCACGCGTCGCAGCCATCGTCCCTGTTCGGGGATCGGCGAGTGCCGCCGCCGTCGGAGTTCCTCCTTGAGTTCATGCAGCTTGGCGCGCATCCGGTCGCGTCGCGACTGCCGCCGAAGCAGGAAGCCGCCGCGCCGGGTGCGTCCGCAGATATGCGTGAAGCCCAGGAAGTTGAAACTCTCCGGCTTGCCCAGGCCGCGCCGCTCGCGGTTCGCCGCCGCAGAGCGGCCGAACTCGATGAGGCGCGTCTTTTCCTGATGCAGCGTGAGCGCGAACCGCGCCATCCGCTCGTTCAGCTCCGCCCGGAACCGCTCGGCGTCGGCCTTGTGCTCGAAGCCGGCGACGATGTCGTCGGCGTAACGCACGAGGATGACGGCGCCTTGGGCGTGGCGTTCTCGCCATTGTTGCGCCCAGAGGTCGAAGACGTAATGCAGGTAGATGTTCGCCAGCAGGGGTGAGATCACCGCGCCTTGCGGCGTTCCGGTCCCCGTCGGCGTCACCTGCCCGTCTTCCATCACCCCGGCCTTCAGCCATTTGCGGATCAGGCGGATCACCCGCCGGTCGCCGATGCGATGCTCGACGAAGCGGATCAGCCAAGCGTGCTCGACCGCATCGAAGAACCCCGCAATGTCGGCGTCCAGCACCCAGTTCACCCTCGTGCTGTCGATTCCGACCCATCGCGCGTCCAGCGCGTCATGCCGGCGCACATCAGCTTTCCTGACGCACTGACGCATATTTATCCTATTCCTTCCGGCCCAGGCGCGCTCCCTGTTTGACCGCCTGCGGCGCAGCGCCGCTCTTGCGCTCGCGCTTGCCCGGCCGTGGGTCGCGTCCGGTCAGCGCCGCGAGGCGCTCGAGGAAGGCGCCCGCGCCCGGCGGCCGATCGTCTCGGCTGCGCGCAACGCGGCGATTTTTGCGGAGCCGAGCTCTTCCGCGAAAAAATCGGCGAAGCGCCCGCCGGCGCTAAACAACGGCGCGACCTTCTTTCCTGCTCAAACTCCTTCCGCGGGTTTGACAAGCCGCGCGCGGACAGCGTTCATAGTCCCGTCGCGCACGCGGCGTCTGCCGAGCCGATGTTTTCCGCCGTGACGTCCGACGAGCGCTGTGGGAGCGCCATCCGCTTTCGGTGGAGGAACGCGTGACCGACCCGCAAGACGCCCCGCAGCGGGAGAACAAGATCCAGGAGGCGATGGCGAAAACGCGGATCGCGCCCGATCTTTTGCAAGCAATGGCGGAAAAGACCGGCGCAAGGGCCGCGGCCAACATCGCGCCAGGACCAGAGGGTCCGCTCTTCCCGGCCGTCGTCGAGATGAATGCGGCCTTTCCGCACGGCCCGAAAGTCGCCCGCGCCATGCTGCTGCGACAGTTCCTCAAAGAACGCGGCGGCGCCGGCCAGAAGGTTCCCGAGGCGGCGCTCGCCCGGCGCGCGCTGGTCGGACTGCGTCCGCCGCCCTTCCCTGCACCGCCGACGCCGCTCTTCGACGTAGCCGACAAGCTCGCCATCGCCAATTCCCTGTTCACCGACAGCTATCTGTTCGGCAGCCTGACGCAGGACACGATCAACCGGCTGGGAAGCCTCACCGTCACTGTGGACGGCGAGCCGACGAGCCTCCTTCACAAGGTCTGGGCCGACCACGCGGTGCGTCCGCTCATCTTCGAGTCCGTCCGCACCATCAAATGCGACGCCGCGCGCGCCGCGTTCCGCTGCGCCGGAAAGGACATCGTCTGGGCCGTCGCTGACACCGGCATCGACGAAACCCACCCGCACTTTTTGACCCACCGCACGCTGAAATTGCCGAAGGGGCTCGACCACCGCGACTTCACGGACACGTATGCGACGACTGCGGAGGCGTCGAAAGCGGCGCTCATCGATTCGTTCGGGCACGGCACGCATGTCGCGGGCATCATCGCCGGCGAGACGAAGCCGACCAACCGGCGAAAAATCGTCATCACGCTCGGCCTGCGCACGAGCGACGTCGACAACGCGCCGCAGAAAACGACGGCCGTGCGCAAGGACCCGATCAGCGGCATGGCGCCGCTCGCCAAGATCCTGAGCCTGAAGGTTCTTCGCTCCGGCGACGTCGGTCACGTCAGCCATCTGCTGGCGGCGATCGGATACCTGCAGAGCCTCAATTCGTTCGGCCGAAACATTCAGGTGCACGGCCTCAATCTGAGCCTCGGCTATCCGTTTCGTCCCGAATGGTTCGCCGCCGGGCAGAGTCCGCTCTGCGTCGAGGTGAACCGGCTGGTGAAGTCCGGCGTCGTCGTCGTGGCGGCCTCGGGCAACAGCGGCTACGGAACGGTCAACGATTCTCAAGGGCGGGCGGAATTCGCCGCCCACGCCTCGACCATCGACGATCCCGGCAACGCCGAGCTCGCCATCACCGTGGGCTCGACGCACCGGGAAAAGCCGCACACCTACGGCGTCTCCTATTTTTCCGGGAAAGGACCGACCGCCGACGGCCGGATGAAGCCTGACCTTGTCGCGCCCGGCGAGCGGATCGTCTCCTGCGCGCTGATGGATGACGACGCAAAGAAGCAGGGCGTCGCCCCCTATCGGGAGGATTCGGGGACGAGCATGGCGGCGCCTCACGTCTCCGGCGCCGCGGCGGCCTTTCTGTCCGTCCGGGCCGAATTCAAAGAACAACCGGACCGCCTGAAGGAAATTTTCAAGTCGGGCGCGACCGACCTCGAGCGGAAGCCGGAGTTTCAGGGCGCGGGACTGGTCGACCTCATGCGCTCGCTTCAGAGCGTGTAAGCGCGATCCCGCCAAGGCGAAGCGTGCGAAGGAGAGAGAGGATGGACAGGATCGGAAAGTCCCCGTTCTGCTGGCTGGCGTTCGACGACGCGGGAAAGCTGATCGACGCCACGGCGCCGGCGGCGCTCGAGGCCCTTATCGCCGAGCCCGGAGTCGCCGACCTCGTTGTCATCTCGCACGGCTGGAACAACACCAGGAGCGACGCCTGGAACCTTTACAGCACGCTATGGGGCAACGTGGAGCCCGCGTTGGGCCACAAGGATCCGGCGAAGATCGCCGTCGCGGGAATCGTCTGGCCGGCGAAGGCCTATTCCACCGACTTCGACGACGCGGCGGCGGCGATCAGTGCGGGCGGCGCGCTCTCGGCGGGAGCCTCCGTCGACACGCGCGATCTGACCGACGCGGAATTCTCCGACGTCCTCAAAGGCGTCCGCGATCTCTTCGGCGCGGATGGCCAGGCCGTGATCGCCGCCGCCCAACAGGCGGCGCAGGGCATCGACTATGACAGCGCCAAGGCCCTTTTCGACGCCGCTCAGGCCGCGGCCGGAACGGGCGCGCCCGAGCGACTCCGAACTGGCCAGGAATGCGGAACTGTTCGCGCCGCAGGACAGTCCGGACGCCGTTCTGATCTCACTCTCGCCGCCGCCCTCGATCCCGGCGGCGCCGGATTTCGGCGGCGCGCGCGACCTCGGCGACGTGGTCGGCTCATTGCTGCAGGGGCCGCGCGCCGCCGTCGGACGCGTCCTCAACCAGTTGACCTATTACGAGATGAAAAGACGCGCCGGGGTCGTCGGCGCCTCCCTCGGCGCCGCGGTGCTGCCAGAACTCCGGACGCCTGCCGGCCTGCGCCTGCATCTCATCGGCCACAGTTTCGGCGCGCGGCTGGTCACGGCCGCAGCGGGCGCACTCCCCAGCCATCGACCTTTCGATTTCTTCAGCCTGACACTGCTGCAGGGCGCCTTCTCGCACAACGCCCTCGCCGCCGTCGTGCAGCCGGGCGTTCCCGGCGCCTTCGCCAACGTGGTCGGCCGTCCGAGCGGTCCGATCTCGATCACCCACACCCACAACGACCGCGCCTGCACCTTCTGGTACGCGCTCGCCTCGCGTCTGTCGCATGACATTTCCCAGGGATTCGGCGATGCCGACGACCAATTCGGCGCCATGGGCGCCAACGGTCCGCAGAAACTCGCCGCGAGCGCGATGGCGGCCGAAGTCAGCGGCCCGCCCTTCGCGCCAAAGCGGGACAAGGTGAACCGCTTCCTGGCCGACAGCTATGTGGTCAAGACGGACTCAGCCGACGCCCACAACAATGTGACGAATCCAACCTGCGGAAAACTCGTCGCGGCCGTTCTCCAGTCCTGACCCGGCCCCAGCCGGGAATTCATAAAGACGGCCACCGATCGTCCGAGGCGCCCGCCTATCTGGCGAGGGTGACGGCGCGCCGTGCGAGCGACATGTAAGGGCCGAAAGGAGCGCCATCATGTCCGAACCTTCCAGCCCCTCCCCGTTAAGCGCCTTCTCCGCCGCCATCGCCGACCTTGTCCGCGGGGCTACGCCGAGCGTCGTCTCGGTAAAATCGCGGCGCGCCGAATCGAGCGGCTTCGTCTGGCGGCCGGGTCTCGTCGTCGCGGCGGAGGACGCGCTCGCCGACGACGGAGACATCGAAATCGTCGCCCACGACGGCGCCGCGGCCCACGCAACGCTCGTCGGCCGCGATCCGTCGACCGACGTCGCGCTGTTGCGCGTCGAGCGCGCGGATCTTCCGCAGGCGCCCGCATCGGCGAGCGCAGCGACGGCCGGCGCGCTCGCGCTCGTCGTCGCCGCACGGGCGGGGTCTTCCGCCGCGTCGCTCGGAATCGTCTCCTACGCCGGCCCGCAATGGCGCAGCATGCGCGGCGGGCTGATCGACGCGCGGATCGAGCTCAGCGCGGGTTTGCGGCGATCGAGCGAGGGCGGGCTCGCGCTCGATGCCGACGGCCGCGCCTTCGGCATGGCGGTGTTCGGCCCCAGACGGCGCACCCTCGTCATTCCCGCGGCGACGATCGACCGCGTGGCGGCGACGCTGGTCGCCAAGGGCAGAATCGCGCGCGGCTATCTGGGTCTCGGCCTGCAGCCGATGAAGCTCGATGGCGGGGGCCTCGGACTGATGGCGATCAGCATTGACGCCAATGGCCCGGGCGCCGCGGCCGGCGTCAAGCAGGGTGACGTGATCGTCGCGTGGAACGGCGAACCGCTCCGCGGCGTCCACCACCTGATGCGCCTCATGGGGCCCGACAGCGTGGGCGCGACGGTGAAACTTTCGATGCGGCGGGCAGGCGAGCCGGTCGAGCTCGACCTCACGATCGGCGAGAGGCCGCAAGCCCAATGACGGCGGCGCCGTCCGCCCCGATCGTCGTCGCGATCGAAATCGGCGAGGCGGAACTCGCCGACCGGCTGGCGGCGCTCCTGGCGGACGCGCCCGGCCTGCGTCTTGCAGCGCCCGGCGAGCCGGCCGACGTGGCGCTCGTCCCCGCGCGCGGCCGGCTACAGGAGCCGGACCTCGCCCTGACGCCGCGCGAGGTCGACGTGCTCGCGCTTCTGGCCGAAGGCGCATCGAACAAGGCGATCGCCCGAAAACTCGGGATCTCGGTCCACACGGTGAAATTCCATATCGCGTCGCTGCTCGACAAGCTCGACGCGGACGGGCGGACAGAGGCCGTGGCGCAGGCCGCACGGATCGGCGCGATCCGGTTTTAGCCGCCGGGGCTGTTGGAGATTGTTACATAGATGCGTATGTAACGGCCATGGCGTCGATTGGCATTCGCGAATTGCAAAAGACTTCTGGTGAGGCGATCGGGGCGCTCGACGGGCCGACCGCGATCAAGTCGGGCGCTCGGACCGTCGGGCTGCTGATCCCCCTCAAGAGTGCCGATCCTGACCGCCTCGCCGCGGTGCTGGCGCGAGCGGAGCAACTCGCACGAACCCGCGATCCCGCCGCCGACGACGCGGCGCTGGCGAAATACGGGCCGGTCGATACCGTCGATTGGTCGATCGAGGCCGTCCGTGCGCTAACCGCCAAACCCTTGGTCCGGTGAAAGCGCCCACAAGCGCGCTCGTCGTGGACGCGGCGATCCTCATCGCCGCTGCGCGGGGACGAAGCTCTGGCGCGGTCCTGGCGGCATCGCGGGCGGCGGCGCTGGTCATCTCCGACCGCTCCGTGGCCGAGGCGCGACGGCGCATCGATCTTGGGTTGAAACTGCCGGAAGTGCACGGCGTCGTCGATGCGCTTTTCGCCGAGATGACGGTCGTTCCGGTCGCGGCGCTGTCGGCGCTGCTGCCGCGAGCGGAGATCGTCCTGCGCGACGCCGCCGCCAGCCGAAACGGCTCGATCGCTGACGCGCATGTGTTGGCGCTCGCCTGGAGCATCGACGCCGACATCTGGACGACCGACCGCGATTTCGCCGGGACCGGGGTGGCGAGCTGGTCGACGCCCAATCTCGTTCGCGCGCTTGCAGAGGCTGGAAGCGGCGGCGGCGGCGTTTTGTAAGCGCGGCCGCTGGGGCCGACAGGCTCAGCCTTCGGCGCCCTGCTGCGGGGGACCCGAGTCCTTGCCCTTGGCCTCGACGTCGCGGTCGACGAATTCAATCACCGCCATCGCGGCGTTGTCGCCGGCGCGGAACCCCGCCTTCATGATCCGGGTGTAGCCGCCGTTGCGGTTCTTGTAGCGCGGGCCGAGGACGTCGATCAGCTTCTTGACCAGATCGGCGTCGCGCAGCCGCGAGATCGCGATGCGGCGGGCGTGCAGGTCGCCGCGCTTGCCGAGCGTCACCAGCTTCTCGACGACCGGGCGGAGGTCCTTGGCCTTCGGCAGCGTGGTGGTGATCTGCTCGTGCTTGATCAGCGCCTGGGCCATGTTGGCGAACATCGCCTGGCGATGTTCGGCGGTGCGGTTGAAGCGCCGCTTGGCGTGTCCATGATACATGTCGGCCTTCTCCTTTTCGGGTCTGCGGCCGCCGTGCCAAGGAACGGCCGCTCTTATTGTCCCCTTCTCCCGCTTGCGGGAGAGGGCCGGGGTGAGGGCAGGTGTGCAGGCCCTCATCCGTCAGCCTTCGGCTGACGCCTTCTCCCGCGAGGCGGGAGAAGGGATTCTTCAATAATGCTCCTCGAATTGCTTGGCGAGGTCCTCGATGTTGTCCGGCGGCCAGCCGGTGACTTCCATGCCGAGGTGCAGGCCCATCTGGGCCAGCACCTCCTTGATCTCGTTCAGCGACTTGCGGCCGAAGTTCGGCGTGCGCAGCATCTCGCCCTCGGTCTTCTGGATGAGATCGCCGATATAGGTGATGTTGTCGTTCTTGAGACAGTTGGCGGAACGGACCGAGAGCTCGAGCTCATCGACCTTCTTGAGCAGCGCCGGGTTGAAGGCGAGTTCGGGGATCGCGTGCGAGGCCTCTTCGCGGCGCGGTTCCTCGAAGTTGACGAACACCGCGAGCTGGTCCTGCAGGATTCTCGCGGCGTAGGCGAGCGCGTCCTCGGGCGACATGGCGCCGTTGGTCTCGATCGTCAGCGTCAGCTTGTCCTTGTCGAGGTCCTGCCCTTCGCGCGTGTTCTCGACGCGATAGCTCACCTTCTTGACCGGCGAGAACATGCTGTCGATCGGCAGGAGGCCGATCGGCGAATCCTCCGCGCGGTTGCGCTCGGCCGGGACATAGCCCTTGCCGGTCGTCACCGTGAACTCGATGCGCAAGTCCGCGCCCTCGTCCAGCGTGCAGATGACGAGGTTCGGGTTGAGGATCTGAATGTCGCCGGTCGTCTGGATGTCGCCGGCGGTGACGGCGCCCGGACCCGGCGCTTGAGCACGAGACGCTTGACGCCGTCCCCCTGCATCTTGACGGCGATGTCCTTGACGTTGAGCACGATGTCGACCACGTCCTCGCGGACGCCGGGGATCGACGAGAACTCGTGCAGGACGCCGTCGATGTGCACCGAGGTGATCGCGGCGCCCTGCAGGGAAGAGAGCAGCACGCGCCTCAGCGAGTTGCCGAGCGTCTGGCCGAAGCCGCGCTCGAGCGGCTCGGCGACCACCGTCGCGACGCGGCGGGGATCATCGCTCTGAGCGACTTCGAGCTTCTTCGGCTTGATGAGTTCTTGCCAGTTCTTCTGGATCACGGGGCAGAGCCTTCCATTCGACGGATGACCGGCCCAAGACGCGTGCTTCCGCGCAAGGAGCCGCAGGCGCGCGCCGGACCGGTCGGCGCGCTGTTCGGGTTCAGACGCGGCGGCGCTTGCGCGGACGGCAGCCGTTGTGCGGGATCGGGGTCACGTCGCGGATCGAGGTGACGGTGAAGCCCGCCGCCTGGATCGCGCGCAGGGCGGATTCGCGCCCGGATCCGGGGCCGGAAACTTCGACTTCGAGCGTGCGCATGCCGTGCTCGCCCGCCTTGCGTACGGCGTCCTCGGCGGCGATCTGCGCCGCGAACGGGGTCGACTTGCGGGAGCCCTTGAATCCCATCGTCCCGGCGGAGGACCAGGAAATCGTATTGCCCTGCGCGTCGGTGATGGTGATCATGGTGTTGTTGAACGTCGAGTTCACATGGGCGACGCCGGTTGCGATGTTCTTGCGTTCGCGGCGGCGGACGCGGGTTGATT
The DNA here is from genome assembly GCA_963835885.1 of uncultured Alphaproteobacteria bacterium. Classification (GTDB taxonomy): domain Bacteria; phylum Pseudomonadota; class Alphaproteobacteria; order Rhizobiales; family Beijerinckiaceae; genus Roseiarcus. Next base: position 70,894 of record CAWIHF010000019.1, read on the forward strand.
CCTTTGCCATCAGTCGATCCTTCAAGCGCGTCTGGCGCGCGTCAATTCCGGAATGCGTTGAACCAAACGATTACTTTTTCTTGCCTGCGATCGGCTTCGCCTTGCCCTTGCGGGTGCGCGCGTTGGTGTGCGTGCGCTGTCCGCGCACCGGCAACTGCTTGCGGTGGCGAAGGCCCCGATAGGTCCCGAGATCCATCAGGCGCTTGATATTGATCGCCACTTCGCGACGAAGATCGCCCTCGACGAGATAGTCGCGGTCGATGGTCTCGCGGATCTGCAGCACCTCCGCATCCGACAACTGGGAGACACGACGCTCGGAGGGGATGTGCACCTTCTCGCAAATCTCTTCTGCTTTTTTCGGGCCGATCCCGTGAATGTACTGAAGCGCGATGATCACGCGCTTGTTGGTTGGAATATTGACGCCTGCTATGCGAGCCATTCGCTCATTTCTCCATCTCGGCGGCGCATGAGCGACAGGCCTGTGCGCCGCGGATTGACGACTCGACGTCCGGTGGAGGCCGGCCCTTGTCGAGGCCCTCAAACGCAAAAAGTCCCACGCGCTCGCAATGGCGCCGGGACCCAGAACGCATTCGGGATGGCGCTCATATAGTCGGCCGAGGGCGTTGCGTCAATCCTGTCTGTCCTGGCTCGCGGAACGGCTTGTGTTCGCCCGCGCGAGCGCGGAATGTCGAGCCGCTATGGCCGACAGGACGCCTTCTCAAAGTCAAGCGCGCCTGAGAGCGAGGCCTGACCACCGGCCGGCCGCGCCGGCGGCCGACCGCTCCGCGAATGTCGCGCACCGGGACGCTCGCCTGACGGCATTGTCGCCATCCCGGGCCCCTTTTCCCTCGCAAATTCGCCGAAATCCCTTTATAGCGCCTCCGCCCGCCCCGCCGGCGACCGGCGAACGCTCAAAGGACCCTCCCTGATGACACGCATATTTTCCGCGCACCTGCGCTCGACCGCCGCCGCGCTGGCGCTCGGGCTCGGCGCGACCCTGACCCTTGCCGGCGCCGCTTTCGCCGATCCCAAGGTGGTGGCCAATGTCGACGGCAGCCCGATCACCGATCAGGATGTCGCCATCGCGATGGCCGACATCGGCCCCGGCCTGCCCCAAAAGCTCGAAGGGGCGGCCCGGCAGAAGTACGTGCTCGACTACCTGATCGACCTTAAGCTTGCGGCAAAGAAGGCCGAGGCCGACAAGCTCGACCAGACCCCGGAATTCGCCAAGAAGCTCGCCTATTATCGCGATAAGCTGGCGATGGAAGAGCTTTTGGGTTCGGTCGCCAAGGCGGCGACGACCGAGGAGGCCGAGCGCAAGGCCTATGACGAGGCCGCCAAGGCCGAGCCGCCGCAGGAGGAGGTCCACGCACGCCATATCCTCGTGCCGACCGAGGACGATGCGAAAAAGGCGCTCGCGCGGATCAAGGGCGGCGAAGACTTCGGCAAGGTCGCCGACGAGCTTTCCAAGGACACCTCCGGCAACGGCGGCGATCTCGGCTGGTTCACCAAGGACAAGATGGTGCCGGAATTTGCCGACGCCGCCTTCAAGCTCAAGAAAGGCGAGATTTCGGACCCGATCCATACGCAGTTCGGCTGGCACATCATCCAGGTCGAGGACACGCGCACCAAGACCTTCCCGCCCTTCGAAAAGCTGAAGGACCAGGCCGCCCGCTACGTCGCCCAAAAGGCGGAAAGCGAGACGATCGCGCAGTTGCACGACGCAGCCAAGATCGAGCTGTTCGACGCCAACGGCAAGCCGCTGCCGCCCGCTGCCCCCCCCGCCGCCGCGCCGGGCGCCGACGCATCTTCGACCGGCAAGCCGAAGCCCTGACAGGAGACGGGTCGGCGCCGGCGGAAGCGCTGGCGCCCGTCCTTCCACCGGAACGATCCATGGCCGCCCCCGCCCCGATTTCGCCGCTTGCGCCGAAAAGATATCCGTCCCTGCCGCCGATCGCCGGCGTGCGCTTCGCCACCATCGCGGCCGGCGTGCGCTACGAGGGGCGGACCGACGTGATGATGGCGCTGTTCGACAAGCCCGCCACCGTCGCCGGCGTGTTCACCCGATCGAAGTGCCCTTCGGCGCCGGTCGACTGGTGCCGGGCGCAATTGAAGGACGGCAAGGCGCGAGCCCTGATCGTCAATTCCGGCAACGCCAACGCCTTCACCGGCCACGCCGGAATCGACGCGGTCGAGGTCGTAGCCGACGCCGCGGCGAAGACGATCGGCGCGAGCCCGAGCGAAATCTTCATGGCCTCGACCGGGGTGATCGGCGAACCGCTCGATGGGATGAAGATCGCCCGCGTGCTCGCCGACCTGGCGAAGGAAGCGCGGGACGACCGGTTGATGGATGCCGCCAAGGCGATCATGACGACCGACACCTATCCGAAGATCGCCACCGCCTTTGCGCAAGTCGGCGACTCGATCGTGACGATCAACGGCATCGCCAAGGGCGCGGGCATGATCGCCCCCGACATGGCGACGATGCTCGCCTATGTCTTCACCGATGCGGCTATCGCCCCCGGCGCGTTGCAGACGATGCTGTCGAAATCGGTCGAGCGCTCGTTCAATTCGATCACCGTCGACAGCGACACCTCGACCTCCGACACCTTGATGATCTTCGCCACCGGCGCGGCGAAAACCGCGCCGCGCATCGAGGACGCCTCCGACGCGCTCGCCGCGCCCTTCCGGCGCGCGCTCGATAAGCTGCTGCGCAACCTCGCCCATCAGGTGGTGCGCGACGGCGAGGGCGCGCGCAAGTTCGTCGAGGTCAATGTCGAGGGGGCGGCGACCCGCAAGGCGGCCAAGCGCATCGCGATGTCGATCGCCAATTCGCCGCTGGTCAAGACCGCGGTGGGCGGCGAGGACCCAAACTGGGGCCGCGTCGTCATGGCGGTCGGCAAGGCGGGCGAGAAGGCCGAGCGCGACAAGCTCGACATCTGGTTCGGCAAGATCCGCGTCGCCCACAAGGGCCTGCGCGACCCGAGCTACGACGAGGCCGAGGCCTCGGCCTACATGAAGAAGGATTCGATCGTCATCACCGCCGATCTCGGCATCGGCCGCGGCCGCGCGACCGTGTGGACCTGCGACCTCACCAAGGAATACGTCGCGATCAACGGCGACTATCGCTCGTGAAGCTTGTCCTGGTCGTCGCCGCGGCGCTGATCGACGTCGACGGCCGGGTGCTCATCGCACAACGGCCCAAAGGCAAGCCGCTCGAGGGCCTGTGGGAGTTTCCCGGCGGCAAGATCGACGGCGGAGAGCGGCCGGAGGACGCGCTGATCCGCGAACTCGGCGAAGAGCTCGGCATCGCGGTCAAGGCGACCTGCCTCGCGCCGCTCACCTTCGCCAGCCACGCCTACGATGATTTTCATTTGCTGATGCCGCTCTACGTCTGTCGCAAATGGGAAGGCTTCGTGCAGCCGCTCGATGGCCAGAGGCTCAAATGGGTGTGGCCGAAGGACCTCAGAAGCTACCCGATGCCGCCCGCCGACGCGCCGCTGATCCCGCATTTGGTGGACCTGTTGAGCTGAGGCGGGCGGCGGCGCCTCGACTCGCTCTTCGGGAACCCGCCGCGACCGGATTCCCTGCTTACAGGGAAATCAACAGGGAATTTCTCCGATTTCGGCGGAGCTCGCTATAGTTCGCGCCGAAACCTCCATACTTCTCAGTTGGTTGTGCATGATTCCCTGATTCCCCGGCGCGATGGAACAGCGAATTTTATCGCTCGAACAGCGGATTAAATGTCGCGATTGGGCAACAACAGGGAATTTCGAAATCCTCCGGGCGGACCGCGTCGGCGACCGCCCGTTCTGCGCCCGACGCACGCATCCGAATGCAGCGGAAGCCCTCAAGGCGACGCCGTCCAGGCCTTGTAGTCCGCGTCCGACATGGCCGGCAAATTCTTGATGAAGGCCACGATCGTCCAGATCTGCTGGTCGGACGCGCCGGCAAGGCCGAAGCTCGGCATGCCGGTGAACTTGATGCCGTGCTTGATGACCCAGAAGAGTTCCGACGGCGTCCGTTTTTTCGCCATCACCTTGAGATCGGCGGGAACCGGCTTCAGCCCTTCGGACCACTTGGCCCAATCGGAGTCGGGCGGCCCGCCGTGGCAATTGACGCAGCCGATGGTCGCGTAGGCGCGCGCCCCGGCCTTCACCATCGCCGGATCGTCGAGGGTTGTCGGCGGCGTGTCGGTTGCCTGCCGGGCGACCGAGGCCGAACGAACGTTCGCCAAAGCCCAATTGACGAACGCCGGATCGTCCTCGTTCTCGGCGACGCTGTAGAAACCGCCGAAGAAAGCGATCCCCGCGCCGATGGCGAAGAGGATCGCAAGCGCGCCGATGACGGCCAGGAATCGCATGGGCCTGCTCCATACCCTATCGAATAGACGACGCCTCAGGCGCGGTCAGGACTTGTGGCCTTCGTGGATGCTCGCCAGCGCCTCGTCGAGCGGCGCCTTGCCGAACTGTTCGCGCAGAACGTACAGCGCCTTGATCGCCTCGACGGCTTCAGCGCGCTACGCGTCCGCATCCGGCGTCAAGCGCGCGATCGGTTTGCCGCCGCGGGATTCGAACGGTTCCACCCCGTTCGACCTCGTCGAGCAACTGATCGAGGACTTGCTCGGCTTCGTTCGCATCCAGGTCTCTCATTCGGAACTCGTTCACTTTCTGCGAGCGAGCTTACCCGCGATTGGCCCGCGTCTCAATCGACGCGGACGCCGAGGTTATGGGCTAAAAATTCGCTAAGGCCTCGTATGCAGACTATTCCTATGTCCACGCCCACCGACCTCGCCGCCCTCCCCGCCGCGCCCGACCTGGCGAGCGCCGTCTCGGCGTGGCTTCGCCGGCTCGCCGGGGAGCGGCGCGTGTCGCCGCATACGACCGAGGCTTATGCGCGCGACGCGCGGCAATTCCTGGCCTTCCTCGCCGAGCGCTACGGCGCGCCGCCTTCAATCTCTGACTTTTCCGACTGCCCGACCTCGGACCTGCGCGCCTTTCTCGCGCGGCGCCGGGCGCAGGGCGTCGAGGGAAGATCGCTGCAACGTGCGCTCTCGTCGCTGCGCTCGCTCGCCCGCCATATCGAACGCGAAGGCGGCGGGACGGCCTCCGCACTCGGCGCCGTGCGCGCGCCAAAAGCCGCGCGGCGCCTGCCCCGCCCGCTCACCCCCGCCGATGCGAAAGCCGTCGCGACGACGGCCCCTCGCGAGGGCGAAGCCCGCGAACAATGGGTGCTGGCGCGCGACGCGGCGGTGCTGGCGCTCTGCTACGGCGCGGGCTTGCGGATCTCCGAAGCGCTGTCGATCCGCCGGGCCGATGCGCCTGTCGCCGCGGTCGAGACGGTCACGGTCGTGGGCAAGGGGGAGAAGACGCGGGTTGCGCCGGTCATCGTTCCGGTGCGCAAGGCGGTCGAGGACTATCTCGCGCTCTGCCCGTACGCGCTGAAGCCCGACGGCCCGCTGTTCGTCGGCGCGAAGGACGGGCCGCTGTCGCCGCGAATCGTGCAACTGGCGATGGAGCGGATGCGCGGCGCGCTCGGCCTGCCCGACAGCGCCACGCCGCACGCCCTGCGACATTCCTTCGCCACCCATCTTCTGGCGCGCGGCGGAGACTTGCGCACCATCCAGGACCTGCTCGGCCACGCCTCCCTGTCGACCACCCAGGTCTACACGAACGTCGACAGCGCCCGGCTACTGGCAGCCTATCGCTCCGCCCACCCGCGCGCATAAAGGCGCCGGCTTTCGAAGCCCATCGACGACGTCGGCCGCGAACCGCTAAGAAGGCGCATTCTTTTCCCGCGGAGGCTCAAAAAATGTCCGGCAAGCGCATCGTCTTCACCGGCGGCTCAGGCAAGGCCGGCCGCCATGCCGTGGCGCATCTCGCCGCGCATGGCTATTCCGTGCTCAACATCGATCTCAAGCCGCTTGACGCGCCGGGCGTTCCGACCCTGATCGCGGATCTCGCCGACGGCGGCCAGGCGTTCAACGCGCTGACCACGCACCCGACCTTCGCCGGTTTCGAAACCGGCCAGCCGCCGCGCCCGCCGGACGCGGTCGTGCATTTCGCCGCGGTGCCGCGCGTCCTGATCGAGCCGGACAACGCGACATTCTTCAAGAATGTGATGAGCACGTACAACGTCATCGAGGCGGCGACGAAGCTCGGGGTCAGGAAGATCGTGATCGCCTCGAGCGAGACGACCTACGGCGTCTGCTTCGCCGAGGGCGATAAGGATTTCCATTCCTTCCCGCTCGAAGAGGATTACGACGTCGATCCGATGGACTCGTATGGCCTGTCCAAGGTCTGCAACGAGAAGACGGCGCGCGCCTTCGCCATGCGCTACCGCGCCGACATCTATGCGTTGCGCATCGGCAACGTGATCGAGCCGCACGAATACGGCCAGTTCAGGCGCTTCGTCGCCAACCCGCCGATGCGCAAGCGCAACGCCTGGAGCTATGTCGACGCGCGCGACCTCGGCGAGATCGTGCGGCTATGTCTCGAGAAGGACGGCCTCGGCTTCCAGGTGTTCAACGCGGTCAACGATGCGATCACCCTCGACATGCCGACCCGCGAGGCGCTGGCCAAGCTGTGCCCGAACACGCCGGTCACCCGCGAAATGGGCGAATTCGAAGCGCCGCTGTCGAACCGCAAGGCGCGCGAAACGCTCGGCTTCAAGGAGGCGCACGACTGGCGGAAATACGTCCAATCCGACGACAGTGCGTGAGGCCCATTGTAGGCGCTCAACGAGTGCGGCTACAGAGGCTCACGTCCCCCGCGGCTTCGCCCGATTGGTCGGCGCCGCGTTCGCCGGGTCCTCCGGCCAGAAGTGGCGCGGATAACGGCCGCGGAGATCGGAGCGCACCGCGGCCCAGGAGCCGCGCCAGAAATTCGGCAGGTCGCGGGTGATCTGGATCGGCCGATGGGCCGGCGACAGGAGATGCAGGGTGAGCGGAATGCGACCGCCGGCGACCGACGGGTGCTCGCCAAGACCGAACAGCTCCTGCACGCGTAGCGCGATGGCGGGTCCCGCCTCGGCCTCGTAGTCGATCGGGACGGCCGTTCCGGTCGGAGCCACGAAATGGGTCGGGGCCTCGTCGTCGAGCCGGCGGGACAGCTCCCACGGAAGCATCGCGCGCAGCGCTTGCGACAGGTCGTCCGCGCCGATCTCGTCGAGGCGCGTCTTGCCGGGGAGAAACGGCGCCAGCCAATCCGGATCCTTGCTTAGCCGCTCGTCTGACAGATCGGGCCATGGCTCGCCTTCGGCGCGACGCAGAAACAAAATTCTGTCGCGCCATTGCCTGAGCGCCTTGCTCCAGGGCAGACCGGCCAAGCCCAGCGCCAGGACTCCCCGCGCGAGCGTGACCGCGCTCCCCTCGTCGGGCGGAACCGCAAGAGGCTGTTCGGCAAGGACGAGCGCGCCGAGCCGCCGGCGGCGGCGGGCTCTCAGCGAAGCGGAGGCGCGATCGAAGACGAGCTCCTCCACAGTCTCGATCGAGCCGCCGGCGACCGCCTCGATGTCGTCCAGCGTCAGCGGCGCGGCGAGGAGGATGCGCGCTGCGGTCGCGCGGCCGGCGACCTCGCCGATGGCGAGAAACGGCTCCCCCGCCAGCGCCTCATGCGGCTCGAGCGAAGCCGCGCGCCCATTGGCCATCAGGAACTCGCCCCTCCTGCCCCGCGCCATGGCGATGCGGTCGGGATAGGCGGAGGCGAGGAGGGCGCCGGGGTGCGTATGAGGAAGCTTCCCCTCACCCCAGCCCTCTCCCGCATAGCCCGTCGAGAGACGGGCGTCTTTCGACGCCCTTTGCGGGAGAGGGGGCGAATCCCTTCTCCCGCTTGCGGGAGAAGGTGGCGCGGAGCGCCGGATGAGGGTTTCCGCCCTCTGCGCCAACCCTTTTGCGAGCCGCCTTGCGTCCTCCGCCCGCGGTGAGCGATCGCGGCGGAACGCCTCGAGCCGGGCCGTCAGATCGACGGCGTCGCCGCCGAGGCCGCGCTCGGTCAGAACGACGGCCGCTTCGCCCGCCGTTTGCGCCTCGCCGCTCAGCGCCGCGTCAAGAACCATGCGGGCAAGCCGGGGCGGCAACGCAAGTCGGGAGATCGCGCGGCCTTCGTGCGTGATGCGGCCGTCCGCGTCGATCGCGCCGATCGACGTTAGGAGCGCGCGGGCTTCGGCGAGCGCGCCGCGCGGGGGCGGATCGAGAAAGGCGAGGCGCGCCGGATCGGCCTCGCCCCAGACGGCGCAGTCGATGAGCAGCCCGGAAAGGTCGGCCGACAGGATTTCCGGCTGGGCGTAGGGCCGGAGTCCGCCGTTCGCCGCCTCCTCCCACAGGCGGAAGCAGACGCCGGGCTCGACGCGCCCGGCGCGGCCGCGCCGTTGGTCGGCGTTGGCGCGGGAGACGCGCACGGTCTCGAGCCGCGTCAGGCCGACATCCGGCTCATAGCGCGGGACGCGCATGAGGCCGCAGTCGATCACCACGCGGACGCCCTCGATGGTGAGCGACGTCTCGGCGATCGAGGTGGCGAGCACGATCTTGAGCCGACCGGCAGCGGCGGGCGCGACGGCGAGATCCTGCGCCCGCGCGTCCATGGCCCCATAGAGCGGCGCGATGTCGACGTCCGGCCGCCTGACGCGCGCCTGCAAGGTTTCGGCGACGCGGCGAATCTCGCTCTGCCCCGGCAGGAAGACGAGCATCGAGCCGGTCTCGCTGGCCAGCGCCTCCAGCGCGACCCGCGCGACGTCGTCTTCGATCCGCGCGCGCGGATCGCGCCCGACATAGCGGGTCGCGACGGAAAAGGCGCGGCCGGCGCTTTCGATGAGCGGCGCGTCGCCGAGGAGCGCGCGCACCCGCGCCCCGTCGAGCGTCGCCGACATCACCAGAAGCCGCAGGTCCTCGCGCAAGGCGCCTTGCGCGTCGAGCGCCAGCGCAAGCCCGAGATCCGCGTCGAGCGAGCGCTCGTGGAACTCGTCGAACAGCACCGCCGCGACGCCCTCGAGCGAGGGATCGTCGAGGATCATGCGGGTGAACACGCCCTCGGTGACGACCTCGATCCGCGTGCGCGCCGAAACCAGGCTTTGCAGGCGCACGCGCAGGCCGATCGTCTCGCCGACCGCCTCGCCGAGGGTCGCCGCCATGCGCGCCGCGGCGGCGCGGGCGGCAAGGCGGCGCGGCTCGAGCAGCAGCAGGCGCTTCCGCGCCGCCCAGGGCTCGTCGATGAGGGCGAGCGGGGCCCGCGTCGTCTTGCCGGCGCCGGGCGGCGCGACGAGCACGGCGCGCGCGTGCGCAGCGAGCGCGGCGCGAAGCGCGCCGAGCACGTCGTCGATCGGCAGGGGCGCGCCGAGCTCGGTCATCGGCGCTTCCTTCGCAGCCGCGGCCGCGAGGGGCAAGGTTTGGCCCGCCGAGTCCGCGGAATCCTTCGGATTCGATCGCCGTTGCGGCGCCCAAGCATTGGCGCCAAAGTAGGTAGCCCAGCCTATGGCGCGCGACCGGCCCTCAGATTATCGTTCATTTTCCTTCGATGAGAAACGAAGGAGTTCCAGGGGCTCTTGCACGCGCAACACGCGGGGCCAACGTCCGTTATTGTCGCATTGGGAGGAAAACAAATGGCGAAACTTACCAGCGCGCTCCTCGGGGGCGCCGCGGTCGCTTACTGCCTGATTGCCGGCCTGGGCTCGGCACTCGCAAACGAGTCCGTCATCAAGGGCGGAGCGGACCCGAACGAGTGGGCGGTCTACGGCAAGGACTACGCCAACACGCGGTTTAGCCCGCTCAAGTCGATCAACACGGGCAATGTGTCGCATCTGACGCTCGCCTACTCGTTTTCGCTCGGCTCCCTCCGCTCCAACAAATCGACGCCGCTGGTCATCGGCGACACCCTGTACGTCTCGACATCGTGGGGTCCGAGATACGTCTATGCGCTCGACGCCGCGACCGGCGCGCGCAAGTGGACCTACGAGCCCGACATGCCCGACGACACGCTGCAGTTCGCCTGCTGCGACGTCGACAGCCGCGGCCTGGCTTATGCCGACGGCAGGATCTTCCTCGGCCGTCTCGACGGCAAGCTGGTGGCGCTCGACGCCAGCACGGGCAAGGAAGTGTGGAAGGCCGATGTCATCGACTACACGCAAGGCGCGGTCATCACCTCGCCCCCGCTGGTGGTGAAGAACCTGGTGATCACCGGCTTCGGCGGCGGCGAATATGGCGTGCGCGGCTCCCTGCAGGCCTACGACATCAATACCGGCAAGCAGGTCTGGAAGACCTACACCGTGCCGCTCAAGGACGAACCGAACGGCGACACCTGGAAGGGCGACTCGGCCGTCCATGGCGGCGGCGCGCCCTGGCTGGTCGGCTCCTACGATCCGAAGACCAACACTGTCTTCTGGGGCACCAGCAATCCCGGTCCCTGGAACTCGGCGGTTCGCTCGACCGGCAACGGCGACTTCGGCAAGTTGACCAACCTCTACACCTCCTCGACGCTGGCCCTCGACGCCGACACCGGGAAGATCAAGTGGTGGGTGCAGCAGACCCCGGCGGACGCATGGGACTATGACGGGGTCAACGAACTCGTGCTCGCCGACCTGAAGATCGACGGCAAGGAGACGCCGACCTACATGAAGGCCGACCGTAACGGCTTCTTCTTCGTCGTCAACCGCGAGACGGGCAAAGTCCTGTCGGCGGAAAAATACGTTCCGACCACCTGGGCCAAGAAGTGGGATATCACGACGCTGCGCGCCGAAGAGGATCCCGATAAGCGCGCCGGCCCGGGGCATCCGGCCAAGGGAGCCTGCCCGAACCTGATCGGCGGCAAGAACTGGCAGCCGATGTCGTATAACCCAGACACCGGCCTCGTCTACATTCCCTCCAACAATCTCTGCATGGATTGGACGGTCTCCGACGTCGCTTATAAGCGCGGGATCTTCTATCTCGGCGGAGAATTCCCGCCGGTCATGCCGAAAGAAGGATATCTCGGCGAATTGATGGCCTGGGACCCGGTGAAGCACGAGAAGAAGTGGGGCATCAAGGAAGACCTGCCGTTCAACGGAGGCACGCTGACGACGGCTGGCAATCTCGTGTTCGCCGGCAATCTGCACGGAGACTTCCAGGCGATAGACGCGACCGACGGCAAGGTGCTGTGGCAGAAGAACCTCGGCTCCGGCATCGGCGCAGGGCCGATCACCTATTCGGTGAACGGCAAACAATATGTCGCCATCGTTGTGGGGCGGACCGTTTCGCTGGCGGCGTTCCTGGGACCGATCGGTAACAAGATGCTGGCGGCGTCGCCTGAAGGCGGCGCATTGTTCGTCTTCACGGTCGACTGAGCAAGAGCGAAAGGGAGGAGACAGAGATGCGTTTCAGTTTGTTGCAGACGGCGCTTGCTGTCTCCGCCCTCGCTGTTGCGGCGTTCTGCGCGAGCGGCCCTCCCACGCTCGCGCAGAACACGCCCGCCAACCCTCTGCGCTTGTGCGCGGATCCTAGCCCGCATTATGCACCGCGCTGACCGTTCTTCCGGGTCTTTCGTGGCATTTGGTTGATTTTGGTCGAGTTTGGACGTGTTGGTTCGGCTCGGGCTTTGAGCCTGAGTTTTGGTTGGAGGGGGGTTTGCAGGTTGGTGGGATGGGTTTGCGTTTTGGGGCCTCGCGCCCCGTCGCTCAGGTGACGAGACGCGGTATGCGTTCCAAAGCGAGGCGCAGAATATCCTGCGCCGGGCACGAGGTCGGCAAGTGCACGCGGATCATCGTTTTCATTTCGACGACGCGGGCGGCGATCTTGATGAGGCGCAGGCGCAAGGTGTCGAACTGGGCGACGCGCCACATCGAGCGCTTCGGCATCGAGACGCGAAGCCCCCACATCAGCCAATAAGCGCCGGCGTGGAGGAAGAGACGGAACTGATTGGCCGTCGCCTTCGTGCAGGACGTGCGGTCCGCCGCCAGATGCGTCTTCCAGGATTTGATGTGGTTTTCGGCTTGGCCGCGTCGGCAGTAGAGGTCTTCGTACAGCGCGCGGGCGTTGCGCTTTTGCAGATTGGTCACGACGAAGCGCGTGTCGGGTCCGTCCTCGCCGACTTCGACGCGCGCGATGATCCGCTCGACGCGGCTCCAGCTCTGTGCGCCATCGTAGAACTCCTTGAAGCGGCGGAGCTTGCCGTCCTCCTCGAACCGCGCCTTCGTGCTGGCTTCGAGAGCCTCGACATGACGACGCAACGTCGTGGTCGGCGCGACGCCGAGGATGTAGTCGATGCCGTTGGCGCGACACCAATCGAGAACCTCGGGGCCGCAATAATGGCTGTCGGCGCGCAGGAGAATCTCGGTGTGGGGCCAGTGAGCGCGGATCGCGCGCAGCAGCCGGCGCAAGAAGGGCTTGATCTCGGCGCCGCTCGGCCGTTTGGCGGGACGAAGCACGGCCGTGACGAAGCGGCCCTCGCCGTCGAACACGACAATCGGCTGAAAGCCGTATTCGTCGTAATGCGCGTTGAACAGCCGCAATTGCTGGCCGCCGTGCACCGCGTCGAACGTGTCGTCGATATCGAGCGTGATCCGTTTGGGAACCTTGGCAAACGACTCGCAATAGAGGTCGACCATCGCACGGCCCATTCGCAACAGCGCGCGAGCGTCCGGCAGGTTCTCCAATCGCGAGATCGTCGATTGCGAGCACAACTCCCGATCCGACGGCGTCAGATCGAGCGCCATCTTGAATATCGGGTCGCTGCGCAGGGAATTGGCGTCGATCCCGTCCTCGTAGCCGGCGCCGATCATCAACAGCCGAAACCGGATGATGTCCGCCAAGCTGTGGGTGATCTGATCGGGCGCCCGAGGATCGACCACACACGCGGCCAGCCGATCCGCGACCCGAAGCCGCTGTTCGACTTCGCGCAACGCCAAAATGCCGCCGTCCGACGAAAGCAACCCTCCATCGAATTTGGCCACAACGGCTTTGCCCGAAACCGATGACAGACCAGGCAGCGGCAGCATAGAATCGTTCATGGCGGGTGTGGCTCACCTGAAATCGCGCGAATCGGCGTCGACAACCGGATTTACGCAAAATCAGTCGCTTAGGCTACTCCCGCCGACCCGCGACGCATAATGCGGGCTAGCAATCTGCCCTTCTCGAGCAACAATCCGGCCAAGCCGGGGATCTATAACGAAATTGGCGAGGCCATCGGTACGGCGCTCGGGCGGCCGGTGACGCATGTCTGGTATCGCACCTATTTCGGCAAACGCGCGGTGCGCGTCACCATGCTCGCCAAGCAATGCGACGCGACCATCGGCCTGCCCGACAGCGACGACTTCATGGGGCCCAAGGTCATCTTCTCGAAGCCCCTGTTCAATATGGGCTACGCCATTGTCGCGCCGAACGGGCAGACTTACGCCAACCTCGAGGACCTCAAGGGCAAGCGCGTCGCGGTGCAGTTCGAGACCGAGCCGCACAACCTCGTCGGACCGCGCGACGACATGACGGCGGTGACGGTGCTCTCGCCCGAGGAGGGGATGAAGGCGCTCGCAGACGGAAAGGCCGATGCGGCGTTCCTCTGGGCCCCGAGCGCAGGCTTCCTCAACAAGACCGCCTATGACGGGCGCTTCGTCATCGTTCCGGTCGATGGGCCAGGACTGAGCTTCGCGACCGCAATCGGGTTCCCCAAAGCGTCGAAGGCGCTGCGCGATTCGATCGACGCGATCCTGCCAGAGGTCTCGAAGCAGTTCCCCGCCCTGCTCGCCAAACACGGGATCGTTCCCGAGGGGGCGCGAGCGGAATCGTCCGACAAGCCCGCAATCATCGAAAAGGCCGTCGTCGTGGTGGACCAGGTGGCCCCGCCTGCCGCCGCCGCGCCGACGCCCTCCCCCGCCGCGCCTGCCCCCGCTCGCGCCGCGCCTGCCTCCGCGCCGACGCAGACAGTGGCCGCCAGCGACGCAGCGGAGTTGTTTGACGTTGCGCCGCCCATGCCGCCCGCAACGCCCGAGCTGATCGCCGAGGGCAGGGAGGTGTTCAACGGCACCTGCGCGCACTGCCACGGTCCCAATGCGAACGAGGGCGAAAAAAGGATCGACCTTCGCCGCCTCAAGCTTCGCTACGGCGACAGAGCGCCTGACAAGTTCTGGAAGACGGTGCACGAGGGCCGCCCGGACAAGGGCATGCCGATCTGGAAGGGCGTGTTCACCGACGAACAGTTCACCCAGATCTACGCGTTCCTGTCGTCGGTCCAGTCGACGGAGTAGGCGCTCGTGGATCGTCCCGGCCAAGGCGGGAACCCAAGTTTTTGCAGGACGATTGAAATCTTGCGCTGGCGGCGCGGCGCTTCCTCCCGGCTCGGCGCCTGAGTCAACGCAAAACGGCGGGCCTTCCTTCGAAGGCCCGCCGCGGTCTTGCGTTAGATCCTGCGCTTACGCCCCGACCGAAGTCGCTGTTTGCAGCGTCGAGAGGTCGAGCCTGACGCCCGGGCCCATGGTTGAGGACACCGCGGCGCGCAAAAGGTAGTGGCCCTTGGCGCCCGGGGGCTTCGCCCGGTTCACCGCGTCGACGAAGGCCTTGATGTTCTCGGCGAGCTTGTCGTCGCCGAACGAGGCCTTGCCGACCGAACCCTGCACGATGCCGGCCTTCTCGGCGCGGAACTCGACGGCGCCGCCCTTCGACGCCGCGACCGCCGCCTTGACGTCCATCGTCACCGTGCCGACCTTCGGGTTCGGCATCAGGCCGCGGGGGCCCAAAACCTTGCCGAGACGGCCGACGAGCGGCATCATGTCGGGCGTGGCGATGCAGCGGTCGAAGTTGATCTCGCCGCCCTGTACGGCGGCGACGAGATCCTCCGCCCCGACCACGTCGGCGCCGGCCTCGCGCGCTTCGTCCGCCTTTGCCCCGCGGGCGAACACCGCGACGCGCAAGGTGCGCCCGGTGCCGTTCGGCAGGTTGACGACGCCGCGCACCATCTGGTCGGCGTGCTTCGGATCGACGCCGAGGTTGAGGGAGAGTTCGACCGTCTCGTCGAACTTGACCTTGGCGTTGGTCTTGACGAGCTTGAGCGCCTCGTCGAGCTTATAGAGCCGGGTGCGCTCGACCGCCTCGCCCGCGTTCTTGATTCTCTTGCCGTGCTTCGACATGGCGCTTACTCCACCACCTGCAGGCCCATCGAACGGGCCGAGCCTTCGATCATTTTCATCGCGGATTCGATCGAGTCGCAGTTGAGGTCGACGATCTTCTTCTCGGCGATCTCGCGCACCTGCTCCTTCGTCACCTTGCCGACGTAGCCGCGGCCGGGCGTCTTGGCGCCGGATGCCGGCTTCTTGCCGAGCTTGAGGTTCGCCGCCTTCTTCAGCCAGAAGGTCACCGGCGGCTGGCGCATCTCGAAGGTGAACGAACGATCCTGAAAGGCGGTGATGACGACCGGGATCGGCGAGCCCTTCTCCATTTGCGCGGTGCGCGCGTTGAAGGCCTTGCAGAACTCCATGATGTTGAGGCCGCGCTGGCCGAGCGCCGGACCGATCGGCGGCGACGGATTGGCCGCCCCCGCCGGCACTTGCAGTTTGATGTAGCCGACAATTTTCTTTGCCATGATGCTGCTCCATGCGCAGACGCCGCCCCCGAGGCTTTCGCTTTCGAGAACTGCGCCAGGTTTGCAGTTTCGTGGTGCGAACGAGCCTCCCGGCTGGCGACCGGGCGTTCTTCCACAGGGGTGAAGGCGGGGCTGCTAGCAGGTTTGCGGGCTGGGGGCAACTGCGGCATAGTTCGCGACTGTCAGTGAACTTCGTCCTAAGGTGTCCTGCAGTGACCTCGAAGGACGGCCCGCCGCGACCCAACAGAAGCGGTTCTAGGACAGCCGCTCCGAGAGGAGATTTTGGAGCGTAAGGCACTATTGCAGCGCCTGTCATTTGGGACACAGGTTGCCGAAGACGAGAGGCGCGAGCTAGCCCGGTATTTCGTTGAAACCGATCAGTGGCGACGGATAGCGAGCAACGAAATTGACATAGTCAGGGGCAAAAGGGTTCCGGAAAAAGCGCAATTTACGCTTTGTTGTTAGAGAATCAGTCAAACTTCTTTGATCGTAGAGTATTGTTAACGGCAGGAGAGACACCCCGGGGAGATACAGTCTTTCGCGATCTCGTTAGCGATCCTCCAACAACAGAGAATGAATTTATATTATTGTGGAAACTCTACATTTCCGTACTGATTGCACGCGAGATGCGCTCATATGATATCAGAACGAAAGAAGCCAAAGGCGTGTATGAGATTCTTGAGCGGATTGGATTCTTAGAACACGAAATAACATTGGTTGGGATATTGCGACGCGTCCAACAAATTGTAAGGAACTTACTTCACTCAATCGACGTCGAGAGTACTATCACGATTGACCCTTCAACTGGAGCTCCGGTCGCTACCGGAAAGATAACTCTCAAAGAGCCGGTGGGCGATGAAGAAAAAGAGGTGATCTTTCTATTGACAATCTGCTCGCCAAGTTAAACGACGCCTTAGACCGCGAGGATTGGAATGTTTGGATATTGCTTGACAGACTTGATGTAGCATTCATTGATAATCATAATTTAGAAGCCAACGCGCTCCGCGCGCTCATGAGGGTATATAATGATCTGAAAGCGTATGAAAGAATTTTCCTGAAGATTTTTATCCGAGAGGACATTTGGAAGCGAATCACAGTAGAAGGATTTCGAGAAGCTAGTCACGTCATTCGCTACGTGCTTTTGGATTAAATCAAAATGCCCTGCTTAATCTTGTTATAGAGGAGAATTCTTAGCAACGATATAGTCGTTGATGAGTATAATTTGGATAGGCGTAATATACTTGATAGTATCGCTAGGCAGGAGGAATTATTCGGAAGATTGTTTCCAGCGCAAGTCGAACAGGGGCCTCAGAAGGCAGTTACGTTTAAGTGGATGATTACTCGGATGCGCAGACGGAACAAGAAAGACTGCACCAAGAGAGTTGATCCATCTGTTGAATTGCTTAAGAGAGCAGGAAGCGGAGCGCCTTGAACAGGGCGGTGTAGTTCCGCCAGGCGAACAGATATTTGATCGGTCGGTTTTCAAGTTAGCCTTGCCGACCGTTTCGAACGCGCGTCTCAATCAATATATCTACGCAGAATATCCGAAATCAAAGACAAAACTTGGAAAAGCTATACGGACAAAAAACCGAACAGACGCCGAGTAGTTTGGCAGAATTATGGGAACTTTCGGAAGCAGACGCGTTGCTAATCGCAAAAGACCTAGTGGACCTAGGCTTTTTTGAGCGCCGTGGAACCCGCGAAGAACCGACCTTTTGGGTACCATTTCTGTATCGCGACGCTTTGCACATGGTCCAGGGCAAGGCAGGAGAAACCAGCCGGCCCGATCAAGAAGCAGACGATTGATTTCTGGCGACGCCCCTCGTCAGGACCAAGGAGGCCGGATAATGACAAAAACCAAGGTGGGCGCCGTTTCTACTCGCCGACAGCGGGTTGCAAGCGGACAGGCGTCCCGCACGCCTTACGACAAAGATGTGATCCTCTGGTCGCAGGAGCAGGCCCGCCTGTTGCGCGCCCGCCAGTTCGCCGAGCTCGACATCGAACATCTGGCCGACGAGATCGAAGACGTGGGGAAAAGCGAAAAACGCGAACTTGCCAGCCGCGTGGCGGTGCTGCTGGCGCATCTCCTGAAGTGGCGGGGCCAGCCGGAAAACCGCACGAAGAGCTGGCGGACCACGATCAAGGACCAGCGCAAGCAAATCGCCCTCGCGATCAAGGAAACGCCAAGCCTCAAAGCCCTCATGCGCAGCCGCGACTGGGAGGAAGGCGTATGGCTGGACGCGCGCGCGCAAGGCCGCAAGGAGACGGGGCTCGCGGAAGAGGATTTGCCGGAGGCCTGCCCGTGGCCGCTGGATCAGGCCGCCGATCCGGAGTTTTGGCCGGAGTGATCGGCTGGCTTACCGGGCATTCTCTCACAGGGTGAAGGGGCGAGAAAACTTGAGGGTGCGCAATCATTTTGAGAGCGGTAACGGCAATCGGTCACTTTGAGTTCTTGTCTTTATATATCTTTCGGATCATGTCATCTGTGGTTGGTCCAAGTTTATCAGCATCGCGATACTGAAGATACTGCCTCACTTCATCACCAAATCTTCCCCCTTGACGATTGTGTGGCGGTTCGGAAGCGCTTTTTAAAATCGCCTCGATATGGTTAAGAACCGATCCTGCTGTCGTGTGAGTACCCTCTGCTTCTGCGGCTAACGTGTTCGCCTTAGTGACCCATCGAATACCAAACCAGGAGAATTTACTCCAGCGATCAGCAAGAAAATCCCATTGATGATTCTTAAGGCGATCAAATAACCGTTGCTTATCGTTCGCACCAGCTTGGCCCACGTAAACCATTCTAAACGCATCATCATATAAACAGTATACTCCCTGCTGATCGCGAAAGTCTACAATAGCGAATGCCATACCTGCGGGGTACCCTTGAAGATGCCCTGCAACTGCAGGGTACCCCAAAACACATGATCCCGACGCCAGAACAAACCATAGTTTTGAATTAACATCTGGCTCCGCCCCGTAGATCGCTAACGCCTTTGCAACCTTCCGCGCGCGCACGCTCGATCCCGCCCCTACTCCGGCCAGAATGCCTCATCGATCGCCTGCGCGAACCTCCACGGGCATTCCGCCGGAAAAGCCTCCTCGCCCATGTCTGTCTCGATCGTCGCCTTTCGGCGGGCGTCGCGGTAGGCCGACGCCGTCGCGCTGTCGAGGTTGGACCTGAGGCTCGGACTGTCGTTGAGCAGGTCGGCGATTTCGTCGCGGGCGTCGGCGATCGACAGCCTCCATGAGCTCCCTCGGCCGGACGGCTGGTAGCGCCATTTCAAGAGATGCAGCATGAGGACCGTCAGGCAGCCGACGAACTCGCGCTTCTCGGCCTCACCCATGCTCTCGATTTCCGCAGCGATGTTTTCGAGGTCCGCCTCGGCCGCGCGACCCTCCCGCAGCAGCGCCGCCTGTTCGACGCTCCAGGCGTAGAAGTCGAGCTCGTATAAGGAACTCTTGGCCGACATGACGTCATCCTAAGGTTGGGGGCATGTCCTGTCGATGCGTTTAGCCCATCCCCTCGATCCGCTCGCCGCGCTGGGCGCATCGCCAGGCGTTCGCGACACGAGTCGCGGCGTCCTCGAGACTTCCGCAGACGATGATCGTCATTGTCATCTACGCCTCCGGAGGGCCACGCCTTGCCGGCGACGCTTGGCCCGCATCTCGATCCGACACTCCATCGGGATGACTGTCTCTTTCAGGCCTCTGCGGACGCGTCTGGCAATTTCTTCACCTTGATCTTGCCGGCGCGCAGGCGGGCTCGCCAAAGATCGCGCGCAAGCTGCGCTCTAAGCCAAGTGTCGGCCGTGCCCCAGCCGACCTTTTCGAGTCGAATGGCCATTTCCGGCGATACGCCGCTGTGGCCGTTGAGCAAGTCGGACAGCGCTTTGCGTGTAACGCCGAGCGCGTCGGCCGTCGCCGTTATGGTAAGGCCGAGCGGCTTCAAGCACGACTCTCGAATGATTTCGCCGGGGTGCGCGGGATCGTGCATTCGCATGATGGTTCTCCATTCCGGCGGTCAGTGGTCGTCGACGAGATCGACGTTGACGATGTCGGAGTCCTCGAATTCGAACACCACACGCCAATTGCCGGATACCCAGATCGCCCATTGTCGTTTGCGTTCACCCTTCAAGGGATGAAGCCGAAAGCCAGGAAGGTTGAGGCCGGCTGGACTCTCCGCCGCATCGAGCGCTGAAAGAACGATCCGAAGCCAAGCGGCATGCTTCTGCCGACGCCCCGCGCATCCCCCGACAGGAATAATCGCTCCAACCCCTTATGGCGAAACCGCTTGATCACAAGTTAGTGTGTAACCCGTCACTTAGCAAGGGGCAATGGCGTCGGTCCCCCGCTCCGGCCAGAATCGCGGGGACCTTGCAAAGCGTGGCGACTCGGCGATCCAGAGCCGCCGCCTCGGCCGGTCCGCCTCAATTCTCCGCATGGTCCTTATCGAACCGCCAAACCTCCTCGAATCCCATAAGCTTGTTCATCTGGGCGAAGGAAAAGACCGGCGCTTTCGAGCCCATCGACGAGCCGGTCTCAAGAATCTGCCGATAGACGGTCTCTAGCGCCGCCGCGGCGCTAAGCAGGCCCGCGACAGGAAAGATGGCGATTGCGTAGCCCAGCTCGGCGAGGCGCGTGTTGCTCAGCATCGGCGTGCGGCCGCCCTCCACCATGTTGGCGACAAGCGGCCTGTCGCCGAGTTCGCGGCCGATCGCCGCCATCTCGTCTTCCGTCTCGGGCGACTCGACGAACAAGATGTCCGCGCCCGCCTCGGCATAGGCCCTGCCGCGGCGGATGGCTTCAGCGAGACCGAGCGAGGTGCGCGCATCGGTGCGGGCGATGATGAGAAAATCGGCGTCTTGCCGCGCCTCGACCGCGACGGCGATCTTCTGGACCATGTCCTCGGCCGAAATCACCCGCCGGCCCTGCGTGTGGCCGCATTTCTTCGGAAACTCCTGGTCCTCGATCTGGATCGCGGCGGCCCCGGCCCGCTCGTAACCCATGACCGTGTGGCGTACATTGAGGAGCCCGCCGTAGCCGGTGTCGCCGTCGGCGATCAACGGCGCATCCGCCATGCGCGCCATGAGTTCGACGCGACCGACCATGTCGGAATAGGTCGCAAGGCCGGCGTCCGGAAGCCCGAGATGCGAGGCCACCGTCCCGTAACCCGTCATGTAGAGGGCGCCGAAGCCCATCCGCGCCGCCATGCGGAGCGACACCATGTCGTAGACCCCGGGGGCCGCGATCACGCGATCTCTCGGCCGACCGTTCAAGACCTCGCGAAGGCTTTGCTTGGCGCTCACCGACCTTACCTCCCGGGCCACCGCGGACGCGGAGCTTCAAGCCCAGAAATAGGATGGAGGCGCCGCCGTCGGCAATACGGGGGACGTAAGTTGACGCCCTGCCCCGCCCGGATCATCTTTCCCGCATACGGCAAAAGCCGGCGCGACAGGACGCGAAGGGAGGCGGAAATGACCATCATCAAGCACAGCATCGACGCCGAAACGGCGGAAAAGGCGGTCGCAGCGGCCGCCAAGAAGGCGACCGAACTCAATCTTCGGATGTGCATCGCGGTCACCGACGAGAGCGGCGATCTGAAGGCCTTCGCCCGGATGGACGGCGCGCCAAAACTCTCGATCCAGATTTCCCAGGACAAGGCCTACACGGCCGCCTCGTTCTCCATGGCGACCCACGCCTGGTTCGACTTCATCAAGGACGACCCGCCGCTCCTGTACGGGATTACCCATACGCCGCGGCTGATCGTGTTCGGCGGCGGCTTCCCGATCGTGGTGAAGGGCGAGATGATCGGCGCGATCGGGCTCAGCGGCGGACACTACACGCAGGACATGGTATGCGCCCGCGCCGGGCTCGAGGCTGTCGGGGCGGACGCCGGCTAAGTTGCGCCTGATCGGCGACCGGGTCTTTCCAACGAACAGTCTGCCTCAGCGGACGCCAAAACCGCGCCGCCGGATTGCGGCGCCGCCGTGGGCGGCGTGAGCACCACGAGCTTGTAGTCCGGCCGCTCGGCGAGGCTGAACGTATGCTGCTCGAACGAAAGGCGGCCGTCGCGCGGGTGGGCGAAGGTGCGCAACCCGCCGTGGCGGCGCTGGACGTCCTGCTCATCCCAGGTCCGCGCGAACAACGGGCTCTCGGCCCGCAGGCGGTCGACGAAGGCCTTGACCTCGGCGTCGCGGAAGATGTGGCCAAAGTCGGCGCGGAATTCGGCGAGCAGCCGGCGCGCCCGCTCGCGCCAGTCCGGGATCAGGGCGCGGGCGCTCTCCTCGAGAAAGACAAAGCGCAGCAGATTGCGCTGATGGTCGGCGTCGAGCCAGCCGACGAACAGGCGGGCCGCGCCGGCGTTCCAGGCGCAGGCGTTCCAGAACCGGTCGAGGCCGTAGGCCGGATGCCGGACCGCGTTGACGGCGGCCGCCAGAGACGCCGGCGCATGCCCTTGCGTCTCCTCCGGCAGGTCCGGATCGAGCCGTCCGGCCAGCTCGAACAGATAGGCGCGCTCGGCGGGCGTGAGCGCGAGCGCTCGCGCCAAGCGCCCCAAGGTTTCGGGCGAGGCCTGGACCGGCCGCCCCTGCTCGATCCAGGCGCACCACGTCGTGCTGATGCCCGCCCGCGCAGCCAGTTCCTCCCGCCGCAGACCGGGCGTGCGCCTGCGTCCGCCGGGCGTGGGAGGCCGGGCGCGCTCGCGGTGGGCGCGGACGAATTCGCCGAGCAGGCGTCTTCGGTCGTCACGCATGATGGCGAGATCTGTAATAGGATAAGTTTCCCGCTTGTAACAGTTTATCGTGGGCCCTAGCAACGTTTCGGTGCGCTGTCGGGAACGCACGTTGTCTCGGGAACGGAGAAGACGATGAGTGCAGCGCATGAAGGGGCGGTCGTGGCTCAGTTCGGACCGCAGGCCCGCGCTTACGTGGAGAGCGCGGTGCATGCGGAGGGCGCGGATCTCAAGGCGCTCGAAACGATCGTACGCGAGCTTAAGCCCGCTCATGCGCTCGACCTCGGCTCGGGCGGCGGCCATGTCGCCTATCGGATGGCGCCCCATGCCCGGATGGTGACGGCCTGCGACCTCTCGTCCGAAATGCTGGCCGCCGTCGCCGCAACCGCGCGGCAGAAAGGGCTCGACAACATCCGCACAGCGCAGGGGGCTGCGGAGCGGCTGCCGTTCGAGACCGGCGCCTTCGATTTCCTCGCGACCCGGTATTCCGCCCACCACTGGCGCGCTTTCGAGGCCGGACTGCGCGAGGCCCGGCGCGCGCTTAAGCCCGGCTCGCGGGCGGTTTTCATGGACGCCTTTGCGCCGGGACAGGCCCTGTTCGACACCCATTTGCAGGCGATCGAACTCCTGCGCGACACGTCGCACTGCCGCAATTACAGCGCCGCCGAATGGATCGCCGGGCTCGGCCGCGCGGGCTTCGCGCCGATCGGCGTCCGGACGTGGCGGCTACGGCTCGACTTTCCTTCCTGGATCGCGCGCATGCGCACGCCCGAGCTCAACGCCCGCGCCATCCGCGCCCTGCAAAGAGCCGCATCGGCCGAGACCAAGGCGCATTTCGCCATCGAGGACGACGGCTCGTTCCAGCTCGACGTGATGATGGCGGAAGCCGCGGCGGAATAGTCTCTTTCCCGGGGTTGTCTGGATGATGACGACTGCTGATGTCGTCAAATTTATACGTAAACATATTGCTATTTATGTGCGGTTGTGGTCCAGGGTCGGCCGACTCGAGCCGCGACAACGCGACAACGCGACAGGTTTTGGCGCCTAACGCGTTGGAATCGCGCGCTCGGCGCCGAACCGTTCGCCGCGGTTGGATGCGGATCCGCAAGGCCGGCCGCGTCCCGGCCGCGCGCCCGCCCTTCCCTTCCAGCGTCCTTTCGTGTATTGCCCCGGCCAACTCGACGGGACACGGGCGGGATCCCGGGCCGTCGCATTCCCGTCACCTTAACGCTTGAGGACGGCGCCAACCCGGCCGCGCCGCGCCGCCGCTTTCGAGAACGATTCGCTAATGAAGCTTCGCAACATCGCCATCATCGCCCACGTCGACCATGGCAAGACCACCCTCGTCGATCGGCTCCTGCAGCAATCGGGCGCCTTCCGCGACAACCAGCGCGTCGCCGAGCGGGTGATGGATTCGAACGACCTCGAACGCGAGCGCGGCATCACCATCCTCGCCAAGGCGACCTCGGTGGTGTGGGGGAGCACGCGCATCAACATCGTCGACACGCCCGGCCACGCCGATTTCGGCGGCGAGGTCGAGCGCATCCTTTCGATGGTCGACGGCGCGATCGTGCTGGTCGACGCGGCTGAAGGGCCGATGCCGCAGACCAAATTCGTCGTCGGCAAGGCCCTGAAGATCGGGCTGAAGCCGATCGTCTGCGTCAACAAGGTCGATAAATCCGACGCCCGCCCGAGCGAAGTCGTCAACGAGGTGTTCGACCTGTTCGCCGCGCTCGACGCGACCGACGAGCAGCTCGACTTTCCGATCATCTACGGCTCGGCCAAGCAGGGCTGGATGGCGGCTTCGCCCGAGGGTCCGAAGAACGACATGGCGCCCTTGTTCGACCTCGTCCTGAAGGCCGTCGAGCCGCCGAAAGTCGGCGCGGGCGGCTTTCGCATGCTGGGCACGCTCCTCGAAGCGAATCCCTATCTCGGGCGTATCATCACCGGCCGCGTGTTCTCCGGTTCGATCAGGACCAACGCTCCGGTCAAGGTGCTCGACCGCAACGGCGACCTGGTCGAGCAGGGCCGTGTCTCGCGGATTCTCGCCTTTCGCGGCATTGAGCATTCGCCGATCGACGAGGCGGTCGCCGGCGACATCGTCGCCATCGCCGGCCTGGAGAAATTCAACGTCGCCGACACTCTGTGCAGTCCGGAGGAGGTCGAGCCGCTGCACGCCCAACCGATCGATCCGCCGACGCTGTCGATGACCTTCTCCGTCAACGACAGCCCGCTCGCCGGGACCGAAGGCGACAAGGTGACCAGCCGCGTCATTCGCGACCGCCTCATGAAGGAGGCGGAAGGCAACGTGGCCCTGCGCGTCGAGCCAGCGCCCAACTCCGATTCTTACGTCGTCTCGGGGCGCGGCGAACTGCAGCTCGCCATCCTCATCGAGACCATGCGGCGCGAGGGCTTCGAGCTCGGCGTGTCACGTCCAAAAGTGCTGTTCCGCAAGAACGAGGCGGGCGAGATTCTCGAGCCGATCGAGGAGGTGGTGATCGACGTCGATCAGGAGCATTCAGGCGTCGTCGTGCAGAAGATGAGCGAGCGCAAGGGCGAGATGGTCGAGATGCGGCCCTCGGGCGGCGGACGTCTGCGCCTTGTCTTCCTCGCGCCGACCCGCGGCCTGATCGGTTATCTCGGCGAGCTTCTGACCGACACTCGCGGCACGGCGATCATGAACCGGCTCTTCCACAACTGGGGTCCCTGGAAGGGGGAGATCGCGGGCCGGCGCAACGGTGTGCTGATCTCGAACGAGGCGGGCGAAGCGGTCGCCTACGCCATGTGGAACCTCGAAGACCGCGGGCCGATGATGATCGAGCCGGGCGCCAAGGTCTATCAGGGCATGATCGTCGGACAGCACACGCGCGACAACGACCTCGAAGTCAACGTGCTCAAGGGCAAGAAGCTGACCAACATCCGCACGCACTCGAAGGACGAGGCGGTGCGCCTCACTCCGCCGATCCAGATGACGCTCGAAAAGGCGCTGGCCTACATCCAGGACGACGAACTCGTCGAGGTGACGCCGAAGTCGATCCGGCTCAGAAAGGCCCTGCTCGACCCGAACGACCGCAAGCGCGCCGAACGGGCGAAGGCGGCCGAGGGGGCGGCATGAGGGCAATGCGGTTGATTTTAAGCGTCGCCGCTTGTCGCCGCCGTCAGAAATTTGCGGCGCGCCGACCGACGGACAAATTCTTGTGGAGGCGGTATTGTTGACGCGCGATCTGCCACGGACCCATCGCGGCCATAGCCACGGCGAATTGATCGCCGACGGCGCAGTGCATGCGGCGGCGATCGTCGCCGGCGTGATCGGCTTTCCGGTTCTCTTCCAGAAAATCGCGATGCGCGGGGATGTCGGCGATGGCATGGCGATGACGGTCTACGCTGTCGGATTCTTCCTGCTGTTCGGCTTCTCCTGCGCCTACAACATGGCGCCGCCGTCGCCCGCCAAGACAATCCTGCGCCGCTTCGACCAAGCCTCGATCTATCTGATGATCGGCGGCACCTACACTGCGCTCCTCTCCCAGGCGCGCGTCTCGCTCTCGGTCGTTGCGCTTGCGGTCGCGATCTGGATCGCGGCGCTGGCTGGCGCCTCGGTAAAACTGTTTCTGCCGGGACGCTTCGACCGCTTCTCCCTACGCCTCTATCTCGCCCTCGGATGGTCGGCGCTGTTCGCCATAAAACCCCTCGCGTCGGCCTTGCCGGTCGACACCCTGGCGCTCGTTGTCGCCGGCGGCGTGATCTATTCGGTCGGCGTCGCGTTCTACCTCTGGGAAAGCCTCAAATTCCAGAATGCGATCTGGCACGCCTGCGTCACGGTGGCCGCCGCCTGCCAGTTCATCGGGGTGCTGCAGTCGATCGGGCGCTAGCGCCGACCCTGACCTGTGGCCTTGGATACGGGCCTACGCTCCGACCTGCCCGCGATGGCGCAGGAAGGCGTCGGCGAGCACGCAGGCGACCATCGCCTCGACGACCGGCACGGCGCGGATGCCGACGCAGGGGTCGTGGCGGCCCTTGGTGACGATCTCGAGCATCCTCGCCAGCCTCGTGTGATCGTCCGCGCGGCGTCAGGATCGAGGAGGTCGGCTTGAAGGCGACGCGCGCGACGACCGGCTGGCCGGTGGAGATGCCGCCCAGAATCGCCGCCGGCGTGGTTGGAGAGGAAGCTCGGCCGGCCATCCTTGCCCCGTCGCATCTCGTCGGCGTTCTCCTCGCCCGTCAGCGCCGCGGCGGCGAAGCCGGCGCCGATCTCGACGCCCTTGGCGGCGTTGATCGACATCAGCGCGCCGGCCAGCTCGGCGTCGAGCTTGCCGTAGATCGGCGCGCCCCAGCCCGGCGGCACGCCCTCGGCCTCGACCTCGACGACGGCGCCGGTGGAGGAGCCGGCCTTGCGGACCTCGTCGAGGTGTCGCTCCCAACCGCGCGCATCGCGGCGTCCGGGCACCAGAAGGGGTTTCTGCCGACCTCGTCCCAGTCCCAATTGCGCGCGGTCGATCTTGCAGCGGGCCGATCTGCACCAGGGCGCCGCGGATCGTCACCCCGGGCCCAGCACCTTGCGCGCGATCGCGCCGGCCGCGACCCGCGCCGCCGTCTCGCGCGCCGAGGCGCGCCCGCCGCCGCGGTAGTCGCGCACGCCGTATTTGGCGAAATAGGCGTAGTCGGCGTGGCCGGGCCGGAACTTGTCGCGATGTCGGCATAGTCCTTGCGAGCGCTGGTCGACGTTCTCGATCATCAGCGAGATCGGCGTGCCGGTGGTCACCTGCCCGCCGATGCGCGCTCGTCGAAGAAGACGCCGGAGAGGATCGCGACCGCGTCCGGCTCCTGGCGCTGGGTGACGAACTTGCGCCTGGCCCGGCCGGCGCTGGTCGAGCCAGACCTGGATGTCGGCCTCCGCCAGCGGGATCCCCGGCGGGCAGCCGTCGACCACGCAGCCCAGCGCCGGCCCATGGCTCTCGCCCCAGGTGGTGACGCGGAAGAGATGGCCGAAGGTGTTGTGCGACATGGCGCGAGGTACCTAGTTCATCGATTTCGAAATTCGAATCGTATCATGCGGCTTGGTCGAGCTTATAGGACCAAGTGTGGACGATGGGGTCTCGATTGAAGTGGTCCATGGCGGCCATGATGCGGTCCTTGAGTTCCTGTTTGGATGCGACACGGATGTGACGCAGCACCGAACGGGCGAGCTTGGAGAAGAAACCTTCTACGAGATTGAGCCAGGAGCCGTGCTTGGGGGTGAAGGTGAATTCGAAGCGACCGACAGGCTGGTCCGCGAGCCAAGCCTTGGTCTCCTTTGAGATGTGCGCGGAATGATTGTCGAGGATTAGCTTGATCGCCGTATGGGTCGGATAGGCGGCGTCGAGAAGCTTGAGGAATTCGATGAATTCGCGGCTTCGGTGGCGATCCTTGACGAGGGCGTGGACCTGGCCGGTGAGCAGATCGATGCCCGCCAGCAAGCTGACCGTGCCGTGGCGCTTGTACTCGTGATCGCGCGCCAAGGTCGCATGTCTGCCGGGCTCGGGCGGCAGGTCCGGGGCCGTCGTGGCGATTGCCTGAATGCCAGGCTTCTCATCGTAGGAGACGATCGCCACCGCATCGCTCGGCTTTTGTTTCGCGGCGGCCGCGGTCTCCTTGATAAGCTTCACCTCGCGATAGACGCACAGAACCTCCGCCATCCTCTGCTTGAACTCCGGGTCGCGGCGTTCCAGGTAATAGCGGACCTTGTGCGGCTTGATCTCCTGCTCATTGAGGATGTTGCACATCGTGCCCTGAGCCAGCTTGGCAAGGCAACCGATCCTATGCGCGGCCCATTTTCCCGACATGGCTTGTAGCCTGCTGGTATAATTCGGAAGCAGGGTTTGGACATGGCGGGACGGCGAGGCGACAATTGGCATTGGCACGGCGGATTTGGCGGCGTTGCGCGCGATCGCCCGCCGAGAACGGACCGGCGGGCCGGCTCGACGAGGCGGAGCGCGGATTGTGCATGGCTCGCCTACCGGGAAAACCCATCGTTTTTCCCGGTGGGCCAGCAATGGGCGCCGCTCGACGGTCCAGCCTGTGTGCGAGCGGGCGATGGCCTATGCCGATGTCGGCGCATCGACGATCGCCCGCGGCCCGCCATGTCCTCAAACCCTGCTTCCGAATCAAACCAGCAAGGCTACAAGCCATGTCGGGAAAAATGATTCCGCGCATAGGATCGGTTTCAACAATTGATGAACTAGATCGCCGGGAGGCGACGATCACCGCCGAGGCGCAAGGCATTCCCCCGGATTGTCGAAATTCGTTCGTGGATTCCAGCGCCGCCTGGTACTCGTCCAGCGCCGGCCGAAGCCGCTCGAGCAGGCGTTCGCCCGCGGCGGTGGGCGCGACCGAGCGCGTCGTGCGCTCGCCTGCCGCAAGGCCAAGGACCTCGGATATCCCCACGATGTGGCTCACGACGCGGCGGGATAGGCCCAGCTGCTCGCCCGCCATGTGCGCGAAGCTCTTGGGCCAGGCAGAAGGGCGCTTGCTTTGCCAAGCTGGCTCCACGCTGTACATCCTCAATATTCGTTATAATGGAAAAGCCCATTCAGACTATTTCATCTTACTATAAGCTCCAGTCTGGTCCATGTTCGTCGCGCCTCGCTTCCAGCAATTCTAAAAGTCGGCCGTGGCGAGGGTCCTATTCGTTTTTTTGGGTTGTGAGGAGGTGGGGTGGGATTATGAAGGTGGCGAGGGCTTCGAGGAGATCGGACCAGGCGGGGAAGACCGCCAGGGTCGTCAGGGTTGCAAGATAAGCAAAGAAGCTCGTTCGCTTTTCCGCCGCCTCTCTAGCTTTTCGCCAGGGCGGTTCGAGAAGGTCGAGAACCGTATGCCAGGCGAAGGCGAGCAAGTTGAGCGCGGCGAGCGTCATGGCCAGATTGGTCTCGCCGTGCCCGAAATTGTGTTCAAGCTCGTAGCCGTTGTTTTTCAGGACGTTGAAGCCTTCGTTCTCGATCTTCCACCTTGCGCGGCCGCAAGCGGCGATCTCGGCGACGTTGCTCTTGGCGACCGGCAGCGAGGTAACGAAGGCCGTCTTGTATGTGACTGCGCCCTTGGCGTTGAGGCTGTCGAAGCCGATCCAGTTGACCAGCACGGCGTCCTTGCCGTCGCGCAGCGGAACCTTCTCGACGAACCGGTAGCGATGCGTCTGGCGCGTCTTGCCTTTGCGGACTTGGACCTCATGACGCGCGAGTTCGGCTCCATCGATGAAGTCGTAGAGCGCCTTGTGCGAGGTCTCCTTGCAGGTGAAGATGAAATCGTCGCCGTTGTCCGCGAGCCTCTCGACCACGCTCTGGCAGGCGAACAGATCGTCGCCCAGATACACCGGTCGCAGGGGCTTCAGGCGCGCGCCGTGCTGCATGAGCCAGCGTTTGACCGCGTTGCGCTCGCAGTCCTGCTTCTCGGCGCCGTCCTGTTTGACGATGAACTCCGGCGCGAGCGGGACCACCTTGGAATGTCCCGGCGCGACAACCGTCGCGCACAGCATGGAATGATAGCTTTCGACCTTGCCGTTGCTGCGCTTGCGCGTCTGGCAATGCGGGCAGGCGATCCTCTGGCTGCAAAAATACTCGGTCCCGTCGAGGGCTACGAGCGCTCGACCGCCCAGCCGGCCGAAAGCCTCGCGCATCGCCGGTTCGAGCAGCAGACGCTCCGTGTCCTCGAAGCAGGGCGAAAGAAGAGCAGGATCCGCACCGTCGAGCATGTCCCTGATATAATTGTCCGAAGGGATCTTCTCGATGCCGAAAAGGGTTTGGCAGTTCGACCGTCCCTGACCTTTCTCCAGCCTACGCTGAAAGGACAGAAAAGACGCGCTCTGCATGAAAAACATCGCGAAGGCCGACAGACCGAAATCCGCCATCGCAATATTGCCGCTCCGCCCCTTGCGAGGGTCCGGAAACGCCTTACAAACCGCCTTCAGGCCAGACAAAAGCGACGCCAAGATCTCCATCCCCAGCGTGAATCATGTTTCCGCTGATTTGGGAATCCCCCAGCGAAAAAATCCTCCCGACGCTCTTTTAGAATTGCTGGTCATAATTCATGATTTTTGAACGGCGCGACGCCCGCTCAGGGCAGTAAGCCCCTATTTGGGGCTCGCACTGGAATGCCGGCTTTCGCCCACACTCTGGTTCTTCCCGAGGCGACCCCTGTAGGCCCGCTCTCCGCCCTGTGCGACCGTCTGCCGCGTTTGGATGAACGCGTCGGTCGGACGGAGATAATGTGTTCCGACATAGCGTCGAAGGTCCGGTATCCAGCAGTGCCGGCTGTTCGCGCACCACTGCTTGGGAGGCGAACCTCCGCCCGAGCCTGAAATTCAAAACTCAGGCTCAGGAGGCCGCCGCCGGCCCGTAGGAAGCCGGATCCAGACGAGCGGGCCTGCCCGCGAGCGACAGTTCGGTCTCTCTCGCCGGAGTGCGGGCGACGATCTCGCCGCGGCGGATGACGAAGAGCCGCGTCGCGCGCAACCGTACGGCCTCGATCGGATCGGCCGCCTGCAGCAGCACCATGTCCGCGTTCGCTCCGACCGCGAGCCCGTAATCCTCGAGCCCGAGGATGCGCGCGGGAATTTCCGTCACCGCGTCGAACGTCCAGCGGATCGCCTCGCGGCTCGTCATCGGCGCGCCGTGCACGGCCATGTGCGCGACATCCAGCATGTCGGCCCCGCCGAGGCTGTACCAGGGGTCCATCACGCAATCCTGCCCCAGCGCGACCGGGATGCCGAGCGCCCGCATTTCCGCGACCCTCGTCATGCCGCGGCGGCGCGGATAGCTGTCGTGGCGCCCCTGCAGGGTCAAGTTGATCAGCGGGTTTGCGATCGCGTTGACGCCGGACTCGGCGATCAGCGGCAGGAGCTTCGACACATAGTAATTGTCCATCGAATGCATCGAGGTCAGATGCGATCCGGTCGCGCGTGAACCGAGGCCGAGCCGCTGGGCTTCGGCGGCAAGGGTTTCAACGTGGCGGGAAAGCGGGTCGTCGCTTTCGTCGCAATGCAGGTCGACCATCAGCCCGCGTCTTGCGGCAATCTCGCACAAGGCCCTCACAGACGCCGCGCCGTCCGCCATCGTGCGTTCGAAATGCGGGATCCCCCCGACGACATCGACGCCGAGATCGAGCGCGCGCTCGAGATTTCTCGCCGCGTTCGGCGAGCGGAAATAGCCGTCCTGCGGGAAGGCGACCAGTTGCAGGTCGAGATACGGCCTAACCTTCTTCCTCACCTCGAGCAGCGCCTCGACCGCAAGCAGACGGTCATCGCAAACGTCGACGTGGCTGCGCACGGCGAGAGGCCCTGCGACACCGCGAGATCGCAATAGCGGAGCGCCCGCTCAGCAACCGCTTCGTGCGTCAGTCGAGGCTTGAGTTCGCCCCAGAGCGCAATCCCCTCCAATAGCGTTCCGGAGACGTTGAGCCGGGGCAGGCTGAGCGACAGCGTCGCGTCCATATGGAAGTGGCAGTCGACGAATGGCGGGGACAGAAGATAGCCGCGCGCTTCGATGGTTCGCTTCGCTTGTGCGCCGATTTGCCGCTCGACGGCGGCGATTCGGCCAGCTGCGACGGCGACGTCCTGGCCCGTGCGTCCGTCGGGCAGCGTGGCGTTGCGGATGATCAGGTCGAAGTCCATTGCGTGTCCTTTCGCTCGCGCTCAGTCGTCGCGAACGCCGCTTCGGCCCTCCTCGCCGTAGGAAGGGCTCGGATAGCGGTTCGATGTGAAGCGAATGACAAGAACGGCAAGCGCCAGAATGAGGGTTGAGCCGGCGAGAATCAGCACTCCGATGTCGGGGTTCCGCTGCTCCTGAACGAAGCCGATCATGTGGCGCGTGAGCGCGGTGATGCCGACGTAAAGAAGGAAGCGCACCGGCATGCGGTTCGTGCGGAAGTAGATGCCGACCATCGAACCGATTTCCAGATAAATGAAGAGAAGCAGCAGGTCCTCGATCGAGGGCCTGCCTTTTCGATCATTGCGTAGAAGGCCGCGCCGGCGGCCCAGACGGTGGCGCCGCCGATCGCGAAAAGGCCGAGAAGATGAAACCCGTCGGTCAGGAAGAGCCCGAACGGATCGAGGGCGGCCAGCACTCGCTTGTCGGCGGCCCTGGTGAGGATCTTCGGGGCGATCATGCCGAGCTCTCCATTCCGCGCCTGACCGACTTCGGCTTCTTGCGACGAATCGGGCCAAATCCTAGCGCGGCCGGCCTTGTCCGACAAAGGCGGCCGGACGCCCTGACCTCCATCTGCAAGCGTTCAGCCGCGCCTGCTCGCCGCCCAGTCCAGGCCCTGCTCCAGCCGATCGTTGCCCCAGAACACCTCACCGTCTTCCGTGACGAGGCAGGGCGCCCGATTACGCCGAGTTCAGCCGCGCGCGCGCACTCCGCCTTCGGGAGCGCCTTGTTCGAGTCGCTTTCGGCCCGGCCGAGAACCTCTTGGGGATCGACGCCGATTTTCGCCAGCAAGGTCGCGATCGTCGCGCGGTCGGCGATCGGCAGGTCCTCGCCGAATTCCGCGGAATAGACCCGGCGCGAAAAATCCGCGCGGAGCTCGCTTTCGACCGCCAGGGCAGCCCGAGCGGCGAGCAGGCTGTTCTGCGGGAACGGCTCAGGGCGTCTCAGCGGGAGGCGCATCTCGTCGCAGATCCGCTGCATGTCACGCCACATGTAGCGGCCCTTGGCCGGGTAGATGTTAAAGGGTGAATCGCGCCACCCGTATTCGGCGAAGATCGGCCCGAGCAGGAAGGGCCGCCAGCCGAGCCTCACGCTCCGTGCTTCGGCCAGTCCGGCGACGCGCATCGCCGCCGGATAGGAATAGGTGCTGGCAAACTCATACCAGAATTCCGCTGTCGCCATCGCGCTCTCCCCGATCCTCGGAGATTTGCACGGCGAAACGACCGGCGAAAGCCATAACGCATGCAAAAAGCCGCCCCGTCCGGGGGACGGAGCGGCTGAATTCGATCCGAAATCTCGTGCTGTATCAGCTCTTCGGTGCTTCGGCGGGGGCGGCTGGGGCGGTCATGGGCTTGGCCGAACTGCGAGCCCGGTGGTGGGCCTGTCGTGCCTGGCGCCGATTGTGTCTCCGATGTGATCCCCTCGTCTTCATTGGCGCCTTTTCAGGCGCCATGCTGGACGCTGCCGGGGCGGCTGGCGCGGCCGACTGGTCGGTCTGGGCGATAGCGGCGAGAGGGGACAGGAGGAGGCCGGCACTGAGGCCGATGGCGGCAATCTTCTTGAACATGGGGACTATTCTCCAAATCGAGTTTTTCGACCCGGTCTTGTTTGCACGGAGAGGAATGGACTATTGAACATGAATTGAGGATGAACGGTCCAAACTCTCCGAACGCGCCAATATTGAGACAACCGCCATTTGACGGGCCGCCGGACGCCCATCTAGTTAATTATGACGAGGCTCCTTGCCTTCGATAAATCAAACGCTTAGCATCGTCACAAAACAGTCTCGAAACGAAACCCGAAAACACCATATCGGCTACGCGCGCGGCAGCACCCAGCAACAAGACCTGGCGCGTCAGACTAGGGCGCTCAAGTGCCTCGGTTGCGCCGCGATCTATTCCGAGAAGGCGTCGGGAAAGAGCATGGCCGGACGCCCGGAGCTCGCCCCGCGCTTGACGATCTCGACGCGGGCGACGAACTTGTGAGTGCCGAATGGGACAGGGCGACGCGCTCGATGTGAGACCGGCTTGCAGACCATAAAGGCCGTGATCGACGCCGAACCCGCAATCAAGGTGCTCGACCGCAGTAATATCGACCTCCCAACGCCCATGGGCGGGGTTTCATGGCGATGATGTCGGCCATGGCTGAGGATGAACGCTTGCAGATGACCAAGCGCACCACGGAGGGCGACAGGTGGCGCGCGCGAAGGGCGTGAAGATGGGGCGTAAGCTGAAACTCACGCCCCACCAGATCAAGGGCGCGGCAGCGCCTCGCCAAGAGTGAACCGACGCGCGGCGTCGCCAAGAGCT
>CAWIHF010000020.1:0-151037 GCA_963835885.1 uncultured Alphaproteobacteria bacterium
TGACCATAGCCGCACGCTCGGCCACGCGCCGATCATCGACCGCAACTTTCGCGCCCAGCATGACGTCAAAGCCGAATGGAAACGGGAGGTCGACAGGATGAAGTTCATCCACATGCCCGACGCAAATGACGTCATCTATGATTTCCGCACCATGGTCGAACGCGTCAATGCTCGATTGAAGGACGAATTCGGCGCCAGGTTCCTACGCGTGCGCGGCGCAACCAAGGTCAAATGCCATCTCATGTTCGGCATCGTCGCGCTCGCCGCCGATCAAATCCTCCGCGTCGCCAGCTTCAGGCCAGCACCAGCCTGAGCCGCGCGCCCCCGCAAACCAAAACCACGGCAAATTCCTCGCCCTCAGGGAATTCTGCAAGAGGCTCCTTGGAGTGAGACCTGCGCGATGGATGAGAGAATGCGATTTGTGATTGCGGCGAGCGAGGACGATGCTGTGATGAGCGCGGTTTGCGCCGAGTTCGGGATCAGCCGGCCGACCGGCTACAAATGGCTTGGGCGCTATGGGGCGGAGGGGCTCGAGGGGCTGAAGGAGCGCAGCCGAGCGCCGCTGTCGCATGGCCGGGCGCGCGACGAGGCCGTGGTGGAGGCGGTTCTGGCGCTGCGCGAGCGCCAACCGACCTGGGGTCCCAAGAAGCTGCGCAAGAAGCTTGGCGAGCGCTTGCCGGACATTGCGCCGCCGGCTGGGAGCACGATCGGCGACTGGCTGCGCAAGGAGGGCTTGACCGAGCGACGGCGTCCCCGGCGGCGTTGCCCGCCCTCTTCTTCGCCGCTTGCGGCCGCCGACGCGCCCAACGCGGTGTGGTGCGCCGACTTCAAGGGCTGGTTTACGACCGGCGACCGTCAGCGCTGCGATCCGCTGACGATCAGCGACGCGATGAGCCGCTATCTCTTGTGCTGCGAGGCGGTCGCGCAACCGGACGGCGCCCATGTCCGCCCGCTGTTCGAGGCGGCGTTCTGCGAGTTCGGGCTGCCTCTGGCGATCCGTTCGGACAATGGCCCGCCGTTCGCCTCGATCGGCGCCGGCGGACTGTCGCGGCTGGCGGTGTGGTGGATCAAGCTCGGCGTCAAGCCGGAGCGGATCAAACCGGGCAAGCCGCAGCAGAACGGCCGCCATGAGCGCATGCATCGCACCCTGAAGGCCGAAACCGCCGATCCGCCGGCGGCGACGCTCGCCGAGCAGCAGCGCCGGTTCGACGGCTTCCGCGCCATCTACAATGACGAGCGTCCGCATGAGGCCTTGGGCTTCGAGACGCCGGCTTCGGTTTATCGGCCCTCCGACCGCGTCTACCCTTGCGCCTTGCGCGAGCCGAGCTATGCCGAGGGCGCCGCGGTGCGCCGGGTGCGTACAAACGGCGTGATCAAATGGGCCGGCGAGCTGATCTTCGTCAGCGAGGCCCTGATCGGCGAGCCTGTGGCGATCGAGGAGACCGAGGCGGGCGAATGGCTCGTGCGCTACGCCGACGTCGAGCTCGGATTCATCGACAAGAGCGGCCGTCTTCGCCGCCGGAAATTGTCGCCGCCGCCAGCCTGTGGACTTGTGGACGTGTGCCGCAGAGGCACGGAAAGGAGTTCGGCAATGAACTGAACGCTGAACCGTGGCGTGAAGCTGCGCAGGAGATGATGGTAGGCCCATCGGGATCGGCTTTCAGGAGCAGGTCTCAAACCAGTCCGAGCTGCTGCGGTCAAAAGCCGTGGTGGTGAACGTCGGATCAAAAGTCCCGGGATGGATCTGGGGCAGGTGGGTGTCCGGAAGCCGAGCGGAAGCAAACCCTCGAAGACGCGTCGATAACCATACGTGCCGTCAAAACCAGAGGCGGTCCACATCTCTGGGATCAGCCCGCCGAGAGCCTGATGACCGGGCGGGCGGCGACCGGCGTATAGGGGGCGGGAGCCGGACACAGGCTGTTGCGCGGAACTGCGGGAACCAGCTCTTGGATGCCAAGGGAGAAGCACAAGCGGCGCACACCGCGAGGCGAGAGTACCGAAGCCAAGAGCTGAGTTGGATCGGCCTATAGTAGCGAGGAAGGCTTCGTAATGGGGTTGGAGCGAAGGGGCCGAGTCAGGTGGTCGTAGGGATCGAAGCAACTGGGAACAGGATGACGACGACAAATACGACGAACAAGCCCTTCTTGATCGAGAAGTGGCGAGTGTACGAAGCCTATAAAGCGGTCAAATCCAACCAGGGTGCGGCCGGCGTGGATGGTCAGACGATCGAGGCATTCGAGGCCGACTTGAAGGGAAACCTTTATAAAATCTGGAATCGGATGAGCTCGGGAACCTACTTTCCGCCGCCAGTCCGCGCTGTCTCCATTCCTAAGAAGAGTGGGGGCGAAAGGATTTTGGGTGTGCCCACCGTAAGCGACCGGATCGCGCAGATGGTGGTCAAACAACTGATTGAGCCGGATCTCGATCCCATATTCCTGTCGGACTCCTACGGCTACAGGCCGAATAAATCGGCGCTGGATGCGGTAGGCGTCACGCGCAAGCGGTGCTGGAAATATGACTGGGTCCTTGAATTCGACATCAAAGGTCTGTTCGACAACATCACGCACGACCTGCTGCTTAAGGCCGTTCGGAAACATGTGAAGTGCAAGTGGGCGCTGATCTATATCGAAAGATGGCTGACAGCGCCCATGGAACAGGACGGAACAACGATCGCGCGAGATCGCGGCACCCCACAAGGGGGCGTGATCAGCCCGATCCTTGCCAACCTGTTCCTGCATTACGCATTCGATCTCTGGATGCGGCGGGCCTACCCGGACCTCCCATGGTGTCGGTACGCGGATGATGGGCTGGTTCATTGCCGAACTGAGCACGAAGCGGAAGCGGTCAAGACCGCGCTCCAAGCCCGGTTGTCGGAATGTCGGCTCGAACTGCATCCCACCAAAACAAGGATCGTCTACTGCAAGGTCACAGGCCACCGGGGCATGTACCCGAACGTCAAGTTTGACTTTCTCGGGTACTGCTTCCGGCCCCGACGGGTCCTGCGTCCGTCAGACCGAAAGGTGGTCGGCGGATTCACGCCGGCGGTGAGTTCCACGGCACTGAAGGCGATGCGCGCGGCGATCCGGGACTTGAACATTCGGCGAAGTACGCAGGTGTCGTTGGCCGACATCGCCCGGAAGCTCAATCCGCTCCTTCGGGGGTGGATTGCCTATTACGGGCGGTACACGCCCTCGGCGCTGTCCGCACTGTTCCGGTACGTAAATCTTACGCTACTGGCCTGGGTGCGACGGAAGTTCAAGCGCTACAAGGGGCACAAAGTTCGCGCCGCCGGCTTCGTTGAAAAGCTGGAACGAACACGCCCTGACCTCTTCGTGCACTGGCGTCTCGGCATGACCGGCGCGTTTGCCTGATGGGAGCCCAGTGAGGCGAGAGTCTCACGCTGGGTTCTGCGAGAGGCTGGCGGTGCAACTCCGCCGGCCTACTCACCAACGCTGCGCATTGCCCACAGGGTCCACAGGCGCAGCAGCAGCAACAACCGGCCACGTAAGTGGCCAAAAGTGTCAACCATGTATCCGGTCCAAAGTGTACACCATCAATCCGGTTGCACACACGGCGCCTCGAAGCGCGATGTGTGCATGCCGTTGCGTCGGGAGAGGGGGACGCGGCCGCCTTGAAAGGCGACGTAACGGACGCCACATCGGCCACGAAGAGTCCCTGTCCCCCTGGATTGCAACAGAAGGAGCCGTTCCATGGCCAATTTCACTGAGCGCGCGGTTCTTGCCGGCGGTTGTTTCTGGGGCATGCAGGACCTGATCCGCCGCATTCCGGGGGTCATTTCGACGCGCGTCGGCTATACCGGCGGCGAAGTGCCCAACGCGACCTACCGCAATCATGGCAATCATGCCGAGGCGATCGAGATCGTCTTCGACCCGGCGAAAGTCAGCTACCGCAAGCTCCTGGAGTTCTTCTTCCAGATCCATGATCCGACGACCCGCAACCGCCAGGGCAACGACGTCGGCGCCAGCTATCGTTCGGCGATCTTCTTCACCGATGACGAACAGAAGCGGGTGGCTCTCGACACCATCGCCGACGTCGAAGCCTCCGGCCTGTGGCCGGGCAAGGTGGTGACGGAAGTGGCGGCGGCCGGCCCGTTCTGGGAAGCCGAGCCGGAGCATCAGGATTATCTCGAGCGTTATCCGAACGGCTATACCTGCCACTTCGTCCGGCCGAACTGGGTCCTGCCCAAGCGGGCCGCTGCGGAGTAGGGTCAGGGCGGTCGGTCCTGCCGGCGAACGCGAGCCCAGGCTAAACAACTCCGAGAAATTGCGCTAAGATCGCTGACTTGCGTCGTGTCGCGGAAGGCCGCGGCTTTTGGCTCGGCCTATTTGCAGCTGTTCGCTCACCGCCAGCTTTTGGGCCGGACGGTTCGCGAGTCGGCGCCGGAAGTCGAGCGCCAGGGTTTCTTCGAATTGCTCGATCAGGTCTACGCCACCGGCCAGGCTTATCGAGCCGACGGCGCCCCCATCCGGCGCACGCCGGCGCGAAGCCGCACACGCTGCGGAGCAGCGCTCGGACGTTCTGAATGCACAAATTCCTTCGCCGCCTGCGACTATGATACAACTTGATCGGAGTCTGCGCTAGAACAAAAAGTGTACAAATAGTCGGATCCATGGTATGCATGTTTATTCACCTCGAGTTGGGGGGCAGCGGGGGAAGGAAAGGGTCGGCTGGAAAGCTGGAAATGCTGTCGCAAAACCTTGAAAAGGTGGATTCTGCCCTCGCAAGCGACGGTGCGGCCGGCGAACAACTCCGGCCACGTCGGATCGCCTTCCCGAGCTTACGGAGTTGCGTAATTCCCAGCCAGGCGACAAAGACGGCGGGGTTCGGTTCCACCGACCTCATCCTGAGGCGCCCTTTGTCGAAGGCAAAGGGCGTCGAAGGATGCTCGCTGGCCTCGAGCGCCCTTCGAGACGCCAGCTTCGCTGGCTCCTCTGGGCGGCGGGAGGCTTGGGAGTTGCGAGTTGCAGGATCTGGCGCCCAATCGATTGAAAACGTTGAGCCGCCGGCGGATTCGGCGAAGGCCGGATCATAGCCTTCCTTGCTGAGCGGACGGGGAGCGAGGTGACGTTCAAAACAATCGCTGTCCTGGGCCTTGGCAAGGTCGGCCATCTCGCTGCAGAACTCCTGACCGAGGCCGGATTCGCGGTGACGGGCTTCAACTCGCGCCCGTTCGGCGATACGCCGTTTCCCGCCCGCGTCGCGGATTTCTCAGATGCCGAAGCGGTCCGGCGGGAGCTCGCCGGACAGGAGGCGGTGCTGTCCTGCTTGCCCTACGCGTTCAACAAGGTCGTCGCCTCGGCCGCCCACGCGCTCGGCGCCCACTACTTCGACCTCACCGAGGACGTGTCGACGACGCGGCACATCCGCAGCCTCGCGGAGAGCGGGAAAGGCGTCATGGCGCCGCAGTGTGGCCTTGCGCCCGGGTTTATCGCGATCGTGGGAGCGGACCTCGCCGGGCGGTTCGAGCGCGTGCGCTCGATCCGGATGCGGGTCGGCGCGTTGCCGCAGCACCCGACCGGCATGCTCGGCTACGCTTTCAACTGGTCCCCCGAAGGCGTCGTCAACGAGTACCTCAACGATTGCGAGGTCATCGAGGAGGGCGTGCAGAAGACCGTTTCGGCAATGGAATGGCTGGAGACGGTCTATATCGACGGCGTCAGGCTCGAGGCGTTCACGACGTCGGGCGGGATCGGCACGATGTGCGAAACCTACGCTGGGCGCGTCGATAATCTCGACTACAAGACCATGCGCTATCCTGGCCATGCCGCGCTGATGAACTTCTTCTTCCACGAACTCTTGATGCGCGAGGACCGCGTCGCGGCCGGCCGGGTCCTCACCAACGCCAAGCCGCCCGTCGACGACGACGTGGTCTATCTCCATGTGGCGGCGGAGGGATGGGCCGGCGGGCGCCTCAGCCGACGGGAATTCGTCCGAGCCTATTACCCGGTCGAAATCCGCGGGAAACTGCGGACCGCCATCGCCTGGACGACGGCGGGATCCGCCGCCGCCGTGATCGAAATGGTGCAGTCCGGTGCTTTGCCCGATCGGGGCTTTCTCAAGCAGGAAAGCGTGCCGCTCGAGTCTTTTCTGGCGACGCGCTTCGGCCGGCTTTACGAGGAAGGCTGCCGCCGCGAGCGGCGACCGTCAGGGGTGATGCCGACATCAGCGCGGTGCCGGCAATGACAGCGTCTCACTCAGCCGGATTCGGATGGGGGATGTCCTCGATGTTGTAAGGGGTCGCCTCGTACACCGCCTTGATCCAGTTAGTGTAGATATAGGCGGTGTGCCGCCAGAGGTTGGGCGCGGCGCGCGACGGGTCGTCGTCCGGGAAATAGTGCCGCGGCAGCGGATAATTCGGGTCCTCCGAGCTGTCGCGGCGGTACTCTGCTCCGAGCGTGTCGGTCTCATATTCGGGATGGTTCATCACATAGGTACGCCGCGGAAACAGCGCCCCCCCCTCGTTGTAAGGCGCCGATTCGACCAGCATGTTGGGGCCCGCCTCTTCCGAGTCCGCAACGATCTCGAGCGCCGCCACCTTCAGAATGTCGTTGCGCCTGGGACTCTTCCACCGGGAGACGGGAACCGGGAACCGGTCGGGGAAGCCGAACAGAAGTCCTGTCCTGTCGGAGATCAGGCGATGCTCGAACAGGCCGAACAGCTTCTGCTCCCCTTTGTGGCTGTCGATGTCGTGAAAGAATTTGAGCGCCGCCTTCGCCCCCCAGCAGAGGAAAAGGGACGAAAATGCATGCGTCGTCGACCATCGCAGGACATCGACGACCTCGGGCCAAAAATCCTCCTGTTCGACGCGCGGCTTTAGCGCGTTGACGCCGGTGACGACGAGACCGTCGAATTTCCTGTGTTTGACGTCACTGAAGGCGCTGTAGAATTTGCGGATATGCTCGGCCGGGGTATTGCGAGTCCGCCGTCCGGCTGCAACGCCCTCGACGTAACTGTCCGTCGCGACGAAGCTCAGATGGACCTGGAGCATCGTGTTGCCGAGCCACAGGGCCAATTGTCGCTCAGTCGAGATCTTGTCCGCCATCAGATTGATGATCGCGATTTCGAGCGGACGGATGTCCTGATGCTCGGCGCGGATCTGCTCGATCGCCAGCGGACTGCCGAGAGAGGGAAGAAACGGGTGGATCTCGTGGCTGTGGATGATGACGGGCATTGCGACGGCTCGAATTGAACCCGGCTCTGTGGCATCGGCGAGCCACGAACGCAATCGTTTATTGAATCGATTCTCGCATTGAAACTGCGGATTGACTTTTGATCTGTGGACGCCCGCTCTTGCCGACCGGGCAGGCGCCCGCGGTCACGCGCTCGCCGGGTTGGCGCGGCGCTGCTGCAGGAGGGCGCGATAAATTTCGTCGTCGCCGCAGAGGCCGGCCATCCGGCCGAGCTGGTCGACCAGAACGATCGGATTACCCGAGGCGCTGCGCAGCGCGATCGCCGAGCGCATTTTCAGATCGATTGGCGCGATGACGACATCGAAGCCCGGCGGGGCCGACGTCTCGCCGGTCGCTCCGTCCGCCTTGGCCAGCGTCCCGGCCGCCCCGTCCAGCGTGACGCCGATTGGGCGGTCGGCGTCGTCGAGCCGCAGGCGAATTCGGCCGCGCTCGTCGAGATGCACCTCGTTGTCGACGCGCCTGAGCGCGGCTGCCGGGGTCATCAGGGCGCCGCCGCGCAAGACGTTCAGCGGGTTCATGTGTTTGACGAATTCGGCGACATAGGCGTTGGCCGGACGCAGAAGAATATCCTCAGCCGCGCCGCACTGGACGATGCGTCCGCCTTCGAGAATGGCGATCCGGTTGCCGATCTTGAGCGCCTCGTCGAGATCGTGGCTGACGAAAATGATGGTCTTCCTGAGGTCCTTCTGCAACGCCAGCAGTTCGTCCTGCAGCTTGTCGCGAATAAGCGGATCGAGCGCCGAGAATGGTTCGTCCATCAGGAGAATGTCGGCGTCGGTGGCGAAGGCGCGCGCGAGGCCGACCCGCTGCTGCATTCCGCCCGACAGTTCGTGGCCAAACTTGCCCGCCCATTGCGTGAGGCCGACCATGGCGAGCTTGTCGGCCACGATCCGGTCGATCTCCGCTTTCGGCATGCGGCGGAGTTCGAGGCCGAAAGCGACGTTCTCGGCGACCGTCCGCCACGGCAACAGGGCGAACTGCTGGAACACCATCGCTATGCGGCTCGTGCGCAGCAGTCTGAGTTGATCGACGCTGCAATGCGCGACGTCGATGGCGCCGTCGCCGTGGCGCACCAGAACTTTGCCGCGGGCGACGGCGTTCAGTCCGTTGACGGCCCGCAGGATGGTCGACTTGCCGGAGCCGGAAAGCCCCATCAGGACGCAAATCTCGCCGGGTTCGATCGCGAGGTCCACGCCGGCTGCGCCGAGAACGACGCCCGTCGCCTTGAGGATCTCGTCGCGGGTCGCCCCCCGGTCGGCCAGTCCAAGCGCCTCGGCCTGCCTCGCTCCAAAGACAATGTCGACATGCTCGAAGACGACCGCCGACATCTCAGACGCTCCCCTTCCGCTCCGGGTTGCGGAAGACGCGATCGAGCACGATCGCCAACAGCACGATCGAAACGCCGGCCTCGATGCCCATCGGGATGTTGACCGTGCCGAGCGCGCGCACGACCGGCGTGCCGAGTCCCGCCGCGCCGACCAGGGCGGCGATGACGACCATCGACAGGCTCAACATGATGCACTGCGTGATGCCGGCCATGATCGTCGGCATGGCGTAAGGCAATTCGACCTTGAACAGGAGCTGCCAGCTTGTCGCGCCGAACGCGGCGCCGGCTTCCTTGAGCGGAACGGGCACCGAGGCGATGCCGAGGTGGGTGAGGCGGATCGGCGCGGCGATGGCGAAGATCACGGTCGAGATCAGGCCGGGCGCCGAGCCGAGATGGAACAGCACGAGCGTCGGGATGAGGTAGACGAAAGTCGGCAGCGTCTGCATCAGGTCGAGCAGCGGCCGCAGGAAGGCATAGAGCCATGGCCGATGGGCCGAGGCCACGCCGACCGGCACCCCGATAATGACGCTGGTCAGCGTCGCGAACCCCACGAGCGAAATCGTTTCGACGGTCGCTTGCCAATAGCCGAGGTTGGCGATGGCGATGAAGGCGACGACGACGAAGGCCGCCAGGCGCCACGACCGGTGCAGCCAGTAGGCCAGCGCCGCGACGGCGAGAACGACCACGAGAAAGGGGATATGCA
Source organism: uncultured Alphaproteobacteria bacterium (assembly GCA_963835885.1). GTDB lineage: Bacteria > Pseudomonadota > Alphaproteobacteria > Rhizobiales > Beijerinckiaceae > Roseiarcus. The sequence continues at coordinate 9,242 of CAWIHF010000020.1, forward strand.
GCAGGATCGCCGTGAAGCCGTCGACCATAAAATCGATCGCCGCCGTCACCGCGTCGAAAAAACCCGCGGCGTTGTCTTGCAGCCAGGTGATGCCGATCTTGACCAGGCGGCCGAGCGGCAGTTTGGGCTCGGTGAACCAGCTCTCCAAGGACTTCGCTCCAATCGCGGGTCAGGTCGCGCGTCCGGCCGCTGCGCCCCTTCACGCGGTGGCGCGAAGGGGCCGGGGCGCGCTCGCGCGCGATCGGCTACAGGCCGAGGCTCTTCTTGACAGCCTCGAGTCCGGGCTTGCCGTCGAAGGTCGTCACGCCGTCCAGCCAGGTCGCAAGTTCCTTCGGATTGGTCTTCAACCATTCCTCGGCGGCCGCCGGCCCTTCCTTGCCGTCGGTCAAAATCTTGTTCATCACCTCGTTCTCAATATCGACGGTGAAGACGAGGTTCTTGATCAATTTGGCGGCGTTGGGGCACTCCGCGGCAAAGCCGGCGCGCTCGTTGGTGTAGACGATTGCGCCGCCGAAATTCGGCCCAAAACTGTCGTCGCCGCCGGTCAGGTACTGGATCTTGAAATTGACGTTCATCGGGTGGGGCGCCCAGCCGAGGAACAAGACGTCCTCCTTGTGGTTCGTCGCGCTCTGCACTTCGGCAAGCATGCCCTGCTCGCTCAATTCGACCAGCTGGAAGTCCTTCAGGCCGAACTTGTTCTTCTTGATGAGATCGAGGACGAGGCGGTTGCCGTCGTTGCCGGGCTCGATGCCGTAGATTTTGCCCTTGAGCGAATCCTTGAACTTCGCGATGTCGGCGAAGTCCTTGAGGCCTTTGTCATAGGTGTATTGCGGGACCGCGAGGGTGTATTTCGCCCCGGTCGGCAGATTGGCGCCGACCACGACGACCGACTTGTCCTCGACATAGGGCTTGCGATCATTCTCCATCGACGGCTCCCAGTTGCCCAGAAACACGTCGATGTCCTTGTTCTTCATCGACGCGTAGGTCACGGGGACCGATAGGACGGTGATTTTCGGCGTGTATCCGAGAGCCTTCAGGAGATCGCTGGCGATCGCGGTCGTCGAAGTGATGTCGGTCCAACCGACGTCGGAGAATTTGACGGTCTTGCAGCTCTCCGGGTCGCCCGCGAATGCCAGGTTTGCGCCGCCGAGAAACAACGCGGCCGCGACCGCTATTGCGGATATCTTCATCGTCTTCCTCCCTAAATCAAAGCCCATGACCCGCCCCGACTGATGCCCCGCCGGCACAGTATTGACGCGGGAACGTCGGCGGTCAAACGGCGATGGCGCGGCGGCCGACGGACGGCATAAGGCTATTGAACATAACATGAACATAAAAATCCGCAAAGGAAATGCAGGCGTCGTCGCCTGTCGCGGTTGAAGTTCTTCCATCGCCTGCGAAGTATTGCGGCCCGCTGGCCCCAAACCGTTTGAGCTTCATCCTGCGAGCGGATAGAAGCGGGCGGCCGACGCCTTCCGGAGCTCCAATGGACGACCCTCTCAACGCCACGCCGCAGCAGAAGTCGGAAATTCTGATGCAGGCGCTGCCGCACATGTTGCGCTACGACGACACGATCGTCGTGGTGAAGTACGGCGGCCATGCAATGGGCGACGAGAAGGCGCGCGACTTCGCCAAGGACATGGTGCTGCTCGAGCAGTCAGGGATCAATCCGGTCGTGGTGCACGGCGGGGGCCCGCAGATCGGCTCGATGCTGAAGAAGCTCGGCATCGAGTTGCAGTTTTCCGGCGGCCTGAGGGTGACCGACAAGCCGACGATCGAGATCGTCGAAATGGTGCTTGCCGGCTCGATCAACAAATCGATCGTCGGATCGATCAACGCGGAAGGCGGCCGGGCCGTCGGCCTCTGCGGCAAGGACGGCAACATGGTCGTCGCGCGCAAGGTTCACCGCCCCCATGCAGCCGGCGCCGACGAGGATGTCGTCGACCTAGGCTTCGTCGGCGAGCCCGATAAGGTCGACATGACGGTGCTCGAGCAGATTCTCGGACGCGAGCTGATCCCGGTTCTGGCTCCTGTCGCGCAGGGAGCGGATGGGCAGACCTACAACATCAACGCCGACACCTTCGCCGGCGCGATCGCCGGCGCCCTCGGCGCCAAGCGCCTTCTGTTCCTGACCGACGTGCCGGGCGTCCTCGACAAGGACAAGAACCTGATCAAGGAGCTCAGGGTGAACGATATCCGCAGCCTTATCGCCGACGGCACGATCACCGGCGGCATGATCCCGAAGGTCGAGACCTGCATCTACGCCATCGAGCGGGGCGTCGAAGGCGTCGTCATTCTGGACGGCAAGATTCCGCACGCGGTCTTGATTGAGCTTCTGACCGACTATGGCGCAGGAACGCTCATCACTCGCTAGCGGTTGGATTTTCTCCCATGCGCATTCTGGCGATCGATACTTCCTGCGGCGCGGCGTCGATGGCGGTGGTGGAAAGCGGGCGGGTCGAACCTCTCACCGCGGTCAGCCGGGCGATGGCCCGCGGACATGCCGAAGCCTTGGCTCCGATGGTCGAAGAGGCGGCGAGAAGCATCGAAGGCGGTCTCGCCTCGCTGGACCGCATCGCCGTTACCACTGGCCCGGGCTCTTTCACCGGCATCCGCGTCGGCGTGGCCCTGGCGCGGGCGATGGGACTGGCGCTCGGCATTCCGGTTGTCGGCGTCTCGACGCTGGCCGCGTTCGCCGCCGCGCTGCTCAGTTCGCCGCGACAGGGCGTCATCGCCGCTGCGATCGACGCCCGGCACGGCTCGGTCTATTTCCAGCTGTTCGAGCCTTCGGGACGCCCATTGGGGCCGCCGCGCTGCGACGCTCTGCGCGAATGCGTGCGCGGCATCGGCGAGGGGCCGGCGCTGCTGGCGGGCGACGCGGCCTCCCTCCTTGCGGCCGAGGCCCATCGGGCCGGTCTGCCTTACGACCTCGGATCGGCGACCGACGCGCCCGACATCGTCGCGGTCGCGCGGATGGGCATCGTCCTCGACCCCGCCGCCAATCCTGCCCGTCCGCTCTACGTGAAGCCGCCGGACGCGCGACCGAACCTGGCCGAGCCCCTCGCTCGGGCGCCCGCCTGATTCGGCTGGGCCCATGCTGTTCAGCCGCGCCAGATCCTCCCTTCCGGTGATTCGTCCGCTGAGGACCGACAAGGCGGAAGACTGTGCCCGCCTCCACGCCGGTAGCTTCGCTCATCCCTGGTCGGCCGAGGAGGTTGCGGCGCTGATCGCCAGCGCCTCGACGCTCGCGGCCGCCGCGCTCGATCCGGCCAGCGGCCGGCTGCGGGGCTTCGTGCTCGCACGGTTGGCGGCGGACGAGGCGGAAATCCTGACCGTCGCCGTCGATCCGGCTGTGCGCGGGAAGGGCGTAGGGCGCGCGCTGCTGGCCGAGAACCTTCGGCAGGCGGCGAGAGCCGGGGCGCGGGCGATGTTCCTCGAAGTCGATCAGGACAATGCGTCAGCTCTCGCGCTCTACATACGCCTCGGCTTCGTCCAGGTCGGCCAACGCAGTGGCTATTACCGCCGCGACGACGGCTCGCGCGCGACCGCGGTCGTCATGCGCAAGACCCTGCCATGAGCGCCGTTGCAACCGGCGCCGGAGGGCGTCCGGCGATCACGGCGACGACCGCGACGCGGCTCCTCTCACTGATCGTCGCACTCGCGGCGTTCATCATCGCATTTGGCCCCCCGCGGCGGGCCGCCCAGCGGTTCGGCTTGCCCTTCGGTCGAGCGATTCCGGTTTATTTTCAGCGCCTTCTCTGCGCCGGGCTTGGGGTCAAGGTTCGTCGCCACGGGACTCTTTGTTCCGCGCCGAAGCGGTTGATTGTCGCCAATCACGTCTCCTGGCTCGACATTCCGGTCATGGGATCGCTCGGTCCGATGAGCTTCCTTGCCAAGAAGGAAGTTGGCGATCATCCGATGGGCCGCCAGCTTGTCGCCATGCAGGGCGTCGTCTACGTCGATCGACAGCGCCGAACCGCGATTCCGGCCGTCAACGCCCGCATGGTCGAGGCGATGCGGGCGGGCGCTGCCGTCGTTCTGTTCCCCGAGGCGACGACAGGCGACGGCAATCGCCTCCTGCGTTTCCGCTCCTCGCATTTCGAGGCGATCCGACTTGCCGCCTGCTCCGACAACGAGGGTCCGACGGTCATCCAGCCGGTCTATCTCCACTATTCGAGCATAGCCGGGCTGCCGACGGCGCGTTGGCAGCGGCCCCGCATCGCCTGGTACGGCGACATGGCGTTTCTGCCGCATTTCCTGCAGTATTTCCGCGGCGTCGGTGTGACTTGCGACGTCTATTGCGGCCATCCGTTGCGGGTCCTGCCCGATTTGGATCGCAAGACCGCCGCCCGCTTGACGGAGGCGGCGGTGCGCGAGCTTTCGGCAAAAGCGCGTTCCGGCAATCAGGCTATTCTCCCCGAAGGGGAAAACGCCTAAATAGGGGTAGGCCCCTGGAGATCCTAATTGCCCGAATCGACCACGTTTGAAGACGGTCGCTCCGCCACCTCACCGCCACAGACGCAAACGCGGCGGGCGTTCATCAAGTCCTTCGGCTGTCAAATGAACGTCTACGACTCGCAGCGGATGGCCGATGTGGCCGCGCTTGAAGGATACGAAGAGGCGGCGGGGGTCGAGGATGCCGATCTTATCGTCCTGAACACCTGCCATATTCGCGAAAGGGCGTCGGAGAAGATCTACTCGGAACTCGGAAAGCTGCGGGACATCAAAAACGAGCGCCGGAAGTCGGGTCGCCGGACGACCCTGGTGGTTGCGGGCTGCGTGGCGCAGGCGGAGGGCGGCGAGATCCTGCGCCGCCAGTCGGCGGTCGACGTCGTCGTCGGCCCGCAGAGCTACCACCGCCTGCCGGAACTCTTACGACGGGCTGAGGTTCGTTCGGGCGTGATCGACACCGACTTTCCCGTCGACGACAAGTTTTCGCGACTGCCGGCGAGGCGACCCGAATCAACCGCCAAGCGAGGCGTCGTCGCGTTTGTGACCGTGCAGGAGGGATGCGACAAATTCTGCTCATTTTGCGTGGTGCCCTATACGCGCGGCGCAGAGGCCTCGCGCCCCGTCGATGCGGTGCTCGACGAGATCGAACGCCTGACGGCGGCAGGTGTCTGCGAGATCATGCTGATCGGACAGAACGTCAACGCCTATCACGGGCTCGACCGCGCCGGCCGCAAGACCGATCTTGCCGGCCTGATCGCGGCTTCCGCGGCTGTTCCCGGCGTCCGCCGCCTACGCTACTCAACCTCACACCCAAACGACATGAGCGACGGTCTCATTGCGGCCCATCGCGACGTTGAGACTCTGGCGCCCTATCTCCATCTGCCGGTACAATCCGGATCGGACCGGATTCTCGCGTCGATGAACAGACGCCATCGCGTCGGCGATTATCTGGACATCGTCGCCCGGACCCGCCACGCGAGGCCCGACATCGCCTTGTCGTCGGACTTCATTGTGGGGTATCCGGGCGAGACCGAGGCCGACTTCGAGGAGACGCTCGATCTCGTCCGGACGGTCGGCTACGCCTCGTCCTTTGCCTTCAAATACTCGGCGAGGCCCGGCACGCCAGCGGCCGAATTGAACGGCCAGGTCGATGAGGCGGTCAAAGTCGCGCGGCTCGCGAAGCTGCAGGCGCTCCTCGAAGGGCAGCGGCAGGCATTCAACGGCGCCTGCGTCGGCCGCCGCCTCGAGGTCCTGTTTGAGAAGCCGGGCCGGCACGAAGGTCAGGTCGTGGGCCGATCGCCCTACATGCAAGCCGTGCATGCCGAGGGTCCGCTATCGCTTACCGGCGTCATGGCGGAAGTCGAGATCGTCGGAGTCGGTCCGAATTCGTTGCGCGGCCGCATTGTCTCGCCAGCGTCGTGAAAGCAGGATTCCATTGGCGTGCAGGATGATTCGGACCATGAACCTAAGCCCAGGGAGAGAGCCGATTTGAAGCCGCAGGATCCGTCGCCGCCGCGCATCGCCGCCGCCCCCGCCACACTGAATTCGAAGCTCAAGGAATCCAAAGCTGCGGAGGTCGCGATCGCCTTCCCGGACAATGCGGCCGCCTCGATCGTGTTTGGCCACTACGACCAAAACATCGCCCGGATCGAGCGGTCGCTTGGCGTTTCGGCCTACGCCAATGGCAACCAGGTCGTCATCAAAGGACCGAGGGAAGCGAGCGAGCAGGCGCGCCGCGTCTTCGAGATGCTGTACGAGCGGGTGAAAATGGGACAGCCCGCCGGCGAAGGGGAAGTCGAAGGGGCGATCGCGGAGAGCGCTTACCAGGGTTTGCTCTTTCCCGGCGAAGAGGGGGCGAAGGACAGTTTCGGGGTCGTCAAGACCCGCAAGCGCGGCGTGGTGCGCGCACGGAGCGCGGCGCAGGACAGCTATCTTGCGGCGTTGCGCAAATATGAGCTCGTTTTCGCCGAAGGCCCTGCCGGCACTGGCAAGACGTGGCTCGCAGTCGGGCACGCCGTTTCGCTGCTCGAACAGGGGCTCGTCGAGCGGCTGGTGCTGTCGCGTCCGGCGGTCGAGGCCGGCGAGCGGCTCGGCTTTCTTCCCGGCGACATGCGCGAAAAAGTCGATCCCTATCTGAGGCCGATTTACGACGCGCTATATGACTTCATGGACGGCCGGATGGTCGAGCGCGGAATCCAGACGGGCATGATCGAAATCGCCCCTCTCGCATTCATGCGCGGCCGCACGCTGTCGAAGGCCGCCGTGCTGCTCGATGAAGCGCAAAACGCCACCGCGATGCAGATGAAGATGTTCCTGACCCGACTCGGCGAAGGCTCGCGGATGATGGTCAATGGCGATCCGACCCAGACCGATCTGGCTCCGGGGCAAAAGTCGGGTCTCGGCGATGCAATCAGACTTCTCTCTGCGTTCCCGCGCGTCGGCCATGTCCGCTTTAGCCACATTGACGTCGTTCGCCACGACCTGGTCCGTCAGATCGTCGAAGCTTACGAGCGAGCTGGACAAGAGGGACATTCCGTCTCGGACAGGTGAAACTTCTCGTTGAGATCAGCACGCCGTCCGCCCTGTGGCGCGGGCTGAAGAGCGCGCGCGTGCTCGCGCGCGAGACAATTGCGGCTTGCGTCGCCGAGAGCCATTTCGTCGCGCAGGCGGGCTCGGAGGTGAGCCTCTGTCTGACAGACGACGCGGGGTTGCGGGCGCTGAACGCCCGCTGGCGCGGCATCAACGAGCCGACCAACGTGCTTTCTTTTCCCGCCGCGCAGGCGGAGCGCCCGAACGGGACGCCGATGCTCGGCGACATTGCTCTCGCCTTCGAGACGCTGGCGCGCGAAGCGGGGGAATCGGGCGCGCCGCTCGCCGATCACTATCGGCATCTTGTGGCGCATGGCTTTTTGCATTTGATCGGCTACGATCACCAGTCGGATGAAGAGGCCGAGCGGATGGAGGAACTCGAGAAGCGAATTCTGGCCAGGCTGGGGGTCGCCGACCCCTACGCGGACTGGGTCGTCGAGAGATGAGCGATTCAGGCGACAGCGATCATGAACCCGAGCCGCGCCCTCCGTCAGGCTCGCGGGAGCAGCCAGCCGGCTTATTCGAGCGCCTGCGCGCGCTACTCGGCCTGACGCCGGCCTCAGTCCGCGACGACATTGAGGATGCGATCGACGAGAGCGCGAGTGCGGAGTTCACGCCCCAGGAACGCGCGATCCTCAAGAACGTTCTGGCGCTGCATGACGTGAGGGTCGCGGACGTCATGGTGCCGCGCGCCGACATCGTCGCGCTCGCCCTCGACACGCCCCTGCGCGACGTGTTGGACTTGTTCCGCACCGCCGGACACTCTCGGCTGCCGGTTTACGAGGACACCCTCGACGACCCGCGCGGTATGATCCACATCCGTGATTTCGTCCTCTTTCTCGCCTCCGATCCGCGGTTCGGCCTGTTGGCCGATCCGGCGCCGGCGGCCTCGGACCGGCCCGTCTTTTCCGGTCTCGACATGCCGCTGTCGGAGGCGCGCATCCTGAGGCCAGTTCTCTATGCGCCGCCGTCGATGCCCGCGCTCGACCTTCTGCTCCGCATGCAGGCCTCGCGCACCCATATGGCGCTGGTCATCGACGAATATGGCGGGACTGACGGGCTCGTTTCGATCGAGGACGTGGTCGAATTCTATCGTCGGCGATATCGAGGACGAACACGACGAAGCCGAGACGCCGATCCAACCTACCGGCGACGGGGTTTTCATCGTCGAGGCCCGCACTCCGCTGGACGAAGTGTCCGAAGCGGTCGGATTCGATCTCGCCTCGCTCGCCGAGGCTGAGGGGGTCGACACCATCGGCGGGCTGGTGACCGCCGCGGCGGGACGCGTCCCTGGAAGAGGGGAGATGTTGAAGGGTCCAGGCGCGTATGAGTTCGAGGTGCTCGATGCCGATCCCCGTCGCATCAAGCGCCTGAAAATATGGCCCATGGCCGCCCGCGGCGCGAAGGCCGCCACCTCGGCCGCACCGGCGAACGCCGGCGTCCACGCTCGACAATAGCCGGCGGTTGGCGGAGTCTTTGAGCCAGTCGGACCCGGACAAGCTTGAGGTCTACATTTGACCAATCGATTCGACTGCCGCGAAAGGCCTCTTCCTTGACCGTTGCCGCCGCCGATCGGGTCGCCCGGGCGAACCCTTTGTCCGCGCTTCCGGAGAGCGTCATTCTTTCGTGGGGCTGGCGCCGCCGAGCGATTGCCTTCGGCTCCGGGGCTGTCGGAGCGCTGGCGATGCCGCCATTCGCGCTCTTTCCGCTGATGATCGCGCCGATGAGCGTCGCGGTTTGGCTAATCGACGGATCCGCTAATCGCGGCGACGGCCGGCGGATGGTCGCCGGATTGCGCGCGGCGTTCGGCGCGGGCTGGTGGATGGGGTTCGGCTATTTCCTCGCCGGACTCTGGTGGGTGGGGACGGCATGCCTCGTCGATGGCGACAAGTTCATCTGGGCTCTTCCGCTGGGCGTTGTCGCCCTGCCGGCGGCTCTGGCGTTTTTCCCCGCCTGCGGGTTCGCCCTGGCGTGGCTTCTCTGGTCGCCCGGACCTCAGCGCATCTTCGCGCTCGCCTTCGGTCTCGGTCTTTCCGAATGGGCGCGCGGACTTTTGCTCACCGGTTTCCCGTGGAACGACGTCGGGATGACGCTCGGCGCCAATTTGACCCTTGCTCAAGTCGCCTCGCTCGTCGGCCTGCATGGGCTGACGTTCCTGGCCATTGCGATCTTCGCGGCGCCCGCGACCCTATGGCGGATTGGCCGCGCTCGACTGGCCCTCACTCCGACGATTCTTGCGGCTCTCGTGCTGTCGCTGATCGCGTGCTTTGGCGTTTTCAGGCTAGACGCGCGCCGGCCGCGACAGCGCCCGGAGTGAAGCTCCGCATCATTCAGCCGGACATCTCCCAAGGCTCGTCATTTTCTCCGGAGAACAAGGGCGCAATCCTGCGCCGGTACTTTGCGCTGTCCGGTCGAAGCGCCAACGGGGGCGCTGTTGGCGTGCGGAACGTTACGCATCTCATCTGGCCGGAATCGGCCTTCCCCTTCATCCTGTCGCGCGACGCCCAGGCGCTCGGCGACATCGCCGATTTCCTTCACGACGGCGCGACCCTGGTGACCGGCGCCGCACGGGTCGAGACGAACGGCGCCGGACCCCCGGCCTACTACAATTCCATCGAGGTGCTCGATGGGCGCGGCCTGTCGAGGGAGCGTTACGACAAGCAGCATTTGGTGCCGTTCGGAGAGTACGTACCGTTCGAGGGTTGGCTCGAGCAGACGGGAATCACGCAATTTGTCCAGGTTCCGGGCGGATTCTCGCCCGGGCGGGGGCCGCGCGTCCTAAAAATCCCTGGCCTGCCCATCGCGATGCCGCTGATCTGCTACGAAGCGATTTTTCCAACCGAAATCGGCGACGCATTCTCTGGCGCGCGACGCGCGGACTGGATGCTGAACCTGACTGACGACGCGTGGTTCGGCCTTACCCCGGGGCCCTACCAGCACTACGCCCAGGCCCGACTGAGGGCGATCGAACTCGGGCTTCCCCTGGTGCGCGTCGCAAATTCCGGAATATCTGCGGTCGTCGACGGTCTTGGCCGCGAAATCGCTTTCGCTCCCCTCGGCGCCGAGAGCGTTCTGGACTTCGAACTGCCAAAGCCGCTCCCGCCGACCTGGCAGTCCCGGTTCGGCTCGCTCGGCGCCGCTCTGATCGCGGTCGCGCTGCTTACGTTTTGCTTCGTCCGACGCCAAAAAGGCGCCGCCAAGACCTGAGATTGCATACCTACACGCTTGCGCGCTATGCGGGCGTCGGCTATCTGCGTTGCCCCAGCGTCAAGTGGCTGGGGCGGAGATTCGATTCCGCAAAGTCGTTCGGATTGTGGAGCGTGGACCCGTGAACAGCCCGTCCAACGTCGTCGATGCCTATGTTGGAGCGCGGTTGCGCATGCGGCGGGTCATGCTGGGAATGAGCCAAGGCAAACTCGGCCAGCTTCTCGGAGTGACATTTCAGCAGGTTCAGAAATACGAAAAAGGCTCCAACCGAATCAGCGCGAGTCGCCTGCGCCAGGCGGCGCATGTGCTCGAGGTCCCGGTGGAGTTCTTCTACGAAGGCGCTCCCGCTCCGGAGGGGACCGGCGCCGAAACGTCCGAGCAGGCGACGCAGGCCTTTGACGTCGCCTTCCTGGCGACGACGGAGGGTTTCCAGCTGAATCGGGCATTTCTGCGGATCCGCGACCCCAAGGTGCGTCGTCGCATCGTCGAACTCGTCGTGTCGCTCGCCCCGGCAGATGACGAGGGGTCTGAAGCCGTTCGGTAAAAAGAACGAAACAGACAAATCCGGCTTGACCTAACGAACGCTTGGCGCCAAAAGCAGCGCGCTCCGGCCAACGCTTTGCGCGTAGGACGGAATCGTAGGGGCGGGAGATCAACATATGGCGCGTCTAAACTATGAATTCACCAGCGAATCCGTGTCCGAGGGGCATCCGGACAAAGTCTGCGACCGCATTTCCGACGAAATCGTCGATCTCTTCTTCCGCGAGGGTGCGACGGCGGGCATCGATCCCTATCAGATCCGTGTCGCCTGCGAGACTCTCGCCACGACCAATCGTGTGATCATCGCAGGCGAGGTGCGAGGGCCGAAGCTCTCCGGCGAGCGCATCGTCGAGGCCGCGCGCCGGGCGATCAAGGATATCGGCTACGAGCAGGAGGGCTTCCACTGGCGTGACGCTGAGATCGAGGTGTTGCTGCACGCTCAATCGGCGGACATCGCGCAAGGGGTCGACGCGGCCGGCAACAAGGACGAGGGCGCAGGCGACCAGGGCATCATGTTCGGCTACGCCTGCCGCGAGACCCCCGAACTGATGCCGGCGCCGCTGTATTACGCGCACAAGATTCTGCGAGAGATTTCGCACGCCCGCCACTCGGGCGTCGAGAAGACGCTGGGTCCCGACGCCAAGAGCCAGGTGACGGTTCGCTATCAGAACGGTAAGCCGGTCGAAGCGAGCCAGATCGTCGTCTCCCACCAGCATCTCATCGAGTCGCTGACGTCCGAGGAGGTCGCCGCGCTGGTTCGACCCTACGTGACGGCCGCGCTGCCGCAAGGCTGGATCACGCCGAACACGGTGTGGCACATCAACCCGACCGGGAAGTTCTTCATTGGCGGTCCGGACGGCGACTGCGGACTTACTGGACGGAAGATCATCGTCGACACCTACGGCGGCGCCGCGCCGCACGGCGGCGGCGCCTTTTCGGGCAAGGACCCGACGAAGGTGGACCGCTCGGCGGCCTATGCCGCGCGCTATCTGGCCAAGAACGTTGTCGCCGCCAATCTCGCCGACCGGTGCACCCTCCAACTCTCGTATGCAATTGGCGTGGCTCGCCCGCTGTCAATTTACGCCGACCTGCACGGCGCCGGTCAGATCGACGAAGGGAAGCTCGAGAAGGCGCTGATGGAGGTCATGAATCTCTCGCCACGGGGCATTCGCGAGCATCTCAAGCTCAACCGCCCGATCTTCGCGCGCACCTCCGCTTATGGCCATTTCGGCCGGGCGCCGGAGGCGGACGGCGGCTTCTCGTGGGAAAAGACGGACCTTGCCGACACTTTGCGCCGGCTCGCCTGAGACCGCGCAGACCGCCTGGCGATGCATGACAGCCGGAGGGGAAAGCGCTTCGGCGCCGCCCCGCCGCACGCTTTATGGGCGCAGCCGAGGCAAGGCGCTACGCGCGCGACAGGAACGGCTGCTTGCCGACGCCTTGCCGTGGGTCGAAATCGCCCCGGACGCACTCCGCCGGCCGGGTCTCTTTGCCTTCGAACCGCGCGAACTCTGGCTCGAAATTGGCTTCGGCTCGGGGGAACATCTGATCGATCAGGCGAAGGACAATCGGGATGTCGGCCTTGTCGGTTGCGAGCCGTTTCTCAATGGCGTTGCGGCGGCCCTGACGGGAATCGAGCGCGAGATGCTTACGAATGTCCGGCTGCGGCGGGGCGATGCGCAGGCTCTCGTCGAAGCCGCGCCGGAGGCGTTCTTCTCTCGCGTCTTCCTTCTCTATCCGGATCCCTGGCCGAAGCGGCGGCACCACAAGCGCCGCGTCGTTTCGCAAGCGATGATCGAGGCGCTGGCGCGGGTGATGAGGCCGGGCGGCGAACTGCGCTTCGCGACCGATATCGACGACTATGCCGGCTGGACCTTGCGCCGCTTTCTTGCTTCGCCCGATTTCCGCTGGGCCGCATCGAGGGTCGACGATTGGCGGATCCCCTGGCCGGACTGGCGCCCGACGCGTTATGAAGCCAAGGCGCATAGGGCGGGCAGGGGATCCGTTTACCTTACTTTTGTTCGGCTGTGAGCCAATGGTGGCTCAAATGCACGGTTCTCCCGTCGGGGAGAATCGCGCTAGGAGACGCGTTGCGTCGAAGAGGTGGTCATGTCGGAGAGCGTTGATCGTCGAACCGTCCTCATGGGAGTCGCCGCATCGGCGGCGGCGATGAGTCCGTTCGGCGAGGCTTTTGCCGCCGAATCGGACGGGCTTCAGTTCGAGCCGCCGGTTGCGTTTTCCTACGAGCTCTTCAGGCAGCAGGCGCGCGATCGTGCGCATCAGCCGTACCAACCTCCGCCGCGACCCTCGCCCGAGGTGCTGCAGAAGATCAATTACGAAGAATGGGGAAAGATTCGCTACAAGGACGCCTACGCCCTGTTCGCCGACGGGCCCGGCCCGTTCCCGGTCACCTTTTTCCACCTCGGACTCTTTTTCGAGAAGGCGGTCGGCATGCATGTGGTCGAAGGCGGCCAGTCGCGCAAGATCATTTACGAGCAGGCCTATTTCGAAATGCCGGCCAATTCCCCAGCGCGCGACCTGCCGCCGGGAGCGGGCTTTGCCGGCCTGCGCGTCCAGGAATCGCGCGATGGCCCGCTCGACTGGCGCAAGAACGACTGGGTCGCCTTCCTCGGGGCCGCCTATTTCCGGGCGATCGGCGAACTGAGGCAGTACGGCCTCTCGGCCCGAGGCGTGGCGCTCGACGTCGCCGTCGCCGATCGGCCGGAGGAATTCCCCGACTTCACCCAATTCTACATCAACTCCGCGCCCGACGGACACACGCTGACGCTCTATGCGCTGATGGAGGGCCCCTCGATTGTCGGGGCCTACCGCTTCCTGATGACGCGCGGCAAGGGCGTCGTCATGGACATCGAGTCGCAGCTCAACGTGCGCACCCAGGTCTCGCGCTTCGGCATCGCCCCGGCCACCTCGATGTACTGGTATTCGGAGACCAAGAAAGAGACTGCGATCGACTGGCGCCCGGAGGTGCACGATTTCGGACGGGCTCGAGATGTGGTCGGGCAACGGCGAGCGGCTTTGGCGTCCGCTCAACAACCCGCCCCGCATCATGGTGTCGGCGTTCTCGGACAAAGACCCGCGCGGCTTCGGCCTCATGCAGCGCGACCGCGTCTTCGACCATTATCTCGACGGCGTCTATTACGACCGGCGCCCGAGCCTGTGGGTCGAGCCGCTGCCAGGCCCGGACGGGAAAGGTTGGGGCAAGGGGACGATCCAACTCTGCGAGATCCCGACCGACGACGAGATCCACGACAACGTGGTGGCGATGTGGGTGCCGGCCCAGCCCGTGCCGGCGGGGGCCGAGTTGCAGCTCAATTACCGTCTCTACTGGCTCGCCAACTCCCCTTTTCCGTCCGACCTCGGCATCGTGGTCGCGACCAGGCTCGGGCGCGGCGGCCAGCCCGGCCAGCCGCGGCCGAAGGGCGTACGGAAGTTCATGGTGGAGTTTCTCGGCGGCCCGCTGGTCGACCTTCCCTATGGCGTCAAGCCTGAACTCGTCGTCACGGCCTCGCGCGGAACGTTTGGCTCCTATCAGCTGATCGAGGCGGTTCCCGACGGGGTGGCCGGACACTGGCGCGCCCAGTTCGACCTCATCGTCGAGGGAACCGACCCGGTCGAGATGCGTGGTTTCCTGAAGTCGGGCGACAAGACCCTGACCGAGACCTGGCTCTTCCAGTACCACCCGTTCGTGACAGTCAGCCGCCTTTAGCGCCGGTTTAGGGTCGAGCCCGTTATCTTTCAAGCGCTTGCGACCCCCTTTAGGGTCGGGTGTCCCTCCGTCTGGGCGACGGGCCTTGCCCAATGGGGTGGAGCGGGCGCCGGGCGACGCCGTCGGCCGAACGCCTTGGGCCAAAATTCCTCCAAGCCGATCCAAAGCCAAACCAAGCCGATCAAAGAAAATGAACTTGGGTTTTCTTGGATTTTTCGTCCGATTCGAGGCTTTTCAACGAGTTGCGAGCAATCCAAATCAAAAAAATTCAGGAGGGGTCACGTGGGCGCCCGGCGGTCAGCGGGGCTTTGCCCGCCCATCCTTAGGCAGGTTCCGACCGATTGTACTCCGAATATGGCATGTTCAAGCCGTGTCATTCGACCCTTCTCCGACGGGCGAAAATCAACCTACCACAGGACCAGGCTTCCGCCAAGAAAGTGTTCGTGATTTGTTCAAGTACGACCAGCGACTCTATTCCGACGGGCAGAGGGCTTGGCTGATGGCGATCCGCGACCACCTCGCCGTCAATGTCGAGACGACGATGGACGATCTGATGGACGCCCCCGATTTCGGCGCGCGCGGCGGTCTTTTGCGGGCGCGCGCTTTGTTCGGGGCGCGGTTGCCGAAGCTGCTCGACGAATTGGCCGACGCGCTGGTGGCGTGACATCACCATGGGATAGATATCATTGATGGAGGCGGCGATGTCGGCAACCGCGAAAATCTTCCAGAACGGACGCAGCCAAGCCGTCCGGCTGCCGAAGGACTTTCGCCTCCCCGGCAAGGAGGTGAAGGTCACACGCGTCGGCAACGCGGTGTTGCTGGAGCCGATCGAGGAGCAGGCATCCTTCGACGCCGATGCGTTCTGGGCCAAACTCGACGCGCTGGGCGCGCGGGATTTCCTTCCCGAGGGCCTTACCGACGATCCACCGCCCGAGCCGGACGACATTTCGTTCGATTGAGCAATGTATTGCCTTGACACGAACGTCATCATTTTCGCGCTCAACCGGCGGCGGCCCGCGATCGCGGCGAGGCTCGCCGCGGAGCTTGCGGCGAAAACGCGATTGATCGTGCCTGCGGCGGCGATGTTCGAACTGGAATACGGCATCGCCAAGAGCGAGCGGGGGCCGCAGTCCCGCATTCCGCTCGACGCCTTCCTGGCGAATGGTTTCGAGTTCGCCCCGTTCGACGCTGCGGACGCCCGCGAGGCGGGAGGCATCCGCGCCCGCGCTGGAGCGCGCGGGAAGCCCGATCGGCCCCTACGACATTCTCATCGCCGGCGCGGCCCGCCGCCGCGGCGCTGTTCGGGTGACGGCGAACGGCCGCGCGTTCCAGCGCGTTCCGGGGTTGATCGTGGCGGATTGGGCGGCGTGAGCGTCGAAACAATCATTGTGGCAAGCACTCAGAGCTAGGAACTCCGACTAATGGCGAACCATAATCAGTTGACACGGGCGCTTGGCGACGACGTCCTTGCTGTTCCGCACGGCGACGGTTCGCAGTCCGAAGTCGAGTATCGGATCGCTTGGGCTCGGACGTTTTTGAAGAAGGTGGGCGCGATTGACAACAGCGAGCGTGGAGTTTGGACGCTCACGAGCAAGGGCCGCGACTTTACCGAAAAGGACGCCGCAGATGTGGTCCGCCAGGTTCGCGCCTTGCAAAAGAGGAAGCGACCCCCGGGCGCGTCAGAAGAAAGCAGGCCCTCGGAGGAGGCCCTGGCTGCCGCTGAATCTCCCGAGATCAGCTGGAAGGAGAAGCTGCTCGGCGTCCTCAAAGGGCTCCCACCAGATAGGTTCGAACGGTTGTGCCAGCGCATTCTGCGGGAGAGCGGGTTCACAAAAGTTGAGGTGACGGGACGCTCCGGGGACGGTGGTATCGATGGCGCGGGCGTCCTTCGCATGAACCTTGTTTTGTTTCACGTCCTGTTTCAGTGTAAGCGTTGGAAGGACGCGGTTTCGTCCCCGATCATCCGCGATTTTCGCGGGGCAATGTTGGTCGGGCCGACAAAGGGTTGATAATGACGACGGGCCGATTTACTGCGGACGCGCAGCGCGAAGCGGTGCGCGATGGTGCTCCCGCCATCGATCTGGAATAGCTCAATTCGCGTTAGATTGATATCATCATTTGGGCTCCTCCGCCGATGGCGGCATTGAGGCATGCTCGGGGCGTGGGATTGTGCTTGAGGCCGGCGAGGTGGAACCACCTGAGGTAGCTGTCGAGGTATTTTGTGGCAATGCCGCGACGGGGGCGCAGGAAGGTTTTGAGGCTCTCATGGCGACTGTTGACGGTCTGGATGTGTAATTCGCCGCGGACGCGTTCACCTTTCGACTGGTTGAGCGCTTCATGGCTGACGCCGAGGGCGGCGGCGCAAGGCGGGTAGACGTTATTGCCGTCGGTGACGAGCAAGGTGTCCTTACCCAGAATGGGCGCGAGCACCGGCTTGATGGTCTGGGCGGTCACGGCCGAGAGGACGGCGCTGATGGTGGCGCCGCTCCGGTCGGCGGCCACCAGGATCGGCGTCTGTTCGTCCGAAAGGCCGCGCTTGGCTGCTTTTCCGCCCCGCCTGCGAGCCTTGCGACCGAGGCGACGCTCGCCCTTACAGCTTGATAATATATAGGTTTCGTCGACTTCGACGATGCCGCTCAACAGGCGCGTGGGGTTCTTGGCGGCGCGCAGGAAGCGATGTCGCCAGCGGAACGCCGTGCTCACCGCCACCCCGCACCGCTCGGCCGAGGCGGCCACCGTCTCGCCCTCGCTCACCGACTGACCAAAATCAAGCCAGCGTTCCTTCTTGCGCAATCGGGCCAGCGGCGTTCCGGTTAGCGCATTGAAGCTTCTGCGGCAATCCTTGCAGCGGAAACGGCGCAGGCCGTCGGTTCGGCCCCCGCCCACCGACGCCCCGCCGCAGTGCGGACAGCGCCGCGCCTCGCCCAAGCGCTCCTCGATCGCCGCCGCCACCGCCGCTCTGGGCTGCCGGCCGGCCAGCACCGCCTCGAGCTCCTGGCGCTGCTTTGCCGTCAGACCGTCGATCTCCGCCAGCCACGCTCGAAACATCCCCTGATCCATCGCTATCCCCTGTCAATCCATAATAAATCGTAGCACAAACAGGCCACCTCAATCTAACGCTAATTGAGCCACAGGAATTTAGACTTCGGCCGTGCTCACTGCGTAGAGGAACGATGTTCTGCGCATTGTCGAGGAAAACGTCTGTCACTTTCTCGACCGCGTGCTTGAGACGATCCACCTGAGATTCATGCACTTGAGGCGGCGCATTGACGAATTGGCGAGTTTACTTTGGCGCGACCCCTCGCTACGGCCCGCCCCGAAAGGGGGCGTGGCCGCAGGAGGGCTTGACCGTCGACCGAAGGACGACGATATCATTTGCATGATATCCAAAGCACTAAAGATATCCACGAGGACGCCATGCAGGTTTCCAAATGGGGGAACAGCCTCGCCGTCAGACTCCCCAAGGCGCTGGTCGACGAGCTTAACCTCGCCCCCGGCGACGAGCTGAGAGTTGTCGCTGCGAGCAAGAAGGAAATCGCGATCGAAAAACGCGACCGGCGTGCGGAGTTTCTGGAAGCGATGAAGCAATTCCGGTTCGAGTTGCCGCCCGACTACAAATTCGACCGCGAAGAGGCCAACGAGCGATGAGCTCGTTCTTCGATACGAATGTTCTGGTCTATGCTTTCGCCAATGACGAGCCCAAGCGCGAGAGGGCGGCAGAATGTGCTGGCCTCAGGCGGCGTTATCAGCGTGCAGGTCGTGAACGAATTTGCGAACGTGCTACGCAAGAAGCAGCGTCAGCAATGGCCGGCGATCGAAGCAGCGCTGGGGGTCGTCGAGAGATGGTTCGAGCCGATCCGGCCGCTGACCCTGGATACGCACCGCGCGGCGCTTGCATTCGCCCGGGACGACGGAGTCGGATTTTATGACGCCCTGATCATCGCTTCGGCTGTCGCCGCCGGATGCGATCGCGTCTACAGCGAAGATTTTCAGCACGGCCGTCGCTTCGGCGATTGCATGATCGTCAATCCGTTCCTCTAAACGCGCCCGACCATGAACTCCGAATCCCTCGTCGCGAAAGTCTGGAACTTCGCCCACGTCCTGCGCGACCAGGGCGTCTCCTACCAGGCCTATATCTCGCAGAACTCCTATTTCTTCTTGTTCCTCAAGATGGACGAGGAGCGGGTCGAGCTGATCGGAGAGCCGTCGCTGATGCAGGCGGGCTCGCCCCTGGGAGGACGCTGCGCAACTTCAATTTCCACACCCTGCTGCTGCTTTGGTTGGTGCGCAGATCGTAGATCCACAGAACGTGCTCTTCTTTGACAAAGCGCCGCCATCCAACCGCCGCCGGATCGCTCGCCCGCCCCGCCTTCGAACAGCACGTTGTCGGGCATGACGACCGCCGCTTCGCCGTTCGGCGCGAGCGCGCTCATGATGTGCTGCAGGAAGTTGAGCTGCTTGTTAGCGCTTCACCCTGAAAGAGCGGCCGATGACGCGCGCCGACCTCGACGATTTCGTCGGCTGTTTTCGCTCAGGCCAAGTCTACGAGCGGAAGGAGACCGAACGCTTTCGCAAGTTCCCGCTCGATGCGCTGATGGCCCGCGACAAGCTCAATCTCGACATCTTGTGGCGGAAGGACGACATGCTCGACGACCCCGACCTGTCGCCCCCGCCTGACGAGGTCACGGCCGAAGTGGTCGAGAGTTTGGAGGCGGCGCTGGCGAGCCTTCGGTCGGTGGCGGCCCGGGTCACCGCCGCACCGCCGCGGATGGACTTGACGGGAGGAAGAGATGCGCAATATCTCAACGAGCCCATCCGCGACGCTTTCGAGTGTAACAAGTTCTGCGACACTCGCGCGAGTTCAAACATTCGAAATGCTCCGGGCGAGGAAGCCCGATCGGGCCGGGAAAAGTTCCCGAAGTCGATCGGACTGATTCGCGCAATCCGAATCTCGCTTCGACGATCGCGCCCCCGTCCGGCGAAGCGCGAAAGGCGAATTCGCCGCCTAAGACTTTGACGCGCTCGCGCATGCCCGACAGCCCCATTCCCGCGCTTGTCTCGGCGTCTTTACCGCGGCCGTCGTCGACGATCCGGATGCGAAGCCCGGCGAGCGCCGGATCGCCGAGCGCAATTCTGGACGTCGGCGACTCGAAGGCCAGCTTCGCCTCGATGTGGCGAGCGTCCGAATGACGATAGGCGTTGGTCAGCGCCTCCTGAACGAAACGGTAGACGGTCAGGCTGGCGAGCGGGCCCAGTTCGGCGATCCCCGCCGCGCTCGCCAGGACGAGCGCCACGTCCGGCTCGGCCCGTCGCCAGTGCTCCGCCAGCGCCTGCAGCGCCGCCGCCAGGCCGAGTTCCTCGAGGGCGGCCGGCCGCAGGTTGGCGAGGATGCGGCGATTTTGGCGTTGCAGGGCCTCCACCTGATCGCAGATCGCGACCGCCGCCTCGGCTGCATCGTGATCCGCGGCGCGACCCAATCGATTGGCCAGGATCGCCGCGTTTGCTCGCAGAGCAAACAGATGCGGCCCGAGTTCGTCGTGCAATTCATTCGCGATCGACTTGCGTTCCTCGTCGTGAGCGGCGAGCACGCGTTCGATCAATTGCCGATTGGCGGCGCTGAGGCCGGAGAGCGCTTCGGCGAGGCGATTGATCCGCGAGCAAATATCGACAAACTCCGGCGATCCCGACGTTTGCGCGCGCGCGCTGAAATCTCCCGCTTCGAGTTCGCGCGAGCGCGGCGCCCGCGACGCCGAGGGGGCGGAGCGATCGTCGCAAGAACATGCCCGTCGCGATGATGACCGCGAGCGCCAGCGCGCCTCCGGCGGCGAGTTGGGCGCGAGCCTGCGACCAGACTTCATCGACGACGTCGGAGGGGTCGGCGACGATGACGATCGAGTTCGAGACGGCGCCCCTTGATCACGACCGGAATTGTCGTGATGTGGCTTGGCGTGTGGACCAAAGCGCGAAACCATTGCGGCGCCTCGGCGCGCGATTTGGGTGGCGCGGCGATGGCTGAAGCAATCGCGGTTTGACCGAGGCCGACGCGCACATGCCGCAAGAATTGCAGGCTGTCGACCAAGGCGACGACGGCCTGCTCGGGTTTTGGCGCGTCTTGGAGGCCGGCGAGCGAGGTTTCAATGAACTCTTGCGTCAGCCGCGAAACACTGCGCGCTTCCGCCTGCACGCGCGGGCCGGCGCGGGCGAGAATGCCGCCGATGTCGGCGGCGATCCAAAGCAGGAGCAGCATCGCGAACATGAGATTGAGACGATGCCGCAAGGAGATGTTTCGCCACATGAAGACGGCTCCCGAACAAATGTAACGTTGATTTTGCCCATGTCCCTGTCAATGTCGGGCTCAAAGCGGGTTCGGGCGCCGCGGCTGCGGATCGTTGCGCTTTCCTGGGCCGCGCAACGGAGGAGGGCGGGTGCGGGTTCTCGTCATCGATGATCATCCGATCGTGGTGTCCGGATGCAGGGCGTTGCTCGAGTTCGATCCGACCATCAAGGTGATCGATGCGACGGATGCGAATTCCGGCTATGCTGCCTATTTCGCCCACCAGCCCGACGTCGCCCTGATCGACCTGAATTTACCGGGCCTGTCAGGGATTGAAGTCTGCCGCCGCATTCTTCAAAGGCAGCCCGAGGCGAGGATCATCATCTTCAGCATGAACGACGATCCGCTATTCGCCATGCGGGCGATCGAGGCTGGCGCCAAAGGCTATATCGCGAAGAGCGACGACCCGTTGCTGCTCGCCCAGGCGGTCCGTCGCGTCGCCGAAGGCGGCAGCTACCTTCATCCCGAGATGGCGCGCGAGATCGCGTTCCGGCGAGTTGGGTCCAACGCCAGCCGCGTCTCGGACCTGAGCTCGCGGGAAATGGAAATCCTGCGCCTTCTCGCCAAGGGCGAGACCATGGCTGAAATCGCCGACGTCCTGCACGTCTCCTACAAGACCGTCGCCAACAACTGCACCCAGCTCAGACAGAAGCTCGGGGCCCGGAGCGCGATGGACCTGATGCGGATCGCGATCGATTTGAAGCTCAGCTGACAGGGGCCTATCCGAAGGGCGATTTTATTGCCGCAGCGCCGAACGCATCTGTCCTCACGCCTCGACCTTCTCCTTGTACGACCGCCAGCGAATTGGTCCCGGAGCCGCCTCGGCCTCGTCTGACGCCAGCGCCGCGATGCGGGCGTGGTGAGGCGATTTGTGGCAGGCCGGGTCGGTGGCCGAAGCGTCGCCGACCAGCGCCAGCGCCTGGCAGCGGCAACCGCCCCAGTCGATCTCGCGCCGGTCGCAGGAGCGGCACGGCTCACGCATCCATTCCGTGCCGCGAAAGGCGCGGAAGGCCGGGCTGTCGCGCCAGATCTCGCCGAGCGAATGGTCGCCGACGTTCCAGAATTCCAGGCCCGGAATTGATTCCGCCGCGTGGCAGGGCAGCGCCTTGCCGGAGGGCGAGACGTTGATCGCGAGCCGGCCCCAGCCGCCGGCGCAAGGTTTTGGATAGCGGGCGTAATAGTCCGGCACCACCATGTCGATGACGAGCCTGCCCTTGAGTTTTGGCCGCGCCTCCTCGACGAGCGCAATCGCTACTTCCGTCTCCTTGCGCGGCGGGATCAGCGCGGCGCGGTTGATCAGCGCCCAGCCGTAATATTGCGTGTGGGCGACCTCGAGCCGGCGCGCGCCAAGCTCGAGCGCCAGATCGATGAACGAGCCGACCTGATGCAGGTTGGACCGGCTGATAACAGCGTTGATGGTGAGCGGCAGGCCGGCCTTGGTCACCATCGCAGCGAAGGCGCGCTTTTTTTCCCAGGCTCCGTCGTAATGGCCGAGCCGGTCGTTGGTCGCCTTGTCGGCTCCCTGGAAGGAAAGCTGCGCGTGGTCGAGGCCCGCTTCGACCAGATCGCCCCACAGCTTCTCGTTCACCCCGACGCCGGAGGTGATGAGGTTGGTATAGAGACCGGCCTCAGAGGCGTGCCGCGTAAGATCCGCGATGTCGCGCCGCGCGGTCGGCTCGCCGCCGGAAAGATGGACATGCAGCGCGCCGAGCGCGGCGGCCTCGCTGAACACGCGCTTCCAGATTTTGCCGTCGAGTTCGGCCGCGGGCCGCTCGAGCGCCACCGGGTTCGAACAGTGCGGGCAGCCGAGCGGGCAGCGATGCGTCAGTTCGACCAGCACGCCGATCGGCGGGGCAGGGGGCGGCGGAGAATGGGCGGTCATGATTTAAGCACCCTCTTGGCCTCGAGGTCGCCAAGCATGGCGACGACGTCCTTTTCGATCACCGCCGCCGGCGCATTATAGCGCGCCGCGAGATCGGCGACGATCGCCGCGAGATTGCGCTCGCCGTCGCAGAGCTGCAGCACCGCGGCGGCGGTCTCGTCGACTTCGAAAATCCGCTCCGGCGCGAGCAGCGTCCATCGTCCGCGCACCTCGTCGCGCTTGAGCTTGACGCCGCGCGGCAGGCGCGGCCGCGAGTTGCCGTCGATCGTCATCGCTATGAGCCCGGCCGGAACGCGCCGGGCGGAACGGCGCCGCAGACATAGGCGTGGTGCAGCGCATCGAGCTGCACCCACAATACGTCGGTCTTGAACTTGAGCGCCGCGATCGCGCCCTTTTGCTGATCGACGGTGCGCGCGGTGCGCTTGACATATTCCAGGGCGAAGTCCGCGTCCTTGGGGGCCTGGTCGAGACGACGGCGGAAATAGGCGACGACCTTCTCGTCGATGAAGGCGTAATTGGCCAGCATGCCGTCGATCCGCCGCCGGTGGATCGAGGGGGCGAAGAGTTCGGTCAAGCTCGACGCCACGGCTTCGACCAGCGGCTTCTCGCGCACGAAATGCACGTAGGCCTCGACGGCGAAGCGGGTCGCGGGAAGCGCGCCTTCCTGCGAGATCACGTAATCGCGGTCGAGCCCGAGACCGTCGGTCAGGATCAGCCAGCGTTCGATGCCGCCCCTGTCGTCGCCATGACCGTCATGGTCGGTGACGCGGTGCAGCCATTCGCGCCGCAGCTCGCGGTCATCGCAGCGCCCGATGAGGGATGCGTCCTTGCGCGGAATGGCCGCCTGGTAGACGTAGCGGTTGAGCGCCCAGGCCTGCACCTGGCCCTTGTTCAGCTTGCCCCCGTGCAGGAGGTCATGGAAGGGGTGCAGATCGTGATAGCGCTCGGGGCCGACGGCGCGCAGCGCGGCCTCGAGCGCCTCCGGGCTCATCGGCTCGGAAAACGCATGCTTGTTCATGGACTGACCTCCATTCCGTCGAAGGCCACGTCCCATCCCGCCGCCTTCACCGTCGCTTCTTCGGCCGATCCTTCGATGAGGATCGGGTTGGAATTGTTGATGTGGATGAGGATGCGCCGCACGTTCCCGTGCCGCGCCAGCGCCTCTAGCGTTCCGCCCGGTCCCGAGACCGGCATGTGCCCCATGCGGCGGCCGGTCTTGTCGCCGAGGCCGTTGGCGATCATCTCGTCGTCGGCGAACAGGGTGCCGTCGAAGAAGAGCACGTGAGCGGCGGCGATGCGCTTGTGCAGATCGTCCGTCACATGGGCGCAGCCCGGCGCATAGACGAGCCGGCGGCCCCCCGCCTTGACGACGACGCCGACCGTTCCCTCGCCGATCTCGTCCGTCCTGACCTCTCCCTCCTCGAGCCAGAGCGGCACTTTCCCCGGGACCGCGAACAGTTCGACCGTCAGGCCCGGCAGCGGCTCGAACGGCTCACCCAGCTTGACCGCCTTGCGCGGGACGATGTCGCGGCCGACGACGTCGAAGATTTTGTTGGCGCCGATCGTCTCAAGGGTGGCGCGGGTGCCCCAGATCGTGAAGGGCTGGCGCTCGCGAAGCGCGAGCAGCCCGGCCGCATGATCAACGTCGGTGTTGGTGAGCAGCACCGCCGCGATCGGCGAATGACGCCCCTCCCCTTTTGGCTGGAGCGCGGGCGTCGCGAGGATCTGCGGGCGCAGGTCGATCGATGCGTTGAGCAGGAGCCATCGCCGCCCGTCGGCGCTGACGGCGAGGCTCGACTGGGTGCGCGGCTTCACCCTTGGATCGCCGTCCCAGGCGAGGCGGCAGACCCGGCAGCCGCAGTTCCATTGCGGCGCCCCGCCCCCGCCGCCCGAGCCAAGCACCAGCGCCCTCAGGCTCGGCGAGGATTCGCTAGCGGGGGTCATAGTTGAAGCTCGTCGCGACGCGTATCGACCCGCCGGGCGGCGGCGGGAAATGCGCCGATTGCACCAGGGTCCGCGCGGCGGCGTCGAGGTCCCGGTCACCCGACGAACGAGTAATCGCGAAAGACGAGAGCGCCCCGGAGGAGCCGATGGTGAAGGCGACGCCGACCACGCCTTTCGCGCCGCGCGCCCGCGCTGCCGCAGGATAAAACAGGCGACTGCGGATGGCGCCCGCCACGGCCGAAACGTAGGCCGACTTCGAGGCGGCGCTCGCCTCGGCGCGAGAGGCGGACGAACGCTCCTGCCGAAGCCGCTCTTCCCGGGCCGCGGCCGCCTTGGTGGCTTCCTCGGATCTCCGTTCGGCCTCGCGCTCGGATCTCCGCTCGGCCTCGCGCGCCCTCGGCTGCGTACGCTCCGGCTTCGGCTCGATCTTCGGGGCCGCCTTGATCCGCTCTTTCGGCGGCTCGACCCGTGGTTGAGGCGGCGGCGGGGGCTTCGGCGGGGCGAGTTCGACTGGTGCCGGCGGGGGCGGAGGTTCGGGCGGCGGGGTCTCTGCGACGGGCGGTGGAGGTGGAGCGGGGGCCGCGGGAGCCTCCGCCGCGGGTGGCGGAGGAGGCGTCTCGGGAACTGGGGGTGGCGCTTCGACAGCGGCGGGAGGCGTTTCGACCGGCGGGGACGCCTCTTGCGGAGGCGGCGCGGGAGCCGGTTCGGCGGCGGCTTCCGGAGGCTTCGGCGGTTCGGGCGCAGGCGGCGGGGCTTCCGGCGGCGCGGCCTCGATGTCGACGACGACTTCCGTGGGTGGCGCCGGCGGCGCCTTCGCCGCCAGATACGGCAGCATCGCGATCGCGGCGGCGTGCAGCGCGACGACCGCCGCAATCACCGCCGGACGAAGCCAGACGGGATCGATCGCCGGCGGCTCGAAGCTCCGCCCGCCCAGAGCCGCGTCCGTCATGGTTTCGGCGCTCGTTCGGTCGGCGCGGCGGCGCGGCGGCCGCTCGAGACGATGGCGATGCGGGTCACGCCGTTCGCGGCGAGGTCGTCCAACACCGAGACGACGTCGCCGTAGGACGCGTCCCTGTCGCCGCGCAATTGCACGACGCCGCTGGACTCGCCGAGTTTCGCCTTGACCGTCGCCGCCAACTGGTCGCGCGACACGGAATCCTTGCCGACCGAGACGGCGCCGTCCTTGGCCACGCCGACCACGACCGGGTCCTTCGTTTCCAGAGGCTGCGCAGTTTGGGCTTTCGGCAGATTGACCTTGATCCCCGTCGCCAGCATCGGCGCGGTCACCATGAAGATGATGAGCAGCACCAGCATCACGTCGACCAGCGGCGTGACGTTGATCTGGGCCAGCGGCTCGTACAGGCCCTCGCCGATCTTGCGCGGATCCATCGCCATCACGGCGCCTCGTTGCGCCGGCGCGGGCCGTCATCGCGAGTCACCTCGGCCGGCCGCGAAATCAGCCTGACCGCGCGTTCCTCGACGAACGACGCCATCTCCTGGCCGAGCCGCGCGTAGGCGGCGCCGATCCGATTGTAGCCGATCGAGGCGGGAATTGCCGCGGCGAGGCCGTAAGCGGTCGCGGCGAGCGACTTGGCGATGCCGGGCGCGACGGTCGCAAGGCTCGTGTCCTGCGCCTGCGCGATCGCGGCGAAGCTCGCCATGATTCCCCAGACCGTGCCGAACAGGCCGACGAACGGCGCGACGGACGAGATGACCGCGAGATTCGGCAGCCCGCCCTCGGACCGGGTGAGAAGCTCGCGCGCGGCGCGCGCCATCGTGTCCGAGATGCGCGCCCTCAACTCGCTGACGGTCTCTCCGGGAATGCGCCGGTGCGCTTCCTCTTCGCCCGCGGCTGTGACGCCCGAGAGGGATTTCGCGATCGTTCCGTCAGCGCGCGCGGTCCGCACGGCTCGGCGAAGGCGCACCACCGAAATCACGCCCTCGATGATGAGCACCCAGCACCAAAGCGAGGCGATGAACAGGACGGCCATGACGGCCTTGCCGACGAGACCGGCCTCGGTGAACAGCCCAATCGGAGACAGGTCCAAACCCTGCATGCCAAACCCTCGTTTCGCTCCCGTATGCGCGTCTTCTTGCGCGGCTAAATCGTCTATCTCAAGGCGGAATGCGAAGGCGCTCAAAAGCTCGATTACCCGGAAGCCCGCGAGACGCGGCCGCAGACCGTCACATTGTGTATTTCAACCCAGCGTAGACGGCGAAGGGTTTCCCCGGCCCGAAGCTCCGGGGGTCGGTAAGAAACGGGGCTGAGTTGGGCAGCGCAGTGGTGTCGAACAGGCCGCCAGCGGTATAATAACGCTGATCGAAAATGTTCTGAATGAGGCCATAGATCTGCAATTGCTTGCCGACCTGATAGGACGTGTGCACGCCAAAGACCGCATAGCCCGGCAGCTGCGGAAACGCCCCGTTCTCGTTGCCAAAAATGACCTGGCCAGACGCCGCGACCATGTCCGCCCCGACCTTCCATTTGTCGGTCACGCTGTAGTCGAAGCCCACTTTCACCGTGTTTTTGGGAATGCCGGCGATCGGCGTGCCGTTGGTGATCGGGATGAGGCCGTTCGCGTCCGCGGAGGGATTGAACGGCGACGGCTCCATGAAGGTGGAGAGATAGACCGCGTCGATATAGGTATAGTTGGCGTAGGCGGTCCACCGGTCGCCGGTCCACTGGGCGCTGAGCTCCGCGCCCTGGCGCAACGTCGTCCCGACATTGGCGTAGTAGCCGAAGCCGTTATAGGGGCTCTGCAGCGGCAGGATGTCGTTGGCGAGCGTCGTGCGAAAGAGGCCTCCCGACCAGTGCAACTTGCCATACTGGCCGAAGTCGTGCTGCCCGCGGAAGCCGGCCTCGAAGGTCTGACCGACGACCTGCTCGAGTTTCGGGTCGGAGGACAGGAAGTTGTCGATGATGCAGGGGTGAGTGGGATCGGCGCATCCGAGTTCGAGCGGCGTCGGCGCGCGATTGGACATCGCATATCCTGCATAGAAGCTGATGTCGGGCGTGATCTGGTAGGTGAGGCCGACAGTCGGGTTGAGGTGGAAGAAGGTCGAGTAGCCATTGAGCAGAACGCCATTGGCGCCCTCGAGATTGATCCCCGCGAAATTGAACCGCGCGCCGCCGGTCAGCGTCAGGCGGTCGGTCGCGTTGAACGTATCGAGCGCGTAGAGGCCGGTGTAGAGGTCGGTCGCCTGGACCGAAACCGGGCTCAGAAAGCTGTCCGGCTCGTCGATAAGGTACGGGAAGCCGATCACCGGGAATGAAGTGTTGTTCGAGTTCTCGATGACGGAGAGCTGGCTGTCGCCAG
Source organism: uncultured Alphaproteobacteria bacterium (assembly GCA_963835885.1). Taxonomy (GTDB): domain Bacteria; phylum Pseudomonadota; class Alphaproteobacteria; order Rhizobiales; family Beijerinckiaceae; genus Roseiarcus. The sequence goes on from CAWIHF010000020.1 coordinate 37,234, forward strand.
TGAAATGCGTCCAGCCGTAGTCGAGCGAGCCGCCAACGGTCAGCGTATTGTCGTGGCCGTAGACCTTGTCGGTGTCCGCGGCCTGGAGGCTGCCGCCGAGAGAGCGCGACTGCGTCCAGTTTCGGTCGATCTCGCCGAGATCGAGCGCCCCGTTCTGCGAAATATCGGGGATGATTCCGCCGAGCGTGTCGTGCACCGGGCTGCCGTTGAGGCAGGAGAAAGGCGGGCAAGGCGTGACGTCGGTCGCGTTGCCGTCGACGTGCTGCTGGTTGAACGCCCGGAAATAGAGGCCCCCCTGGAAGCTCAGGGTGTTCGAATAGGCGTAGTTGCCGGTCCACGCGAGCATCGCCATCTGGTTTTGGGTCGTCTGCGGGACGGTGTAGACGCTGTTCCAGGCGTTCTGCAGTTCCTGGATCGGCGTGTAGGCCGAGGCGCCGAACTGGGTGTTCCCCACGGTGAGTTGCAGGTGCGACTCGAACGCGTTCGCCCTGTAGCCGATGTCGCCGTAGAAGTTGGTGAGCTGCGACGCGCTGTCGATGCGCCAGCCGCCGTCGTTGATCTGTGTGCCCGCCATATAGACCGACCAGTCGCCGATCTGCTTGCCGTACTGAAATTCCTCCTGGGCGCGATCGAAGGAGCCGCCGCGAAGATCGGCTTCAAAGCCGTCCCAGGTGAAGCCGTTCTTCATCGTCACATTGACGGCGCCGCCGAGCGCATTGAGACCATAGATCGGATCGCCCGCGACGATCGTCATCTTGTCGATCGCATTCTCGGGAATGAGGTCCCAGTTGACGGTGTCGCCAAACGCCTCATTGATGCGAACCCCGTTCTGGTAGACGGCGAGGCCGATCGGCGTTCCGGTGACCGCCGTGGCGTCGAAGCCGCGGTAGCTGACGTCGGGTTGGAAGTCGTTGCCCGACACATTGCCGACGGTGACGCCCGGCGCTTGGCGCGCCAGCGTCTGAGTGATCGTCGAATCGTTGAAGGTCTGGATGTCCTGGGCGCCGGTTTGCCAGACGGCGCCGGGAACTTTCGACACGTCGATCTCGCCGCCGCCGAGAGGGGTGGTCGCGACGACGTTGAAGGTCGGCAGCACGACCGTGTCGGCGTGAGCGGTTGCGGTCGCGGCTGCGAGGAACGCGATGCCGAAGGCGCCGCGACGCCCGACGACCGAACGCGCCATGTTGTCCCTCCTCCCTGTTTGCGCCGCGTCGTCAAAGAAGTCGCGAGCCGTTCGCCGGGAGGAATGAGACGCGCAAAATCTCGAACGCCAGCCCGCGACCGCTCGAGCATACCCTCATCGCTCGCCGCGGGTTCACTTCAATTGTTCGAAAAATCCCGGACGTCAATTCTTGAATTGCCCGGGAGCTTTTCCCGATCGCCGCCTAAGCGGCGCCGCGGTCAAGGGCCGCAGAGGCCCTTTCGGCCCCAATTCCTGCGGCAGAACTGGGGCGGCAAGCCTAACGCTCAAAAAGCTTTGAGGGTTATTTCATTATTTCTTGACCATTGCGCCTGCGCCTTTTTCGGACAGGTAGCCGAATCCGGCGCCGATCACGATCGAGATGATAATATTGACCAGCGGGTTCTCGAGCGATCCGGCCGTCAAAGCGCCGAGCTTGTTCCCTGCCAGCGCCAGCGCCACAACGCTGGCAAAGCCAAAGACCCCTGCGGGAATGTCGCTCAGCAACGGAATTTTCGCCGCAATGACCAGAACGAACACGGTGACCGCAACGCAGATGCCCGCCCACACTGGCAGCCCCAGGGAGGCGGCAAGAGGAATCTTCGTGACGAGCAGCAGCGCAATCCAGCCGACGATGACCCCGAAGACGTTGTTCACGATTGCCTTTTGCAGCCCGGCTTCCTTGCCGCCGCAATGATAGAAGCTGGCCCAGCCGATGAAGGCGGCCCAAATCGACAATCCAAGGCCGCCGATGGGCCCCAAGAACAACCAAGCCGCGATACCGCCCAAAAGGCCGATGCTGACGGCCAATGCCGTGATTAAGTCCACTGTCTCCTCCCATGACGGCGCGCGCCCGCCTTTATTGGCAGCGTCGTAACCGTCCGAAGACGCTAACATGTTCGGCATTGCCCGAAAAGAGCCGTTGTCTCGGCGCGAATGGGCCTCAAATCCGCCCTCCGCGCGGTCAAGCCAGCATCCAACCGGCTTCCGCACAGGTTTTAGGAGCGAAAAACTGGCTCAAGCCAAGTTACGAACGAATACACGCGGGAGATCGGATCTCCCGCGTGCGCGTCCCGATCGACAGAACCGAATTGAATCGACTTATGGGCTGAAGGGATGCTTTGCGGAATTGCGCTGAGCCACGACTTCGGCAGGCGTCGGCTTGCCGGCGACGGCGCGCTCGATCGATTCCTTCACAGCCCGATAGTTGAAATCATGGATCTTCTTGTCGTCGGCCGCTTCCCAATGAATGAAGACGCCGACGCAGATGAACACGTTATCGGCCTCTTCGGCCGGAATCGTGCCGTCGGCAACGCTATCCGCGACCGCCTTGGCGACCGCGTGTTGCGCCGGTCCGAACATCTGCACCGCTTGCTTGGCGCCCTTGATCGTCACCTTGTTGAACAAGACCGTCGAGGGCTTGACCGCCAAGTTCGGCGCGACAACAGCGAGTAGGGAAGTGAAACCGTCCTTGTTGTTGGTCAGCGCGTTGGCGAAAGCCGATTCTGCCGCGCTGCCTCGCGGCCCCATGATGAGGTCGATATGAGCAACTTCGTTGCCCTCGCCGACCAGCGATTTGCCAACCATGAGTTTGTTAATTTTGGCCATATGAGTTCCTCCCTGGGATCAAGCAAAACCACGCACCCCCGCCAGCTGCGACGAGGCGAACTGGCTATCCTTGTTTTCAGCATCCCGCCTATCGGCAGGATCGGTTGGCCGGATAGTCACGGGTATGTCCCGTGGACCCAAATCAATCATCGTTGGGGCGCGAGGGCAAGACGGTCGTAGCGCATTTGGTCGCAGGCCGTGTGTTGCGGCGCAAGAAAGATAGATTCGACGCAAAAAGGGTCGCTACCGTCAGATCGGCGCTCGTTCCCGGGTTGATCCCGCGGGATTTGAGCGACGCGTCCCAACTCAGCAGCGCCTTGGTCATGCCGCCCGGGTCGTCACCCGCCGCGAAAGCGTCACGCCAGGCCGCCGCCTCGCGGCGAACCGCCTCAGCGGTCGCGATGTCGAATTTGCGCACGATGTGCGTGTCGGGATTCGCGGCGAGAAACGTCAGATAGACAGCGAGCGTCGACCAGCTCGGGTCACGTTGCCTGCGGCGCGCCGACGTTAGCGCCGGCAAGCCGAGCGCGAAAACGTCCTCATAGGCGGTGACATATTGTCGGGCGATGCGATCCCGGTCCGCCGCCTCGGCCATCGCCTCGCGGAGCGTGACGGTCGCGGGGGCGTTCACGTCGTGCCGGTCCGCGCGACCGAGTCCGCCGGGATTTGCCGCGGCGATGGCGGAGAAGACGTCCGCCGCATCGGCCTGATCGAGGCCGTCGAGCACGCGCGGCCAGCGCAGCACGCAGCGCGACATCCTCGTTCTCGACCGCCGCGGCCAGCGGCGCGCACAGAAGGATAATGCCGAGATTTGTGTTCTGGCCGACCGCCGACAGGGTCGCAGCGACGGCGTCGCGGATCCGGACCCCGACGCGTGCGCCTCTTGCTGCGATCGGGCCGGCGCTCGCCTCGGCGCTGCGGACGAAGTCCTCCAGATTCATGCCATGGCCGGGCGCGAAGCGATGGACGTTGCCGGGTTTGGGCGCATCGAGCTCGGCGAGGCAGGCGTCGAAATATGCCGCCGCAACCCGATCGTGGCGGTCAATCATGGAACCGTTTCACCGGACGGCGAGCCAGCTCGTCCATCAGATCGAGAGCGATCGTTTCGGCGACGTTGCGCAGGCTGACCTTTTGCAGGCCGCTCCATGCAGGCATGCTGTTGACCTCCAGCACAGTCGGCGCGCCGTCGACGCCGACCAGCACGTCGACGCCGGCGATTACGGCGCCAACCGCTTTCGCCGCCGCGAGGGCGAGACGCTCCAGCTTCGGATCAGGCGCGATCGCGACGGGTTGGCCGCCCTGCTTCACGTTGGTGATCCATGTCGAGGCGCGGCGCATCATGGCGGCGACCACCCGATCACGCAGAACGAACAGGCGATAATCCCGGAAGTCCTCGGTAGCGAGCGATTGAAAGCGCTGGAGATAATAAACGCCGGCGACGGCTTCGGGCTGGGGCAAGTCGTCCGGGCTGCGAATCAGGCGCAGGCCCTTGCCTTCCGCACCGAATAGCGGTTTGAGCACGAGCGGACCGCTTGGGGTTTCTCGTAAGACGAGAGCTCGCGCAGTTTCGGCCGATTCCATCGTCCAGGTCGGCGGCGTCGGCACTTTCGCGCGTGCGAGCAAAAAACTCGTCATCGACTTGTCGACACAGCGTTCGATAGCGCGCGCATCGTTCCAGACGACAACGCCAAGATCCGTCAATGCGTGCAGGACTCCGAGCCGTTTGGTGATCGCTTCGAACGAGCCGGGCGAGAACGTGCGGACGTGAACAGCGTCCGGCAATCGCGATCCGAGGAAAGACAACGCCAAGCCGCTTGGGCTTTGCGTGTCGAAACCGCATGCAGCAAGATCGATTCTCGCAACGCGCGCGCCCGCCGTGGCGAACGCCGCCTCCATCTGCCGCGCATGCCAGTCGCGCTGATCGCTCACGACGAGAACCACTGGGGCCTCGGCGGAAAGTGCCGCAGCGTCAGCCGAAGGAGGCATCGAGCAACTTGTGATGCAATGCCCCCGAGTGAAAACTCACCCCGATTTCAATGGCCGTGACGATGACCTCGGCGGGACTGAACAGCATGGGGTCGATGGCGTAGAAATCGCCTTTGAAGCGTTTGAAAATCTCGGAGAACGGAGCGCCAAAATCGCGCGAGGATCGACTGGGAAGCGCCTTGGCGATGGCCTTCGCGTCCGCGGCCGGTCCTGTGACGAAGAGCTGCACGCGTCCACCATAAATGATCGCGTCGTTGGTGCGGCCCATCGCGGTGACGAAATCGGGATGCGGCGGGCTCATCGGCGCGGCGCCCATGCCGTCAACGATCCGTTCGAGCGGGAACTTCAGCTCATGGGCCTTGTGCAAGGCCACCTCCAACACCCGCGCGACAACCTGCGCGCCCCCCGCCAGACTTTGGGTCGGCGCATAAATCACCGTCAAAGCCGACGGCGCGACACCGCAATCGTGCGCCACTCTCTCCACGACCTCGGGAGGCGGAGGCCGCCCGCTTTCGATGACGAGCGTCGCAACATTGGCTTCGTCCCGGTAGCCGATGTCTCTAAAGACAGCCTCCTTCTGCGCCAACGCACGCGCGGGGCCGGAGCCAAGCGCAAAGAAGCCATCCTTGCCGTCGCCGTGCGAAAGGTTCCAACCGGCATATTGGCTGCCGAGGCACGCGATGACCGGCTGGGGCGAACGGACAGCGATCGTCCATGGCCAGTTCGGCGTAGCGCCATTCGGCGCAAGCCCCACTTTGCCGAGGCCACCCAAACATATCTCCGCAATGCGCAGGCCGGCCTCGACGCCGCCGCGCCGACCTGTCCCGGCGTCGATCAAGGTTTCGCCGAGTGGGCCTCGCGCGAAGTCGAGGTTCAGCAACGAGGCGTCGCGGCGCAGCGCGGCCGTCAACTCGGCGGCCCGACGATTGACGCTTATGGTCTCGACGGCGCTCAATGTTTCGCCTCCTGGACAATTGCAATGATGCTTCGCGCCCGTTCGTTGGCCCGAGTTCGCGCCAGTTCGACAGTCGCCCCCGAGGCGAGAGCCGTGCATAGCGGATCGCCGGCGGCGATGCATGCTCCCGCCGGCGGCCGGTCGGCCGTCCAGTCCGGCCAAATCCTCTCCGAGCGCGGCGCCACAATTTCGCAGGGGGCATAGACAACTTCCGCCGCTTTGAACCCCGAACTCGGCGGGACCCCGATCAGTCGTCCTTGGCAAGCGGCGACGTGATTGGCAAACAACGCCCCATCGTCAGGTTCGAACACATCCAGTGTCGCGCCGGGCCGCGGGTTGATTTCGATAAGCCAGACCGCATCGTCCGAAACGACGAAGTCCGCGCTGTTTAGGCCGACGAGTCTCAATTCCGAAGTGATGCAGGCGACAGAGCGAGCAACGTCTTCGGCTTGCGCGGGCCCGAGATCGATGGGTCCGGCCGCGCCGCCATATCGAAACGGCGACGCATGCGTCGGCGAGCTCCATTGCACGCTAAGGCCAACGATTTCTGCCTTTTGGCCGTCCGCAACAAACAGCGCCGAGACGTTTTCGCCGGTGACACGGCGCTGGAAGTAACAATTCGGCGGCGCCGGACGTCCGCGAGTTCGCAAGGGTGACATGTACGCCTCCGGCGCCGCCACGGGCTTTGACGAGCCAGTCTTCCGGGTCGTCCGGCGCCGCGACCGCGATTGGCGGGTGGGATATTCCAGCCGCCGCGCAAAGTCGTGCGAGCGCCACGGGATTTTTCGCGCGGCTGATCGTTTCGGCGTCATTGCCGAAAACCCGGGTCATGCGAGCAATCTCGGCAATCGCTTCCGGCTGGTGTTCGAGGCCAGAGCCATAAACAAGTCCGATCGGATCATAGGCGTTGATCAAGGACTTAATTGCGCCGGCCACCTTGGCGATCTGCAGGCCAGCAGGCAGTCCGCCGTCGAGCGTTATCGTTGCGAGACTCGTCTCTCGTGTGTCATCGTCGCCAAAAACATCGATCGCGAGGGGAGCGAATCCGGCACGTCTGGCTGATGCGGCGATCGCGCGAGCGGAATTCGCGAGGACCACGATCGCCGGCTGGTTGGTCATCGGCGGAAGGCCGTCATTCGGTCGCTCACATTGCAGCAGTCGCGAGGCGCCGAAGCATGCGCGGGGCAGGGCGAACATGGCGGCCACGGGCGGGCATTTCCTCAGGTGTCGCGACTGTTTTCGGCTCGGCTTGGATTGAACCTGCTGACTTGCGATCTGTCTAGCCGAAAGCGCCACAAATCCCGAAAGCGACGCAAAACGAAGAGGGCATGCTCCACGGCGGTCTGCTTTCACAAAATGCGGCGTCAGGCTCTGCTTTCTTCGGTCCCGGTGTTTATTCGCCGGCCATCTGCATCTAGGATGCGGGCTAAGCGAGAAGATTGGCGCCGGAGGAATTGAGAGGAATGCCGAGGGCGCCGACAAAGATAAGGGGTAACTCCCTAGCCGGATCGGCCTCCCACACTTCCCTCGTCGTGAGGAAACGCGCGGAGCGCGGCGTCTCGAACGATGATCCCGTGAGCAGCGCCGGTCGCGAGGGCTGGGGCGTCCTTCAACAAGCTAAAGACGAGGCTTCGAGACGCGTCGCCTTCGGCGCCGATCCTCAGGGCGAGGGTGGTCGGGAGTTACGAGAGGGATCATTGCTCCGCCTTTACCCCTTCGATTCGGAATTCTCGGCTGGCGGGGCCCAACGTCAAGCTGCGGACATCGCCGCGTCCTCGAGGAGGACGTCACCAGGCGGCTTGAGTTTTTGGCGCCCTGACTGCGCTCGGTGATACCGAATTCGGGGCTGGACGGACGAAGCAGGCGAAGCGCATGAGGTCGAGAGATCAATTCGACACCGAAGCGACGGCATGGATCGACGGCGCGCCGTCATCGCTGGAGGATGCGACCGCCGCCGCTGCGCGCCTTTTGGCGCGAAGCGCTCAACCGCTGCTCGCGGGATTGGGCGCGGATCTCGAGGGAACGAGGGCGGCGATTGCCCTTGCCGAGCGCATCGGCGGGGTCGTCGAGCACATGCATTCCGCGGCGTTGCTTCGCGATCTGGACTGTCTGCGAGAGACTGGCGTCATGCTCACGACCCCAACCGAAGCGCGCGTGCGCGCCGACGTTTTGCTGCTGATCGGTGACGCCTTGACGGAAACCTGGCCAGCCCTGAATGAGCGTTTGTTGCGACTGCCGGCCAGACCACGCGATGTGGACGTCGCGCGGCGGATCGTATGGCTGGCGCCACAGGCCGGCGCAAGAATTCCCGGTTTTGACGGCGATATGGAGGTCGTCGCGGCGGGACTCGGCACGACGCGCGCGGCCAATCTGGCGGCGTTGCGCGCTCGCGTCAAAGGCCGCGCCATCGCGCCAACCGGGATGCCTCTGGCCACGCTCGATGAACTCGCCGCCGTTTTGAAGGGCGCGCACTTCGGCGTGGCCGTTTGGACGGCGAAAGGTCTGGAGGCGCTCGAACTCGAAATGATCAACGGCCTTGTTCGCGACTTGAATGAAACGACACGATTCTCGACATTGCCTCTTGCTGCGCCCGACAACGCCGCAGGCGTGCTCGCCGCCTGCGGTTGGATGACCGGTTTTCCCATGCGAACCGGATTCGGGACCGGCGCGCCTGAGCACGATCCCTGGCGCTTCGACGCCGAGCGCCTGCTCGCGTCGCGCGAGACGGACTGCGTCCTTTGGATTTCTGCATTCTCAACGCCGCCGCCAGTCTGGCGCGACGCTCAGATTGACGTCGCGCTATGCAATCGAGAGACCAAATTCGCCGTAACGCCCAAAGTCCGGATCGACGTCGCGCGGCCGGGCGTCGATCACGACGCGGTGCTGCATTCGCCGGATACGGGAACCCTGGTTGCGGTCAGCGCGACGGCGCCCGCGACCGCCGCCGGGCCGACCGTCGCCGAAGCGCTCGCGCGCATCGCCGCTTGCCTTCAGGTTTCGAGCGCTGCCGCATGCTGATCCATATCAAGGGCGGCCGCCTCATCGATCCAGCGAACAGCCGCGACGAAATCGGAGACCTTTTCATCCGCGACGACCGAATCATCGCGCAGCCGCCGGGCGACGTCGGGGCCGACGAAACAGTCGATGCCGATGGCCTCATCGTTATGGCCGGCGGCATCGACATCCATTCGCACATCGCGGGGGGCAACGTGAATACTGCTCGTCTGCTCTTGCCCGAACAGCACCGCGCCCATGCGCGACGTCCCGCCGCTACGCTGCTCTCCAACGCCGGCTGGTCCACCTTCGAGACGGGCTGTCTCTACGCGGAGATGGGTTTTACGACCGTGGTCGAGCCCGCGATCGCGCCGCACCACGCGCTGCACGCGCATCTCGAGCTGGCGGACACCCCGATTATCGACAAGGCGATCCTCACCATTCTGGGCAACGACGATTTCATCCTCGGTCTTTTGCGTTCAGGCGAAAGCGCGAGCGCTATCGGCGATCATGTCGCCTGGATCCTGCAGTCGACGCGGGCGCTCGGCGTCAAGGTGATCAACGCCGGCGGCGTCGCTGCGTTCAAGGAAAACGTGCGCAAGTTTTCGTTCGACGACGTGGTGCCCGACTATGGCGTGACCAGCCGCGAAATCGTCAAGGCTTTGCAAAAGGCGGTGCATGATCTCGGCGTGCCGCATCCGCTCCATGTCCACTGCAACAATCTCGGCATTCCCGGAAACTTCAAGACGGCGCTCGAAACCATCGCGGCCGCAGAAGACTTGCCGCTGCATCTCGCCCATTTGCAATTCTACGGCTATGGCGCCGAAGGCAAGCAGGGCTTTTCGTCGAGCGCGCCACAGCTCGCCGAGGCGATCAATTCGACGCGCAACGTGACGATCGATGTCGGGCAGGCGATGTTCGGCCAGACGGTGACGATTTCGTCCGACGTTTTGCGCCAGTTCTCCGCGCGCGCACAGGCGCATCCGAAGAAATACGTGATCTTCGACGGCGATTTCGAACGGAGGCGGGATCGTTCCTTACGAGTACAAGGCCGGCAGCTTCTTCAACGCGGTGCAGTTCGCCGTCGGCCTCGAGCTGTTTCTGCTCATCACCGACCCCTGGCGCGTTTTCTTCACGACCGATCATCCGAACGGGGCGCCGTTCACAGTCTATCCCGAGTTGTTCGCGCTGTTGATGGACAAAGACTTGCGTGCGGAATGGCTGTCGCGGATCCCCGGCGAGGCTGCGACGATGACCACGCTGCCGTCGCTCACTCGCGAATACACGCTTTACGAGATCGCCACGATGACGCGCGCGGCCCCGGCGAAGCTGCTCGGGCTTGCCGATCGCGGCCATCTGGGCGCCGGCGGACGGGCCGATGTCGCTCTCTATCGTCCCGGCAAGGATCTCGCGGCGATGTTCCGCTCAGCTGCGCGCGTCTACAAGGATGGCGATCTGGTGGTGCGGGACGGCGCGGTCACGCATTATCGTTTCGGCCGCGCTCTTCAAGTCGCCCCTGCCGTTGAAGCGGCGATGCAGAGGCGGATGGCGAGCTATTACGACGGGCGATACGGACTTCCCGCCGACTTCATGCGGGTGCCGGAACTCGCCATCCCGCGCCCGCAACCCTTCCAGGCCGTTCCATGCACGCGCTGACCGTCAAGGGCGTCCAGATCGACGACACTTTCGCCGAGGCGTTCGACATGCGCGCGACGGCGCTCGTCATCACCGCGCCGTCGGCGCGCTGGGCGATGCAGGCAGCGGTCACGATGACGGGCTTCGCCACGTCGGTGATCGCCTGCGGCTGCGAAGCGGGCGTCGACCGGGTGCTGTCGCCGCGCGAGACCCCTGACGGGCGCCCCGGCGTGCGCGTGCTCATGTTTGCGGTTTCGACCTCCGAGTTGCAACGGCAGGTGCAGAACCGCGTCGGACAATGCGTGCTCACCAGCCCGGGCTCGGCCTGTTACGCCGGACTCGACGCGGGGGAGGATACGCTAAAACTCGGCGCGGCCATCCGCTTCTTCGGCGATGGGTGGCAGATCGCCAAGAAGCTTGGCTCCCGGCGGTACTGGCGCGTGCCGGTGATGGACGGAGAGTTCGTTTGCGAATCGACCACCCATCTTACCAAGGGCGCGGTCGGCGGCGGCAATCTCCTGATCATGGGCGCGACGCCGGCCTCCACGCTGGCGGCGGCGGAGGCGGCGGTCAAGGCGATGCACCGGGTTGCCGGCGTCATCATGCCGTTTCCGGGCGGCGTCGCGCGCTCGGGCTCGAAAATTGGCTCGAAATACAAGGGCGCGGGCGCTTCGACCAACGACGCCTACTGCCCGACTTTGAAAGGGGCGGTCGACAGCGCCCTCGGTCCCGAGATCGCTTCGGTGCTCGAAATCGTCATCGACGGCCTCACAAGCGTGGCCGTGGGGGAGGCGATGCGCGCAGGGCTCGCCGCGATGGTCGAACTTGGACCAGAGCGCGGCGCTCTGCGCATCGGGGCCGGCAATTACGGCGGCAAGCTCGGCCGTCACCACTATTATCTCAAGGAGCTGCTGCCGTGAGGCCGCTGACCTTCACCTCACGCGCGCCCCCGAACCAGCGGCTCGATCTGTCGCCGCTGACCCCACAGAACCTCGCGAACAAGACAGTCGCGGAAATCGTCCGGATCGAACTTGGGACCACACGCGAGCGGTTGCTGGCCGGAGACGTTTTCCGCATCCGCGAGGGTGACGCGGGCGCCGTTCTGATCGAGGGAGGCAGCGAGCGTTTCGATCGCGTCGGCATGGGCATGACGGATGGGACCGTCGAAGTCGAGGGCGAGGTCGGCGTTGAAGCCGGGCGCGCGATGTCAGGCGGACGTTTGTCCATTCGCGGCGACGCGGGGCCGTTTGCCGCCTCCAGCATGAAGGGTGGAACACTGGAAATCGAGGGCAATGCCGGCGAGCGGCTCGGCGGGCCATTGAGCGGCGAGACGGCCGGCATGAGCGGCGGCGTCGTGCATGTGCGCGGCGACGTGGGGTCGCGCGCGGGCGACAGGATGAGGCGCGGCGCCATTCTGATCGAAGGTCGCGCAGGCGCATACGTCGGCAGCCGGATGATCGCGGGCACTTTGGCGATCGGCGGCGAGGCGGGCGACCTGCCGGGCTATCTGATGGACCGCGGCACAATCCTTTTGGGGCGAGGCTCGACGCTTCTCTCGCCGACCTTCGGCGATTGCGGGGAATATGAACTCGTCGCGGCGCGGCTTCTGGCCGATTACGTCGCTCGCACCAGCGCCAGGCTGGCAGAGACTTTTTCGCAGGCCACTGAGGCGGCTGGCCGGGGATCTGGCGGCGCTCGGCAAAGGAGAGATTTTGCTGCCGCGCCTTTAGGCGCTTCGCGCGGCGAGAACTACCGCCGCTGAAAATGCAGGATGCGCAACAGGCCCGGCCGGACCTTACGTTGCGCAAACGAATGCGAACGCCGCCGCCCGGGTTCACTCGCGCAGTGCGCGATCGAGGTGGATCGCCTTGGCGAGAAGAGGCGCGCTCGCGCTGTCGATGCGCGCGGAAGCGAGATCGAGGCCGGTCGCATCGACGCCATCGAGGTCCGCGCCCCTTAGATCGGCTCCGCTGGCGTCCGCCTCGCGCAGGGTCGCGCCCGAGAGATTGGCGGACGTCATTTTGGCGAACTGCAAATCCGCCAGCGTGAGATTGGCGCCGGCGAAATCGGCGCCGGTGAGGTCGGCGGATTTGAACGAGGCGTGCATGAGGCCCATCGACTGATTTTTCAAGTCCGCTCCGCAATCCGCTTTTTCCAGCCGAGCGCCGACGAGGCGCGCGCCGTCCATGTCCGCGGCGATTCGAGCCTCTGAGAGATTGGCGCCGTCGAGATTCGCGCCTGCCAATTGCGTCGCGAACAAACTGGCCTTGACGAGGCTGGCTCCTGCGAGATTGGCGCCGAGCGCCCAAGCCTGGTCCAGAACTGCTCCGTCCAAGTCGGCATGCGAAAGGTTGGCGTGGTTGAGATAAGCCGCACGCAAGTTCGCGCCGGAGAAGTCGAGACCGGAAAGATCGAGTGTGGAAAGCCGCTTCCCGGAAAGGTCCGCCCCTTTCCCCCGCGGCGCCGCCGCGAGCGCGGCCTGCACCTCTGCGCGCGTCATCTCCGGCGTCGTCATCTCAGGCGAGGACATATCCAGGCCCCGCATCGCGTCCTGCGCCTCGACCGGACAGAGCGGCGCGACCGCCAGCCCGATCGCGAGCCAACCTCCCAACAACCCCATTGCGAGTTTTCTGTTCACGAGACGACGATAGTCTCGTCCGGCGACGCAGACAATCGCCGATCTCAGTGCTATCCTCGCATGAGTCATCTTATCTCGATGATCGAAGGCGTCAGGTCCGCTGGCCGGCGGCCCCCGGATAAGCGCATCGCCAGCGCGTGACCAGGCTCGCGGGGTGCTCCCCGGACCAGGCGGCCACATAGGGCGGCGCCTGCATCATGCATTGCATCAGCGATCCCTGCGACAGAAACTGCAGTCGCTGTTCCTCGCATTGGGCCGGCGCGTTGAGCGCACATACCGTCAGTATCAGCTCGATCATCGTCCACCTGCCTTCAAAAGATCGTACCGTCTTTTCCGGGAATCTGGCATTACCCTTCGACGACCACAACGTTCGACGCCGCAACGTCGGTTTTCCGCCGCGGAGCTCAATCGACGTCGACCTCAAATACGCGAACTTGCGGCGGCTGGATTTCTCGTGCCCGGCGCTTGGCAAACGCTGCAAAGTCTCGCAAAGTTCTGATCGAACTCGGGCCGTGCGAAGGCCGCGCGAACGAATCGGAGTGAGGTGCAATTGAAAGGCGTTCGGGTCACGACTGCGGCGCGCCTGCATTTGGGCTTTCTCGATCTCAACGGCGACCTCGGCCGGCAATTTGGTTCGATTGGCCTCGCCATCGACGCGTTCGAGACCTGCGTCGAGCTTCGCCAAGCCGAACGCTTCGAAAGTTTGGGCGAGGAGCGTGAGCGCGGCCAGCGTCTGGCGCTGCGTATCGCCGATCGTCTGGGCCTTTATACGAGTAAAGAGCTGATCATCTCGAGCGCCATCCCCGCGCATGCGGGGCTTGGGTCCGGGACCCAGCTCGCGATCGCGATCGCGTCTGCGTTTCGTCGTTTGTCCGAGGGGCTTCCACTGGATGCGAGAGGCGATGCGCGCCTGCTCGATCGCGGCTCGCGTTCGGGGTCGGCGCGGCATTGTTCGAGCGCGGCGGCCTCGTTGTCGACGCGGGAATTGGGCCGAAAGCGGCGAAGTCCCGCCGGTCGTGGCGCACGTCAGTTTTCCTGCCGGACTGGCGCGTTCTCCTGATCCTGGACCAGCGCATCGAAGGCGCGCATGGCGAGGCGGAAAAGCAGCGCATTCGCCCGTCTGCCGCCCATGTCGGCCGAATTCGGCGAGCGAGATTTGCCGTCGAACGCTGATGCAGATCCTTCCCGCCGCCGCCGAACGAGATTTCGCGGCTTTCGGCCAAGGGCGTCTCTCGGGTTCAGCAGATTGTCGGCGATCATTTTGCTCCCGTTCAAGGCGGCGGCCGATTCGCCAGCGCCGCGGTCGGCAGCTGTCGCGGAGCGACTCGCTGCGCTATGGCGCGAGCGGGATCGGCCAAAGCTCCTGGGGGCCGACCGGCTTCGCTTTCGCCCGCGATCCCGACCAAGCGGAATTTCTCGCTCGCGCGCCCTCGGCGCTAGTGCGAGCCGGGCGTGGAAATCATAATCTGCAAGGCCCGCGATCATGGCGCGGAGATCCGCGAGGAAGCGGACCTTTCAATTCGATAGCCGCCCCAGGAGGAAACATGGCCAAGAACATTCTGCACATGGTGACATCGCTCACGCACATGAGTCCGCTTCGATGTCAACATGGCGATCGACGCGGGTTATGACGCGACGGTTCCCTACGCCAACGTCTCGGTGACGGAGATCACCGGCCTCGTCCAGGACGCGATGTTTTCGCGATCGCCTCGCGACGCGGCCCGCACAGGCGTATTCATCGGCGGAAAGGACGCTTTTCTCGCGCTCGACATGCTCGACGCCGCCGCCAAGGCGCTCTTGAAACCGTTCGAGATTTCGCTTGTTCGCCGATCCCGCAGGCTCGTTCACGACCGCCGCGGCGATGATCGCTGTCGTCGAAAAAACGTTGCAGGAGAAGAAGAATCGCGGGCTTCGGGACACTGCGGTTTCAATCTTCGGCGCCACCGGCGTCGTGGGAACCGCATCGGGCGTGATTGCGGCGCTCGAGGGCGCGTCGGTCACATTGGTCGGGTATGATGGAGCCGAGCGGGTCGGCCGCCACGCCGCGGAGATCAAGCGCAGGTTCGGGGTCGACCTCGCCGTTGCCGACGGCTCGACCGCCCGAGAGGAAGGCGGCGATCCTCCAGTCGACCGAAGTCGCACTCTGCGCGGCGAAAGCCGGCGTGCGCGTGCTCGAAGCCAGTCAAATCGCGGCAGGCGCAAAATTGCTGGTCGCCGCCGACGTCAACGCCGTGCCGCCTCTTGGGATCGAAGGCCTGGACATGCATGCAAACGGCGCTCCGCTCGGCGATCGCGGCGCCCTGGGTGTCGGCCCGCTCGCGATTGGCAATGTCAAATATCGAACCGAATCGGGGCTCTTCAAGCAAATGACCGAGAGCAAGACCGCGCTGCGTCTCGACTTCCGGCAGGCGTTCGAATTGGCGCGGACGCTCGCCTGAGGCGACGGCTGGCGCGTCGAGGGCAGGTGGATTAATCCTTGGGTGGCGTCGTCGCCTTCACGGCAAGGGGAAAAGAGTGCGCGTCCGCCGAGCTTGCGGCGCGTTCGCGGCGGATTTCGACGCCGACCGAGCCCGTCGATGACATCGAGCTTTTGCACGTTGACGCGAACGCTTCGCACACGGGCGTGCCGCAATAAGACCGCGGCGACCTCTTCGGCCAGAGTCTCGACGAAGTCGACATGGCCGCGGCCTACGACAAGTCGAATGGCGTCGAGGACGATGTCATAGGAGAAGATCGAGCGCATATCTTCCGCGTGCGCGCCGGCTCGCCGCACCAAAGCTTCGACCTCGAAGGCGACGCGCTGCTGTACATGCCGCTCGAAATCATAGGCGCCGATCTGCGCTTGAACGACAAAATCACGCACGAACACCCGGTCGAGCTCGCCCTCGGCGTCGCGTCCGCCGATAATGCCGCGGGCTAGCAACCGCCAATCGATTTTCGGTGAGGCGTCCGCTTCGGGCCTCTCGCGCGGGATCAGAGTCGCGGATCAGTGCAACGGCCTGTGGGTCGATTGCGCCTTCGCGATCGTGGGCTCGGCAAAGCGCCCCGCGGAATCCGAGGATGTCGGGGCGCACAAGCAATAGTCGGGGAACGTCGGGGGCCTCGAGCGAGCCTGCAAGGCCGCTCGTAAGTCCCAACTCGCGGCAGCGTGAGCAAAAGTCCTCAAGCCGCGCGACATCGAGATGCGCCAGGAGACGACCGCGAGTCTTGTCCCGCGTGTCGAGCATCGCGCCCTTGAACCCGAGCGCGGCCAGAGCAGAAAGAGAAGCAAAGTCCGGCTCTTCGTCGGCGAACAATATGCCGACGAGGGCGATTTCGCGCGCCGAAAGCTTCAGGGCGTCGCGGAGACGCTCGAGCGTCGGACCGTCGACCGCAAGCTTCAGGTAGTCCACGCCTAACGCGGCAAGCATTCGCCCTCGCGAGACAAGCGCTTCCTCATCGTAAGGGGGATCGCCGAGCGTCGCGCTCGTCTCGCGTCGTTTCGCAATAGATTGTATTGTATCGCGCACCATCTCGAGCGGAACCGCTCCGAGTGCGCCGCGCCCCGGATCTTTCAGATCGATCACGTCGGCGCCGAGTCGCAAGACGACGTCCGCTTCCGCGGCGTTCACCACGCTGGCGAGCATGCGCGTCATGGCGACGCCTCCCGGATTGCGTGACCGCCGCGCTGCCGCGGGCCTTTGCCGGCGATGAACGATGCGCCGAACGATGGGTCGACAAAGCTCGCCGGCTTGATTGGAAGCGGAGGCGATCCTATGATTGCGCTCAAAGGGAAACGCCTATGAATGTTGCGCTCCGCGTCGTCCTCGCAGTCGCGATTATGGCCGCCGCATCGACCCCGCAGGCGGGCGCGCAACCGCGCGTGAAGGTCGATCCGGATTGGCCGTGTCCTCAGATCAAGACTCCGACCTATTCGCTCGCCTCGGTCTGGGCCGGGCCTCAACTCGACTTGAACTCTCAAAGCTGGCGCGACGAGAGCGATGTTGCTGATCTGGCGGCGAAAATGTCGCAGCGGCGGGTTCCGATCGCCGACGTCGAGGCGGCGATCGCGGACTTCAAAGCAAAGGCTGGAGCCGATGCGGAACCGAAGCTGTTGCGCGCGTTCGCCGCGGCATTCGACGATTTGTCGCAACAGCGCTCTCAAATTCTTGCCGGGCTGGAACGCTTTGGCCACAAACAGCACGCCATGGCCGATCGCATCCGCGCGGAGGCCGACGCTGTTCACAAATCCGCGGACCAGAATCAGAACGGCCAAGCGCCGTCGGGCGCCGTCAGCCAAGAGCGTTTGCAGTGGGACCTGCGCGTTTTCGACGATCGGCGCAAGACGATCCAATATGTCTGCGAGACGCCGACGCTGATCGAGCAGCGAATTGGCGCAATCGCCCGCGCCGTGCAAAGCGCTCTTTAGCGGCAGATTCGGAGCGCCAATTCGCGGGTGCACGAAAATGCGTCGCGCCCGGCGGATGGTTCGGATCGAGGCTGCTGACGTTACGCTGTGCAAGCTTCGTGCTCTCATTGGATTGATCGCCGGCTTGGCCTGAGCGCTCATTTCGATTTAGGGCCTCGGCTCGGGCTTGCGTCTTTCGAGCGGCAGACCGGCGGCCGACCAGCCGTCGGTTCCCTCCGGGTACCACTCGACTTTGCGATAACCAAGCGCCGTCGCCCGTTTTGCGGCATTCCAGGACATCCAGCAATCGCGCAGGCAATAGAATACGATCGCTTTGTTCGGATCGCCGCCGGTCGCCTTGCGAAGGCCGGAGCGGAAGTATCGACTCCATGATCGGCGCGAGCGCGCCGTATCCGGTGTCCGGCAGCCAAAGACTGCCGGGGATATCGAACCGTGGTTTGTCGCGCCAGACGACTTCGGGGCCGAGATTGGCGGGTCGCGGCGCCTGCGGCAGGACGTCGACGAAGGACGCCGCGCCCTTCTGCCAAATTTCGTGTGCTTCACGAGTCGTCAAGACGTGGGCGCCCTTCAACGTTGCGGGCGTCGGCGCGCGATATTCTTCCACGCGATAGGAGTCGGGTTCGGGCGGCGCTTCGGCGCCGAGCGCAGCAAGGGAAGCCGCGACTGTGCAAGTCACGGTGATCGCGAAGCGTGCGCCCATGATGCGTCAGGGCGAGATCGGCCGGTCGTTCTCGTCGAGCAACGGAACGCCGTACGACCGTAATATCGCGTCGATTTCGCTCTGATTTTCGGAAATCAGCTTATTCAGGCTGCGCTTCCAATTCTGATCGGAGTGCCGCACGCCCATCACAATCCGATAGACCATTCGAGGGCCGCCCTTCTCCTTCACGAGCGGGGCGACGGTCGTTGGCGACTTGGCCTTCAAGGCGTAGTAGCCGGCGATCGGACCCCAGAGCAGCGCCACATCGATATCGCCGCGGTCGAGATCGTCCATCATCTCGTGGGCCGGCGAATCGAAGCGCGTGTCGACGACCAGCGCATAGGACTTGATATGGCCAAGCAACCCGTTGGCGGCCAGGAAACTTGCCGGCGGCGTTCCTGCGACGATGCCGATCCTCGCGGTCTTAAGACGAGGATCGCTCAGGGAATCGAGGCCCTCCAGCGGGCCGCCCTTTCGGTACGCGGCGACATAGCTTGTTCGGTAATAGGGGTTGGTCGGTTGAACCATGTCGTCCCCTTGGGCGATTCCCAGGACGACGTCGCAGCGATCTGCGTTCAGCGTATTGCGGATGAATCCGGTCGCGTCAGGATAGAACGTGTAGGCGACCGACTTGCCGAGCTTGCGCGCGAAAAGCTCGGCGATCTTGTTCTCGAAGCCTTCGCCGGCCTCATTGGAGAATGGCAGGTCGCGTGGATCGGCGCAGGCGCGAAAGACATGCGGGTCGACGAGTTCGATCGAACCTCCGGCGTCGTCCTCCTGAGCGCGGCTGCCGCCCGACCAGACCAGCAAGGCGAGGCAGGCGAACCCAAGCGCGAAAAGGCCGCCCATTGCCAAACGCCGTCGACCCGACGGCCTTGAACCGTTCGTCATCAACTGGCGCTCATGCATTTGTCTTCCGCGGCAGCGAACGCCGGAGACTTGGGGGCATGCTTCTGCGGACGTCCGCGCCCGACCGCTCCTGTGGAGCGGGCGCGAAGATAGACGTAGATGTCATTCAGGTAGCACATCACGTTCTTGTTGTCGGCGAAAGACGGCATCACGAGGTCGTTGCCGTTCAGGAGGTCCTTTCGTCCGCTCACGACGGTGCCGTAGAAATCATAGTAGGACATCGTTTTCAACGAGTTCGCCAACGCCGGCGCATAGCTCGATCCCGCGCCGTCGGGGCCGTGGCAGACGTCGCATACTGCGTTATAGCGGCGGAAGCCTTCAAAGGTGTACCAGTCGACGGTCCCGTCAGCGTTCGACCTTATAGGTCGGAACGCCGTCCTTATCGAGCCACATACCTTGCTCATCTTGCTTTACCGCTGTCGGATTGCCCGGGGCGTCGGCGCGGGCGACCGGCGGCATGCTGACGCCCGCCAGACCCAGCGCGAAGAGCGCTCCTATGGCCAAACGCCGCGAGCCGGCGCCCTTCGAGTCTTCACTCATCAACTGGCGTTCATGCATTTGTCTTCGTTCGCATCGAAGGCGGCCGGTTTGTCGGCATGCTTGGCCGGGCGACCGCGAGGTACGGCGTTCACAGAGCGCGCACGCAGGTAGATGTAGATGTCGGTGAGGTAGCACATCACGTTCTTGTTGTCGGCAAAGGTCGGCATGACGTTATCCTTGCCGTTCAGGAAGTCCTTTCGTCCGCTGACGACGATTCCGTAGAACTCCGCGTAGGGGATCGTCTTCAGCGAGTTCGCCAGCGCCGGCGCATAACTTGAGCCTTCGCCGTCGGGGCCATGACAGACATGGCATTCCGAATGATAGCGGCGGAAGCCTGAATAGGTGTACCAGTCGACCGTTCCGTCCGCGTCGACCTTGAAGGTCGGGTCTCCCGCCTTGTCACGCCAAATTCCGTCCTCGTCTTGCTTGACGGCTTTTGGATCGCCCGGTGCGTCGGCGTGCGCCATCAAGGGCGAGGCCAAGCTCAAGACCGCTGCAAGACCGATGAGTGAATGAAAAAAACGCACTTGCTCAATCCCTTAAGGCGGGCTTCGTGTCCGCGATGAGGAAACAGATGGCCCGGCGCGTGCTTGTCGCGCATGCGCCGGGCCAGGTGTGCTCGTCAGTCAGCCGAGGTTCAGTCCTGCGGCAGAGCGAAGACCGTCAGCGTTCCGCCGAGGTTCGTGTAGTTCGACAGCGCCGCGTAGCCGCCGACCGCGCCAAGCCCGGCATGCGGATCGGTCAAGCCGGCCGCAAGGCCGATGCCCGCCCAACCGCCGACGCCGGACAGGACCGCCACATACTGGCGACCGCCGTGTTCGTAGGTCATCACGTTGCCGATGATCCCCGACGGAGTCTTGAACTTGTAGAGCTCCTTGCCGGTCTTGGCGTCGACCGCCTTCAGATAGCCTTCCAGCGTGCCGTAGAAGACCACGCCGCCCGCGGTCGCCAGAGCGCCCGACCAGACCGAGAACTGCTCGGGATCCGACCAGACGATCTTGCCGGTCTTGCCGTCCCACGCGATGAAGTTGCCCATGTTGCTGTCGCCCGGAGGCGGATACATCGACAGCGTCGCGCCGACGTAGGGCTGGCCCGCGGTGTAGGCGACCTTGAACGGCTCGTAATCCATGCACACGTGATTGGTCGGCACGTAGAACAGCTCGGTCTCCGGCGAGTAGGCCGCCGGCTGTTCGTCCTTGGTGCCCAACGCCGCCGGGCAGATGCCCTTGTGGTTGACATCCGCCGTTTCCGTCGAATACGCCTTGACGAGCTCCGGCCGGCCGTAGGTCTTCGACGACTTGTCCATGTCGATCTTGGTCGCCCAATTGACCGCCGGATCATACTTCTCGGCGACGAGCAGTTCGCCGGTGGCGCGATCGAGCGTGTAGCCGAAGCCGTTTCGGTCAAAGTGCGTCAGGAGCTTGCGATCCTGGCCGTCGATCTTCTGATCGGTGAGGATCATCTCGTTGACGCCGTCATAGTCCCACTCGTCGTGGGGCGTCATCTGATAGACCCACTTGGCCATGCCGGTGTCGGCGTCTCGCGCCCAGATCGTCATCGACCACTTGTTGTCGCCGGGACGCTGCGACGGGTTCCAGGTCGAAGGATTGCCGGAACCGTAATAGATCAGGTTCAACTCGGGGTCGAAGGAGTACCAGCCCCAGGTGTCGCCGCCGCCGATCTTCCATTGATCGCCTTCCCAAGTCTTTAGGGAAGAGTCCTTGCCGATCGGCTTACCGAGCGCGGTCGTCTTCTCCGGATCGACGAGGATGTCCGAATCCGGTCCTTCGGAATAGGCTCGCCACGCCAGCTTGCCGGTCTTCGTGTCATAGGCAGAAACCCAACCGCGAACGCCGAACTCGCCGCCGGAGGAGCCGATATACACCTTGTCCTTGAACACGAACGGGGCGTCGGTGCCTGTCTGGCCCTTAGACGGATCGCCATCCTTCGCCGACCAGACCACCGCTCCGGTCTTCGCGTCGAGCGCGACGAGCGTCGTGTCCGCCTGATGCAGGAATATCTTGCCGTCGCCGAAGGCGAGGCCGCGGTTGACCGTGTCGCAGCACATCACGGGGATGACGTTCGGATCCTGCTTCGGCTCGTATTTCCAGAGAATCTCACCGTTCTTGTTGAGGTCGAGGGCGAAGACGTCGTTCGGGAACGGCGTATGAACATACATGATGTCGCCAATAACCAGCGGGGCGCCCTCGTGACCCCGCAGAACGCCGGTCGAGAACGTCCAGGCCGGCGCCAGCTTGTGAACGTTTTCGGCGTTGATCTGCTTGAGTTCCGAATAGCGCGTGTTGGCGAAGTTGCCGGTCGGCATCACCCACTGATTGGGGTCGGCAGCCATTTTCGCCAAGTCGTCGTTGGCGGCGGCGTAGCCGGCCGTGAACAAGGCCGTGACGCCAATACAGCTAGCAAGCAACAGTTTGCGCATTAATTCCTCCCACTCGTTCGATCGACGTACCTGTACGACCAAGTACGCGCTTCTACGTCCCAGCAATGCGCGCACGAGCGCACTTGGCGTCAATTCGCGCCTTGCAGCGACAGTCTCAGTTGGGACGGCGTCGACAGCGTGTCACGACACAGCGAAACGAGTGAACCCCCTTTCTAGGGGAATCTCGCTTTGCCTACGATATGTGCGCCGGAGCTCCCGTTCCCCGACACTCGTGCAGCCGAAGCCGAAGAAAAGATAGGCCGGTGAATTCTTTCACGCAAGCACAAACTTCAACAAAAGCCTCTATGCAATCAAAGCCGCTGTCACTCACAACGGCGACGGATTGCCTCACGCCACCTCCCTCGCTAAATCTAGACCCGAGTCGGACCCGGCTGGGTTTATGCATCTTCTTGTAAGCGCCCTTTTCGTCATAATTCTGGCGTTCGCCGCAAACGTTTCGGGCCGGGCGGGGACGCTCGCGCCCCTGCCAGTCCGGGAGATCGCGCCTGGCGTTTTCGCTCATCAGGGCGCGATCGCCCTCATGAGCGAAGACAACGAGGGCGACATCGCCAATATCGGCTTCGTCATCGGCGACAAGGGCGTCGCCGTCATCGACACGGGCGGCAGCGTGCCGGTGGGCGAGCGGCTGCTCGCGGCGATTTCGGGCGAGAACGGACAAGCCGATTTTCTACGTGATCAACACGCACGAGCACCCTGACCACATTTTCGGCGACGCCGCCTTCGACGGGCTCGGCGCCATGTTCGTCGGCCATCGCAATCTGCCGCGAGCGTTGAACGCCCGCGGCGCCTTTTATCTCAAAGCGTTTCGCAAGATCATCGGCGACGCCCTCGTCGACCAGGTGAAAATCATCCCGCCGACCCTGCTTGTCGAAGACCGTCTGACGCTCGACCTCGGGGGACGCAGCCTCGATCTGCAAGCGTGGCCGCCGGCGCACACCGATTGCGATCTCACGGTCCTCGATTCGGCCACCCACACGCTGTTTTCCGGCGACCTGGTGTTTGTCGGCCACCTGCCGATCATCGACGGCTCGCTCAAAGGCTGGCTCGCCGATCTCGACGCGCTGGCGGCCGTTCCCGCCGTGCGGGTCATTCCGGGTCACGGACCGCTCGATCTTCCGTGGCCGGCCGCGCTCAACGACGAGCGGGCCTATTTCACCGGATTGGCGAGGGACGTGAAGGCTTTCATCGCCCGCGGCGAACCGGTTGACGTCGCCGCCAAACAGGCCGGACAATCGCAACGGGACGATTGGCGTCTGTTCGACGACTACAATGGGCGCAACGCCACGGCCGCCTATTCGGAATATGAGTGGGACCAATAGTCCGTCGACGACGGATCACGGAGGCAGGAGGGGCCAATGGACCGAACGGTGACAAGGCGGCAGGCTTTGCTCGGACTGGCGCTCGCCGGAGTTGGCGCAAGGCGGGCCCGAGCGCAAGCCGTCGAAGAGCCCGATCCCTGGCCCGAGCTCGCCCATATGTTCTTTGGCGGCAAGCCGATCGTCGAGGACAGCGCGATGGTGTCGCTGGAGGCGCCTGCGCGGGCCGAAGACGCGGCGCTGGTGCCGATGACGTTTTCGGCGAGACTGCCCCCCGGGGACCCGCGCCGCGTCGCCAAGCTGACGCTCGTCATCGACCAGAACCCCGTGCCTCTCGCCGCTGTGTTCACGCTCGGGCCGACCGCCGGCGATACGCGGATCTCGACCCGCGTCCGCGTCAATTCGTACACCGACGTCCATGTCGTGGCGGAGCTCAGCGACGGCTCGCTGCACATGGCGACGCGCTATGTGAAGGCGGCCGGCGGGTGCTCGGCCCCGATGGTCAAAAGCATGGACCAGGCGCTGGCGACGCTCGGGCAGATGAAGTTTCGCATCCTGCCGCCGACGCCGGACGCGCCCAACGAGGCGCTCGTCATGATCCGCCACCCCAACAATTCCGGGCTGCAGATGGATCAGGTGACGCGGCTGTACACGCCGGCGCGGTACGTCGACAAATTGGCGGTCTATCAGGGGAAGGATCTCGTCTTCTCGATGGCGGGCGGGATCTCGATCGCCGAGGACCCGAACTTCCGTTTCACCTTCAAGCCGAATGGGGCGACAGAATTCCGCGTCGAGGGCGAGGACACCGCCGGCAAGACCTTTTCGGGCGCCTGGCCGGCGACGCGCCAGGGAGCTTAAGTCGGCGCGCCGGGGGCGCCATTTCTTGACTCTGGCGAGGAGCCTGCGCCCGGTCTCCCGCCCTCCGCCTCGAGCGATCCGAACGGCGGCTTGGGGCGCCTGCCGAACAGGGCGACTCCCCTGTTAGCAGGGCGAAGAACAGGGGGAAGCGCGCCCCTTCGGCCGCGTTTTTTGGCTGAAAAGTGTATAATTGCAATGAGTTGCGCGAAAGCGTGGCGCTCCAGGATGAGGCGCAATAACAGGAGCGTAACAGGGTGCGGTTTTGCCCGTATCAGGGGCATAACAGGCGGCGTTTCGGCGATAACAGGCAGACGCGATTGCGGACGGCGGAAGCGCGCCGGGAGCTTCGAAAAGGGCTTTTCCGGCACCCTCGCCGGCCCCCGGAAAGGGGCCGCGAAAGGATAGAGATTCTTTCCGTTCGCCGAAGCCTTCGGCGAACGAGATCGGTTCAGAAGCAGCGCACTTCCGCTTCCGCCTGGGCGCGGCGCAGCCGGGCGAGGTCGTCGCGCGCGAGCGCCGCGGCGCGGAACATGCTGCCGATCTGTCCGGTCGCCTGGGTCATCGACGCCACCGTCTCGCCGGCCACGTAGGCGTCGTAAGGGAGCAGCGAGGCGATGACGTCGATCGAACACGAGCATTTGTCGAGCGCCTCGCGCGTGTCGCCGTTGGTCTTCATGCAGGCGAAGACATAGTCGGCGCGCGCCGATGTCGGATAGTCGTTGGTTGGCGTTGTCTCTGCGACCGCCTGGGCCGCCCCCGCCGTGGCGACGCAGGCCACCACCAGAAATGACGCCACGCTCGTCAAGCGCATGACCGGCTCTCCCTAAAGCGACCCCTGGTTGTCGTTCGACGGGTCCGCCGGCCGGGGGTTGGCCGGTGCGGAGCCCGTCGTTCGCTTAGCGGCCGAACGCCCGCGCGGCAAGCAGGGCGACGGCGACCGCGGGCGCGGCGTGCGAGGCTTCCGCCGGCGCGGCGAAAAGCGAAGAAAATTTTACGCACGGCCGCCGCAGGCGGCGCGCCACCTCCGCAACGAGGCTTTCCCCGATTCCGGCGGCGACCACCGGCGCCGTGACCGCCGCATCAGTGCGCGAGAGGCGCAGGGAGGCCGCGTCGGCGATGTCGCGGATTTGCGCTTCGGCGAACCAGGCGGCAAGCCCGTCCCATTCCCATTCGGCTGCTTCGTCCGCTTCGCGTCCGATCATCCGGGCGAGGCGCGCCCGCGAGGCTTCGACGGTTTTCGCGCGACCGTCGGCGGTCGCCATTTTGTCGGCGCCTTCGGGCAATGCCCCCAGGATGCGATGGACGTCGGCGCTGCTGGCGAAATATTCATTCATCAGCGGGGTCCAGGCGCCGCGAAACGGCGCCCGCGAGGCCAAAGCCATGACGAAGCTGCGGGTCATCCCGGTATAGACCAGCTCACCCGCGGCGAGCCGCTCCGCATCGGTATAGCCAACCGCCGCAACCCGGCCAGCGACGACGGGAATGAGATCGGCGGTCGTCGAGCCGACGTCGATCAACAGCGCGTTCTGAAGCTCGAGCGCCAGAAGCGCGGCGCTCGCATGCCAATTGGCCGAGGCGATGTCGGCGGCATGCGAAGCAGCCTCGCCGAGTTCGACGAAGCCGGCGCGGCCGGCATAGAGGCGCAAGTCCGCGGGCGCGAGGTGGCGCGCGGCGATCGCCGCGAGCCCGGCGACGCCGTCGCGTCGCGAGGCAAAAGCGTCGCACAATTCGCCGGTCATGGTGATCGCGTGACGGTCGGCGCGGCCGAGCTCAGCCTGGAGCGAGTCGAACGCGGCTTCGAGGCTGCCGAGCCCCTGCCAAAGCGGCGTCGCCGCCTGAACCGCCGCCTCGACGCGCCCGTCCTTGACGCACGCCGCCTTCAGATGCGCTCCGCCGATGTCCCAACCGATAACGACGCTCAAGGCGCCTCCAAAGATGGCGAGGCGATGCTCATGCGCCGCTTCGAGCGCTTCGCCTTCCTCGCAACGACGGGTTTCTGGCCCTTATCGCAGCATAGCGCGGCTTTGGCCACGGGCCCCGCAGGTCCTCAGACTTCGCCGAGGCCGGGCGCTCCATCTTGGGGCGTCGACGCGTTCGGGGCCATAACGTGCGCAGGCGCGGATTCACCTGTTTCAAGCGCTTGCTGCGGCGCCATTTCCGGCCCTGGCCGCCGGAGTGCTGTGCACAAGAAGACACGCATCATGGTCAATGAGCAGGAATTATCCGTTCGGTATTTTGCCGACGATAGGACGGGGTCAGAGGCGCAAAGCGCACTCTTGTCGCCGGGGGCAAGGCTCAGGTCGATCGTCACATCGGCTCAGCACAAAGAGGCGCAGAGCACACTCAAGTCCTTCATTGTATGCGGAATGACGAAACTCGCAGGAGTTCGTTTCGTCTGTCGCGCCGAGCATCTTCGTATGTGCGAATTGACGTATTGAGGACGAAGGTGACCGCGGTCTTGGACGCCTCAATTGGGCGAGCAAGCTGGCCTTCAGGGATCGCTCGGGAAGGAGCAGAGTCCGCCCTGTGCAGACCTTGCTGGTTGAACTCGGAGTTGAGTTGCAGCTTTGCTGCTCCAAGGGCAGCTCCCATGGCAAGCGACAATTCCCACGCGCCGCACGGATTCATTTTCGCAAAAATCTACGAACCGCATCGCTCAGCTCCGCAAACCTTTGTAGCCCAGGCGTTGCGAGGCTTACCCCTTCCCGATTACGCCGCGCCTACTTGCGGATCTTCGACCATGCGATCCTGGCAGTCATTTCCGTTGACTACCGAAGCTTGACATCGTGCAATCCGCGCGTGGGCCTCTCCGCCGCTCTCCCGCGTCCCTCGACCCGGACGGGTTTCAGTCGCGAATCTCGCTCTCGCTCTTCTGGCGGCATGTCGACCGGTCTCTTCGGGGTTGGCGGCCGGGTTTTGCCGGATCGGCGCGACAGCCAGTGCGACACGCGATCGAGGTAGAGATAGATAATCGGCGTCGTGAACAGCGTGAGAGCCTGGCTGAAAATAAGGCCGCCGAACATTGTGAAGCCCAGCGGCTGCCGCATTTCCGATCCCGATCCGTGGCTCAACATCAATGGCACGGCGCCGAGCAGCG
This sequence comes from uncultured Alphaproteobacteria bacterium, assembly GCA_963835885.1. Classification (GTDB taxonomy): domain Bacteria; phylum Pseudomonadota; class Alphaproteobacteria; order Rhizobiales; family Beijerinckiaceae; genus Roseiarcus. The sequence goes on from CAWIHF010000020.1 coordinate 64,519, forward strand.
CCGCCATGGTCGTCATCATGATTGGCCGGAAGCGGAGGAGGGCCGCCTCGCGGATCGCCTCGACCGTCGACTTGCCCTCCTCGCGCTCGGCGGCGATGGCGAAATCGACCATCATGATGCCGTTCTTCTTGACGATGCCGATCAGAAGGATCAGTCCGATCAGCGCGACGAGGCTGAACTCGTAGCCGAACAGCATTAGCGTCGCGAGCGCGCCGACCCCCGCCGAAGGCAAGGTCGAGAGAATGGTGAGCGGGTGAACGAAGCTCTCATACAGTATACCGAGGATGATGTAGACGCAGACGAGCGCCGCGAGGATGAGCAACGGCACGGTCGTCAGCAACTCCTGGAACGCCTGAGCGTTGCCCTGGAAGGTCGTCGTGAGTGACGGCGGCAGCTGCAATTGCTGCACCGCTTGCTGCACCGCCGTCGTCGCCTGGCTCAGCGCGACCCCATTCGCGAGATTGAAGCTGATGGTGATCGCCGGGAACTGGCCCTGGTGGCTTATCGACAGGGGCGCGACCGGGTTGGTCGTCCATTTGGCGAAAACGCTCAAGGGGACCATCTGCCCGGTGGTCGGCGAACGGATATAGAGCTTATCGAGTGTGGCGGGATCGCCCCGCAGCGAAGGCAGAACCTCCTCGACAACCCAGTAGGTGTTCACCTGGGTGAAATATTGCGCCACCTCGCGCTGGCCGAACGCGTCGTAGAGCGTGTCGTCGATCAGCTGCGGCTGAATACCGAACCTCGAGGCCATGTCGCGGTCGATTTTTAGGGTGAGCGTTGTGCCCGTGTTCTGCTGATCGGTTGCGACGTCGCGCAATTCCGGCAGCGACTTGAGCTTGTCCAGAATCTTCGGCGCCCAGGCATTGAGCTCGTCGAGATTGACGTCCAGCAGCGTGTATTGGAACTGCGTCTTGGCGAAACGGGCGCCGACCGTCACGTCCTGGGCGGCAAACAGATAAGTGCGCAACCCACTGATCTGCGCGAGCTTGGGCCTGAGCCGCGCGATCACTTCGAAGATGCTGACGTTGCGCTCGTCCGTGGGCTTCAGGGAGATGAACATGCGCCCCATGTTTTGCCCCGTGCTGCCGACGCCGGCTCCGAGCCCCATACCCACGGCCGCGACCGCCGGATCGGCCTGGACAATCTTCCCTGCCTCTTCCTGCAGCCGATACATTTTGGGAAACGAGATGTCCTGCGCCGCCTCGGTCGTCCCATACAGGATCCCGGTGTCCTGCTGCGGGAAGAAGCCTTTGGGAATGGCGACAAACAGATAGACAGTCGCGAGGACCGTGGCGAAGAACGTCATGAGGGTGACGAAGCGGTGGCGCAGCACGAAATCGAGTCCGTGCTCGTATCCGTGCGCGAGCGCCCGAAACCCCTTTTCGCCGAGATTGAAGAGACGTCCGTGCCTTTCCTCGTCCTGGCTCCTCAGGAAGCGTGAGGCCATCATCGGGGTCAGCGTCAGCGCAACGAAGGCCGAAACCGCAATCGTCATGGTGATCGTGACCGAGAACTCGCGGAACAGCCGGCCGATGATTCCCGTCATCATAATCAGCGGAATCAGGACCGCCACCAGCGACACGGAGATCGAGATGATCGTGAAGCCGATTTCGCTCGACCCTTTCAGCGCCGCCTGGAGAGGCGTCTCGCCCTCCTCGATGTGGCGCGTGATGTTCTCCAGCATCACGATCGCGTCGTCGACGACGAATCCGACGGCGATGGTGAAGGCCATAAGCGAGAGATTGTCGAGACTGTAGCCGACCGCCCACATCAGCGCGCAGGCGCCGAGGAGCGCAAGCGGGATCGTCACGGCGGGTATGACTGTCGCCCACACGTTGCGCAGGAAGATGAATATCACCATCACCACCAGCCCGACGGTGAGCATCAACGTGAACTGAACGTCGCGCACCGAGGCGCGGATAGTCAGCGTGCGGTCGGAGAGGATTTGGAGATGAATGGTCGTCGGGATAGCTGCCTGAAGAGGGCCCAAGGCCTTTTTGACCGCCTCGACTGTCTGGATGACATTCGCGCCCGGCTGCTTCCATATCGCGAGAAAGACGCCGCTCTTGCCGTTGGACCAACCAGCCTGGGTCGTATCCGCCGGGCCCGCGACCGCTCGGCCGATGTCGCGCACGCGAACAGGCGCGCCGTTGCGGTAGGCGATGATCACATCGTTCCAGGGCTTCGCCGCGGTCAGCTGGTCGTTGTCATAGATCGTGAAGGTCTGCCGGGGGCCGATAAGCGCGCCCTTGGGGCTGTCGACGGTGGCGATGCCGATCTGCTGGCGCACGTCCTCGAGCTGTAGGCCCTTTTCCACGAGCTTGGCCGGATCGACCTGGATGCGAATGGCCGGCGTCTGCTGGCCGCCGACCCGCACGAGTGAGACGCCGCTGATCTGGCTGATGCGCTGGGCGAGAATATTTTCCGCCGCATCGTCCACGTCGATGATCGGCTTGAGGTCTGACTGCACTGAGAGAATGAGAATGGGCGTGTCGGACGGGTTGACCTTCCGGTACGTCGGCGGACTTGGCAGGTCCTTCGGCAACTGTCCCGAGGCGGCGTTGATGGCCGCCTGAATGTCGTTGGCGGCGGCATCGATGTTGCGGTTGAGATCGAATTGGACGGTGATCCCGGTCACGCCGAGCCCGCTCGTCGACGTCATCTGCGTCACGCCGGGAATCTGCGCGATCTGCCGCTCGAGCGGCTGCGCGACAGAGGCGGCCATCGTTTCCGGCGAAGCGCCCGGCAGCGACGCGGCGACCGAAATCGTCGGAAAATCGACCTGCGGCAGGGGCGCGACCGCCAGGTTGGGGTACGCGACCAGTCCGACGAGGAAAATGGCGACCATGATCAACGTCGTCGCGACAGGGCGGCGGATGAAAGGAGCCGAAAAGCCGCCGAACATCGCGCCTAGCTCCCGCGGCCCGCGCCGATTGCGACCAGTGCGCCGGGCTCCAACACTAACTCTCCCGTGGCCACCGCATGCTCGCCGCCGCTGCGTCCCTCCGAGATCACGGCCGTCGTCGTATTTTGACAGGCGACCTTCACAGGCCGCACGGCGGCGTGCTTCTGTTCGTCGATGACATAGACGAAAAACCCGCCCCTGCTACGTCGCGTCCTGAGGGACGGTGAGAACGGTCGACGCCATCACAGCCGTCTGCACCAGTGACCGCCACACTCGTAATCGTCACAATTTTGCAAGTCTAGACGAAACCGACCTGATTGCTTTGAGGCAGATCAAAATCGAGCGATGAACGGAGGGCCGCACCGCCAGCAGGCATCGTTGCTCTTCGCTTCGGCGCCTCGCAACGATTAAAGCGACGCGGGTCGAATGCGCGTGGTTATAGTTTGGGTAATCCTTGGTTTGCGCAGCGCATCAGTTGCGAAGGGGCGCGTTTGAGGCAGTCCGGCACATCGCTGCGCCCTTGGATTGTCCTGTAGCCGAGATTGTTGTGAGAACGGCGCTGGATCATCCCGATGGCGGCACAAGCTGCGCTTTGCGACGGTGCCGGCGGGAATTATGTCGCCATTCTTGCTCTCCTCTCTCCGCGAAGGTCGCCTTATGGCGCTTCCTGCGCGTCCGGCCTATGGCCGGTGTCCGGCGCTCACCGCCTCTTCGAAGCTGACCGCCGAAGGGCAACACAGAGGCAATCCCTGCGGGTCTGTAAGGATTACGGATCAGGGTGATACGCGCTCAAATCCCTTGCGCTGTCGGTCTGGCTGCGCTCAAGCGCTTCGTGCGGGCTTTTCAGGCGCGCTGAGCTCCGACACTCGGGCGGCTGGCAAGTTGGTTAATTTTGTGTTTCCATTGCGGCGGACTCCGAGCGGGCGGGAGGCAAGCTGCGGATGCGAACACTCTTTGCTTTCTGCGCGGTCGCTCTCGGTATGGGTTGCGACGCCTCGGCGGCGGAGCTGGGCCTGGCGTCGTTTTATGGCGCTCAAGGAATGACCGCGGCGCATCGCAGCCTGCCGATGGGGTCGCGGGTCAGGGTCCTAAATCTCGACAACGGCCGGTCCGTGATCCTCAGGATCGTCGATCGGGGGCCGTTCATCCACGGAAAAATCATCGACGTTTCGACTGCGGCCGCCGTGGCGCTCGGCTTCCGGGACGCCGGGCTGGCCCACGTGAGGATCGAGCGCATTTCCGCGGAAACCTTGGAGGCCAGCGCCGGGCCTTCGCGGCCGACGGCGCCTGCGTCCAACGAGACCTCGTCCTATGCGATCTGCAGTTACGGCGCCGATCGCGTGGAGCATCTGCGAACCGACTCGGTCGGCGACCGGGCGGCGCCGCCGTCGGGCGATGCGTTGGGATGCGAGAATTTCCGATTGCGGCTTGTCCGCCTCGCTGAGAGCACGGACGATCTGGCGCCCGTCCTCGCCGCCCTTACAGAAGTCGGTTCAAGCGGGGTGGAGAGGGCCGAGAGCATCCCCGTGAGCGGCCTGGCCGATATGGAGGCGGCCGAGAGCATCCCCGTCGGCGCCCTGGCCGAAGTTTTGCAGCGCAAAGCCCCTGGTACGCGCTCTGCGAGCCCTTGCGCTGCGGCGTCCTGTGAAGCCGCGGAGCGGTCGCAGGCTTCGAACACCGTGCATTCGCTCTTCGCAGAACTTCGCCGGGTCTTCGATTAGCGCTCCCCAGATTACTATAGACTCGCGCTCCAATCCCTCTTCGATGGGCAGTCCGTCCGGTCGATCCTGACGCGTTCATAGCTGGCTTCCAGAATTACGGTGACGGGCCCGTCCTTACCAATTCCATTCGACCGGCTGCACCTTCGATCCGAGACTGCAATCAGCGTTCGGGACCCTAACGTCCGCAGGAGCCTCCCGCCGCCCTCGCCCTGAGGAGCCCGCGAAGCGGGCGTGGCGGCGCGGGCCGATTTGTCGGAGCCTTCGCAACGGGCGATCGAGCGTCGCGAGGAAGAAGATCAGGACCAGCATCTTTTGAAATCCCGCTCGATTTTGCGCGGCGGATTGGGGCCCGAAGGGCCCAACGGTTTACGCCGCCCACCGTGAAAATACTCCGAAATGGGTATCCCCTTCACACCCGCTCGACTGCGGGCCGCGGTGGAGTGCCGCCAACGATCGATTTGTACGGCGCAGGGCAGATGGCAACTGCCTGTTGGGCCAGCCGGTGGAAGAGGAGCCCCCTTGCCTGTGAACGTCGCCGATTGAACCGGAAGGTGAATTCGTCGAGGTAGTAGTCAAGATGCGGATGCTGAATGCCGCCCTGGTGAGTTCCGACCAGCCATCGTTTGAGCAGCGAGGCCACGAGGTGGACGCGCGGCATGACTTCGTGAGCCGGATCGGGGCTATCGCTTATGACGCTGACGTGGCGCCGATAACCGGCCGCCGCCAGCCCGTTGTAGCCACGCCAGCCGTCGGTGTGGATCATCGCCCCCGGCACAACGACGTCCCGGACAAACGTTATCAGGGTGTCCGCCGATACATCTTCGATGCGCCGCAGGCGGATACGACCAATTCCGCGCCCGCTCTTTTCGGCCGCCACAGCGATGATCGCCTTGGTTTCGGCTCCCCGCCCACGTTTACCCTCTTCCGCGCCGCCGACATAGGTTTCGTCCACTTCGATCTCGCCACTGAGATTGTCTCGCCCTGGACGCACCATCGCGCGCCGCAGCTTGTGCAGCCAAGTCCAGGCGGTCTCATAGCTACCAAGCCCCAATTCCCTCTGGAGCCCGAGCGCACTGATTCCGTTCTTTTGGCTGGTGATGAACCACATCGCCAGAAACCACAGCCGCAACGGCTTGCGTGTGTCCTGGAACACCGTGCCAGCCGTCAAAGTTGTTTCCCACTCACAGGCGCGACACCGGAACCGGTCTCGCGACATGGTCCACGGCTCACCAGCCGCGCCGCATTCCGCGCACACAAATCCATTCGGCCACCGCAAGCGCCGGACATAGTCGTGACAGGCGGCATCGGTGCGGAACCATTGGTCCATTTCGTGAAAGGTCCGGGGATAATCGGCTCCGGGAATGGGATGAACGGCGCTTTCCATCGTCGGATGGTAGCGCCGGGTATAGCGGGTGTGAAGGGGATACCCATTTACTCCGATTATTGCCGCATTTCGAATGTCGCCTCCGAGCGGAGAGGAGGCGTTCCCGTGCAACGCCGGAAGCCCGGTGTCCGCCCGAAGCATTTGTTCGCTCTCGACGTACAGCCGATCCTTTCTCCGCACCGGAATCGCCCTAGTTCATCGATTTCGAAATTCGAATCGTATCATGCGGCTTGGTCGAGCTTATAGGACCAAGTGTGGACGATGGGGTCTCGATTGAAGTGATCCATGGCGGCCATGATGCGGTCCTTGAGTTCCTGTTTGGATGCGACACGGATGTGACGCAGCACCGAACGGGCGAGCTTGGAGAAGAAACCTTCTACGAGATTGAGCCAGGAGCCGTGCTTGGGGGTGAAGGTGAATTCGAAGCGACCGACAGGCTGGTCCGCGAGCCAAGCCTTGGTCTCCTTTGAGATGTGCGCGGAATGATTGTCGAGGATTAGCTTGATCGCCGTATGGGTCGGATAGGCGGCGTCGAGAAGCTTGAGGAATTCGATGAATTCGCGGCTTCGGTGGCGATCCTTGACGAGGGCGTGGACCTGGCCGGTGAGCAGATCGATGCCCGCCAGCAAGCTGACCGTGCCGTGGCGCTTGTACTCGTGATCGCGCGCCAAGGTCGCATGTCTGCCGGGCTCGGGCGGCAGGTCCGGGGCCGTCGTGGCGATTGCCTGAATGCCAGGCTTCTCATCGTAGGAGACGATCGCCACCGCATCGCTCGGCTTTTGTTTCGCGGCGGCCGCGGTCTCCTTGATAAGCTTCACCTCGCGATAGACGCACAGAACCTCCGCCATCCTCTGCTTGAACTCCGGGTCGCGGCGTTCCAGGTAATAGCGGACCTTGTGCGGCTTGATCTCCTGCTCATTGAGGATGTTGCACAGCGTGCCCTGAGCCAGCTTGGCAAGGCAAGCGTGCCCTTCTGCCGGCCCATGCTCGCGCACATGGCGGGCGAGCAGCCGCGTCGTCCACAATTCGTGGGGATAGCCGAGGTCCTTGGCCTTGCGGCAGGCGAGGTCGACAATCCATGCCTTGGCCTCGGCGGTGATCGTCGCCTCCCGGCCGGGCCGCGGGCGATCGTCGAGCGCCGACATCGGACCATAGGCCAACGCCCGCTCGACACAGCGCTGGACCGTCTGATGGTGTGCGCCCATGGCTCGCCCCACCGCGAAAAACGATGGGTCCTCCCGGTAGGCCAGCAAAATCCGCGCTCGCTCGACCCGGCCCGCCGGTTCCGTTCGCGAGCGGGCGATCGCGCGCAACGCCGCCAAATCCGCCTTGCCAATTGCCAATTCGATCGCCTTCCGCCGTCCCGCCATGTCCTCAAACCCTGCTTCCGAATCAAACCAGCAAGGCTACAAGCCATGTCGGGAAAAATGAATTCCGCGCATAGGATCGGTTTCAACGAATTGATGAACTAGTACACCTCGCCGGAAGAACGAACCCCATTTTTGGGCTCATGCGGCGAGCGGTTTTCCGGTCATGGTCCACTTGAACGGCTTTGCGAGGGTGCGATTGAAATAGGCGATGAAGGCTTCGATGCGAGCCTTCAGGTGTTCTTTGGAAGTGAAGCTGGCGCGGCGCAGGAGTTTGCGCGCGAGGATGGAGAACCAGATCTCGATCTGGTTGAGCCAGGAAGCGTGTTTGGGTGTGAAGTGAAAGCGGATCCTGTGGCTTTGGTCGCGCAGAAAAGCTTCGCGCGTGGCCATTGAAGCCAGCACGCCGGACTTGCCCTTTTCGCCGAGGTCGTCCTCGATATTGCACAAGCGAGCGACCAGATGCACCACGCTTTCCGAGACATGCGTGTTGAGATTGTCGGCGATCACGCGCCACTTCGTGGTCGGCGCGCCGGCGGCGAACAGAGTGTCCAGGAAGTTGGCGTAGTCCTGCTCGGTGCGGGTCTCGCCGACGCTGGCGGTCACCTGGCCGGTCGCTATGTCGAAAGCCGCAATCACCGTCTGCGTGCCGTGGCGGATGTATTCGAATTCCCGCCGGGCGACCTTGCCCGGCTGGACCGGCAAGTCCGGGGCGGCGCGCTCCAACGCCTGCACGCCGGTCATTTCGTCGACCGACACCGTGCGAACGTCCTGCTGCGCCGCCGCGGGCGCCTCATGATAGAGGGTGCAAACCTCGGCGCATTTGCTCTCGAACTCAGGGTCCGGCTTGGGCGTGAGCCAGCCGCGCACGAGATGCGGTTTGAGGTCGGCCTCTTTTTAAAAAGCGCCCGACCGAGCCGTGCGAGATGCTGTCGACGATGCCGCGCCTGACCGCCTGGCGGGCCAGTTCGCTCTGGCTCCAGCGACTGAGCGGCAACTCGCTCTTTTCCGGGGGTTCGCAGGCCAGCGCCACGATCGCGCAGATCTGCTCGGGCGTGAACGTCGCCGGCGCCCCAGGTCGCGGTTCATCCGCCAGCCCCGTCGCAGCCGCGGCATCCGCCTGGCCGGACAGCCAGCGGTTGCGCCAATGGCGCACGGTCTTTGGCCAAACGCCAAGCTGACGGGCGATCTCGCGCACCTCTGTCCCCGCCGCCGAGCGCAAGATCATCTCGGCCCGTTCCGCCAGCTTGCGCGGCGTCTTGTGCGCCCGGGCAAGACCTCGCAGGTCCGCCTCTTGCTCAGGCGTCAGCGTGATCGGGGCAGCGGACAGGCGCGGCATGCAAAGACTCCGGCGAATCAGGGCAAAACGTCAGGCCCCGCTGTGCCACTTCGCCCACGCCCTGACTCGCGAAAACCTACGCCGCAGCCTGCCTCTCGCGCGAATTGCGGCAGGTGTGGCGCAAGGGAATCGACCTCAGGCTTCCACGCGCCATCAAACGGAGTCGCCACTTCCGGCGCGGTGTACTAGCCCCGCACTGAGATGCCGGCAACCCAGCAGGCGGCGAAAATTGCGACGAAGGGCAACCACGTCCCAAGGAAACTTCGGAACATGGCGTAGCTGCGCTCAAAGAGCGGCGCGACCACCAGCGCGTCGAGGAGCATCACGATGATGGTCATCGCAGCGGCTCGCAGAAGAGGATTGAACCCCGGGGCTAGTTCCTTATGGGCGGCTGCAACGAGGAACGCGATTATCGGCGCGGCGATGAGGTGAACGCACAGGGTCGTGTCGAGCGACCAAAGCCGGCGCCCAACTGCGATGACGCCGCCGCACGCGCCCCACAGAACGAGCGCGAGCCCGACGAGATAGACCCAAGCCATGAGGGTCCCCTTCAGCGCGGTAAGGCTACCACATCTTGCGCGCTACGCCGACATGCCTTCGGCCCTTGGGGCCGAGCCCGGTTGCGGATCGTACGGCTTCTCCTTGCGGCCCATCCGGAAGGCCTGGTGGTCGGCGAGATCGGCGCCGAACTTGGCATCCCGCCGTCGACGCTCTCGCATCACCTCGACAAGCTGAAGAACGAGGGGCTCGTCACCGTGCGGAAGAAAAGGCACGTTCCTTCGCTACACCGCGAACACCGAGGCCCTTCAAGACATCGTCGGATTTCTGTTCGCGGAGTGCTGCACCCGCAACAAGGCGATCCGACCGGACGCCATCACCTGCGCCTGCCCATAGGAGAGCGCCAGTGTCGGAAGTCGATCTCAAAGAAGTTGTGCGCAACCCGCTACGCAAAAATTGCGCGCTATGTTCGATCGCCGGGTTCGTCGTGCTGCTACGACGGCGAGTGCGGTTCGGAGGGGATCTCAGCCACCCTCTACGCCGAGGACGAGACCGAGCGTTACCCGAAGAGGCCGTGCTCGCGTCGCTCGGCTGCGGCAATCCGACCGCCCTCGCCGAATTGAAAGAGGGCGAGACCGTGTTTGATCTGGGCTCCGGTGGCGGCATTGACGTTCTGCTCTCCGCTCGCCGAGTCCGCCCCTCGGACGGTCGAGGAACTAACCGGCTTCTTGGACGGTGAGGCCGTCGCAGAAGCGCACATCCTGTTTCAGAGCGCAATCACCTTTTTGATGGTTCCGAGGTGTGGGATCGGGCGCGCGTAATATTCAGGAACCCGCCCATCGATCAGAAGCTCAATGAGGGCGCAGACTAGGTTTTGTGCATAAAATCGTTCACTTGGCCGAATAGCTCAACGATCGGATAGCCCGTCGATCGGCAAGCCGCGATCGAGTAACCGCTTGATTGCAGTTTTCATGACCGGGGAGCACACTGCGATCGTGGTTCGACCCCGATAGGACGATGTCCCAATGTCGCGATGAGCGACTCTGATTGTGGAGCGCGCCAATGACCGCTCGATCGCACAGCCGCCGACAGACGCTGGCGCTGGGCGGCGCCCTGACCCTTGCGTTTGCCGGCGGCTGCCTGCGAACGGCAAACGCCGAGGGCAGGGTCTTGCCAGAGGGCGACGCTTATGCGCCATGGAGTCTGTGGAACGATCCGAGCCTCCGGGAAACGCCGATCGCCCTCGTCGCGGCCGCAGTTCTGGCCGCCAACCCGCACGACACCCAACCCTGGCTGTTTCGAATCGGCGACGACGCGATCGACGTTTTCGCCGACCTCTCGCGCAATCTCGGCGCGATGGACGCCTATCTGCGCGAGATGCATCTGGGCCTCGGCTGCGCAATCGAGAACATGCTGGTCGCCGCGGGACCAAACGGCTACGACGCCGAGGTCGAAGTCGTTGAGGGCTCGCTCGCGAACCTCGCCGAACGACGCAGTCCCGTCGCGGCTGCCTCGGTGCGGCTGAAAAAGCGGCCCCCGAGCGCGATCGACGATTCGTATCGTTCGATCGCGCTGCGGCACACCAATCGGTATGCTTACGAGCGCGCCAAGCCGGCGCCGGCGGACTGGCTTGAATTCTCGCGCCAAGCGGGCGCCGATGAGGGCGCGCTCGTCATCCTGTTCGACGAAGGCGAGGATCGGCGCGCATTTGATGCGGCGGTGGTTGACGCAACTCAAGCCATTATCGATGACAAGATCATGATTTCCGATAGCGATCGCTGGTTTCGCTCTTCGCGGGCCGAGATCGAAGCCCATCGCGACGGCCCGACCCTGGACGCCGCAGGCCTGTCGTTCTTCGCACTCACCTATGCGCGGCTCTTTTCGGTTTCACCCGAGACGAGCCACGCGGCCTGGCTCAACCAAACTCGCGACGTCCAGCTTGCTTCCGCGCCTCTGACGGGCCTCATTGCTGTGAGCGACCGCTATGATCGAAAGGCGACGCTCGCCGCCGGACGCATCTGGCAGAAGCTGCACTTGAGCGCCACCGCGCGCGGGCTCGCCATGCAGCCGCTCAACCAGCCGATCGAGATGATCGACCGCGAACGCCAGACCGGGCAAGGCGATCAATGGGCGAGGCGCATCGCTCGCCTGACCGGCGACAAGTGGCAAGCCACGTTCTCGTTTCGCGCCGGCGTCGCGTCGCGCCCGGCGCCGCCGAGCCCGAGGCGCAGGCTCAAGGACGTCGTGTTGGAGTGACGCGGCCAAGGTTGCGCAGTGTGTAATCGACCGGGTGATCACCGGGTCGGTGATCGATGTCGACAGCGGCGTGTGCCCAGGCTGAGTTCGGGTGACCGCCGGCTCAAATCACAAGGTCAATGCTTCCGGCACGCTGCACTAATCGGGTCGCGGCGCAGGCAAAAAGCTACGGTTTCATTTCTGATCGGGCCAGGGTAGCAGCACGATCTTCCCACCAAGACCGCCGGCGTCAATTCGGCTATGGACCTCGCGCGCCGCCGCGATCGGCAGTCGGTCGACAACGACGGGATGGATGGCGCCCTCGCGCAACAGATCGAACAGCGCGGCCATGTCCGCCTTGAAATCTTCGGGGTGCGTCACGCGGCGGTCGGTGATGCTGTACCACACCGCGCGTCGGCCACCGAACAGGAAGCTCAACGCGTTCCACACCTTCAGTCTAGCAAGGCCGAGCCCCGCGGCGAGCAGGCCTTCGCGCCCGACCGCCATTGTTTGCGACCCATAGCCGACAAGCAGGCCCCCTTTCGCGAGGGAGGCGAACGAGCGACTGAAATGCGCGCCACCGATCGCGTCGAATGCGGCGTCGACGCCGGCGCCTCCCTTGCGCCCAGAAGTGAGCCGGCGCACGGCCGCGACAAAGTCGCCGGCGTGGTAGTCGATCGCCTTGGCGCTGAAGCGCTCAACCGCCGGCGCGTTCGCCGCTGAACAGCTGCCGATTGCCTCAAGGCCGAGGTGGCGTGCGAGGTCAAGCAGAGCTGTGCCGACCGTTCCCGAGGCGCCGACGACGAGGATCGTTGCGCCAGGCGGCAAGCGCCGGCAACGGGTGAGCATCTGAAAAGCGGTGAGGTAGGCTAGCGGGATGCAGACCGCTTCGGCGGGATCGACCCCATTCGGGACCGGAACGAGGAAGCGCGCCGGGCGGATCGCATATTGTGCGTAGCCGCCAACGACACAGAGATCGGCGACCAACTGGCCTTCGCGCGGCGCGGTTACGTCGGGCGCGGTCTTCTCGATGACACCCACCAGATCGTAGCCTGGCGTGAACGGCAGACGCCCTTTGAAGTCCGGGTATCGGCCGCGACGGATGAAGGTGTCAGTGAAGCCGGTCCCGGCGGCGAGCACCTTGATCCGGACCTCGCCCGGACCGGGGTCCGGAATGGTCTGCTCTTCCGCCAGTTCCAGGACCTCGGGACCGCCGAACCGAGCGATACGGATGTGTTGCCAAGGCATGCGCTAACCGTAGCGGTAAATTATGACCGGCGTCATGCCGCATGGGGCCGCGGCACTCATAGAAAGCTTGCACGAATGGCTCAGGAGGGAAATGACCTGTTCGCCCCGTCGTTGGGGAATGACCGCTAATTGGGCGTAGCCGGCGCTTAGTCCACCGGTATTCGAAACCCAACCAGTTGGGTTTATCCAAGTTAGACACGACGTCCCTAACGCGCCTTGCGGGCCCCCTCATGCAGCGCTTTGCGCCACCCCGGGTCAGGCCCGAGGGCAGGCTTTCTGCCGCAAGGGGGGAAGCGTAGGATCGCCAATGATCGCACGCATAGGGATCGGGGAAAATGCGACGATGTTCTGACAGGAAAAGGCCAGCGCGGCGGTGATGGAACCGGTTCTGGCCGGGCCCGCCCGGCGTCTTGGCGCGTTCCCTCGCCACGCCGGCGCCGCGCGGATTTGGCCGGGCGGGCGGCGCGCTTGAGGCGCGCAGGCGCCTCGCCGGGGCCGCGCCTCGCCGTCGTCAAGCTCGGCGGGAGCCACGCCAACGGACCGCATCTCAAAAATTGGCTGGCGGCGATTGCGGCCGAGGCGGGCTCGATCGTGGTCGTGCCCGGCGGCGGCCCGTTCGCCGATGCGGTGCGCGCCGCTCAGGCGTCGATGGGCTTCGACGACCGCGCCGCGCACGCCATGGCGCTCATGGCGATGGCGCAGTTCGGCCGCGCGCTGGAGAGTCTCCATGCCGCCTTCCGGCTGACGTCGTCACGCTCCGCGATCTTGCGTGCGCTGAAAAGTCGCAAGGTTCCCGTCTGGTCGCCGGAGCCGATGGCGCGAGCCGAAACGCTGCCGGAATCGTGGGAACTGACCTCCGACAGCCTCGCCGCGTGGCTCGCGGGCGCACTTCGTGCGGACCGGCTGGTGCTGGTCAAGCACGGAAGGTTCGAGGCCGCCGCAATCGGCGCCGACGACCTCGTCGGGCGAGGAATCGTCGATCCGCTGTTCCCGCGCTATCTCAGGCAGAGCGGCGTTCGCGCCTGGCTCGCGGCGCCGACCGACAGCGCGAGATTGGCCGAAGGGTTGCGGCGCCCGATATTTCCTGAAATCCTAGCGTGAAACGGGGCGGCTGAGACCGAGCGCCGACAGCCAGATGCCAAAACGCCAAACGCCGCGCTGGGGATGGGCCCTAACGGGATCCGGGCATTTCTTGAAAGAGAGCCTGGCGCTGATCCGCGAACTTGAACACGTCGACCTCTTCGTCAGCAAGGCGGGAGCCGAAGTGCTGCGCATGTACAAGCAGGAACTGGCGCTGCCGCAGGCGACCCGCATCTATCGCGATACGTCGGCGAGCTCGGTGACCGTCGGACAGTTCTATTACGGCATCTATCACACATTGATCGTTGCGCCCGCCACTTCGAACGCGGTCGCGAAGTTCGTCACCGGGATTTCCGACGATCTGATCAGCAATGTGTTCGCCCAGGCCGGCAAATGCCGCGTCCCGGCGATTGTCTTTGCCTGCGACACGGCGCCGGAGCTCGAGACCGAAGCGCCGAAGGGGATGGTCAAGGTCTATCCGCGCCCGATCGATTTGGAGAACCGGGAGCGACTGGGAAGTTTCCCCGGCGCGACCACGGTCGATTCGATCGCCGAGCTTCGCCAGGCGATCGCGCGGCGGCGCGGCGAAATCGCCGCATGAGCGAGCGCGTCCTGTTCTTGACCGGCCGCCTGGCGCACAGCCGGCTCGAAAAGGTCTTGCAGGGGATGGGGCCGACGCCGTTCGATTGGACGATCCTGAACGTCGGCGTCAAGGTGGCGGCGCTGATGACCGAACCCATCCTGATGCGGCGGCTGCCGCGCCCGCTCGACGCCGATCGCGTCGTCGTCCCCGGCCGCTGCCGCGCCGACCTAAAACGCCTCGCGCAGGAATTCGGCGCGCCGTTCGAGCGCGGCCCCGACGAACTGAAAGACTTGCCGGCCTTTTTCGGCAAGGCCGGCGCGCCGCTCGATCTGTCACGCCATGCGCTGAGAATTTTCGCCGAGATCGTCGACGCTTCGCAGATGAGCCTCGAGGCGATTGTCTTGCGCGCCGAAGGCCTGCGCGCCGAAGGCGCCGACGTGATCGATCTCGGCTGCCTGCCGGACACCCCTTTCCCCCATCTCGAGCAAACCGTGCGAGCGCTGAAGGCGAGGGGGTTTTCGGTCAGCGTCGATTCGGCCGAACCCGACGAGTTGCGCCGGGGCGGCGCCGCCGGCGCCGATTATCTTCTCAGCCTCGCCGAGGACAATCTCGCCATCGCCGAAGAGACCGGTGCGCGCCCGGTGCTGATCGCTCGGCACGGCGATCTGGCGTCGCTGTTTCGCGCCGCCGAAGAGGCGCGAAAACGAGGCCTCGTTGCGATTCTCGACCCCGTTCTCGATCCGATCCATTTCGGCTTCGCCGACTCGCTCTCGCGCTATCGCGAGGTGCGCGCCCGGCTGCCCGAGGCGGAAATGCTGATGGGCACCGGCAATCTGACCGAGCTGACCGACGCCGACTCGGTCGGCGTCACCGCCGCGCTCATCGGGATCTGCTCGGAGCTCGGCATCGCCAATGTGCTGGCCGTCCATGTCAGCCCGCACACGCGCCGCACGATCCAGGAGCACGACGCGGCGCGGCGCATCATGTTCGCGGCGGCGGCCGACCACAGCCTGCCGAAGGGCTATGGCCGCGCCTTGCTGCAAGTCCACGACCGCGCGCCGTTTCCCAACTCGAGCGAAGAAATCGCGGAGCTCGCGGCGCAAGTGAAAGACGACAATTTCCGCGTCGAGACTGCGGCGGACGGGATTCATGTCTATAACCGGGCCGGCCACTTCGTGTCGGAGGACGCTTTCGCCTTGTTCGACAAGCTCGGCGTCGAAAGCGACGGCGCGCATGCGTTCTACCTCGGGGCCGAGCTGATGAAGGCGGAAATCGCTTTCCGGCTCGGCAAACGCTACGCCCAGGACGAACCGCTCGATTGGGGTTGCGGCGCCGACAAGCGCGCCGAGGATGCGACCCGGCTGAGCGCGGCCGGCCACACGCTGCGCGCGCGCAAGGCGAACTGACAGGTCATGCCCCTGATCCGCGAAGCCATCGTCACCACGGTCAATGCGCGGGGCGAACCGCATTTGGCCCCTCTCGGGCTGATCGCCGAAGGGGAGGGATGGATTCTCGCGCCGTTTCATCCCTCGACGACGCTCGAAAACCTGCGGCAGGCGCCGTTCGCCGTCGCCAACCTGACCGACGACGTACGCGTGTTTGCCGGATGTCTCACCGGGCGTCGCGACTGGCCGCTGACCGCCGCCAGCGTCGTCGCCGCGCCGCGCCTGGCCGCGAGTTTGGCGCATATCGAACTTGTCGTTTCAGAAGTGCGCGAGCATGAGCTGCGGCCCCGCTTCGTTTGCCGCGTCGCGCATCGCGCCTCGCACGCGCCTTTCCAGGGCTTCAACCGCGCGCAAGCGGCGGTGATCGAGGGAGCGGTGCTGGTCAGCCGATTGCACCTGTTGCCCGGCGCCGAGATCGAGGCCGAACTGGCGCGGCTCGAAATCATCGTCGGCAAGACGGCCGGCGCCGCGGAGTCGGAAGCTTGGGGTTGGCTCAAAGACAAGGCGGCGCAGGTCTTCGCAGCCGGCGATACGGGGCCTTCGCTTGCGCGCGATCCCGGTCATTGACCTCATGGGCGGCGAGGTCGTGCATGCGCGCATGGGCGACCGTGCGTCGTACCGGCCGATCGAATCGCCGCTTTCGCCAACCAGCGACGCCGTCGACGTCGTCCGCGGCCTGCTTTCGGTGTATCCATTTCCCACCCTCTACGTCGCCGATCTCGACGCAATCGCCGGTGCCGGCGACAATTTTTCGGCGCTGCGCCGCATTCGCGCTGCGTTTCCACGACTTCGAATGTGGATTGACGGCGGCGCGGCGGACTGCGATGCGGTCGACGCTCTTATTCGCGCCGGTCTCGGCGCGCCGGTCATCGGCAGCGAATTTCAGCGCGACGTCGCGCTGATCGCGAGGCATCGGAACTCGCGGCGGACCGTGCTGTCGCTCGATTTTCGCGGCGACGCCTTTCAGGGTCCCCGAGAGATTTTGACCGAACCAAAGCTTTGGCCGCGCCGGGTCATCGTCATGACCCTCGCACGGGTCGGCGCGGGCCTCGGCCCCGATCTCGCGCGGCTAGCTGCGATCGTCTCGATCGCGGAAGGGCGCGAAATCTATGCCGCCGGCGGCGTCCGCGACGCCGCCGATCTTTTCGCCCTCAAAGCCGCCGGCGCCGCCGGCGCGCTGATCGCGACCGCCCTGCACCAGGGGCGGCTCGTCAAAGCCGATCTGGAAGCGGTCGAAGAGCCTGATCCAAAAAGCCCGCCCCTCGTGAAGGACTGCTTTTGAAGCAGGCTTTGCATTCGTCCGACCTCGGCAATGGCGTCACCGGGGAGGGAAGCAGGATCGCCCAATTGTGGCGCGTTCATTGGCAATACCAATCCACGCATGGCCTTGCTTGAAAGCAGGTGACGTCGCGCGCCAAGGGTGCTAGTTTGTATCTTGTGGGACAGGTACGCCCCACAAAGGAAACTCGAAGGAGTCGAACTCATGAGCTGGAATACTCCTATCGTCACAGAAGTTTGCGCGGGCATGGAAATCACTGCCTATTTGTCGGCGCAAATGTGAAGGAAGACGGGTCTATTTGCCCCTGATGGGCGGACGAGCGTGGAGGGAAGGTCAGCCGTCGGTTTTTGGCGTCATCACCAGCGTGACAATCGCCGCGGACGGGTCGGCGTTGTGAACGGATTGGAGAAGCCGCCAAGCTGGCAAGCCTCCATCGAGTTCGAGTCTAGCTATCTCCGGCAGGGTTTGCGCCGGGGATGAACGCCTCGATAGGCCCGGGCAGGATGGTGTGTCCTCCCGCGCGACGCGCGCAATGCGTCGCAGGAGAGCAAATTGGGTGGCCTCTCGGACGAGAGGGCCTCAACTCCCGTGAAGTACCGAGAGTGAGCCTGCGGAGACCGCAGAGGCGTATCGCGCGCCTCGAGCGGATTGCGGTTGCGTCGCGCGGTATTTTCTGAGAGCGGCTGCGAAGATGCAAGGCGTCACCTTGTCGAGCAGTCCACGAGGTCTTTGTCTTCGATCGAAAAGGGTTTGCCCTGCAGGATCTTCACATTCCGCGCGAAGCATATGCGCCCGTTCTTCAGCGTCAGCCGAAGGTCGTATTGGCCGCTGCCAACTCCGGTAATCTTCAGGCGTTCGTCGTGCTCGACCGCGCCGTCGGAATCGTTGACGGTCTGGTTGGACTGGAACGCGTTCTCGCCGGCCTTGGAAATTTCGAGCTTGATGACCGTCGAAGTGGTTAAATTCCAGAACTTCGGCAACTTCTCCGACGCGAACGTGCCGGTCGCCGCGACGCAAGCCAGCAACAGCAGGAGAGCCGTGCCCGTCTTCATGTTTCCTCCGAAAGGGAGCCGCTATTCCTTTTCATCGACGCGAATATCATATGATTTCGCCTGCCGGAGATCGGAAAGTCAACCGCGTCTCGCGCGGCGCGTCGGTGTGTCGCCTTCGTGCGGGGCGGTCGAACCTCGCTGGCGCAGGAAGGCGATTGTCGCGTTTTTGGTAGCGACGATCGCTTTGCTGGCCGCGCCGGTCTTGCATGCGAAAGCAGACCCGCTCGCGGTCAAAGTCGGCGTCCTGCACCAGGTCCACAGTCGCGAGACGATCTCCATCCTCGACATTCCCCCCGCCGACGATTTCGTCGCCGGCGCCCGCATGGCGATGGACGACGACAACACCACCGGAAGCTTCCTCAACCAATCGTTCTCGATTGTCGACGCCAAGCTCGCCCCGGGAGACGATCCAATCGAGCCGCTCAAAGATATGCTCGCGGCCGGCTTGCGCTTCTTCATCGTCGATCTTCCCCCGACTGAAGTTCTCGCCGTCGCCGACGCAGCCCGCCCCGCAGGGGCGCTCGTGTTCAACGCGGGCGCGCCAGACGACCGTCTGCGCGAAGAGGACTGCCGCGCCAATCTGTTCCATACCGCGCCAACGCGTTCGATGCTGGCCGACGGGCTCGCGCAATATCTGATCTGGAAGCAGTGGAGGCGATGGCTCCTGGTGGTCGGGTCGCATCCGCAAGATAAACTGCTCGGCGACGCTTACCGACGGGCGGCAAAGAAGTTTGGCGCGAAGATCGTCGAGGAGCGCGTATTCCAGGACACCGGCGGCGGCCGGCGCTCGGACTCCGGCAGCGTGCAGGTCCAGCGGCAGATGCCGGTCTTCACCCAAAGCGCGCCTGCCTACGACGTTCTCGTCGCAGCCGACGAAAGCGAAGTGTTCGCGGGCTATCTGCCCTATCGCACCTGGGATGCCCGGCCCGTGGTCGGCTCCGCAGGCCTGTGGCCGACCAGTTGGGACCCCTCGCACGAATTGTGGGGCGCCGTGCAGTTGCAAAACCGCTTCGAGCGCCTGTTCAAGCGCGGCATGAATGCGCGGGACAACCAGGCCTGGGTCGCCATGCGCATGATCGGCGACGCCGTCGCGCATACGCGCTCAGGCGATCCCAAGACAATTCGCGACGACCTCCTTTCGCCCGACTTTGCGGTCGCGGCGTTCAAGGGGCAGAAGCTCACCGTTCGCCCGTGGAACCTGCAACTGCGGCAGCCGATCCTGCTCACCGACGGTCGGGGCACAGTTTCCGTGTCGCCCCAGGAAGGGTTTCTGCATCAAACGACCGAACTCGACACGCTTGGCTTCGACCAGCCGGAGACCAAATGCAAACTTCAGTGAAACGCCTGGCGCGTAAAGCCGGGGCGCTCGCGATTGTGGCGGAGCGTCGCTGCATTCTCGCACTCCGCAACGGCGGCGACGGCCTATATCACAAACGAGAAAGGCAATTCGATCTCGGTCATCGACCTCGACAAGCTCGAGGTCGTGCGCACCGTCAAGGTCGGCCAAAGGCCACGCGGCATCGCGCTGAGCAAGGACGATGCGCTGATGTTCGTTTGCCTGGGCGACGACGATACGATCGCCATTCTCGACACGAAGACGCTGAAGAATGTCGGCGACCTGCCGTCGGGTCCCGATCCCGAGCAATTGCGCGTCAGCCCGGACGGGAAACTCGTCTTCGTCGCCAACGAAAACGACGCGCTCTTGACCGCGATCGACATCAAGACGCGCAAAGTGGTCAGCGAATTTCCGGTCGGCATCGAACCCGAAGGCGTTGCGGTGAGCCCGGACGGCTCGATCGTGGTCAACACCTCCGAAACAACCAGCATGGCGCATCTCATCGACTGGCGGAACAAGAAGGTGGTGGCCAACATCCTGGTCGACCCGCGTCCGCGCTACGCCGAGTACAACCACGACGGCTCGGAACTGTGGGTGACGTCGGAGGTCGGCGGAACGGTCAGCATCATCGATCCGGTCAAGCGCGTCGTCGTGCAAAAGATCAAGTTCGACGTGCCGGGGCTGTCGAAGGAGTTGATCCAGCCCGTCGGCATTCGCTTCAGCGCCGACGGCAAGTTGGCCTTCATCGCGTTGGGTCCCGGCAACCGCGTCGCAGTCATCGATCAGGCGACCAAGAAGGTGCTGAAATATCTGCTCGTCGGCCAGCGCGTCTGGCAGCTGGAGCTGTCGCCGGACGGCAAATATCTGCTGTCGACCAACGGCGTTTCGAACGACGTATCGGTCATCGACGTGGCCGCGCTGAAGGTGATCAAATCAATTCCAGTCGGTTCGTTTCCCTGGGGCGTAGCGATCTCGAAGCAATGACTTCGGACGCAGCGCTGTCGACAACGACAATCGACGCGCTCTCGGTCGAGAGCGTGTCGCATTCCTATGGTTCCCGCCTCGCGCTCGACCAGGTCAGCTTCACGGTCGCGCCGACCAGCTTCACGGTGCTGCTCGGGCTGAACGGCGCCGGCAAGAGCACGCTTTTCTCGGTGATCACGCATCTTTATGCGAGCCGCTCGGGAGTGGTGCGAATTTTCGGCCGCGACGTTACGCGCGAGAGCGGCGCCGCGCTGTCGTTGCTCGGCGTCGTGTTTCAGCAGCGCACGCTCGATCCCGATCTCAGCGTCGAACAGAACCTTGCCTATCACGCCGCCCTGCATGGAATTGGGCCGCGAGAAGCGCGCGCGCGACAAGCCGTGCAACTCGCGCGCATTGGTCTCGCCGACCGCGCCCGCGACAAGGCGCGCTATCTCTCGGGCGGGCAGATGCGGCGGGTCGAAATCGCCCGCGCGCTGCTGCATCGCCCGCGCATGCTGCTTCTCGATGAGCCGACCGCTGGGCTCGACATCAGGGCGCGTGCGCAAATTCTCGAGGTCGTGCGCGGGCTCGTCGCGGATGACGGAATCGGCGTGCTTTGGACGACCCATCTCGTCGACGAGGTTCGCGACGACGATCATGTCGTCGTTCTGCATAAAGGGCGCGTGCTCGCCGACGGTTCCTCCCATTCGATCGTCACCGCGGCGGGCGCGAATTCGATCGGCGAGGCCTTCAAGAGTCTGACCGGCGCCGGCCAGGAAGAAGGCGAATGGTGAGGGAGTCCCTGATTGAGACGGAGCGTCCGTTCGGTTGGACCCAGCGCCTCATCTGCCTCTACGGCATCGTGTGGCGCGAGAGCCTTCGCTTTCTTCACCAGCGCGAGCGCTTCATCTCGGCGCTCGTGCGCCCGCTGGTCTGGTTGTTCATCTTCGCCGCCGGATTTCGACAGACGCTCGGCGTGTCGATCATGCCTCCCTACGACACCTATGTTCTCTACGAGGTCTACATCACGCCCGGGTTGATGGCGATGATCCAGCTTTTCAACGGAATGCAATCCTCGCTGTCGATGGTTTACGATCGCGAAATGGGCAGCATGCGCATGCTGCTCGTCAGCCCCGCGCCGCGGTGGTTTTTGCTGACGTCGAAGTTGATCGCCGGCGTCGCGGTTTCGATTCTTCAAGTCTACGCCTATCTCGTTATCGCTTATTTCTGGGACATCGAGCCGCCGAGCTGGTGGGGCTATCTGACCGTGCTGCCGGCGCTCGCGCTGTCCGGCCTGATGCTCGGCGCGCTCGGAATGCTGCTATCGTCGCTGATCAAGCAACTCGAGAATTTCGCCGGCGTAATGAACTTCGTCATTTTCCCGATGTTCTTCGCTTCGTCGGCTCTCTACCCGCTGTGGCGGGTCAGGGAGGGAAGCCCGTGGCTCGCGACCGCCTGCGAGCTCAATCCGTTCACCCACGCGGTCGAATTAATCCGCTTCGCCTTCTACGAACAGGTCAATTGGCTCGCGCTTGGGATTGTGGCCGGCTGCACAGTCGGGTTCCTCGGCGCCGCGGTGATCGCCTATGATCCGGCGCGCGGCATGCTGATGCGACGGGGCGGCTGATGCGCGGCGGACGTCGGGAAACGCGCATGATCGCACGCAGATTTATCGCCGTCCTCGCCTTGTGCGTGAGCGCTTGTCTCGCAGGCCGCGCGGAAGCCGCCGACCGTCTGCGCATCTCGATCCAGAAGACTGGAACGGCGGCCTGGGAAATCGCGCTGATGAAGGCGCGCGGGCTCGACAAGGCGGCTGATCTCGACATCGAGACGACCGAGCTTGCCTCGACAGATGCCGGCAAGATTGCGCTCGAAGGCGGCGGCGCGGACATAATCATTTCGGATTGGCTCTGGGTCGCACGCGAACGGGGGCTCGGCGACAAGCTCCTGTTCACGCCCTATTCGAGCGCCCTCGGCGCGGTTATGGTGCCGAAGGATTCGCCGATCCGTGCGCTCGCCGATCTCACCGGCCGGTCCATCGGCGTCGCCGGCGGGCCGCTCGACAAGAGCTGGCTCCTGCTGCGAGCGGCGGCGCTGCGCGCTGGGCTCGACCTCGCCAAGGATGCGCGGCCGGTCTACGGCGCGCCGCCGCTCGTCGCGGAAAAGCTTGCAGAGGGCGAGACAAACTCCGCGCTCGAGTTCTGGAACTTTTCCGCCGATCTCGAGATGCGTGGCTTCCGCCGCGTGATCGAGATCTCCGATGTCGAGAAGGCGCTCGGCGCCAACGGTCCGGTCGCCATGATCGGCTATGTCTTCAGCGAATCCTTCGCTGCCGCGCACAAGGACGTTCTCCGCCGCTTTTTCGGTGCGGTCGCCGCGGCGCGTAAGATTCTGGAGGAAGACCCGAGCGCCTGGAAGCCCATCAAGGCGCGCCTCTCGCTGAAAGACGAGGCGGCGCTCGACGTCTACCGCAAGCGCTATCTCGACGGCGTCCCCAGGCGAACGGTCGCGGAGGAGGCCGCGGACGCGCGCATCCTTTATCGGGCGATGGCGAACATCGGCGGCAAGCAGTTGGTCGGCAAAGCGACCGAGCTCGACACGGGGCTGTTCTACGATCCCACGACAGGCGAATAACGGGTGACGACGCGCCTCGTCTCGCTGCTGTCGCTCTTCGCGCTCTGGCAGATCGCCGCACATTTCGGCAACCCCCGGTTGCTGCCGAGCCCGGCGGTCGTTTTCGCGACCATGAAGTCCGAGGCCGCGTCAGGCGCGCTGTTCGCGGCGCTCGGTGTTACGCTCGCCCGGGTGGCGGCGGCGTTCATTCTTGCGATGGCGGCCGGGTCGGCGATCGGCTACGTGATGGGGCGCAATGCGCTCTTCGATCGCGTGGCCGACCCCTGGGTCGTCATATTGTTAAATCTGCCGGCGCTCGTGATCATCGTCCTCGCATATGTCTGGGCGGGCCTCAACGAAACGGCGGCGATCGGCGCAGTCGCGCTCAATAAGTTGCCCAACGCAATCGTCACGATACGCGAAGGCGCCCGGGCCCTCGACGCCCGGCTCGACGAAATGGCGAACGTCTTCGGCTTCTCGCGAATGAGGCGGCTGCGCCACGTCGTCGCGCCGCAACTGGCGCCGTTTTTCGCCGCGGCGACACGCTCCGGCCTGTCGCTGGTGTGGAAGATCGTGCTGGTGGTCGAGTTGCTGGGCCGACCGAACGGGGTGGGCTTCGAAATCAATATGGCCTTCCAGCTGTTCGACGTACCGCTGCTGCTCGCTTATGCTTTGCCTTTCACGGCGATCATGCTGATCATCGAAACGCTCCTGGTCCAGCCCTTTGAACGTCACGTCTCCCGTTGGCGACCACGTCCGGCTTGAAGCCCGCGTCGCGAACAAAACCGTTCGCACCGCCTCGGGCCAAAGCGTCCAGGTCATCGCGAAACTGTTCTTCGCGCTGGATGATGGCGAGACCGGCGCGCTGATCGGCCCGTCCGGCTGCGGTAAGTCGACCCTTATGCGCATTCTCGCCGGCCTCGACCGCAATTTCGAGGGCTCCGTCCACATTCCCGCGAATGGGCGGATCGGCATGGCGTTTCAGGAGCCGCGGCTGCTGCCCTGGCGCAGCCTCGAGGACAATGTGCGGCTCGCGGCGCCCGCTGCGAACGAGGCCGAGATCGCCGCGCTCTTTGCCGCCCTCGGTCTTTCCGAGCATCGCACGCATTTCCCAGGCGAACTCTCGCTCGGCCTGGCGCGCCGAGCCGCGCTCGCGCGCGCTTTCGCGGTGCGTCCGACCTTGTTGCTGCTCGACGAGCCGTTCGTTTCGCTCGATGCGCCGCTGGCCCGGCAGATGCAGCGCGATCTGGCCCGCCTGGTCGAAAGTCGTCGCATGATCACCGTGCTCGTCACGCACGACGTCGAAGAGGCGATTGCTCTCGCCGACCGGATATTCGTCCTTTCCGCTCGCCCTGCTCATGTGATCGGCGAAATCCACGTCGCCGCCCCACGTGCGGCGATGAACGGCGACCAGGCTCGCGCGGTCGCGGAGCGGATCGAGGTTTTGCGCGCAGGAACGTAGCCGAGGACTGCGCCGTCAGTCGGAGCCCCATTTGCGCACGCCCTCGTCGCCGAGCGCCCGCGCCGCGTCCTGGACGCGCATGCCCGCAATCAGCCGATCGGGGGCGATCTCGGCCAGCGGCACGAGGACGAAAGCGCGACGCAGAAGCTCCTTGTGCGGCAGGACCAGCCGCGGATCGGCCAAAACCTCCTCGCCATAAAAGAGGATGTCGATGTCGATGACGCGCGGTCCCCAGCGGATCGTCTCGACGCGGCCGAGATCGCGCTCGATCCGCTTGACCGCATCGAGAAGTTCGAGCGGCGCGAGGCGCGTCGCGCCGATCGCGCAGGCGTTGGCGTAGTCGGGTTGATCGACGACGCCCCACGGCGCCGTGCGGTAGAACGACGACACCGCTCGGATCGCCACAATCCCGCGGCTTTGCAAGGCGTCGATTGCAGCGTGAATCGCCCCGACAGGGTCGCCGACATTGCCGCCGAGACCAATCCCGATGTCGACCGGCTCAAGCGCGCTCGATGGCATCGAACACCTTGAAGGCGGCGGCGTGCTCGGCGGCGTCATGGACACGGAAAACTGCGGCGCCCTGCGCAAGCGCCGCGAGATTGGCGGCGAGCGTGCCGATCAGCCGGTCATCGACGCCGGCGCCGAGCAAATCGCCGAACAAGCGCTTGCGCGACACGCCGATCAAAATCGGCAGGCCGAACGTGGCGCGCAGGCTCGCGGTCAGCGCAAGCGCCTTGAGATTCTGCGCCTTGTTCTTGCCGAAGCCGATGCCGGGGTCGAGCAGGATGCGTCCGTGCGGAATGCCGGCCCGATCGGCGAGGGCGAGCGAGCGATCGAAGAAGCGGCGCAGGTCGGCTTCAACGTCCAGGTCGGGGTCGATGCTGTCCCGGTTGTGCATGATGACTAAGGCGGCGCCGCACTCGGCCACCACATCCGCCATCGCCGGGTCCTTTTGCAGTCCCCAGACGTCGTTGACGACGCCGACTCCCGCGGCGACGGCGCGGCGTGCAATTTCGGCCTTATAGGTATCGATCGAAAACGGCGCGTCAACTCTTGCCAGGAGAGGGGCGAGCAAAGGCTCCAGGCGACGCCATTCCTCGTCGAGCGGAACCGGCATGTGACCCGGCCGAGTCGATTCCGCCCCGACATCGATGATGTCGGCGCCGTCGGCTACGAGTTTGCGCGCCTGCGCAAGCGCTCGTTCGAGCGATTGAAAGCGGCCGCCGTCGGAAAAGGAATCCGGCGTCACATTGAGGATGCCCATGATGACGGGCCTCACGCC
Organism: uncultured Alphaproteobacteria bacterium; assembly: GCA_963835885.1. Classification (GTDB taxonomy): domain Bacteria; phylum Pseudomonadota; class Alphaproteobacteria; order Rhizobiales; family Beijerinckiaceae; genus Roseiarcus. Next base: position 90,314 of record CAWIHF010000020.1, read on the forward strand.
AATGAGACGCAGAAAGGCGTCGCGGCGCTCTTCGATCTCGGGCCTAGAAGACATGGTGAACCGTCATTGCGAGGAGCGAAGCGACAAAGCAATCCAGTGATCGTAGGCCGGCGGCGGTGGCTCTGGATTGCTTCGCTTCGCTCGCAATGACGACCGGGTCATTTGGCCTCGTCATATTTGATATAGGCGAAACGCTGGTCGCCGGTTGGCGTTCCCTCGAGCGCGCCGCCCTCTTTGCCAGGGCGCCAGCACACAAATTCCTCGATCTTGCGCGCCAGTTCGAAGTCCTTGTCGGTAATTCCCTTCGCGCTATGCGTTTGCAATTTCACTTCGGCCCAGGCGTAGGAGGCGCGGATGTCCGGGTGGTGCCAGGCGGCTTCCGCAAGGTGGCCGACCGCGTTGATCACCATCAGCGTTCCCTTCCAGCTCGCGGTGCGAAAAGTCCGTCTGATCCAGCCGTTTTCGTAATGCCAGTGCGGAAGCTCGCGGCGGAGCCGTTGTTCGATCTCGTCCGTTTCGTAGACACGCTCTTTCAAATCTTGGGCCATCGACCTTCCTCCGATCAATGAGGGGCGGCGTGTGGACGCCATGCGCGCAAGGCTCTGGACGCCGCACGAAGCTTACATTGCATAGCACAAAAGCGCTTCGGCCGCCCGTTCAAACGACAATATCACTTCACCAGCGGGCAACCGCCTTGCTCGAGCGGACGGAAGGCGGCCTCCGGCGGAATCGTTTCTACGAGATCGTAGACGTCATACCGGCTCTTCGATTGCCCCGGCGCCTTGACCCTGAACACGTACATCGCGTGCGTCGCGCGCCCGTCGGGCCGCACCACGACGCGGCCGAACAGCGGATCGTCGATCGGCGACTTCTTCATTTCGGCGAGCACCCGGTCGCCTTCGATCGTTCCCGCCGACTTGGCGGCGCGCAAATACGCCAGCGTCGCCGAGTAGGCCGCCGCCTGGTCCTCGGTGGGCATCCTGCCGGCCATGCGTTCGGCGAAGCGCGCGCTGAAGGCGCGAGTCGAATCGTTCAGATCCCAGTAGAACGCCTCGGACAGGATCAGGCCTTGCGCAGCCTTGAGCCCAAGCGCATCGATGTCGGTGATCTGCAAGAACAGCGCCGCCAGCCGTTTGTCGGGCCCAAGGATTTGGAATTCGGCCGCCTGGCGGATCGCGTTGATCGCATCGGCGCCTGTGTCGGCAAGGGCAATGACTTTGGCGCCCGATGCTTGCGCTTGCAACAGATAGGAGCCGAAATCGGTCGCGCCGAGCGGATGCGCGACCGAGCCGACCACCGAACCGCCGGCTTTGACGATCGCCTCCGTCGCATCGCGCTGCAGCGCCTTGCCGAGTGCGTATTCGAAGCTGATGAAGAACCAACTCGACCCGCCCATCTGAGTGATCGTCCGGCCGACAGCGGAGCCGAGCGCCCAGGTGTCCAGCGCCCATTGCACCGTCGTCGGTTGACAGAATTTTCCGGTCAGGTCCGAGGTGGCCGTCGCCGAGGCTAGCATCGCGCGGTTCTTATTGTGCATCAGGTTGTTGACGGCAAGACCGACGCCCGAATTGGCCAGGTCGACGATTGCGTCAACCCCCTCCTCGTCTACCCAACGCCGCGCGATTGCGACCCCGATGTCGGGCTTATTCTGATGGTCGGCGGAAACGATTTCGACACTCAATCCGCCGGCCTCTTTGGCGAAGTCCTCGGCCGCCAGCTGCGCACCGACGAGGGATCCCTTGCCGACCTGGTCGGCGAACGGACCGGAGAAATCGGACAAGACGCCGATCTTGATCGTGTCACCCGGAATTTGCGCAGAGGCGGCCGAGGCCAAGCTGGCCAGCGCGGCGGCGGCGAACACGGCGCCAAAGATCGACCGCTTGAACCCTGTCGGCATAGGGCGTTCCTCCAGGCTCTGATCCGGTCCAACGATCTGGCGACCGCTACCACCCGGGCATCCCAGACTGCATTCTGATACTGCAATCGTCGGGGGCGGCGAACAAGACTGATGCGGCGGCAGTCTTGAGCGCCGTGCTCGCGATGGGTTGTCAGATAGGATGAAGAGCGGCAGGGTCAGGGTCGATCCGCCACTTGCTCCGCGAATGTCGCAACAAAGCGCCGGGCAGGGGGGAGGCGTAAGGGATAAGCAGATGACCGATCGCGAAATCAGCACCGGTTACGACAGGAAGGCTGAGGCTCGGTATCGTTGGCGCGGTTGCGGGCGTGGGCCGCTCGCTTCGATCGCGCTTGCAGCCTTGCTGATACTGATATCTGCCGCGGTTGGCGGTCGCCCGGCAGCGGCGCCGGAGGCGTCTCACCAGGTCAAGACGGTCGCGCTGCTCAGCGTCCAATTTCTGAACGACCATCAGGATCTCGAGCCGACGACCGACAAGGAGCGGGCTCGCCTCGCGTCCATCGGGGATCTTTTCAAATCGAAGCTCCAAGCGTCGCGCCGCTATAAATTCGTGCCGATACCCGCCGAAGCTGCAGCGAAAATCGCGGCCGGACCGCGGATCGGCGATTGCGGCGGCTGCGCGTACGACTATGGCAAGCAACTGGGAGCAGATATCGTTGCTTGGATCGTTGTTCAGAAGGTTTCAGACCTGATACTCAACATCAACGTTTACATGGCCGACGTCGCGGACAAGAAATTGACATTCGTCCATAGCGTGGACATTCGCGGTAACACGGATAAATCATGGACGCGAGGTATGACCTATCTGGTGAAGAACTACATTCTGCCCGGCTAAAAATTGGCGAAGCGACCGATTGCCAGTTCCGCCGTCGCTCTGCACCAAGCTGACACTATAACGCTTCGGCGCGGTCAATTTTTCTCGCAACCGACCCCATGATTGCGCGCCTACCTGACCAATTCTTCACCTCCTTGCCGTTATAAGGGGCAGGGCGACGCGATCAAGTTGGGATCTGTCTACAGTCCGCGGGCGCGGATGCGTTTCTCGGGCGACTGACACGCCAAATTTCCCAATATCTTTAGAATTTATGAATATCGCTCTGGAGCGTCACAAGTCGTAGAACAGTTATCGGTGGGTAAGCTCCAGTGAATTTTTCTGGCTATATCCGCCTAACACGCACCGGCAGCTACGGAAAGCGTCTCAATTCCAATCATCCGATGGTGCGTGAGGTGGAAGTCGGGATTGGAGACAATCTTCGGCGACTTGGATCTTCGCTGCTGGCATGGAGCTTGCGTGAGTCGGATGTGTCTCGTGAGGAAGCGGCCGACGGATCGATCACATCGCCAAGCGGCGCGGTGCGGTCGGGATGGGTCGGACCCGCCGCACGTGAGACAGGCCGTGAATCCATTCCTCGTCTACATCTTTGTCTGCGCCGCCTCCACGGCGCCCGGCGACTGCGATAGGCATAGCGCGATCGACGTCGTGCTCGGGCCCGAAGCCAGCAATGAAATCATGTGCGGCTTGGCGGCCCAGGAAATGTTCGCACGGACCTCGATCCTGCCCAAAGACGGGGAATATGTAAAAATCTCCTGCGTTCGGCGTCGTACGCTTGCCGAAAATTAACACGGCAGGAAAGTTTCAAACGTCCGTCCAGCACGCCGACGTGGGGAAGTCATCCTTCAATCCGCATGACTCTCGCCGCGCCGTCGCCCTGCCGTCGCCCACGCCTTCTTGCCCGCAAAGACGAAATATCGCAGGGAATCCGGTCCCGCAAAGGGGCGATCGGTCGAAGCCCAGACTGCCCTGGTCATTCGTCGCGTCGCCGTGCTAGGCGACCGCCCGGCAGCGCTTACGAGGAGTGATCGCGGCATGCCTGCGGCGGAACAACACTTCGTCCATCGCGGCCAGTGGCTGCGCGCCGCGGTGCTTGGGGCGAATGACGGCATCATTTCGACGGCGAGCCTAATCGTCGGCGTCGCCGCCGCCGCCGCCGGACGGGACGAAATCCTGACCGCCGCCTTCGCCGGCCTGACGGCCGGGGCGATGTCGATGGCGGCAGGCGAATATGTCTCGGTCAGCTCCCAGGCCGATTCCGAGGCTGCCGACATCGAGCGGGAAAAGCGTGGCCTCGAGGAAAGGCCGTCGTCGGAGTTGCAAGAGCTGACGCAGATCTACGTTGACCGCGGCTTGACCTCGACGCTTGCCCGCGAGGTCGCCGAGCAGTTGATGGCGAGGGACGCGCTCAGCGCCCATGCGCGCGACGAACTCGGCTTCGCCGAAGGCTCTGAGGCTAATCCCGTCGTCGCCGCAGGGGCTTCCGCGGTGGCTTTCAGCCTCGGCGCTGCGCTCCCGACGGTCGCCGCCTTTATCGCGCCGCGAGAAACCCTGGTCGCAGCCGTGTCGATCGCGGCGCTGATCTTCCTGGCCGTGCTGGGCGCGCTCGGCGCCTGGATGGGCGGCGCTCCAGTGGTCAAGCCGGCTGTGCGGGTCGCCTTCTGGGGCGCCTTCGCCATGGCCGTAACGGCGGGCATCGGCGCGCTGGTCGGCAAGGCCGTGTAGGACCGGGGACCGCTCACAGGGCCGCGTCGCGCCCGAAAGCCGAGCATCGTACGCGAGGCGGTTGAAAATCGAGGCTGCGCCATTCTTCGAAATCGAGCGCGCCGGTCGAACTCGTCGACATCCGCCGCTTTAACGAAAGATCTGTCTACATCATCCGCTGCAAAGAGGTTTGCGCAGCGTCGGCAAGTCGCCGCGGCGATCCGCAAAACCGCCAGAACTTGAGCTTGCGGTCTTTCTCCTTTAGGAGTTTTACGCTTGTGGGCGTCGGAAGGAGCGACAACAATGCCTTTTGGCGTTTGGTCAGTCGGGCGGCGAGGCGCTCTCGGCCTTGGGATTTCGCTCGCAATTTGCGCCGGCGCCGCCCACGCGACGCCTTTTCTGGTCGCCGACGCCGACAGCGGACAGGTTCTGATCCAAAACGAGGCGACCGAGGAGTGGTATCCGGCTTCGCTCACCAAACTGATGACCGTTTATGTCGCGCTCGACGCGGTGCGGGCCGGCAAACTGACGATGGACACGCCTCTCGTGATGTCGGCGCGGGCCGCGCGGATGCCGCCCTCGAAGATGGGATTTCGCCCGGGCACCGAGGTGACGCTCGGCAACGCCCTGAAAATGCTGATGGTGAAATCTCCGAACGATGTTGCAGTCATGGTTGCCGAAGGCGTTTCCGGGTCGGTCGAGGCCTTCGCCGATGACATGAATGCGGAGGCGCGACGTCTGGGACTGCGGGAATCGCATTTCGTCAACCCGAACGGGCTGCACAACCCGGACCACGTGTCCTCGGCGCGCGACATGGCGATGCTCGCCAGGGCGCTGCTGCACGATTTCCCCGACCAGGCGGGTCTCTACGGGATTGGGGCGCTGCAGCTTGGCGGCCAGATTATCCCCACCCACAACGGCCTGCTGGGGCGCTATCCCGGAGCCGACGGCATGAAGACGGGCTTCACCTGTCCAGCCGGATTCAACGTCGTGGCGACTGCCAGTCAATACGGCAGGCGTCTCATCGTGGTGGTGCTTGGCTCCCCGTCGGCGAAATTGCGCACTCAGGAGGCGGCCGACCTGTTCGACCGAGGCTTCGCCATGAGCGGCGGATCGGGCACGCTCAAGTCGCTGCCGACCGCCGGCGGTGGCCCGAAGAATATGCGCGCCGATGTCTGCCTGCACCGGAACGCTGCGGCGATCGCGGCAGCGGACGAAGAAAGCGTGGCCGAAGCCCTCCAGGCATCGCCCCAGGGCCGCGGCGCGGTCATCTCCGCGGTCGCCAGCGGCGCGCCCTATCATACGGAGATTTCCAACGAACGTCCGCATTTTGACCCGGTTCCCGTCTTCATCGGTCCTATTGCGGGCTGGAAGGGTCCGGTTCTCGGTCCGAGGCCAACGCCCGCTTCAACTGCGGCGCTGCCGGCCGACGCCAAGGCTTACTCCGCCGAGAAGGCCGCCGCGATCGGTGACCAGGCGTCGCCAAACGGGGAGCCGAGCGCGCCGACGGTTCTTAAGGGAGCGGTTCGGACCCCGCGCGCGATTCGGCGCCATCCAAAGCCGAGGAAACACGTCGTTGCGGACACGGAGATGAAGAAACCGGCGACGAAGCCTCAAGTCATCGGCAAGACCGTCAAGGACGCGAAGGCCGCCAAGGCCAAGAGCGTGAATACGGAGCCGAAGACGGGCTCGAGCGACTGACGCCGCCGCAGGAGATTCACGGGGAAAAGTAAAGACCATTTCATGATCTCCCGTTTCGAGTGGCCGCTTCTCCATGACGTTCATAATTGATTTGCATAATGCCTTGGTTTAGCCGGCTTCCGGACAAGCGCGTGCCCTAAGGGGCCTGCATCTTAACTGGTGCCGCGCGAGGTCGGTTTGCGGTTTGCTCGGTTTTCTTGCCCCCCAGCCCCCGAGCGCCAGGACGAACCGAACACATCTTGCGAGGCTAGCGGATCGGCGGGCCCCCTCCCAGCCGATCCGCTCTTTTTTGCCTGTTTCCCCTGAAATCCCGGGCGGCCGTCCTCCTGTGCAACCTTGTACCTCGTACTGGGGCTGCTAATTCGTCACGCCGGCGTCATGCAACTCATCTAGCGCGCTCGGACGACCGAGGGATGGGGGACTGAATTGGCGCACTCCACCAAGGCGGCCCGGAAGGCGACCGGCGTCTCTCTCAGGGCGGCCGTTCATCGCGCCAAACCCCTGTCGCGGGCAGGGGTGCTCGAATGGGTCTTCACCTACGCGTTCTCGAAGCTCGTCTATCCCCAGATCTGGGAAGATCCGGTCGTCGACATGAAGGCGCTCGAGATCGGACCGGGGCACGAGGTGATCGCGATCGCGTCAGGCGGATGCAACGTGCTTTCGTATCTCGCCGCCAACCCCGCCGGCGTCACAGCGGTCGACCTCAATGGAGCGCACATCGCGCTCGGCAAGCTCAAGATTTGCGCGCTGCAGAACCTGCAGGACTATGAGACGTTCTTCCGCTTCTTGGGCCGCGCCGACGTCCGCGCCAACGTTCGCGTATACGACCAGCGCCTGCGGGCCAGGCTCGACCCGGGGACGCGCGCCTATTGGGACAAGCGCCGCGCATTCGGCCGCCGGCGCATCGGCGTCTTCGCCCGCAATCTTTATCGCCACGGTCTGCTTGGGCACTTCCTCGGCGCCGGGCATTTGCTTGCCCGTCTACACGGGCTCGACCCATCGGACATTCTCGAGGCCAGGACGCTCGAGGAGCAGAGGACGCTCTACGAGAAGCGGCTTGCGCCGATCTTCAATAAGCCGCTCGTCCGCTGGATGATGAAGCAGCCGGCGTCGCTCTATGGCCTCGGCATTCCGCCGGCGCAATATAAGGCGCTGGCGGCCAACTCGCCGAGGGGCATTGGAGAGGTGCTCAGCCAGCGGGTCGAGCGGCTTGCTTGCGATTTCGCCATCGCCGACAATTACTTCGCCTGGCAGGCGTTCGGCCGCCGCTATGCGCCGGGTCCGGAGCCGTCTCTGCCGCCCTACCTGCAGGAAGAGAATTTCGACGCTCTCCGCGACCGGTCGAAGCGGGTGCGCTATGTGCAGCGTTCGCTGACCGAAATTCTGTTCGATTCGCCGGCGGCGAGCTTTGACCGATATGTGCTGCTTGACGCCCAGGACTGGATGACCGACACCGACCTGACAGCGTTGTGGGCCCAAATCACGCGCACGGCCCGGCCTGCCGCGCGGGTCATCTTCCGCACGGCGGCCGACGAGCGCCTCCTGCCGGGGCGGTTGCCCGAAGATCTTTTGAACCGCTGGTCCTATGAGGAGGAACGCTGCCGGGAACTCGGGCGACAGGACCGCTCGTCCATCTATGGCGCTTTCCACCTTTACATCCTGAGGGACGCCTGACGATGAGCGACGCTGCCCAGCTGATGGACAGGATGTACCGCCGTCAGCGCCATATCTACGACCTGAGCCGCAAGTACTATCTGATCGGCCGCGACGAAGCGATTGCCCGCCTGCGGCCTGAGCCCGGCGATGTTGTCCTCGAAATCGGCTGTGGCACCGGGCGTAACCTCGTCAAAGCGGCCCGCGCCTATCCCGATTCGAAGTTCTTCGGCCTCGACGTCTCGCGCGAGATGCTCGAGACCGCCGCGGCTTCGATCGCGCGCGCCGGGCTAACATCCCGCATCACCATCGCCGAGGCCGACGCCATCGACTTCGAGCCTCGGGCCCTGTTCGGCCGGGAGCAGTTCGAGCGCGTGATGATTTCCTACGCCTTGTCGATGATCCCGCCGTGGCGTGCGGCGCTTGTCCGGGCGCTAGACGTCGTCGCGCAAGGCGGATCGCTCCATGTGATCGATTTCGGCGACTGCGCCGGCTGGCCAACACCGTTCAAGGCGGCCCTCCGCCGCTGGCTCGCCGCCTTCGAAGTGGCTCCGCGAGAGGATCTCGCCGAGACCCTCGCCGTTCTGTCTTCGGCCCGGGGCCTCGTCTCGACCGCCGAGAACTGGCGTGCCGGCTACGCAATTCTCGCCGCCGCCCGGTCCGGTCGGCTCTGTCGGCATCGGCTCTGTCGGCCCTAGCCAATTGCCCGCCGAGCGCCTAGATTGGGGCTTGCGGAGCTGGGTGGCGCGTCAGGACAATATTCCTCGGGGCCGTACGATCCCTATGGGAGCTGTCCCTGCCCTTGCCCGTGGGCTTTGGCACACGGCGCCCACCTACCTTACGTAGGCGCCCGGGATCACCGTCCAACGGCCGTCTCGGCTCCGCGCTCATTTTACACCACGGATTGGCGCAGTGCCTTGAGTTCGACCGACGCCGATCCGAAGTCCCTTCTCCGCCAGCAGGCGCTCGCGCGGCGAAAGGACCTTGATTCAGACGCCCAGACCCGTCTCACCGAGCGGCTGACCCAGGAAGGCATGCGCTTCGCCGGACTCTGGGGACCTGCCGTGGTTTCCGCTTTCCACCCCATACGCGACGAACCCGACGTGCTCGCACTGCTCGACGCACTTGCGGCGAAGGGTTATGCGACCGCATTGCCGGCGGTCGTCGGCCGCGGAACCCCCTTGACCTTTCGTCTTTGGCGGCCCGGCGAGCCGACGCGCCTCGGCCGAATGGGAATTTCCGAGCCGCTCGAACTCGGCGCCCGGCGTCGACCCGGATCTTTTGTTCGTACCGCTCGCCTGCTTCGACCGGCTGGGCCATCGCATCGGCTACGGCGCGGGCTATTACGACCGCAGCCTGGCGCTCCTCAGGTCAACCAAGAGAATTCATGCGGTCGGCGTCGCTTACGGGGTTTGCGAAGTCGCGACGGTGCCTTATGAGGCGCATGACCAGAGACTGGATGTCGTCGTGACGGAGCGCGAGACCATTTTTGTCAGCGAGCGCTGAATGCGCCTTCTTTTCATTGGCGATGTCGTCGGGCGCTCCGGGCGGGCGGCGGTCAGTCAGCAGGCGCCGCTCCTGCGCGCGCGCTGGCGCCTCGACTTTGTCATCGTGAACGGCGAGAATGCAGCCGGCGGGTTCGGCCTCACCGAGGCGATTTTCGAAGAGTTTTTGCAGGTGGGCGTCGACGCGGTGACGCTCGGCAATCATGCCTTCGACCAACGCGAAGCGCTCGTGTTCATCGAACGGCAGCCGCGGCTGGTTCGTCCCGCCAATTACCCTCCCGGCACGCCCGGACGCGGCTCTACGGTCATTGAGAATTCGCAAGGCGCGCGCCTCCTCATCGTCAACGTGCTTGGCCGCATCTTCATGGATGCGCTGGACGACCCGTTCGCCGCGGTCGACCGGGAGCTCGCGTCCTCGCCTCTGGGCGAGGGATGCCACGCCGTCGTCGTCGATATGCACGCCGAAGCGAGCAGCGAGAAATGGGCGCTCGGCCACTTTGTCGACGGGCGCGCGAGCCTCGTTGTCGGCACCCACACGCATGTGCCGAGCGCCGACCATCGGATTCTCTCCGGCGGTACGGGGTTCGTCACTGACGTCGGCATGACAGGCGACTATGATTCGGTGATCGGCATGGAGAAGGACGAGCCCATGAGGCGCTTCATCCGCCGCATTCCCTCCGGCCGGTTCGAGCCCGCACTCGGGCCGGCGACGCTCTGCGGGGTGGTGGTGGATATCAACTCTTCGGGGCTGACAAAAGCCATCGCGCCGGTACGGATCGGCGGTCTCCTCGCCGCCGCCGCGCCTGATTTTTGGGACTGATGCATCGATGACCGCACCGACCATCGTCTACGATCTCGACGGCACCCTCGCCGACACAGCAGGCGACCTGATGGGCGCGCTGAACGCGGTCCTGGTCCACGAAGGCCTCGCGCCGCTATCGGTCGAGAACGCACGCTCGATGCTTGGCGCCGGAGGCCGGGTGCTGATTGCACGCGGCTTTGCGGCGTCGGGACGGCAGCTCGCGCCGCGAAAGCTCGAAGTCGCTGTTCGGCGATTTTCTTGCCCACTACAACGCCCACATCGTGGAGCAAACGCGGCTCTACCCCGGCGTCGAAGCGGCCCTGAAGGCTTTTGCGCGAACGGGATGGCGCCAGGCCGTCTGCACCAACAAGATGGAAGGCTCGGCGAAAATCCTCATCGAAAAGCTGGGCGTCGCCAGCTGGTTCGCCTTCATTTGCGGCCAGGACACGTTTGGCGTCGGCAAGCCGGACCCGAAGCCCTTACTCGGCACAATCGCCGCAGCCGGCGGAGCCGGCGACCGCGCGATCATGGTCGGCGACTCAGTCACCGATATCAAGACGGCGCGCGCGGCGGGACTGCCGGTGATTGCGGTCGACTTCGGCTATTCCGACGTACCCGTGTCCGAACTCGGCCCAGACCAGGTGATTTCGCACTTCGACGAACTCGCGAACGCCTGCGCCGCAGTCATGCCGGCTGGAAGTCAGTCCTTGGCGCGCTCGACGTAGCTGCCGTCCTCGGTCTGCAGGACGATGCGCGTTCCCGCGCTGATGTGGGGCGGCACCATGGCGCGCGCCCCGTTCGAGAGCTTCGCGGGCTTGTAGGACGATGATGCGGTCTGGCCCTTCATCGCAGGCTCCGTCTCGACCACCTCCAGGGTGACGCGGGGCGGCAATTGAATGGCGACCGGCGTCTCGTTGAAGATGGAGAGGATGACCTTCATGCCCTCCTGGAGCCACTGCGCCTGATCGCCGATGACCTCGGTCGGGACGGTCAACTGGTCAAAGGTATCGGCATTCATGAAATGGTAGCCGTCGCCGTCGGCGTAGAGGAAGTCGAAGCTCTTGTCCTCGACGAACGCGCGCTCGACTTGCTCGGTCGTCTTGAAGCGGTCGGTCACCTTGACGCCGTCGGACAGACGGCGCATGTCGATCTGGGTCGTAGGCGTGCCCTTGCCGGGATGGAAGCTTTCGGCGGAAAGAACGACGCAAAGCTGACCGTCCTCTCGCTCGATGATGTTGCCCTTGCGAATCGAGCTTGCGATAACTCTCACGTCTTTGTCCTCGAAATCTGGCGTGCGCCGCTTTTGCGCGACGGATCGCTTCCTTACAAGCGGCGGGCTTGCGCTTGAGGCGCGCTTTATACTGGTTTTGGCGGCGAAGGCCAGTCGGGACGACCGAATCGTATCTGGAGAACATAGAGTTCCGTGAGCTTACCCGCCTCATCGCCATTCTGGAGCCGGAATCGCCACGCCGAACGCCGCGGCCGGCTGTTTATGCGGTCGCGCATTGCGGATTTCGTGCGGCGGTGGTTCGACGCGAACGGCTTTTTGGAAGTCGATACCTCGGCGCTTCAGGCGTCGCCCGGCAACGAGACCCATCTGCATGGGTTTCGTACGACGTTTGTGCGGCCGGAAGGCTCGGTGAGCGAGGCCTATCTGCACACGTCGCCGGAATTCGCGATGAAGAAACTCTTGGCGGCTGGCGAGATGCAACTCTTTTCCTTGTCTCATGTCTTTCGCAATCGTGAACGATCCGCGCTGCACGCTCCGGAATTTACCATGCTCGAATGGTATCGGGTCGATGCGTCACTCGCGCGGATTATGGATGATTGCGCGGCGCTCCTTGCGCTCGCGGCCCATGTGGCGGGCGCGAAGAGGTTTGCATTCCGCGGGCGGGAAGCAAGCCCGTTCGAGCCGCCGGAGCGGGTCACGGTGCGCGAGGCGTTCGAGAGGCACACAGGGATTAATCTCTTTGAAAGCCTGCCGGCCGAACAGGATCCCGATGTGGCGCTTTTTGCCGGCCAGGCGATGAAAGCCGGCGTCCGCGTCGCGGCCGACGATACCTGGTCGGACATATTCAGTCGGCTGCTCAGCGAGCATGTCGAATCCAAGCTCGGAGCAGGACGCGCGACGATTCTCTACGACTATCCTGTAAGCGAAGCCGCGCTCGCACAGGTGAGCCCCGACGACCGGCGCGTGGCCGAGCGTTTCGAGCTCTATTGCTGCGGCGTGGAGCTTGCCAACGCCTTCCATGAACTGCGTGATCCCGGCGAGCAGCGGCGACGCTTCGAAGCCGACATGGCCGAACAGGCGCGCATATATGGGACATCCTACCCGATCGACGAGCATTTCATCGATGCGATCGGCCAGATGCCCGACGCGTGCGGAGCGGCGCTCGGCTTCGACCGACTCGTGATGCTGGCGACGGGCGCCGAGCGGGTTCAGTCTGTGCAGTGGACGCCCGTTTTTGGCGACGGAGACTCCTGCATGAAGCAGGAGCCGGCGCTCATGCTCAAAGCTCGCGAAGCGCTCGCGAGTGTCTATGGCTTTTCCGCCTTCCGCCCGGGTCAGGAGGAGATCCTGGCGGCCATTCTTGAGAGTAAGGACGTCCTTGCGGTCATGCCGACCGGTAGCGGCAAGTCGCTCTGCTTTCAGCTTCCGGCCATCGTCCGCGAAGGACTGACGCTGGTCGTGTCGCCGCTGATCGCGCTCATGCGCGATCAGGTCGCCCAATTGCAGGAACTTGGCGTCGAGGCGGGAAGCCTCAATTCCTCCACCCGCGTTGAGGAGCGCCGCCGGATCGCGCAGGGAATCCGCGAGCGGACGCTGCGCCTGCTCTACATTGCGCCCGAGCGATTGCTAAGGGACGATGTCAGCGCTTACTTGCGCGACGCCTCGGTCAATTGTGTCGCCGTTGACGAGGCCCATTGCGTGTCTCAGTGGGGCCATGACTTTCGGCCCGAATACCTACGGCTGCGCAGCGCCATAGAAGGATTGGGCGGGCTTCAGACCGTCGCCGTAACGGCCACCGCGGACGCTCCGACCCGTTCGGAAATCGTCTCGAAACTCTTTCTCCGCCCGCCCCAAGCATTCGTGCGCTCGTTCGACCGGCCCAATCTGTTTCTCGCGATGCGGCCGAAAACCAATGCGACGCGCCAGCTCGTTGAGCGGCTCGACGCTCATCGCGGGGAGAGCGGCATTATTTATTGCGCCTCGCGCCGCCGCGCCGAAGAGCTGGCGAACGAACTCGGACGCCGTCATCGACGTGCGCTGCCTTATCACGCGGGGCTGGACCACTCGGTTCGCGCCTCAAATCACGACGCGTTCCTGCGCGAGGACGATTGCATCATTTGCGCGACCATCGCGTTTGGCATGGGCATCGACAAGCCGGACGTCCGCTTCGTCTTTCACGCCGACATGCCCTCCTCGATCGAGGCCTATTATCAGGAAATCGGGCGCGCCGGACGAGACGGACTGCCTGCGGACGCCTTCACGCTCTACAGCGCCGGCGACGTCGAATTGCGCCGCCGACAGATTGTGGAGAGCGGCGCCCCGGACGCGCGCAAGCAGGTCGAGATGGCCAAGCTCGACGACCTCGTAGCGTTGTGCGAGACGGCCCGCTGCCGGCGCCAGACGCTGCTCGCGATGTTTGGCGAACAGTCCGGAGATTGCGGCTATTGCGACGTCTGCCGGGGCGCGGTTCGGCTCATCGACGGCCGGATCGAGGCACAGAAGGCTTTGTCGGCGGTCCTGCGCACCTCGGGCCGATTTTTCTTCGGCCATCTCGCGAATATCCTGGCGGGCAAGATTACCGAGGCGGTCGAGCGGCACGGCCACGACGAGCTCAAGACCTTCGGCGTCGGCAAGGACCGGACCCCGGCCGAGTGGCGCGGCGTCCTGCGACAGTTGCAGTCGGCCAAGCTCATCGTGCGCGACGAGGAGGATCGCGATCGCCTGATCGTAACCGAAGACGGCCGACGCGTGCTGCGAGGCGAGGCGGCCTTCGCGCTTCGCGAGGACGTCGTCGGCGCGAGACCGCGGCGGACGAGGCGAACAGTTGCGAAGCCTCAAGAAGCGGACGCCGTGCTTCTCGCGGCGCTGAAGAGCCTGCGCGGCGCGATCGCGGCGGCGCAAAATCAGCCGGCCTACATCATCTTTCCCGACCGAACGCTGATTGAAATGGCGAAGGAGCGGCCTGACACGCTCGATGACCTGGCCGACCTTCATGGCGTCGGTACAACCAAACTGCAGAAGTACGGGGCTGCGTTTCTCGCCATCATTCGGGACCAAAGAGATGCCTGAGCTGCCGGAGGTCGAGACCGTCCGACGCGGCCTCGAGCCCGCCATGGTCGGAGCCCGTATCGAAAATGTCGAATTGCGGCGGAAGGACATTCGCTTTCCGTTCCCGCCGGGTTTTTCCGAGCGCCTGACGGGACGGCGGATCGTCGCGTTGGCGCGGCGCGCGAAATATCTCTTGTTCCGACTCGACGACAGCGCGACGTTGATCGCCCATCTCGGGATGTCGGGCTCGTTCCGCGTCGAGGCCTCGGAGACGGCCGCACCCGGCCCGTTCTATCGGGAACGCTCCAAGGACCCGAAGCATGACCACGTCGTGATGCATCTCGATAACGGCAAGATCGTCACCTACAACGATCCGCGGCGGTTCGGCTTCATGGATCTTGTCGCGAGCGAGGCTCTCGAAACTCATCCACGGCTGATCGAACTGGGCGAAGAGCCGCTGGGGCTGGGATTCGACGCCCGACGCTTGGCGCAGCTGTTCGCCGGCTCGCGTGCGCCGCTCAAGAGCGCCCTCCTCGACCAGAGAAGGATCGCCGGCTTGGGTAATATATACGTGTGCGAATCGCTTTTTATGGCCCGTCTATCCCCGCTACGGCCCGCGGGAATTCTGGCCGACCGTTCCGGACGTCCAACTCGCGCCAGCCAAACCTTGGCCAAAGCCATCCGCGCCGTGCTCGAAGAAGCGATCGAGGCGGGTGGATCGACGTTGCGCGACCATCGCCGCGCCGACGGCGAGCTTGGCTATTTTCAGCATGGATTCTCGGTCTACGACCGTGAAGGCCTGCGCTGCACGCGGCCGCGCTGCCGCGGAAGCATTGCCCGCCTTGTGCAATCCGGTCGCTCGACCTTCTATTGTCCTGAATGCCAGAAGTAGCATTTCTGGCGGCCGGCAGCGGAACTCCTGCTCCACTTCCTGGAGGGCGACATGCGCGTGCGTTACAATCGCCCGGGTTGGCGGCTGTCGGCCTTTGAACTATCGTGCCCGCGGAAGCATCCGGGGGTCCAACAATGACAATAGGCGGTCGAGCCGTGGCCTGCGCGATCGGACTTGCAGGAGTGATTGCGAGCGGGTCGGGCTCTTATGCCGATTCGATCGACCAGCGCCTGGTCGGCGCGTGGACCACGAATCAGGCCGACTGCTCGAAACTCTTCGTCAGGAGCGGCGGCGGGCTCGCCTTTCGGAAGCCGGTCGACAAGTTCGCCCAGGCCACGATCATTGGGCCGCAGGAAATCCGCGTGCCCGCCGGCGCCTGCCGGGTGCAGCACGTTTCCCACGAGAAGGGGGTTTTGAAGATCACCGCCGAGTGCAACGATTCGATCAGCTACACCTCCCAGACGATTCAGATCAGAATCCAGCCGGGCGGCGAAATCGTCTACAGTCCGACCGGCGACCCCGCGCTCGACACCACATTGATCAAGTGCGGGAAGTAGACCGGCGCTCGAGCTCGGCGTCGGGTTTCGCCGCTCCAGGGTAGCGCATCGACACATGCACGACGGCGCCTTCGCGCCTCATCGTCAGGGCGAGCCCGCTTCGTTCGAAGACCTTCAGCATCGGCGCGTTATCGGAGAGGACCTCCGCCACCAGTTCCTTGAGGCCCGCATCGCGGCCGATCGCCGCGATATGGCGCATGAGCGCCGTGCCGAGGCCGTTATTCTGATAGGCGTCGATGACCGAGAAAGCGACTTCCGCGCGTCCCGGCTCGAGGACGACATAGCGGCAGCCGCCGACGATGGCCGGCCGCCCGTCTTCGGTCGCCACCGCCACCAGCGCGACATGATGGACGAAATCGATGTCGAGGAAGAAGTGAGCTTCCTGCTCGGAAAACTCCCGCTTCGCCGCGAAGAAGCGATGATAGAGGGTTTCATTGCTCGCGCGATGGACGGCCTTGAGCAGGCCTTCGCGGTCTTCCGGCCTTTGCGCCCGGATTTCGACCTTGCGCCCGTCGCCGAGCGTTTCGGTCACGTGATAGCTGGCGGGGTCGAACATAACCGGTTGTGCCCCTCCGAATTGTCTTGGCCTTGTCCAAGCCTGGCGAAGGACTTCTAGCCCGCATTATGCGTCGCGGGTCGGCGGGAGTAGCCTAAGCGACTGATTTTGCGTAAAATCCGGTTGTCGACGCCAATTCGCGCGATTTCAGGTGAGCCACACCCGCCATGAACAATTCTATGCTGCCGCTGCCTGGTCTGTCATCGGTTTCGGGCAAAGCCGTTGTGGCCAAATTCGATGGAGGGTTGCTTTCGTCGGACGGCGGCATTTTGGCGTTGCGCGAAGTCGAACAGCGGCTTCGGGTCGCGGATCGGCTGGCCGCGTGTGTGGTCGATCCTCGGGCGCCCGATCAGATCACCCACAGCTTGGCGGACATCATCCGGTTTCGGCTGTTGATGATCGGCGCCGGCTACGAGGACGGGATCGACGCCAATTCCCTGCGCAGCGACCCGATATTCAAGATGGCGCTCGATCTGACGCCGTCGGATCGGGAGTTGTGCTCGCAATCGACGATCTCGCGATTGGAGAACCTGCCGGACGCTCGCGCGCTGTTGCGAATGGGCCGTGCGATGGTCGACCTCTATTGCAAGTCGTTTGCCAAGGTTCCCAAACGGATCACGCTCGATATCGACGACACGTTCGACGCGGTGCACGGCGGCCAGCAATTGCGGCTGTTCAACGCGCATTACGACGAATACGGCTTTCAGCCGATTGTCGTGTTCGACGGCGAGGGCCGCTTCGTCACGGCCGTGCTTCGTCCCGCCAAACGGCCGAGCGGCGCCGAGATCAAGCCCTTCTTGCGCCGGCTGCTGCGCGCGATCCGCGCTCACTGGCCCCACACCGAGATTCTCCTGCGCGCCGACAGCCATTATTGCGGCCCCGAGGTTCTCGATTGGTGTCGCGCCAACGGCATCGACTACATCCTCGGCGTCGCGCCGACCACGACGTTGCGTCGTCATGTCGAGGCTCTCGAAGCCAGCACGAAGGCGCGGTTCGAGGAGGACGGCAAGCTCCGCCGCTTCAAGGAGTTCTACGATGGCGCACAGAGCTGGAGCCGCGTCGAGCGGATCATCGCGCGCGTCGAAGTCGGCGAGGACGGACCCGACACGCGCTTCGTCGTGACCAATCTGCAAAAGCGCAACGCCCGCGCGCTGTACGAAGACCTCTACTGCCGACGCGGCCAAGCCGAAAACCACATCAAATCCTGGAAGACGCATCTGGCGGCGGACCGCACGTCCTGCACGAAGGCGACGGCCAATCAGTTCCGTCTCTTCCTCCACGCCGGCGCTTATTGGCTGATGTGGGGGCTTCGCGTCTCGATGCCGAAGCGCTCGATGTGGCGCGTCGCCCAGTTCGACACCTTGCGCCTGCGCCTCATCAAGATCGCCGCCCGCGTCGTCGAAATGAAAACGATGATCCGCGTGCACTTGCCGACCTCGTGCCCGGCGCAGGATATTCTGCGCCTCGTTTTGGAACGCATACCGCGTCTCGTCACCTGAGCGACGGGGCGCGAGGCCCCAAAACGCAAACCCATCCCACCAACCTGCAAACCCCCCTCCAACCAAAACTCAGGCTCAAAGCCCGAGCCGAACCAACACGTCCAAACTCGACCAAAATCAACCAAATGCCACGAAAGACCCGGAAGAACGGTCAGCGCGGTGCATAATGCGGGCTAGCACGGTCAGTCTTCCCGCGCCGCGCCGAATGCGGCTGTCGGATCTGGACCCACGGCTCCGGCCTTAGCGGCCATCTGGCCGCTATCCGCGCAAAGCTGGCAGCGTGCGGGCGATTTCAAAGGCTTAGGCGCCAAGGCGCTGGGAAATGGCCGATCTCTGGCGCGACATCGCCGCCATCGCCGTGATCGCGCTCGTGTTCCTGGCGCTGTCGCCGATCTTGCTGCGCAAGCAGGAGGCCTGAGATGTCGACGCCCTCCGACCTCGTCCGTCACGTTGCCGCTCGTAGCCACCCAATAGCCCCGACCCCAGAGATGCTGACCCCGATATCTGTGGAAGAAGTATATTGAGGATCAAAAGCTTGAGGTTCCTGACGACAATTTCAAAGTTGTCTAGCCAGTTGCCGAGTCGGCCCCCCGGGGCCGACCCAATCCGGCTTTAAGCCGTAACCCGAAGCCACCGCCTTTAGGCAGTGGTCGTTCACAATTCGCTCAGATTGGTCTGGGAAAGAGGCCGTCTAAGCAAAAACGGGCCCGGGGGCCGCCTTCAACTTCTTGATTTTCTGGAGAAATATTGGAGCGGGCGAAGGGATTCGAACCCTCGACCCCAACCTTGGCAAGCGACCCCGCAAGCGGTAAACGACTGATTTTATTGAAGCTGGTCTGCGTTTGCACGCGCCAGAAGGAGCGGTTTGGAGCCCGAAAGAGCGGGTTTACGCGCCAGTTGCGCGCCAGCGATTTTGATTGACTGACGCGGTCGATCCAAAGCGAGAGTTAAGCGGTGCAGAAGCCGCAGCCTGAGGCTGCGGCTTCCGTCGAGCCTGACGCCGTCACGGCATCCCGCCCGGCCTCCGGGAGAGGTGAGCCGAAATGGCGCGGCGGACGCTCTCCAGGCTGGCGAGGATGGCCTGGCGCTCGGCTGAACCGGGCGCTGTGCGGCTCAGGTCGTTTTGAAGCGCGCGGAGCAGAGCCCGGAGCTCTTCCGGCGTGCGGAACCGCAGCTCGCTGCAGGTGATGATCTTCGTCATCGATTTCTCCTGTTTGTCGCGAGGCCCCGACGATCAGGGCCTTTCCTGCGGCCCCGGAGTCATCATCGTCAGGGAAAGGCCTGTCGGACGGCGGCCTGTGGCGGCTCAATCAGGAGACAGGGGAGGAAGGCATTACCGGCGCGAGCTGCGGTTCCACGCGGCGGTGGGGCGTGGCTGGGACAGCGCTCTAAACGGCATGGAGTCAGCGCAGAAGGGACGAGGAGCGGCGGTGCGGCCGGCACCCAACCTCAGAGCGTGGTCGCGTTATCGCAGTGCTGTCCGGACATCGTCTGCCCCGGACAGTACGGATTGCGATAAAGTGGCGCAGGCCGTGGTTTTGCTGCGCATGCGAAGATATCTGGCAGTAACTTGTAATAATACATTTGGAGTTGTATTATAGAAATAGGAGCCTATACTTTGGAGATACAGTAAAAATATGGAAATTCGGGTTCGCGGCGAAATGACCATTGCCGACATTCGGCAGGCCTTGTTCGAGCAGTTGCACGAACTTGAGATCAAATACGCGGTCAAATTCTCCCGCGGCGCGACGCTTTACGTCAATCCGACCAATGGCTTCGGCGATGACGTCACGCCTTACATGCCCGGCGGCCAGGAACTCAAAATCATTTACAGCACAGGCCCATACCGCAGTGCGGCGGACGAAGGGAAAGCTATGAAGTCTGCCGCGCGTCGATGCCCGAGGGCGGATGTGCGACGATTCAAGGACGGTCACGATGACATACACACCGCGCTATATCGATCTGAACGAAGCCCGCGAAATACTGGCCGATATGGGCGTCGAACTTACCAAGCGGCAGATGAAACGCGCCGCAGACAAGGACGTTCATGGCCGGCGCAGGCTTCCGTTCTTCATCGATCCGATTGACGGCAAGCTCAAGATAGAGAAGGGGGTGCTTACTGAGATCTATCGGCGAAGACAAATTGATGCACAAAGAGGTTTGCAGTAATAACAGACTTTATTGTATGCTCAGATATCAACACAAATGCTGCACATTATTCATGCCAGACGTCAGAAAACGAACAGGCGCTAAAGGCGCTACATATCAAGTCAGGTATCCGACCAAGGGTACAGGATCTGGCTACGCATACAAGTCATTCGATACCTTGAAGGAGGCACGGTATTTCTGCGCAGCATGAATTGCCAAATCTCCGTGCCTCGAAGAGCGCCGGGGTTCGGTCGGTCGAGCAAGCCATTCAAAAATGGCTGGACACGTGCGAATACGAAGGGCGTCAGGGCGCAGACCCGGTCTCACCGGCCACGCTCGAAGGCTACCGATACCGCGCGGAAATCATGCGGTCGTATTTCTGGGAAAAACCCCTTCACGAGCTGGAATCGCCCGATATCGTCGCGTTCCGATCCTGGCTGCTCAAGGAGTATAGCCGGGATCAGGCCAAGAAGGTCTTATCCTCGTTCCATTCTGCTTTGCTGGAGATGGTCACTCAAGGGGTTTTGGCGGTCGACCCAGCCGCCAATATCACCATCCAGCAATCGCGCTATCAGGAGCCCGTCCAGATACCCTCGGTCGCCGAGGTGAGGTCGATCCTTCAAGCCGCGGACCGCCTTGCGAACCACAAGAATTTGCAGATTGCGCACGCGTGGGATCGCTATCGTCCAATGATCTATCTGGCCGCTGACTCAGGCATGCGGCCGCAGGAATATCTCGCGGTTCCTATAGCCGATCTTCTTGAGCAAGGTGTCAGCATCACCCAGGCGCTGGATCGTAGCAATCGCATCGGCCCGCCGAAATCGCGGGCAGCGCGACGCTATATTCCGGTCGGCGGCGAAACCATAAAAATGGCGAGAGCCTATCTGGACGGCCAGGATGGGCCCAACCCCATGCAATTGCTTTTCCCGGGCGAGCGGGGCCACTACCAGCGCTACAACAACTATCTACGCCGAGGCTGGCATACGTTGATGGAGAAGGCGGGGTTGATCCAGGAAACTGAGGTCGATGGACAGCGTGTTATTGAAAATATGTATACGCCCGTATTCTCTTCGCCATTTCTTCGCATCGATGTTGATAGCCCAGAACAAGGATCTAAAGACTATTCAAGAATGGATGGGCCACGAGGACGCGGCGATGACATTGAATGTCTATGGTCATTTGATCCGCCTTAAGCAGTCGGAGAAAATTGCGGAGCCTGCAGGCGTATTGTCAGCGGTTTTATAGTTTGATGTGGCGAGTATGTGGCAACTGTTGGATAAGCCATTGATATTTAATACTATTATACAGCTTCCCAAGCTGAATGTCGCGGGTTCGACCCCCGTCGCCCGCTCCACAAATAAATCAAAGACTTAAGCTTATAATTTTGCGATACGGAAAGCGCTTTTGAGGAATTCTTGCCACAAACACCCGTCCTCTGAAACCCGCAGAAATCCTCGATTGTCTGATCTGGTCCGTTTTGGTCTGTGGCGAGTTTGTGGCGAATCCGCAATCCAAATTGTCCGCTTAAATTCGCAGTAGACGGCAAGCGAGGATATGGCTTTAGCGGCTGAATCGTCCTTTCGAGGATGCCCTGGGTGGCGCACCTCGCCGAGGATAGAGCCCGTTGGCCAACGTGTCAGATCATTTCGCAAGGAAGACAGCGATCGTCGGCAATCCGACGAGGGCATCGAGCCTTGATTCGCTCGCATGAGGAGCGAGCGCCGCGGGTCGCCTCGTTCCTTCGTCTCTGTAGGAATCCCTACGGATGAAAATAAATGTTGACAAACTCTAAGGCGCGCATCTATATCTGTAGCGTGACCTACAGCGACAAAACCACTCTCTCCACGATCTGCGAAATCCGGAGCGGCTACACGGCCCGGACCGGGCTGAAGCCCGCCGCAAACGGCGGCGTACCCGCGATCCAGCTTCGTGATCTACAACGCGAAGAAGATTTCGATCCCATTTCGGCCTCGCTCTATCCGCTCGCGGGATCCCTCGATCGCTACTGGGCCAAGGCCGGTGACCTCCTGTTCCGCTCACGCGGCGAGCGGAACACCGCCGTGATTATTGACGCCCGCTCGACTACGCCCGCGGTCGCCATCCAGCCGCTTATCGTGCTGCGGCCAAATAAGAGCGTGATCGATTCCCGATACCTGGCCTGGTTCATCAACCAGCCCGAAACGCAACGCTATTTTTGGGGCTGCGCCCAAGGCCAAAACCTCCGAATGATCCCCAAGGGCTGCCTGGACGATCTTGAGGTCCCATTACCCATTCGGAAGTGCAAAGGGTGATAGCCGAAATCGACACTCTCGCCCGGCGCGAACACGCGCTAGCCCATCAACTTGCGGACAGAAAATTCGAATTCACGAGCTTCGCCCTGCTCGCGCAGGCGCGAAAAGCCCGGCCCCACGGCAATGGAGCCGGGCGATTGGCTGCCCGTCAGACCTCGAAACCCGGCGGGCATGTTGGAACGGACAAACTCAGGAGATGAACATGTCCATCCAGATCGGAAACTACCATGCCGAAGGTCCCTTCGGCAACGTGAACGGGTTGTTGGCGCGTTCAGGGGTCTATGTGGTCCTCGGCCGCACTGGCCAGACTTCAAGCTGGAACGTGGTCGATATTGGCAAATCCGGCGACGTCCTGACCGCGTTGGCGCCCATGACCGGGCGTCAGAGTGGCAGCGGAGAGGGCACAGCTGAGCTGGCGGTCGCGGCTATCTATGCCGATGAGCATAACCGGATGCTGATCGAACGGCAGCTCCGAGTGCAGTTCAACCCGCCCTGCGGAGTATACTGACCAAAGATATTGTGGACGGGCTAGGTTGGTCCGTCCACAAACAAACAACAGAAGGAAAAAGACGGTGAACGACAAACTTACCCAACAGGAAATCAACAATACGGCATGGGCGGCGTGCGACACATTCCGCGGCGTCGTCGATGCGACGCAGTACAAGGACTACATCCTTGTGATGCTGTTTCTGAAGTATATTTCCGATCTTTGGAACGATCATTTCGAAAGCTACAAGAAGCAGTTCGGTGAAGACGACGTGCGCATCCGCCGGCGCATGGAGCGCGAGCGCTTCAACTTGCCGAACGGCGCGAGCTTCTATGATCTGTATGAAAAGCGCAACGAAGCCAATATCGGCGAGCTCATCAACATCGCGCTTGAGAAGATCGAAGACGCAAACCGCGGCAAGCTGGAAGGCGTCTTCCGCAACATTGACTTCAATTCCGAGTCCAATCTTGGCCGCGCCAAGGATCGCAACCGCCGCCTCAAGAATCTGCTTGAAGACTTCAACAAGCCCGAATTGAATCTGCGTCCATCCCGCGTCACCGAGGACATTATCGGTGAGTGTTACATCTACCTGATCTCGCGCTTTGCCTCTGATGCTGGGAAGAAGGCTGGCGAATTCTACACGCCAGCAGCGGTGTCAAAGCTGTTGGCTAAGCTGGCCGAACCAAAGGCGGGCAACACAATCTGTGATCCCGCCTGCGGTTCCGGCTCGCTGCTGGTCCGCGCCGCCGAAGAAGTCGGCTCCGACAATTTCGCCCTCTACGGCCAGGAAGTGAACGGCGCGACCTGGGCGCTGGCCCGCATGAACATGTTCCTGCACTCCAAGGACGCCGCCCGCATCGAATGGTGCGACACGCTGAACAGCCCCGCGCTGATCGAGGGCGACCATCTGATGAAGTTCGATGTCGTGGTCGCCAATCCGCCCTTCTCGCTCGACAAATGGGGCGCGGAAGACGCCGAGCACGACCAGTATAGCCGCTTCTGGCGCGGCATCCCGCCCAAGTCCAAGGGCGATTACGCCTTCATCACCCACATGATCGAGATCGCCAAGCGCGAAAGCGGCCGCGTGGCTGTGATCGTGCCCCATGGCGTACTGTTCCGAGGCGGCGCCGAGGGGCAAATCCGCAAGGCGCTGATCGAGGAAAACTTGCTCGATGCCGTCGTCGGCTTGCCCGCCAACCTGTTTACGACGACCGGCATCCCGGTCGCGATCCTGGTCTTTGACCGCTCCCGCGAACAGGGCGGCGCAAATGAGAAGCGCAAGGATGTGCTGTTCATCGACGCGAGCAGGGAGTTCACGCCAGGCAAGACGCAGAACCTGCTGGATGACGGTCATATAGCGAAGATCGTCGAAACCTACCGAGCGCGCAAAGAGATCCGAAAGATTTTCTCACCGAGCCACGCTTGAGGAAATCAGGCAGAACGAGTTCAACCTGAACATCTCGCGCTATGTCGACACCTTCGAAACGGAGGAAGAAATAGACGTCGCCGCGCTCCAAAAGGAGATCAACACGATCGAAACCGAGCTTGCCGACGTGCGCGCGCGCATGACGGGCCATCTGAAGGAGCTTGGCATCGATGTTAACAGAATCGCGCCCAATACCCATTGACTGGGAGCAACGTCGATATAGGACAGCTTTTTCAAGCTGACTAGTGGGACCACTAAACCTGATGACTTCACTACCGTGCCGGACGAAGCAAGACAGTTTCCTGTCTATGGCGGCAATGGCATCATGGGTTACTCCGCACGATTCAATGTGGACGGAGAAAACATAGTAATTGGCCGAGTTGGCGCCAATTGCGGTTGTGTGCATCAAGTTACTGGTAGATGTTGGATTACTGACAACGCTCTTTTTACTTACCAAAGGAAATGCGCATTCAATACAAATTACCTTGCGAATCTACTCGAATTCCTCGAGCTTGCGAAGCTTCGTGGGCAGAGTGGTCAACCGCTTGTCAGTCAAAGTCCAATTCATTCTCTGACCACACTGGTAGCACCCCTTTTAGAACAACGAAAGATCGCCGAAATCCTGCGGACTTGGGATAAGGCAATTGAAGCACTCGCTCGCGCCGTAGAATATAGGGAGCGTCTTCATGCCGCGCTAACGCATCAGCTAGTCTTCGGAAAGAAGCGTCTGGGGAATTTCAGGAAAGCACAGGACAAAAAGACCCATCAATGGTTTGACCTGCCGTTCGATTGGCAGGCGGAACCGATTGGAAAACTCGCGACAGAAATCTCCGAAAGGAACAGCGACCACAGCGCTACTGAGGTCCTGTCCTGCTCCAAGTATGATGGGTTCGTTCGCTCGCTCGACTATTTCAAGAAGCAGGTCTTTAGTGGAGATTTGTCGGGATACAAGCTGATCTGGCGCGGAGATTTTGGTTTTCCGAGCAATCACGTCGAGGAAGGCTCAATCGGTCTACAAAATATGGTCGAGATTGGTCTTGTCAGCCCAATCTACACGATTTTCCGTTTCGATGCCAAGAAGATCGACAACGGTTATGCTTTCAGCGCACTTAAGACGAGTCTCTACCGTCACATTTTTGAGGTGAGCACGAGTTCCTCGGTAGATCGCCGCGGCAGCCTTCGCTGGAAGGAGTTTGCGAAGATCGAATTTCCGGTCCCGTCGCTTGCCGAGCAGCAGGCAATCCATGCCGTGTTGATGGAAAGCCAACGCCTAATTGATCAGTTGAAGAAGGAACAAGAAATACTCATCCGACAAAAACGCGGCCTGATGCAAAAGCTTCTAACCGGAGAATGGCGGGTGCAAGGCGGAGCAGAGAGAGGGAATCGGCGGCATGACCTTCAACGCTGCCGAAAAATATCAATCGCAGATTCCGGCGATCCAGACGCTCATTGCATTCGGCTTCAAGCCCTTTCGCAGGCGCAGGCTGACAAGCTGCGAGGCAAGTCGCGCAATGTCGTTCTTGATGACGTTTTGGTCGAACAGCTTCTGCGGATCAACCGCTTTACGTATCGCGGCAAGGAATATCCGTTCGACCTGGAAGATGCGCATGAGGCGCTGCGCCGTCTGAAGCCGACGCCGGACAAGCTCAAGGGTCTGCGCGGTACGAACCAGGATATCTATGACCAACTCATCCTCGGGACCACGATCACCAAGGCGATCGAGGGCGACAGCAAGAGCTATTCACTCCGCTATATCGATTGGGATAATCCGGCCAACAACGTCTTTCACGTCACGGCGGAGATGGTGGTTGAGCGCACGGCGAGCATTCAGACCCGCCGCTGCGACATCGTTTGCTTCGTCAACGGCGTTCCGTTCGCGGTGATCGAGAACAAGCGTCCAACCGAGTCACTTAAGAAAGCCGACAGCCAGCTCATCGGTTATCAGAACGAAGACAACATCCCGCAGCTCTTCCACTACGCCCAAATCCTGCTGAGCATGAAGCGGCAGGAAGCGCGCTACGCAACGATCGGCACGCCGCGCAAGTTCTGGCAAATCTGGCGCGAGGAGGAAGATCGGGACGCGGATATCCTGGCCGCTATCAACCGGCCGCTGACCGAGGATGAAAAGCGCGCCGTATTTTCCGGCGATCTGGCCGACGCGAAGGGCGTTCTTCGACGAGCTGGCCGCTGTCGGGGAGCGGGCAATTTCCGAGCAGGATCGTCTGATCTATGCGCTCTGCCGTCCGGAACGGCTGCTCGATATGGTCCGCCGCTTCACGGTGTTCGACGGCGGCATCCGGAAAATCGCCCGGCATCAGCAATTCTTCGGCATTCGCAAGGCGGTCGAGCGTGTCAAGCAGTTCGACCTCGATGGAACGCGCAAGAGCGGCGTCATCTGGCACACCCAGGGTTCCGGTAAGTCCCTGACCATGGTGATGCTCGGCGCGGGCGCTTGCGCTTGATCGCGACATAAAAAATCCGCGCCTGATCATCGTCACCGACCGCGATGATCTCGACAAGCAGATCAAGGGGACATTCAAGTCGTGCGAGATGGAGCCAAAGCGCGCATCGACTGGAGCGGATCTAATCGATCTGATCGCCAACAAGATGCCACTGATTACGACGATCATCAACAAGTTCGATACGGCGATGAAGGCGTCGGACTATAAGGACGACGATACGAACCTGTTTGTGCTGGTCGATGAAAGCCACCGCAGCCAGACCGGGCCGATATGGCGGCCATGGCAAGTTTGCCATGCGGATGCGCCGCATCCTCCCGATGCGCTTGCTATATCGGATTCACCGGAACGCCGCTCCTCAAGAAGGAAAAGAATACGCTCTCCACCTTTGGCGGGCTGATTCACAAATACGCCATCGACGAGGCCGTCGCGGACGAAGCGGTTGTGCCGCTACTCTATGAAGGCCGCATGGTCGAGCAGCAGATCAGCGGCAGACGTAATCGATAGCTGGTTTGAGAAAATCAGCGAGGGACTGACCGACAAACAGAAGGCCGATCTCAAGCGCAAATTCTCGCGCATGGATGCTTTGTCAAAGACCGGGCAGGCTATCCGCGCAAAGGGATTTGATATTTCGGAGCACTATCGGCGCTTCTGGCAGGGTACAGGATTCAAGGCCCAACTTGTAGCACCGTCCAAGGCCGCGGCGATCCGCTTCAAGGAAGTGCTCGATGACATCGGCCATGTGTCGAGCGAGATCATCATCTCGCCGCCGGATGACCATGAGGGAAACGAGGAGGTCGATAAGGAATCGAAAGACCTGGTGCGGAAGTTCTGGGATTTGATGATGGCCAGGTACAAGACCGAGGCCGAATACAATCGCCAGATCATCGATGCTTTCAAGGGGCCCGACGGTCCGGAAATTCTCATTGTCGTGTCGAAGCTGCTAACCGGCTTTGATGCGCCACGAAACACCGTGCTTTACGTCTGCAAGCATCTCAAGGAACATAACCTGCTGCAAGCGGTCGCGCGCGTAAATCGGCTGTTCGAGGAAGACGGCAAGGAAAAGCAATTCGGCTTCATCCTGGACTATGAGGGGTTGCTCGGCGAACTCGATAAGGCTCTGACGACCTACAGCGCTTTTGAAGGATTCGATCAAGGCGATCTTGTCGGCGCGCTTCACGACATCCGTGAGGAAATTCGCAAGCTCCCCCAACTGCACAATCAGCTTTGGGACTTGTTCAAGAGCCGTCAAAAACAAGAAGGATATGGAGCAGTTCGAGCAGCTCCTTGCTGACGAAGCCAAGAGACAGGACTTCTACGCGCGCCTGCGTGCCTTTGCCCGATGCCTGCACATCGCGCTGTCCTCAGAGAAGCTCTACGAGGTCTTCAGCGATGAAAAGGTCGAGTCGTTCAAACAGGAATGGAAGCAATTCAGCGAGCTGAAGACGGTCTGTCCAAATTCGCTATCAGGAGATCGTCGACCTCAAGGAGTTTGAGCCGAAAATTCAGCGTCTGCTGGATGACCACGTGATCGCCAAGCCGGCGACAACCGTTATCGAGGCGGTGAACATCAACGATCCGGACGCACTCAAGGCCGTCGTCAAGGAGGAGCACACTTCGGACGCCTCCAAGGCGGATCGAATCGCCAGCGCCACCAAGCGCACGATCACCGAGAAGATGGACGAAGATCCGGCCTTCTACCGGCAGTTCTCCGAATTGCTGGAGGAAACGATCCGCGATTATCGCGAGAAGCGGATTTCTGAGCGTGATTACCTCGAACAATATCGTCGATCTGGCGAGCCGCATGGCGCGCAAGGATCACGGGCGGCAGGTGCCGGAACGCATCAAGGGCGACGAAGATGCGCAGGCCGTGTTCGGCATCGTCGAGCCTGTCCTGAAGGTCGCAGCCAACGGGAGTACCAGCGATGATGCCGCCGAGATTGCCCTGACGATCGTCGCCATCATTAAGAAGCACCACATCGTCGATGTCTGGTCGAACGAAGTTGCGCAAAACAACATGCGCAATGCGATTGACGACTATTTCTTCGATGTCGTGCGCGACGAGAAGGAAATCGACATTCCGCTCGAACAACTGGACGAGCTGGAACTGCAAATCATGGACGTCGCCCGGGCGAGGTTTCCCGGATGAACATGGAAAGTCTCAATATCCCCTACGGTGACGGCCAGATTGCCTTTCAATTGAAACGGCGTGATCGAAGGACTCTTGCGATTAGCGTCAACCCGGACGCGAGCGTTGAAGTTGTCGCCCCGATAGACGCGACGCTGGACAAAGTTTTCGAGAAGGTGCGCAAGCGCGCATCCTGGATTCAAAGACAGCAGCGTTTCTTTACCCAGTTTCGGCCGCGGACGCCGGAACGGCAGTACGTGTCGGGCGAAACCCACCTCTATCTGGGCCGGCAGTACAAGCTTAAGGTCGTTGCAGATATACAGCAGCAAGTGAAGCTCTATCGTGGACGCCTGGTCGTTCAATCGCATAGGCCGTCAGCACGACGAAACGACGAAGTTACTGGTTGAGCAATGGTATCGGGAACGTGCGCACGCCAAGTTTCGCGAACGCTTGCTGGTGTGCCAGCAGCGATTTTCAAAGCCTGAGGATTTTAAGCCGGCGGGCCTGATTGTCATGCAGCTTCGGCAGCGGTGGGGATCAATGACGCCCACTGGCAAGCTGATCCTCAACCGCGCACTGATCCGAGCCTCGGTCGACGCGATCGATTACGTCATTACTCATGAGCTTTGTCACCTTCGGCACAAACATCATGGCCGCCCCTTTTTTGATCTGCTGGGCCGCGTGATGCCGGATTGGGAGAAGCGAAAACTCAAGCTCGAACGCCAACTGGCATAAAAGGCACAAGTCGTGGCGCGAAGGCTGGGGAATTCACTGGAAAAATGGGAAGTCGGCATCGTCAAGGCGATGCTGGCGAGAAAGTATGTGCCGCAGGATGTTCAGGCCTACTTTTCGCGCCCCACGCGGTCAATCAATCATGCCCGCATTTCCGAGATACGAGATGGAGCCAAGCACAAGGCCATCAAAGCCGCATCCGATGCGGAACTTGACGCCTTCCTTGAAGCCTGGCCTGACGTTGACCCAGGCACCGGCTTGCACCTCCGAGGGGACGAGTTGCTTGTCAAAGCCCGGGAAGCTATGATCGCGGCGGTTCACACTTTCAACGGTGCTGGACTTCAGTTCAGGGCCGAGCTTTTTCATCGTCACCAGCATCATCGCGTGGACGTATCTCCTGCACGCCTACTACAAAAGGGAGGGCATCGATTACCGGTATAAAAGGGGCGGCGTTGTTGAAAAGACCCCGAGCGGCGCCGAAAAATATTGGGAGTTGGGACAATGCCTCGCTCATGACAGGTGCCCGATTGGGAAAGGAGCCGTCAACAATTTGAAATTCCTGATCGAGATTCGGCATGAGATTGAACATCGTTCGACCAGTCGAATTGACGACGCCCTCAGTGCCAAG
Organism: uncultured Alphaproteobacteria bacterium; assembly: GCA_963835885.1. GTDB lineage: Bacteria > Pseudomonadota > Alphaproteobacteria > Rhizobiales > Beijerinckiaceae > Roseiarcus. The sequence continues at coordinate 120,508 of CAWIHF010000020.1, forward strand.
CTCCAGGCGTGCTGCATCAACTTCAACGACACTATCAAGGCGCTATTTGGCAAAGAGTTCGCACTCGAAAAGCGGCTGCCGATTGCCCTGCAATTTGTGACGTTCGATGGCGCGCAGCGAGCCAGTCTGATCGGCGCGCATCTCCCGGCACACATCGCCGCCGCGATGGACAATTTTCACAACGGCCTCACCGAGGACGAGCAAAAAGACCCGAAATTCCGCTATCGGGTCGCCTTCGTCCCGAAGGTGACGGGCAAGGCATCAAAATCAGACCTTGCCGTCGAATTTATCAAACCGGGTACGCCGGAAGCAGAGGCGGTCGAAAGGGTATTGCTCAAGGAAGTCGAGCGTCCAAAGCTCCTACCCTCCGAGATCGTGGCGAAAGTCAAGGCCACAGGTTACCCGGCGTTCAACATGCACGACCACACCCTGCTCGCAAGACAGCTCGACGCGCGCAAGGCAGGCAAGGGCTACGGTGTTCAGGTCGCGAAGACCTGGTACTGGTACGAGAACTGGCTTGAAAAGGTGATTGAGAAGCTAGCGGAAGGATGGACGCGGCCTTAGCCTTAGCGTTAACCGCACTCAACTAGATCTACACTTGTAACTCGATCCCTATACTAATGTGATGCTACGCGGGGTTGTCCTGCCCGATCCGCCCGGCGACGTGGCGGCCAGGCTAGTGAATAGAATCAAACGCTTCGATCCCGTGGCGAGCGGCGGAACTCATTGAAATTGCAAGGAGTGCTCCGGACTCCTCCGTTTGATTTTGACCACTAGCTGCGGCCCGGTACATACCTGTCGGTGCGTTCAGAGACGTACTTGTTCACCCGGCCAACCACATCCGCGTCGAACGAGGCCAGAACCAAGGGGTACCGGATACCCGGCTATCGCGCCGATCGGTGCGTGAACGACGGCAAATGCCGCTATATGCCGGACAACCAGGATTTCCAGAGACGCTGGAAACTCGCTAACCTCGGACGTCCGGACTTCGTCAAACGTCCTTTCGAGGTAACGGGGCGCTTTTCCGCTAAAGAAACATATCGATTTTATGTCGTTCTGATCAGGAGCTCACTCCTCCTAACCAATTCTTCGCTTGATCTCTGAAAGAATTTCTCGCTGAAACGTTGTTGCCGCCCAATTGGATATTTGAGGCGCAACTGATAATATAACGTCGGGCAGCTCCTTCTTATCGTAAAGACCGTAATCGATAATCGACACGAGCCGGGCCACGTTTTCCTGGAGGCAAAGGGAGCCAACGATTGGAATGGTCTTTCGATCAATTCGCGGCTCACCGGCGCGTCGTACGGCTTCGCGCCAGTATCGATTCACGGAAAGTCCCGCCCTCGTTGAGTATTCTTGCAGAAAGTCTGGTGCAAATTCAATTAGCTTCTCATAAGCAAGCGGAGCATCCAGCGACTTAGCTGAATGTTTCATGTCCTCTATGAAGCGTGCTGCAGACGTCTCTATTTCCTGCCGATCAACCACTTCATGATCCGGGCGCCAAAAGCTGAGATCGATTTCGGCAACGGCCGGGTTCGAAGCCGGTGCGTACGCGCGAATCCGGACGGGACTTTGGAACCGGTCTCCAGGGACAATCCGATCAATGGAATAGAGATCCGGGCGATGAAGCTGTTCGCTGTCCTGCCGCTCCGCCAATTCCAGGAAGAAATAGCGGAACCTGTCAGGTATCCTTCCCGCAATTTTTCCTGTGGAGGCCGGATCGGCTACCGGAAGCTCCGGTAGGGAAAGTTCAAGCGGGTCCAAGAAGCTTGGCTGTTGAGGCGCGACCGAAAGAAAATCGAAGCCGAACGAGCGACCGCGGCTCTCTACAGAAAATATCGAGGGTTCGGTTTCGCCGTCTCTAAATAGGCCATCGCCGGCCGTCGTGATCCAAAGCCTCCCCCCTCTCAGCTCGACATATCCGGGGCCGAGCGCTTCCTCGACGACGTACGCCATCTCGCTGCGCGAATAGCCAAAAAACGCTGCGGCATCATCATCCGTGATGCCGGGAACTGTTTTCACCAGACGAAGAAAAAATTCTAGAGTAGGACTGACCTGCCCCAACACTGCGATCTTGTAATCAATCGCATACTTTCGGCACGGCAACAGGGCTTCAAACTCGCCCAGTTCCACGCGCCGATCCTCGTCGGCCGGAACCAGCTCGTGACTTTTCAAGTGAAGCACCGGGCGGCTAGGCTTTTGCATGCGATCCTCCCACAGTCAGAGGCGCGCCATTTGAGCCCGATTGTATCCGCGCTTCTCTTTCACGCTGCTCGCGATCGAGCAGGGACTCTATTGGGACAACCGCAGCGAAACCGGCTGCAAGCTGTCTTGCAAACGCATCATTGAGGCGTCCAACCGGCCCGCCACTCCTCCATCGTCTTCGCGCACCTACAATCACGAGTTCCGTCCATTGCGCGGCTAGCCGCAACATTGATGCGATTGGGTGCCGAGAGGAATCCTTCCTGAATGCGCTTGATGCCGCCTTCCATGGGTCCTGAGTCGTTGTTGCGTACGAGCGAAAGAACGACGATCGGGTTTTCTTTGCCTTGATAGCTATCGACCGTGCCTACCTTCACAGCGCGATCTAGCAGGTAACCCATCGGCGATTGCCGCAACTTGCGCTCAATCAGGTTTCGCTGTGCAGCATACATGCAGATGATTCCGATGCCGGCAGGGTGACGCTTTTGATTCAGCAGCCACTCTCGAAAAGGCTCATGCGAATGCCATTCCTCCACGAGCGCAACGACGGCGTCAGCCTCTGCTTTATTCGCCCGGCTGCTATTGCTTTCTTTCCGATCGAATGCGGCGGGCCCAAAGCCATCCGTTTCAACCCATATCAGCGGTTTGCCGAGACTGCCCGGCAACAGCGACGGATCGATCTCCGGATCGTGGCGCCCGGGCAAGAGCTTAAGGCCAGGGTAGAATGTCTCCGATACGACCTGGCCGATCGGCGGCAGCATCCGGTACTGCGTCTGCAGCGTGAAGCTCGCGCCCTGGCCGTATGGCGTGGAGAATACTCTCTCAAAGTCGCTGCGTTGAATTTCCCGCCTCGAAATGCGGGTGCGCTCGGCGACGCGATCAATAACCTCCGGCATGTGTTGTGGCTCAAGCTGTGCATGGTCTCCGACAAGCACGATCCAGCGCGCCGCCTGAAGAGGGACCAGAAGCTCACTCGCCGTACACCGGGCAGCCTCGTCGACAATAACCAGATCGAACGCCGTGTTCGTCAGACCCAGGGACGTGCGGCCAAGACCCACGCACGTTCCCGCCACTATCTGACGCGTTCCCGCGAGAAAAGTTTCGAAGCTTCTTTGCGGCCGCGAGACGCTTCCGACAAAATCACGCCCGATTGCGCAGACACGCCGAAGGCGCTCGACTTTGTCCGCATTGACGCCCGTTTGCCCGTTCCGACCGACAATTTCCTGCGCAACATTGTCGACCAGCGAATCCCAGTCCGTCTCATCGGCATCCCGGATGAAGTCGTCGTTCAGATTCAATGATGCGAGATGATGGCGTAGGGTCTCAATGAGCCCATCAATTCTTTGATCCTCGCGGTCCGGTGCTTTAACGAGGTCGGCAATCCGGGCACCGATCGGGCGGATAGCCGTTTCCAGTGTGGCGACGTCTGCTACGACTTCGTTTGGCAGGCCAACCGCCCTTCCGGCAATCGCCATTTTCTCATTGAACGATGCGCTGAACCGGTCCTTGTAAGACTGCTCCACCCTCGCGGTGTAGTAGGGCCTGATCGCGGTGGAAACGATTGACTCGTCCATCGCGACTCTCAACATGCTCGGTTGACCTCCTGTCTTCCTGAACAGGGACAAGACCGCCTCTGCCGCGGTATTGACGGCTTCGTGAGATTGGCTGGCAACGAGAACGTTTCGCGCCACGCCCTTAGTAATGGCGTAGTGGGTCAATGCCGCTATGAAACGCGTCTTTCCTGTTCCAGGCGGCCCTTGCAGCATGCCGATCGGCCGCGCCCTCACAATCCGTTCGAATGCGGCCTTCTGATCCTCATTCAGGTCATAGAAGCCCATCGCGGTCTCATCAATCCGATGGTCGATCCGGTATGGCATCGCGCCTGTCCGGGAGTTGAAAACCGAGAGCAGATCGCGCGAGCGGCCGTCGCCGGCAAGGATGCGGTTGACCGCGTCCTTGCGTCGCCGCAGGCTTTCAAATTCGAAATGGCTGACGAACCGAAGACGTTGTCCCTCTTCGACTAAGCGTACACGCGGGGGGACGCTGACCGATCTCGCGTTTACAAACACCACATCAGAACGGGAGAGCCGCAGGTCGAGATCGCCGATTCTTCGCCAGTTCCCCTTGCGATCCTGCCTCTCCACGGCCACCGTATCATTTCTCGCATAGTCGAAGTCGCCACTTTCCAGCTGCATAGGCACCATGTAGCTGCCAGTCTTGCTATCCAAGACGCTGTCAAGCTGGGCAACCCCTTCAGTCGTCAGCTCATTCTCGACATCGATAAGGGCTCGCCATAGCCTAGGCACGTCCACTTCCTCACCGGCCGAGATGGACGGAGCGGCGAGAATTTCCTCGGCCAGCTGGTCTTCGGCCTGATCGTCCGATGGCAGCGTTTCTCCACTTTCCTCCTCAAGATCGCGCTGCAATAAAACAGGCGCCGCCCGAACCTCATTGATCCGCGCTTGCACCAACGGATTGCTTAGCAGGGCATCGATTTCCGAAAGCTCGTTCATATCCGAGCGCGCGACGACCAGCCTAGATGCAAGACGATAAAACTCATGCCGCGCCACACGGCCGATGGCGCTGTGACTTACGCTCCTACGTCGGGCCGAAAAAGGCTTGCCGTTTAGATCGAGCCGGAACTCGATCTCCTCGAAGGCACCGCGGACAAAGAGAATCAAGGCTCGCCACTCTGGATCAGAACGCAGTCTCACAAAGAGAAAGCCTTCGTCGGAATCGAGCGGACCTGTTTGTGCTCCGACAATAGAAATCGATATTGTTTCCGGCGCGGCCCGTTCAGTTTCGTCTTCGACTTTCGAAAGCGCAGCCAATCCGCGCTCGATGGCTTCCTTTAGTGGCGATAGAGTAGAAAGTGCGGGTTCCTTTTCACGGCAGTCCCGAATCGGCACCGGCGAGGTTTGGCGTTACGCGCGGATCAAGAGCGGTGCGCGCAAATAGCTCTTCGGCAATCTTTGTCAGCGCGTACCTGTCCCGCTCGATCCGGCTTCCCGCTTCGGGCGCGTACGCCGTTGAAACCCTGTCCCCATCTGAAGCCGGCGAAAAGTCCAATGCGTCGATAAGAAAAGGCTCGGCATCCGGCGACACGATGATGTTAGCCGGTTTGATGTCGCCATGAGCGAAACCACGACGATGCAAATCTTCGACGATTGCGATTAGATGATCCATGAACGTCAAGACTTCTGTAGGCGAATTCAACTGCGCGTCGGGCTCCAGCAGGATTTCGCTGAGCGCCTTGCCGTCTATCCAGTCCTGCACGATGGCCAAGGAGTTTCCCAGCCACAGGATATTGCGGATTGGGGAGAGGCCGTTGGGCCGGTCAGCCTTGACGTCGTTCGCCCTCTGAAGGAACGCCAAAACGGTGCCGCCCTCCCGCCGAATATCGCCCCACGCAGCCTGCTTCCACAGCTTCACAATCACTGGCGCGCCGGCGTGCGTGCTCCGCCAAATGTCTTCTCGGTCGCTTTCAAGGAGTGGATCATCCTCGGCTGGGTAGGCCGAGGCCAGCAGGCGTTGCGATTTTATTTCGCCTCGGAAGCGATCAAGCTCGGACAGAACCTCATCCGGAGTTGGGCGTGCGGCAGTCGCCTTGTTAAACGCTTCCAGCGCAACGACAGCATCGGCGAAACGACGATCGGGATCGACTTCGAGCGATTCCGCGAGCCAGTCGTGCAACGCTTCGAATTCGCGTGCGGAATCGACGGCAGGATTCCATGTGGCTGGATCACCCTCCGGTGGCCGACCGAACAGCAAATAGTGAACGGCGACGCCGGTCAGAAACACATCTCTGCGTTTCGGTCCCCGGTCGACGCCCAGAACATCCTCTGGTAACTGAACGCTTGAAAGGAATTGAAAGCGCGCCTCGCCGAGCGATCGCACCTCCGGATACCTGGCGGCCAAAAGGTGTGAAAGCTTCACCGTCGTCGGCGACTTCAAGCCAGATACTGTGGCCACCTAGATCAAGGTGCGCCGCGTCTTGACGATGAACGCCCGCCACTGCGGCCAGCATTTGGCGCGCCAGATCTATCCGGTCCAATGGCGCCAGCGACCTTGCTTCAACCGGCGCAAAGTCGGAAAGCCTCTGCATTCGGCGGCGTCGATCGTAAATTTCCCAATAGTGGACGCTGTGATCAGTGTCATCCAGCTTCGGCGTCAAAAGATTGCGCTCGAGATCCAGGTCGCGGTCGCGGAGCCATTGGTAGACTTCCTGTTCCCTGCCGGCGATTTCCAGGCGGCCCTCCTCCGTTTGGAATCGCCCATCCACGCACTTCGTGAAGTCCCATAAACGAAGTGTCCCGAGATTGTTCGGACTTTTCTCGTCGTGGGCGTCGTATTCTCGATAGACATCTTTCGGATGCGAGAATTTGACCGTATCATCCGCGATGTAACCTTGAAACCGGCGATGACTGGGCCGAAACGGCGAATTTGGCCCAGCGTTGAAAAACCGCGCTAGTTGATTTTTCCAAAATGGATCAGTTAGTGGTCGACTTACAATTTGCGGCGCCACGTTGCCAAACGCTTCTCTCTGCTTCCTGTCGTCCTGAACCGTTCGGATCAATTCATCCGCGGTGAGTACTTTTGCCTTTTCAAGGTCTGCGATTCCCGCGCGATCGGCCTGCCCAGTCAGGACCACCAGACCTACGACCATTGGAACAGGTTCGCCTTTCGTTTCGGCACGTCGTTTCAGCGCCTCCTTCAGGAGAATAGAGATCTCGCGGGCAATCCCGGTAACCTTTTCCACAGGCGACGAGTCGCGGTCTGAGCCATTCAAGAACCAACGCCCGTCTCTGGATTCGATGCGACCGTGCCAATCTTTAATATCAACCAAGAATATGCGCATATCTGAAACAATAATAAAATCGACTTCTCGGGACTTTCCCGCGCCTAGAACGAGATCAAGGTTAGTGAAGCCGTACCATTGTTTCGGAAGATCTTTCTTAAATCGCTCAATCCCTTTTATCTCGCGTTTGTGAACGCCGCGACCGCAATTCGTAATTTGCATAGTACTGATATTCTCCCATTCTGGCCACTATAGCGAGGCGATTTCGACTTTTGTAGCGAATTTCTGAACGACGGACCTTGAGCTCAAACCGCCTCACCTGTCCAGGTCTGTGGGCGTGCCGGGCTTACGCGCGCAGAGGAGCGTCAGGCCCTGAAAAGATCCTCAAACAAAACCGGCCGCACGGCCGTCCCCGCCTCGTGAGAGGGTCCGGCGTACACGCTGCCCGAACTCGACGAGGGCGAGCTTATCCTACTTGCCATTCCGAGATCTCAAATCACAAGGGCTTAGGGAGGGCGCCGCCCTCCCTCCCTTGGCGCGTGTTCTGCCGGACCGGCAGGGCCGCGTCTCGGCGCAGGCCAGGTATGGCCCGCCCCGTCCGCAACCCGGCCGGCCTCGAACCCGCACCGACCCACACCCACCCGCTCTCGGCGAGGGCCAACGGGTGCATGCGCACCCGTTTTCCAATTGAAGAAAGCAGGGGTCGAAGAGCCGCGAAGGGCGCGGCTTGGCGCATTTCTGTCGAACCAAGGAGAAGAACCATGACTATGCAAACCGTAGCTTTGTCGTCACTGGAGCCGAGCCGGGGCAACCCGCGCAAGACAATGGACCGTCGCAGTCTTGAAGGGCTGGCAGCCAGCATCAGGAATGACGGGCTTCTGCAAAACCTTGTCGTCAGTCCGTTGAAGGGCAAGGGCCAGCAATACCGAATCGTGAGCGGCGAACGCCGCTACCGCGCCCTGAAACTCTTGCAGCAGCGTGGCGAACTGGACGGGGATTTTGCCGTTCCCGTCGAAATCCGCACCAGCCTGTCCAAGGACGATTCCTTGCGCATCGCGACCGTCGAAAATCTGCAACGGCAGAACTTGACGCCGCTGGAGGAGGCGGCGGCGTTGACCAAGCTGATTCACAAGGGCGCGTCCCTCGACGATGTCGCGGCGCGGACCGGGTTGAGCCAGACCACCATCAAGCGGCGTCTGGCGCTGAACGGTCTGTGCGACGAGGCAAGGGCGGCGTTGGCGCTTGGCACCCTCAATCTGGCGCAGGCCGAGGCGCTGACCCTTGGAGGCGACGAGGCGCAGCGCGGCATCCTTGAGGAGATCGAACGCGGCTCCGGATTCAGCGGCGACGACATCAAGGGGACGTTGCTGGACGACCGGCCCACCGTGGCATCCGCCATCTTTCCGCTGGAGCAATATACCGGCACCATCACGACCGATCTCTTTGCCGAGGATGAAACCTCGTATTTCGATGACGGGGAGGAATTTCTCCGGTTGCAGAAAGACGCCGTGACGCAGCTGGTCAGGCACCACAAGGCAAACGCGGCGTGGGTCGAGGTGACGGAAGCCTACCGCATACCCGACTGGCACTATCGCCCGGCAGAGGAGGGAGAGCAGGGCGGCGTCCTGATCAATCTATCGCCCGCAGGACGGGTCGATATTCGCGAAGGCCTCGTCAAACGCGAGATCGACTCTCACACGGCGGAAGAGACCGCCGACAGCCCGATTGCGCCGCGCAAGCCCAAGGCGGCGTATTCGGCTGCGCTGTGCGCCTACATCGCCCATCACAAGACCGCCGCCGTGCAGGAGATGCTTCTCGCCAATCCCCGCAAGGCCAAGGAAGTGGCGGTGGTGGAGCGGCTTATGCGGTACGTTCCGCATGAAGCCTTGAGGGCGCTGGCGAAGGAGGCGGAGAAGCAGAGCGCCTATACCGTGATTGAAGGGCAGGTCCGCATGTTCGCCGCCAAACTTGGCTGTGCCATCGAGGCAGAAGAACCGGTCTGGTCGCAATTCCCTGACCCGGGCCTTGACGATCTCTCGCTTTATGAGGCGGTTCGGAATTTAAGCGATCATGACCTTGACCAGCTTGATACGCTGCTCTCCGCCGTGACGTTCGGACAGATCGTCTGCCAGCGTCTCGACGCGCAGGACAGCCTGTTCAACCGTGTAGCGCGGGACCTCGGGGTTGATATTCGCAACCACTGGCGCCCGGATCGCAGCTTCTTCGAGCGGCGCACCCGCGATCAACTGGTCGCCATCGCGGTCGATTGCGGTTATGCCGAAGGAGCGGGCCGCGTGGCGTCCTACAAGAAGGCTGATCTGGTCAATTGCCTGATCCGGCATTTCGAGAGCGCCCGCGCCGCCGCTGCGCCGACCCCGGCGCAGCAGAAAGCGCGGGAATGGTTGCCCGACGCCATGCTGTTTCCGGCGGTCGATCCCGATGCGACTACGGAGCCGGAAGACGATGATGCTGACGCCCCTTGGGAGGATGCGGCCTGACTTTTTCCGGCGCGGCTGCCTGACGGCAGCCGCGCCGGCCTTAAAATGCGGTTTCAACTTCCCACGAATCTCTATCGGTCAACAGCTCATCGAAATTCGGCGCCGGGGTGTTCCGCTTCTCGAACGTCTTCACCGGATGCCGGAAATAATGCTCGTCCAACGTATCGAGGATCGATTTCTTGTTCGTTGCGGCGGCGTATTCGCGGACGGCCACGCCATCGCGCCAAGCCAGGTTGAGCTTCGGTCGCGCAAGCTGAACCGACTTCAGGAACTCGATAGCTTCGGCTTCAAAATTGCCGCATGTCCAGAATTCGAACCCAAACCTGCAACCCTGAAAGCGCCCCTCGCGCCGCAGTACCGAATGGATCACGCCGATCTTCTCCACCCATCCCCTGACCATCTTGATGTCGACGAGGTCGGTCGGCTGGTGTCCTTTGCACTCATAGACCCAGCATTCCTGATCCTCTTTGATGCGCCGAACATCCATCTCAACCGACTGGCCGCTGTTGGGATCAGTTACCCGTTCTCCTATGTCAATAGTGTTTCCCTCGCGCTCGCGCACGAGGAAGCCCACGATCATCTCGAACAGCGCCCCCCGCAGGTTCGCGGCAGCGCCCTCGATGCGACCGAGTGTTGAGAACAACTCGTGGATTTTATCGGGATTGCCTGCAGCAACCGCAGCGGCTTTCGTGAGGGTTCGGAGCAGCGAAGTGAGAGCAGCCGCGACTTCCTCTCCGAAGAGAGTGCGGGAAGTCGCCATCAGGATGCCCGCGCGCTTGCCCGCCGCGAAGGCGTCCTTCGAGTAACGCTCGGCAACGAGGATCGGCAGGAATGGCGACAGCTTGGCGAATGGGGTCAACAGCTGACATTTGCGCAGAAAATACTTGATCTGCTCCACGCCTAGCCCATCGCCAGCGAAAGCATCGCAAACGACGAAGCCAGGTTTCGGCGTACCGTCAGCGCTCCGCATAACGAACGGGCGCAAATAGCTCGGGCCGCACAGGTCCCAGCGGCACGTACCGAACGTTGGCCGCTCGGCCTGGCTAAGGTCGCGGATAGCAACCGTATTGTAGCTGACCATTGCGAGTTTGCGGACCCAGTCGCGCACCGCAAGCAGCAGAACGGACTCTGTCGCGAGTCTGGCCTTCATAGACGCTATATCGGCGGCGCCGAATGCGCCATTGCCATCAACGACGACGCATTCGCCATACCCATCGAATGAATCGATCCGAACAAGGCGCACTGCTTCCATTCGCTGGAGCACCGCCACTGTGCTGACCTGGCCCTTCTGTCTGACGGGGCGCCGGCGATGACCTCGAAACATGGTTTCGGCACGATGCCGCCGCGGGCGATCAACCCATGCAACGCAGCCCCGTAAACCGAGTTGGTTGTGTCGAGATCGCGACTCAGAGCCTCGAAGTAGGGATGCCCGCCGAATTGAGATTCGAGATAGAGAAACTTCTCCTTTCGCGGCAGGGTCAGGCCGGAAAGCCTCCGTACGTTGCCCCGCGCCCGAGACACCTGCTGGCGGGCGGCGTCGGCGGAGACCCCGCGTTCGACGAGGGTGGCGGTGATACGGCTGGATACGCCCGGCCCGAAATCATCGAGCAGTTCTTCAACTGAATGACGCACGACCTATCGTTTTTCGTTTGTGTCACACTGCGCTATTTATAACAGAAGCTCTTACTGGCGCCTCCAGTTTTTTTCTTCTCCGACGGTTTCAGTTTTTTGTATCCAAAACAAATGCTTACTTGCACCGAGAGGGGTTATCAGGACGACGTGTTGTCACGGTACCCAGCCCAGGCATTGTTTGCGGGGTCGATCCGGATGCGCGCAATCAGCTGGACAATGAGCCCCTGACGCCCCGTGGGAGGACGCGGCTTCAAGACTGGTTGGCAATGCTGGGAGGGACCGCCGGCAGCCGCAGCCGGTTCGGTTGCTGTGAATTGCATGCACGCTATGTCAATATATGTATTGACATAGCGATGGCAGTTGTATATTTATATATTGACATTATCTGATTTGTTGTATATCTATAAATAGACATTATGCGCTAATGTGTAAATAAATGAGTTGACAATGACCGTCAAGACCATCGTCCGGCAGCAGTGCCAGCGCCTCGTCGACAGCGCCACGAATTGTGCTGGCCTGCGCACGCCGCCGGAAGGCTGGCTGCGCACCGTTCGCAAAGCCCTCGGGATGTCTGGCGCTCAACTCGCCAACATAATGGGAGTCACGCGAGCCGGTGTCGCACAAGCCGAGCATGCCGAACTGAGCGGGGGCGCCACCCTCAAGTCCATGCAGGCGGCTGCCGAAGCCATGGGGTGCAAGTTCGTCTACGCCATCGTTCCGGAGAAGCGCATCGAGGATTTAATCACCGCGCAGGCCCGAAAGAAGGCCATGGCCCTCGTCGGCACGGCCAGCACGCACATGGCCCTCGAAAGCCAGACCCTGCCCAACGACAAGATCGCCCGGGAGGTGGAACGGCTGACGCGCGAGCTTGCACAGGAAATGCCCTCCGATTTCTGGAACGATAAATGACGGGGGCGATGGAATATCCAGACGGGGCGACGCCGCTCGATCCCGACGAGCTTGGCGGCCTGAAATTCAAACACATAACGACGCGCGGGGAGCTCGACGAGCTTGAGCAGGCCAACATCGAGTCCGGCTTGCGATGGCTCGCACGGCAAAGGCGAGATGTGCTGACCGACGACTTCGCCGTGACCCTCCACAAGCGATTGTTCGGCGACGTGTGGGATTGGGCAGGCTCTTTCCGGCGGACCGAGAAGAACATCGGCATCGACCCGCTCCATATCAGCGTCGATCTGCGCACGCTCATGGATGACGCGTGCTACTGGACCGAACACGGGACTTACGCTCCCGTTAAATCCGCTGTGCGCCTTCATCACCGCCAGGTCTTCATCCATCCCTTTCCGAACGGCAATGGCCGGCATGCCCGCATTATGGCCGATACCATGCTGCGCCGTGTCTTTCGCGCAGACCCGATCGACTGGGCCGGAGGCCATGACCTGCAAAGGATGAACGATCGGCGGATCGCCTATATCGCCGCGCTCAAGACTGCCGACGGAGGAGATTTCGGACCGCTTCTCAATTTCGCGGGAGCAGAAGCCCGATCTCCATCGGGGAAGGGAGCCTGAATATGGCCGGGGACTTTCTCGCCTATCCCGAGTGGACGGAATACAAAAAGAAGAGCGGCCTCGATCCGCTCGGCATGCAGAACAGCAGCATCAACCTATACCAACGCTTGCTGCCTGGCATTAGCAACGTGACATTGCGTGTCCGCTACTACGGCTTCTATGCGTGGCTGGCCTCGATCTATGCGCGGCGCAGCGGAGATACCGACCCCAAGACCTGGCAAAAATTCGTCAGGCGCGCTGAAGCGGTCTATGCGCTCGCTGCGCAGCGCCGCGGCGATGAAGGAGGCATGGCGGGCGTTCAGTGGGCGCAGCGCAAGCTGGATGCCGACCAGGAGTCTTTCGTCGAGTTTGCGCGCCACGCCGATCCGGGCGCCGACGGAACACCATATTTGCAACAGGCCTGGGGGGCTTACGGCGCAGCCTATGCGAGCCAGCTCTTTGAGATTGGAATCTATGCCGTTGCCAAGGATCACCAGATACCGGTGCCAAGCCCTGAATTTGGCGAAGCGTTAGCCAGCGCTTTCGAGGACGCCGCCGGTCCTCTCGCCGATCGCTTGTTCGAGACGGTGAAACGTGGCTCCGTCTCGCGGGCCGATCTCGATGATTTCTCGCTCCTCACCCCATCCGCCATCGACAGAGAAGGGGTCGAACGCAACCTATACGAAGACCTATTGTTTGCGAAGGGGAGGCTCTGGCGGCCCGCCGACCTGTCCCGCAGTCAGACGCTGCTTCTTCTGCTTCGCGTCGCGTCGCACCTCGGCCGCGTGCCGGCCGTCGCGGAGGTCCGGTGGGTGCTCTACGCCGGTGCCGATCAGAAGAACCATCAGGTCGAAATCGATGCGCCGGCACTCGAGGAGCAGAGGCGGCGCTGGTGGGTCTATCAGGCGAACGATCTGTTGCACTATAGCTACGAGACGCTTCTGAAATATACCCTCGACACGCTTGAGGATTATCCGACAGGAATCGCGCTCAACAGCCTCCTCGCCGAGTTGGTGTCCGCCCTGTCCGAGGCGGATCATGACTGGCCTCCCACATGGCGGGATTTTCTCACAAGCCAGGCGCCCGCGGAGAATGCCAACGGAGACGCACCCAACGCCGAGCGCATCCTTGTTGAGGCTATCGCGCCCACCAGCGGATTGAACCATAGAACGACGCCCGAGGCGGCGTGGGCGGCCCTGAGACTCCTGGCGGTCGTCGCAAACAGGGCGCAGGCCGAAAGCGCCATCATCGGTGCGGCCCTGGGTCACCTCGACAGGGAGGGTTTTCATTCGCTGGTCACGGAGATGAATTTTCTCAACGCAGATCCGGATCAACCGTTTCCTCGCACGGTGGTCCGGCTCATCGAGGAGCGCGTAATCAAGCGTCATCTCTGGGTGGCGCACCGGAAATTCAGATACCAGAACGACTACACGTTCCTCATTGAATCTGACGACGGGCGCGTACGTCTTCGTGCTGGAAACGGGCCGGTTCTGACCAACCCGCGCCTAGGCCCGGCCATTACATTCCTTGAAGATATTCACCTGATTGATGCCCATGGCGTAACGGCTCGGGGAAAATCTCTGATCGAGGCCCTATGAAGCTCTACGAATATTACGGGAAAAGCGGTTTCCACACCTGCATCGCCACGACATTCGGGATTGACTTTGATGCCTACGAAAACGTGATTTTTTCCCGTGCGCGCGGCGCGGGCTGTCACAACAATCTGCTCATTGCCGATGGGCGCATGCTGTCGCTGGCTCTCGATGGCAATTCGTCGCTGCCGCGTCATGCAGGCCGCCTTTACTCTGTGACAGGCGCAACAGCGAAGGGCGTTTTCCATCCCAAGGTCACGCTGCAACTTGGTCGATCAGGCGGCCGCCTCATCATCAGCTCCGCAAACATCACGTCGGCGGGCCTTGCTGGCAATCTCGAACTCGGCGGCGTCGTTGAATGTCAGGCGGCGAGCAGCGGCGAGCGCAAACTCGTAGCGGGCGCGTTCAAATTTCTGACACGATTCCTCGATGCGAGCGATCCAGGCATTCGGCAGCAGATCGACTGGATGCATGCGCGCACGCCGTGGCTCTTCGAAGACGACGTGAGTCCTGAGCCGGTTCTTCTGAAGGATGGCTCCAGGGCAGCCTTTCTATCGTCTGGAAATTCGCAAGGCATCGCGCGCCAATTCCTCGATTTTATCGGTAGTGAAAGGGCAGAGCGGCTGATCGTCCTCAGCCCCTACTGGGACAACGATTTGGCTGCGCTCCATTTGCTGATGGACCGGACAGCAGCAGGCGAAACCTTTGTCCTTCTTGACCAGGAACGCCATCTCTTTCCGGCAGACGCCCTCGATCCGAAGCGTCCTGTCAAGCTGGTCGACTTCAAGGCCGCCGACGACAAGCGTTTCATTCATGCGAAGCTTATCATCGTCCAGACCGCGCAATCCGATCACGTTCTCTATGGTAGCGCGAACGGTACGATTGCTGCCCTGGGCAATGAAGATTTTGCGGGCGTAAATGAGGAGGCATGTCTTTACCGGGCCTTGCCGCGTGACGCCGCCGTCGAAAGACTCGATCTGTCGTCAGCTCTGCAGTCTCGGCCGCTCGATGCGAGCGCGTTGCCCGCGTTGGCGGCGGAGGAACCTATTCCACTGGCTGATCTGGCAGGGAAATTTCCGGGTCGCTTTTCATGCTTGTTTGACACATTGACTTGGCGTTTGCCGCAGAGCGTCAACGCCGAAGGCGACAGACTCGAACTTCTCGGATCTGAGGGACAAGTCTTATCCCTCAGCCTTCAGGCTTTGCCGTCCGACCGATTGGACGAGAAGCACTATCGTCTGTCGAGCGCCGACGAACGTCCATCCTTCGCCCGGGTTCGATATCTGGACGGCAGCCAGTCGGCACCGGGCGTGATTCTTGTTCGAGACTTACTTCGCGCAGCCGTCCGCGACGCACGTACCAGGCGGATCGACGTCGCACTCGCCGCGCTTGATGGCGAAACCGAAATTGGTCTTTGGCTTTTGGAGACGGTCAGCGAACTGGAAGAAGCTGAAACAGCGCTTCGACAAGGGGTGCCAGTCAAGCATCAGAAGGCCGTTCGCCTTTCGGGCAACGCCAGCCAGTCGGGGCCGCATGCCAAACTGAGTTACGAGGACTTCGTCGCTGGAAGACATCTGCGCTCCGATACATCTGTGCTTTCTCGCGACAGCCTCGGCGGCACGAATTTTTCTCACATCCGCGGCTTTCTCAATCGCATTCTCGGGTTGGATGGAAGGCTTCCGCTTTCAGGGGTCGAGATGAATCCAGCCGAGCTGGCGGCCGCCTTTGATCTTGGCGACGAGGTAAGCGACGGGGCAAACGCACTGGAACAAGGTGCCGAGTTCACGCCACCACCACCTGCGCCGCGACTCGATCCGAAAGAGGCCGAACTCCTCGCATTAGCGCAGCACCGTATGGCGCAACAACGACGCTCCAACCGGGAACAACTGATTGAAGCGGTTGCAAACTTTCAGCAGCAGCTCACACAAAAAGCTAACGGACAGCTCACTTCAATCGACCTGCTGCGTCTGCGCGCTATGTTGATGGTTATTCTCGCAGCCGGGTGGGACGGGGTGAACAAGCCGTCCAACAGTCTTCAGGTTCTTCCTCCATCGAAAGACATGGACGGGGCTTGGCCGCGCCTCTTGGGCAAATGCCTGTTTTCGTACTTCGGGGGGACCTCGCCCGCCATTCGTAAGCTCGTTATCGAAGATTACTATGACCAAATCCCGGATGACGTTCTGGAGTGCTGGGCAAGCTGCGTTTGGGCATTCCAGGCAATCATGGGGGTTGCTTCGCGAACGGCTGAATTCAGGATGCTTATGGCTGCGTTCCAGAAGCTTGGAACCAATATTTACGCGCTGACGCGTCTGCGGCGGGACGAGTTTTTCGACACCCGAGTTGCGAAAACGTTTGAGGCGTTCAGCCAGAGGTTTGCCAAACCTTTGAATCTCGAACCGGCCCAGCTACTCGCCAGCCATCAAGCAGCGGTCGCGTCCCAGAATAGTCAAGCCCGCACCGCGGCGAGCGGGCATGAAAATAATGGACAGGGAGAAGGGGCGATCTTGGGCCGCAGGACCGCCCGGAGGCCGGATGGCTGACAAGATGCCGATTTGCTACCCGTTTCCTCGGGCCATCGGGGAAAACGGATATCGTCTATTTCCGGACCTTCTGGAGAACGACGAGTTTGTCGCCTTTCATGGGACCGCCGAGGCAAATCTTAGTTCAATCATCGGCAACGGTTTTATTTTCGCGGGCTCACTCCAATCTCTTTCGTTCGCGAAAACCAGTGCTCTTGCCCTGGGGTATGCGTGTCGCGCCCGGAGAGAGGCGTCACCCAATGGGTGTGTGCTGGCCGTCCGCTTCGGTCTCTTGGACAGGCCAGGCATAGTGGTCGAAACATCGGTCATCCACGTTTACAAGCTCGATGAGCAGCCTCAAGTTATTGGCTATTGTGTCGTTCCGGCGGACTATCGCTTTGTATGATTTGGGTTTAGCCTATAGTTACCGCGCAACGTTCCTTCTGCCTCTTCCACCAAACTCTTGCTTTGCAGGATGCGGCATGATCGCGCCACTTCCCAAGGCACTTCGTCTAGCGCCGACGCGATGTCGACATAAGACTGGTACGAAGTGGTGAGCCGAGCGAGAACCCGTTCGTGAAGGCTAGGGTCTCGGTCCTCAGGTTCACTGTTTCCGTTTTCAAACGGCCCGCACCAGAGGATATTGTTGTGCCAAAGTATAAAGTGACTTCGACAACCGGATTCTCTCCAGACTGACGGAAACAACGTCAAGCCTCGTGGCCTCCGGTACAGACGCCACGCGGGGCCGGCCTCGTCATCGAGGTTGATAGCAATATGTTCTCCACAGCCCTCCGGGCATGCAATCACCATCGATCGGAGCCTTCCCCGGTATACGATCGCGGCGTCTCCCGGTGCTTTAGCTAGGATCACAGCTTCATGGTTACGAGACACTTCTCCACGTAAAATGAGCTGTACGGCGCGTCCGCTTACCATGACGCACTCTCTCTCCCCGCGCCAAGCTCGCCGGTCGGCGAACAAATGAGGCACGTCGGATGGGCTTGCGCCGCGAGGGGGTACACTTTGCCGCGAAGAGCGTCATAGCGAAGGTGACGCGATTCGATTGGCAGGCCCGTGATGGCGGCCACAAACATTGTAACCCCGAGCGAAGACACCGTCGAATTGAATGAGATAACCGCCGGCTGTGGTTCGCCGCCAGATCCGAAATATGGATCAGCCGCTCGCTGCTCGGGACCCATCGTCTCCCGTCGAACCTCGTCGGCGCGAATTGAGCTGGTACAGACCAGGCAAGGTAAACCCGGCGCTATCATCTGAACGCGCCCGGCAATAAAGTCGACCCTACCCTGCTCGGCGCCGATGGAGACGCCGACGTCGATGGCCGGAATAAAATATCTATAGCAGAAGCGGCACACCTCAAGGCGGCTGGCATGATTGTCAGTGCAGAGGAAAATGAAGTCGCAACCGGCAAGCCGTTGAAGACAAGCAGGGTCTAGGACCGAACCGACGACAGGGTCCACCTCGGCCTCGGCATTGATCCGCCTTATCATGCGCCGGCAGAGTTCAACCTTGGGCTTGCCAATATCTCCTTGGTCCGCGCTAATCACGCGGTTGCGATTAGTGTCGTCGAGCGTTTTGCCGTCGATCAGAACGAAGTCTTGAACGCCGAGGCACGCCAGTTCCTGCGCAACTATGGAGCCGGTGCCGCCGACACCCACAAGCCCAATTTTCATGCGGTAAATCATACGCTGGCCGGCCGCGCCAAAAGCCCGGACCTGACGATCGTAGATTTGCTGGTAGTCAGCCTCGTTGGTTCGGCCCGGCTCGCAAAAAAAGCGCACGCCGGCGCCGACTTCCTTGAGAGCAATTTCCCGACCACACAGGAGCCTGGCGCAACACCCGTCCGGCGCTAGTATCAATGATGCGTGGGGCGCACCCGGAAGCTTGGCGTCAAGGTAGGCCTTGACCCTGATTTCCCCGGCAGCGTCGGCATTCGAAAACTGCGGCCGTCCCTCAGAGCGTGGGTGAGTATGAACGAGAAGCAGCCCCGATCGATCCGCGCGAGCACGTTCTGCCACAGAGAAAAGAAAGGCTGATTTGAGCTCGGCTGCTACGGGTGATCGTTCGCTGTAAGCGTCGTCCGGGACAGGAACTTCGCCCTGGACAAGAATCACCGCGGGGGTTGCGCCAGGTCTGGTAAGAAATACGGCGCAGCTCTCATCGGCCGAAGCCTGCAACCTTTGCCGCGCATCCGCCCAGGCGGCCGCTGACACGACAAAAGTAGTCATTGGGGCCTGCGCAATCGTTCCCAGATACAGCCCATCCAGGTCAGGTGATTGTCTGTATTTCAATTCCAATTATCACCGACATGCCATGAAAACCAAAGACCGCTCAGCTGCGTCTCCGGGATCATTTGCGTAGCGGAGGCCTGGTGTTCTGACCGTTGGCGAGGCGCAGTTGCGGATCGCCCCAGAAGCAGTCTGGCGCAGCGAAGGGGTATTGGGCCTGCTCCAGAAACCGCACAGAGGTAGTCGCTACATTCCAGCCTGCAGGAAGAAGAACGCTTGGGATCGTGACGAGCGCGGAGCCAGACGCGAGCGTCTGCTTCGCGACATCTGGATACCGCGCTCTAAGTTGCGCTAGGTGGGCTTCCTTGACCGCCGCACTCACGGCTGCCCACCGAAGGTCGCCGGCGGGACCTTGATGAAGTGAATGGCGTGTTCCTTGTTAAAATGGACCGTCTCGTGATCGGCGATCAGGCGGTTGGGTTCATGACCTTCGCCTTCTAGCCCGCATTATGCACCGCGCTGACCGTTCTTCCGGGTCTTTCGTGGCATTTGGTTGATTTTGGTCGAGTTTGGACGTGTTGGTTCGGCTCGGGCTTTGAGCCTGAGTTTTGGTTGGAGGGGGGTTTGCAGGTTGGTGGGATGGGTTTGCGTTTTGGGGCCTCGCGCCCCGTCGCTCAGGTGACGAGACGCGGTATGCGTTCCAAAGCGAGGCGCAGAATATCCTGCGCCGGGCACGAGGTCGGCAAGTGCACGCGGATCATCGTTTTCATTTCGACGACGCGGGCGGCGATCTTGATGAGGCGCAGGCGCAAGGTGTCGAACTGGGCGACGCGCCACATCGAGCGCTTCGGCATCGAGACGCGAAGCCCCCACATCAGCCAATAAGCGCCGGCGTGGAGGAAGAGACGGAACTGATTGGCCGTCGCCTTCGTGCAGGACGTGCGGTCCGCCGCCAGATGCGTCTTCCAGGATTTGATGTGGTTTTCGGCTTGGCCGCGTCGGCAGTAGAGGTCTTCGTACAGCGCGCGGGCGTTGCGCTTTTGCAGATTGGTCACGACGAAGCGCGTGTCGGGTCCGTCCTCGCCGACTTCGACGCGCGCGATGATCCGCTCGACGCGGCTCCAGCTCTGTGCGCCATCGTAGAACTCCTTGAAGCGGCGGAGCTTGCCGTCCTCCTCGAACCGCGCCTTCGTGCTGGCTTCGAGAGCCTCGACATGACGACGCAACGTCGTGGTCGGCGCGACGCCGAGGATGTAGTCGATGCCGTTGGCGCGACACCAATCGAGAACCTCGGGGCCGCAATAATGGCTGTCGGCGCGCAGGAAAATCTCGGTGTGGGGCCAGTGAGCGCGGATCGCGCGCAGCAGCCGGCGCAAGAAGGGCTTGATCTCGGCGCCGCTCGGCCGTTTGGCGGGACGAAGCACGGCCGTGACGAAGCGGCCCTCGCCGTCGAACACGACAATCGGCTGAAAGCCGTATTCGTCGTAATGCGCGTTGAACAGCCGCAATTGCTGGCCGCCGTGCACCGCGTCGAACGTGTCGTCGATATCGAGCGTGATCCGTTTGGGAACCTTGGCGAACAACTCGCAATAGAGGTCGACCATCGCACGGCCCATTCGCAACAGCGCGCGAGCGTCCGGCAGGTTCTCCAATCGCGAGATCGTCGATTGCGAGCACAACTCCCGATCCGACGGCGTCAGATCGAGCGCCATCTTGAATATCGGGTCGCTGCGCAGGGAATTGGCGTCGATCCCGTCCTCGTAGCCGGCGCCGATCATCAACAGCCGAAACCGGATGATGTCCGCCAAGCTGTGGGTGATCTGATCGGGCGCCCGAGGATCGACCACACACGCGGCCAGCCGATCCGCGACCCGAAGCCGCTGTTCGACTTCGCGCAACGCCAAAATGCCGCCGTCCGACGAAAGCAACCCTCCATCGAATTTGGCCACAACGGCTTTGCCCGAAACCGATGACAGACCAGGCAGCGGCAGCATAAAATCGTTCATGGCGGGTGTGGCTCACCTGAAATCGCGCAAATCGGCGTCGACAACCGGATTCTACGCAAAATCAGTCGCTTAGGCTACTCCCGCCGACCCGCGACGCATAATGCGGGCTAGCTCGAGGCCGTCTTCGGCTCGCCAGCCCGGGACCATCGCCTTGATCTGCGAGCCTGTCAGATGCTCGTGCGGGGTGACAAAACGCTCGGCGCCGACGAAGAAGACGTAGTCCTCGTGCCGCGCTTCACGTATCTCTTTCTCTGCGCGGCGAATCTCTTCCTTGGCGCGGTCTTCGAGCTCCTCGGCGCGATCCAGATCAGCCTCGCCCTTGCGAAGATCGTCTAAGGCGACTTCCAGTCGATTTCCCTCTTTATCGTTCATATCCGTATTCCTTCTCTTGACGGGTTCACGCCCATGTGATTCCATGTTTCATGGATAAGACGTCTCGTTTTAGAGACAATTCGTCTTACATAAGAGACACTACACGGAGGTAGCGGATGGGTCAAGAGCCCCGAGCGGCGGTCGCAATATGAGTCTGTCCATCGAAGAATTGGGACGCTTGGTCGTCCAGAAGCGTGGATCGCGCGGGGTGCGTGCCGCAGCCGCCGAGGTCGAGATAAGCTCCGCTACGCTTTCTCGTGTCGAGAATGGTCACATGCCCGACCTCGCGACGTTCGCGAAAATTTGCCGTTGGCTGGACAAAGACCCCCGAGAATTCCTCGGTTTCGAAACGACGGAGCCCGCCAAGCGGGAGAGCGCGACGGTACATTTTCGTAAGAAGAAGACGGTTTCCCGCCCCACTGCCGTGGCCCTTGGCGATCTCATAATGGCAGCGCAGGCAGCCATCAGAGCGCGTAGCCAAGCGAATGAGTAGAACCTTGCGGTACGGTTTCAAAGCACGAGCGGAGCGAATGGCGGCCGCTGCCCGCCAGGAGATTGATTTAGGACCGATCGATCCCTTGGACTGCCAACGCTACGCGGCGCATGTCGGGGTTGCGATGCTAAGCTTTGACGAACTGTCCGAACTGTCCCCAGAGTCGAAGCGCCAGCTTTTGCAAGTGGACAGCGAAAGCTGGTCCGGAATGACGATAAAAGAGGGTAATGTTACAGCAATTCTAGTGAACCCGACGCACGCGATTGAACGCCAACGCAGCACTGTCACGCACGAGATCTCACACGTTCTACTTAAACACGTCCCTACCCGCGTGGACTTCGGACCGGGAGGTATCTTGCTTGTCAGCGAATACGCTGAGGACGACGAGGACGAGGCGGACTGGCTCGCTGGAGCCCTGCTGCTACCTCGCGTTGCGCTCGCGTCGTGCAGAGCCCGCGGAATGACCAACGCCCAGATCGCGCTGCACTACGGCACAAGTACGCAGTTGAGTGATTGGCGTATCCGAATGACTGGCATCGACGTCCAACGGCGCAGGGCTGCAGGTCGCTAAGGCCGTTAGCCGCGCCGGTGAGGTATTTGTTGCCTGTACGACGACTTTGCGCAAGCCCGCTGCCCCACTCCTGCTGGCGCTCCAGCGCGAACCTGTTCAACTCCTCAGGGACCGGTATAACTATACTATAAAGCACAAAGTTCCCAAAAAACGCGAACTTCTCGCAAAGCGGACATCGCTATATAGAAACTCGTTTAGTTCGTATCTTTTGCGAACTTTCCGTGATATGATATAGCAATGAGTCGAGACAGCCCCTCATTGCCAGCACCGCGCGCGCGGCTCTCCAAGGTGCTCCGCGCGGCCCACGAAGTCGTTTCCGTCGACGTAGCCGCCGAGAGCCTTGGCATGGACCGCCGCAGCGCCGCCAAACTGCTGTCGCGCTGGCGCGAGCAGGGCTGGTTGCGACGCATTGGACACGGCCTCTATGTGCCGGTGCCGCTTGAGCTGTCGGACAGCGAGCAGGTGGTCGCAGACCCCTGGGTTCTGGTGCCGACGCTGTTTGGCGAATGCTACGTGGGCGGCTGGACCGCCGCCCATCATTGGGAGCTGACCGAACAGCTATTCAATGAAACCGTCGTCTTCACCGCGAACAGGATCGGCGCTCCCAAGGTCAATGCGCAGGGCGCGATCTTCCGGCTGCATCACGCCACGGAGAAGCGCTTCTATGGCCTCAAGACGCTGTGGCGCGGATCGGTGCGAGTGAGCATTTCCGACGCCGCACGCACGCTGATCGACATGATCGCCGCGCCGGAAACAGGCGGCGGAATAGACCATGTCGCCGAATGTTTGCAGACCTATCTGCGGCAGCAGAAGGGCGATCGTCAGCTTCTGCTCTCCTATGGCGACCGGTTCGGCAACGGCGCCATTTTCAAGCGCATGGGATTTCTGGCGGAGACGCGGCTTGACGATCCCGAACTCGCTACCACCTGCCGTTCGCGCCTGACCCAAGGCTACGCCAAGCTCGATCCGGCGCTGTCCTGCACCCGCCTTGTGACGGCCTGGCGCCTGTGGGTGCCGCCGCGCTGGAAGGAGGACGCGCGGTGATCGACAGGCGCGAGATTCTCGAAGCCGCATCGGCGCTCGGGCTTCTGCCCGGCGTCGTTGAGAAGGATTACGTTCTGGGCTGGGTTCTCGCCGGGATCAATGCGCATCCGGCGCTTGCCAAGTCATGGGTGTTCAAGGGCGGGACCTGTCTCAAGAAATGCTATTTCGAGACCTACCGCTTCTCTGAAGACCTCGATTTCACGCTGCGCGATGAAAGCCATCTCGAAGAGGGCTTTCTGACGCGGATGCTTGGCGAGGTCATCGCATGGGTTGCCGAGGAGTCGGGCCTCGCCATGCCCGCCGACCAGCTTGGCTTCGATATTTACAAGAACAAGCGCGGGCGCACGTCCTGTCAGGGAAAGATCGGCTACCGGGGGCCGGTGTCGCCGACCAGCGGCGGGTGGCCCAAGGTCAAGCTCGATCTGACAGCGGATGAGAGGCTTGTCCTTCCCGCCGTGCGGCGCGAGGTTTTTCATCCCTACAGCGACCGTCCCGAGGACGGTCTGTGGATCATGGCCTACGCGTACGAGGAAGCGTTCGGCGAGAAGCTGCGCGCGCTGGGGGAAAGAACGCGGCCGCGCGATCTCTATGACGTCGTGAACCTCTATAGGCATGGCGACAGCAGGCCTTCGCCATCCGTGCTGCGCAACGTTCTCGAACAGAAATGCGCCTACAAGGCCGTTGCGGTGCCGACGCTTAAATCGCTCACGCCCCATCGCGCCGACCTCGAAGCGACGTGGCAGAGCATGCTCGGTCACCAGCTGCCCGTGCTTCCGCCGGTCGAGTCGTTCTGGGACGCGCTGCCCGAAATCCTCGCCTGGATCATGAGCAAGGCCGAGGCCCCGCTGCGCGCGCGGATTGAGCCCGGCTCGGCTGAAATCGCCATCCGCAGCCGCGTGCTGCCGATGAGTGTTCCGCTGCGCTCGCGCCCCGCTCTTGAAATTATCCGTTTCGCCGCGGCCAACCATCTGTGCGTCGATCTTGTCTATGACGGCAGCGTCAGGCGCATCGAGCCCTATTCGCTGCGTCAGACGGAAGAGGGGAATTACGTTCTCCATGCCGTCCGCACGGATTCGGGCGCGCATCGCTCCTACCGTGTCGACCGCATGCAGGGCGCGACCGTGACCGCGCAGCCCTTCGTCCCGCGCTACCTTGTCGAGCTGACGCCGGAAGGGCCGTTGCCGGTGAATCCGTCCACCGCGCGCTCAAGCGGAGCTATGGGGCTGCCCTCAATTCGTCCGGTCAGGGCGTCCGGCTCGACGCGTCGCTCATCTTCCGGCGGACCCACCTATATCTTCCGCTGCACGGTCTGCGGCAAGACCTTCGAGCGCAAGGCGATGGACAACTCCCTCAACGCGCACAAACATCCGCGCGGCTATCCGTGCCCGGGCAGGATCGGCGTTTACGTCCGCACGAAATTCTAGCGGGCGCGTTTCCTTCGAAATCCTTCACTCTGCAACGGATAACATCGTGCCCGGTCCGACCTGTCCGGTTGACCGACGGCGTAGCGGCTTGATTGGTCGAGCCTGTCTGCGGTCTTGCCGTCTTCTCTCCTTTCGGCGCGGTTTTCTCAAAGTTCAACGCGTTATGGCCGGGCGCGCCGCAGCGTCAATTTGCAGAGATTCTTTCGTTTCGGGTTTCCTCGTCGAGGAGCCTCCCGAAAGCGAACAAAATCTTGGATGACCCCGCTTCTTGTTCGCCCGGCCTCATCTCTCCGCGTCTTTGAGAAAACCTCTAACGAACGGAGAGATCCATGAAACTTTTGACCGCAGACATCCACAAACGGCTGGTCCGCAATGGCCGCCTTCGTCAGCAACGGGAGATGGAGGAGAAGCCCGAGCCCGACTTCTGGCCCGCAGTGAAACTGTTCACCCCCGATGGCGCCTGCACCTGGCTCCTGACCGAGATCGATCCCGACGATCCGGATATCGCCTTCGGCCTGTGCGACTTGGGCTTCGGTTGTCCGGAGCTCGGCTCCGTCAGCCTGTCGGAGCTGGGGTCCGTGCGCGGTCACCTGGGATTACGGATCGAGCGCGATCTGTATTTCAAGGCCGACAAGAGCCTGTCCGCCTATGCCGACGAGGCACGGGCGCAGTGCGCAATCGTGGCTTGAGGGAGGGCGGTCATGACAACCAATATCACCGCCGATCATCGCGCCGCCTTCGAGGCGCTCGTTTCAGGCGACTATAGCAATTTCGCGCTGTTCTCGTGTTTCGTGAACGGTGAGCCCGCGGTGGCGATCTGCGCCGTCCATCGCGATGGCGACGGCTATGTTATCGCGCCGCTCTTCGTCAGCGTGACGCCGTCGCTTGAGCTGACCGATCATGACGGGCGCGCGCCCGACACCTGACGGCATATTGCGGAGAACAGCGCTTTCAGGCGCGGTGGCCGCGGGCCCGTAAGGGGAATGGACGCCGGAGGTGGCGGGGTCCGATCCGGTTGAGCGCGAAGCCCATCTGTGCCGGGTTCGCGCCGCGCACAGGCAGGGGAAGCCGTAAAGGCCGACCGGCGACCTCGCCCAGCGCAATTTCCGGGCATTGCGCGACCGCGGCGAATAGTCCGCCAAGGCACGGCGATGTTGCCTGGCGTTCATTGCGTCGCCCCGCGCAAGGTCTTGAAGCGCAAAGCCGGTCGAGTGAAAGTTGAGGAATCTTTTGCAGGTAGCGGTGTCTTTCCAAAGCTGCCTGGACACGAGGCACGGGGCGCGTGAGGCTACTGCCGGAGCTAGGCACTATGCGCACATTCGCTTTGAGGACCGCCTTTACCGCTGCCGTTGCCGCTTTGGGCATGGGCGCGATGTCGCATCAGGCTGATGCCATGGATGTCGGGCAATGCTTTGATCGGGCGGCGTTGCAACAGAAACTGCAGGAAGAGGGTCAGTGGCCTGTAGCCTTTGCCAATGAACCACTTGATAATCAAGATAAGCCAGAAGGGCGACTTTTCACAAGCGACGCAGCAGGTTCGGTTGGTTATATGATTGGCGGCAACCAACCCAGGGAAGTCGGGGCGACGCGAGCCTGTGTCGAGTTGCGTCTGAAAGATGTGAAGGTTTTTGATGCCCGTGTGCCGGGTGTTGATCTTGGGGCTTTAATTAAAACGGAGGATCCCGCAACGGCCCTGCGAGAATGCGAGGCGATCGGACGGGGTACTTGTGATATTCACAGCAGGTTTCTTGCTGCGCAGGATAGGGATGGTTATAGGGTTATGATGCAGGCGCATATTGCGGAATTACAGCCTGATAAAAAGACATATGCAACGGGTGATCTGGTTACCCTGACTGGTCAGATGGCAGGCAGGAAGCTGGGAACTTGGGCCGTAACGTCAGCCGCCGGAGCTTACACGATCGCAAGAGCTTACGAAGATATCGCCTATGCGCCGTACGCACTCAAAGTTCTTGATGACCGTAAGAGTGCTCGATGATCGCTGGTGGTTCGGGCTTGCTTGCCCCTCCGAGATCATCTCTGTGGCTTGGTCAGTCCGGTTGGCGCGTCACGCCGTCCTTTCCGTTAGTGGCAGTCCCGGCATCTAGCGTGAGGCAAGCGCGGCGGGGAAGGCGAGGCGCCGGATAACGCGAGTGCTTTTGGAGGCGAGGAACGCTTCTGCGCTGCCGGGCAGCTCTGCTCGCGATCTTGTCCCATGCGGAAATCGCGCCGATCTCTGAAAACCTGCCGGCCTAGTCGCGCAGGCCGAGGGCGCGCAGCCAGGCGTCGACCTGGCCGAAAGCGTCCGCCTGCCATTGCTCGGGCGTGCGTTCGCGCAGGATCTGGCTGTCTTGGACGAACCGTCGCACGCTGGTCGGTCCGTAGCCGTCGATTGACTCGAATTTCCCGGCAATGAAGGCATAGCCCTCCCTGCCGCTCTCGTGCCCGAGCAGGGGCCGGCAGGCCTCCGCCAGCGCCTCGATCCCGGCCGGATAATTGCGGACGCAATAGTAGATATCGTAGGCGTCCTTTTGCTTGTGACGGCGTTGCAGCGCGTGTCCCTTCATCGCCAGCAGCGCCGGGATGGAAGCGACCGCGATTTCGACGCGGTTGCGGCCGCCATCCGGCATCGAGCCTTCGATGGCGACCATCTGATAGAAACGCACGGCCAGATCGGCGCCTGACGCGCGTTGCGCTGCAAACTCGTTGATCAGTGCGGGCGCGTTCTTGATGATTTCGGCATCGCGCGGCATCAGGAAATCGACGACGATGTCGATCGGTCCGCTGCCGTCCGCTGCCTGGACCTGACGGACCAGCTGGAAGCGCCTGAGTTCACGCCGTTGCTGGTAGCCGTTGCCCATCAGGGCTTCGATCAGCGTCGCATATTCGCCGTCGCCAAGCGCTTCGGCGTCAAGGCCGAGATCGATGTCGAGCGTGCCGACATGCGGCATGTCCTCGTTTTCGAGAAGCAGCCAGGGGACCGCGCCGCCGATGACGGCAAACTTGCCTTTGAAGCTGCCGAGGATCTGTCCGATCTCCACCAGCACCGCCTTCACCGCCGCGGTCGTGCGGTCGTCATAGTCGGCCGCCGATTGCGGCTCGGGCGGCACTACGGGATCCATTTCAGCCGCTCCTGCCTGAGGTGGTCGGCAGCCTCCCGGCCCCGCTCGCCTGCGGCGGCGAGGTCGAGATAGGTCTGCACCGGGCTTGTGCAGAGGATACCCGGCGCGGGTTCGGTCCTGTCGCGAAAGAGGCCGTGATCGTTCAGCCGGGTGATGACGACATTCTCTCCCTTGGTCGATGGCGACAGCTTCAGTTCGCGTTGCAGCGCTGTGAGGCCCGCCTCGCCGGCGTAGAGGTAATTGGTCGCGGTCCGGGCGTAGGGCGCGAGCCATTGCGCCGCCGAGAAGGAGGCGAACATCGCGCCCCCGTCCTCGGTCGCGATGCTGAACGCCCGGCGCGCGGCGTCTTCGAAGGCGCTGCCGTGGAGTGTCGTGTAGAATCCGGTCCGCTGACCGGCGGGAGGCTGATAGGCGTCGCGCCATGTGTCGAGCAGCGCGTCGGGCTTCGTCAGCCTGAGGCCGTCAGAGTCCACGCGCGCCCATTCGCGGTCGAGCAATGCCGCCCGGACGTTGCTGACATGGCCCAGGCTGACGCCCGCCGTCCCGGCGAGTTCAGCCACGCGCCAGTGCCGCGCCGGATCGCGCAGCATGACCCGCAGCACTTGCGCCGCTTTCGGCTTGAAGATGGATTTAATCTCGCGCCGCTGCGCCGGGGGGCTGGTCGGAACCAGCCGCTCGATAAATACCCCGTCGAAGACCAGCCGGCAGTTGCCCTCAAGATCGAGGTAGCCGGCATTGTGTTCCCGGCACAGCTCCTGCGCTTCCGGCGAGAGAAAGGGAGCGATCAGGACGGGCGTGGCGTCCTTGTCTTTCCGGTCGATATACGCCCCCAGCTGCAGCAGGGCTTCCCTGACATGGCGCGGCTGGCCGCTGGCCTTGACCTCGCAGACAAGATCGTGGCTCCGGCCGCCGACGCTCAGCCGCGCCAGGATATCGACATGGTATCGGTCCCGGGGCGCTTCGGTTTCGATGCGCTTGACGT
Source organism: uncultured Alphaproteobacteria bacterium (assembly GCA_963835885.1). GTDB lineage: Bacteria > Pseudomonadota > Alphaproteobacteria > Rhizobiales > Beijerinckiaceae > Roseiarcus. The sequence continues at coordinate 149,508 of CAWIHF010000020.1, forward strand.
CGATCGCCGGGACCTGCGCCAGCAGCTGTTTCAGGGCCTGCACCGCCTTGATCTCAACCTCTTTCATTGATTCGGGTACTTTCAACATTTGTTGAAAATAGCATTTTGAGTGAAATCCGTCAAATTTATTTCATTGGAAGCACCTGTTTCAACATTTGCTGAAACCTGCCACTTTGCTGAAATTACCAGGCGGAGGGCGCGTCCGGCGTGCGCCGGACCGGGCTCTACGCGCCGCAAGCTGGCGGCTTCCCGAGCCGCCTTGAAGTGCGGCGTCTCGGCCATGCGGTGACGATCCCTCGCGCTCTGTGTCGGCCAGCCTGCGGCTGACTTCGGTTCGCGGCTTGCAGCCGTTTTTTTCAAGGAAGTGGGGCCTGCGGCCCTGCGGGCTTCGCCCGCCTTTTTAACAAGAGGGGGCCTGCGGCCCCCGGGCCGTCAAGGCCAAGCCCGTGCGGGCGCCGGCGGGGCGTGTCCCCGGTCTTCCTCCCCCCGGGTCAAGACCGTGTTTCGTGCAGACCGGGTGATCCCCCTCAACCCCGCCGGCGGCCTTGACCGCCGCCCCCCCGCTCATTGGCGCGGGCCTAGTCGGTTGCATGCGCAACCGTTTTTCTAAGGAGAAAGCCAATGAAATCCGATCTTTATCAGAACGTCACCGACAGGATTGTGTCGAGTCTGGAGCAAGGCGTCAGGCCGTGGATGCAGCCGTGGAGCGCGGAGCACGCGGCGGGACGCATCACCCGGCCGTTGCGGGCGAACGGAGTCGCCTATCAGGGGATCAATGTCCTCGTGTTGTGGGGCGAGGCGATCACCAAGGGATACAGCGCCCCGATCTGGATGACCTTCCGGCAGGCGCTTGAACTGAACGCCCATGTCCGCAAGGGGGAGCGCGGCAGCACCGTTGTTTATGCCAGCACCATCACCCGCAAAGGGCCTGCCCCGGCGAAGGCCGGGGATGAGGCAACGGGGGAGGAAACTGAAGCCACGATCCCGTTCCTCAAATCCTACACCGTGTTCAATGTCGAGCAGATCGAAGATTTGCCGCAGCAGTATCTCGCGATTGCCGAGCCGAGACTCGATCCGGTGCAGCGCATCGACCGCGCCGAGGCTTTCTTTGCCGCGACCCGTGCTGACATCAAGCACGGCGGCGCAAGGGCCTATTACAATATCGGTTCCGACTTCGTGCAGATGCCGCCCTTTGAAGCCTTTCGCGACGCTGAAAGCTACTACGCCACGCTGGCCCATGAATGCACGCACTGGACGCGGCACGATTCCCGCCTTGCCCGTGATCTCGGACGCAAGCGCTGGGGCGATGCCGGATACGCGATGGAGGAGCTTGTCGCCGAACTCGGAAGCGCGTTTCTCTGCGCCGATCTCGATCTCACCCCCGAGATACGCGAAGATCACGCCGCCTATATCGCCTCGTGGCTGGAGGTGTTGAAGAACGACAGGCGGGCGATCTTCAGCGCCGCCGCGCATGCACAAAGAGCCGCCGATTTTCTGGCAGGATTGCAGGCGAAACAATGCGAGGAGGAA
>CAWIHF010000021.1:0-123225 GCA_963835885.1 uncultured Alphaproteobacteria bacterium
CGTCAAGTTTGACTTTCTCGGGTACTGCTTCCGGCCCCGACGGGTCCTGCGTCCGTCAGACCGAAAGGTGGTCGGCGGATTCACGCCGGCGGTGAGTCCCACGGCACTGAAGGCGATGCGCGCGGCGATCCGGGACTTGAACATTCGGCGAAGTACGCAGGTGTCGTTGGCCGACATCGCCCGGAAGCTCAATCCGCTCCTTCGGGGGTGGATTGCCTATTACGGGCGGTACACGCCCTCGGCGCTGTCCGCACTGTTCCGGTACGTAAATCTTACGCTACTGGCCTGGGTGCGACGGAAGTTCAAGCGCTACAAGGGGCACAAAGTTCGCGCCGCCGGCTTCGTTGAAAAGCTGGAACGAACACGCCCTAACCTCTTCGTGCACTGGCGTCTCGGCATGACCGGCGCGTTTGCCTGATGGGAGCCCAGTGAGGCGAGAGTCTCACGCTGGGTTCTGCGAGAGGCTGGCGGTGCAACTCCGCCGGCCTACTCACCAACGCAAACGCGTTGCCCACAGTCCCACAGGAAGAACAGAAGCAGAAGAAGCGGACATTTGATGTGCTACCAAAACCGGACAAGTTAATTCGCTATCGACACTTTCTATCGTTTCATCGGATGCGACGATGACGCTGCGTTAGCGGCCGAAGTCACGTGAAGGACGCATCGCTGGGTTGCGGCGAAAAACATTGCCGATTTGCTCGCGCTGTGGCATGAGCCAGCATCCCCAACATGCAATCGGAACGCGATGTCCTTTCTAAATGGTAACAGCTTCTCTGACCGCCAGGCGGCCGCCGCCAAGGCGCGGAAGTCGATGGCTGAGAAGTTTCTGGCCAAAACCAAGTACGACCCGAACGATCCAGCCGTGATCGAGCGCGAGGCCAAGCGCAAGGCGATTCTCGAGGCGCGCGCGGTGCGCGAGACCGAGCGCGCCCAGCGCAAGGCCGAAGAGGCCGCCGCCCAAGCGGCCCGCAAGGCGGTCGAGGAAGCGGCCCGACAAGAGCAGCTGCGGCTCGAGGCGCTCGCCAGCGAGGCCGAGGCCCAACGCGTGCGCGAGGATCTGGAGCGGCTCGAGTACGAGAAGAAGCTCGAGCGCGACGCTCGCTACGCCGCCCGCAAGGAGCGCAAGAAGAAGAAGAAATCCGTAGCGGAGCGGTGGGGCTGAACGACCTCGCTTCGTTGATGCCGGACTGGAACTCGGGCACTCGGACCGGCGGAGTTCCAACTGCGAGAACGGAGCGAGGACGTCATGACACAACCGCTGCGCTTGGGCGTCGCCGGCCTTGGCGTGGTCGGAAGCAGTCTCGTTCGGCTTCTGCAAAGGCAGCGCGGCGGGTTGGCCGAGCGGGCCGGCCGCGAGTGCGTGCTTGCGGCCTACAGCGTCCGGAATAAGCGCGACCGCGGCCTCGATCTCGGCGGCGCGCGCTTCTTCGAGAATGCGGCGGCGATGGCCGCCTCCGCCGAGATCGACGTTTTCGTCGAACTGATCGGCGGGGCCGACGGCGTCGCTTTTGCAGCGGTCGAAGCGGCGCTGGCGCGCGGCCTGCCGGTCGTCACCGCCAACAAGGCGATGCTCGCCGCGCACGGGCTGTGGCTGGCCGCGCTGTCGGAGACGCACAACGCGCCGCTGTTTTTCGAAGCGGCGGTCGGCGCCGGCATTCCGGTGATCAAGACCCTGCGCGAGAGTTTGGCCGGCAATGCGATCAGGCGCGTTTCCGGTATCCTCAACGGCACCTGCAACTACATCCTGTCGCGGATGGAGACCGACAACCTGCCGTTCGATGTCTGTCTCACCGAGGCCAAGCGCCTTGGCTACGCCGAGGCGGACCCGACTTTCGACATCGGGGGGTTCGACACGGCGCACAAGCTCGCCATCCTCGCTTCCCTCGCCTTCGGCTCGAAGATCGACGCCGCGGCGGTTTCGGTCGAGGGCATCGAGTCGATCACGCTCGCCGATCTGACTGCGGCCGATGAGCTCGGCTTTCGCGTCAAGCTGCTCGGCGTGGCGGAACGCACGCCGCACGGCGTCGAGCAGCGCGTCCATCCGACCATGGTGTCGAAGAGCGCTCCGCTCGCCCAGACGATGGGCGTGCTCAACGCCGTGTCGATCGACGGCGACGCGGTCGGCGAGCTCACGCTGGTCGGCCCGGGCGCAGGCGGGGACGCGACCGCCTCGGCGGTCGCCGCTGACATAATCGACATCGCCAGGGGCGCGCGCCTGCCGACGTTTGGCCGGCCGGCGGCGTCGCTGGTCGACGCTGACCGCGTGCCGATGCAGCGTCACGAGGGCGGCTATTATGTGCGCCTCGCCGTCGCCGACCGGCCGGGCGCGATGGGGGCGATCGCCGCCAGGATGGGTGAGCGGATGATTTCGCTCGAGGCGATCATGCAGAAGCGCGCCTCGAAGGAGGCCGCCGCCGCCGGGGTCGTGCCGGTCGTGCTGATGACCCACGGCACCACCGAGGCCTCGATCCGCGACGCTCTCGCGCGCGCGGTCGAGGACGGCGTCGTTCGGCAGAAGCCGCAGCTGATTCGAATCGAGCGCGAGGTCGCTTGAGCCCGGCCGTCGCCAAGGCGCGTCTCGCGGCGTCCATGTCGGCCGCCGTCGGGGATCGACGCATGCGCGTTACGGCGATCGCCCTGATGTGCGGCGCCATGCTCTGCTTCACCGGGCTCGACACGTCCTCCAAGTGGCTGGGGCCGCGGCTCCCGGCGCTGCAGATCGTCTGGGCGCGCTACCTGTGCGCCACGCTGATCGCCCTCGCGGTCGCGCGGCCGTGGGCGAATCCGGCGGTCTTTTGGTCGAAACGACCGAGACTGCAGGCGCTCCGCTCGCTTTTGCTGCTGGGTTCGACCACCTCCGTCGTACTCGCGCTGCGCCAGCTGCAGCTCGCCGAGACGGCGACGATCTCGTTTCTCACTCCGATCTTCGTGGCGTTGCTGGCCGGCCCTCTGCTCGGGGAGCGGGTCGGCGGCGAGCGGATGATCGCGATCGTCGTCGGCTTCTTCGGCGTGCTGATCGCGACGCGGCCCGGCACGAGCGCGTTCCAGCCAATCGTGCTGGTCGCCATGGCGGGCGTCGCGTGCAATTCCGGCTATGTGCTGGCCACGCGCAAGCTGGCGGGCGTCGATTCGCCCCAAACGACGCTGCTCTGGACCCAGGCGGCCGGCCTCGTTTTCCTGACGCCGATCTTGCCGTGGGTCTGGCGGCAGCCCGGCTCGCTGCACGTCTGGCTGGTCATGGCAGGGCTCGGCGCGTTCGCCGCGGCTGGACACGGACTCTTGATCGTCGCCCACAAGTTCGCTCCCGCGCCGGTGCTGACGCCGTTCTCCTACACCCAGCTAGTCTGGATGATCGCGTCCGGTTTCCTGATCTTCGGCGACTGGCCGCCGACCGCGACGCTGATCGGCGCGGCGCTGGTGGTCGCCTGCGGAGCGTGGCTCGCGCTGCGCGAGCGGGCAGGGGCGCGGCTGGCCCCGATGGCGATCGAGTAGCGGCGACCCGGGTGAAACCCGCTCGGCGGCGCGCCTTTCTTAACGTCGGCGATTTGCTGAGACATGCGGCGGCGGCGCCAACTCCATGCCAAGGTCTTGCCACCCCCGGGATCGACCGCGTCCACTGGGCCGCCCCGACGTAATGGAAAGCCGAAGCCGCTGTCTTTTCCAAGATAGCAACCGGCGCCCAACCAAAGGCGGTCGAACTTCAATCGCATGCAATGGAGGCCCGAAACGCCCTTCCGTTTCCTTCCTTTTGCTTCCTTTTCTGGCGCCGATTCTGGACTTATCAACGGGTTACGGGCGAAAAGGCGAAACGGCGAAAAGGACGGAGAAAAAACTTCTCTTTCCCCTCCTCCCGGAGAAGGCAGGCCTTATAATTCAGAAAACAAGCATCGACCGCCATACTGAATCCCCGGAGGCCGCCTTCTTGGCCATATGGTCATCCAGTCTCCCTGCGTGCCCTTGCTGGCATTCGGGCTCGAACGATCTGTGGGAACATATCATGAATACAAGCGGCTGGAAAGAGAAATGTGCGGTTGTTGGCGCCCGTGGGGTCGCGCTTCTGCTTTTCGGGCCCGTCCATCCTAGCCGAGGGCAAGGCCAAGGCGACGGAGGTTGATCCCATCGAGACGCTGGTTCGCCTGGTTGGTCGAACGGCAGGAGCGGGCGGGGATCCGGGCTCACCGGGGCTGCCAGTTACGACGCTGCTCGGCGGCAAAAACCCCGCGCCGATCGACACATTGCCATACAGAAGAACTGCGCACGTTGGATAGGCTTGCGGGCGGAGGCGGTTCGTCTACACGAGCGCCGCGCGGGCCGTTCGTCGCAGATGTTCGCTGTGGGACAGTTCTCGAAACAGCGCGCAAACTTTAAGGAGTTGTCGCCATGCGGCTCATGGGCCAGGTTGCGGTCGTCACCGGAGCCGGCCGTGGCATCGGGCGCGCCATCGCTGAGGCGCAAGCGAAAGAAGGCGCCAAGATTGCGCTGCTCGCGCGCACTGCTTCCGAGATCGAAGCCGCCGCGAATGCGATTGCCGCCGAGGGCGGAGCCGCGCACGCCTACCCGACCGACATCGTCGACCGGGACGCGGTCGAAACCGTGTTCGCGACGATCGAGCGCGATCTCGGCCCGGTGAGCCTGCTCACCAATAATGCCGGCGCCTTCACCGCTTTCGGCCCGATCTGGACGGTCGATCCGGAGGCGTGGTGGCGCGACATCGAGATCAACGTCCGCGGCACTTTCAATTGCTGCAGAGCCGCGATTCCGCGGATGCTCGCGCGCGGGCGCGGCCGCGTCATCAACATGGTCGGCGGAGGGACAGGAACCTCGTTTCCGCACGGCTCAGGCTACGCCACGAGCAAGGCCGGATTGCTGCGTTTCACCGAATGCGTTTCGGATACGCTTACAGACAGCGGAGTCCGGGTCTTCGCCATGGACCCAGGTCTGGTTCGAACCGCAATGACCGAACTTCAACTGACCAGCGACGATGGGCGCCGATATTTGACGGACATCCCCCGTCTCTTCGACAAAGGGGTGAACGTTTCGCCGACCCTCGCTGGCCGCCTCAGCGTCGAAATCGGCGCCGGCCGCTTCGACAGGCTTTGCGGCCGCATGTTGATGGCGGCGCGTGGGGATCTTGACCTCGACGAGGTCGCTATCGACGCGATCGTTGCGGCCGATTTTCGGAGCCTGCGGGTCAATGGCGTGCCGCCGGAACCGCCGCGGGGTCCCGCCGACAGGCCAGCCGATCCAACCGGCTCCGAGACCGCTTGAATTTACCGCAGCCAAGCCTTCGGCGTTTGCTCTTTCGTCGATCGTGACAACCAACGGGCCAAGGATTTCGCCACATTCCTTCCGTACACCAACCGATCGCGAATGTGTGCTTCGGGGTCAATTCCGGCCCTCCAGGTCCCGATCCAGCGACTACAAGGCTCCGGTTGGAACCGCTAGACTAGACTAGAACGGACGCGACGGAGCCCAACGCGGGAGGAAAGGATGTTGGATCAGGCGCCGCCGGTCGAAGGCGTGCTCGAGACGTCCCTCTACGCCAGCGATGTCGGGCGAACCGCCGCCTTCTACCGCGACCTGTTCGGCTTCAAAGCGCTGGTCGACAGCCCGCGGCTCGTCGCATTCGAAGTCGCGGCGAGGCACGTGCTGCTGGTCTTCCAGGCAGGCGCGACGGAAGATGACGTCCGCGACTCTCGCGGCGCCATTCCGGGCCACGACGGGCGCGGCCGCCTGCATCTCGCATTGTCCATCGCCGCAGACGATTACGAGGCTTGGCGCGGGCGTCTCGCTCAGCGCGGCATCGCGATCGCCGGCGAGTACCATTGGCCGCGCGGCGGGACGAGCCTCTATTTCCGCGACCCCGACGGGGCCCTGGTCGAGCTGGCGACTCCCGGGCTCTGGTGGTGATCGGAAAGCTGGGCGAGCCTCGAAACTCGTCTCCAAGCGGCTGAATTCGTAGCCCACGCAGCACTTCCGCCTGCCGGGCGGCTTTGGACATCCGGTGCCCGCGTTACGTAAACAGGGCGTAAGGTTCCTCTCCAATCGCACACGTTAAGTTGAAGGTTTCGCGGATCTTTTCCGATGATTGGCCCGATTCCGACGCTGTTTCGCCGATCTCCCGAGTAAGACTCGCAAGGATCAGTGTTGCCTCGCGAACAGGCGCGGCAACGCGCCAGTCGGGCACGCAAATATCGACGGTGGAACTCGAAGGGCGAACCTACCGGACGGTTTTCGGCGGCGCGGTTTGCGCTCGGCACATGGAAGGGAGATCATCATGCGTCCAGCATTGACGAAAGTCGTCGCGGCGTCGCTCGCGGCGCTGCTGGTCGGAGCGACAGCGACGACTTCTGAGGCCGCTTTCGCGCCGCGATTTGGCGGCGGCTGGCATGGCGGCGGATGGGGCTGGCACGGCGGCGGTTGGCACCGCGGCTGGGGCGGCTGGGGTTGGGGCCCCGGCATCGTCGGCGGGCTCGCGGCCGGCGCCCTCCTCGGCTCGCTCGCGGCGCCTTACGGTTACGGTTACGGCTACGGCTACGGAGGCTGCTACCAGTACCGGCCGGTCTACAGCCCGAACGGCGTCTACCTCGGCAGGCAGCTGGTCAACGTCTGCTATTAAGTTCTTGGCATGCGGCCTCTCCTCAGGGAGGGGCCGTCATTTTACGGAGCCACCTCCGCCAGAACCGTCTCCAGAGGGTCTGGACGCACGTTGACGGGCCCGGTGAACGGGTGGTCGATCGAAATGATCACCACCAGCCCAAGGGTGACGAGGACGGACAGAACGCCGGTCATGGCGATCTGAGCGGGTAGGTTTTTGCTGCCGAAGAACAGGGTGAAGCCGACCGTGAGAAGCGCGCCGGCGTACAGGGCCGTCCAAACGACGCCGGGGACGAGGCCGGTTGCGAGCTGAAGGCGGACGCGACGGGCGGTGGTGATTTTGTCGAACTGGGTGAAGACTTCCGCCATATTGGCCGTCGCCCGGGTGCCCGCCTGGCTGAGGATCAAGGCCGCCGCATAGACGGCGTTGAGGGCCAGGGTCGTCGTCCGGCTCTCTGATTCGCGCGCCATCGCGGGCCACTCGTCGCGGATCGCCGTGGTCGTGTAGTTGACGAACGCCGCGCGGAGAGCGGCCGCCTGTGGCTCGCTCCCCTGCGCATATTGGGAGAGCGCGGCGATTGCCGCAGCCTCCTCGTCGACCGCGTTCTCCGCGGCGCTGAACTTCTCCCACACCACAATGACCGAAAAGGCGAGCAGAACGGCATAAATCACACCGACGGTTGCAAACTTGAAGCCCGCGATTTCGTTGTTCTGGGCGAGGCGCTCGGCCCCGACCCATCTGTGGATCAGCGCCTGGGCGATCATCGCGACCGCCGTCGGAAGGACGACGATGAGCGCCAACAACGCCCAGAGCGGCAAACTCACCAGAAAATACGACACCCGTCCTGTCTCTCTCCGCGCAGTGTCCCTGCTACAGCGAAGCCGCCGTCTCGCGCGCGTCTGCGCAACGCCGACATAGGCCCTGCGCCTCGGTCACCACCCGGCGGAGGGTGAATCCAGCCGCCGCCGCCGACCCGGCGATCGCCCGCATGACCTCGGAATCCTCGATCTCTTCGCTGCGCCCGCAGGCATCGCATAGGAGCTGCATGCCGTGGTGGGCGTGGCCGAGATGCTCGCAGGGCGCATAGGCGTTGAGGCTCTCGATCTTGTGCACGAAGCCATGCTCGATGAAAAAGCCGAGCGTTCGGTAGACCGTCGGCGGGGCGACCTGCTTCGTCTCGCGGCGCGAAAGCTCCTCCAGGATCGCATAGGCGCCGAGCGGGGCGGCGCTGTCGCTGAAGATGTCGAGCACCCGCCGGCGAAGCGGCGTCAGCTGGAAGCCCTGACGCAGACAGGCGAGCTCGACCCGAGCCGCCCAGGTCGCCGGGTCATATGCGCAGCCGCATGTATTCGTCATCATCATCCTCGATGTCGTTCTCTATCGCCGCCAGGGCTTGCGGTTAAAAATGTTATAACATAACAGAGAGGCTGCAATGGGGGCCAAAGACTGCGGCCTGGCGAACGGCGATCGGGAGAAGCTCGTCGTGCGAGGCGCATGTTCTCAGCGCTTGGTCCGGGTTCTTCGGAGCCCTGGAACAAGCGCTCATGCAACCAATGGAGTGCGATCATATCCAACGCCATCCCCCTGACTCAGCTAACTGGTTTTCTCGGAGCTGGCAAAACGACGTTGCTCAATCGCAATCCTCGCCGGGACCCTGCGAGGCGACCTGATCAGGATCATCGAAGGGTTGATGAAGCGGAAAGGGTCGTTCGACGGCATTCTCATCGAGACGACCGGCCTTGCGGATCCGGCGCCCGTGGCTCCGTCGATGAAGACGCAAGGTCTCGGGTCCCAACTATGGTAGCCGCCGGTCCACCCCAGTGCGCCCCTGGTCATGGCGCGCCAACCGCGGTCGTCTGCGCGGCCCGGCGCAAAAGCGGTATTGAGGACCAGACGCGACCCGCGGCATAGGCGATTGCGCTCAACGCTCCGACGAAGAAGCCGACCGGCCAGTCAGAGATGAAGGAAAGCGTGATCGCCGACCAGACCATCACAACTGCAAGCCCCGCTGAAAGCAGCATTGCGGGCAGCGGCCGGTCGGTCAGCGCACGCGCAGCGGACGCAGGCCCCACCATCAGGCTGAAGACCAGCAGCGTCCCCACGACCGGGACCGCCATCGCGGTAGCGAGCGCCACCACGCCGAGAAACAAGACATCCATCAGACGAGCCGAGACGCCCATCGTTTCCGCGATCTCAGGAGAGACCGAGCTGAGCAAGAGGGGGCGGAACAGCACGACGACGAGCGCAATCGAAGCCGAACTGAGCGCGAACACCGGCCAGAGTTCAGCACGGCTGACGCCGAGGATTTCGCCAAACAAGAGCGCGTACGTCGCTTGAAAATATTCGGTCGAGCGGCTGAGGAACAGCGCTCCGAGTCCGAGCAGCATGACCAGCGAAAGGGCCGTCGCCAGGTCGCGGCGAGCGCGCCGCGCGAGCTGGTTGATGCCGGCCACGCCGAGCGCGGCGAAAACCAGCAGGCCCAACAGCGGGTCGACGCCCAACAGGTTGGCCGCGGCGGCGCCCGGAAAAGCGCTGAGCGGCAGCGCGTGCGCCGCAAAAGCAGCGCCCCGGATCACCACGAAGAACCCAACGACGCCCGCGACAGCGGCGACCAGGGTCGCCGCGATCCACGTGTTGATCATGAAATCTTCGAACACGGGCGCGGCTCAAGCTCGGCTCGAAACGGGAGGCCGCGCGGCGCGCGGCGCCTGCCGAACCCCGCCGAGGTCGGTCTGCGCGACGGCGACGTAACTCACGAATATGAGCGCGACGATGCAGAAGCTGACCGGCCAACCGTGTCCGCCGGTCCATTCGTAGCTGTCGTATGCAACCAATATCCCACCCCACGTCGTGGCGACGCCAATCGCGCCGGCCAGCAGGATCGCCATTCCCGGCCGTTTCGCGAGATGCAGAGCGATGGCCGCCGGGCCAATCAGAAGCGCGGTGGACAGAATGGCGCCGACGGTCATGGCCGAGAGCGCGACCGCCAGGGCCGCCACGACGAGGTGCAGCAACCCGACCAGCCGCACGGGCACGCCGCGCACCGCCGCGAGGTCCGGATCCACCGAACAGAGCAGCAGCGGCCGATAAAGCACAGCGATCGCAACCAGCGCCCCGATCCCTACCGCAAGCGCGAGCGGAACGATGGAAGCCGGGATCGCGAACATCGAGCCAAACATCACCGTGACGGCGGCGCCTGTCGTGCTGCTCATCGTCACGTCCAGGTACAGGAGCAGCGCCGCCAGTCCGAGCCCGGCGCCGGTCACGACGCCGGTCACGAGGTCCCGCTCGCTCGCGCGATCGACGCGAAACAGCTCCATGCACGCCGCAGCGATGACGCCCATGCCGAGGAAGCCGAGCAGCGGATTGATTCCGAGCAGGAATGCGGCCGCGCCGCCGGCGCTGCTCACATCGGCGAGGGAATGGCCGGCGAAGGATTGTCCTCGGATCACCGTGAAAACGCCGACCGCCCCGGAGACAACGGCGGCGGCGCCTCCGATCACCGCCGCCGTATGCACCGGCTCGCTGGCGAAGAACCCGGGCTCTACGATCAACGATAGCAGCGTCATCATTTCGTTCACGGAATTTGACTGATGTGAACCGGGTCGCGCTCGATAGCGGCCTTGGCGTCCCATTCGGCGTCCGCCGCGACCACGAGGACCCGGCCATGCACACGGACGACGTCGATATGATAACCATAAAGCTTGCTCAGCACCTCGGTGCGCACGACCGCGTCGGTCGTGCCGGTCACCGCCCGGCCATGCGCGAGATAGACGAGACGGTCCATCATCGAGAGCAGCGGATTCATGTCATGCGCCGAGAGCAGCACCGCGGTGTGAAACTCTCGCGACAGCCGGCGTAGCAGCGTGACGATCCCGGCCACGCTGCGCATGTCGAGATTGGCGAGCGGTTCGTCCAGGAGCAACAGGCGCGGACGCCTGATGAGAGCGTGCGCAATCAACACCCGTTGCTGCTGGCCGCCGGACAGGCTGCCAATTCGCTGGTCTGCGAACCGCATCCCGTCCACGGCCTCCAGCATCTCGTCGACCTTGCCTCGGCGCGCCCTCGAAGGCAGCGGCACCCCCAGCCGGGCGCCATCGAGGCCGAGCGCGACGAGGTCGCGCGCCCGCATCGGCATATAGGGATCGAACGAGAATTTCTGCGGCACGTAGCCGATCGAGGTCGCCTTGCCGCCACCCTCGAAGGTGACGCTGCCGCTGCTGGGAACGACGAAGCCGAGGATGGTGCGAATCAGCGTCGTCTTGCCAGAGCCGTTGGCGCCGATCAGCCCGCAGAATTCACCCGGCCTCAGCGCGAACTCGATGTCCTTCAGAATATCGCGGCCCGAAAGCGAGACGCTCGCTCGACGGACCGCGACAACCTCGCCTTTGGCCAGCACGGCGCTCAGTGTCCCTTCACCAGCGTCTCGGTCGACGCTTTGTCGGCGACTGCCTTTTTCAGGGCCGCGACCTCCGCCAGCATCCATGACTGGTAGTGGTAGCCGGGCATGGGCATGGTCTCGTACACGCCCACTACCGGAATCCCAGCCTTCTTGGAAGCGTCGAGGAAGGATTTGGTCAGGGCGTCCGTGACCTGCTGATTGTAGGCAAACACTTGAACCTTATGATTGGCGAACAGGTCGTTCTGAGTCGTTACGTCCTGCGGCGAGGGGTCCGTGCCGTCCATGATCGCCTTCTCGAGACTGAACGGCGTCATGAGCTTGAAACCCATCGCCTGCAGCAAGTAATCGGAGACCGGCTCGGTGGTGGCGACAGGCGTATTCTCATATTTCGCCTTGAACGCCGCAATCGCCTCAGTCCATGGTTTCAGCGAGGCGACAAACTTGTCCGCGCTGCTATGGAAATACGAGGCCTCAGAGGGTTTCAGGGCGGCGAGCGCGTCTGCGACAGCCTTCGCGACGGCCGGCATCGTCTTCGGGTCGTACCACAGATGCGGGTTCTTCGTGTCGTCCGGGAGGCCCAGCAGCTTCTGAACATTTATCACTTTGCGGTTTGGTCTGGGTGTCGCGGACATAATTTTGTCCGCCCAATCGTCGTAGCCAACCCCGTTCACGATGATCAGCTGAGCCGCTGCGATCTCCTTCGCGACGCTCGGGCTCGCCTCGAAGGTGTGAGGGTCGGTGTTCGGATCTGTTTCAATCGCCACGACCTTGACGAACTTGCCGCCGATTTGAGAAACGACGTCTGCATATTCGTTTTCCACGCCGACGACATTGATGGGGCCTGACGTCTCGGCATAGGCCGAAGCGATGGGAACGGCGACCGACAAGGCCGCAGCCGCAACAAAGACCGCAACTTGTTTCATTCTGGCTCTCCGATGTCTTGGTTGTGAGTAAACAGACGAACCTGGCTGGCGGTACATGAAACGTTATAACGTATCAAGTATTTTTTTGTCCAACCAGACGGATTAGCTCCGGCGAGCTGTTGAAATATCAGAACGGACTGCTCATGGCCCAAGACTACCGCGGGCAGAGGGGCGTCGCCCGCATTTTGTCTGACAGAGCCCTGGGGAGCACTGACGCTCTCCTTCTGTACCGACTGGCGGACGAGCTACACCGCGCTCTCCGGTAGGGTGTTCTTCGGCGCGACTGCGGCGAGGCGTCTCGCGGGTGAACAGGGCGAGGACGGGGTCGTGGCCCGCGTCGGGATATTGTGGGAGGCGAAATGATTATTCTCGATTACGTCGAGTGGCGGCAAGCAGTCGTGACGCAGATGATCGTTGAACAGGCAACAGAGCGTGATGTCCCAACAGTGGCGGCGCTAGGCGGCGCCTTCGCCGCTCCATGCATTTGACCGTCCGGACAGTGCAGAGCTTTCACTGGGCCTGGCGCGGCCGGCCGATCGAGGCGGTTTACGAGGCGCTGGGGTCCGGCCCGCCCGTCCTCATGCTCCCAGCATTCAGCACGGTCTCGAGCCGAGAGGAGATGCGGCCGCTTGCGTCAGGTCTGGCGGCGTCCGGGTTTGCGTGCACCCTCATCGATTGGCCGGGCTTCGGCTCATCGACGCGCGGCCGGCTCGAATACGGTCCGGAATGTTATCTTCACTTCCTCGCCGACTTCGCGGCGGCGACGATGCCAAGTGGGGCCGCGGTGATCGCCGCCGGGCATGCCAGCGGCTACGCGCTGCGTCTTGGACATGAGCGCCCGGGCGTCTGGCGGCGGATCGCGCTTTTGGCGCCGACCTGGCGAGGTCCGCTTCCGACCGCCATGGGGCGGCGCCCGACAATCTATGCCGCGGTGCGCGCGCTCATCGGCGCCCCGGTCATCGGCGAGGCGCTCTACCGGGTGAACATTTCATCCCCGCGTGATTGCGATGATGTATCGTCGACACGTCTATGCTGACGCCAGCCGCCTCACACCCGACTTCGTCGCGAACAAGAGAGGCTATGCTTGCCGACCTGGCGCCCGCTTCGGGTCGGTCGCATTCGTCACCGGCGCGCTCGACCCATTTTCCGACCGGGCCGGTTTCCAGGCTCTCCTCGCGCCCCCGCCGGCGCCGACGCTGATCCTTTGCGGCGAGTCGACGCCTCCTAAATCAAGAGCCGAAATGGCGGCTATCCCATCGGGCTCAGAGCTACGCGTGCAGTGGGTCGCGGGATCCCTGGGCCTCCACGAGGAAAAGGCGGACCGCATCCTTGGGACGATCGCTGCGTTCCTCGCCGAAAGCGGCTAGGCAGGACGGTTTGACTTCCGTCCTGCCTGTGACGAGGCGCGTCAGCCGTGGCATTTGCACCCGGCGTGGTGGCAGCCGTCGCCTTTGGCGTGGTGGTCTGCGCACTCGTCGCTGCAATAGATCCGGCCGTCGCGCTTCACGCCCTGGTCGACGCTCACGACGCAAACGCAGTCGCTGCAGGCGCATTTCACTCGATCAACGGTCACAGTCATGGGATGGCTCCTGTTTCACTTATGTCTTCGTCATGCTCATGCGGTTCGGCGAGGTGCTCGATCATGTTCGTCAGCATGTCCCGGACATGGGAGTCGGGAATGCTGTAGAATACCTGCTTGCCCCGCCGCCCCGCCTTCAGGAGCCGAGCGGCCCGCAAAAGACGCAGGTGATGGGAGACCAGCGACTGGCTGAGCGCGAGGCGGGAGGTGATCTCTCCCACGTTCAGCGGCCCATCCAGGCAACTCGCCACGATCGAGAGCCGGTTCGGCTCGCCAAGCAGCCGAAACATCTCGGCCAGTTCGCTAGTCTGATCGGCAGTCAACATCATCACTAACCTATGAACACGTTTTCATATATCCTCGTCTTTGTCCGACGTCAAGTCGTCAGCGTGGCGGAATCGAACGAGCCGCAGCGTTCTCAGCCAGTGGCATCTCTGAGCGGTGTAGGTTTCGAGGAGTTGGGCGACAACCGACGAAGGGAGATTGTACGACGAATCAAAAAACGTGCCCGGAATCGCGCAAATACTTCCTTGTTCTCGCGGGAAAGCTCCCTGTTCCCGTGCAAACGCTCCCTGTTCGTCGAGACCAGTCTCGCTGTTCTCTGGATCGCAGTTGCGTCGGGCGCCCGTCTCAGTCGACATCCGCCGCGTGCCGACGCGCCGCCGACGCCCGTTCAACGCCAGATCTATTACACTCGCAGGAGGGTGTGAAAATGCTTGCGCAAAGCCGAAGGTTTGTGCCATTTTTGTTCTTCCTTAGGCGCCATCCACACCAATTGGGGGATCCAGAGTTTACGCTCCGCCGGGTGTCTTTTAGGCAGTCTAAGCATACGACCCTGGATGCCGAGTCATGGGCGCGATAAGGCCGAAAGTCCGCCCCTTTTGGCTCTAACGCTTTGAAAAAGCTTAAAACGGCAAAGGGCAGACCTTGTAATAAGTTGGCATGGATGCACTGTCGGCGCCCCGTCCGTTTGGCGCCGGCGCCTCATTTCCTTGGTTTGTGGATGCAGCGGCGACGGCTCAAGGCGAGCGTAACAGGCTCTAGCCTTAGCCTACGACTGGCCAACCAGCTTCTGGATCGCCGCGCTCTCTGGCATGGTGTTCTTCGGCGGGGCGGCGGCGAGGCGATTCGCGGGGTAGGGCGGCAGCCCCCTCACCCCAACCCTCTCCCCGCAAGCGGGAGAGGGGGCGAATCCCTTCTCCCGCTTGCGGGAGAAGGTGGCGCGTGGCGCCGGATGAGGGCAAGCGTGACGGCGTCCGGATTTTTCCTCGATGTCGAGCGGTCGGCGCTCGGGCGGCCGTGGCGCCCGCGGCTGGACGTCGCCGGCGAGACGCGGGCGCTCGCCATCGCCCAGGTCGGCGGACATGACGAGCTCCTCGCCCGAGTTCTGGCGGGGCGGGGCGTCGCGCCGGAGACGGTCGAACGCTATCTCGAGCCGACGCTGCGCGACCTGATGCCCGACCCTTTCCTGATGCGCGACATGGAGGCGGCGACCGTCCGGCTCGCCGGCGCCGTCGAGCGCGGCGAGCGTGTCGCGATTTTTGGCGACTATGATGTCGACGGCGCCTGCAGCGCAGCGCTCCTCAGCGAATTCCTCAACGCCTGCGGCTGCGAAACGATCGTCCATATTCCCGACCGGGTCAGCGAAGGTTACGGCCCCAACGTCGACGCGATTGAAAATTTCGCGACGCGCGGCGCAAAACTGGTCGTCACCGTCGATTGCGGCGCGGTGAGCCACGAGCCGTTCGAGCATGCGGCGCGGCTCGGCCTGGAGGTGATCGTGTTCGATCATCATCAGGCGCCCGAGACGCTGCCGAAGGCGCTTGCCCTCGTCGATCCGAATCGCGCGGACGACCTTTCCGGCCTCGGCCATCTCGCGGCGGCAGGCGTCGTCTTTATGGCGCTGGTCGCGCTGAACCGGGCGCTGCGCGAAGCGGGTTTCTGGAACGGGCGCAAGGCGCCCGACCTGATCGCCGCGCTCGACCTCGTCGCGCTGGCGACCGTCGCCGACGTCGTGCCGCTGATGGGCCTGAACCGCGCCTTCGTCGTCAAGGGACTGCAGGTGATGCGCCAGCGCGGCCGCCCGGGCCTCGCAGCCCTGTTCGACGTCGCCGGGGCCGACGGCCCGCCGCGGCCCTACCATCTCGGCTTCGTGATCGGGCCGCGCATCAATGCGGGCGGACGAATCGGCGACGCATCGCTCGGGGCTCGGCTGCTCACCACCACGGACGAGCTCGAGGCGCGGGCGATCGCCGCCGAGCTCGACCGGCTGAACCGCGCCCGCCAGAAAATCGAGATCGCCGCGCTGGCCGAGGCGGAGGCCGAGGCGCTGGCCGCGCTTGGCCTCGAGGAGCGGGGCGCGACTTTGGTGGTGGCCGGCGAAAACTGGCCGCCGGGGGTGGTCGGCATCCTTGCCGCCCGCCTGAAGGAGAAGTTCGACCGCCCGGCCTTCGCGCTGACTTTCGCCGGCGCCCATGCGATTGGCTCGGGCCGCTCGATCGCCGGCGTCGACCTCGGCAAGGCGGTGCGCGCCGCGGTCGAGGCGGGCCTCCTGGTCAAGGGCGGCGGCCACGCCATGGCGGCGGGAGTGACGATCGAGAGGCGCCGGCTCGGCGACTGGCGGGCCTTCCTCGAGGAGCGGCTTTCCGAGTCGGTCGCCCGGTCGCGCGCCGAGGCGAGCCTTGCGGTCGACGCGGCGATGAGCGCCGCCGCCGCGACGCCCGACCTTGCCCACAAGCTCGAAGCCGCCGGCCCCTACGGCTCGGGCAATCCAGAGCCTTTGTTCGTCCTGCCGCGCCACCGCCTGATCGACGTCATGCCGGTCGGCGCCGATCACCTGCGGGTGCGGGCGGCCGCCGGCGACGGCTCGACGGTCGAGGCGATGGCCTTCCGCTCGGTCGGCAAGAAGCTCGGCGACGCGCTGACCCGCCTCAGGGGCGCCCCCGTCCATCTGGCCGGTACGCTCGCGCTCAACCGCTACGGCGGGCGCGAGCGGGCGCAACTTCGGGTCGTCGACGTGGCGGAGGTTGTGCGGTAGGGGCGGCAGGGGGTCTCCAGCGGGGCGAAATTCCCTGCCAACAGGGAAGAATGCAGCGAATTTCTCGCATTTCGGTCGATTGAGGGAAAGGCCGTCTTGAAAAGCCTAACGATTCTGGTCGGTTCCGACAAAATTCCCTAGGCGGGCGAACAGGGAATTAATTGGGCCCATCAGGGAATTAAAGTTCCCTGTTCGGCCGAAAACAGGGATATCGCGCGCCGGATGCGCCGCCTGTCCGGCGCTCACCCTCGTCCACGTCTAGGGCATTCGCGCTCGCTCGAGATTGAGGGCGAGCAGGCGGGCGAGGGCGTCGTCGGTGGCGATGTCCTCGGGCCAGCGGTAGGCGGCGGCGACGGCGCGGTCGAGCGCCTCGTGGGCGTCGGCGAGCCAGCGCGGGCGCTGGTTGTAGAGGTTGGTCAGCGTCCGTTCCTTGAGCTTGACCGCCGCCTCGGCGGTCTTCGGCAGGATGCGGTCGGGATAGCGCCTCGGCGCTTCGCCCGGCGCAGCGGTCGGAGTAATTTCGGGCACGATGTCGACGAGATCGGCCGGGTTGAGCCAGGCGCGCCGCAAGTCGTCGAGTTTCTTCGGCCTCGTCCGCAATGCGCTGCGCGCGCGGGTCGGCCGCGCAGTCCGCTGCCGGAATGTTCGGCGTCAGCCCTTCCGGGAAGGGGAAGGTCTCGAAGGTCGTCGTCGGGGTATAGCGAGGGTCATTGCCAACGCCGAGCCACGTGCCAAGCCGCAGGGACCACGCCTCGTGAAAGCGCGAGTGCAGTATGCCGAAAGCCGTGTCGTCGTCCCGGGCAATAACGATAAGCTGGTGGAGGCTCTTGCAAAACTATTTTGAATGTCAATGAAATTTAGTCGGGGCATATAGGAACGACATGACAGTCTTCAACTACTATAAGAGAATATATATCGCTGTACATTGAGGGTGGTTTCGGTAGTGTCTTGGCGTTGTCGTTCCGATTTGTAGCAACAGGCATGTCCGACGATCCCCTGGAGGCCATGAAGGCCCGCTGGAACCATATCCAGGGCACTCTGTTTCCTTGGCTGCGCGAGGAAGTCGACCCGATGACCGAAGCGCTTGGGCGTCTCGTCACGACCCTCGACGTGATCGGCCTCGAAGCCTTCGTTCCCGAGCCGCCGCGCCGCCCCGGCCGCCCGCCCGAGGATCGGCGCGCCCTTGCCAGGGCCTTCGTCGCCAAGGCGATGCTGGGCATTCCCACCACTTCCGCTTTGATCGAACGACTCGCCGTCGACAAGTCGCTGCGGCGTATCCTCGGTTGGGAGCGACGCTCGCAAGTGCCCTCAGAAGCCACGTTCTCTCGCGCCTTCGCGGAGTTCGCGCAGGGCGATCTGCCCGACAAAATGCACGCGGCGCTGATCGAGCGCTCGCTCGGCGGGCGCATCGTCGGCGTGATCGCCCGCGACGCCACCGAGATCGAGGCGCGCGAGAAGCCGGCGGCGAAAGAGGCCAACGACAAGAAGGACGATCCGCCGTCCGATGGCGCTCAGCCGCCGCGCAAGCGCGGACGCCCGCACAAAGGCGAGCAACGGCCAAAGCCCCAGCCGACCCGGCTGGAGCGGCAAACCTCACAGAACGTCAACCAAATGCTCGCCGAACTGCCCACCGCCTGCGATGTCGGCTCCAAGAAAAACAGCAAGGGCTACAAGGAAACCTGGATCGGCTACAAGCTGCATATCGATGTCGCTTGCGGCCAGATCCCCGTCTCCTGCGTGCTGACTTCGGCCTCCGTTCACGACAGTCAGGTCGCCATTCCCTTGATGACCATGACCGGCGCGCGGGTTTCCTATCTCTACGATCTCATGGACGCCGCCTACGACGCCGCCGCCATTCATGACCATAGCCGCACGCTCGGCCACGCGCCGATCATCGACCGCAACTTTCGCGCCCAGCATGACGTCAAAGCCGAATGGAAACGGGAGGTCGACAGGATGAAGTTCATCCACATGCCCGACGCAAATGACGTCATCTATGATTTCCGCACCATGGTCGAACGCGTCAATGCTCGATTGAAGGACGAATTCGGCGCCAGGTTCCTACGCGTGCGCGGCGCAACCAAGGTCAAATGCCATCTCATGTTCGGCATCGTCGCGCTCGCCGCCGATCAAATCCTCCGCGTCGCCAGCTTCAGGCCAGCACCAGCCTGAGCCGCGCGCCCCCGCAAACCAAAACCACGGCAAATTCCTCGCCCTCAGGGAATTCTGCAAGAGGCTCGGTTGGTCTGGGCAAATCGCTCCATCAAGCCAGACAAAAAGCCGATGTTTGGCCACCGTCGGCGTCACGATGTAGCGCACACCCGATTTTAGCGCGGCCCACATAGCTGGACGCGGCTCCACATGCCGCCACCAGTTGTTGCGGTAGGTCGGTCGCCGATTACGATCGCGCCCCGGTTTTACGTTCTCAAGAACATGTGCGAACGGCGCTTCGTAGCGCGAAGTCTCGCGTTCGCCTATTCTCCAACCGAAGTCAACAATCCACATGTCGCGCGGATGTCGCGCGGTCGCCTTGTTACGTCGAGGCCGTTCACCCAAGGCGCGAGTACATCGCTGTTCGGCCTGCCGTTGGGGTTAATGGGTTCGGTCAGCCACGCCCGGGCCAGCTTGCCCTCGATGTCGAACGCGCCGCCCTTGGTATCGCCCATAAAACCGACTCCGGCATTTTCCCTCAGCGTGAGCGCTTTCGGCAAGTCGGATGCCGCGTCGGACAAGTCGGAGGGAATAGTATTCGCGGCTTTTCCGTCGAGCATTGCGGTTTCGGGCCTATTGCCGAAGCAAAGTAACGACACACGCACGGCCGCGCCGTCGATCGTCCACGGCTCGTCGCTCCACGCCTCGAAAATCGCGCCTACCTCCGCGATCGGCTCCAGAACCCTGCGGTTGGCGCCGCCGCGAATGGAGTTGGTCGCGACGAGGCCGACGCGCTTGGCGCGGCCCGCCAGCAAAGCCTCCCAAGCCTTGGCGAACCAGTAGCAGACGAGATCCGCCTCCGCGGGAACCCGGCCGGCATAGATCTGGAACAACGTCTCAACGGTCGCGTCGCCGAGGCCGCTCCGTATCAGCTTACCGCCGAGAAAGGGCGGGTTGCCGATGATGAAATCCGCCTCCGGCCACTTGGCCTCCACAAAGCCGCCCTTGCCATCCGGCGTCAGCAGGGCGTCGCGGCATTCGATCGAGTCGAGCTTCCGCAGCACCGGGCGCGGGTGATGGTGGATGGCGTTCTTAACGCGCCACTGGATGTCGCCGATCCAGATGGTGGTGCGGGCGAGTTCGGCGGCGAATGGGTTGATCTCGATGCCGTGGAGAATTTCCGGCCCGACGCGCGGCACGGCCATGCCGAGGCCGAGCGCCTCGCAGTCGAGAATCGCGCGCCATTCGATGTCTTTGACGCCCTGAAGCGCGAGATAAAGGAAATTGCCCGAGCCGCAGGCCGGGTCGAGGATGCGCAAGGCGCAGAGCCGGTCGATGAAGGCGTCGCGCTCGACTTCGGCCTTCGCACGCGCCGACCTCGAACAGTTTGCCACGCTCCCGCGCCGCGCGTTCGGCCTCCACCGGCGGCTGCTTCGAGCGCGGGCGCCATGATCGCTTCGATCTTAGCCTTGGCCGCCGCCCATTCGGCGCGCAGCGGGCGCAAAACGACCGGCTCGACGATCTTCATGATCTTTTCCGGGTCGGTGTAATGCGCGCCGATCTGCGCCCGCTTGTCCGGATCGAGAAAGCACTCGAACAGCGTGCCGAAGATCGTCGGGTCGATCAGGCTCCAGTCGAGGCTCGCGGCGGCGAACAGGAGGCCGATCTCGTTGTGCCGCAGTTCGAGCGGCGGCCGTCCGTCGAACAGGCCGCCGTTGAATTCGAGAATGTCCTCCAGGTCGAAGTCGCCGCCCTTCGCCATGTCGTCGAACAGGCGGGCAAGAAAGGCCTTCGACTGCTGCGGCTTGCGCTCGGCGGCCTGCAGCAGCTTCTTCCACAGGCCATTCGGCAGGAGCTTCACGCTGTCGGCGAAGAAGCAGAAGACGAGCTGGTTGACGAAATGCGCCACTGCCTCGCGATCGGGATTGCGATGCTGCAGGGAGTTGGAAATCGTCTGGAACTTGTCGGCCGCCTCCTTGGTCAGTTTCTCGCGCGTGCGGCCGGAGCGCAACTCCTCCGGGTTGTGAAAGACCGCGCGCAGACGGGCAAGGTTGACCGGGTCGGCGAGGTCTTCGAGGTCGAAGATGTATTTCGCAGGCGCTTCGTTGGTCCAGCGCGTCTCGATGCGGAAAATGTGCGTGTCGCAGGCGACATGCAGCGGCGGGTTTTCGAGCGCTGCGGCGTAGCGGGTCAATTGTTCGAGCGCCTTGTCGAGATCGCGCTTCTTCTTCTTGTATTCCCAGGCGAAATAGCCTTTCTTCCAGACGTCCGCCCAGCCTTCGCCGCCGCCGGTCTTGGGAGCGCCTTTCTCGAAGGTGAAATGATCGCCGACCGGATCGTCCTCAGCCGGCGTCGGATGGTCGAAGAGCCGGCAGAGGTCGAGGAAATGCTCTTGCGCAGTCGCGCGCTCGGTCAGCGCCACCGGCTTCCATTTGCGGATGAAGTCTTGAGGTGTCATCGGGAGGGAGAATCTTATCGAAGCGTCGGACCGCTTAGCACGAGTTGACGCGTGCGGGGCCGACGGGGTTGACTAATCCAAGAAAATCGGAGCGCGGGGCGGGCTAACGCCATTTTAGCGGGGGCAATCCTTACAGCGGGTTGGGACCTCGTTTAGCGTCGGCCTGTCTCGCTATGGAGCAGCGCCCTTCGGCGACTTTGCGGCGCGAGCGATCACCGAAGGGTCCCAGAAACGCCTCAAGGGTGACATTGCAGCGTGAACAATATGACTTTTCGGTGTGCTCGGTCACCGCCAGCCAGCGCCGGGCTTGGAAGAGCGCACTCCCGGGAATTGCACACGCGTCTTTGCATTGGAACCGCTCAAGCAGAAAACTCGCGTCGCACATGGCAGCTTTCAGCAAGTCCAAGAAACTCTGAAAGGAGCGAGAAATGAAAAGAGTCCTGCTCGCCGCAGCGCTGCTTGCCGTGTCAGGCCTGCCGACGCTTGCCAAGACCCCCAGCGACATGGATTGCTCGCACTACATGGCCATGAATGCGGCTGGCCAGACGGCGGCGGTCAACTCGATGCGCAGCAAGATGCCCGCGGCAAACAAGATGCCTTCCAGCCAAGAGATGGCGAAGAAAGTCGCGGCGAGCTGTACGGATCACTCTGACATGATGGTCCACGAAGTTATGATGAAGGTGATGCCGCAAACGAGCGTGATGCCGCATTGAGACGCTGCGCCACGGCGCGCCCGTCGCGCCAGTGCGTTGAACCCTTCGTCTCGCCCGCGCGCCGCGGCCGGCTTCTGAACACAGAACCGGCCGATGAGAAAGGGGACCACGAATGTCGGATCTCGATCGCGAACCGATCCATGAACGCGGCGCCCGTGTCGTCTACCGGCACCGGCTGCCGACTCGGATTTGGCATTGGCTCAACGCGGCCGTCATCCTGGTCATGCTGATGAGCGGCCTGATGATCTTCAACGCCTACTCGCGCCTCAACTGGGGCCAGTACGGCGCAAATCCCGATTACGCCTGGCTTGGGATCGGGGACAGGGGCGAGCAAGGTTATCTACGGGTGGGAGACCACACGATCCGCACGACCGGGTTCCTGGGCGTCTCGGGCGGACCGGGCGATCAGACGGTGTACAATGCTTTCCCTGGCTGGCTCACCATACCGTCCACTTACGACCTCGCGCTGGCGCGCCACTGGCACCTGACTTTTGCTTGGCTGTTCGTTGCAGCGATCATCGCCTATTGGATCTGGGGTCTCGGCAACCGCCACATCTGGCAAGACTTGCTTCCCAGCAGGCGCGAGCTGACCCCGCGTCACCTCCTGCAAGACGTTAAGAACCATGCGCTGCTGCGCTTTCCGAAGGGCGAGGCGGCGCGACGATACAACACGCTTCAAAAGCTGTCCTACCTCGGCGTCGTCTTCGTCCTCATTCCCCTGCAGATCCTGACTGGGCTGACCATGTCGCCGGGAATGGATGCGGCGTGGCCGTGGCTGGTCGACGTCTTCGGAGGACGTCCCTCCGCGCGATCGATTCACTTTATCTGCGCGATGCTCATCGTGCTCTTCTTCTTCGTGCACATCGTGATGGTCGCGCTGGTCGGGCCAATCAACGAGGTCTGGTCGATGATTACAGGCCGCTATCGACTGCCGGCGGAGCGTCGCTAGTGGCCGGCGTCATCACACGACGCAAACTCATCGCGGGCGTCGCCGCCGGGGGCTCCTCCATAGCGCTCTCCGCCTGGACGGGACCGACCTACAACCCGTTCTTCCAGGACAACGTGCTGTCGATAGGCCAGTGGCTCAACTACCGCGCTCAGCGGCTCATCGTCGGCAACGCGCTCGCTCAAGAATTCCCCCCGAGCGAAATGTCCCCCTTGTTTCGCACAAACGGGACCACCGACCCTGGTACGCCGGAGTACCAGAAGTTGGCGGCGGGCGACTTCGCCGATTGGGGACTTCGGATCGACGAACTCGTTGTCTCACCGACGTCGTTCTCGTTGGCTCAGCTGCAGGCGATGCCGTCGCGAACCCAGATCACACGGCACGATTGTGTCGAAGGCTGGAGCGCGATCGGGAAGTGGACGGGCGTTCAGCTCGGTCGCCTCCTCAAGCAGGTCGGGCTGCAACCCAACGCCCGTTTCATTGTGTTCCACTGCGCGGACCAGCTCGACGGGACGCCTTACTACGAAAGCATTGACCTTGTGGACGCGTTTCATCCCCAGACGCTGCTGGCCTACGCGATGAACGACCAGCCCCTATCCATCGGTCACGGCGCCCCGTTGCGGCTGCGCGTCGAGAGACAGCTCGGCTACAAGCATGCGAAGTACGTCATGCGCGTCGAGGCTGTGGCCTTGTTGTCGGGAATAGGAGGCGGACAGGGCGGATACTGGGAGGACGAGGCCGACTACTACTGGTACGCTGGCGTCTAAGGGCCGACCCACACCGTGGCGGATTGCACGTGATTTATCGAGCGTCGCATAACAGCCCAAGCCGCGAAACGCGATTGGTCGGATCGAACGTTTCGGCAATCGTCCCGTGGAGCAATCGGCGGGCGCTCATGTTTTCGATTTCACGACGCCCTGCTGAGCGCCGGTCTCATGTTCGAAGGGCGAAATCTGGGATCGCGTCACCGCTCGCTCGAGATAATCGGCGAAGACGCGCGCCTTTTGCGAAGGCCGCCGGCCGGCGGGGAAGACCAGGAAGGCGACTATTGGGTCGAGCGCGTAATCGGCCAGCACTTCCGTGAGCGCCCCCGATGCGAGCTCCTCCGCGCACATCCAGATCGACGCGGCGGCGACGCCGAGGCCCGCGGAGGCGCAAGCGACGACGCCAGCCGCCGAGCGCGCCCGGACTCTTGGTTCGACGTCGAATTAGGTGCGGCCTCTCGGACTGGAGAGAAAGCAGACGACCGCGTGGTGTGGAGCCGCGCCAGAGCTGACCGATATGCGATATATGCGATCGTGTCACTAGACTAAGTGTTCAGTTTGATGCTTGCTGCGCCTAGCCACAACAACCTTCCGAAATAATCGCCGAACACGTTCCACCACGCAGAATCCCTGATACGCCTTCTCAATTCCCCGAGCGCCTGTTGGTTGCTCAGTATACTCGCAACAACATTAGTCCCCATAACCAGAGTGACTCCACTCGTCCGGCAGTTTACCTAACACTCCCAAACGATCCATTATCCAAGCCCGCTCCTCCGGGGTCATCGCATCGATCACTTTGCTTGATAAACCGTTCTTGACATCAAAGAATAACCAAAAGGCCTCCCTTTCTGGTTTCCTTCCTCGTTTTTCCCAATCGCTAACCCGCTCCGCTAGGAGGTTCCACTTACAACCAATTGAACACTGAAGAGTTTATTGCTTATCCGAGTCTCCGTCCCTTTGGAAACAATAGTAACCGTGTATTTAACGTCACTTATCGGAACTTCGTCTGCACGGAACGGGCCAAATCTACGGCGTAAGCGAAAATCTTCGTGTATAAGCCGTTCAGCCACAAACGTAAATGCGAGTGGTTTCTTTTTATCCTTGTCTGACACGGAGACTTCATACGAACCGAAGTCAACTTGGTCACCGTACCATAGAATCGGTGAACTGGTACGAGTGGTAATAGACTGACGTAGTAGAGCGAGCGAACGAAGAAATGTACTTTTCCCGCTACTGTTACGGCCAACAAGGATAGTGATTGGGCGCAGTTCGATAGGGTCCACGTTTCGAAGCCGTCGGAGATTTGTCAGACCATATTTCAACATTAGAGTTCATCCGGGGCATCAGGAGAACGCGTTGCAGCACACGACCCAAATTGTAGCGTTATTGTGAACCTGCGGTTTGCGTCAAGTAGGTCACAACCCTCGCTCAGGCGTTGAACCAGTTTTGCATGAGCTTTAACCCGCGCTTCGACCGCGTTTGCGCGCCGACATCAAGGCTTCGTCACCAAGGTGCGCGTTGACCTTCTACGACCGTCGCGAACCGCCGGACCAGTCGCTCTGCTCTCCATCAAAAGGCAGGCCATGCGACCCTCACCGGGAATCCGCCACTCGGATGATGGGCGACGTTCGCGATTGCGCGACGGCCTGTTCGAGATAATCGGCGAAGACGCGCGCCTTTTGCGAAGGCCGCCGGCCGGCGGGGAAGACCAGGAAGGCGACTATTGGGTCGAGCGCGTAATCGGCCAGCACTTCCGTCAGCGCCCCCGATGCGAGCTCCTCCGCGCACATCCAGATCGACGCGGCGGCGACGCCGAGGCCCGCCGAGGCGCAGGCGACGACTCCCGCGGCCGACCGCGCGTGAATTCGAGGTTCGACGGGCGCGACCTCGGTCCGGCCGTTCCTGCGCGCGGCCAGGCTCCGTTCGGCCGGCGCGGCGGGACCCGCCGATCAGGTCATGTTGCGCAAGGTCGGCGAGGCTTGTCGGCGTGCCCCGCCTCGCCAGGTAGGACGGCGCGGCGACGAAAAGGCGCCTTGCGCTTTCGAGCTTGCGCGCCACGAAACTCAAGTCCGCTTGCTCGCCGAGCCTCAGCGCAAGGTCGGCCCCCTCGGCGATGAGGTTCTCGTAGCGGTCCGACATCATCAGATCGATCTTGAGCAGCGGGCGCTTTTCGAGGAAGTCGGGGAGAAGCGGCGCGATCCGGCGCGCGCCGTAACTCGACGGCAGCGCAACGCGCAAGACGCCGGAAAGCCGGTCGGCGCCTCGCGCGGCGTTCTCGGCGTCCTCGACGGCGCCAAGCGCCTCGCGAGCCCGCGCGAAGAGGGCCTCGCCGGCGTCGGTGGCCGAGATTTGCCGCGTCGTCCTCACGATGAGCTTTACGCCCAATCGATTTTCCAACGCGGCCACCGCCCGCGAAGCGGAAGGCTGCGTCAGGCCGAACTCGCGGGCGGCCTTCGAGAAGCTCCCGGTCTCGACCGTGCGAACGAAGAGAGCGAGTTGCTGGAGCCGGTCATTCATACGCTTATCGCATTTATCTTATACCGATTGCCGGGCTAATCGCCATTTCTTGCATGACCTAACTCTTCGTCAATGGTCGGAAGCCTGCGGCAGCGCAGAACTGGACCAGAGCCAAGGAGCGCAATCATGGGAGAACTGAACGGAAAAGTCGCAGTCGTTACCGGGGCGTCGAAGGGGATCGGCGCCGCCATCGCGAAAACCTTCGCCGAGGCGGGGGCGGCGGTGGCGGTCAATTACGCTTCGAACAAGGCCGACGCCGATCGGGTGGTCGGCGAGATCGTCAAAGCCGGCGGCAAGGCGGTCGCGATCCAGGCGGACGTCGCCAAACGCGCCGACGTGAAGCGCCTGTTCGAGGAAACCGCGGAGAAGCTGGGCCGACCCAGTATCCTTGTGAACAACGCCGGCGTCTTCAGCTTCGCGCCGCTCGAGGCGGTGACCGAGGAGGATTTTCACCGTCAGTTCAACACCAATGTGCTCGGCGCGATCCTCGCCACCCAGGAAGCTGTAAAAGCTTTCGACGGCTCGGGCGGCAGCGTGATCAATATCAGCACCATCGCGAGCGCGAACCCCTCGCCGAACTCCCTCGTCTATTCCGCCTCGAAAAGCGCGATCGACACGATCACGCGGGAGCTCGCCCTCGAGCTTGCCGGCAAGGGCATCCGGGTCAACGCCATCGCGCCCGGCATGACGGAGACCCAAGGTTTTGCCGCGGCGGGCCTGAGCGCCGAGTCGGCCAAGGCGTTGGGGTTCTCGTTGCCGATGGGACGCATCGGTCAGCCCGAGGACATCGCGCGGGTCGCGCTGTTTCTCGCATCCGACCAATCCGGGTGGGTGACCGGCGAGCGCATTTCGGCCTCCGGAGGACAAAGGTAGGCGTCCAGCCCGCGGCGCTGGCGGAGTTTCGGTACACCAAGCCTTGCGGTGGCGGCGTCTCTCCGTCTCGCCGTGGCCGAAGGCGTCGGCCCGCTCTTCGCGAGGATCCCAGCCCGATCAGTCTGACAGTCAGGAACCCGACGCTCCGTCATTCGCATCGGGCCTCGCAGCCGCCG
Source organism: uncultured Alphaproteobacteria bacterium (assembly GCA_963835885.1). Lineage (GTDB taxonomy): Bacteria > Pseudomonadota > Alphaproteobacteria > Rhizobiales > Beijerinckiaceae > Roseiarcus. Next base: position 27,138 of record CAWIHF010000021.1, read on the forward strand.
CTGGCCGGCGAGATCCTACGCCCTGTAATTCTCCCCCGCCGAATAGGCGCAGATGCGGGAGAGGTGCGAATAGGGCAGGCCGGTCTCTTTCGCCCAGGCGTTGAACTGCTCCTGGACCAGCTTCAGGTCGCGTTTCGACTTGACCTCTTCGCCGATGTCGAGTCCGGCGTCGCGTAGGGACGCGACCACGTCCTTCGAAGTCACGAAGCCGTCCCAGCCGAGAAACCTCAACAGCATCTGGCCGGTGGACCCGCCGAGCCGGTCGCCGCGCTTCGCCAGAAGCTCGAGCAGGCCGATCTCGTTGGCCGACGGCCAGTTCGCCAGGAATTTGCCGAAGCTGCCGTGCTCTTTCGCAATGTCGCGGATGAATTTTGCGTTGGCCCTCACCGAAAAGATCTTTGCGCCGTTGCGCACGATGCGCGCGTCCCTCGTCAGCCCTCCCAGAACTCGTCCGGCTCGAACGAAAGCCTCGCCGGCTCGAAGCCGAAAAAGGCTTCTTCAAAACCCGGCCATTTCGTTTCGATCACCCTCCAGGCAAAGCCCGAGGAAAACACCCGCTTCGCCATTTCGGCGAGCGCGTGGTCGTCCGCGAGCGCAGCAAGCGCCGAATTGTCCGGCATCGGCGGCAGGAGGCGTTTCAGCGCCTCGGCGCCGCCCTTGCGCGCCTCGGCGCGAACTCGAACGGAATCGAAGGAAATCACGCGCAGGCTCCCGCTTTTGTAAGACCCCGTTCCGCAATCGCGCCAAAGTTGCAGGCTTGCAACAGCAATGCGAATTGTGTGGGAGCTCGACCGTCCGTCGAAGGCTTGAAACCCGTGAATCGTACGATCCTCGCAATCGCCGTCGCGCTGGCGGCAAGCCCATCGCTCGCGGCGCAGGACTATCCTCCCGGCCTGTTCGAGAATTCGCCCGTCGCTCCCTCCGGACAGCCGGACGCGACCGTTTCAGCCGGACCCTCAGACGACTCGGCTCCCGTTGGGCCTCCGAACGCAGGCGGCCCGACGGACGATTTTTGCGCCGGCATCGCTTCTCGGACCTTCCGCAGCCTGGCGGAGGTCAGACAGGCGCACGCCCAGTGCGATCATCCTCACGCCGCCGATCCGCTGTCGCCGCCAGGCGGGGACCAGCCCAATTAGGGAATGACAGGAACATCCACGGGAGCGGTCGTCCTCGAGCGCGGCGAGGGTTTCGGACTTACGCATCGGCGGCTGGAGGCGATCGAGACTGGCGGCGCCGCCCTTCCGCTCGATCTTTATTTCGACGCACGCGAGCCGTCCCATTTCCGGCCACGGAGTGGCCACGGAGACATGTGCATTGGCAACTGTTGCCAAAATCGCTAGGTTTGCCGTAACAGGAGACTTGGCCGATGCCGACCCGCAATATCAGCCTGACGCCCGAGCAGGACGCCTTCATTGAAGACGTTCTGCGGACGGGCGAATACCGGAACGCCAGCGAGGCGGTGCGCGACGCGATCCGCGCCCTGCAGCAGCGCCGCACCGAGGAAGCGCTCAAGCTCGACTATCTGCGCCTCTCGATCAAGGCCGGGATCGCGGCCCTTGACCGCGGCGAATATGAGGAGGTCGAGGAGGATAACCTCGACGCCTTTCTCGACAACCTCGGCGCGCCGATGCGCTCTTGATCCCGCGTGGCGCGATATCGGCTTTCCGAGCCGGCGAAGGCCGACCTCGCCACGATCCTGAGGAGGAGTGAAGAGCTTCATGGGAAAGAGGCCCGTATCCGCTATCGCGCGCTCCTGACAGCTGCGATGCGCCGCGTCGCAGCGGACCCGGAGGGACCTTCGACCTCGGATCGCTCCGAGCTCGTTCCCGGCATTCGCAGCTTCCATCTTCGCCACAGCAGCCGCAACGAGCGGCGCGAGGCGGCGGTCAGGAATCCGGTGCACGTGATTTTCTATCGGGCGTTTCGACCGGGGGTCGTCGAGATCGTTCGCGTGCGACACGACCGCATGGAGCCAAGTCGGCACGTCGACTGAGAAAACTGACGCAAGTCCCGATTGCGGAACCCGAACCTGCGGGGAGGCGAGATTTCGGTTCCTCAAGGGCTCTCGTGCAGAAAAGCGAGTTCCCGCCTATCGAGCTCGCATGCGAGAGGTTGAATGTCGACGGCGCTTTTGTCCTCTTTCCGGCCGGAGCTTTCGTCGCTTATGATCCGGCCGGCTCCTTTCCTGCGACGCTTGACGCGACGGGGACACTGATGTCGACCGAGAAGAATCCTGATCGCTTTCGATTGTCGCCGACGACGGATCGCCTGGGCCGCCGTCATCTGCATGCTCTGCATTCATCGGCGATGATCCGTATTCTCGCTCTCTCCGCGAGAACGCTTGCTGTCGTCACGGCCGCGCCGATGACGGTCAAAGCGGAGAAGGCGCGGCCGCCTGCCGCGTCCTTGCCGGTCCCGCCGGGAGCGACCGAGGAACAGGTTCTGCTCGGCGACCGCATTTTTCACGGCGAGGCGGCCCATGGAAAATGCAGCGAGTGTCATGGAGTGGACGCCAAGGGAACGGCGAACGGCAACGATCTGACGCTTGGCATGTGGATCTGGGGCGACGGCAGCCTGAGAATGATCAAAGGCACGATCACCCACAACATGGCCATGGCGCCGGGCATGGACGGCAACCTGTCGCCGGCCGACGTGGACGCGGTGACCGCATATATATGGGCGCTGGGCCATCAGAAAAAGCCATGAGCGCCTGGCCGCGAGCAAAACGCGCCGGCGCGACCATTGCCGGCGCGCCACTTGCAAGCACGACCGGGAGAGCGCCGTCCAGGATCGGCGCGACGCCAAGGTGAGGTCAAACGATCATGAAACGTGAGCAGCTTGCCGAAAAGATCCTCGACATCAAGCGGGACAAAGGTTGGACCTGGAAGCACATCACCGACGAGATCGGCGGCATGTCGCCCATTCTCGTGGTTGGCGCGCTGCTCGGCCAAATGCGGCTGCCGAAGTCGCTCGCACACAAGGCGGGGCGCCTGTTCGAGCTCACCGAGCCCGAAACGCGGATGCTCAACGAGGTTCCCTCGCGCGGCGCGCCGATGCCGCCGACCGACCCGCTGCTCTATCGCTTCTATGAGCTGGTGATGGTCAACGGTCCGGCGCTGAAAGCGCTGATCGAGGAGGAATTCGGCGACGGCATCATGTCCGCGATCGATTTCGACTTCAAGCTCGACCGCTTGCCCCACGCGAAGGGAGATCGTGTGCAGCTCGTCATGAGCGGCAAGTTTTTGCCCTACAAATATTACGGCGCCGAACAGGGCGTGCCGGAATACGGTTTCAAGGAGGAATGACTGTCATGCCGCGTCCGGCGCCGCTGGCGGAGCCTCTACGACAGTTAATATAAAGCTCAATTCGCGTTAGATTGATATCATCATTTGGGCTCCTCCGCCGATGGCGGCATTGAGGCATGCTCGGGGCGTGGGATTGTGCTTGAGGCCGGCGAGGTGGAACCACCTGAGGTAGCTGTCGAGGTATTTTGTGGCAATGCCGCGACGGGGGCGCAGGAAGGTTTTGAGGCTCTCATGGCGACTGTTGACGGTCTGGATGTGTAATTCGCCGCGGACGCGTTCACCTTTCGACTGGTTGAGCGCTTCATGGCTGACGCCGAGGGCGGCGGCGCAAGGCGGGTAGACGTTATTGCCGTCGGTGACGAGCAAGGTGTCCTTACCCAGAATGGGCGCGAGCACCGGCTTGATGGTCTGGGCGGTCACGGCCGAGAGGACGGCGCTGATGGTGGCGCCGCTCCGGTCGGCGGCCACCAGGATCGGCGTCTGTTCGTCCGAAAGGCCGCGCTTGGCTGCTTTTCCGCCCCGCCTGCGAGCCTTGCGACCGAGGCGACGCTCGCCCTTACAGCTTGATAATATATAGGTTTCGTCGACTTCGACGATGCCGCTCAACAGGCGCGTGGGGTTCTTGGCGGCGCGCAGGAAGCGATGTCGCCAGCGGAACGCCGTGCTCACCGCCACCCCGCACCGCTCGGCCGAGGCGGCCACCGTCTCGCCCTCGCTCACCGACTGACCAAAATCAAGCCAGCGTTCCTTCTTGCGCAATCGGGCCAGCGGCGTTCCGGTCAGCGCATTGAAGCTTCTGCGGCAATCCTTGCAGCGGAAACGGCGCAGGCCGTCGGTTCGGCCCCCGCCCACCGACGCCCCGCCGCAGTGCGGACAGCGCCGCGCCTCGCCCAAGCGCTCCTCGATCGCCGCCGCCACCGCCGCTCTGGGCTGCCGGCCGGCCAGCACCGCCTCGAGCTCCTGGCGCTGCTTTGCCGTCAGACCGTCGATCTCCGCCAGCCACGCTCGAAACATCCCCTGATCCATCGCTATCCCCTGTCAATCCATAATAAATCGTAGCACAAACAGGCCACCTCAATCTAACGCTAATTGAGCCTAATATAAAGGGTTCCACGCGCGCGCCACGCGCAGATCGCAGCGTCTGTGGACCCGCGCTTTCGCGGTGGTGACAGTCTCCCTTGGCTACTCGCCCTCCGCCCCGATCGCATAGGCGGTTTCGCCGTGAACCGCGTCGTCTCCCACCTTCAACGTGGCTTCATCCATGCGTAGCGGCACGATCAACGAGATGACCTTGAGGATAATGTAGGTCGCGATCGCGTTGTAGACGATGATGAAGGCCGCGCCATAGACTTGAAGCAGAAGCTGGTAGGCGTTGCCGAAGAACAAGCCCGTCACGTTGACGCCGGGAGCCTCCTTGTCCGTCCCGATGAATTCGAGCATCGCGGGATTGGCGAGGAGGCCGACCATCAACCCGCCGGACAGGCCGGCGACGCCATGGGTAGAGAACACGCTCAGTGTATCGTCCACCCGCATCATGAAGCTGGTCTTTTGCAGCCTGTTCATGCTCAACCACGGAATGATGCCGGCGACAATGCCGATGATGATCGCGCCCCAGCCGTCGACGTAACCAGCGGCGGGAGTGATGGCGACAAGACCCGCGATCATGCCGTTGACCGCACCGAGGACCGACGGCTTGCCGTAGGCCCACTTGTCCATCAGCGTCCACACCAAGAGGGCGACCGCGGTGGCCGTGTTGGTGTTGAGGACCGCCGCGCCGGCGTCTGCGTTGGCGAAATAGGGGTCACCGCCGTTGAACCCGTTCCAGCCCAGCCACAGGATCCCGGCGCCGGCCAGCGTGATCAAGAGGCTGTTCGGCGGGAAATGATCGCGGTCCGCCTGAAGCCGCGGACCGATAACCCACGCGGCGACGAATCCGGAGGTACCGGCGGCGAGATGGATGACATAGCCGCCCGAGAAGTCCGCCACCCCCATGCTGGCGAGCCAGCCGCCGCCCCACAGGCTGAACGCGCCGACCGTATAGACCAGGGTCATCCACACAGGGCAGAAGATCATCCAGGCGGTGAAGTTCATCCGGCCGAGAACCGAGCCGGCAAGGATGATGACGGTGATGGCGGCGAACACGAACTGGAAGAACATCAGCGTCGCCATGGGAAAGGCGAGCGGCGGCATGCCGGAGGCGGCGGCCGGAATCGTCGCCTGGCCGGTGGTGAAGATCGCCGACGTCGCCAAGCCCGGCTTGCCGAGGAACGGAAACCATTGCTCTCCGAACGCCATGTTGTAGTCGAACAGGACCCAGACGACGAGCACCGACGCAAAAGCATACATCGACATGAAGGCGGAGTTGATCGCCCACTTCTTTTTGACGATGCCGCCGTAAAGGACCGTTAGTCCGGGAATGCTTTGCAGGCCGACAAACGTTGCAGCGGCGAGCTGCCAGGCGTTGTCTCCAGTGTCCAGCCAGTGCGGTGATGGTACGAGCGCCATGGTCACTCCTCAATCAATGATCGATGTTGACTTCCTTAACGAAATTCGGTGAATCAGCCTGCCCAAGCTGACGACGTGCTGGTTTCACGCAGCGGACGAAAATTGCGCGAGCAAAAGCCGTGCCGTGAGCGAGGCGAAACCTTGCTTATGTTCTCTTTACGCGATCGCCTTAGAAATAGGCCGCTCCTGATAAAGGAACCGCCACATTGACCAAGGTTTGGGCAAGTAACAAAGGCTTCGCTTCCGCCACCATGATCAGGCGGATGCTCCGGCAGCCGACGGCCTCGACCGCGGTTCGAGCGGCGGCGCTCGCCCTCGCCGTTTTCGCCTCGCGGGCCCAGGCGGGCGAAACCGTCGTCACCTGCACCAATCCGTCCAGCGGAGCGACCTGGCGGATTGCGATCGACTTCGATCGAGGGACGGTCGACTCCAATCCGGCCCGAATCACCGACTCGGAGATTTCGTGGCGCGACGCCAAGGACGGTTGGCGCTACACGCTTGATCGCGAGACGGGCAAACTCACGGTCGTGCTGGCGTCGGCGACCGGCGGAAATTTTCTCTACGACCAATGCAAGCTGGCGAAGTGAGGTCACGATCGCAAAATCAACGCCGGCGGAATAAGCCGGAGCGATCTTGATGAGCGAGGGCGGGGCCGGCGTGCGGGCGAGCGTCGGATTCGCCTCCGACAAAGGGCCGCGCAGAGACAACGAGGATTTCGCCGCCGCCGTTGTCGGGGCGGATCTGCTCGAGCCGCGGCGTGAGGTGGTGGCGGCGATCGCCGACGGGGTCGGCGGCGCCAAGGGGGGCCGCGTCGCCGCCGAAATGGCGGTCCGCGGCTTTCTCGACGGGTTCTGGGACCTGCCCGAGACGATGGAGGTGCGCCGCGCGGCGGCCCGGGTCGTCAACGCGCTCAACGGATGGATCTATTCTCTCGGTCGGCAGGATCCCGATCTCGCGGGGATGGCGTGCGCGTTCACCGCGCTCGTGCTGCGCGGCCGCATAGCCCACCTCGTTCACCTCGGCGACACAAGGTGTTACCGGCTGAGGCGCGACCATCTGTCCTGCCTCACCGCTGATCACGCCCGCGACCGCGGTCGCGGGCAATCCGGGGTGCTCACCCGTGCGCTCGGCGCCGAAGCAGAGGCGCGGCTCGACTACGCGGCCCAGCCGGTCGCCCTGCACGACCGTTTTCTCTTGTGCAGCGACGGTGTGCACGGAGTTTTGACCGACGAGAGCATCGGCGAGGCGTTACGCGAGCGCTCGGCGCCCGAGGCTGCTGCACGCGCGCTCGTCGCCGCCGCCCTCGATTCCGGGAGCGCCGACAATTGCACGGCCCTGGTGCTGGACGTGGTTGGTTTGCCGACGGCGGTCTCATCCGACGTCGGCGGCGCGCTCATGCGGCTGCCGCTGATCCCGACGCCGGTCGTCGGAGAGACGATCGACGGCTACGTCCTGAAGGCGCTGCTGTCCGAAGGCCGGTATACTCGGCTTTTCGCCGCGGTGGACGAGGTCGAGGGCGGCGAGGTCGCGTTGAAGTTTCCAAAACCTCAGATCGCCGCCGTGGCGACCCATCACGCGGCCTTCGTCCGCGAAGCCTGGGTCAGCGCGCGGGTGACGAGCCCATGGATCGGACATGTCGTCGAACTGCCGCCCGGTCGGCAGGGCTGCCTCTACACCGTCATGCCCCTCTATCAGGGCGAACTTCTGGAGACGCGGCTGACGCGGCGTCCTGCGCTCGGTCTGGAGGAAGGGCGCGCTATCGCGCTCGGGCTCGCCAGAGGGGTCGCGGCGCTGCATCGCGCCGGCGTCATCCATCGCGACATCAAGCCCGACAATGTCATCCTCGAAGGCGGGGGATCGCTGAAACTCATCGACCTTGGCGTCGCCCGCGTCCCGGGGTGGGAGGACGCTCCGCCCGCGGAAATTCCCGGCGCACCAGGCTATGCGGCGCCGGAAATGTTCGACGGCGAACCCGGCAACGAAGAGACCGACATTTACGCGCTGGGCGTCACGATGTTTCGCGCCTTTACCGCCGAATTCCCTTACGGGAAACCGGACGCTCGTGGCGCGCCGCGCCGAGACCGGCCGAAGACGCTCACGGCATTGCGCCCGGATCTGCCCGCGTGGCTCGAGGCGGTCCTCGCCCGGGCGATCGCGGTCGATCCTCGCCAACGGTTTCACGACGTCATGGAATTCGCGTTGGAAATGGAGGCGGGACCGAGCGCGCCGGCGGCGGTCCGCCGTCCGCAGACGCTCTTGGAGCGGGCCCCGGTGCAATTCTGGCAAGGAGTCGCCGCGCTGCTCGGGCTCGCGCTCCTTCTGTCGCTGATGTGGCGCTAGCGCCCGGAATCACTGCCTCACGGCCGCCCGGCGCCCTCGAACACGATCTGATCGGCCCATTTGCGCGCCGCCTCACGCTGCGCCGCGGTTCGGACGGTCCACGCCATCACCGGCAGGCGGTGAAGCTGCTTTTCGAAGAACGGCGTCTTGTGCGGCAGGTCATCGACGTTCCACGACAAAAAGTCGGGCTCGCTGCGGCCGCGATGGTCGAAGTTTTCGCATTCGCGCTTCTGCTGTTCCGTCAGGAAGTCCCAGGACGCGCCGTCGTAGGACGCCTCGGCGACGATCCCGACAGGGCAGGGGCGCCCCGCTGGACCGAGATGAGGCCAGCGCAGACGGAGGTAGGCGACCAGGTCCGGGTCGAAGCTCTTGAAGGCGAGCGGCCCATCGTACGAAGCGGCGAGGGCGGCGATCCGGTCCGCGACCCGCCAGTCGCGGTCGAACCGGCTTTTCAGTTCGCAGATGACCGGCGTCCGCCCCGCGACGAGGCCGAGGAATTCTGCGAAGGTGGGAATGAAGGACGGGGCGGGGGCGCTCGCGGGGAGCAGAAACCGCGCGCTCCTGATTTCCGATGCGCTCTTGTCGATCAGCGCGCCCTGCCGATCGGTCAGGCGGTCGAGCGTCTCGTCGTGAAAGACGAACGCCTCCCCGTCGGCGCTCATCTGGACGTCGCACTCGATGGCGAAGCCGGCCTCGATCGCGGCCAGCGCCGCACTGGCCGTGTTCTCGATCACGCCCTGCGTCGCGTCGTGCAGACCGCGATGGGCGATCGGGCGTTCGGTGAGCCAGGCGGGCGCATTCAGCGCCCTCAAGCCGAAATCTCAAAGATCGCATCGACCTCGACCAGCGCATTCATCGGCAGGTGAGCCACGCCGACCGTGGTGCGGGCGTGGCGACCTCGCTCGCCGAACACCTCGGCCATCAGGTCCGAGGCGCCGTTCATCGCTTGGGCCAACGGGTCGAACGCGGAGGCGACGTTGAAGAAGCCGCCCAGACGCACGACGCGGATCACCTTGTCGAGATCGCCGAGCGCGGCCTGCGCCTGGGCGAGGATATTGATCGCGCAGCGCTGAGCCGCCTCGCGCGCCGCCTCGATCGGCGAATCCGGTCCAAGCTTGCCCTTGTGGCGAGCCTCGAGGGTTCCGTCCGGCCCAAACGGGAGCTGGCCGGAAACATAGAGCAGCCGCGCCGCGCCCGGCCCCACGCCGCTGGTCGCGACGGTGGGGACGTAATTGGCGACCGGCGCGGCGGGGTGCGGCAGCACGATCCCGAGTTCGGCGAGACGTTGGGCGGTCTGGCTCATTGGAAAAATCCTTCCGGCGCCATCTTGGCGAGAGGGCTCGATCCCTTGCAAGCAAAAATGCAGCGGCGGCTCGTCTGCGCTGGCCGACGGGCGTCGTTTTAATTTCTCGCCCGTTCCGCTTTCGCCCCAAGCCAAGCTTGTTTTTGTCGTCCCTCGCGCTTAGGTTTTGGCCAACGAGGATCGCGCCGCCGGCTCGTAAGCGCCGGGCGGCGCCATCGTATTGGGAAAGCGACCATGATGGGTGGTTTGAGCATTTGGCACTGGATGTTGTTCGCCGCGGTGGCGCTCCTGCTGTTCGGCGGCAAGGGCAAGATTTCCGACATCATGGGCGACGTCGCCAAAGGCGTGAAGTCGTTCAAGAAGGGCCTCGCCGACGACGACACGGAAAAGCCCGCCGAAGCTGCGCCGAATCCGCCGCGCACGATCGAGAACCGGGTCGGCGTCGACGCCAACGACGTTCACAAGGTCGGCTGAGCGCGTCCTTTTCGACCCTGTAATAGGGGAAAGCGCTTCAACGCGTCCCCGACGCGCGTTCGGCCGGATTCTCGATGTTCGACTTCGACATAGGCAAGTTGATGGTGGTCGCGATCGTCGCGCTCGCGGTGATCCCGCCGAAGGATTTGCCTCGCGTCATGCGCACGGTCGGGCAGGTGGTTGGGAAGATGCGACGCATGGCGGCCGAATTCCAGGGCCAGTTCATGGACGCGATGCGCGAGGCGGATCTGGAGAACGTCCGCAAGGAGCTGGAAGCGCTCAACGAAAAGGCGAAGGTCGACGCAACCTTCGATCCCGCGGGGATGATCCGCGACGAGGTGACGAAGGCGGCGGCGCCGCACGACGTCGGCACGTCGGAAGTTGCGCTGAGCCCGCCTGAGCCCGCCGCGGCTCCGGCCGAGACGTCGGACATGGAGGCGGGCATGGAGAACGTCCGCAAGGAGCTCGAAGCGCTGAATGAGAAGGCCGAGAGCGACGCCTCGCTCGACGTCGCGGCGATGACCGGCGAGGGGGCAAACAAAGCGACCGCGGCCGAGGAGGTCGGGAGGTCCGGGGTCGACGCTGCGCCCCCGCCGCCGCATGAAACGCCCGCCGGGATCGAGGCGCCCGCTAAGCAGAGCGCCGCGGAATGAGTCAGGAGGACATCGACGCCACAAAGGCGCCGTTGATGGACCACCTGATCGAGCTCCGCTCCCGGCTCATCCGGTCCCTCTACGCTTTCTTCGCCGCCTTCATCGTCTGCTTCTATTTCTCCCGGTCGATCTACAACATCCTGACCGAGCCTTACGTGCGCGTGGTCGGGGCTGACAAGGCGACGCTGATTGCGACCCACTTCCTCGAGCAGTTCTACACCAACATCCGCCTGAGCATGTTCGGCGCGGCGGTGATCGCTTTTCCGGTCATCGCCGTCCAGCTCTACAAATTCATCGCGCCGGGACTCTATCGGAATGAGCGCCAGGCGTTCCTCCCCTATCTGATCGCGACCCCGGTCTTCTTCCTGTTCGGCGCGCTGCTCGTCTATTTCGCGGTGATGCCGTTGCTGATCCGCTTCTCGGTGTCGCTGCAGCAAGTCAACACCCCGGGCGAGGCGACGATCGAGCTTCTGCCGAAGGTGAGCGAATATCTCTCGCTCATCATGACGCTGATCTTCGCTTTCGGCATCGCCTTCCAGCTGCCTGTAATCCTGACGCTTTTGGGACATGTCGGCATCATCAACTCAGGCTATCTCGTCCGGATGCGCCGCTACGCGATCGTGACCGTCGTGGGCATCGCCGCGATCCTGACGCCGCCCGATCTGATCAGCATGACCACGCTCGCCTTGCCGATGCTGGCGCTCTACGAGGGCTCCGTCTTTGCGGTCCGATGGGTCGAGAGGCGGCGCGCGGAAGCCGAGGCGGCGAGGGCGCAGGGTAACACGTAGAGGGGGCAGACATGTTTGAAGTCATCGAGACGGAATTGGCGAGGATCCGCAGAATGGCGGAGTTGACCGACGAGGCCTTCCTTCTCTATCTGATCGACATCGCCATCGTCGAAGCCAAAGCCCGGTCCAGCCACGAGAGCCTGGCGACGCTCGAGGCCTGGTCAGCCGGGCTCGGCGAACGAAGATCCCTACACTGACCGCATCGGAAGATCGCCGGTTTTCGAATGGCGCGGGCTGCGCGCGGCGCCGATAGCGCCGCCATGCCGCTCCCCGCCGCCCGCTCGACCGCCTCCCGCATGACCCCGCGCGACACGCTCGCGGCGGTCAGCGTCGCTGTCGTCTGGGGCCTGACCTTCATCGCCATCAAGGTCGGCGTGGCGGAGACCTCGCCGCTGATGCTCTCGGCGCTGCGGTTCCTCTTCGCCGCGTTTCCGGCGGTCCTGTTCATCGGGCCGCCGAAGGCGCCGTTCTGGAAGGTCGGGCTTTACGGGCTCCTGCTCGGCGTCGGACAGTTCGGCCTGCTGTTCATCGCGATCCATGCAGGCTTTCCGGTCGGGCTCACGTCCCTCGTCATCCAGGCGCAGGCGTTCTTCACCGTAGCCCTGGCCTGGCTCTTGCTCAGCGAGTGGCCGCGACGGACGCAGATCGTGGGCGGCGTTGTCGCATTCGCCGGCATCGCCGTGATCGGCTCGACCCGCCTCGCCGGCGCAAGCCTCGGCCCGTTCGTGCTGGTCGTTCTCGCCTCCTTCTTCTGGGGCTCGGCCAATGTTTTAGCCAAGACCGCCGGCAAGGTCGACATGCTGGCCTTCACCGTCTGGTCGAGCCTCGCCCCGCCCTTGCCGCTGCTCGCGCTGACGCTCGCAATCGACGGGACCGCGCCGTTCACAGCGCTCGCCCACCCGACCTTGAAGCTCATCGTCAGCGTGCTGGTCGTCGCCTACGCCGGCACCGTGTTCGGCTTCGGGCTGTGGGCGCGGCTGCTCGCCCACTATTCCGCGGCGACCGTCGCGCCCTTTGCCCTGCTCGTGCCGGTTGTCGGCATGGCCGCGGGCGCAGTCGTGTTCGGCGAGCCGATCAATCCGGTTGAGCTTTTCGGCGGCGTTCTGGTAATGGCGGGCCTCGCCCTCAATCTGGTCGGCGACCGGGCGCTGCGCCGCGCGCTCTCTTTCAGGTGAACCATGCACGATATCAGGGCGATTCGCGACGATCCGAAAGCGTTCGACGAGGGACTGGCGCGGCGCGGCCTGCCGGCCCGGGCCGATTCGCTGATCGCGCTCGACGAGCGTCGCCGCGCCGCCATCGCCGAATTGCAGGTGGCCCAGGAGCGGCGCAACGCAGCCTCGAAAGAGATCGGCGCGGCGATGGCGCGCAAGGATGCGCAGGCGGCCGAGGACCTCAAGGCCGAGGTGGCGGGCTTGAAGGCGACCATGCCGGAAATGGAGGCGGCCGAGCGGGAGGCGACGAAGGCGCTGGAGGAGGCGCTCGCCGAAATCCCAAACCTGCCGTTCGACGACGTGCCCGACGGCAAGGATGAGAACGACAACCTTGAAATCCGCCGCCACGGCGAGCCGCCGGTCTTCCCCAACAGCTATACGCCAAAGGAGCATTTCGAGATCGGCGAGGCGCTTGGCCTGATGGACTTCAACGCAGCGGCCAAGCTTTCCGGCGCGCGCTTCGTCGTCCTGAAGGGGGCGCTGGCGCGCCTGTCGCGCGCGCTCGAGCAGTTCATGCTCAACCTGCACACAATGGAGCACGGCTACACCGAGATCGAGCCGCCGGTTCTGGTGCGCGACGAGGCGATGTTCGGCACCGCGCAGCTGCCGAAGTTTCGAGGAGGACCAGTTCCGCGCTTCCGCGGTCATCAGCCCGCATGATCAATATATGCAGCAGATACTCGGATGATTCGGAGAGTGGCGCAATCGACGTCGGATTTCATCGCAGAAGATAGATGCGCACGACCTGAACATTGAGAGTACGAGCGGAACTGAAAAGACGAGGTTGCTGGGAACGGCCAAGTTATCTGGCTCATCCCCACCGCCGAAGTGCCGATGACCAACCTCGTTCGCGAAAGCATCGTCGACGAGAAGACGCTGCCGCTGCGCTTCACCGCCGGCACGCTCTGCTTCCGAGCGGAAGCCGGCGCGGCGGGCAAGGACACGCGCGGCATGATCCGCCAGCACCAGTTCAAGAAGGTCGAGCTCGTCTCGATCACCACGCGCCGAACAGGCGCGCGACGAGCACGAGCGGATGACCGCCTGCGCCGAGGAGGTCCTGAAGCGGCTCGGCCTGCATTTCCGCACCGTCGTCCTCTGCACCGGCGATATGGGCTTCGCCTCGCGAAAGACCTACGACATCGAGGTGTGGCTGCCGGGGCAGGGGCGATTCCGCGAAATCTCCTCCTGCTCTTTGTGCGGCGACTTCCAGGCGCGGCGGATGAACGCCCGCTCCAAGGCGGCCGACGCCAAGGCGACCCGCTTCGTCCACACGCTGAACGGCTCCGGCGTCGCGGTCGGCCGCGCGCTGGTGGCGGTCATGGAGAACTACCAGCAGCCCGACGGATCGATCGCGGTCCCGGACGTCCTGCAAGCTTACATGGGCGGCCTCAGGCGAATCGAGGCGAGAGGGTAGCCTTCGCCGCCGCCGCGCGCGCCAGCGGCGGCAGCGTCCAGGCCCAGGAACTGCTAAGAAATAACCCCAAGTTCTCGGTGAACGATCGTTTGAGCCACGAATCGAAGCGGACGTCCAGACGTATATAGCATGATTTGTTAATGGCAGGGTTCGAGACTTGCGACACCCCAGCCGGAGGGGCACGATGCCGAACCGAATTGGAAGGCGCGGCGTCATCATCGGCGCCGGGATGGGAGGTCTGGCGGCGGCTCAGGCGGTCTCGCCCTACCTTGAACAAGTGATCGTGCTTGAACGCGACGCCCTCCCCGATGAGCCTGCGCCACGCGCCGGGACGCCGCAGGATCGACACATTCACGGCTTGCTTCCTGGAGGCTTCGAGGCGCTGGACAAGCTGTTTCCGAATTTCCGCGCGGATTTGGAGCGCGCGGGCGCAGTCAAGGCGCGGGGTGGCCGCGACGTCTGGATGGAGCGAGCCGGATTTGATCCCTTTCCGCAGCGGGATCTTGGGTACGACATGTTTGGCTTATCGCGGCCCCTGCTCGAGCACATTTGCCGTCGCCGCTTAGACAGGAATTCAATATTGAGCTGCAGCCTTGCTCACGGGTGACTGAACTCGTCGCCTCCGCCGATCAAAGCGCGGTCGTCGGCGTCTCCTTCAAAGGCGAAGGGGGCCGGATCGAGACGATTGCAGCGGATCTGACGGTGGACGCGTCTGGACGCGCGGCGCCGACGCTGGCGCTGCTCGAGAAGGTCGGGCGCGCGAAGCCGGAGGCGCTAGAGATCGGCATCGACCTGGTTTACTCCACCGCTCTGTTCGAAATACCCGACGACGCTCCGTCGCAATGGGTCGGGATCATGCATTTGCCGAATGTCCCGGACAGCACGCGCGCGGGCTTTCTCTTCCCGATCGAAAATCACCGGTGGCTCGTCGCGCTCGCTGGCATGCATGGCGACGTTCCTCCGAGCGACATCGAAGGATTTTTAGCTTTCGCGAAGACGCTGCGAACGCCGACCCTGTATGATGCGATCAAGGGCGCGCACCTTATTGGCGATATCGCGCGCTACAGCTTCCCTGGCAGCGTTCGCCGTCGATTCGATAAGCTCGAGAGTTTCCCTGGCGGCCTGATCCCGATCGCCGATTCGATCTGCCGATTCAACCCCATCTTCGGGCAGGGGATGAGCGTGGCCGCTCAGGAAGCGGTCGCGCTCGGGAGGCTTCTCGAGAGGAGGCTCGAGCTTTCTGACCCGTTGGACGGTCTCGCGGCGGCGTTTCTGTCCAGCATCCAGGAACTGCTCGATCGCCGTGGGCCATCGCAGAGACGGATTTCGCCTACGAACAGACGCGCGGCGCCCGGCCGCCGGATTTGGCGCGCAGGCTGCGCCGTGCGGCGGCGCTGGTCCAATTGGCGGCGCAGGACGAGGCGGCCCACAAACTTGTCTTCGAGGTGCGCAGCCTGCTGAAGCCGCATTCTGCACTGCGGGGGCCGTGGCTGGAGGCGAGGGTAAGGGCCGTGATGGAATCCGTTGGAGACGCCTGAGGGGGCAAGACCGTGTCGCTCGACGGCGCCGTCGGCGCTTGTCGCTCGGCGGGGAACACGCGGATGAAAGCGCCCGGCCTGTTCGTCACGCCTGAAGAAGGGCGTAGGCGTCCCGCAAGTCCTTAAGCTCGAACCCTTCTTGGAAGCGGCCGTAGACCTCTGCGAGCCTCTGCTTGGCCTTCGCGGCCTTCTCTCCGCCTGACCAAAGCCGGCAGAGTTCCGCGGCGGCTCTAAGCTCAAGCGACTTTGCGCCCTGCTGGCCGGCGACGGCAAGAGCCCGCTCGAAATAATCCTCGGCAAGTCTCCGGCGCTCGTCTTCCGGCGCCCGAGCGGAGTCCTGAAGCATGAGCCTGCCCTTGTGCCGATAGAGCTCGGCCTCGTACCAGCGTTCGCCGGAATTGCGGACTGCGGCCTCTGCTTCATCCAGCAAACGGAGAGCCTCCTCAAGCTCCCCCGTCATGGCCAGCGCCTGCGCTATCAGGGCGAGATAGTACGGCCGCATGATGCCGGCCCCTGTGGCCTGATAGCCTGCGAGGCCTGGCGCATCAGGGCGATGCCCTCGTCGACCTTGTCGCCGGCGGTCAGCGCCCAGCCGCGCAAGATCATCCCGATCAGCAGCCAGAACACGAAGTCATGCTCGGCAGAGATCGCGATTGCCGCCTCCGCATCTTTTTCGGCGGCGCCTGCGTCTTGACTGAGCTGATGGATCCACGCCGAGTAGCCGAGGGCGACAGCCAGACTGTAGGGATGCGACAGTTCCCGGGCCAGCGCCAAAGCCTCGTCGTTTCTCTTGAGCGCCTGCTCGGGAAGCCCCAAGAACCAAAGACAAAAGGCGGCCTGCGACCGACAGGCCACGCCGGGATCCTGCCCATAAGCGAAGGCCAGGGCGCGTGCTTCTCGCGGTCATAGATCGCGATCCCCTGATCGAGCTCGCTGAGCGCCGAGTAAACTGTCCGAGATTCGTCAGCGTGACCCCCATCGCTTGGTGGGCCAGCATGAGGAGGTCCGTGTCGTTCACGGCCTCCGCTATGCGGCGGCACTGGTGAGCAAGCTCATGGGCTTTCCCGTGTTCCGCACAGGCGATGTAGAAGATCCATAGTCCCCACACGACCGGAAACAGTTGCGGCGCATCTCCGGAGAGTTTGCATATCTCATGCGCGCGCTCGTAGACTTTTCCCACCTCGGGGGAAGCAAAGCCCCTGGTCGCAATGAGAGGCGTCCCGAGCGCGAGCTGAAGCGCGAGCTCCTGCTGAAGCCGCTCCGGGCTCTCCGGCAAGGTCAGGAGCAGTTCCTGCGCCTTGGTCAGGTGGGCGATCGCTTCGAGTTCGCCGAGCGCCGCATCGCGTTCGCGGCCGCCGCTTGCCAATAGGGAAGCGCCGCTTCCTTGAGATCGGCGCCGGTGTAGTGGTGGGCCACAAGCTCCGGCTGGGCTTCGACAATTTCCGGGAATCGCGCCTTCAGCGTCTCGGCGACCTTGCGGTGATGCTCCTGCCGCTTGCTCCTCACCAGCGACTGATAAGCCGCCTCTTGAATCAGCGCGTGTTTGAATCGGTAGCTCGGCGACGACGCGACGCCCTGCTCGAACAGAAGCTCCGCCGTCGACGAGCTTCCTCAACTCCCGTTCGAGCCGTTCCTCGTCGATCGGACGATCACGTCGCGCAGGAGCCGCACGGAAAATTCGTTGCCGATGACGGACGCGATCTGCGCGACCTCTTTGGCTCCGCCCATGCGATCGAGCCGCGCCGTCAGCATGTCCCGCAACGTCGCGGGGATCTCGTGCGGCGGCGGGCTTGCGCCGCCTCGCTCGATCAGAACCTTGGTCAGCTCCTCGATGAAGAGCGGGATGCCGTCGGTCCGGTCGATGATCTGGTCGACGGTGCGCTCGGGAGCGCCCTTCGCGGGTCAGGTCCGCGATCATCTCCGCGCTTCGCTCTCTCGGCAGGCGATCGAGGTTGATCGTGCGTCACATGGGGTCGGCCGATCCACGGCGGCGCGAACTCGGGTCGGAACGTGACAACGAGCAGGAGCGGAAGTTTCGGCGCGCGATCGACGACCAGGCTCAGAAGTTCGAGCGACGTCGGATCGATCCAGTGAACGTCTTCGAACACCATGAGCAGTCGGCTGCCGCGCCAGCCCTTCGAGCTGCGCCAGTAAGCGCCTGAAGCGTTTTCTCGCGCCGCTTCTGCGGACTGAGGTCGAGCGGCGGATAACGGCCCTCAGTGGGAATCGAAAGCAGCTCGGCGATCAGCGGCGCGGCTTCGCGAGGTCGGCCGTCGCCTGGCCAAGCGTCGTCTCCAGCTTGTCGAGCTTTTGCCGGCCGTGTCGTCACGCGTCGATTCCGGCTGCCCTTTCGAGCTGCGCGATGACGGGATAGAGCGCGCTATCCTGGCGGTTCGGCGCGCAAAAATAGCGCATCCGGACATGCGGCTCATGTCCGAGCCGGCTCGAGCAGCGCCTGAACCATGCGCGACTTCCCGATGCCGGGCTCGCCGCGAGATCAGCAAGACGCGGCCGTTTCCCGCTTTGGCGCTTCTCCCAGCGCCGATCATCGAGATCGGTCTCCTGCTCTCGACCGACGAGCGGCGTGTCCGGCGTGCGCAGCGCCCTGAAGCGGTTGACGATTTCGCTCGCGCTTGATGACCCGCCAGGATTCCATCGGCGTCGCGAAGCCCTTGAGAGGCTGGGCGTCGACGGCGCGCACTCGAAAAGTTCGCCGACGAGGCGGCGGGTCTCGCCGCTGATGATGACGGTGTTCGGCTCGGCATAAGCCTGAAGCCGGGCGGCGAGATTGGGCGTTTCGCCGACCACGTCGTGGTCGTGCGGCGCGCCGGCGGCGATCAGGTCGCCGATGAGGACAAGACCGCTCGCAATGCCGACCCTGCGCCTGCAATGGGCTGCCCGATGTCGTCGCGAAGCTCGACCGACGGACTCGACCAGCGTGAGCCCCGCGTTGACCGCGCGCTCGGCGTCGTCCTCGCTCGCCCGCGGATAGCCGAAATAGGCCAAGCACGCCATCGCCCAGATACTGTGCGACGAAGCCGCCCGGCTCCGTCAGATCGCGTCCGCGCAGCATTTGCGATAAGCGCTCATGATTTCGTGAAGCGCCTCCGGGTCGAGGCGGGTGGAAATCGCCGTCGATCCGACCAGGTCGCAGAAGAGGATCGTCAAGATGCCGGCGCTCGACGCCGCCGCTCGGGACGCTTCTCAACAGGCGCCGCTGGCTCAGGGTGAGGGTGAAAGCCGCGCGATCGCGCGCAACAATCTGTTGCGATCGGCGGGCGGGATCCCAAGTTTCTCGAGATCCTGTTCGGTGAGGCTCGGAAGGGCCGAAACATCCATTCCGCTATCGGTAGAGACCGGCGGCATATTCGGCCATGCCAACCGACTTCAGGAAGTCTGCGATCGTGGTCACGACGCCCTCCATTCCCGACCACGCGGTCAAGCGATCAGGAATTCTACATGCTATCAAGCCGCTTGCCAGCGCGATATCAGCGATTGCGACGCATTTTATATTCGTCTCGCGTCATTGTCCGAGCAAAGTTATCGCCGCAGTGACTCGGTCACTTCGCTGCGTAAGATCTGCGGCGCAGCAGAGCCCGATTCTTGGGCTCAAGCGCAGCACTCGTCGCATATTAGGTCAGGCGGCGTTGAGAGCCGTCGTCGGCATGAGAGCTTCGACCGCGGCGAGCCGGCTGCGCGTGCGCTTTCTTTCGGCGGCTCTTGGTGAAGCTCAGCATCGCGTAGCGAAGGCCGCCGTCCGCCAAGTCCGTCCCGCACAAGGCGTGAGCTTTGAGCGAAGCCGAATAGCGGCCTGCGGCTTCGCCGCTCGCGCGCTTGCCGGATTCGGCGTCGATGAGCGCGAGCGTCGTCGTCCAGAAGTGCACGGTGCGGTCCGTGACGTCGACGATCGATCCCGTCTTCAATCCGCTTTCGCGCGCCGCCGCGAAATATTCGTCGATCGTGCCGATCCGCGTATGCCAATGGCTATTGAACAGATCCGCGTATTTGGGATCTTCGAGAAAACAATCGATGATGAAGACCGAGCCTCCCGGCCTCAGCAGCGAGGCCGTGCGGCCGAGCCAGTCTCTGCGCGGAAGGTAGCCGGAGCTGTCGACCGCGACCGCGGCGTCGAAGCGGTTTTCGCCCGGCACGTCGGCTGCGTCGCAGACGAGCGGCTGTGACCTGATGGCTCGACCCCGGCTCCGATCGCGAAGCGCGTCACCCACTCCCGTGGGACGGCACGCAGGTGACCGCCGTCACCTGCGCGCCGAATTCCTCGGCCCAAAAAATCGAGCCGCCGCCGAGGCCGCAGCCGACATCAAGGATCTCGCCGCTGAGTGCTTTGGATGCGTCCCACACCTCGGCCGCGCGCCGAAGCATAAGCTCCTGCCCGTCGACGAGCGCGCGGCGCAAGACCGAGATCGAAGCGCCTTCCGACGGCGCATCGTCCACGAGGCCCGTATGATAGTGGACGCGCGGACCGGGACCGTACCGTGTCAGGATTGATTGAGTTTTCTGATGAAAATACGCGATTACGTCCTTAAGGATTGCTGGCGGGCACACAATTCAATCCCAAGGCTCGGGTAGAGCTTCAATTGTACGCAGGCTGCGAGTAATCAGAACCGCCACCGCGGTTCAGTAGCGACCTGCCCAGAATAGAGCTACCTACGGTGCATTGCGTAGTACAAAGAATAGGCGCAGAGAACTGGTTACGTTTCTAATCGCCTATCAAGTGCTGGGCCCAAACCGCGGTCAGCAAGAAAGATTCCCCGGGGGCGAATTGGAATTCGTATCTAATGGGTACTCGTACGTGATGGCTGGCCTTATGAGTCCATCGAGCGACCCCCCGCACTGCTAACGGAAAAACGCTTGGAAACCAAACAATGTCATTGGTCGGCTGGAACTGTAGAGCGAGCTTATCGTTAGGATCGCTTATACCACGAAAATAATTAGCGACGTTATCTCTACCTATTGTGTAACCTGGTACGCTCAAGTTGTAGGCTACAACATTTTGATTAAGATATTTCTTGTACTCGTCCCAGTCGTTATCGTTGAAGGCATTTACGGCGCCAACGAACGTCCCCAAGACGCCCTCTATACGCCCAGTTGCAAACACGTTTATTGTCATTGCTTCCTCCACTTATTATTTCATTAGCCTCAATAAAACCACATACCTGCACGTGATCTTGAGAAGACTCACGTCGAGGAACCAAAACGGGAAGTCTAAAAGCGCGCCACAGAAGGTATTATGAAATGCATGCCGCACCGGAGTCAACAGTGTCAGGAGAACGTGTCAGGAGAACGGTGGCTTGCAGCGACCATGTAATAGTCAAGAGCCGGGCACAATCGACCTTCTTTGCTTCGGTCGTGGAAGTCCCGTCGACACGGCCGAAATTACACGTACGTTTAGGAGAACTGCCGTTGCGTCGATGGCGGTCGACGAGCAATTTGCGTTTGGGTTGACCCTAGCCGCAATGTTCTGTTGGATCCGCTCGCTTCGGGCGGATTGCGGGCCTTCCCTGGCAGCCCCATAGGCCCGGTGTGCGGGCCCTGAGCGAAGCGAAGGGATGCTCCGGTTCACGCCAGCCGTTCCGCTAAGCCAAGTTATTCGAATAATACCGGTATTTATTGATGTTAACTAAAGTGATACATGAGACTTGCGAACAGAGCCTGCCTCCCTTGACCGCCTGACAGGTTCGGCCGGCGCATTCGTGCGAGTTCTTCCCTGTTCACGAGCAGATGTTCCGTGTTCCGGCGGAAATATCTCCCTGTTCGGCATGGCGGAGCTCCCTGCTCTTTGCACTGAGGGCTGCGGTTCGCTGCCGACTTCAGCGCCATTCCCGCGTCAGAGCGCGCCGCCGCGCCGCCTCGCCGGCGCCGGGCCCGTCGCACGCGCATTTGTCGGCTGCCGCCGCCGCCGGGTGGGGGAACGCGGTTCGCCTGACCTGCCGGCGCCCGACGGGCGACTCAGCCTCACGGGTGCGCAAACGTCGCTGTTCCTCCTGCAAAAGCGCCCTGTTCGAGCGGAAAGTCGCCCTGTTCGGCGGAACGAAGCTCCCTGCTTTGTATACGAGACCGTCGGTCCGCTGCAGCCTTCAGGCGGAGGCCGTGGCGCGGGCTGGCTGCGGCGACGCTCCGCTTGCGCCGCGTGCCGAACTCCGCATTTGGCGCTTCCGAGCAGCGGTGGATTCACCATCCGCCAATTATCTCCACCAATCGACCGGTGAAAATCCTTGGCTCATGTCACATTGCGTACTACATATGTTCTCACCCGGCAACGATCTGTCATCCCGGCGGACGCGCGGATCCAGAGTTCCGCGAGATGTCGCCGTTGCCGCCGCGATTATGGATGCCCGCGTCCGCGGGCATGACAATAGGTGAAAGGCGCCCAATGACCGATTTGGCAGAACCCCGCTCCGCTCGCCCGACGCTCTCGCCCGCCGCCCGGGCGTTGCGCCTCCAGCGCGTCTTCGCCCGCCTGCAGGAGGGGGCGAGCTATAAGGACATTGCGGCGGAGGAAGGCCTGTCGCGCGAAAGGCTGAGGCAGATCGTGCGGGCGGGGATTGCGCGCGGAGGGGCGAAGCCCGATCACAAGCAGATGCAGTTCGCCCGGCTCGAGCCGGCGCTGCGTCTGCCCGCGCGCGGCGTGGCGGAGGGGGACGCGAAGGCCATTCCTCTGCTGCTGAAACTCGTCGATCGGCTCGACCGCTATTGCGAGCCTGGTCTGCTCGACGCCTCGCCGCTGCTGAGCGACCTGGTTCCGCGGCCAAAACGTCGGCGCCGACCGGCCCGATGCGCAAACGCCGTGAGACAAAGCGCGCGTAACTCCCAAGCCATGGTCGGTTTCGAGCTGTGCCCCCTCCACCACGCTCCGCGTGGTCCCCCTCCCCGTTCCGCTGCCGCTTCACGGGGGAGGATATGGCCGCGGCGCCTGCGCTCTATCCTCCCCTGCGCAGCGGGGGAGGGGGACCGCCCGAAGGGCGGTGGAGGGGGCGCCGTGACTTCACCGCTTGTCATGCCCGCGCACGCGGGCATCTATGCTCGCTGCGCCCAGCGTGGCCAGCCATTCTGGATCCCCGCTTCCGCGAGGATGACATGCAACGGCGCATTTGGCGAATTTGGCGGCTGAACGGCTGAAAATTCTCCGTGACACCGCTCGGCCTCGGTCCAGGGCCGCTAATCAACACATCGGCAGCGACCTTCCTTCGATACGCAAGGCTGCAAGGGAGCCATCTCCGCGCAAGTTTGAGGGGAACGGACAAGCCCGTTCTCCGTTGCGCTGAGGGAACATATCACGAACACAACCTGGAGCTCTTGTCAAGAGATTGTTCTTCGGGGTCGTGTCCGAGGTCGAATTTCGGGTGCTGGACCGGAAGCGAAAGCACACCGAAGGACGGTCCCGCAGGCCCCGACAAGACGATCACCCTCGTCGCCGGTCTCGCGCCTTCGAGGGCTCGCGGCGCCGAAGTCCTGCGACCGGCCGATGAACGCCGCCGAGCGAACCGTCGCTCGGCCTGATGAGGGGCGCTCGACGACTGCGCCAATAGCTTCAAATCCGCCGAATGTACGAGTTATTTCGCCGCCTGCGGCTGGGATACAACTTGATCGGAGTCTGCTCTAGGCGCGGGGCCGGCCTCGTTAACTCGCTACGGTCGCCCTGGCGGAGGGCTCCCGGCAGGCTCCCGGCCGGCGGCTTGACTTGGCCTGCACGCACGCCGATCAATCGCGCCCAACGTGGACGGGGATGCGGGTCGTGACGCTCAAGCTGGTTGTCGCCAACAAGGCCTATTCATCATGGTCGCTGAGGCCCTGGATCCTGCTCGCCCACTTCAAGATCCCATTCGAGGAAGTTGTCATCCCGATGGATCAGCCCGAGACGCGGGCTGCGATGCTCAAATTCGCGCCGACCGGGAAATGTCCGTCGCTGCACGACGGCAGAATTGCGGTCTGGGAGTCGCTGGCGATCCTCGACTACGTCGCCGAGACGTTTCCGGAGAAGGCGATCTGGCCGAGGGCCAAGGCGGCGCGCGCGCACGCACGCTCGCTCGCCGCCGAGATGCACGCGGGCTTCGCCGCGCTTCGTCAGGCGTGCCCGACCAACTTCCGCCGCAAGCCGAAGGCGATCGCGGTCAGCGCCGAAGTTCTGGCCGACGTCGAGCGCATCGAGGCGGCCTGGGCGCATGCGCGCGAGACGTTCGGCGGGGCAGGGCCGTTCCTGTTCGGGCGCTTCTCCGCCGCCGACGCAATGTTCGCGCCGGTCGTCAACCGCTTCAGCGCTTACGCCTTCCCGGTCGCGAAGACGACGCGCGCCTACATGGAGGCGATCATGGCGCTGCCGGCGTGGAAGGCCTGGATCGCCGACGCCGAGGCCGAGCCCTGGCGGATCGAACGATACGAGGCGCTCTAGAGAGCGCGCGTTGAGCGCCGGAGACGAAAGCGACGGCGGGCGCAATGGACGCCGGGCCTTACGCCCGCGGGTGCGCAGGATCGGCGGCCGGCGCGTCATCGCCGAGGGCCTCGAGGGCAATCTTTGGAAGGACGTCTATCACAACGCGATGACGGTCTCCTGGCCGGCGTTCATTGCGGTCCTTGCGGCCGCGTTTGTCGCGCTCAATCTTGTCTTTGCGCTGCTCTACGCCGCAAGCCCCGGCGCAATCGCCAAGGCGCGTCCGGGCAATCTCGCCGATCTCTTCTTTTTCAGCGTCGAGACGATCACGACGCTCGGTTACGGCGAAGCGTATCCGCAGACGACCTACGGACACCTCGTCTCGGCGACGGAAAGCTTCACCGGCCTCGTGCTTCTTGCCATGATGACGGGCCTCGTTTTCGCTCGCATTTCGCGCCCGCGAGCGAGGATCATCTTCGCCCGATACGCGGTCGTCGCCCCGCATGACGGCGTGCCGACATTGATGATTCGCATGGCGAATGCGCGGAGCAACTTCATCAGCGAAGCGACCGCGAAGACCTGGATGATCGGCCCGACCGTATCGCAGGAGGGCAGGCGGTTCATCGGCTTCCAGCCGATGCGGCTCGTCAAGTCGGAGAACCCGACGCTGGCGCTCAGCTGGATTCTGTTTCATCCGATCGACGCCGACAGTCCGCTGTTCGGCATGAGCGAAGAGACGCTTGCGGCGAGCGAGATCAATTTCGTCGTCAGCATCGTCGGCTTCGACGAGACCTCCGGTCAGACCGTTCACGCGCGCGACGTGTTCGCGGCCCAGGACGTTCGGTTCGGGCATGAGTACGAGGACATCGTGTGGATTGACGACGACGGGCTGCGCCACATCGACTATTCCAAGATCGACGCGACGCGGCCCGCGCCGTCTTGAGTGGAATCGGGCAATTCCTTTGGGTAAAGTTATCCAATTGGCAATGGGTTATCGTCCAAGATAACGCTAGTTGACGTGGACAACTTTTGGCTCCTCTACGGAAGCTCACCAACAGGAACCCGGGAAAAAGCGGGCGAAATGACTAAATTGAAGAGTGGGTTGGGCGCGCATACAGAAGAGGACGAAACGAACGCCGCCGGATGGCGCGCGCTCCTCGACGAACTCGAGATCCGCCGCCTGGCGGTGGCCGAGGGCGGCTCGGTGAAAGCGCGCGAGCGTCATGTCGGGCGTGGCAAGCTGCTCGCCCGTGAGCGGGTCGCCCGGCTAATCGATCCGGGCTCGCCGTTCCTCGAAGTCGGCGCGCTCGCCGCTTTCGGCATGTACGAGGGCGATGTGCATGGAGCGGGCCTGATCGCCGGAATCGGCCTCATCCACGGGCGGGAGGCGATGATCATCGCCAACGACCCGACCATCAAGGGCGGCGCCTACTATCCGATGACCGTGAAGAAACACCTGCGAGCGCAGGAGATCGCGGTGGAGAACCGTCTGCCCTGCGTCTACCTGGTCGATTCCGGCGGCGCCAATCTGCCCCATCAAGCCGAGGTCTTTCCCGACCGCGAGCATTTCGGCCGCATCTTCTACAACCAGGCCCGCATGTCGTCCGCCGGCGTCGCCCAGATCGCTGTCGTCATGGGATCCTGCACCGCCGGCGGCGCCTACATTCCGGCGATGTCCGACGAGACGATCATTGTCGAGAAACAGGGAACGATCTTTCTTGCCGGGCCACCGCTGGTGAAGGCGGCGACCGGAGAGACCGTCAGCGCCGAAGACCTCGGCGGCGGCGACCTGCACACTCGAGTGTCGGGCGTCGCCGATACGCTCGCGCGCGACGATGCGCATGCTCTTGCGCTCGCCCGCCGTGCGTTCGGCAATCTCAACCGCGCGCCAAAGCGGGAGATCGAATGGACGAAGCCGGTCGAGCCGCTCTATCCGGCCGAGGAGCTGATGCGCATTGCTCCGCTCGATCTGCGCAAGCAGGTCGATGCGCACGAGATCATCGCGCGCATCGTCGACGGGTCGGAGTTCGACGCCTTCAAGCCGCGCTACGGCACGACGCTGGTCACCGGGTTTGCCCGTCTTTCCGGCATGCTGATCGGCATTCTGGCGAACAACGGCGTGCTCTTTTCCGACAGCGCGCTGAAGGGCGCGCATTTCATCGAGATCTGCGCCCAACGGGGCGTTCCGCTCCTTTTCCTGCAGAACATCTCGGGCTTCATGGTCGGCCAGCGCTACGAGGCCGGCGGCATCGCCAAGGACGGCGCGAAGCTCGTCATGGCCGTCGCCTGCGCCGAAGTACCCAAGATCACCCTGATCGTCGGCGGGTCATTCGGCGCCGGCAATTATGGAATGTGCGGGCGCGCCTACGGGCCCCGCTTTCTCTTCACCTGGCCGAATGCACGCATCAGCGTGATGGGGGGCGAACAGGCGGCGAGCGTCCTTGCGACGCTTCGTCGAGAGGCAATCGAAGCGGGAGGGCAAGCATGGTCGAGGGGGGACGAAGAAGCGTTCAAGGCGCCGATCCGGGCCAAATACGAGGCGGAGGGGTCGCCGTACTATGCGACGGCCCGCCTTTGGGACGATGGGATCTGTACGCCTGTCGAGACGCGGCGGCTCCTCTCGCTGGCTTTCTCCTCGACGCTCAACGCGCCGCTGCAGCCGACCCGCTTCGGCGTCTTCAGGATGTGAACCTGGAGCCGGAGTCGAGGCCGAAGATCGGGCTGCCCAGTTTTCCGCAGCTCATGCTGCCCGTCCTGCAACTGCTTGGGCATAGATTTGAAGAGATCAGTGTCGGCGCGCTCGAGGACGAACTCGTCAGAACGTTGCGCATCTCCTCCGAGGAACGCGCCCGGATGCTGCCCAGCGGCGCCCAGACGGTCCTGGCGAACCGACTGAACTGGGCGCGCGCCTACCTGTCCAGGGCCGGGCTGATCGAACTGCCGAGGCGCGGCCATTGCCGTGTCACCGAACGCGGCCGGCAGTTGCTCGCCGAAGGCCTGAGCGAGATCGACGTCGGCGTGCTCGAGCGCTACCCCGAGTTCGTCGCCTGGCGCACCCAACAGAAGGCGGAGGAGCCGGCCGGGCAGACGCAGCCGAGCGAGAGTCCCGAGGAAATAATCGCCTCGAGCTTCGAGCTGCTCAATTCCGAGTTGGCGCGCGAGATCGTCGAGCGGGTGCATTCGTTTTCGCCGGCCTTCTTCGAACGCCTCATCATCGATCTCCTAGTGCGCATGGGCTATGGCGGCGGCCGCCAGGAGATGGGCCGGGCGCTCGGACGCGTCGGCGACGGGGGCGTCGACGGCGTCATCAAGGAGGACGCGCTCGGGCTCGATGTCGTCTATGTGCAGGCGAAACGCCTCGATCCGGACAAGGCCGTGCCAGTGCGCGAAGTGCGCGATTTCGTCGGCGGGCTGGAGGGCCACAGGGCGACCAAGGGCGTGTTCGTCACCACCTCCTATTTCCCGTCGAGCGCCTACGATTTCATCACCCGCGTCTCAAAGCGCGTGGTGCTGATCGACGGGCCCGAACTCGCGAGCCTGATGATCCGCCATCGCGTAGGCGTGCGGGTGAAGGACACTTACGAAGTGAAGAAGATCGATGAAGACTATTTCGTCGAGTAAATTCGGTTTCGGCCACACTTTCCTCATCCTGAGGAGACGCGCGGAGCGCGGCGTCTCGAAGGATGATCGCGTGAGGGGCGCGCCGTTTACGCAGACTGGAGCGTCTCTCGACAAGCTCAGGACGAGGGTTGGTCGGGAGCGACGCGACGTCAGGATTGACGCTCAACCCCTTGCGCTGCCCTATTTCTTGTTCCCGCGCGCGGATAGAACCAGCGCCACGCCAAGCAGCGCCGCCGTCACGACCAGCTGCCTCGGCCCGAGCCTCGACGCCGTTTCCGCCATCAGCGTGACGAACTCCGGCAGCGCGCTCGCCGACGCCGGTTGGGGCGCGGGCCGCCGCTTGAACATGAGCGGCAGCGCCGCGATGATCGCGAGAACGATCGCGATCGCCGCGCAAAACAGCGCGGCGGCGATCGGCCCATGTCCTGGCTCGAACCAGAAGAACAGCGCGGCGAACAGCCCGGCCACGGCGAATAGGACGAACAGCCCTGCGACCAGCGCGAAAGCGGTCGGGATCGCGATGCGGCGGGCCGTGGTCTTGGCGCGAGCCGTGGCGAGAGCGACAAACTCATTGATCATCGAGGCTCAGCCGCGCGTCAGCAGCGCGACGACCACGCCCGCGGTGAAGGCGATGCCGACGGCGGCGAGCGGATTCCTGCGGACGGACTCGCTCAGCCGGTCCTTTGCCTTGGCGAGCTCTTCGCTGTTGGCGAGGAACTCCCGTCCCTCCCGGTAAAGCGCCGAAGCCGTGTCGGCAGCCTTCGATCGCAGCTCATCGAAATCAGCGCCGGCGATCTGCTCCTTGGCGTCGTCCAGCGCGTCTTTGGCGTGTTTGGCGGCCGCGGAGAACGTCCCGGACGGCCCGCGCTTTTCGTCGTCGTGGTTCGTCATGTGCCCGCTCCGCCGCTTTTCTTATGCGCTCGCGCGGCGCCCCAATTCGCGAATAGACCATAACTTGGACTGTGCGTGAAAAATCTGCCCTACTTCGCCGCATCCGGCAAGGCCGGCCCGGGGTGTCCGCCGCGGAGCCGCGCATCAGCTTCTCACCTTCGGACGACCTGAAGCGCTGGAGTCAGAAATCACTTCGACGGAGGAGGCGGAGGCGGCAGCAAGGTGACCGTTGTGACGCCCCCGGCAATGTTGAGCCCGGTCTGGCCTTGGACCGAAACCGGCTGCAACGAGAAAGCCCGGCCGGTTCCGCCGACGAGGACGTTCGCTCCGACGCCCGCGCCGGCGCTCGCCTGGGCCCCGACGCCGGTGTAGGTTCCCGACAGCGCGCCGCGCGGAACGCCCGTCGACGGCGCGATCACGCCCCAGACAAGTCGCCCCTGGCTCACCGCGCCGAGCGCGACGCCGAACTCGTCGATGCGTCCGAGATAGGGCTCCGCCGGACCGCCGTTGGCCGGCGTGAACAGGCACGTCATCGTCTGCTTCTGCGTGAGAATCATGCCGACGCCGGCGGAGACGTCGCACGCGAGCGTTCCAACTTGCGCGGTTGACTGGGCCGGCGCCGGGGAGGCCGCCAGCGCGGTCATCGCCAGCGCTGCGAACGAGCAAGCAAGGGTGCGAATTGGCATTTCGTGAACCTCATGGCGTGGGCGCGAGTTGCGCCAGGGAGAGACTAGCCATTCAACGGCGAGGCGCAACGCCTATCATTGACCGATGTCAATTTGGCTACCGGGTTCCGGCGCGTTGCGACCTCTCAAGGCCGGAAGATCGCGCTTCAGCCAGTCCTCGGCCGCGGCGCGTCCGCTCAGGTGCAGCCGCTCGAGAAAATCCCAGTCGAGGTTCGCAGCGCTCTCCTCCGCCAGGCCCTCGAACTGCTCGTCGGCGGAAATCCGGCCGATGCGCAGGCGGCGCAATTTTTCCGTGACGCCGAGCATCTTTCCGGATTTGAGCGCCTCGAGCTCGCTGTTGAGCGTCGCGTTGAACTGGATCTGTTCGATCCGGGCCGCGATTTCGCGTGCGGATTTCGGCAGCCGCTCCGAGGTCGACGGCGTGACCTGGACGATGAGGATGTGCGCCGATTCTGATGCGCGCACGAGCGGAATGAGCGGCGGATTTGCGGCGTATCCGCCATCCCAATAGGGCTCCCCGTCGAGTTCGATGGCGTGATGCAGAAGGGGCAGGCAGGCCGAGGCGAGGACGGCGTCGACCGTCAATTCGCCGTTGGTCAGGATTCTGAGCTTGCCGTCGCTGACCCGGGTCGCGCCGAGCAGCAGTTTGATCTCCGAGCGCTCGCGCAAAGCCTCAAAGTCCACTTCCGCGGTCAGCGCCTCGCGCAAGGGGTTCACGTTGAACGGATTGAACTGGTAGGGGGACATCGACCGCATGACGAGCTCGAAGCCCGCCTCGATTGGCGATGGCCTCGGCAGAAGCGCGGCCGCGCGGCTGATCCGCTTCCAGAAGTGGGAGAGCCGCATGCGTGCGCCCTCCCGCCCGCCTTCGATCATGCCCGAGGACAAGAGGACGGCGTTGACTGCGCCTGCGCTCGAGCCGCTGATTGCGTCGAAGCCGATCTCCGGCTCTTCCAGAAGGCGATCGAGGACGCCCCAGGTGAACGCCCCGAACGAGCCGCCGCCTTGAAGCGCAAGGGAAAGCCTCGCCGGCGGCCAATCGGGATCGCGTTCGCCAAGCCTGCGGTCCGCAAGCCGGAGAACGGCGAGCGCTCTGTCGATGAGAGTCACGGTCAAGGCAATCCTTTGTCAGGTCGGCGGGCGCTCCTCCGTCAGCTTGGCCACAATGTGTGACAGTTTTGGGCGCAACGTCGGCCGCTCTCGGCCCGCCTGGCGTCGCGGAGCCGATACGACGCGGGTCCCTATCGTCCCACAATAAGGGATTTTCGCGGCCGGATGGGCTCCTTCGCCCGGCGACAAACGAGCGGCTGCTCGTCGCTCGAGCGCTGCGCGGGCGCAGAAAACCTCGCTTCAGCTGAAAGGGTGACCGCCATCCGTCTAATGCAACAGCAACTCTTCAGACCCCGCTGAAGCTTCGCTGCGCAGATCGCGTCCGTACTCCTCCAGCGCATTGGCCAGCGAAGTTTGTCGGTCCAGCGCCACAGCCATTCGCCGGCGAATCTCAGCAAGGTGGCGACGGATCAGCGGATCAGCCCCCGCATCGTCGCCGAGGCCCAAAATCGATGTCAGTTCGCGGGTGATTTGCCCAAGAACTGAGATTTCGTGCTCGGATGCGTCCACAGCGTCGCGCAGGTCTTCCAATCCGAAGGTCAGGTTCCGCATGAGCGTCCCTCTCCGAGACAGACGGAGCGTGCGTCAAGTCCTTCTCTGAATCACAAATCCGCCGGCGGCCCGCAATAAGGGGAAATACGTAGCGAACCGCGAAGCTCATCGTTTACCAATGTCAACGCAATCCAACGCTTCGGACCACGCCGTTGCGCCTCGCCGACACGCGCGCGTCTCTGCGCCGCCGTCGCCGAGCGAGGCAAGAGGCGCAAACTTCGGATGGCTGCAGGACTTGACTCCCTCGAGCTTGACCCCGCCGGACAGCGCGCGCGCGAAGCCTCGCCATTCCCGCGCGCCTTCGGTAGAGAGGGCGCTCCGGGAGCTTTCATGTTCGCAAACGTGCTCATCGCCAACCGCGGCGAAATTGCCTGCCGCATCGTCCGGACGGCGCGCCGGATGGGCATACGGTCGATCGCGATGCACACGCCCGCCGACAGGGGCGCGCTGTTCACCAGGCTCGCCGACGAGGTCCATGAGATCGGCGAAGGCGCGAGCGGCTATCTCGACGGGGCGGCGATCGTCGCCCTGGCGAAGCGAGTGGACGCCGAATGCCTTCATCCCGGCTACGGCTTCCTGTCGGAGAACGCCGACTTCGCCGAGCTCTGCGCGCGCGCCGGGCTCGTCTTCGTTGGCCCGCCGGCCGCGGCGATGCGGACCATGGGGCTCAAGAATTCCGCCAAGGCGCTGATGCAGAGGGCGGGCGTTCCGGTCGTGCCGGGCTATCACGGCGATAATCAGACCCCGAAATTCCTGCGCGAGAAGGCCTACGAGATCGGCTACCCGGTCCTCATCAAGGCGATCGCCGGGGGCGGCGGGCGCGGCATGCGGCGGGTCGATGCGCATATGGAGTTCGAGGCGGCGCTGGAAAGCGCGAGCCGCGAGGCCGAGGCGGCGTTCGGCGACGGGCGGGTGCTGATCGAGAAATATGTCGCCTCGCCGCGCCACATCGAGATTCAGGCGTTCGCCGACGCGCACGGAAACTGCGTCCATCTGTTCGAACGCGACTGCTCGCTTCAGCGCCGCCACCAGAAAGTGGTCGAGGAATGCCCGGCGCCGGGCCTCGCGGAGGAAACCCGCGCGGCCATGGCGAAAGCGGCGACCGAAGCCGCCCTGGCGGCCGGCTATGTCGGCGCAGGGACGGTCGAGTTCATCGCCGACGCCTCCCGCGGCCTTACGGCCAACGACTTCTATTTCCTCGAGATGAATACGCGCCTGCAGGTGGAGCATCCGGTGACCGAGGCGGTGACGGGGCTCGATCTGGTCGAGTGGCAGTTCCGCGTCGCCGCCGGCGAACGCCTGCCGCTGGCGCAGAACGAGATCGCTTGCCGTGGCGCGGCGATCGAGGCGCGCGTCTACGCCGAAGACCCCGAGCACAATTTCCTCCCTTCGCCCGGGCGCATTCACGCGATCAGCCTTGGCGGGGAGGAAGGCCTCGAGGGGGTGCGGGTCGACACCGGCGTCGCCGCCGGCGACAGCGTGACGCCGTTCTACGACCCGATGATCGCAAAGCTCATCATCCATGCGCCCACGCGGGCCGAGGCGCTGAGCATGCTCAACAAGGAGCTCGACGACGCCGTCGTGATCGGACCCAAGACCAATCTGGCTTTCCTGCGCACGCTGATGCGCAGCCCGGAGGTCGCCAGCGGCTCGTTCGACACCGGCTTCATCGACGCGCATCTCGCGCGCCTCGGCGCCACGCCCCATCCGGCTGACGAACGCGCGGTGCTCGCCGCGGCCCGGCTCCTGCTCGCACGGCGCGACGCGTCGCGCCCGTCGCCGCTTTGCCCTTACGATCCATGGAGCGTGGCCAACTCGTTCGAATGCGTCGGCGCCCGTCATGTCGGCCTCGACGCGACGGTCGACGGCAAGCCCGAGCGCCTGCGTATGAGGGCGGGGGACTGGCCGCTCGACACAGCAGGCCAAGGGGCTTCGCCGCCCACTGGCCGGCCCGAGATCACCCTGTTCGAGGCGCAAGGCGGCGTCTACGCATTCGCCGGCGGCCGCCAGGCCTTCGTCGCGCTGATCGATCCGCTGGAGCGTTCGGCTGGCGGCATGGACGAAGGCGACGGCGGAATTCGCGCGCCGATGAACGGCCGCATCGTCGCGCTGTTGGTCGGGGAAGGAGAGCCGGTCGAAGCCGGCCAGCGCCTCGCCGTGGTCGAGGCGATGAAGATGGAGCACGCGCTGACCGCTCCCTTCGCCGGCGTCGTGCGCGACCTTGTCGCGATGATCGGCGAGCAGGTCGAGATGGGGGAGCGGATCATGCGGGTGGACGAGGCCGAAGCGGCGCCTTGACGGCTGCCGGTTGAGCAATTGGGCATGGACGGCCGGAGCTCGTCAGCCAGTCGCGCTATCGCAGGCGGATCAGCCGCACGCCGTACTGAACGAGCCGGCCGCAGCCGCAGAGTGAACGTCTGCGCTTCATCCGATGCGCCTTGTTCCCGCGCCGCAACGGGGGCAGGATGTCCTGAAAGAATGATTGTCGCCGGGGAAGCCGGGAGGAAAACCATGCTGCTGCCAACGACGCTCGTCGGCTCCTACGCGCAACCCGAGTGGCTGATCGACCGGGCGAAGCTCGCCGGCCGCTTTCCGCCGCGTGTGCGGGCGAAGGAGCTGTGGCGTATTCCCGAGCCTTATCTCGCCGAGGCGCAGGACGATGCGACGCTGCTGGCGATCAAATTGCAGGAAGAAGCCGGGCTCGACATCGTCACCGACGGGGAAATCCGGCGCGAGAGTTATTCGAACCGCTTCGCCACCGCCCTCGACGGGATCGACATCGACAATCCGGGCGTCGCCCTCGACCGCTCGGGTCATCCCAATCCGGTGCCGCGCATCGTGGGAAAAATCCGCCGCAAGCACGCCGTCGAGGTCGGGGACCTGAATTTCCTCCGCCGCCACACCCAGCGCAAGGTCAAGATGACCGTGCCCGGCCCCTTCACCATGAGCCAGCAGGCGCAGAACGACTTCTATCCGAGCGCCGCCGACGCGGCGATGGACTACGCCGAGGCGGTCAACGCGGAAATCAAGGACCTGTTCGCCGCCGGCGCGGACATCGTCCAGATCGACGAGCCCTACATGCAGGCGCGCCCCGTCCCGGCCGGGGAATACGGCCTCGCCGCGCTGAACAAGCGCGCTCGAAGGCGTCGAGGGCGTGACCGCGGTCCACATCTGTTTCGGCTACGCAGCGATCATCCACCAGCGGCCCAGCGCCTACTCGTTCCTGACGCAGCTCAAGACCTGCCGGTGCAAGCAGATTTCGATCGAAACGGCGCAGTCGAATCTCGACTGCTCCGTGCTGAAGGAGTTGCCGGACCAAAAAATCATTCTCGGCGTGCTCGACTTGTCGACGCCCGAGGTCGAAACGCCGAAAACCGTGGCCGAGCGCATCCGGCGCGCGCTTCGCTTCCGCAAGCCCGAGGACATCATCGTCGCCCCGGACTGCGGCCTCAAATATCTGCCGCGCGATTCCGCCTTCGGCAAGATGAAGGCGATGGTCGAGGGCGCCCGCATGGTGCGGGCGGAACTGGGGGCTGGGTAGAACAGGACAATTCAATCCAGGCGCGGTCCTTCCCCAGCTCCGCTGGGGAAGGACCCGGAAGGCAGGCGCCAGAGCATGGCTACCACCCGCGTCGTATTGCGACGCTGAGTCCGAGCGAACTTGGGCGCGACTGAGGGAAACCGGGCGGGTCATCCATCCTTCAAGCTTATCACGGATCCAGGCGCGGTCCTTCCCCTTCTCCGCGAAGCGGGGAAGGTGGCCGAAGGCCGGATGGGGTATGGCCCGCTTCACCGACGCTGGCACGCTTGCACGAGCGCCACGGCTTATTTTCATCGACGCATTCCTGCTTTCCACACCCCACCCGTCGGGCTTCGCCCGACACCTTCCCCACTTCGTGGAGAAGGGGGCGCGCAACCACCTGATATTCGAGGGAAACAACTCGCGCTCTTGCGGCGCTCGCGGCGCTAAGCAGATGTGTGCATGCCGTGGCGGCGGAGCTGGGGAAGGAACGCCCGAGCGCTCATAAGCCTCGACAAGTGATGACCGCCGCGTAGGATGTCCTTCTATTGTTTGAATATTGGTTGGGCCGCTCGTCGGATCGCCGATGCCCTATCTCGCGCCTCATTTCGACCCTGATGTCTTCGTCAGCTATTCGCACGGCGATCCGATTGCCGGCCGCGCGCCATTGCGGGATTGGACCCGGGCCCTCGTCCGCCGGTTGACGGACGGGCTTCACGCGCTTGAGACCGAGTTCGACGGCCTCCATGTCTGGATGGACCCGGAAATCGACCCGACCGCCTACCTCACCGACGAGCTGAAGGGCAAAGCCAGCGCGTGCGGGATATTGATGATCGTCATGTCCAACCGCTACCTCAAGTCGAGTTGGTGCAAGGACGAGCTCGAATGGTTCAGGAAGCAGATCAAGGGCCGGGCGGCCGAGGGCGGGCAGGTGTTCGTCATCCGGGCTCAGAAGACGGATGAAAGCCTCTGGCCGGACTTCCTGCGCGACGCGCGCGGCCACGCCATGACGGGCTTCCCGTTTTTTGATCCCGAGAGCGGCTTCCCGCGGGGTTTCCAACTGCAGGAGCCCGGCGACGACTATTTCAGGGAACTGAGTCGTCTGCAGGTTTGGCTGACCAGTCGCCTGCGCGAAATGCGCGAGCGAGCCGACAAAAGCGCACAAGCCATGGCGGCTGCCGTCGTTCCCTCTCCGGGGGCTACGCGGCCTATGGGGTCGCGGCGCATCTATCTCCACGCGCCCCCCGACACTGAGGCCGTGCGCGCCGAGGTCGATACGGCGCTCATGAGCGACGGCATTACGCCCGTCGCGCCGGTCATCGGCGCGGGGAAAAGCCTTGCAGAGTGGCAGAGCGAGGCCAAACAACTGCGCATGGAGGCGGCCAGGCGCTGCGAAGCGCTGACACTGCTGCGCGTTGCAGACGGGGGGCGCTTCATTGGCGACCTCTTGGACATCGGCGTGGACGAGCGCGAACGCATCGAAGCCGCGCGTGGCGCGCCAATGCCCTGTGCCGTCTTCGACAAGACCGGCGAAGGATTGCCGATTGACGTATCGTGGGCCGGGATCGAGCGTTTCGACCTCACCCAGACCGACTGGCATGGCCGGTTCCGCTCTTGGCTCGACGCATCGCGCGTATCGCCGGTTGAGGCGGCTCCGTGACCGCCGCCCCGCCGGTCGCGGTCACGCTGCCCGACCGGCCCTATCCCGGCCTGCGCCCGTTCGAGCAGGCCGAATGGGCGATCTTCTTCGGCCGGGAGCGGATGATCGACGAGGTCATCGGCCGCCTCGCGGAGAGCCGGCTGGTGCTGATCCACGGCGTCTCGGGCTCGGGAAAATCGTCGCTGGTGCGCGCCGGCGTCCTGCCGAAGCTCGCGCTCCAGTATCGCCGGCATGGTGCGGCCTGGCTCACCTGCGAGATGCGGCCCTCGGGCGGCCCTCTATGGAACCTCGCCGCCGAATTCGCGCGTCTCGAAGGCCGCGGCGGCGACCTCGAGCGCGTCAGCGCGATCGCCGGCGCGTTCAACGCCCGCAAGGCGAGCCTCGCCTCGGTCGCCGGCTCGCTTGAGGGCGTCAAGGGCAAGAGCCTCTGCCTGCTCGTCGACCAGTTCGAGGAGCTGTTCCGCTATGAAAAGGAGACGAGCAGGGACGAAGCGGAGCTGTTCGTCGGTCTCGTAGGGCGCGCCGCGGCGGAGGAGGGAAACGAGGCCGCGCCGGACGGGGTCGACCTGCATGTGATCATCACCATGCGCTCGGAGTTCCTCGGCGAATGCGCCCGCTTCGCCGGGTTCGCCGAGACGATCAACCGCACGCAATACCTCGTGCCGCGGATGGACGACGACGGGCTCACGCGCGCCGTGCGCCGGCCGGCGCAGATGTACGGCGCCGAGTTCGACGAGGGCCTCGCCGGGCGGTTGATCGCCTCTGTGCGCGGTCGCGAGGACGAGCTGCCGCTGTTGCAGCACGGGCTCATGCTGATGTGGGAGGGCGCGCTCCGGCGCGCACGGCCGGGCGAGCGCGCGAGGCTCGACGGCGCGATCGTGGACGAGGCGGGCGGCCTCGCCGAGCTTCTGTCCCGCCACGCCGACAGAGTGACGGCGTCGGTTGCGCCGGACGAGCCGGGAGAACGGCTGGTCGAGGAGGTGTTTCGCGCCCTGACCGACGTCAATTCCGAAGGCTCGGCGATCCGCCGGCCGCTCCCTTTTCATGAGCTCTGTGCGGTCACCGATGCGACGCCAGACGTGCTTCGGCCGATCCTCGACGCATTCCGTGCTTCCGGCGTCTCCTTCCTTACGCCCTATCCTCCGAAGCCGATCGAGGACAAGACGCCGGTCGACATCAGCCACGAGGCGCTGATCCGCTGCTGGCGCAGGATCAGCGCCAAGGACGACGGCTGGCTGCAAAAGGAGTTCCGCGACGGACTCGCGTGGCGCCTGCTCGTGTTCGAGGCCGAGAACTTCGCGCGCGACGGGTCGAACACCCTTTCGAAAGCGATGACCGAAGCGGGCGAGAGACGACTCAACTTGTTCAACGAGGCTTGGTCGAAGCGGTATGGCGACGGCTGGGCGAAGGTCAAGGCGCTGGTCGGCGCGAGCCGGGACCATTGGAAGCGAGAGGCGGACAGAGAAGAGGCCAATCGCCAGAAGGAGATCGACAACGAGCGGCTGCGGGCTGAAGCGGCGGAACAGTCGGCGCTGGCGGCCAGGAAAACCGCGCTCCTGGAACAGGAGCGCGCGCGGCGCAGCCGTCTGGTCGCGATTGTCGCATTCGTCGGCGCGCTGATGGCGCTCGCCCTTGCCGCGTATCTGAGCCGGGATCGGCTGAAGCAGGAGATTTACCTCCTGGCGAATGTTAGAGCGCTGACGGCGGCCCAGGAGCGCGCCCTCAAGCCGGGCGACTCTTTCAAGGAATGCACCGATTGCCCGGAGATGGTCGTCGCGCCGGCGGGGCGATTCACGATGGGGTCGCCCGAAGGCCAGGGCAATGACAGCGAGCGCCCGCAGCACCAGGTGACGATCGCCAGGCCTTTCGGGGTCGCGAAGTTCGAGGCGACGTTCGACGAGTGGGACGCCTGCGTCGCTTACGGCGATTGCGCCCAGCATGTCAGCGACCGCAAATGGGGGCGCGGCCGGCGCCCGGTGATCAACGTGACCTGGGACGATGCGCAGACTTACGTGAAATGGCTGTCCCGGATCACCGGCAAGGACTACCGGCTGCTGTCCGAGGCCGAATACGAGTATGCGGCGCGCGCCGGGACTGAGACGAAATATCCCTGGGGTGACGACATCGAGTTGGATGGAAAAGCGATGGCCGACTGCTGGAACTGCGGCAGCCAGTGGGACGGAAAACAGACGGCGCCAGTCGGGTCGTTTGCTGCGAACCGCTTCGGTCTGTTCGATATGGTTGGCAATGTCTGGGAGTGGACGGAGGATTGCTGGATCGGCAACTACCAGGGGGCGCCGGCGAATGGGTCGCCTTGGACGAGTGGCGATTGTGACAAGCGCGTCGTCCGCGGCGGTTCCTGGATCATCGGTCCAGACGCCCTGCCCTCGGCGATCCGTCTCACGATCTACACCGACCTCCGGTACTACGACCTCGGTTTCCGGGTTGCCCGGACGCTTACCCCTTAAGTCGTCTTTATTTCTTTACCTTTTGGGGTCCAGGGGCGAAGTCCCTGGTCTGATCTCTTTGCGGGCATGGATGCAATGGTGGACAATTCGAAGCGAACCGGCGCGGCGCTCGAGGCGCACTATCACTTCCTCTTGTGGCTTCTGCCGACACTCGAGCAGCTCCCGAGAAGCCCCAAGTTCACGCTCGGCGATCGCATCTCGGCTGGCTTGACCATTAGGCTTTTCGTAGTTACACAAATGGGTGACGACATGGGACGAGAACAAACGACTTAAGAATCTCACCAACCATGGGGTCGACTTTCGCGACCTTCAGGGGCTGGACTGGAAGCGGGTGCTGGTTTTTGAGGACCGGCGCAAGGACTATGGCGAAACCCGCCTGATCGCGATGGTCCCGCTCGGCGCCCGGCTGCATGTCTTCGTCTATGTTGAGCGTGTCCGAGAGCTCCGCATCATTTCCACTCGTAAGGGCGAACAGTCGCGAGGTTGCGTTCTATGAGAGACAAACTCATTCGTCCGAGGCTTAGCGAGGACGCCGAGAATCGCGCGCGGGATCGCGGCCGATCCCGAAGCGGCGCCCGACCTGTCGAAGCCCGTCGCGGGCATCATAAGGCGCATCGGTCGCCCGCCAAAGGCCGACCGTAAGGTCTCGGTGACGCTACGCCTCGACCGCGAGGTCGTGGAGCGGTTCAAGGCGGCAGGCGCAGGATGGCAGACGCGAATCAACGCCGCGCTGAGGAAGAGCCTGGCGCGCTGATCGCTGGCGCTTGATCGCGTCGCGCCCGTTCGGCCGGGGAATGGCATATGCGCAATCCGAAAGACGAACGGATCACGCGGCTGAAGCGGCGGGCCGCCCGCCATCGGCGGTCGGCCGAAGCGGAACATCGCGAGATTCTGCGCCAGACTCTTACCGGCGAGGACGGGCCGTCGTTCGAGAAACTCGCCGCGGATTTGCGGAAGCCGACGCGGGGCCGGAAGCAGACCCGTTCGGAGATCCTGCTTCGCGACGGTCGGGATGAACGGTGAAGCCCTCGTCATCGACGCCGGATCGGAGCAGAGCCTGCGGTGAGGCGACGGTCGCCGGCGGATCGTTGAATGCGAACTCGACGCGCGGCGTCCGGCCGATCGGCCGGGTGATTTTGCGCGGTCGAATTTTGGAGCGGGCCCGCCGGCGCCTGTGGACGGCGGGCAATCGGGACGCCGGAGAAGCCGCGCCGGTCTGCTATAATTCGCCTCATGACCCTCCACCTGATAAAACTCGGCGTCGGCGCGGACTCGCTCGACGATCTCCGGCAATGGATGGCGGCGCGGATCGCGGAGGCGAGGCGACGCGGCGCGCCGCGCCGTCACGCCCAGGTCACCCGCATGACGCCGAAGCGGGCCGAGGCCATCCTCGAAGGCGGCTCGCTCTATTGGGTCATCAAAGGCCAGATCGCCGCGCGGCAGACAATCGTCGGGATCGAGCCGTTCATGGATTCCGACGGCGTCGGGCGCTGCAAATTGTGGCTCGACGGCGCGGTGGTCGCGGTCGCGCCGCGGCCGATGCGCGCCTTCCAGGGCTGGCGCTACTTCGAAGCGAAGTCCGCCCCGCCGGACATCGACGAAACGCAGTCCGGCTTCGCCGAAATGCCGGACGCGCTGCGGCGCGAGCTTGCGGGGCTGGGGCTGCTCTGACGGCTGCGAACGGCCGAGCGAAAGGGTAGGTAATCTATCCTTTCAGGGCGCCTGTCCGGGCGCCGGCGAACCGCGTCTTCAAAGCCCACGGGCGCCTTTCGCCGGCCGGAATCGCGCTTGCCTGTTATCGCCAAAGCGCCGCCTGTTACCGCCCTGATAAGCGAAAAACCGCTGCCTGTTCCGCTCCGGCTATCCGCCTCATCCAGGTCCGTATGATTTTTATGCAAGTCATTGCGATTTAATGTCGTTACGCCGATGAGCGCGAGTGATGAGGCGCGACTCCCCTTGTTATTCAGCCTGTTAGCAGGGGAATCGATGGCCGTCCGGCTGAGCGGCCCAGGCCGCCGTTCCGATCGCCAAGGACGAGGGCCCAAGACCGGTCGCAGTCTCGTCGCGAGAGTAAAGAAAAAGGGCGCGTCGCCATTGCTCGGCCGCCGAGCCCTCCGAACGGAGCGGGGCAGGGCTTTCGCCGATTTATGATCATCCCTCTGGACGCCGCGAATTTTGGCGTTTTCGGCTTGCCTGCGGCGACCCGAAGCCCAATGTGACAAGAGGCCCGCGAAAGCGTTGGGGACCATGATGGACAAAAACAAGAGCGCGCCGGCCGCCCGGCCGAACGGCGGCCAAGATATCGCCGACTTCGTCGAGGCTGCCCGGCGGACGCCGGCGCCGGGCCGGAGCGGCTGCGGGCGGCTGATCTTCGCGCTCGACGCGACCATGAGCCGACAGCCGACATGGGATCTGGCGCAAGCCCTTCAGGCGAAAATGTTCCAGACCGCCGCGAGCCTCGGCGGCCTCGAGGTGCAGCTCGTCTACTATCGGGGCTTCGGCGAGTGCAAGGCGTCGAAATTCGTCTCAGGCGGGCGAGGACTTGCCGAACTCATGGGCCGAATCGAGGTGCGCGGCGGCGAGACGCAGATCCGAAGGGTTCTCGCTCACGCCCGCAACGAGGCGAAACAGGCGAAGGTCGCGGCGCTCGTCTTCGTCGGCGACGCGATGGAGGAGGGCCCGGACGAACTCGCCGGCCTCGCCGGGGAGCTCGCGCTTCACGGCGTCAAAGCCTTCATGTTCCAGGAGGGCCACGACCCGATTGCGCGCCGGACCTTTTCCGATATTGCCCGGTTGACCGGCGGCGCCTACAGCGCCTTCGATTCGGGCGCGGCGGCGCGGCTCGAAGCCCTGCTGAGCGCCGCCGCGGCCTACGCCGCCGGCGGTCATGCGGCGCTCGCCAGGGCGGCGGAGGCCGACCCGGCGGCCCGGCTCCTCTTGTCGCAGATGCGGGGATCGTGAATTCGGCGTAGCTTACTCGCGATGAAACGGCGAACCCCGGCCGGACCTCGATCGGCTCCCAAAGCACGAAAGCGATGAATTTCGTTATCGGTCTGATCTTACTGTTTCTCCTGCTGGGCGCGCTCAAGCAGTTCGGCCGCATGGACGCGGCCACGGTTGCGCGCGCGGTCAGGCACGGCGGCGGAGTCCTTGGCTTGGTAGCGGCGGCGCTCCTGCTCCTGCGCGGCCGAATCGGCCTGGCGGCCGCGCTGGCGGGCATGGCGGCGAGCTTCGCAGGCTGGCGCACGTTCGGGCCGGCGTCGTGGCCATCCTTCCGGTGGGCGGCGGGCCCAGGCGCGAAGCCTGGACGCGTTACGACCGCCCGCTCGGCCTTGCTCGAGATGCGCCTCGACCACGACAGCGGCGTCATGACCGGCTCCGTGCTGGCCGGCGCCTACATGGGGAGGGCGGTCGAGAGCCTGTCGCGGCCAGAACTCCTCGCCCTGCGCGACGAGTTGTCGCGTGACGATCCCGATGGCGTCAATCTGCTAGAGGCGTATCTCGACCGCCGGTTCGCCGGCTGGCGTGAGGCAGACGAGGGTGACGGAAACGCGCGGCGGGGCAGCGCCGGCTCGATGACGCGCCGCGAAGCTCTCGAAGTCCTGGGCCTCCCCGAGGGCGCGAGCGCGGCGGAAATCATTCGCGCGCATCGAACGCTGATGAAGAAATTTCATCCAGATCACGGCGGCTCGACCGCTCTTGCCGCGAGGGCCAATCAGGCCAAGGATGTTTTGATGCAGCGACACGTCTAGGGTCTCCGCAGCAAGAAATGAGGGACCAGGGCCTTAGGTTCCTGCGTCAATCGCGGGCGGCGAAGCAGGAGAACCCGTCGCGTTTGAGGGAGCGGCACGCGGTTTCCGCCGTGGCCGAGTCGAGGCCGGCGAAACGCGCCCGGTAAAATATGTCCTCGCCTTTCTGCACTTTCTCGGTGACCGGCTTGGCCGAGGCCGGGATCGACTGGCTTCGCTGCCGCGCCTTGTCGAGCAGCGCTTTCGCCTTGGCGAGGTCGTCAGTCGCGCCAATCTGAATGATCCAACCTTTGCCGCTTCCGGTGTCTTCTTCTTCGTCCGATTTGGCCGCGCGGGCTACGACGGTCGTCTCAGCGGCGGCTTTGGACGGGGTTCGAGCGGCAGCCTCCGCGGTCGCCCGACCTTTCCAGACCGACTCCGGACCCTTGATCCAGCCGAGCTCAGCCGCGGTCCGCTCCTCTTGCGGTTTGGGACCAGACTGGTCGGCGCCGCGCTGCTCTGCGGGACGCGGGGGAACCGGAGCCGTCGCGGCGGCGCGCGGTTGGAGAGCGGGTTCGACGGCGGCGACCCGCAGCGTCGGCCCACCGTCCTCGTCGGAATTGTCGCCTTCCGCGACCGTCAGCGATGCGAGGCGGACGGATGGCGTCCGGGACGGCACGTTGGCGGAGACGACGGCCGGACGCGGACGGATCGGCGCGTCTTCCTGCACCGGCGGGCGCGCCGCCGGCTCCGCGACGTCCGAACCGTCGGCCATCATCGTCGCGGTGCGGACCGTCGAGGCCTCGGCGATGTGATCGTCGATCAGGTTCTCCATGACGCGGTCGCGTGCGCTGGCGCTGCGTCCGCCCATCACGACGGCGATCAGCGAGCGTCCGTCCCGGTGGACCGAGGTCAGGAGGTTGAAGCCCGAGGCGCGGGTGTAACCGGTCTTGATGCCGTCCACGCCGTCGACACGGCCGAGCAGGTGGTCGTGGCTGCCGATCGTCCGGCCTGCATAGTTGAACTGCCGGGTCGAGAAATATTTGAAATAGCGAGGGAACCGCTCCTCGAGGGAGCGTCCGAGAATGGTCAGATCGCGCGCGGTGGTCACCTGCTCGTCGTTGGGGAGCCCCGAGGCGTTGACGTAGACCGTGCTCGACATGCCGAGCGCCCGGGCCTTGCGCGTCATCATCTCGGCGAACGTGCTCTCGTCATGGCCGATCGCCTCGGCGATCGCGACCGCCACGTCGTTGGCCGAGCGGGTCACCACAGCCTTGATCGCGTCATCGACGCTGATGGTGCTGCCGGGCTGGACGCCGAGCTTCGACGGCTCTTGCGCGGCCGCATGCTCGGAGATCGGGATCCGCGTCTGCAGGGTCATGGCCCCCTTTTCAAGTTGCTCGAACAGCAGGTAGAGGGTCATGACCTTGGTGATCGAGGCGGGATGGCGGAGCCCATCCTCATCGACGCTATAGAGCGTGCGCCCGCTGTTGGCGTCGACGACGAGGGCGGAAAAGGCCGGCGAGGCCGAAACCGCCGCCCAGCGGCGGGCCTGGCGGAAAGAATAGCGCGACGTGTCGATAGGAGTGCGCGACGGGTCGATAGGAATGAGCGCGCGGGTAAGCGTGCCGATAATGGCGGGCTTCCGCGGCGCTCCGCCGCCAGAGTGAGCGCCGCCGCCGCAAGCAACGCTCCGGCCGCAAAACGAGCGACATGAACGAGTTGCGATTCTCCCTTACGCCACGCCATGAACGCGCCTCGCTTTACGCTCGCAACCGCGGGACAGTTGCTCATTACACACACTCGAACGTTATGGCGATGCGGTTACAGCCAGGTTAACGGCGGTGAGCGATTTCGGCCGGAAATCTGGCAAACGTTTGAGCTTGTTGAGGTCGGCAGATCCGCGGGGAACTCTCTTTCGATAAATTGATGATGACGGGTCATTCCCCAATGTCATGTTTTGTAACCTTTTTTTGGACGGTCGCGCTGGGCCAGCAGGATAAGATAAATGGTGCGCTGCAAAAATTCGCTTGACTTTTATTGTGCACTGCACATAATGGCGACATCGACACCACGCCTCCTGTCACGCGACAGCAATCCGAGGCCAACCAAAGGGGTTGAATATGGCTACCACTCCGAATTTCGAGGAATTTCAGAATTTCTCCAAGCAGCAGCTGGAGGCGTTCACCGCCGCTTCGGCGACATGGACCAAGGGCCTGCAGGAACTCGCCGCCGAGTTCGACCGACTACGCCAAGAAGGCGTTCACCACCAGTTCCGCTGTGTACGAGAAGCTTCTCGGCGCGCGCAGCGTCGAAGCGGCGATCCAGATCCAGAGCGAGTACGCGAAGCAGGCGTATGAGGGCTTCGTCGCCCAGGCGAGCAAGGTCTCCGAACTCTACGCCAAGGTTGCTTCCGACGCGATGAAGCCGGTGACATCGGCCTACGCCAGCCTCCA
Source organism: uncultured Alphaproteobacteria bacterium (assembly GCA_963835885.1). GTDB lineage: Bacteria > Pseudomonadota > Alphaproteobacteria > Rhizobiales > Beijerinckiaceae > Roseiarcus. The sequence goes on from CAWIHF010000021.1 coordinate 71,750, forward strand.
GGCCAAGTAATTCTCAGGGCGAGCCGCTCCGCTCGAGGCGGGGTGATCCTCCAAAACTGAGACGACGATCCGACGCCCGAAGGGACGTCGGATTTTTTTGTGCCGCTGCCCGGGCCTGGAACGCCCGCCGCGGGCGAACGTTTCTCGTAGCGTTCCCGGTTCGGCTCCAGTTCCACGGTGCAGAATGCTTTTCCGACTCTCTGCAAGAGGCGTTCGAGGGCTCTTGCGCGTGACGGTCAAATTAGCAATTCTTCGGTGTTCGGGCGCACTGGCAAGAAGAGTGCTGGACGCCCAGATATAGTCGTGTAGGCGTGGATGGTGGTGTCGCTGAGGTCTAACCGGCAAGGAACGGGGTTTATTTCGTGCCTAACGCCTCAAATCCGTTTGTCGTTCGCCTGAAGGCGGGGATGGCGCGACTGGCGCGCTGGTTCCATCCGAATGCGGGCGCCGCGGGGTCGGCGCGAACGCTCGCTGCGCGCGAGCCAAAGCGCGGAACGGAGACGCCGGGCAGCGGCGCCGCGGTCATTACCCGGACGCGCGCGCAGACGAAACGGCCCAATATGTATCGCGTCCTGCTACTGAACGACGATTACACCCCGATGGAGTTCGTCATTTCGATACTCCAGGCGTTTTTCAACAAGGACACGCAGGAAGCGACGCAAATCATGCTCCAGGTTCATCACAACGGCGTGGGGGAGTGTGGGGTCTACACCTACGAGATCGCCGAAACCAAGGTGTCTCAGGTGATGGACCACGCCCGCAAGAATCAGCACCCTCTGCAGTGCATCATGGAAAAGAAGTGAAAGGCGGCCCCATGCCCATTTTCTCCCGCACGCTCGAGAAAACGCTCAGGAAGGCCTTGGCGCTGGCCAATGAGCGGCATCACGAATACGCGACTCTCGAGCATTTGCTGCTCGCCTTGATTGACGACGCCGACGCCGGCGCTGTCATGCGGGCCTGCGGGGTGGACCTCAACTCCCTGCGCAAGTCGGTGGTCAACTATCTCGATACGGAACTGGAAAACCTGGTCGTCGACAGCCACGACGAGGCAAAGGCGACCAACGGCTTCCAGCGCGTCGTCCAGCGCGCCGCTTTCCACGTGCAGTCGTCCGGCCGCGAAGAGGTGACCGGCGCCAACGTGCTCGTCGCCATTTTTGCCGAGCGCGAAACGCACGCCGCTTTCTTCCTGCAAGAGCAGGACATGACCCGTTACGACGCGGTCAACTATATCAGCCACGGCATCGCCAAACGGCCTGGCCATTCCGACCCGTCGCGTCTGCCTCGCGGGGCGGACGAAGAGCATGAGGCGCGTGAATCAAAGGAGACCAAGGAGAGCGGCGACGCGAAGAAAAAGGAAGGCGCTCTCGACGCTTATTGTGTGAACTTGAACCGGAAGGCGAGGGAAGGGCGCATCGATCCGCTGATCGGCCGCGAAGCCGAGGTGCAGCGCACGATCCAGGTCCTGTGCCGCCGGCAGAAAAACAACCCGCTGCTGGTCGGCGACCCAGGCGTCGGTAAGACGGCGATCGCCGAGGGGCTGGCGCGAAAAATCGTCAACTCCGATGTTCCCGAGGTCCTCGAGGAAGCGACCGTCTTCGCCCTCGACATGGGCGCGCTGCTTGCCGGCACCCGCTATCGCGGCGACTTCGAAGAGCGTCTGAAGCAGGTGATGAAGGAGATCGAGCAGCACAAGGATGCGATTCTCTTCATCGACGAGATTCATACAGTGATCGGGGCTGGCGCGACGTCCGGCGGCGCCATGGACGCCTCGAATCTGCTCAAGCCCGCGCTCGCGCAGGGTACCCTGCGCTGCATCGGCTCGACCACTTACAAGGAATACCGGCAATATTTCGAGAAGGATCGCGCGCTTGTCCGGCGGTTCCAGAAGATCGACGTCAAGGAGCCGAGCGTCTCGGACGCCATCGAGATCCTCAAGGGCCTTAAGCCCTATTTCGAGGAGTTCCACAAGCTCCGCTACACGGGCGATGCGGTGAAGGCCGCGGTCGAACTGTCGTCGCGCTACATCCACGATCGGAAGCTGCCCGACAAAGCGATCGACGTGATCGACGAGACGGGGGCATCGCAGATGCTCCTGCCCGAGACCAAGCGCAAGAAGACGATCGGGGTGAAGGAGATCGAGGCGACCATCGCTTCCATGGCGCGCATCCCGCCGAAGTCCGTGTCGAAGGACGACACCGAGGTGCTGCAGCATCTCGACGAGACTTTGAAGCGCTCCGTTTACGGTCAGGACGAGGCGGTCTCCGCCCTTGCCGCGGCGATCAAGCTCGCCCGCGCCGGACTGCGCGATCCCGAGAAGCCGATCGGATGCTATCTCTTCTCCGGACCGACCGGCGTCGGCAAGACCGAGGCGGCCCGTCAGCTCGCAACGAGCCTCGGTCTCGAGCTCATCCGCTTCGACATGTCGGAATATATGGAGCGCCACACCGTATCGCGTCTCATCGGCGCGCCGCCCGGCTATGTCGGCTTCGACCAGGGCGGCCTGTTGACCGACGCGATCGATCAGCACCCTCACAGCGTGCTGCTCCTGGACGAGATCGAGAAGGCTCACCCCGATCTCTTCAACATCCTGTTGCAGGTCATGGATCACGGGAAGCTGACCGACCATTCCGGTAAGGCGATCGACTTCCGCAACGTGATTCTCATCATGACCACCAATGCCGGCGCGCAGGATATGGCGCGCGCCGCATTCGGCTTCCACAAGTCGGCCCGAGAAGGGGACGACAAGGAGGCGATCGACCGGCTGTTCGCGCCCGAGTTCCGCAATCGGCTCGACGCGATCGTGACCTTCGCGCGGCTGCCCGAATCGATTATCGCGCGCGTCGTCGACAAATTCATCCTGCAGCTCGAGGCGCAGCTCTCCGACCGCAATGTGACGATCGAACTGACCGAGGAGGCCCGGGCGTGGCTGGTCAGGAACGGTTATGACGAATCGATGGGCGCGCGCCCGATGGCGCGGGTGATCCAGGCCCAGATCAAGACGCCGCTCGCCGACGAAGTGCTGTTTGGCCGGCTGAAGAACGGCGGCGTCGTGAAGGTCGTCGTCAAGGCCGACGAGACGGGAGAGAAGAAACTCGGTTTCGTCTATCCCGAGGGTCCGGCCGCGCCGCGCATGGAGCGTGACCCGATGCTCGCCGCCAAGGCGCGCGGCCGCGCCCGCAAGCGCGTCGAGCCCGCGGCCTCAGGTCCGGTCGAGATCGCGCCCGAGCCGGAGACGCCATAGCGCCTGCTCGTCGCCGCAACTCGAAGGACTCACGAATAATTCAAGTCCACGTCCAGTAAGGACGGGGACTTTTCGTGATCGCGCAGGGATGAAGGCGTAGGTCGGGTCCGAACAAAAAAAGAGGGAAGGCGTTTGCCTTCCCTCTTCGCCTTTAATCCCGCCCAGCGATCAGAACTTGTAGTTGATCCGAGCGCGGACGACCGAGCCATCGAAATTGACCTTCGTGCTCGAGTAGACGTAGCCTCCAAACCAGTTGGACGCCGCGACGTTGGGGTAAGTGTCGATGTGCTTGCTGCCCAGATTATAGTAGAGATATTCGGCGCCGATCGTCCAATTGTTGGTCCACGCGTATTCAACGCCGCCACCGAGTGTCCAACCGGTACGGGTGGCACTGTTACTATTGCTGGACCAATACCACCCGTTAGCGGCGTCGTAAACGTTCAGGTGGGCGCTGCCGCCACCGTAGGCGAAGCCGCCCGTTCCATAGATCATCAAGCGGTTGTCCGGCGTGGCGACGAAGCCAACCCGTAGGCGGGTCGACCCGAGCCAGTCGAGCTTGATCGAGCCGTTGGCGGAAAGGTAGTCATTGAAACCGTTAATCGGCTCGATGAACCCCGGGCCGATAAAGGACTTGTCCCGCTTCAAAGTCGACCCATCGAAGTCGGTTTCGACGCCGAGCACGAACGCGCCGGTCTGCCAGTTGTAGCCGGCCTGACCGCCCCCGATGAACCCGGTGTTGCCATTACCGCCACCGCCACCCGGCCAAACGTTGTACAACCAGGGGAACCCGTTGGCGTACACGGTCGACGATGCGTTGCCGCCGCTGCCCCAGATGCCGCCGGCGTTGCCGCCGATGTAGAACCCGGTCCAGGTGAAAGGCGGCGGCACGAAGATCGGCGCCGGAGCTTCTTTCCGGGTCGGTAAGTCAGCGGCCTGAGCCGAGATCGCGCCCGCAACGGTCAGCGCCGCGGCGGCAGCCCCCATAAACCAACAATTTTTCATTTGCTTTCTCCGTTTTGATCGGCTCCGCCTTGCGCATTCTGTTGCGCGCCGTCGCCCCTAAGAATCTACATTCAAACTATAGGGACCCCCACCCTCCAAGTCCATCTTTCCGTTCGGTTTCGGTCACCTTCGTGAACGCGTGTGGCAAAATTGACACAAAAAGGCTCGGTTTGGTTAAGCAAACATTTATGGTTACAGCAGATTTGCCCGCGCGTTAACCCGTTACGAGGGTCGCGAGCAGCACCGCGATCACGCCGGTCAGGAAAACGCCGTCGAAAGTGCCCGCTCCGCCGATCGAGGCGACGGGCGCGCCGAGGCTTTGCAGGTCACCGAGATTGAGCAGATCCGCGCCGATCAGCACGCCCAGGCTGCCGCCGATATAGGCGAGCGGCGCAGCGAAGCGCTTCGACAGAAGGAGGCCGACGAACGCGGCAAGCAGCGGCGGAGTGACGGTCGACACCGCAATGCCCACTCCCGGTATCGGCGTCGCCTCCTGATGAACGAAGAAAGTGACGATGGCGATCGCGACGACGCCTGGCCCCCACAGGCGATAGCGGACGAGAAGATAGAGCGACAGCATGATCGGAATGACCGCTCCGCCGACGTTGATGGCGAGCACCGTCCCCGGCCAGTTGACCGCGACCGGGGCAAGGAACGGGATCCCCATAATCTCCACCACCTCGCGCCTGACGACGTGCTCGCCGGGCAGGCGGACAATGGGCAGGTTGACGTAGGAGCCGAGCAGCGAGGCGAAAAGGATCAGCGTGACGACGAGCGGATTGAGCCCGAGCGCCGTGTACACCCGCCGCAGGAGCCCGATCGCGATGAGAATGACGAGACCGACGAGGATGGCGGCGAACACCGCCGCGCGCCCCTCGCTGATCGGAAAATAATGGAGATGCATCAGGGTCTCGTCATCCAGCCTCGCGGCGTTCAAACGTCGACGAAGGCCGCAATGATCCGATCCGCGTAAGGGCGCAGCGCCTCGGCGTTTTGGAACGGGCCGCCCGGGGGTTTCAGCGGCACACCGGCCCAACGCGGCAGGACGTGAAAATGCAGGTGGAAGACCTGCTGGCCGCCGGCGACCTCGTTGAACTGCTGGACGGTGAGCCCCTCGGCCGCCATCCCCGCCTTGACCGCGCGCGCCACCTTCTGCACCGTCGGCATGAAGCGGGCGAGATCCTCGGCCGCGATGTCGAAAATGTTGCGGGCGGGAACCTTGGGGATCACCAGCGTGTGCCCGTCGGCGCGCGGCATCACGTCGAGAAACGCCAGCGATACGTCGTCCTCGTAGACCCTCGTGCAGGGCGCTTCGCCGCGCAGGATCTTGGCGAAGATGTTGTTCGGGTCATAGGTCGAGATCAAAGGATTCTCCCACCGTTTCGCCGTTCGCATTGTCGCCCTTTCGGAAGGGCGCGCGATCTTCGTAGTAGGCGATCGTCTGCGCAACCGCCGCGCGTTCGTGCCGCAGATAGTCGGCAACCGCCCTCGCCAGCCGGGCGTCGGCGAATTCGTGGGCAGAATATGTCACGACGGGACGATAACCGCGGGCGAGTTTGTGCTCTCCTTGCGCGCCCGCCTCGACCCGTTTCAGCCCTCGCGCGAGCGCAAACTCGATCGCCTGATAATAGCACACCTCGAAATGGAGAAACGGCCGGTCCTCGATCGCGCCCCAGTTGCGGCCGTAGAGCGCGTCGTCGCCGATAAAATTGATCGCGCCCGCGATGTACCGGCCGCCGCGCTTCGCCATTACGAGGAGGATGCGCTCGGCCATCGACGCGCCGACCAAGCTGAAGAACTTCCGGGTCAGGTAGGGCCGGCCCCACTTGCGCGAGCCCGTGTCCATGTAGAATTTGAAGAACGAGTCCCAGTGCTCTGGCTGGATTGACGAACCCGTGAGCTGTTCGATCGCAATCTGGTCGCCGAGCGCGTCCCTTCGCTCGCGCCTGATCGCCTTGCGCTTGCGCGACGCGAGCGCCCCGAGAAAATCGTCGAAGGTCGAGAATCCGTCGCAGAGAAAGTGGAACTGCTCGCCATGACGGACAAGGAAACCGGCCCGCTCGAGCCGGACGGCGTCCTCGGCGGTCGGGAAGGTCACATGGATCGATGAGGCGCTCGTCTGCCGGCGCGCCTCCCGCAGGGCTTGGATCAGCGCTTCGCGCGCCCCCTCGGGCGCATCGGCGGTGACGAGGAGGCGGCGACCGGTCGCCGGGGTAAAGGGCGCGGCGACCTGGAGCTTTGGATAATAGCGGCCGCCGGCACGCTCGTAGGCGTCCGCCCAGGCGTGGTCGAACACGTATTCGCCTTGACTGTGGCTCTTGAGGTAGGAGGGCGCCGCGGCGACGACCCGGCCCGAAGGGTCCTCGACGATCACATGCGCCGGCGTCCATCCCGACCGGCCGCCGGTGGAGCCGGAGGCTTCCAGCGCATGGAGGAAAGCGTGCGCCACGAACGGGTTGAACCGCTCGCCTTCGGCGGCATCTTCGCTCGGGCGCGCCGGATTGGCGCAGGCGTCCCACGCCGCTGGATCGACATCGGCGATCGAGGCGACAAGGCGCGCGGTGAGTTTCGTGGAAGGCAAAGAAGCGATCCGGTTCCGTTTCGATCGTATCCTTATCATGCCCGGCGCTCCGTCAAAGGAGCCCGCGCGTGGCCGCCCGCCTCAGACCGGCGCGCCCTGCTTCTCGAGCAGAGATTCGAGAACACGTCGCCGAGAAACTGCAACCGCTCGCGCCGCAGCGGGTGCGGTTTACGAAATGCGCCTTGCGCTCACCCGGCAATCTTGTCCCAGAAACCCCGTCGGTTCTGGATGTTGGGGAAGACCAGCCGGCCCTGATAGAACGTGAACAGCCGCGAAACGCCGTTCGTTCCCTGGACGGGTTGTCGGCTTGCCACGTGCCGGTGACGGGCGGCGAATATCTTCAAGAACCCTCGCCGATGAAACACCAGGCCGCAAACCTACTTCGCTTCGCCGCGCACGTTGCCATAAATCGCGGCCGCGGCGTCGCTGAGCTTGTTGGCGTCGTCCGCCGGCTGCGAATTGGTTTGCACCGTGATCATCAGGTTCTCTTTCTCGAACCACACATAGAGCGTCCGGTAGCCGAGCGTCGTGCCCTGGTAGAACCATTGCGCCCCGATCGGTCCGAGAATCCCCCTTGCCGAGGCCGAGCGAAAAGCCGCGCGGATCGGCGGCCGACAACGTGATCCCGGGCCTCGAGGAAGCGAGGCATCGTCATCGGCGCGGGCCACCGGTTCCGCGGGAGCGGGCTAGAACAACGAGGGGATGCGTGCGACAATTCGCGCACCGAAAACGCTCCGGGGGCCACTTCGCGGCAAGCATCAGGGGCGATATCCTCGTTCAAGGTCGTCGCGGTCGAACTGCTAGCGCGATTGCGAAAGACTTAGACAGCGCCGGGCGGTCTGCAGGCCGCCCGGTGCGGTCGATGCCGAGGCCGAGGCCGAACGCCCGGCTCCTTGGTGAATGGCGCGAATGCTCGTGGCCAAGCTGCAAGCCGGCTTCGATCGACAGGGCCTTGCTCAATTTGCCCGGCCGCCGCCGCCAAGTGTTGGCCACTTTCTCGCCGCGATTGGGCGTCAGTTGTGACCCGTGTGCGCCGAAGGGATGTCGGCGCCGCGACGGAAGGGCTCGTCGTAGGGCGGCTGCGACTTGATGCGACGAAAGGCGAGGGGACGAGATCGAGGCGGCCGTCGGACCGGTTCGATGGGCCGAGATTCGTTAGCAAAATCGAAACGAAGCGGGATCAAAAGTGCCAATCGATATTGACGGTTCGAAAGGCTGCCGCGTGGGCGGATGCTCCTGGGAATGCCGGCGCCAGACCGGGTTCCGCCCGCCATCAGGTGACCGTCGATGAACGTTTCGTGTCTTGGAATGCCCGACCTCGTCGTCAGGTGGGCTTGGCTTGGGACCGCGGGGGCGGGCATCGCCTTGGCCCTCTCCGGATGTGCGAACCAGACGGTCGAGCAGCGTTACGCCCACGGCCACGAATATTTTTCCCAAGCCAAATACGGGCGCGCCAGCCCGAAGGTGATCGCCGACGGGCGGCCCATCCCGAAGGGCGGCGGCCAATATCTTGTCGGCCATCCCTATTCGGTCGCCGGCCATAAATATTACCCAAGAGAAATCGAGTCTTATACCGCCGTGGGCATGGCGTCCTGGTACGGCGCCGCGTTTCACGGCCGCCGCACCGCCAACGGCGAAGTCTATGACATGGCTTCGATCACCGCAGCCCATCCGACCATGCCGCTGCCGAGCTACGCCCGGGTGACGAACTTGGGCAACGGCTACTCGGTCATCGTGCGCGTCAACGACCGCGGCCCCTACCACGGCGGGCGGGTGATGGACGTCTCCTCGCGCACCGCCGACATACTCGGGTTCAAGGGCGAGGGCACCGCGAAAATCAAGGTCGACTACGTCGGCCCCGCGCCGCTTGAAGGATCGGACGACGGAGCGCTGCTCGCGTCGCTGCGCACCGACGGGTCGCCCGCCAACCTGAATGGCTATTCGTCGCCGGTGATGGTCGCGGATGGGTCCGACGAATCGGGACCGTCTCTCTTCGCCGCCTTGTTTGGCTCGGGCCGCAGTGAGCCGGCGGCGGACCGCCCAGCGCGTTATCCTCCGCCCATCCGGGTTGCCGCAGCGCCGCCGCCGCCCCCAGAACCCGTGCCCGATGCGACGCCGGAGCCAATTCGGCAGGCGACTGTGGAATCGGTTCGAGAATCGGCGCCGGAGCCGATCCGGGAGTCTCCGACGGCGAGCACCGTTGCGATCCACGCGCCGCATGGACCCGTTCCGCTTCCGCCGGCGCGACCTTTCGATCTTGGAGCAGCCCGCGGCCGACCTGCCGTCGCGTCGGCTGTCCATCAGCCGAAGCAGCCGGCGCCCGTCGCCGTCCTGCCGCCGCGCCGGCCGCTCGTGCAGGCAACCGCGGAAAAGGCGCTGTACTTCTCCGATCCATCCGCCGGCCCTCTCAAAGGCCAAACGCCGGACGCTTTCGATCGGTTGAAGCCAGCCAAACGACCGACCGCCGCAGAGTAGCGCCAAAAGCCCCGGTGTCGCCTCACTTCTTAGCGACATTGCGTAGACTTACCGTTCCATGCTGTGAGCTAGCCGCGGCGTGCGCTCGGTCTTAATTGACGCACCATAGGAAATCCGGTGAACTTCGTCAGGCTCAGTCTCGCGTTCCTTTCCGCGGGCCTTTTGGCGGTCGCCGTTCCGGCGCGCTCCGCAACGTTCACGAGCGCCGCCGCGGTCGCTCTCGTCGAGGATTACGACAGCGGCGCAATCCTATACGAGAAGAACCCGGATCAGCCGACGCCGCCGGCGTCCACCGCCAAGCTCCTCACTGCCGAAGTCGTCTTCCACTTGCTGAAGGAAGGGCGCCTTCACCTCGACGACATCTTCGGCGTGTCCGAGAACGCCTGGCGCGAGGGCGGCGCCCCCTCGCGCAGCGCCGCCATGTTCCTCGCGATCCATAGCCACGTGAGTGTCGACGATCTTTTACGCGGTCTCCTGATTCAGTCGGGCAACGACGCCGCGATGACGCTTGCCGAGGGCATCGGCGGCACTGAAGCGAATTTCGCCGACATCATGAACAAACGTGCGGCCGAGCTCGGCATGACGCATTCGCACTTCACCAACGCTCGCGGAAAAGCCGACCCCGACCAGTTCACAACGGCGCGGGACATGGCTCTGCTTGCCGCGCACGTAATCCGCGACGACCAGGACTACTATCACTACTTCAACGAGAAGGAGTTTACTTGGAACAAGATCCGCCAGCTTAACCGGAATCCCATCCTCACGATGGATATGGGGGCGGACGGCCTCAAGGCCGCCGACGCCGGCGACGGCGGTTTTGGGCTGGTGGGCACGGCCGTTCAGAACGGCCAGCGCCTCATTGTCGTGATGTACGGACTGAAGTCGGCCACGGAGCGCGTCGAGGAAGCTCGCAAGCTGTTTGATTACGGCTTTCATTCCTTCGACCACCGCACCGTGTTCGAGGCTGGCCAGACGATCGGGACGGCGTCGGTCTATGGCGGCAAATCCGGCGACGTCCCGCTGATCAGCGAGCGCCCGATCACGCTTTTCGTTCCCCGCGGCGAAAGCGATAAGCTTGTCGCCAAGATCGTCTATACGGGGCCCCTGACGGCGCCGGTCGAGAAGGGGCAGGATGCGGGGCGGCTCAAGATCTGGCGCGACGACATGCTGGTTATCGACGCCCCGCTGAAGACGGGCGCCGCCGTCGCGCTCGGTGGGCTCACCGGCCGCGCGTTCGACGCCGGGGTCGAGCTTGCCGGCGACGCGGTGCGGGATGCAGTGCGACGGGCGCTGTCGCGCAAATGACCAGCGCGCCGCGGGGCCGTTTCATCACCCTGGAAGGCGGAGAGGGCGCGGGAAAATCCGTGCAGGCGAAGCGTCTAGAGGAGAGGCTCAAGACCTTTGAGCTCGAAGTGGTGCGCACGCGGGAGCCAGGCGGGTCGCCGCACGCCGAACAATTGCGGGAGGCGATCCTCAGCGGCTTTACCGCCCAGTTCGGGCCGGACGGAGAGGCGCTTGTGTTCGCCGCAGCCCGCATCGACCATCTCGACAAAACGATCCTCCCGGCGCTCGAGCGGGGCGCGTGGGTGGTCTGCGACCGCTTCGCCAATTCGACCCGAGCCTACCAGGGCGTCGCTGGCGACCTGTCCCCCGCCTTCATTGCGCGCCTCGAGGAGGTGGCCGTCGGACCGAATCGTCCCGACCTGACGGTCATCCTCGACATTCCGGCGAAAATCGGTCTCGAGCGGGCGCACGCCCGCAGAGGGATCGAGAACGCCGACCGTTTCGAAGCGGAAGGACTAGAGTTCCATGAGACGCTGCGCCGCGCATTCCTCGATATCGGGGCGGCCGAGCCCGAGCGTTGCGTCGTCGTCGATGCGCTGAAGTCGGAGGAGGAAGTCGCCGAGAAAATCTGGTCCGCAGTCGAGGAACGGTTGGACCCTGTGGCGGCGGCGAAAGCGCGCGCGTCATGACGAAGACGCAAGACGAAGAGGTTCCCGAATCGGATGTGCTTGCCGGCGCTCCGCACCCTCGCCATGCCTTCACGCTCTTCGGTCACAGGGCGGCCGAAGCGGAAATGCTTGAGGCCTATCGGGGAGGCCGGCTTGCCCATGCGTGGCTGATCGGCGGCCCGAGAGGCGTCGGGAAGGCGACGCTCGCCTGGCGCTTCACGCGCTTCGTGCTCGCCAACCCCGACCCGAACGCGGTGGCGGTGCTGGACGCCAGCGACCTTGATGTCGACCCAAAGCGCCAGCCGGCTCGGCTTCTCGCGGCGCTCGCCCACCCGGACTTCGCGCTGATCCGACGGGCGTGGCTGCCGGAAAGGAAGAGGTTTTCGAGCGAGATCCAGGTCGAGCACGTGCGAACGGCGCTGCAGGTGTTCCAGATGTCGGCGGCGTTCGGCGGCTGGCGGATCTGCATCGTCGATTGCGCCGAGGATCTCAATCGCAGCAGCGGCAACGCGCTCCTGAAGTTGATCGAGGAGCCGCCGCAACGATCGCTCATCCTTATCGTGTCGCACCGTCCGGGTCGGGTTCTGCCGACGATCCATTCGCGCTGCCGGCGGATCAAGCTCGATCCCCTGTCCGAGAGCGAAACCGCCGCCGCGATTGCGGCGCTTGGTCCGCCATGGAGTGAAATGGATCCTGCCGCAATCGCGAAGGCCGTCCGACGCGCCAATGGGTCCGTGCGCGAGGCGCTTGCTCGCCTGTCGCCGGAGTCGGAGGAAGTCGACGCGCTGATCAATTCGACCATCGCCCGCTTGCCACGGCCCGACCCGCGCGCGGTGCTCAAGCTCGCGGACGCGCTCGCCGAGCGGGATGCAGCGGAAGCCTATGACGCCTTCCACCGCGAGCTCTACGCCTGGCTTGCCGGCTACGCGGCAAGAACCGCCTCTTCAGTCGAACGGGCAGAGCAACTCGGCGGCCTCTGGGACCGCATCCGAACGGCCGCACGCGACACCGATTCGATGAACCTCGATCGCAGGCTGCATATCCTGGCGACTTTCGCCCAGATCGCCGAGACGGATCGGGGTCGGCGCTAACGGATGGCGCCGGTCGAGCTGGCGGAATCGGAGCGGCTTTCGGCGGCGGAGAAGGGGCGTTCCCTGACATACTGCGGCTAAGCGAAAACCAGGAATTCGGCGCGGTGGATAAACCCGTAATTACGTCACAAGAGCGAAGAATCATTGCTCGCGGACGGCGGTGGTCCAATGTGGACACAACCCAGCGCTCGTCTCGGGCCAAATCTCCCCAAGTCAAATCCAAACCAGACCAAGAAAAACCAAGCAAAGGGACTTGGATTTCCTTGGATTTCTTCGTCTATTTCCGGGTCTTTCAATGGGTTAACGGCAGTCCAAGGAAAAAATTGTTAGCCCTTGGCATCCGCCCCGCCGCCATAGGGTTGACGCGGCCTGCGCGGACAGTGGAACCCTCACTCCCTCCAACCCAACCTCGTTTTCTCTCCCCGCTCCGAGGTGAATTATCGAAAATATGTACCATGGATTTTGAAAGACTGCAAGAACAAAACAAGAATATATGCCACAGCCGGGCCTGCTTCCCCCTTTTCGCGAAGGTGGAATGATACAGCTATAACACCCGCTCGTCACTCTCACTGACAACCCCAATCACGATGGCCCGCATGGACCGCTGTTCGGGGCCGCGGCGAAGACATCGCGCTTCATCGCGCCAATTCGGCTTTGACGACTTCGTGGATATCCATTTTCTGTTGCGGGAGCGGTTGGGTGAAAAGGTCGTTTATCGCACGCGCGAAGGCCTGAGCCCGGCCGTGCAAGCGGGAAGCAGAGCGGCCGATGTTCCTGCGATGCGACTTGAGGTTGAAGTCGCGGGCCATACCCGATCCGGGGCTCCGCGCCAGCTTCCCCAGGAAGCTGCGGAACAAATACTCGCGGCGCCGACCGGACCCGCGCCGCGTTTCAATCGTTCCGAAAATGCTCTAGGACGGCCGCATGAGCCGTTTCTACGTAACGACAGCGATCCCTTACGCCAATGGCGCGCCGCATATCGGTCACGCCTACGAGCGCATCGCAACCGATGCGATCCAGCGCTTCATGCGGCTCGATGGGCGCGACACGCTGTTCGTCACCGGCATGGACGAATACGGCCTCAAAGTTCAGCAGGCGGCGGCGCGCGAGGGGATGACGCCGCAAGCGTACGTCGACCGTGTCGCCGCCGAGTTCGAGGCGACGGGCGACATGCTGAACGCCCGCGCCGACGACATCGTCCGCACGACGCAGGCCCGCAACGTCCGCGCCGCGCAGGCGATCTGGGAGCGGATGGCGGCCAACGGCGACGTCTATCTCTCAAAATATTCCGGCTGGTACTCGGTGCGTGACGAGGCCTATTTCGACGAGAGTGAACTGAGCGACGGCCCGGACGGGACTAAGCTCGCGCCAACTGGCGCCCCAGTCGACTGGGTGGAGGAGGAGAGCTGGTTCTTCCGCCTTTCCGCTTATGCCGAACGGCTTCTCGCCCATTACCGGGCCCATCCCGACTTCGTCACGCCGGAAAAATATCTCAACGAGATCGTCTCTTTCGTGAAGCGCGGACTCACGGACCTGTCGATCAGCCGCGCCACCCTCGCCTGGGGAACGCCCGTGCCGGGTGACCCAAAACACGTCATGTACGTCTGGGTCGACGCCCTGACCAACTACATCACCGCGACCGGCTTCCCCGACGAAGGTCCGCGAGCGAAATTCTGGCCGGCCGACGCACATGTGATCGGCAAGGACATCACCCGCTTCCATGCCATCTACTGGCCGGCGTTCCTGATGTCCGCCGGACTTCCCGTTCCGCGCCAAATCGTCGTGCACGGTTTTCTGTTCAACCGCGGCGAGAAGATGTCGAAGTCGGTCGGCAACGTCGTGAGTCCGGCCGATCTCGTCACCGCCTACGGCCTCGATCCGGTGCGCTACTTTTTCCTGCGGGAAGTGCCGTTCGGGCAGGACGGCAACTATTCGCACGAGGCGATCGTCAGCCGGATGAACGCAGATCTCGCCAACGATATCGGCAATTTGGCGCAGCGCTCGCTCAGCATGATCGCCAGGAACTGCGCTTCGGCCGTGCCTGACCCGCTCAGCGCTCCGCCTAGGGCCGAGGATCTCACGATGCTCGGGCGCGCCGACGCCATCCTCGGCGAGTCGCGGCGCCACATGAGGGGTTACCTCATCCACCTCTATGTCGGCGCCGTGTTCGACGTCGTCGCCGAGACCAACCGCTATTTCGCCAACGCCGAGCCCTGGAAGCTCGCCAAGAGCGACCAGGCGCGGATGCGGCTCGTGCTCTATGTGACGATCGAGACGCTGCGCATCTGCGCGATCCTCTTACAACCGATCATGCCCGGCAGCATGGGGAAGCTGCTCGATCTGCTCGGTGTTCCCGCGGATCAGCGCACCTTCGCTGCGCTCGAGACAGAAGACGCTGCGGGGCGCCTAAGCGCGCCGCATCGGCTCGAGCCGGGCAGGGCGCTTCCCGCCCCGACGCCTGTCTTTCCGCGCTACGTCGAGCCCGAGGCGGCGAAGTGAGGCTCATCGACAGCCACTGCCATCTCGATTTTCCCGACTTCGCCGAAGAGCTCGACGCGGTCGTCGAACGGGCGCACGCTGCCGGAGTCGAGCGGCTGATCACCATCGGAACGCGGATCGACCGGGCGGCGAGGGTCGCCGAAATCGCCGAACGCTATGACGGCGTGTTCTTCACCGTGGGAACGCATCCGCACGAGGCGGCGGCCGAGACGGCGTCGAATTTCGCCGCCATGCGCCGCTTCGCGGCGCATCCCAAGTGCGTCGGGATCGGCGAGGCCGGCCTCGACTACCACTACAATTACGCCCCGCCCGAAGTCGCTCAGCGCGTATTCCGAGGCCAAATCGCGTTGGCGCGCGAGCTCGGCCTGCCGATCGTCATCCATACGCGCGATGCAGAGGGCGACACCGCCGCGATTCTGAGGGACGAGATGGGGCAGGGGGTGTTCGGCGCCCTGCTCCACTGCTTCACCTCTTCGCGCGCGCTCGCCGAAACGGCGCTCGAGCTCGGCCTGTCGATCTCGTTTTCCGGCGTCGTCACATTCAAGAACTCCGCCGACCTGCGGGCAATCGCGCGCGACGTGCCGCTCGACCGGATCCTGATCGAAACCGACGCTCCCTACCTGGCGCCGGTTCCCCATCGCGGAAAGCGCAACGAACCCGCGTTCGTCGCCGCGACCGCGCGAGTGGTTGCGGAGACGAAAGGAATGGCGCCCGAGGCGCTCGCCGCCGCGACCCGAGCGAACACGCTGAGGATCTTCCCGAAGCTCGACGGCGGCATTGCGCCTTGAGCTTTCGTCTCACCATTCTCGGTTGCGGCTCCTCGGCGGGAGTGCCCCGCGTGGGGCAGGGATGGGGCGCATGCGACCCGGCCAATCCGCGCAACCGCCGCCGGCGCTGTTCGGCGCTCGTCGAGCGGAACGGCGCGGGAGGCGTGACGACTGTGCTGGTCGACGCGGGACCGGATCTGCGTGAACAGCTGATCGACGCGGACGTGAAACACGTCGACGCCGTGCTGCTCACCCATCCGCACGCCGACCACACCCATGGGATCGACGATCTAAGACCACTTGTTCTGATGGATCGACGGCGGATCGACATGCACATGGACGAGCCGACGGCGCTGATTGTCCGGAACGGTTTTTCCTATATTTTTCAGACGGCGAAAGGTAGTTCTTATCCTCCCATTGCGACAGACCTGCGGCTCACTGCCGGCAGCCCCTGCCGGATCGAGGGGGCGGGCGGGGTGATCGAGGCGACGCCGTTCGACCTCGACCACGGCGACATCAACGCGCTCGGGTTCCGATTCGGCGCCCTCGCCTACACCCCTGACGTCAAGCGCATTCCCGAGGCGAGCCGGCCATTCCTTCGGGAGCTCGAGGTCTGGATCGTCGACGCCTTGCGCTATCGGCCGCACCCGTCGCATTTCAGCCTGGACGATGCGCTGGCGGAAATCGAGGCCATGCGTCCGCGTCGGGCGATCCTGACCAACCTACACACCGATCTCGATTACGAAACGCTGCGAAAGCGCCTGCCGGCGCATGTCGTCCCGGCCTATGACGGGATGCGCGTCGAGAACTTCGGCGGCTGATAGGGAGGACGACATGTCGGTCGAAAACGCCATCCGCGCCGCGGTGCGCGAGCATCAGGATGCGGAGGCGCGCTTCCTGGCGGAGATCGTCAAGATTCCGTCCGATAATCCGCCCGGCGACTGCGATCGGTCCGCCGAAGCGGTGGCGGGATTGCTCGAAGGACTTGGGTTCACCGTCGAGCGGCACAAGGTCCCGGACGCGCTGGTCAGGGCGAACGGCATGGTCTCGGCGACCAACCTGATCGTGCGGCGCAAGTTCGGGGAGGGTGGCCCAACCATCGCGCTCAATGCGCATGGCGACGTGGTGCCGCCGGGAACCGGATGGACACACGACCCGTACGGGGCTGAAATCGTTGACGGCTGGATGGTCGGCCGCGGCGTCGCGGTGTCGAAGTCGGACATCGCGACCTACGCCTTCGCGATCCTGGCGCTCGAAAAGAGCGGCGCGAAGCTCAACGGCGCGGTCGAGCTGCATGTCACATACGACGAAGAGGCGGGGGGCGAGATCGGCCCGCGCCTGATCCTCGAACAGGGACTGTCGAAGCCGGATCTGGCGATCGGCGCCGGCTTCTCCTACGCCGTGGTCAACGCCCACAATGGCTGCCTGCATCTCGAAGTCGAGGTTCTTGGCCGCTCCGCCCATGCCGCCCGCCCCTTCACCGGGGTCGACGCGCTCGAGGCGGCGAACGCCATACTGACCGCGCTCTACGGCTGGCGCGGCGGCCTCGCCGCTCGGACCTCCGCCATTCCCGGCATCGGCTCGCCGCAGATGACGATCGGGCTCATTTCCGGCGGGATCAACACCAACGTCGTGCCGGACCGAATCACGTTCCGGCTCGACCGCCGCATGGTCCCGGAGGAAAACCCGGCCGAGGCCGAGGCGGAATTGCGCGCCGTGATCGCCGGCGCGGCGAAACTGCATCCGGAGGCCAAGGTCACGGTCAACCGCGTGCTGCTCGCCGA
Source organism: uncultured Alphaproteobacteria bacterium (assembly GCA_963835885.1). Classification (GTDB taxonomy): domain Bacteria; phylum Pseudomonadota; class Alphaproteobacteria; order Rhizobiales; family Beijerinckiaceae; genus Roseiarcus. The sequence goes on from CAWIHF010000021.1 coordinate 89,142, forward strand.
GCCGCTGACCCCGACGCCGGCAGGCGCGAGGCTCGCCGAGGCGCTCTGCCGCCAGGCGAGCCGGGTCATCGGCGAGAAAGTCTTGGCCTCGGGCGTGCCGCTTTATACGGACGCCCGCCATTACGCCAAGGCCGGCGTGCCGATCGTGCTTTACGGCGCCGGGCCGCGCACAATTGAAGAAGCGAATGCCCACCGCGCCGATGAGCGCCTGCCGTTGGCCGATTTATACAAAGCAACGGAGGTCATCGCGCTGACGCTCATGGAGCTGCTGGGGCCGTAACAAGCGCCACCGACCAGCGTGCAAGGTTTGGACGCAACTCCATGATTTCAGGGCATTAGGCGCCGAAAGTTGTCCACTCATCCACTCGAAACAGTCCAATGGCGCCGCCGGGGTCTTGGTTCGAGCTACAATCAAATTCAACATGTTTGTAAGGTGTTAAATTGACCAATTCACCGAGTTGACTGATGAGAACAATATGAACTGACGTCGATGGGCGGACGAAGGTCCGGAGGAAGCGCCGACGAGCGAAAATGCTGGCGTGGCGGCCGACCCCACGCGGGAGCTTGCTGGCAGAAGCTCAAACGCGCAGGCAACGGTGAAGTGGCGGAGACGGCGACTGACCTTCATCAATCAAGGACAGGCAGAGACACCGTTCGGCGGCGTTGAACCGCGCCCGTTCGGCTTTGCGTCGAGCGTGTGTGAGTCCTGCAAATGCTCTTTTAACCGAAGTCCCCATGATGGCGATCATCAGCGACTTGTACCTCGCCATCTCCGAAGTGCGCCTCCGAGGGACGCTTGTCGTTCGTCAGTAGAGAGGAGCGGGCAGGGTTTGACCTAGATCAATGACTGCGGGCAGGCGGACCGATAAGGTGGTGTTCGACGATCGACCGGTTTCGGCTGGCAATGCAATTGCGGCGTCTAAGACGTAGCCGGGACGGGAATTGCGGAAATGGCGGTCTGGCTGGGGTCCGCGTCCCGAACCGTGACCGAATATGCGGTAATTAATTTTCAGACTCGCGCCTGCGTCATTTTGTCTCTTGTGTCGAAATGACAAAATAGTCAAAATGAAAATCAAGTCAGTTAATTCTAGCGGCATTGATAATTCTAGCGGCGGACGATCGAAAGGCGGTTTGTCGAGCCCCGCGGGGCTCTAAACGGATAGGCATGGCCTAGATGAAAAATCTTCCTCAGACCGTTGCTCTCCGGCTCCGCCACGCCGATGGAGATCATGCCGGTCTGGCTGCAGAAGGCCATGCACATCTTTCCCACGCCGCATTTCGTCCGCTTCTCCCAGGCGGTTCTCTACCGGGCGGCCGGCCTCGATATCGTCTGACCGAGCTCGTCGTCATAGCGATCATCGGCGCCGTGTACTTCGCCATCTCCGGCATGCGTTCCGCCAGAGACCCTTGTCGTCCTGGGATAGGGAGGAGCAGTCGGTGATTCCGCGCCTAGGCGAGCGCCGCGAAGGCAGCCGAGGCGGCCCCCAGCCGGGAAAGAATATCGTACGCAGGGGTCCCAGATGAGAGCTTGGAGCGGACGCGCTTTCGCGGCGGCAGCCTTGATCGTCGGGGCGGCCGGCCTGGCGTCAGTCGTGCACGACGCGGGAGAAACCAACCAACGCGGGTTTGTCTCATCGGCGCAGGCCCAGCCCGAGCCGATCCGCAGATTGATCGATTGGTTGCGCGGCCTGACTATGCCTGCCGGGATCGTCAGGGCGGAGGGACGCATCGAAGCGACGCAGGTCGATGTTTCGTCGAAATATGCCGGCGAGGTCGTGGACGTCGCCGTGCAGGAGGGAGACAAGGTCGCCGCAGGTCAGGTGATCGCAAGGCTGCGTTCGCCTGAGCTCGAGGCGCAATTGCAAGCCGCGCAATCAGATCTGCGATCCGCCAAGGAGGCGGGGGTGCAGGACGCCATCAAAGCGGCCGAGGGCAAAGTCGAACAGATCAAGTCGATGATCAGCGAACTCACGCTCCTTTCGCCCCGCTCCGGAAAGGTCCAGTATCAGCTGGCGCATGCGGGGGACAGCGTCGCGGCGGGCGCGAGGATCGTGACGCTCATCGATCTTGCCGACGTGTACATGACCGTGTTTCTTCCTGCCGCCGACGCGGGCAAACTGGCAAGGGGGGACGAAGCGCGCATCATTCTGGACGAGGCCCCGAACTACGTCGTTCCCGCAACGGTGGGCTTTGTCGCCGCGCCCGGGGCCGGGGAGGCGAAGCAGGATCTCGCCAAGCTGATGCTCCGGGTCGATCTCAAGGTCGATCCGAAGGTCGTGGAGACGTATTACGGGAAGGTTGAGATTGGGCTGCGCGGCGCAGGATTCGTGCGCACGAGGCCGCAGGCGAAATGGCCGGCCGATTTACAAGTCAAGCTGCCGCCTGCGCCGGTTGCGCAGGAGCCTGCGCCCGCTCCGGCGCCTGTCGCGCAGGAGGCGGCGCCCGCATCCGCGCCTCCAGGCGGAATATCCGCCCCGTCGGCGCCCACCGCGGCGCCGATGTCGGCGGCCGCTCCTGCGCCTGTCGCCGAAGCGTCTAAGTCCGAGCCGGCCACGCAGGCTCCAGCGCCGGCGTCCGCACCCGCTTCTGCGCCTGTAGACGAAGGCCGCCGCGCCGGTCCCGCCACTACCCACGCCCGCGCCCTCTTCTCAGCCGACGTCTGCGCCCGCTCCGCGCCCCTCCTGCGCCCTCAGCGGAGGCGACGAGGTCTTCGCCGGTCAGCGCGGGAAGCCAAGCTCGCTCCTCCGCCCCCGCCCAATCCCGCTTCTCTTGCGCAAGCCCCCGCTCATGCGCCTTCGCAGGCCTCCATGTCCGCGGGACTCGGGCCGCTGCCTGCCGCTGAGTTCGCTCCCGAGAGCCTCGCTCAGCTGGCTGGAGCGTGGGCCCGGTCCGCCGCCGACTGCAAAAAGATCTTTGAGCGGCGCGGCAGGACTGTGAGCTTCCGACAGCCTGCGGATAAATTTTCGCAGGCCGCGATTATCGAATCGCAGCGGATCCGCCTGCCTACGAGCATCTGCCGATTAGAGCGCGCGTCCCGCGAAGGCGGCGCGCTCAAGGTAAGCGGCGAGTGTCAAGACTCGATCAGCTACACGTCACAAACTGCATACGTGAAACTCAGATCCAAGAATGAGATCGTCTTCAACCCGAACGGCGATCCAGCGCTCGACACTTCAATGACGCGGTGCCCGCCCTGACTGTCACATTTCCCCAGCACTAAAGAGCAATCGAACGATCACTAACACTCCTCGCGAGGCTGTCATGACCGAAACCCCCGCCCCCTCCGACTCGATCCCTCTGCCTCCGCTGCCTCCTGTGCCACTTCCTCTGTTCTGGCCCGTCGCCATGGTGGCGGGAATGGAGAAAGCGAAAGCCGATCTCGCACTCAAGAACCTCGAATTCGTCCAGGAAGAGATCAAGATCCACGGCGAGCTCAAGGCGAAGGTGGCGACGCCCAATGTCGTGCGCCTCGATCTGCGCACCATGGCTTTGCGCGATTATGGGCGCCCGAGCGGGATGCCAACGCTCGTCAATGCGCCCTTCGCGGGCCACAGGGCGATGATCGCCGACTATCACAAAGGCCAGAGCCTGGTCGAGACGCTGCTCGCGGGCGGCGTCGGCCACGTCGCGCTGACCGACTGGAAGTCCGCCACCGAGGATATGAAGGACTTCAACATCGATAACTACCTCGAGGAGCTGATCGTCGCTATCGACGACCTCGGCGGCCGGGTCAATCTCGTCGGGCTCTGCCAGGGCGGCTGGTCCTCGGCGATGGTCGCGGCGCGCTTTCCCGACAAGGTGAACGCGCTCGTTCTCGCCGGATCGCCGATCGACACGGACGCCGGCGACGGCCCGATCAAACGCATGGCTCATGACACTCCGATGTCGGCTTACGAGGATCTCGTCGGGCTCGGGGACGGACTGATGAGGGGCCAGCTCATGCTGATGGGATGGAAGAACATGCATCCCGAGAAGCACTATGTCACCGAGGACCTCGACTTCTATCAGCACATGGACGATCCGGCTTATAAGGAGAGGGTCGAGACGTTCGACAGCTGGTATGAAGATCCGCTCGACCTGCCCGGGCGCTGGTACTTGCAAGCGATCCGCGAGCTTTTCAAGGAGAACCGCCTCGCCAAGGGCGAGTTCGTGGGGCTCGGCCGCCGCCTGAACCTCAAGTCGATCGCATGTCCCCTCTATCTCCTCGCCGGCGAGAGCGACGACATCACAACCTCGGAGCAGGTGTTCGCGGCGGAGACCCTCGTCGGAACCCCGAAAGGCCGGATCGAGAAGAAGCTGGTCCCCGGCGGACACATTGGTCTCTTCATGGGGTCGCGCACGCTGAAGGAGACGTGGCCGACGATCGCGCGGTGGCTGGCCGATTCGGGCTCCGCTTGACGCTCGCCGCACAAGGGCTTGGGGACCGAACAGGCGATGATCGTGGAAAATGCGCGCGCCAGCGCGAGGGAGGAAATCTCTTGAGGCCACGCGCCCTTTGACGACTTCGCATTGTTCGCGTGTGTGAGATCAAGACAGCGGCGGCGCCGAAGCTCGGACCTAACCCGACTTTCTCAACTGGGGATGCGGACGGGTGGAAAGGGCCGTGGAATCAAGGCTGGGCGGTCGAAGGTCTCCACTACATGGCGGGTTGCGGGTGCTGAGCCGCCGGAGCAGGAGCGGTGATTAGCGGCGGCGACTGCGGCGGCAGGGTGAGCCCGAGTTGCCGCAGGAGGAGTTTATGGTCGGCGTTGGGCTCGGTGTAACGGCTCAGGATCAGGGTTCGGCCGTCGATGGTTGGGAAGTGGACGTCGAGCATCTGGATGGCGGCAAGCTTGTCGAGCACCGCGCGCGGGGTGAGGCCGGCGGCCAGCGGCCTGAGCCTGGCGCGCAGCGTGACGTGCAGACAATAGGCGAGGAAGGCCACGAAGATGTGCGCCTCAACGCGCTGCTCCAGCTGGTGGTAGATCGGCCGTAGCTGCAGATCGTCCTTGAGGTTCTTGAAGGCCGCCTCGACTTCGACGAGTTGAATGTAGAACCGCCACAGCTCGGCGGGATCGCGCCCGCGCATATTGGTGCGCAACAGGTAGCGGCCTTCGCGCCGACGCGCTTGGCGCAGCTTTTTGCGGTTGAGCGCGTAGGCGAAGGCGGCTGTGTGCGGGTCGACCGCTATGTCGAGGAGGCGCCATGCCGCAGGCGCCTTGGCGCGGGCGGCGCCGAGCTTCATCAGCAGGCTCTCGCGAGAGAGGTTCATGTGCGCCAGCTTCGCCAGTCGCGCCCACAGCCACTTCAGCTGCCGCTTTCGCATGGCGCGCTCCTTGTCGATGCGCGCCCGGCTCTGGGCGAGCACGTAAAGGTCGTCGGCCTCGGTCAACAGCTTCACTTCGACGCCCGGCCGCACCTCGTGCCAGGGCAGGCCGACGAGAGACGTTTCCAGCTTGCTGAGGCGTCCCTTGGGGGTTCCCACCAGATAGGCGACGGGCGGATCGGATCGCCGCATTTCGGCGAGCGTCTCTTCGGTAGGGATGCCGCGATCCATCACCCAGATGCGCTGGGCCTTGCCGTACTGCGCCTCGATCTTCGAAAGGAAGGCGCGCAGCGTCGTCTTGTCGGAGGTGTTGCCGGGGAGAACTTCGTAGGCGAGCGGAAAGCCGTCGGGCGTCACGATCAGCGCGATGACCACCTGCACGCAGTCTGAGCGCTTGTCGCGGCTATAGCCGTGGCGGCGCTTGTCGCTCTCGTCGCTCGGCGGATCGGATTCGAAGTACGTGCTGGTCAAGTCGTAAAGAAGGACGTCGAAGCGGGCGCCGAACAGATCCTGCCAGCGCCGACGCAGATGGGTGAACAAAGCCGGTTTATGCTCAAGCAGCTTGTCGAGGCAGCGATAGAGCGCGTTCTTCTCGACCAGCGCAAAATCTCCGCCGAGCAGATCGCCCATGGCGCTTTGCTCGAACCACAGCCGGTGCAAGCGCCACTCGCTGCCTGGATCGATGAGCCGGTAGCAGACCAGCGTCTCGAGGATGTGGCTCCAGCAGGTCCCTTGGCGCGAATTGGGCAGACGAGCCGCCCAGAAACGGTCGAGTTCCAGTTGCTCATAGAGCTGACAGGCGAGCCAGCACGCCCCCCATTGCCGCGGCCGGTGCAGCTGCATGGCCCCGAGCCGGATCTGCACCCCATGGCCCTCGGCGTGATCGGGCAGCGGCCGATCGGCGGGGAACAGGGCCAATTGAGTGGTTTGTTGCGCCCCCTCGTCGAAGGCCTCGATCACCCGGCGCCAGCTTTCCTGCTGGCTGTCGTTGATTTCGCCGAGATAGAGGACTTGGCGCTGCACGACTTTGCCGCCGGCGCAGCGCTTGCTCTCGACAATGCTCCACTAGCGGTGCTCCTTGCCGTCCTTGAAGCGTCGATTCGGGCGCAAAGACATGACGAACAAATCTACGCCAAACTATTCTTCTGCAAAGGTACTTGGTCTCCACTACACGCGAATTTCGAAACCTCGTCATTGAAACGACTCGCTTTTCGCTCCCTCACAACCCCGAAATTCGCCGTCTGCCTGCGCCAGTTGAGAAAGTCGGGCTAGGTCTCGACATCGACGTCTCGGCCTCGGTTCGCGCGAAATCCTCGCCGACAAACAAGAGCCGCGCCTGGCTCCAGCGCGCCGCGCCGTAGGAGAGGCATCGCCAAGGTTCAGTGCGTCGCCCCGCGCCGAATTTCTCGCGTGCGAAGATGGCGAGTGGAATTCCTGACCTCGACGCCGAGCCGTTTGGTGAGTTCCGCGACGATGCTATGGGATACAGAGGGGCTCATCCGCCGCTCTTGGCCGCATGAACGCCCCTGCGCCTGGAGCGCGCATTTAAGTTCCATAATATATATTATGCGAATCAAAGTCCTCGGAAAGGCTGCCGACGCTGTTGGCGCGCGACGAAATTTGTCACCGCCTTTTCGGCGCCTGCGGCGCTCGGTCGCATTTCCGCGACAAGGCGCTCGGTCGCGCCGGAGCCGAACCTTTTGTAGACATCCTCTCGGTGCGCGAAAGATTTCGCCAAGGCGCGGGAGACGGCGATGACGACGGGTTCGACGGACGGGCGGATGCGGATTCCGCGCGACAGCGAGAACGACTACACGGAAACAGCCGCCGCCGAGCGGCGCGCGTTCGTCGAAAACGAGACGGGCGCGAAGCTCGATCACCTCGCCCGATACTCCTTCGATCCTTCAATTCTACCCGGCAATATTGAAAATTTCGTCGGCGTCGCGCAGGTTCCGATCGGCCTCGCCGGACCGCTGCGGATCAACGGAGAGCATGCCCGGGGCGACTTCTACGCGCCGCTGGCGACGACCGAAGGAACCCTCATTGCGAGCTACAGCCGCGGCATGCGCCTCCTCACCGAGTGCGGCGGCGCCAAGACGACCGTCGTCGAGGAATCCATGCAACGCTCGCCGGCTTTCATCTTCGGCGACGCGCTCGAGGCGAGAGCGTTCGGCCGCTGGGTCGAGGACCATTTCGCCTCCATCAAGGCCGCCGCGGAAACGACCACCCGCTCCGGCCGGCTGCAGACTATCGTGCAATATGCGGTCGGGCCGTTGCGGCACCTGCGGTTCAATTTCACCACCGGCGACGCGGCCGGGCAGAACATGACCGGCCGGGCGACCTTGGCCGCCTGCGAATGGATCAGGCAAAACTATCCCGGCGGCGCCCGCTACATCCTGTCCGGCAACATGGACACCGACAAGAAGCACTCCCAGATCAACATGCTCGCCACGCGCGGGCGCCGGGTCGTCGCCGAGGCGGTCGTCAGGAAGGAGGCGCTCAAAGCCCTGATGCGGGTCGAGCCGAAAGAGCTTTTTTACGCGCGACAGATTTCCCAGGCGGGCGCCTTCCTGGCCGGTTCGGCCAACAATGGCGCGCATGCGGCGAACGGACTCGCTGCGCTGTTCATCGCGACCGGACAGGACGTCGCCAATCTCGCCGAGTCGCATGCCGGCGTGGTCTACAACCAGCTCACCGACGACGGCGATTATTATTGGTCGCTGACCCTGACCTCGCTCATCGTCGCCACCGTCGGCGGCGGCACCGGGCTCGCGACCCAGAGCGAGTGTCTGGAAATCCTCGGCTGCCGCGGCGCCGGCAAGGCGGCGAAGCTCGCGGAGATCTGCGCCGCCGTGGCGCTCGCCGGAGAGATTTCGCTCTCCTGCGCGATTCTCGCCGGCGACTGGGTGTCGAGCCACGAGCGCCTGGGGCGCAACCGGCCGTGACCGCCTTTCCCTGCCAACAGCGAAAAAAACAGCGAATTTTTTGATTTGGGCCTTAAATTGGCGCAAGAGGGCGAGGAAACCTCAATGATTTGAGCCGCTTCGGGGAGAATTCCGGAATCCCTGAATCCCATAAGCCAAGGAATAGCGGAATTTTTCGCGGACAACAGAGGAAGAATTGATGCGAATTCGAGGGGAACAGGGAATTCTCGAATGCGGTCCCCCTGCCCGACCCAATTTCACATAAAATCGGAGAGAAACTCGGGCCCGGCCGCCTGCGGCCGTCTAGGGGCTATTGATGCAACCCGCCGAGTTTGAACTTACCCCACCTTGCCGCCGACCTTCAGCCGCCGGACGGCACGCCCACAGTCCGCAATTCGCTTAGGATCGCCGCCAACGCTTCACGAGCGTCGCGCCAAGCAACACGCCGCCGACGACCAGGAAGGCCGGAATACCCGCTCCGATCACAGGAGCCGGCCCCGGGTGGATGCCACACGCCGCACAAGTTGGCGCGGCCTGGGCCGCCGTTGCCGCGCTGATGCACAGCCAGATAGCCACCGCCAAAAATCTCATTCTCCGCCTTCCTGAGGTACAGCCTGCTTGGTTGCATCTGTACTATTCCAGCTCACTCTCCATGGCAATAGGTAGAACTACCTATCGTCGAGCGAGACGGCTTGGCGTCTTGTGCAACCTTGGCGCTCTTCGTGTTTCCATTCTCATTCACCACCAAGGACAGGAAGGTTGCACGAAGGACACGAAGCGGCGTCCCGCTCAGGGATAAAGTCACGCCGCTTTCATCGTCTTGGCCGGCAGCGGCTTTGGGCGTCGTGACGTCGAGGCGGCGCGAGGCGCGGTCGATATCGAAGCCGACGCACGTCGCCTGCCTTGTCAAGACCGATGTTGACGAGCCCGGGCGCGACCTCGCGCGTCTCGGCGAGGGCGACGCCTTGGCTGCCGCGCCACGTCTATTGGGTGGCGCAGCCTCCTTTCGAAAACCGCTAGTTGCAATGGCGATGGCCCTGGGGGCCAATCCAGCAATGGCGGTAGGGACCTGGCGCGACAACAACGCGGGGAACAGGAGCCACAACAACGCCGGGAGCGGGCGCGACGACGACGCCGGCGTGGATCGGATGACAATGTCCATAGGGGCCGCGCGTAAATCCCGGCCCGCAGCCCATCGCGGCAAGCGTGATACTTGTCGGCGTGTCAGAAAGTGGCGCGACCGGCATTGCCGAGGCGGGAATGGCGGCCAACCCCAACAGCGAGATCGCCGACGTCAGAAGCATTTTTCGCATGGGTTTTCCTCTCGAATCAGGCGGCTCGTGATTACAGCGCGCCACTTGAACGCACGCTGAACGGTGAAGGCGGCGTCGACACGGCGACGCGCATGCTCGAATGACCGGGCAAAAACTGTTCCGATGCAAACCGGTTCCCCTTTTCATGGCGCACGCAATCAGCACGTCGAAGCCGGCGCAGCGCGCGATCGACGGCAATCGCGGCGTCGAAAATGCGGAAGCGGCTCGTGAATTTGTGCGCCCTTGGTGGTCCTTTGTGTTTCCATTCTCATTGACCACCAAGGACAGGAAGATCGCACGAAGGACACGAAGAGGCTCAGGGATCGTCACGCCGCCTTCGTCGTCTTGGTCGGCAGCGCGACGGTTTCGAGCGTCGTGAGGTCGAGGCGGCGCGAGGCGCGGTCGATATCGAAGCCGACGACGTCGCCCGCCTCGTCAAGATCGACGTTGAGCCCGGGCGCGACCTCGCGCGTCTCGGCGCCGGGCGCAGACTTGAGCTCGATGTAGAGGCTGTCCGTCTCAGGATAATAGTGCAGCTTCATGGCTCCTGCTCCCGGAAATCCCGATCGAAGAAAGCGTTGTGGATTGTCTGGCCGTCGTCAAGCGTGATCACCCGCAGGCAGCAGTTCTAAAAGTAGGGAATTTCATTCTGCTCATGGGCCATCGCGGATTTTTAGGAGTTCTGGGGGGATGGCGAAATTGGTGAGGGCTTCGAGCAGGAGGGGCCAGGAGGGAAAGACGACGTAGGCGGTCAGTGTGAGGATGTGGGCGAAAAAGCTGGTTCGCTTTGCCGCGGCTTGGCGGGCGGCTTGCCAGGGCGGGTCCAGCAATTCGAGCACGGTATGCCAGGCGAAAGCGAGCAGATTGAGGGCGGCGAGCGTCATGGCGAGAAATTTTTGGCCGTGGCCGAAATTATGTTCGAGTTCGTAGCCGTGGTTTTTCATGACGTTGAAGCTTTCGTTCTCGATTTTCCATCTCGCGCGGCCACAGGCGACGATTTCTGCGACGTTGTCTTTGGAGACGGGAAGACTGGTCACCCAGGCCATGGAATATTTGAGGTTGCCCTTGGCGTCGACGATCTCGAAGCCGATCCAGTTGACGAGTAGGGCATCCTTGCCGTCGCGGATCGGAACCCGCTCGATCCAGCGATAGCGGAACGTCTCTTTGGTGGCGCGGCGGCGCACTTTCTCCTCGTGGCGCGCAAGCTCAGATCCGTTGATGAAGTCGTAGAGCGCCTTGTGCGAGCTTGCCTTGGCGGTGAAGATGAAATCGTCGCCGGCATCCATGACCATGTTGGCGACGGGGTGACAGGCGAACAGATCGTCGCCGAGAAAGATCGGGCGCAACGGGGCGAGGCGCGCGCCGTGCGTGGAGAACCAGCGTTTGACGGCGTTGCGCTCGCAATCCTGCTTTTCGGCGCCGTCCTGGGTCGCGACGAACTCGGGCATCAGGGGGATGACCTTGGAATGGCCGGGCGCCACGACGGTGGCCGACAGCAGGCTATGATAGCTCTCGGTGTTGCCGTTGGAGCGCTTGCGGGTCAGACAATTCGGGCAGGCGAGCTTTTGCGAGCAGAAATACTCCGTTCCATCCCAGGCGATGAGCGTCCTTCCGCCCAATCGGCCGAAGACCTGCCGCAGGGCGGGCCCGGCCAACAGCGTCTCGATGCGTTCGAAACAGGGCCGCAGAAGCGTGGGGTCGGCCTCGTCCAACGTGTCGCGAATATAATTGTCCGAAGGAATTCTGCCGATCCCGAATAGGGTCTGGCCATTGGAGCGGCCCTGGCCCTTTTCCAGCGCGCGCTGAAAGGCAAGAAACGACGCGCTCTGCATGAAAAACATCGCGAAAGCCGAAAGACCGAAGTCCGCGATCTCGATATTGCCGCCACGCCCCTTTCGCCTGTCGGGAAAAGTCGAGCATACGGCCTTCAGGCCGGACAAAAGGGAGGGCAAAACCTGCATCCCAACCCTGAATCAGACTTTTGCCGATTCGCGAATCCCAAAAATTCCGCACTTTTAGAATTGCTGCCCCTTTGCGAGGTTCTCAGGAAGCTGGCGGGGCTCCGGTCAGGTGGTCGGCGCCAACGGCCATCGCGAGCAAATTCAGTGCCGTGCGGGCTATTCACTGTCCAAAAATGGCGCGGCTATCGCCCAAACGCTCGCCTGCGCCAGCGACAGCTATCAGTTGGATTTCAACAGCGACGCTGTCGCCGTTGGTCACAGCGTCCAGGGCCATTGGCGGGAGACAACACGCCAAGCGCGGGGCAGTCTCAAAGGCTGGATCGCGGACGGGCAGTTCCGAGGCAGCGTCGCCGGTTCCACCTTTATCGCTGCAGTTTCACTAAAGTCGAATGGCAGCAAACAAATATTGTACATCAGAGCGAGTGCGGGAGATATCGCAATTGTCGACGTTGTCTTGGCGCGCTCAGATGTTTGAACCCAGGCAAGTCAACGCACAGGGATGCGCGTTCAAGATGTCACGTATAGCGGATAGTTATTTGATTTTGCCTCAAGATATTCTTGTTTGTCACCTCCTTTTCGTTTTGTTAAACTCGGCATAGAAGCACGGATATTTATTCGAGTTCATTCGACGTGAAGAACCAATGCATCGTAGCGGATCAGGCGAGCGACGTCGTCACGAGTTTACTGGAACATGCATCCGGAAGGGTCGGGCGCGGCAAATACGTGGCGCGTGCGGCGAGATCATCCGGAGAAAATTCCGTGTTCAAGAAGCTGTTGATCATGCTTGTTGCGCCCCGGATTAGGGCGGATTGGATATCGCGCGATAGCTACGACCCCGGTCGTCTATCTCTACATGATCGACTGAGCGGTTGGAAGGAACGCCGCAGCCAGCGCGGCCAGGCCAGCGCTCTCGCCCCTGCGGCGGGAGCGGATTCCCACGCCTGACTTGGGGATGTCTGGCGCTCGTCGAGCCGAACCATCCGGCGGTCAGGAACTGGCGTCCGTACCGGTAAAAGGATAGATGTTCTATCCTACGCGCGAGGCAGCTTCAGTCCGGATCTGGTCGCAAAAGGGGAAGCGCTCGCCAGGGCTGGCTATTGCGCGGACTGCCACACCGCGAAAGGCGGACAGACCTTCGCCGGCGGCTACGCCATGAAGACCCCATTCGGCGTGATCTACTCCACCAACATCACGCCAGATCCGAAAAGCGGCATCGGCGCCTGGTCGGAGGCGGCGTTCGCTCGCGCGATGCACGAGGGCGTCGGCCGAGACGGATCGCACCTTTTCCCCGCGTTCCCATACGACCACTTCACCAAAGTTTCGGACGAGGACGTGAAAGCGATTTATGCTTTCCTGATGACCCGGCCGCCGGTCGAAGCGACGCCGCCGGCAAACACAATTCCCTTCCCGTTCAATATTCGCGCCTTCCAGGAAGGCTGGAAAATTCTGTTCTTCAGACCGGGCCGGTTTGAGCCGGTCGCCGGCAAGAGCGGCCAATGGAATCGCGGCGCTTACCTCGCCCTCGGGCTGAGCCATTGCGGGGCCTGTCACACGCCGCGCAACCTGCTCGGCGCGGAGAAGGCAAACGACGCCTACGCCGGCGCGGTCGTGGACAACTGGATGGTCCCTGCCTTGACCGCGGCAAATCCTAACCCCGTGCCGTGGAGCCAAAAAGAGCTATTCCGCTACTTGCACAGTGGCGTCACCGCTCTCCATGGTGTCGCGGAAGGACCGATGTCTCCCGTCGTCCACGGTCTTTCCTCGCTTCCCGATTTGGACATCCAGGCCATCGCGGCCTATTTCGCCGATATCGATCATGCGGCCGACCGCTCCCCGTCGACTGACCCGGCAGTGGCGCGTGCGATGTCATACGCGCGCCTTGCCTCTGGTCGGGATTTTGACCCCGGGGCGCGGCTCTACGCCGTGCCTGCGCATCCTGCCACTACAATTCAGGCCCAGTCCCGCTCGCGGACCGGCCGGATCTGGCGCTCCACAGTCCGCTGAACCTGCCCGACCCCACCAACCTGATTCAAGTCGTGTTGCGCGGCGTCAGCAATTCTAAAAGTCGGCCGTGGCGAGGGTCCTATTCGTTTTTTTGGGTTGTGAGGAGGTGGGGTGGGATTATGAAGGTGGCGAGGGCTTCGAGGAGATCGGACCAGGCGGGGAAGACCGCCAGGGTCGTCAGGGTTGCAAGATAAGCAAAGAAGCTCGTTCGCTTTTCCGCCGCCTCTCTAGCTTTTCGCCAGGGCGGTTCGAGAAGGTCGAGAACCGTATGCCAGGCGAAGGCGAGCAAGTTGAGCGCGGCGAGCGTCATGGCCAGATTGGTCTCGCCGTGCCCGAAATTGTGTTCAAGCTCGTAGCCGTTGTTTTTCAGGACGTTGAAGCCTTCGTTCTCGATCTTCCACCTTGCGCGGCCGCAAGCGGCGATCTCGGCGACGTTGCTCTTGGCGACCGGCAGCGAGGTAACGAAGGCCGTCTTGTATGTGACTGCGCCCTTGGCGTTGAGGCTGTCGAAGCCGATCCAGTTGACCAGCACGGCGTCCTTGCCGTCGCGCAGCGGAACCTTCTCGACGAACCGGTAGCGATGCGTCTGGCGCGTCTTGCCTTTGCGGACTTGGACCTCATGACGCGCGAGTTCGGCTCCATCGATGAAGTCGTAGAGCGCCTTGTGCGAGGTCTCCTTGCAGGTGAAGATGAAATCGTCGCCGTTGTCCGCGAGCCTCTCGACCACGCTCTGGCAGGCGAACAGATCGTCGCCCAGATACACCGGTCGCAGGGGCTTCAGGCGCGCGCCGTGCTGCATGAGCCAGCGTTTGACCGCGTTGCGCTCGCAGTCCTGCTTCTCGGCGCCGTCCTGTTTGACGATGAACTCCGGCGCGAGCGGGACCACCTTGGAATGTCCCGGCGCGACAACCGTCGCGCACAGCATGGAATGATAGCTTTCGACCTTGCCGTTGCTGCGCTTGCGCGTCTGGCAATGCGGGCAGGCGATCCTCTGGCTGCAAAAATACTCGGTCCCGTCGAGGGCTACGAGCGCTCGACCGCCCAGCACGCGCTCTGCATAAAAAAAAAAAAAAAAAAAAAAAAAAAAAAAAAAAAAAAAAAAAAAAAAAAAAAAAAAAAAAAAAAAAAAAAAAAAAAAAAAAAAAAAAAAAAAAAAAAAAAAAAAAAAAAAAAGAAAAACATCGCGAAGACCGACAGACCGAAATCCGCCATCGCAATATTGCCGCTCCGCCCCTTGCGAGGGTCCGGAAACGCCTTACAAACCGCCTTCAGGCCAGACAAAAGCGACGCCAAGATCTCCATCCCCAGCGTGAATCATGTTTCCGCTGATTTGGGAATCCCCCAGCGAAAAAATCCTCCCGACGCTCTTTTAGAATTGCTGGCCCGCAGGACACGGGCCGTTCCGTCGCGGCCATCGACGACACGTCCCCAATGGCGGACCCGGCCGTCGTCCTGAACCATCCGCCGCAGGGGCGTTGCAAGAACTTCGGCGCATTGCGCAAGGTCGATATAGGGGCGCTTGCGCAGCACCTGCTCCTCGAAGTCGCGCGTCGTCTTCATGCCGCGTCCCGGCGCGCGTCGACGGAGATGATCAGCGCCTTGAACGCCGCCTCGATTTCGCAGACCGCGAAGGCTTGGCGGCTGGACTTGCTGAGATTGTTGACCCCGTGACCCGAAGGGCGCGCATCCATCCCCACCAGCCAAATCGTATCTTCAAACCGTCGTACTTCCCGATCCGGGCGAGTACCCGCGATGTTGTGTCCTTTGTGATTAACCTTCGAGTTGTTCGTGTTTGAGTATTTCAACACGAAGGACACGAAGACTGCACGAAGGTCACAAGACGGTGCCACTCCCCGCGTCTCCTCGAAAAACAAAGCGTCGTACGCAGAAGGTCGAATGGTCGGAGTGGCGGGATTCGAACCCACGACCCCTAGTCCCCCAGACAAGGCACCGGAATTCTACGCAAGATATCTATAGATATTGGAAGCAATCAGGAAACCTAATTACCTCTTGCAGATCCGGGAGCCTCCCCGATATATCCCTAGTCGAAGAACCAACGCGGGGTCACTATGGCTCATAAGATTGCTTCCGGCGTGCTTCCGATTGCTTCCGGTGTGCTTCCGGCAGGGAGGCAGGGTCGTCCGGCAAACGACGATGCAAACCCCCTGCCCGCCCACACGGGAGGCGGCAAAGAAACGAACGACCAGGCACGCCGAGCCCGGACGCCAGGTCAGCATCACCAAGGCGACGCTCGCCCGGCTTGTTTGCCCGGCCGGCAGAGCGGAAGCGTTCTCTGGGACGCGGACACGCCCGGCCTTGCGCTGCGCGCCTATCCGAGCGGCCGGCGGGTATGGCTTTGCCAATACAGGGATCAGCACGGCAGGACGCGCCGCGTACCGCTTGGGCAGGTCGGCGTCGTTGATCCGGTGTCGGCGCGCAAGGCGGCGCGAGAGACATTGCATCGCGTTGCCGGCGGCGCGAACCCGGCTCTGGAACGCAAAGCGACGCGGACTGCGACCAGCGTCGGCTGGTTGATCGACGCCTACCTGCAACATGCCGAGCGCAAGCTCAAACCGGGCACGTTCGACCAGACGCGGCGAAACTTAAAGAAATACGCCGAGGGCCTTCACGGTGACGCCCTCGCCATTGTGGACCGGGCAGCGATATTCCGGCTGCATCAGAAGATCGGGGCAGACGCGGGGCAAGTGCAGGCGAACCGCGTGCTGGCGTCCTTGTCGGCAATGTGGTCCTGGGCGCTACACGCGGGCCTTGTCATCGGCGAGAACCCGCCGCCTACGTGCCGCGCTTCCCCGAGGCTGGCCGTGAGCGCGTGCTAAAAAGGGACGAATTGCGGCTGCTTTGGCAGGCGACGGGCTCCGACCAAGCGTTTCATCGCATTGTGCGGCTGATCCTGCTGACGGGCTGCCGCCGGCAGGAAGTCGGCTCGATGCAGTGGGACGAGATCGACGGCAGCTTGTGGACCATTCCCGCTGCGCGAATGAAGGGCGGTCGCCCGCATGAATTCCACTTTCGGCTTTGGCGCAGGCACAGTTGCCCCCGAAAACCGGCAGTGGGAGTGTATTCGGAAAAGTTCGACGGGCTTCGACGGCTGGACGGCGGCCAAGGACAGGCTTAACTCGGCGATGTCGGGTTTAAGCGCGCCGGACGCCTCTGCCCTCAAGCCCTGGGGTCTGCATGACCTCCGCCGGACGTTCTCCACAATTATGCACGATCGCGGACTTGCCGAGCCGCATATCATAGAGGCCGTGCTGGCGCATCGCGGAGGACAAAGCGGCGTCGCCGGCGTTTACAATCGCGCGGCGTATCGCGAGCCCAAGCGCGCGGCGCTGGCGGCATGGGCGACGCTTGTGGGCGAAATCGCAGGGATTCCGTGAATTGCCCCGCCGCAAGACCTCGCTTCTGGACAAAGGCAAGATCATAGTTGGCGACATGCCGTCCACCGGCGACGTGGCGGCGATCGAGGCGGCCGTTCAAGCGTGTGGCGCGACGCACAGCCTGCCCCAACCACTGAAAAATACACTACTCTTCAAATTGGGGGAACCGTCGCATACGCCAAGATTGGACTGCGGCCATGGCTGAGCGGCAAAAGGTCAAGCCCGATGCATGGAACCTCGATATTTTCATTCGGGGCGCGTTCGACGCATGGTTACTGGCGGGTCTAGGCCCGACTGTGCGCGACGACGCTACTGGAAAATCGCAATTTCTCTCCTTCGTTGAGGATTTGGCGAAGCGCCTGGCATTGTTGGGGCTCGGGAACCCTTTTTCACAATGCAGTGCGGGCGCGCAAGATCATCATTCAGCGGTAAAAAACGTCGAATGCGTTCGAACCATTTTTACATATCATGTGAGGTTATTGTACCTCTTCTGTAAAGGACACCCATGATCCCATGACGTAATTATTAGCCTTCGTGAAGTGAAAGAAGGCTAGTAACCATGTATGTCAACGGCAA
This sequence comes from uncultured Alphaproteobacteria bacterium, assembly GCA_963835885.1. Classification (GTDB taxonomy): domain Bacteria; phylum Pseudomonadota; class Alphaproteobacteria; order Rhizobiales; family Beijerinckiaceae; genus Roseiarcus. Next base: position 106,617 of record CAWIHF010000021.1, read on the forward strand.
GACAGTCGAGGCGCAGCCCGCCGCGCTCGATCCAATACTCTCCGAAAAGCAAATGATTGACTGGCTTGGCGTCGCCTCGGCGACCGCTTCGCGTTGGCGCATGATCGGCGAAGGGCCGCCCCATGTACAGCTTGGGCCACGCCGGATCGGCTATCGCCGCAGCGCAGTCGAGCAATGGCTGGCGGAGCGTGAAGAACTAACGCGGAAAACGCGCGGCGAAGCGCGAGACAGGGAAGTTGCACGAAAACTCGAGACTACCGGGGACGCGTAAGCGATGAACCCCAAATCGAAGGGCGGCGGCATCGCCGTCATCCACAAGAGTTTGCGTCTGGAAGCTTTTAGCCGCATGGGCGTACGCTATCCATCCGGCGATATTCGGCGGAACGCGCGTCACCGCGCCTACCGCAAAAGCCAGCGCAGGAGACGAAAGCTCGCATGAGCGGTACTTTTCTGAGTGGCGTCGCGACCTTCCGGAAGAAGGTTAAAGCTATGAACGACAAGCCATCACAAGCATTCAACTCGAATGCAATAGCAGCGGTGGACGAATTCGCACAGAATGACGTCAAAGCGCAGCGTCCTAACGAGATGCGCGACTATCTTGAGCGCGTCATTCCGTTCGACGGCGAGCACGTTGTTATTCTCGCGCGGCTCATTCTGGTGGCGGAGCCGAAACCAAAATGGCAACAGCGAGCCGCGCGAACACTGAGCGAAGCTGAAACCATTCTGCGCCAAGCGCCAAAGGAAGCTCCCAACACAAACCTTTATGTGTCAATGGCAAGTTTCCCACTGGTCGAAGGACGGAGCTTCCCGCCAAATGGACGCTTAAAGGCGTCCGTGAAGCGGACAAGGCGTTCGCGCTCAAGTCGCTGTTCCTCGACATCGACGTTGGCGACCACAAGTCCTACAAGACTTCCACGGAAGCACGTACGGCGCTGGACGAATTTCTGATTAAAGCGCGCCTGCCAATGCCATCGCTTGTGATAAACAGCGGGGGTGGGCTTCACGTCTATTGGGTATTCACGGAAGCACTGCCCGTCGCGAAATGGCGACCCCTCGCCGAGGCGCTGAAGGCGGCGGCAGCCAAGCATGGATCGAAGCGGACCTTGCCGTCACCGCCGACGCTACGCGGGTGCTGCGTCCGCCTGAAACGTTCAACACGAAGAATGGCGGACGACGCCCTGTCGTGATCCTTGAACAACACCCCGACGTAAGCCTGGTCGAGATGGAGTTCAGCCTGCGGGCGTTCACGAAAGTGATTCCGCTGAGGTCGGAAGGCCATAAGCCGTTTCAAACCTTACTCCGGGAGTCAACAAAAGAACCGCCTCAAGTCTCCGAGGTGTTCAAAGACGACAAGTTTGAGCCGCTTACCGGCAGGGGGGCAATGCCCCGCGACATCGATCAGGTGGCGACAGCGTGCGGGTTCGTCAGGGACACGCTCGCGACCGGCGGCGCTGGATATTTGGAGCCCTTGTGGAAATGGACGATGAACATCGCCCTGTTTTCCAAAGACCCGGAAGCGACGGCGCGGCGGCTGTCCCGCGGATACGTCGGATATACGCCCGAGGAGACGGCGGCGATGCTCGCCGAAGCGCAGGACGCTAAGACCAAAAAGGATGTTGGCTTTATCAAGTGCAGCACGATCCGCAAGACAGGCGCGCTGCAGTGCGCCGCGTGCCCTCATCGCGATCTTGACAAGTCGCCGCTCAACGTACCCGGAGCCTTCGGACTGCCGGTTCCCCCGCTTATAGGCGAAAACAACAAATTGCTGCCAATCCCGAAAGGTGTCTATCTGAACAACGATGACACTTTGCAGATGATGAACGAGCGTTATCGCCATGTCATGCTTGGGGCGGATACAGTCATTTTTCAAAACATGGGGCCTGACGGGTGGCTCCTGCGAAAGGATGACAGTATTCAAGCCGACTTGTCTGCGCATAGTGTGCAATGTATAGGTACAAAAGGAGCTATGACAAAGAAATTATGGGCGTACCATATGGATTACAAGTTAGAAACCGCGATTGCTGTTTTTAAGCCAACTGAGCCACACGGGCCGCTGCCCGATTACGAATTTAACTTGTGGCGAGGATACGGAATTGCGCCCAATCCTAACTACGATTGGAAGCTCAACTGCATTCTTGAGCATATCGGCAAAATAATTTGTCATCGTAATAAGGACAAGGTCGGCTATTTCGTAAGGTGGCTTGCATGGAAGGTGCAAAACCCCGCAGAGCTTCCGGAAACGGCTATTGGAATTAAAAGCGACCTTGAAGGGACTGGCAAGAATATATTCATCAACGCCTATCTTGGAAAATTCGGTGCGCATGGGCGATTGATATCTAATAGGAATGACTTAATCGGACAACACGCAACGAACGAGTATATCTGTCTTCTTGTCTTAGACGAGGCGTTATTTTATGGAGACAAGCAAACCGTCGACTTGCTCAAGAGCCTCATCGTTAGCTTGCTTCGCATGGTTAATCCTAAATTCCTATCGCCCCGAGAGATAAAAAATATGCTTGGGCTGATTTTTTTGACCAATCACGGATAACTCGTTTCGGCAGGGATGGGCGCGCGTCGCTATTTCATTATGGAAGCAAGCGAGGAAAGAGTTGGCGACAAACAATATTTTATCAAGCTCGCAGAAGCTCTTGACGATAACGGTTTGGGGCAGTTGTTCCACTGGCTGCTGAATACAAACCTTAGCGGCTGGCATCCCGGGACATGCCCCGGACGCAGGAGCTTATCGAGCATCAGCGCGCCTCCATGCCGTTGGCATACCAATGGCTGCGGGTATGCGCGGAGGAAGAACATCTAATCGGAAATCTATCGATCCATGAGCTAAATAAAAAAATTCAGTCGCAAGACTGGAAGAATTATTCCGTGAATGGGAAAAAGGCAGGAGCCGCTACCCCATAACTTGGGATTTATTTTTCAAACATATTACCACTATTCTCGGCGCGCGACGACGATTGCCAGCACTGTCAAATGGGAAAAGACCATGGGGATACCATGTGCCAGATGCAGAACTCCCAGAGTAATATCGACAAAGCATATGCAATTAAGCGCTCGAAATCGACCTAATGAATGTAATACCCTCAAAATAAATGGATATGATACACTATGGATATGTTATATAGCCATCTGTCTCACCCGTCTCACCTTTTCGGAGCGGCGGGCCACGGGCAATTGTCTCACCCTGTCTCGCCTAAAACGGCAGGGCGAGACAACGGAGAGCTCCGGTTTCATTGGGCTTGTCTTATCTGTCTCATCTGTCTCATCTTATAAAATAAATGAAGGGAAAAAGAGGAAGAGAAAAAAGGGGGAAGTGGTTATGGCTTTTGACTACGGTTGGGGCAAAAGGGCGGACGCCCGAGACAGTGCGATAATAGCAAAAGCCACGGTGAGACAAAGGTGAGCCCTACGGTGAGACACATGGTGAGACGGGGCACGGGTGAGACAGACCCCCTCCCTGCCTGGCGCGGGAGCACGGTCTTTCATGGATAAACGCTCTCGATCCCTGATCCCGTATCGCCTCGGCCCGCTCAGGACTACAGCGGAGAGCCTTCGCGTTCGCTCAGGAAAGGCCAGGGACGCCCCCGCCCCCGTCAAGCCCGTCTGCGGGGCCGCCAGGGCCGCCTACAAGCCCCTAGACGCGCCCCCCCTGCCGATCGCTTTGTTGAACCAAACAAGAATATTTACTTTTCCAGAATAGTACAGCATAGATATGTATAATTTACAGATGCAGGATGCAATAACTCTCGGAGTAACCCATTCACCCGCACACCCATAGCAGCCTGTTCGCGAAATAATTGGAGACAGGACGGAATGACGACCAAGGCAAGTGCCCAGGCACAATCTACGCCAGCCATGGCGATTGCCCGGCGAATTGGACTTCGTCGATTTGGATCACCGAACACAATGATGTACTAATAATCTTCCATGCTCATTACTTCTAGAGCTGTATTTTCAATCACCAAGGCAGGTCTGGATACAGCGGCGCGATATTGGGTATATGCTCATTTACCGCGCTTCTTCAATTCTCAAAATGATCTCGCGCGTAAACGTTATACTGACATGAATTCAACTCACTTGTTACTGGTTTGTCTTTGTTAATATAAAGTTTAACGAGAAATAGCGCCCAGTCCTTAGCGCAATATACTTGATGATTATCAATGTATGATGGATTTGAGCACTTAATTATTTGGTCTATCCAGCGTTGCGGTACGACTGTCTTAGTAACACCGGGATACATAGTTTCCGGTAGCAGTCCAGTGAAGTGGCCCCGCGAAGCGGGACCGTTTTTGGCGGCGGTTAAGTTGGAAAGCCGTCTGCTGATTATCCTTTATCACGCCGCCAGGTGTTCTGTCTGTTATTCTGATCCGCCTGTGGGCATGGTCAACGCGCTTGCGTTGTCCACATGCCCACAGGCTGTCGGCGCCGCGCCTTCGCGCCAGACGGCCATCGGCGTGCGATAGCCGAGCGCCTGATGAAGGCGGCGCTCGTTGTAGAAGGCGAAGATTGGCCGATGCCCGCTTTCGCCTCGCGGCCGTCGGCATAGCCTCTCAGATAGACGTCCTCGTATTTCAGCGAGCGCCAGACGCGTTCGATGAACACGTGTCCATCCAGCGTCCGCGTCCGTCCATCAAATGCGCACTCCGGCCTCGATCAGCGCGCCAGTGAAGGCCGCGCCGGTGAATTGGCTGCCCTGGTCCGTGTTGAAGATCTCCGGTCTGCCGTATCGGGCCAGCGCGTCCTCGAGCGCCGCCAGACAGAAGGACGCGTCCATCGTGTTCGACAGTCGCCAGGAAAGAACTGCCCGGCTCGCCCAGTCGATGACGGCGACCAGATAGAGAAAGCCGCGGCCGATCGGGATGTAGGTGATATCGGCCGCCCAAACATGGTTCGGCCGATCGATCGTCAGATCGCGCAAGAGGTAGGGATAAATCTTGTGTCCCGGCGCGGGCTTGGTCGTTCTCGGCTTCGGCCCCAGCGCCTCGATCCCCATCACCCGCATCAGCCGTCGCACACGCTTCCGGTCGATCGGAAAACCCTCCTCGCTCAGCGTCCGCGCGATCCGCCGCGCGCCGAAGAACGGCCGCGCGGTGAACAGAGCGTCGATCCGCCGCATCGCCTCCAAATCATTGTCATTGACCGGTCGCGGCTTGCGATAGACGCCCGAGCGCGCCAAGCCCAGCATCGCACATTGCCGGCGGATCGACAGATCGCCATGCGCGCGATCGAGTCGGCTCGGCGGTCCGGCGCGCTCATTTGCCGAACCTCTTTGCGAAAAAATCATTCTCGATCGTCAGCTCGCCGATCTTGGCGTGAAGCTTCTCGATCTGCCGCGCTTGAGCCGCCTCCGCGTCCAGCCCGACCTTCGGATCAAACACCCGCGCCGCATGGTCCAGCAGCTGCTTCTTCCAGGCGTAAATCTGGTTCGGATGAACTTGGTGACGCTGCGCCAGGTCGTTCACTGTCGCTTGTTCGCGCAACGCCTCGAGCGCAATCTTCGCCTTCAGCCCCGCGTCAATCTTCCGTCGTGTCTTCGTCATGCTCCGCTCCGTTCAAAGCCTTTCGGAGCAGACTTCTTCCAACGAAGCCAGTGGTCCTAAAATCCGGGGCCACTTCTCAGTACTTGGTTCACTGTACGAGGGGGATGCACTCTGTGGCATCGGCCCAAAATCTGGCATGGGCATCGGCCCAAAATCTGGCATGGGCATCGTTCCAAGGTCTGGCATGGGCGCAGGATCGAACGTTGTGATCCCGAATGCGCGCTTATCCCTTGACAGCAAGTGGCGCTTGTGCCCATGGTTAGCGCGCTCGGTTTCTTCGATCTGGAATTTGAGCGCGCGCCGCGTGAGTTTTATCGACGCGCGGAGTACGTCAGATCGCGTGGACTCCAGTTGGAATGCCGCATATCCCGCAACGGATGATTAAGTCCGTTTTTTACCTTTATAGAACAAAAGAGGACGCCCGGGCTGGGCGGAATCCAGGTGGGACCGGATTCTTAGTCGCTTTCCAGAACTCGCGCCTACGCCAGCGAGTGCGCGGAGGCCAATAAGGGAGAAAGCTATGTTGTTGATATGCACTCGCGCACTGGATTTTCTGGCTCTCCTGTGTTTGTTTATCGCACGTTTGGATCAGATCTAACAGAGTCAGAAGAACCATTCGATTCGATAGAAATGGATTTCGACACTTTAGAGATTGAGCCGAGCAGGCTCAGCACGGGTTCCCCCAGTTGGCGCTCGCAAGTCGTGTCAGGGCGTGTTCGTGGTGCTCACGGGCGGCTTAAACCCTCGAAGCACTTGCTTAAATTACTTGGCATTCACTGGGGGCAATTCCCAGAAGAGTGGCCACTCCGGGACAAAAACCGATTGGCTGAGAGCAAGGAGCCATTCATTGCAGATGGCCCATATGCAAAAGGGCTTAGCGGGATGACATGCGTAATCCCGGCATGGCACATACTTGAGGTTCTAGCCCGCATTATGCACCGCGCTAACCGTTCTTCCGGGTCTTTCGTGGCATTTGGTTGATTTTGGTCGAGTTTGGACGTGTTGGTTCGGCTCGGGCTTTGAGCCTGAGTTTTGGTTGGAGGGGGGTTTGCAGGTTGGTGGGATGGGTTTGCGTTTTGGGGCCTCGCGCCCCGTCGCTCAGGTGACGAGACGCGGTATGCGTTCCAAAGCGAGGCGCAGAATATCCTGCGCCGGGCACGAGGTCGGCAAGTGCACGCGGATCATCGTTTTCATTTCGACGACGCGGGCGGCGATCTTGATGAGGCGCAGGCGCAAGGTGTCGAACTGGGCGACGCGCCACATCGAGCGCTTCGGCATCGAGACGCGAAGCCCCCACATCAGCCAATAAGCGCCGGCGTGGAGGAAGAGACGGAACTGATTGGCCGTCGCCTTCGTGCAGGACGTGCGGTCCGCCGCCAGATGCGTCTTCCAGGATTTGATGTGGTTTTCGGCTTGGCCGCGTCGGCAGTAGAGGTCTTCGTACAGCGCGCGGGCGTTGCGCTTTTGCAGATTGGTCACGACGAAGCGCGTGTCGGGTCCGTCCTCGCCGACTTCGACGCGCGCGATGATCCGCTCGACGCGGCTCCAGCTCTGTGCGCCATCGTAGAACTCCTTGAAGCGGCGGAGCTTGCCGTCCTCCTCGAACCGCGCCTTCGTGCTGGCTTCGAGAGCCTCGACATGACGACGCAACGTCGTGGTCGGCGCGACGCCGAGGATGTAGTCGATGCCGTTGGCGCGACACCAATCGAGAACCTCGGGGCCGCAATAATGGCTGTCGGCGCGCAGGAGAATCTCGGTGTGGGGCCAGTGAGCGCGGATCGCGCGCAGCAGCCGGCGCAAGAAGGGCTTGATCTCGGCGCCGCTCGGCCGTTTGGCGGGACGAAGCACGGCCGTGACGAAGCGGCCCTCGCCGTCGAACACGACAATCGGCTGAAAGCCGTATTCGTCGTAATGCGCGTTGAACAGCCGCAATTGCTGGCCGCCGTGCACCGCGTCGAACGTGTCGTCGATATCGAGCGTGATCCGTTTGGGAACCTTGGCAAACAACTCGCAATAGAGGTCGACCATCGCACGGCCCATTCGCAACAGCGCGCGAGCGTCCGGCAGGTTCTCCAATCGCGAGATCGTCGATTGCGAGCACAACTCCCGATCCGACGGCGTCAGATCGAGCGCCATCTTGAATATCGGGTCGCTGCGCAGGGAATTGGCGTCGATCCCGTCCTCGTAGCCGGCGCCGATCATCAACAGCCGAAACCGGATGATGTCCGCCAAGCTGTGGGTGATCTGATCGGGCGCCCGAGGATCGACCACACACGCGGCCAGCCGATCCGCGACCCGAAGCCGCTGTTCGACTTCGCGCAACGCCAAAATGCCGCCGTCCGACGAAAGCAACCCTCCATCGAATTTGGCCACAACGGCTTTGCCCGAAACCGATGACAGACCAGGCAGCGGCAGCATAGAATCGTTCATGGCGGGTGTGGCTCACCTGAAATCGCGCGAATCGGCGTCGACAACCGGATTCTACGCAAAATCAGTCGCTTAGGCTACTCCCGCCGACCCGCGACGCATAATGCGGGCTAGAGCGGGATCCGATCAAGCTGTATCATGTTCGCAGGCGACGATTTCAAGATGTCGGCAAAGGCCTCCAGGCCCTCGGGAAGCCCGCCGATTCAGTGCGTTCGGATACCGCTCTAAACATGCCTGCTCTCAAAGACAGACGTGACGCGGAGGAGGCCCTGTCGCCGTCCGAACCGACTAGGCCAATCGCCAAGTCCTTGTCGGAGGATGGCGCGGGTGGTGATAATCCGTCTCACAAAGAGGATTTCACGTCTCTACTAAACGCGGCTGCGAAAAAGAAGCCACGAGACGATCAAACATAAGCCGGTGAGAATGGCGTAGATTTCGGCGATAGCTAAATTCGGAGACGTATTTCCACATATGCTTTTCTGAAATGTAGACGTGTGTGCCGCGCACGGCGCGTTTGAACAGCGACCAATGACCATCAATTGTGCAGGTGTGATGGATGCCGTTTACGTATTCCTCCGCTTTATGATTGACTTTTCCATGAACGTACCCTTGGCGGAGAGGCTGTTATATCCACCCCATTCGTCGGTACTGACAGTCGCGCCAGTCTTGACGTTGTGGACAACGCGGGCCTCAAGCGTCGCCAATGTAGTATCTAGAATTGGACCGGCACGCAGACGGCCGCCGCGCTCCACGATGCCCATGACGATCGTTTTGTTTGATCCATCCGCACGTCGCGCTTGCTCTCTTTTGTTTGCCGCCTACCCACGTCTCATCAATCTCAACATGACCGCTGAGCGGGCTAGTGTCGTCGGCAGTCGCCATTAGCTTACGAAGTTCATGACACATGCGCCAAGCACACTTATAGGTTACACCTGTCTGGCGTTCGATTTCCTTGGCCGCCACCCCGTGGCGAGTGCTCGTCAGGAGATACATGGCGAAAAACCAGACCGTCAGCTTCGTGCTTGATTTGTGAAATATTGTGTTGGCACACGGATAGACATGATGTCCGCATTCCTGACATGCGAAAGCGCGGCGCTTGTGCATCATGTGAAAGTTGGTCTTGACGCCGCATGCAGGGCAAAAGATGTCGGTCCCGCCGTAGTTGATTTCCATCAACTTAGCGAGGCACGCTTCGTCATCGGGGTACTCTGTTTGGAATTCTTTGAAGGTGTATTCGGTCATGGTCGCCACTCGGCTTGCGGTTGAGGGATAGCATGACAGAACGCTTACTTGCTGTCAAGGGATAAACGCGCCCGAATGATTGGTTGCCCACCATGCCAGTTGAATAGCTTCCCATGCTGTTCTGGAAAGTGTTCATCATGAAGGGCTCGTTGCCCACCATGCCAGTCGAATATTGAGCGGAAGCCTGTGAAGCTGTAAGGATGAATGCCAAAGCGATTATCGTCTTCTTCATTTCTTCCACTCCAATGCGCGTCACATGCGCAGGACAAGTGCGTCGGAGCTTGCCGCGCAAGACGCATGGATAATTGCGCGCGCGACCTGACCCGGCGTTCGGCTAAAAACGGGTAGTTGGGCCAGTTTGAATAAGGCAGCCCTGGAGCGGGCTCTGCCGATCGCTGATTTGCGATCCCAAAAATCATCCGGGCTCTGTTGCGAGCGCAGGCGCTCGGAGTCAGGATCGTGGGCATGTCCGAAACCCCAACTCCCGCCGGCGATCGGAAACAAGGTGGCTGGTCAATGGACAAGACCGCGCGTTTTGTGGCCAATCTTCTGCTTGGACAGTTCCCATTACCGCTACCAGGCTGGCTTTTGCTCATATTGGCTATTTATATCAGTGTTCCGGATTGGAATGCCAGGAACCAATATTGGTTCAGCGTTGCCAAATCTTCGGGCGGCCTCGTGAGCCTCGTTGCTTCAGTTGTTCTCTGGCCTTATTTTGCGCCCGTTCTCGCCCTGATCGGACTCACCTATATTATTGCGACAGCGCGGCCGTCGATCGCACCCACCCATCACCCCATTGTTGCCGCCATCGGATGGATAGCTTTTGTTGTTTGCTTCCTAGCTGTCGTCTAGTGTCCAATATGTTACTTGCTTCAACACAAGAAAATAACGAGACATATCACGTTGCTAGTGAATACGTGGACATTTTTTCAAGAAGCGGGATACGTCCTGAAAGAATGTTTCTTTATCCAAGAGGACCGCAAGATCAAGGGATACTTATACTTGTTCATGACATCAATAACGTTCCTCCAGCCGCTGAAAAACTAAGAGATATTTTGGAAATAGCAAACATCCATCCAAAAATTGTGAACGGGGCCGGCTATATTGGCGACGATAAGCAATTTATTTTGTTTATTGCTCCCGCGCCCGTAACATGAGTTCATATTGCTTCTCACGCTTCCAGAGCGTCGACCATGTCCTTAACCTCCCAAAGCCGATCGGCCACGCCAGCAGCCATCGCTGGAGTTGTCCTGAGCGTCTTATGGATGCGGACAAAATTGTAATACATCATGTGAAGCGCCACGGCATGGGCGTGATTTTCAACCTTTTTTGAAAAGGCGTTTGAAACCGGCGTGTGCATCCTGATGATAAGATTTGAGCGCTAGCCAGCGGAAAATTCTTCTGCCTTATTCAAACTGGCCCACTACCTAAAAACGCTGCCGTTTGACCGGCAACGGACCACAGACGCCTTGCGCGTGTCAAGTAACTGTGTGCAGCGATAGCTCAGCAGGGGGGACGCGAACATGCTGTCGAGGTCGCGTCGGGAAACACGACAACGAGCCTTCAAAATTGCCCGAAACGTCGAGAGCCAAGTGCGCAGCCTGCGGCTATGAAACGGGGATAACGGCAGGGGGGCAATGGCGAGCTTCCAGGCTGGCCTTGGCGGCCTGGCGTTCATGGCCAACTTGACCGGCGAGATGAGCGCCTACCTTCTAGTTGCACTTTGCAATTCTTTTATTTCAAACTCGTCCATGTCGATCTGGAATGCTAAGTTAGCAAGTGCGGTACAAAGCTTTTCACTTTTTTCGTTTTCTTCGATGCAGTCATCATAAATATGGTCTTTCTTCATTCCGGCGATGTTTAAGTGGTATAGATAGGCTTGCTCATACAATGGCGCGGAATTAATACACTGTTCAGTAATTAGTAAATGCCCGTCTTTACTTTCATACTTAGGTATGCTCGGGTTCGTTGGGCAATGATCTGATGGGGCTTTTGGCCAAACAGGTTCTTTTGATTTATTTTGTGTATGATCTTGTGGCGCGCATTCACCTGTAAGTAAGCGGTCACAGTCATTGGCAAACACGCTTGTTGACGACAGCAAGGCAACAGTAAACATAACCTCGCGCATTTAGTCCCATCCTTTCGCTCTTTTACACTGCCGCTCCGATACATCCACGATGAGTTAGGCCGCAGCAGGGGGGTGTGGCGGGGGCGGAGGGATTTGCCGGCATTACTCTGGGAGTCAAATTTGTGCGAGTAATACATTTAGTTACAGTGAAAACTGTTTTGAGTTCCCAGATATATTTTCCAAGTACCTAAACGCGCCGCTGCCATGCCCCCGGCTTGTCCATTATAGGGGTGGGGGTGGGGGTGGGGGTGGGGGTGGGGCCATGCCTTGATCCATGGGGAAGTCGGGAGGGGTGTGAAGACAGCCTCATCATGCCGCCCTGGGTGAGCCAGTCGTACCATGATGGGGGGATCGGCGGCAACTTGGGCATTCAACCGGCTTCGAAAAGCGTTCTACGGGGCATTGCCAGACGGTTTCGGAGGGGGCGAGCGCGCAGGGGGCGGGGGCGTCACCGCTCTGACTTCAGTCTGCGCTGCTTCCGATATGCTTCCAAAACGCTGGATCGCCGGAAGCATGATCGCCGTAAGTGCTTGAAATCAATGGTCGGAGTGGCGGGATTCGAACCCACGACCCCTAGTCCCCCAGACTAGTGCGCTAACCGGGCTGCGCTACACTCCGACGGAGGCTCTTATAGGCGCCGGGGGCGGCGCTGGCAATGCGGGGCGTTGGAGCCAAAAGCGTCATGGCCGGGCGCCGGCCATGACGGGCTCGGTTATCTCTGCGGCGCCCGCGAGCCTTGGCTCATCCCCCCTGCCGGCCGGCGTGGTCGAGAATCCGCTGCGCTTCCAGAATATCGGCGAGACTGCTGCGCAGCGCGGCGAGCTCGTCGGCCGCGAGGCGCGGCGCGGCTGGCGCTATAGCCGCTTCGCGCGCGGCGGGAAGCGGCGCTTCGGATCCGTCCGTCGCGCCCGCGCCCGGGTGCGAAAAATCCTCGCGGTCGTCAGGCGCGGACTCTTCCGCCGGCCAGAACGGCAGCCGTGTTTCGACCGCGGCGGTCGCGACGTTCTGGACGCCCTGCTCCTTGAACAGTTTTTGCACGCCCTTGATCGTGTAGCCTTCGTCGTAGAGAAGACGTTTGATCAGCCTCAGCCGCTCGACGTCGTCGGGCCGATAGTAGCGGCGGCCGCCGGCCCGCTTCAGCGGCCGGATCTGCGGAAAGCGGGTTTCCCAGAAGCGCAGGACGTGCTGCGGCAGGTCCATCGCCTCCGCGACTTCGCGGATCGTTCGAAAGGCCTCGGGGCTCTTTTCCATTCGCCGCTCGCCATGCCCGACGGCGGGTCGAATCGTTACCCCCGCCACTGGCAAAAGTATCAGCCGGCGTGCGCGAGAAAGCCAGCGGCGCCCGCCTGCCCCGGCCGACTATTCCTCGGGCGTTTCGCCTCCGCGCCCGTTGATTCTCGCCTTCAGCACGTTCGAGGGCTTGAACACCATCACCCGGCGCGGAAGGATCGGCACCTCGACACCGGTCTTTGGGTTGCGGCCGATCCGCTCGCCCTTGGATCGCACCACGAACGAGCCGAAGCCGGAGAGTTTTACGGTTTCCCCGCGCGCCGCCGCGTCGCAGATTTCGTCGAGCACAGACTGGACGAGTTCCGCCGAATTCGGTGCGCGACAAGCCCACCCGCTGGTAGACGACCTCCGACAAATCCGCCCTCGTCACCGTCCGGCCCGGTTCTCGGCCCGTTTTTGCATTCGGCATGTCAAGCCCCAAGACATTGGCGTCGCATGTCTAGCAACGTCCCCACCCCCGGCGTCGGGCCTGCCCGGGCGCCTCGCCTATCTCACGGTCGTTTTGGACTTTATTTTCAAACTCGGCAAGTCCATACAACCGCCAAAACCCTTGTTCCGCCGGCGAATGCGCCTTCGATTCCGGTCGATCGAAGGAGTTTTTCGAGAACCCGATTCGGGCCGCCTGACGGCGACGGCGCCCTCGCCTCGGCAACAAGTTAGCAAACGTCCTGAGGAGTGTCGATTGACGATCCGCGAAAACGACGCATCGACTCGCGTCGTTCTGATCACCGGAGCTTCGCGCGGCATCGGGCGGGCGGCGGCCGTCGCCTTCGCGCGCTCGGGGGCCCACGTGATGGCGCTCGCGCGAACGCAAGGCGCGCTCGAGGAACTCGACGACGAGATTCGCGCGCTGCGTCCCAACGTCGACGATCCGGCGACGCTGGCGCCGCTCGATGTTCGCGATTACCCGGCGATCGACCGGCTCGGCGAAGCGATCTATCGAAGATGGGGAAGGCTCGACGCCTTCGTCGGAAACGCGGGGATTCTCGGCGTCCTGTCGCCGCTGCACCACGTCGATCCGAAGCAATGGGACGATGTTCTCGCGGTCAACGTCACCGCCAATTGGCGCCTCATCCGCTCGCTCGATCCCCTGCTGCGCCGCTCGCCGGCCGGGCGGGTCGCGTTCCTCACCTCGGGCGTGGCGAGCCGGGCCGACTTCCGCGCCTATTGGGGTCCCTACGCGACCGCGAAGGCCGCGCTCGACGCCATCGCCCGCACTTACGCCGCCGAGACGGAGAACACCTCGAACATTCGCGTGACGCTGATCAACCCGGGGCCGCTGCGCACGCTGATGCGCGCCAAGGCGATGCCCGGCGAGGATCCGATGACGCTGCGAACGCCCGACGAGCTGGCCCCCAAGATCGTCGAAATCTGCTCGCCGGAGTGGACCGAGACCGGCAAATTATATGATTTTCCGAGCGACAGAATCCTGTCGTTCCGCGCCCCGGCCTAGCCGCCGAGAAGACATTCTTAAAAACATGCAGCGCCGCGCAACCTTCGCCTTGGCGACAGGCCCGCGCCAGCCCTCTTTTCCCAAACATCTCAAGCTCTTTCGCCCCGGCGCGCCGACATGCCGGCGGACTTCGCCGGGCCAGTCACAATGTTGGAACCCGCCGCGGCGTGAGGCGTTGAGCGACGGGGATTCCCAGCGAGGAGCGCGCCATGGCACGTGAGCCGGAAAAGTCAGGTAAAGCGAAGACGGAAAGCACGAGCGGCGGAGCCGCCAAGAGCGCCTCGGGCGCCGGCCAGGACCAGGCAAAGGTCACCGACTATCAGGGCGAGCGTCATGGGGAGCTCCGGGCCGCGCTCGCCAAACGGTCGGAAGACGGCGCCGACATGCCGGCGATCGTCAGGGAATTCGTCGCGGTCTGGCTGCCCCACCACATGGTCGAAGTCGATCTTTTGGTTCCGGCGCTCGAGGACGCCGATGTCGACGAGGACAGGATGGCCTCGGTCGCCGTTCGCAAGGACTTGCTGAATATCCTGCTCGCCGACCTGATCCAGTCGGAGGCGGCCGATGGCGGGAAAGCAAAGCTCGACGCGCTGTCCGATGCGCTCGAGGCCGTCATCGTGGCGTCTCAGCAGCAAGCCGAGGCGCTGAGCGTGGCGATCGACGAATCGACCCTGAACGCGCTCGGTCCGCAGATGAAGGCTCGGTACGAGCGGATGAAGAACCGGTTCGCCGACATCGATGAGAGCGTCGAAGAGGCGATGAGTTTGCTGGCGCCGCGCAGCCTCTCCGATGTCCTCGGCGCGCCGGCGAGGCCGAAGGGACAGCGAGCCGCCCAGCCGATATGCCGGCATGCCGGATCGCGACGAGCGGGACGAGCGTGGATATTCGCGTCGCGGAGGTCTTTATCGCGGCGGGCAGGAGCGCGACGAAGAGGGCCGGTTCATGAGCGAAAGCCGGAGCCGGTACGAGGACGAGGACGAAGGCCGTTACCATGATTATGGCTGGCGCCGCTCGATGGGTCGCGAACGCGACGAGGATGAAGGCGGCGCGCTACGGCAGCCGATCCTCTGCCGGGACCCGCGGCCGAAGCCAGGGCGGCTGGTTCGGCGATCCCGAAAGGCATTCGGAAGCCTCCCGGCGTGGATGGTCCGGCCGCGGCGAGAGCGGCAGGACCGGCGATCGCGAAGGCCATTCCGAGGCCGCGCGCCGCGGATGGGACGAGGGACATCGTTCGCAACGGCGCGACGAGGACGACGACCGTTACGGCAGGCGTGACATGGGCGCCCGCTACGGCAGGAGTTCTGGCTACGAAGGCGACGACCGGCGTGCCGGATACGGTGGCCGCTACGAGAGCCGGCGCCAGGACGACGACAACGAAGATTATGGGCGCAGCGGCCGAAGCCGCGGCGGCCACGGCGGCTGGTCCGGCGATCCGGAAGGCCATTCCGCGGCTGCCCGCCGAGGCTGGGAACACCGTCGCTGAGCCCAACGAACGGGCGGGATATGAGAACGCAAGGCGGCTTGGCCGCCTTGCTGGCGCGTTTCGATCGCCGCGGAGGGGAAGCGGCGCCGAACGCAATCCGAGACAGCGAGGTCAACGCGCCCGGCAGCGCGCCCGTCCGGCGAAATCACGGCGGGCGCGGATCAAAGGGCAACCTGAACCGTTTGGGACCAACCCCGGTCCGAGGGGTTTCGGACCAACCTCAGCCTGTCGCAAGCAGACCAAAGGAGCAATATCGATGGCAAGGTACTCAAGCATGCCCGATCGTGACGAACAGGGGCGCTTCCTCCCCGAGGACGATCGCGGCCATTCCCGAGGCGGCAATTATCGCGGTGGACAGGATCGCGATGAGTCTGGCCGATTCATGAGCGAAGGCCGGTCTCGCAGCCGGTATGCGGACGAGGACGAAGGCCGTTACGGCCGTCGCTCGATGGGCCGCAACGACGACGAGGATGAACGCCGTTACAGCAGCCGCGATCGCGGACACGGCGGCTGGTTCGGCGATCCGGAGGGTCACTCCGAGGCGTCTCGCCGCGGATGGGAGCGTTCCGACCACGGCGAAAGCGGCTGGTACGGCGATCGGGAGGGCCACTCCGAGGCGTCTCGCCGCGGCTGGCGTAATTCAGACCATGGCGAAAGCGGCTGGTTCGGCGATCGCGAGGGTCACTCGGAAGCTTCGCGCCGGGGCTGGCGGAGCGGGGAACATGGCGAGAGCGGCTGGTTCGGCGATCCGGAGGGCCATTCGGAAGCGGCTCGCCGCGGGTGGGAGGAAGGCCACCGTTCGCAGCGTCGTGACGACGACAATGGCCGCTATCGCAGCCGGTCACGCTACGAAGACGACGACCGCCGCTATGAGAGTCGGCGCGGCGGGCGCTACGAGGACGAGGACGAGCGCTCTGGACGTGGACGGGGCTGGTCGGGTGATCCTGAGGGCCATTCGGAGGCCGCCCGTCGCAGTTGGGAGCACCGACGCTGAGCGAGGTCCACAGAACCGACAGGGCGGCCGACTGAGCCGC